>NZ_JAATOO010000002.1 GCF_011806575.1 Vibrio hepatarius
ATCAATCTGTGTGGACACTCATCGTGAGTAATCATCGTATAAGGAGGTGATCCAGCGCCAGGTTCCCCTAGCGCTACCTTGTTACGACTTCACCCCAGTCATGAACCACAAAGTGGTAAGCGTCCTCCCCGAAAGGTTAAACTACCTACTTCTTTTGCAGCCCACTCCCATGGTGTGACGGGCGGTGTGTACAAGGCCCGGGAACGTATTCACCGTGGCATTCTGATCCACGATTACTAGCGATTCCGACTTCACGGAGTCGAGTTGCAGACTCCGATCCGGACTACGACGCACTTTTTGGGATTCGCTCACTTTCGCAAGTTGGCCGCCCTCTGTATGCGCCATTGTAGCACGTGTGTAGCCCTACTCGTAAGGGCCATGATGACTTGACGTCGTCCCCACCTTCCTCCGGTTTATCACCGGCAGTCTCCCTGGAGTTCCCGACATTACTCGCTGGCAAACAAGGATAAGGGTTGCGCTCGTTGCGGGACTTAACCCAACATTTCACAACACGAGCTGACGACAGCCATGCAGCACCTGTCTCAGAGTTCCCGAAGGCACCAATCCATCTCTGGAAAGTTCTCTGGATGTCAAGAGTAGGTAAGGTTCTTCGCGTTGCATCGAATTAAACCACATGCTCCACCGCTTGTGCGGGCCCCCGTCAATTCATTTGAGTTTTAATCTTGCGACCGTACTCCCCAGGCGGTCTACTTAACGCGTTAGCTCCGAAAGCCACGGCTCAAGGCCACAACCTCCAAGTAGACATCGTTTACGGCGTGGACTACCAGGGTATCTAATCCTGTTTGCTCCCCACGCTTTCGCATCTGAGTGTCAGTATCTGTCCAGGGGGCCGCCTTCGCCACCGGTATTCCTTCAGATCTCTACGCATTTCACCGCTACACCTGAAATTCTACCCCCCTCTACAGTACTCTAGTCTGCCAGTTTCAAATGCAATTCCGAGGTTGAGCCCCGGGCTTTCACATCTGACTTAACAAACCACCTGCATGCGCTTTACGCCCAGTAATTCCGATTAACGCTCGCACCCTCCGTATTACCGCGGCTGCTGGCACGGAGTTAGCCGGTGCTTCTTCTGCAGCTAACGTCAAATCCATACGCTATTAACGCATGAACCTTCCTCACTGCTGAAAGTACTTTACAACCCGAAGGCCTTCTTCATACACGCGGCATGGCTGCATCAGGCTTGCGCCCATTGTGCAATATTCCCCACTGCTGCCTCCCGTAGGAGTCTGGACCGTGTCTCAGTTCCAGTGTGGCTGATCATCCTCTCAGACCAGCTAGGGATCGTTGCCTTGGTGAGCCCTTACCTCACCAACTAGCTAATCCCACCTGGGCATATCCTGACGCGAGAGGCCCGAAGGTCCCCCTCTTTGAGCCGAAGCTATTATGCGGTATTAGCCATCGTTTCCAATGGTTATCCCCCACATCAGGGCAATTTCCCAGGCATTACTCACCCGTCCGCCGCTCGACGCCGTTCACGTTCCCCGAAGGTTCAGTGAACTCGTTTCCGCTCGACTTGCATGTGTTAGGCCTGCCGCCAGCGTTCAATCTGAGCCATGATCAAACTCTTCAATTTAAGATTTTGTTCGGCTCAATGAATACTGAACATTACATAAAGTAATGTTTGAATTGACTGTGCTGAATCCGAAGATTCAATGGTCACTTCGTATCATTGAAACCTAATTTGAAGCCTAAGCTTCTAATTGGATTATCATCAACGAGTGCCCACACAGATTGATAGGTTTATATTGTTAAAGAGCTTTGCTCTGAGGCTTCTCAAAGCGGACGGACATTTTATCGAGATAACTTGTTGTGTCAAACACTTTTTTCGTTATTTCTTTGAAAGTAATTTCACTTAACTTTCGCCGTCTTGTTGCCTTGCTTTTCAGCTCGGTTTCCCGTGACAACGGAGGCGCATTATAGGGAGGAATTCAAAAGGCGCAATAGCAAATATGAAAAAAACTCGTATTTTGGATTTGTTCGTTCACATTTCAACCAAGCTGTATTAAAGATAAACAAAAAGGGCCTATCAAGGCCCTTTTTAGTTAACTTAATTACTGATGCGCAATGATCTGGTCGTTGCTCACCACCAACTTGATTGGCTTGTCTGGAACCACATTGCCCGCCAATATTTCTTTGGCTAGTGGGTTTTCGACACTTTGTTGGATCGCACGCTTCAATGGGCGAGCACCATATACAGGGTCGAAACCGACTTGAGCAATATGTTCGAGTGCTTTGTCTGACACCTCAAGCACAAAACCTTTCTCTTCCATTCGTGACGCTAAACGTTGCAACTGAATAGAAGCAATCGACTTGATATGGTCTTGTCCTAGAGGATGGAACACGACACTCTCATCGACGCGGTTAAGGAACTCAGGACGGAAGTGTTTGCTAACCACATCCATTACCTGCTCTTTCATACCTTCGTAATCCAGCGAACCAAAGTTCTCTTGAATACGCGTTGAACCCAAGTTAGACGTCATGATCACCACAGTATTACGGAAATCTACCGTTCTACCTTGCCCGTCAGTGAGTCGACCATCATCCAATACTTGTAGCAGAATATTAAACACGTCTGGATGTGCTTTCTCTACTTCATCAAGCAGGATGACCGAATAAGGCTTACGTCTTACCGCTTCGGTTAGGTAACCACCTTCTTCATACCCCACATAACCCGGAGGCGCACCGACCAATCTTGCCACGGAGTGTTTCTCCATGAACTCAGACATATCGATACGAACCATCGCATCTTCACTATCGAACATAAAGCTCGCCAGTGTTTTACAGAGTTCGGTTTTACCAACCCCGGTTGGACCTAAGAATAGGAACGAACCAATTGGTCGATTTGGATCAGATAGCCCCGCTCGACTACGACGAATCGCATTCGATACCACTTCCACCGCTTCGACTTGACCAATTACACGTTTGTGTAACACGTCTTCCATGCGTAGCAGTTTCTCTTTTTCTGCTTCCAGCATTTTTGAGACTGGAATCCCCGTTTGTTTAGAGAGTACTTCGGCAATTTCGTTGTCTGTAACCTTATTGCGTAACAAGGTCATCTCTTGCATTTCAGCCTGTGTCGCAAGATCGAGCTGCTTCTCTAGCTCAGGGATACGACCGTACTGAAGCTCAGACATTCTGTTCAAATCGCCCGCTCGACGTGCGAACTCCATATCCATACGCGCTTGCTCAAGCTCAGACTTGATATGCTGCGTACCCGATAGCGCTGCTTTCTCTGCGTTCCAAACTTCTTCTAACTCCGCAAACTCTCGCTCTTTCTCTGCCAACTCTTCGTTGAGCATGTTTAAGCGTTTTTCACTCGCGTCATCATGTTCGTTGTTCAGTGCCTGCTGCTCGATTTTAAGTTGGATAATTTTACGCTCCAACTTGTCCAGTGCTTCTGGTTTCGAGTCAATTTGCATCCTGATGCTAGAAGCCGCCTCATCGATCAAGTCAATCGCTTTATCCGGCAACTGACGGTCCGAAATATAACGATGTGACAAGCTTGCCGCTGCAACAATAGCAGGGTCAGTAATTTC
This sequence comes from Vibrio hepatarius, assembly GCF_011806575.1. Taxonomy (GTDB): domain Bacteria; phylum Pseudomonadota; class Gammaproteobacteria; order Enterobacterales; family Vibrionaceae; genus Vibrio; species Vibrio hepatarius_A. The sequence goes on from NZ_JAATOO010000002.1 coordinate 3,558, forward strand.
TACGTGGTGGTGTAATTCGTAACGCTCTTTCAAACCACGCAAAATCGCCACGGTATCTTCAACCGACGGCTCATCCACCAGCACTTTTTGGAAACGACGTTCTAGCGCTGGGTCCTTTTCAATATATTGGCGATATTCATCTAATGTGGTCGCCCCGACACAATGCAGTTCACCACGAGCAAGCGCAGGCTTAAGCATATTACCGGCATCCATCGAGCCTTCGCCTTTACCCGCACCGACCATAGTATGCACTTCGTCGATAAAGAGGATGACGTTGCCCTCTTCTTTTGCCAATTCGTTAAGGACCGATTTCAAGCGTTCTTCGAATTCACCACGGTATTTAGCACCAGCCACCAACGCGCCCATATCCAACGCTAGTACGCGTCGGCCACGAAGTCCTTCCGGAACTTCGTTATTAATGATGCGCTGAGCAAGCCCTTCAACAATGGCCGTTTTACCAACACCAGGCTCACCGATGATCACCGGGTTGTTTTTGGTACGACGTTGTAGCACTTGAATAGTGCGACGGATTTCATCGTCACGACCGATCACAGGATCCAGTTTGCCTTGCTCTGCTCGTTCGGTCAGGTCAATGGTGAACTTCTCAAGCGCTTGGCGAAGCTCTTCCGCATTAGGGTCATTCACTTTCTGACCACCACGCACTTTATCGATCGCTTCGCTGATCTTCGCTTCGGTTAGACCTTGCTCTTTTAGCAATGCACCTAATGGACCACGATCCTCGATCGCCGCCAGCAAAAAGATTTCTGATGAGATATAGGTATCTTGGCGCTTTTGCGCGACCTTATCACACAGGTTAAAAAGCGTGCCCATTGAGCTAGAAAGCTGTACGTCCCCACCAATACCACTCACTTTTGGTAATCGGTCGAGGATTTCGCTCAATTTAGATCGTAGTTGAGTCACATCGACATTAAGCATAGTTAGCAATGGGCGGATCGGGCTACCATCCTGATCCATTAATGCCACCATCAGGTGTACCGGTTCGATGTATTGATGGTCGCGGCCTAACGCCAACGATTGAGCGTCAGATATCGCGATTTGAAATTTACTTGTGAATCTGTCAAGACGCATATCTACCTTCCTAACCTCAAATAGAAGAATTCTTTAGTCAGTTAGAAAGATGGTTACGTCAGCAAAGATTTTCAAGGGGAATAAATCGCTTCCCCTAAAATTTAGGAGGGTATTATTGCTCGATCCAGATAAAACTTGCTTGGCGGCCAGTTTTACCGTCTCGGCGGTAAGAGTAAAAACGCTCTGCGTCGTTGTAGGTACATAAATCACTGTAGTAAACCGCTGTCACTCCCGCTTTATTCAAACGTTGAGTCACCAGCATGTTCATATCAGCGAGCCATTTACCCTTGGTGTTTTTTGGCGTAAACGCTTTTTCGGCTTGAGAGTCAAACGCGCAAAACGCATCCAGTACATCTTTACCGACTTCAAATGCGCTCTGAGCAATCGCAGGGCCAATCCACGCCATCACCTCACCGTCAAACTTTTGCAGAGCTTGTTCAACGATGCCACCGGCTAAACCTCGCCAACCCGCATGCACCGCCGCTACTTGGGTTCCTGTCGTGTTGGTGAGTAATACCGGTAAACAATCAGCGGTCATAGCACTACAAACCACATTCGCAGATTGTGTAAATAAACCATCTGCATCTAGAACCTCGTCGGTCGGAGAGCTGGTTTCTAATACAAGCGTCGAATGAGTTTGATTAAGCCAAATTGGTCGTGATGGCATATTGGCATGTTCAAACAACCACTGGCGGTTATTCGCAACGATAGCGGCATCATCCCCAACATGGCTACCAAGGTTTAAACCTTGATAGGGCGCATCAGAGAAACCACCAATGCGAGTCGACGCAAAAGCTTTAATATTGCTCGGTGCTGGCCAGTTAGGGACGATCATTTCCATGCTTAGTAATCTTCTTCCAAGCCGTGCTCTTGCGTATCTTGACGAAGCGCTTCTGCCATTGCAACCATGTCATCAGGTACATCAGCATGAAACTCTAATTGTTCGCCAGTCACTGGATGTTCAAACCTTAGCATCACCGCATGAAGTGCCTGACGGTCGAAGCTACGGATCTTCTCCGCCAACTCCTCCGTCGCGCCAGATGGAATACGTGCGCGACCACCATAGGCAGTATCGCCCAACAGCGGATGTTGCAAGTAAGCCATGTGCACACGAATTTGGTGCGTACGACCAGTTTCCAGACGCAGACGAATACGAGTATGTTCGCGGAAATGCTCCGCTACTCGGTAGTGTGTCACCGCTGGCTTGCCCATTGGGGTCACTGCCATCAGAGTACGTTTGGTAGAATGGCGACCAATTGGCTGCTCTACCTTACCACCTGCAGTCATACGACCAATCGCAATTGCTTCGTATTCACGAGTGATATTGCGTTTTTGTAGCGCACGAACCAAACGCGTTTGCGCTGGGACCGTTTTCGCTACCACCATAAGACCCGTGGTATCTTTATCTAGACGATGGACAATACCTGCACGCGGCACTTCTGCAATCGCTGGGTAATGGTGCAATAGCGCATTTAACACTGTGCCATCCGGAGTGCCTGCACCTGGATGAACCACGAAATCGCGCGGTTTGTTGATGACAATAATGTCGTCATCTTCGTAGACGATATCCAAAGGAATGTCTTGCGCTTCCCAGCGCTCTTCATCTTCAAGTTCCGCTTGCAGTGTAATGACCTCACCGCCCATCACCTTAGTACGGGGTTTCTTGACAACTTCACCATCGACTTGGACTTTACCTTCCAAAAGCCACTCTTTTAGACGAGAGCGAGAGAAGTCGGCGAATAATTCGGCGATAGCTTGGTCAAGACGCTGACCTAATTGGCTATCTTTAATTGTGTTGGTTAATTCAATCTGCTGAGCCATGTCGAACTTTTTTAAAAACTGAGAGACTAATCGTCACTACTGTGGAAAAATATAATATTTGGACATTGTATCTGTTACCGTCCAGAAAGTAACGGAAGCAACGAAATATTTATCTGAAGGAACTGAATCCTGACATGAAAAAGCATACCTTATCTGGCTTATTGGCGTTATCAGTACTGGTTGGCTGCTCAAGCAGCGACGAGGTCGTCCCAGATGTTCCTCCATCAGAGCTTTACTCAGAAGCTCAAGTCGCACTGCAAAGTGGCAATTGGCTATCCGCAATCAGCCAGCTAGAAGCTTTAGACTCTCGTTACCCATTTGGTGCTTATTCAGATCAAGTTCAACTCGACCTTATCTACGCTTACTACAAAAATGACGATTTAGCACTGGGTCTAGCAACTATTGAGCGCTTCACTCGCTTAAACCCTACCCACGAGAAGTTGGACTGGGTGCTATATATGCGTGGTCTGACTCACATGGCGCAAGACCGCAACTTTATGCACGACCTATTTAACATTGACCGTGCTGACCGAGACCCTGAGCCAGTCAAAAAAGCGTTCGCAGACTTCAAACGTTTATTAGAACGTTACCCAACCAGCCCATATGCCCAAGATGCGCAGAAACGCATGTACGCACTTAAAAACCGTCTTGCGGAATACGATTTAGCGACAGCAGATTTCTACTTACGACGTGAAGCTTGGATCGCGGCGATTAATCGTGCTCAAGAACTACAGAAAACTTACCCAGACACAGAAGCGGCGCGTAAGTCGCTAGACATCCAACTGGAAGCATACAAAGAGCTTGGATTGACAGACGCCATTGAACGAACAAAGAAGCTGATGGAACTCAATCCACACTAAACTACAAAGTTCACAACGTTAAAGCCGCCTACTCTTAGGCGGTTTTTTTGTATTTTGGCGGAGCGAAAACGTTGTGAAATCGATAAATCCAGGCACGATACTGTATCAATGCGGCCAAACATATCGCACAACATTCATCGGCTTAAACAGCTGTAAGATGAAACTTGAAAAAGAGAAGAAATGAACTGGAAAACGTTCTGGAAGATAATTCACATTTTGAATTGTTTAATCTTCACTCAATGACTTTTATTGAGCCGAATCCCGCCCCTAAAAAGTAGAAGATTTTTAGTAACTTACTCTTTCCAATCTAATGAGTTTTTTCCTCAAAACAAGCTTTTTTATCCATAAACACAACTACTCTTTGAGTTGGATCACGTTTAAATTTAGTCGGTAAAACGCCCCACCAAATAATGATCTACGTCACATTATTTTGTGATGGGATGGGTAATCTGGAGTTAACCCATGAGGGATTACACAGAGGAAAACATATATGAAAGTAAACATCACTGGTAAAAACATCGACATCACCTCTGCAATCCGTGCTCACATTGAGAGCAAGTTTAAAAAACTAGAAAAGTGGCAAGTAGACATCATCGGTTGTCAGGCAAGCTTCAGCGAGGAGCCGAATAAACAGAAGAAATTTGAAGCTGTCATCACCGTACCAAAAGGCAAACTTGTTGCTTCAGCAGTACATGAAGATTTATACGCTGCCGTTAATGAGGTAGAACAGAAACTAGAACGTCAGCTAAACAAACTACGCCATAAACCAGAAGCTCGCCGAGCGGATAAGCCGGAGCTGGAAGAGGCAGAAACAGAGTAATCCTTGTAAGAATGCTCAATTCGCAGAGGAATCAAGAAGTAGCGCCGAAAGGCGCTATTTTTTTGCTTGACGCTCCATGAGCGGTTGCTTATTGTGTTTGCAGCTTAATTGAAAAGTAACGCATTATGACACCAACTATTCTGTTCTTTTTTGACTTCTTTTTTCTCCATTAACCCTGGAGGCTCTCTCGTTTTCGAAAGATAAGTCAAGAACGAACAGAAGGCCTCCCAAACGGGAGGCTTTTTTATTTTAAGGAATACAGGATGACTGAACAAAAATACTCTCTTGAAGAGATACGCTTGAGACTTAATGAGCTTGATGACCAGCTATTAAAGCTGCTCTCTGAGCGCAGAAAGATGAGTATTGAAGTCGCCAAAAGTAAAGTGGAAACCTCTAAGCCAGTGCGTGACGCCTCCCGAGAACAACAGTTGCTGGTTAAACTCATCAATGCTGGTCGTGATAAATACGAGCTAGACGCGCAGTACATCACCAAGCTATTCCACACCATCATTGAAGATTCGGTTCTACTTCAACAGTCGTACTTACAAAACCTTGCCAATCCAGAACTCAGCCGTAAACCTTTGGCGCGCGTTGCGTTCTTAGGCTCGAAAGGCTCCTACTCTCACCTAGCGAGTCGTGAATTCTTTAGCCGCAAGAACACCGAACTAATCGAGCTCAACTGCGAACAGTTTAAAGAAGTCGCTAGTACGGTTGAGTCCGGTCATGCCGATTACGGTGTACTACCGATTGAGAACACCAGCTCAGGCTCTATCAACGAAGTTTACGACTTACTACAACACACCACGTTATACATCGTCGGTGAACTGACACTACCGATAGAACATTGCTTGGTGGCAACATCAGACATTCGTTTGGAAGAGATTAAAACGCTTTACTCTCACCCTCAGCCTTACCAACAGTGCAGCGAATTTTTGAGCAAACTGAAAGGCGTGAAACTTGAGTCATGTGCAAGCACAGCTGATGCTATGCGTAAAGTTCAAGAATTAAACCGTAGCGATGTCGCTGCAATTGGAAACTCTTCAAGTGGCAAGCTGTACGGCTTACAAGCGATCCAAAACAACATTGCTAACCAAACAGAAAACCACACCCGCTTTATTGTTGTTGCGCGTAAACCAGTCGAAGTATCGGCACAAATCCCTGCGAAAACCACGCTAATCATGTCAACATCGCAGGATGCTGGTTCACTGGTTGAAACTTTACTGGTGCTTCAACGCTATGGAATTAACATGACGAAACTTGAGTCTCGTCCAATTATGGGCAATCCATGGGAAGAAATGTTCTATGTTGATCTAGAGTCTCATTTGGACTCAGAAGAGATGCAGCAAGCCCTCAATGGACTAACCAAGATCACAAAACACCTGAAAGTTCTTGGGTGCTATCCGAGTGAAAATGTGAAACCGACGCAAATTAAGTTGCAGTAAAATAACTCTACCGAGTTCAAATAATTCCATTCTTTAGCTGACACCTCTAATCGATGCTCTTACTATTCGTGGTTTAAGTTGCATATTAGTTGTGTGTCAGCCTAATAACTGACGCTGATAAGCATTGTTCGACGTAATTGTTAAGGGTGCCAAGCAGTCAGTATGAAAACCTCATTCCCACTTATTCTTCTCTTTGTTTCATTTTTTAGCGTTGCTGGTAAAACACCACTCAACGTCTATCTGTGGGAAGATACCCTTTCTCCTCAAGTCGTCGAACTTTGGGAGCGCAGCAATAACTACCAAATTCAACGCGCCCATTTCGACAACGACGACGAACGCAGTTTACTGATGATGAAAAGCGTTCAGTTACCTTTTGATATCGTAGTACTGGATAACGTTTCAGCGCAAATCTATGGCCGACAAGGGATCTTCGAAGACCTATCTAAACTGCCGAATAGAAAACACAACGCAGCCAAATGGAACCAAGCGTGCGGCACTCACGCCGTGCCTTACTTTTGGGGCACGGTAGGAATCGCGTATCGTAAAGACCTGATTGCCAATCCTCCTAAAACATGGGGGGAGTTTGTCCATCCACCAGCCGAGCTAGAAGGCCGAATCGGTATGATCAACGACAGCGTCGAGACCTTCTTACCGCTGTTTTATAGCTTAGGCATTGCCCCAACAACTGAAGATGTCTCTGAGATTCAGTCTGCCTATGAAGCTCTCCAACGCTTTAGCGAAAAAGTCCTGACGTTCGATTACATCCTGAGCTACATCCGCAGCCAGAAAAATTACGACAAGCTACAAATGGCACTGGCATACAGCGGCGACCAACATTCGTTGAATCGCTTTTTTACTGGCAACAATTGGGACTTTTCGGTTCCAGATGGTGAGCTTTACATTTGGGTCGATTGTCTAGCCGTCAGCAGCCATTCAGAAAACAAACGCGCCGCAATCTCGTTTTTGAACCATCTTTCAGATCCCGAAAACGCTGCAAAGAATGCAATCCATATCAAAGCTGCAACGCCCAATTTAAGTGCACTAAAACTAATGCCAGATTGGTACCTAAATGATGCATCATTGTTCCCAGGTGAAGAAAGAGTCGCCAACGCTCATATCGACAGCGAACTTTCGGCACAAAATATTAGCCTAAGAACAAAAATAATTAATCGTATTCTTAAACGTCATGAAGCTCAGTACTAGAGTTCTGTTACTAGTCACGCCAGTCATTCTCCTTAGTGCTGCTGTTTCTAGCTACAGCATATACTCGAACCAAAAAGAAACTCTGATCAAGCGCGAAAACAGTTACTTACAACTGACAATGGAAAAGCTTGCGGGACACTTTCGTCAGTCAGTTTCCTTAATCAATAGTTACTCATTAACGCTCATTAAAAGCGACATCATCCGCCATTACTTTGGTCAGCCAGAAAATCCCTACCGAGAAATGAAGCTGATCGAAAGCCTGCAAACCACAATTGATGACTTACAACCTAACCAACAAGATGCACTCGCAGTCGCTATTGTCGACAGCAACGAAAAAGTGAAGTTCTTTGCCGATAACCAAAGTGATCCTTTTGGCACTTTAGATGAAAACGTACTGACTTACGTAAAGTACATGTATAAGCACACCGGAGAACTCTCTCACACTGGCTTTGCGCACAATTTTCAAGGGCAGAGTATTCTGATCCGTTACGATGTGCTGGACAAAAACACTCTAACCTCTCCGCTGAGCTACAATAAAGACCAAATTTTTTTCGTCATCGTTTCGTTGTCGCTCGAAAAGTTTGACCAACTAAAACACGTTCTCGAGTTTGATAACGACAGCAGCATCTATTTTTCTCTTGAACCGGTAAAAAAGCCCGGCTTAACGCAGTCTGTTGAATTGAAACCCAACCTGTATGCGGTACTCGACCCTGCGCAGTACTTGTTGGATGAGCAACTGAGTAAGATTGAAAACAAGCTCCTGATTGCTTTCGGTGCATCAGCGTTAACGACGGTGATTATCTTATTACTACTGCTTTACCAACACGTCATCAAACCGATTACCCGCCTAGACCACCAACTTAGAGAAGTCGAGCAGCAACGACGCATTAACATTGATCGCTTACCAACCGATAACGAAATTGGTCGTCTGTCGGTCCGTTTCTACGATATGTACCGCGAGCTCAACTCAAGCTACCAAAAAACCAAAGCGATGGCCGAAAATGACCATCTGACACAGTTGGCTAACCGCTATCAATTTCAAACCTTTGTCAGCCGAAACATCGCCAATAAAATGCTCAACACCCGAGCTTGGATTCTCTATATCGACCTAGACAACTTTAAGTACGTCAACGACAAGTACGGCCATAACGTTGGCGACAAGCTGCTGGTGAGCTTTGCCGAACACATCAAACAAAGCTGTCTCGAGTTCGAGCGTAATTTTGGCATTAAGTGTCTTGCTGCGCGTTTATCGGGTGACGAGTTTGCTATCTTCATTTCTTCTTCTCATCGTTCGAGCTACGCCGAGCAGATGGCGAATGAAGTGCTCGACCCAATTCAAAATAGCACTAACTCTCCGCTTGGCAACTTGCCCATTACCGCCAGTGTCGGCATTGCGTCTTACCCGAAAGATGGCCATGACCTCACCACTCTGCTATCAAACGCCGATACCGCGATGTATCAAGCCAAGCGTGCGGGTAAAAACCAAGTCGCGCACTATTCTAAAGAACTCGACCAAGTGGTTAAACGCCGGACGCAAATCGAGCGAGCGCTACGTAACGGTGACCTCGATAAAGAATTTACCCTGATGTACCAACCATACTTTGACCGCAGCGGTAAGGAAGTCAAAGGATTAGAAGCCCTGTTACGTTGGGAATCAAAAAAGCTAGGTAATATTCCTCCGAGTGAGTTCATTCCTATTTCAGAGCAAATTGGCTTATTCGGCTCTATTGACCGCTGGGTGGTTAAACAAGCGTTCCTCGATTTTGAAGCGATCCAAGCGTGCTTTACTCAACCAGTGCAGATTTCAATTAACCTCTCCTCAGCAGAGCTGGATTCTTTACAGCTCGCCCAAGACATTAAGGCGTTGTCTCGACAATACAAAGTCCAGCCGTATTTGATTGATTTTGAGATCACCGAAACCTTCGCGTCTGACTCGCAAAGCTTCCTGCTACTGCACAAATTATCTCAGGCAGGCTTTAAGTTGACGATTGATGACTTTGGTTCTGGCTACACCTCTATCACCCAATTGGTCGAATACCCAGTGCAAAAAATTAAGTTCGACCGCGAGTTTTTAGGCACCTTGATCAAGACTAATAATCAAGCCGTCGTCAAACCTCTGGTTGACCTTTGTCATTCACAATCTATGCTAGTAACCGCAGAAGGTATCGAGTCCCAAGAGATGCACACTTGGTTGGCCGAAAATCAGTGTGATTACATGCAGGGCTACTATTTATCGGCCCCGTTGTCACTCGAACAGCTGCAAGCCAATAGCCCAAAGATGAAAGGAATGATTGATGTCAGTGAAGAAAGTCGTCGTCGCTTCGCTTAACCCAGCCAAAATCAACGCGGTTAAGAGCGCGTTTCAATCTGCATTTCCACAGCAAGCTTGTGAATTTATTGGTGTCAGCGTCGAAAGTGAAGTCGACGACCAGCCAATGAGTGATGAAGAAACCCGAGACGGTGCGCTTAATCGTGTTAAAAATGCCAAGGTCTCACTACCAAACGCTGACTATTACGTCGGTTTAGAGGCAGGGATTGAAGATAATGTTACCTTTGCCTGGATGATTATTGAATCAGATACTCACCGAGGAGAGTCTCGTTCCGCAAGCTTAATGCTGCCGCCGCTGGTGATTGAAAAGCTCGATCACGCCAATGAACTAGGCGATGTGATGGATGAGGTGTTTGGCACTGAAAATATCAAACAAAAAGGCGGAGCGATTAGTCTGCTCACTCAAGACTTACTTACCCGCAGCAGCGTCTACCACCAAGCATTGATCTTGGCGTTAATTCCTTTTACCAACCCAGAGCACTTTCCTGCCAACTTATAAAAAAGGTGCCGATTTGGCACCTTTTTATTTACTTACGTTCCAGCAATTGAATGATCACACTCTTTTCTTGCTCGGACTTTGATTTTAATTCATTCGATCCACGTGTGATGGTTGCAATCCCGACGCCGAGTAACTGGCTAATCTGCCTTTGTGAAAGTTCACCTTTCAGCAGCTCACGAAAGATGTTTACCCTTGAAATCAGAGACTCTCTCTCATCAGGGCTGAGCAACATAGTTAACAACATTTCATGCTGATTGGTTGCCGTACTTTCTTTGACTAAATCTAATATTTCCTGCCACTCAGTGTACTCAGGTTGTGTTGCCATCTTTTCTCCGCCTAGGAATTTAATACCTGGTATCGACCTCATTTTGGTTCAAAAACGCACCATCGACATTCAAGAGATCACGATAGTAGGTTTCGAACATCAAAATGTTTTGCACGTAACCACGGGTTTCATTGAACGGTATCGCCTCAATGAAAGCATAGGCATCCAACTTGCCTTGTGTACGTTCGCGCCAGGTTTTGACTCGATGTGGACCCGCATTATACGCAGCAAACGCAAAAATTCGATTGTTATCGTATTGCTCCAACAAACCTTTTAAGTAGTGGCTACCAATCTCGATATTTTTGCCTACTTCATATAAGTCGTTACTGCTATCGTAGCTTAGTTCGTATTTACGCGCGGTATATTTCGCCGTTGAAGGCATGATTTGCATAATACCACGTGCACCAACCGGAGACTTCGCTTCGATGTCCATCGCGCTTTCCTGACGAGCCAACGACATCAAAGTAATCGGGTCGATGCTGTGCTTTTCGCCATAGAAATTAAACCACCAGCGGTGAGCAATCGGGAAACGCAGCTTCAGGTTATCCCACATTTTCGCCTTGATACTGGCAGTAACCGTTAAATGGTGCCAACGTTTATAGGAAGCATACGCCGCCAACATCTCTTTTTGTTCTTCATTTGCTCGTGCCAGCAACCAGTACCATTCACTTTTTGCCGCAGCAATTTTATCGCGCTCGATCAGCTCTTCAATTCGCACCAAAGACGAGTTAAACGGCTTAATAACCGCCTTGTTTAATTTCACCGTAGACACTGGGTAATCGATCGATCGCTTGATCTCTTTCGCCGCCGCAACGCTGTAGAAGTTACGTTGGCCTACCAGTTTTTCAAGTCGTTGATGGCCTTTCTGTGCCTCTCCAGTTGCCACTTCACTTCTGCCCAGCCAGTATTGCCAACGCAATGAGCTCTGTAGCTCTGGAGGCATACGCGCAATCCAGTCCATGACACCTTGCCAGTCCATCTCTTGAATCGCCAAACGCGTTCTACGTTCCAGCAACGATGAGTTAGCAGAATCAGCAATCGCGCTATCTCGCCATTGTGCTAGCTCGGCAGAGTCGGTATTGATCAGACGAATCGCCAGATAATCGGCAATGGATTGGCTCTGTTTCTTTGTCAGTTTCTGCGCTTTGACTACGCCGTCAAAGAGTTCCTGAGCTTGTTTCACATCTTTACGCGCCAGTTTTTTCAAACCGAGTATGGTTTGCTGCTGATAAAATTCACTCGCGTCATGTTGGCGGGCAAACTCAAGTACACTCTCTGGTTTGGTGAACAGCGCTTTCATATCTGTGGCTTGCTGCTTGGCTTGGTCCGATTTGAGTAGTTTTTGTAGGTAATTCATCAAAGCGCCATTACGCGCCTCAAATGCCAGCAGCATACGTTCCATCACTTGCGAGTCGGTTCTTAAACCAGCGTCATCCCAAGCGGTAAATAGTGGGTCACAGGCACCTGAAACGCTGCTACCGGATAGCCAGAGTTTCTCAGCGCCTTTAAACGCTTCATCTTGCTTGCCTTGCTGGTATAGCGCGTTGTAGTAATGGCACTGGTAAGTCTCACCTGCCGGCTCGTGCTGTTGAAACTCAAGTAGCCTTGCCCACTGTTCTTGAGAGGCTAACTGACTGAGGTAAGGCGCACTGATTCGTCTGGAAAACGGAAAAGCCTTATGCGACTCGATAAACTGCTCGACTTCCGCTGGCGAGCGATCGCCTATATCGACTAAAAACGCACGGTAATCCACATAAGGCGTTAGCGGATAATCTTTAATTTGATTGCGAATTGTCTGGTACTTAGCAACATCTCTTGCGTCTAAGAGCTCTTGCGCTTGATCGTAAATATCACGTTGTTGCTGAAGAGTCATAGCCACAGCAGAGGTGGCATAACTTGCGCTGCAAACCATCGATGTCATAACCAACAGCGATGAAGGAATGCGATGCAGCGACTTTGAAAGCGTCGACACCATGTTTCTCTTCCCATTGAGAGTAGTGAAATGAATCCCTAATTAAGCTCATTGTAAGCCGTGCTGTAAAGTGAGATGGCGAAAATAAAAATAATTTCACATTACTGTGACATTCGACGAGCCTCACTAAATATTTACTGCCTGAATCATCAACTAAATTAATGATTTTTGTCGTAACCGTTTTCAGGGTAACAAACGCTATCATCTTGGTATAAAATGTCGGTTTACCGTGAATTGAAATGTTAGGAACGATCGGCAATGGCTGAATACGTATATACGATGTCGCGCGTGAGCAAAATTGTGCCACCAAAGCGACAAATTCTTAAAGACATCTCTCTGAGCTTCTTCCCTGGCGCAAAAATTGGTGTGTTAGGTCTAAACGGTGCAGGTAAATCGACACTTCTACGCATCATGGCGGGTATCGATACCGACATCGATGGTGAAGCACGTCCACAACCTGGCCTGAACGTCGGTTACCTACCGCAGGAGCCAGTGTTAGACGAATCTAAAACCGTTCGCGAAGTGGTTGAAGAAGCGGTCGCAGACGTTGCGCACGCGCTAAAACGTCTGGATGAAGTATACGCAGCTTACGCTGAAGAAGACGCTGACTTTGATGCACTGGCAAAAGAACAAGGTGAACTGGAAGCGCTGATCCAAGCAAAAGACGGTCACAACCTAGACAACACGCTAGAACGCGCTGCAGATGCTCTCCGTCTTCCAGAGTGGGACCAAAAAATTGCCCACCTTTCTGGTGGTGAGCGCCGCCGTGTCGCAATCTGTCGTCTACTACTCGAAAAGCCAGACATGCTGCTACTCGACGAACCGACCAACCACTTGGACGCAGAGTCTGTTGCATGGCTAGAACGCTTCCTGGTGGATTACACAGGTACTGTCGTAGCGATTACCCACGACCGTTACTTCCTAGATAACGCAGCGGGTTGGATTCTTGAACTTGACCGTGGTGAAGGTATTCCATGGGAAGGTAACTACACGTCATGGCTTGAGCAAAAAGATGCGCGTCTACAACAAGAAGCATCGCAAGAAAGCGCTCGTCAAAAGACCATCGAGAAAGAACTGGAATGGGTACGTAAGAACCCTAAAGGTCGTCAGGCAAAATCTAAAGCGCGTATGGCTCGCTTTGAAGAACTGCAAAGTACTGACCACCAAAAGCGTAACGAAACGAACGAACTGTTTATCCCGCCAGGTGAGCGTCTAGGTGACAAGGTTATCGAAGTAAATAACCTAACCAAGTCATTCGACGGTCGCGTACTGATTGATGACCTATCATTCAGCATCCCTAAAGGTGCGATCGTCGGTATCATCGGTGCCAACGGTGCTGGTAAATCGACGCTATTTAAGATGCTAAGTGGCACTGAACAACCTGACTCAGGTACGATTGAGATGGGTGATACGGTGAAACTGGCGTCTGTTGAGCAGTTCCGTGACTCGATGAACGATAAGAACACCGTGTTCCAAGAGATCTCTGAAGGCGCTGATATTATTAAGATCAACAACTTCGAAATCCCAGCGCGTGCTTACTGTTCACGTTTCAACTTCAAAGGCTCTGACCAACAGAAGATCATCGGCGAACTGTCTGGTGGTGAACGTAACCGTGTCCATCTAGCAAAACTGCTTAAAGCGGGCGGTAACGTATTGCTACTTGATGAACCGACCAACGACCTTGACGTTGAAACACTGCGTGCGCTTGAGGAAGCACTGCTTGAATTCCCAGGCTGTGCCATGGTTATCTCGCACGACCGCTGGTTCCTTGACCGTATTGCAACGCACATCATCGACTACCGCGATGAAGGCCAAGTTAACTTCTACGAAGGTAACTACACGGAATACATGGAATGGCTGAAGAAGACCCTTGGTCCAGAAGCAGCAGAACCACACCGCATCAAATACAAGCGTATCGCAAAATAATACGCTTGAATTATGTGCAAAGGCCGCTTAAATTAGCGGCCTTTATTATTTGCCTCGCATAACCGAGAATTTCGCTGTCGAGTGTAAATAATTATTGCGAAGCCCTCTGCATAGCGACTAACCTTATTTTGATAATCTAATAATTTCAAGCTAAGAGAGATAACTATGTCAGAGCGACGCCGTTTTTCACGCATTGTCTACCGCACTCCTGCCATCGTTGTACAAGGCGAGCTGACGATCAATGCGTCGATTAGTGATCTGTCATTGCACGGTTTACTTATCACATGCGATCAAGCCAACAAGCTTAATCTCGACAAGCAAATTGATGTAGAATTTGCGCTTTTAGGTAGTGATATCACTATCCAGCTTACCGGCAACATCGTCGAAATTAATAATAATATGATTCGTCTCAGCATTGATCATATTGATATTGAAAGTATTGGATACCTGAAGCGTTTAGTTGAACTCAATGTCGGTGACGACGAGTTGCTCTACAGGGATATAGAGCACTTATCCGAACTGGGTGAACACACTTAACGAACAACTTATGTCTAGAAAAATTACTATCTCCATTCCCGGCTCTAATGGTGAGACTCGCTTTTACCTTTCACGCCCTGTTTTCGCCGTTACTCTTAGCGCTTTACTCGCGTCAATTGTCTCAGGAGCGGTCTATGTCCATGGCAATATTGAAAAAGACCAAATCGCACAAGCAAAGTACCACGCGCTGATCGACAAACTCAGCCAAGTGGAAAAAGAGAAAGACGACCTTGAGCAGCTCTATACCGCGCAAGTGGGTGAAACCCATTCACTCTCGCAAGAGCTAGAAGATAAAAACAACATGATCAACATCTTAGGCCGACGAGTTTACGATGTTGAATCTGCGCTCGGTCTTGCTGATCCGTTTGCGAATGAAGAAAGCAGTTTAGAAAACCGTCTTGATGCAGCCGCGGTTGATTCTGCGGTACGTGCAACGCTGTTTCGCATGATTCCTAACGACACGCCGATCGATTATCAACGCATCTCATCCTCTTATGGCAGACGTACCAACCCAATTACTGGCAAGCGTCACACTCATACCGGTATCGATTTAACCTGTGACCGTGGTGACCCGATTTACGCCCCTGCTGACGCCGTTGTAGAAACGGTTCGCCCAAGCTCCAAAGGCTTCGGTAACTTCCTGACGCTCAGACACTCTTTTGGCTTTATGAGCTCATACGCACATCTGTCCAAATTCAAGGTACGTAGCGGACAGTTTGTCAGTAAAGGGGACTTGATCGCTACCTGTGGTAACTCGGGTAACTCTACCGGCCCACACCTTCATTACGAAGTACGCTTTTTGGGTCGCCCATTGAACCCTCGCTACACCATGGAATGGACACCAGACAACTTCAACTATCTGTTTGAAAAAGAGAAGACGGTAAAATGGGCACCATTGGTAGACTTGATTGATAACACAGTGCGACTACAGATCAATTTGACCAATAACCCATACGTTGAAAACAACGTGAATACGGTTAAAAACGAAGAAACGCCCGCAGAAACAGAAATTACCAGCGTGCAATAATAAAAAAAAGAGCTGCCATTGGCAGCTCTTTTTATTTGTTGATGGACGATAGTTTACGCTCGGTGAATCGAGTCGTTCGCCTGCTTCAGCAAATTCTGGCTCTCATGCATAAACTGCTGTGAATAATCACCAAACCAATCACTTACTTTGTTAAAACTCTTAACGAATGCTTGCTTGTCTTTACCATCCAGAATCATTAACGCTTCTCCAAAGCACTGGTGGAAACGTTTTATCATCTCGATGTTCTCATCGGAAGAGAGAATAATGTCACCGTAGAGGTTCGGGTCTTGTCCAAACAGACGTCCAACCATCGCTAACTCAAGTCGGTAAATCGGCGAGCTAAGCTGGAGCAACTTATCGATACTTGGGTTCTCTCGGCTTAAATGCAAACCGTAAGCAAACGAAGTAAAGTGACGCAGCGCCTGAATCAAAGTCATGCCGTGATCGTGTTCTGACGCATCGATATGGCACAAGCTCGCTCCCCAGATCGAGAACTGCTTAAGCAACCATTCGTACTGCTCTTGACCGCGACCATCACAGTAAACAATCACCTGCTTCGCTAAGCTTGGAACATCTGGACCAAACATTGGGTGTAAACCCACCACTGGCCCTTGGTGCACCGCCATCATCGCTTGCAATGGCTTAAATTTAATCGAAGTCAAATCACACAAGATGCAGTCTTGTGGCAAGTTGGCGAGCTTTTCAATCACACCTTGAGTGAGATGAATCGGTACGGTCACAACGACTAACCCCGCATCCGCCAAGATTTCATCGGCATGATCCCAATCTTGACTGCCGAGAACTTTTACTTGGTAGCCCGACAGTTTAAACATACGACCAAACAATCCACCCAATTGACCGTTACCACCGACGATAACCACCGAGCGAAGCTCAGGATTAAGGCACTTAAAGCCCGAATCTTTTTCACTCGCGTAAGACTCACGCATCGTGCGACGCAAAATGTCTTCAATCAATTGAGGCGGTACGCCCTTTTTCTCAGCTTCTTCTCGGCGAGAGGCCAACATGGCTGCTTCTCTATCTGGGGCATAAATCGGCAAGCCATGCTCGCTTTTAACCTCACCCACTTTCTCTACTAACGCTAAGCGCTGCGCCAGTAGGTCTAAGATCTGCTTATCTACTGCGTCTATTTGGTCGCGCAGCTCGTTCAGTTCAACAGCCATCGTTATTCCCTGTTAAATTCTACTTCTTACCCTTTCAGGCGGTCTTCCAAGAATGGCACTAACTCTTTGTGCGCATGACGCAATAGTGCCTCAGTTGTATCCCAATTAATACAAGCATCGGTGATAGATACGCCATATTGCATTTCTTTTAAAGGAATATCAGACGATTGATTGCCTTCATTGATGTGGCTCTCAATCATCAGGCCAATCACTGACTTGTTACCTTCACGAATTTGATGGATAACGTCTTCTGCCACCAGCGGCTGACGACGGTAATCTTTGCGTGAGTTCGCGTGGCTGCAGTCGACCATTAACGATGCGTCTAAGCCCGCTTTCGCCATTTCTTCTTCACACTCAGCAACAGAAACGGAATCGTAGTTAGTCTGTTTACCACCACGCAGAATCACGTGACCGTTCGGGTTACCTTGTGTGGTTAGCAACGCCACCTGACCTTCGCGGTTGATGCCCATGAAACGGTGACTAGATGACGCCGCCTGCATCGCATTGATCGCCGTAGCCAAGCTACCATCGGTACCATTTTTGAAACCGATAGGCATAGATAGACCACTCGCCATCTCACGGTGAGTCTGAGATTCCGTCGTACGCGCGCCAATTGCTGCCCAGCTGAATGTATCAGCTAGGTACTGTGGGCTGATCGGGTCCAGCGCTTCTGTCGCGAGTGGGATATCCATTTCCGCCAGTTCAACTAACAACTTGCGACCAACGTGTAGACCATGCTCAATATCAAACGTGCCGTCTAGATGTGGGTCGTTAATCAGACCTTTCCAGCCAACCGTGGTACGAGGCTTTTCAAAGTAAACGCGCATAACAATATACAGTTGGTCATTAAGTTGAGCAGAGAGCTCTTTTAGGCGACGTGCGTATTCTTTCGCAGCGTCTACATCGTGAATAGAACATGGACCACACACCACAAGTAGGCGGTGATCTTTCTTATGAAGAATATCGGCAATCGTCTGTCTCGACTCTTGGATAAAACGGCGCGCTTTGTCACTCAACGGGATTTTGGCTTTTAATTCATCCGGAGTAACTAAAACCTGCTCATCACTGATGTTGATATTGCTTAATTCACTTCTTTGCATGACTCTTAACCTGTATATTTTATTTTACACCAAGATAATCCATATATCTTAAGTGGCGAATAACCACACATTAACAGTCTAAATATAAATTTCAACCGTAAACTTTAAAAAACACCCAATGTAAACTTTAGTTTACAACAACAAATAAACGAAGCTTTATCCGAAAATAATAAGATAAACATACTTTCTCTACTCGAAGTTATCTAAAATAAGCCAAAACCACTGACTGAAATCGTTATGGATCTCGTCCTCTCCTTACTACAACAGATGTGTGTCTACCTTGTCTTGGCCTATATGCTGAGCAAGACGCCGATCTTTCTCCCTTTACTGAACATATCCAATCGGCGTAGCCATAAACTCAGCGTTTATGTGTTGTTCTCTCTATTTTGTATCATGGGGACCTATTTTGGTCTGCAGATCAACGACGCGATTGCCAATACTCGAGCGATGGGCGCCGTCATGGGCGGTTTGTTTGGTGGGCCGGTCGTGGGCTTTTTTGTCGGTCTAACTGGCGGGATACACAGATATACCTTGGGTGGTTTTACTGACTTAGCCTGCGCGATCTCGACCACCGCAGAAGGTCTTATCGGCGGTTTACTGCATAGCTACTTGCTGCGAAAAGGCAAACGCGAGCAACTGTTTAATCCGAGTGTAGTATTCACTATCACCTTGGTTGCCGAAGTGATTCAGATGGCGATCATCCTTGTCGTGGCCAAACCGTTCGACCAAGCCTATACGCTAGTGTCTGCAATCTCAGCGCCAATGATCATCACCAATTCGGTCGGTGCGGCACTGTTTATGAGCATTCTTCAAGACCGTAAAACCATTTTTGAAGAATACTCAGCAACGTTCTCTCGTCGAGCGCTCAATATTGCAGAGCGCTCAGTGGGAATATTGGTTTCAGGGTTTAACACCGAGACAGCAGAGAAAATCGCCCGCATCGTTTACGAAGAAACCAACGTCGGCGCAGTTTCCATCACGGACGATGAAAAAATCCTCGCTTTTGTTGGCATTGGCGACGACCACCACCGACCTGAAACACCGATCTCTTCGCAAAGCACGCTAGACGCGATCAGCCAAAACGACATCATCTACCTCGACGGCAAAGAGAAAGCCTACCAATGCTCGATTTCTCCGGACTGCAAACTGGGTAGTGCGCTGATCATTCCACTACGCGCCGGCGACAAGGTGATCGGCACCATCAAACTCTACGAGCCAAAGCGCAAGCTGTTCTCAACGATCAACATGTCGATGGCCGAAGGGATCGCCCAACTACTATCGAGCCAAATCTTGTTCGGCGATTACCAGCAAAAACGTACGCTACTCTCCCAGGCAGAGATTAAGCTGTTGCATGCACAGGTTAACCCACACTTCCTGTTCAACGCGTTAAACACCATTAGCGCGGTGATTCGTCGTGACCCAGCCAAAGCACGCGAGTTGATTCAGCATCTGTCGCATTTTTTCCGCAGTAACCTTAAGCAAGATATCGACACCGTTACACTGAAAGAAGAGCTGGCGCATGTAAATGCGTATCTGAC
Organism: Vibrio hepatarius; assembly: GCF_011806575.1. Lineage (GTDB taxonomy): Bacteria > Pseudomonadota > Gammaproteobacteria > Enterobacterales > Vibrionaceae > Vibrio > Vibrio hepatarius_A. The sequence goes on from NZ_JAATOO010000002.1 coordinate 23,227, forward strand.
GATAGAGAAAGCGCGCTTTACCGATAGACTTGAAGTCAATATCGATATCGACGATACCCTACTCAACCGCAAGCTACCGACCTTTACCTTGCAGCCTTTGGTCGAAAACGCGATTAAGCACGGGATCTCGAACTTACTGGAAGGTGGCCACGTGCACATCTACAGTCAGAATGTGAACGGTGGCTATCAGTTGGTGGTTGAGGATAACGCGGGGAGCTATATCGCACCGCAGGATGATCATGCTGGACTTGGCATGCAAATCGTTGATAAGCGACTCACCAATAAATTCGGACGACTCTCGGCGCTGAAGATTGACGTCGAGCCAAACAAATTCACCCGAATGAGCTTCTTCATTCCGGATGAAAACACGTATTAGGGTATCTACATGCTTTCTGCTTTAGTCATAGACGACGAACTTTTCGCCCGAGAAGAGCTAACGGAACTACTGGAAGAAACGGGGCAAATTGAAGTCATTGATCACGCCAGCAACGCGATTGAAGGGTTAAAGAAAATCAATCAGCTCAAGCCTGACGTGGTTTTTCTCGACATTCAAATGCCGCAAATCACCGGCATTGAACTGCTTGGCATGTTAGACCAAGACACAATGCCGAAAGTGGTGTTTGTCACCGCTTACGATGAGTTTGCTATTCAGGCGTTTGAAGACAATGCGTTTGACTACTTGCTAAAACCTGTCGATACCCGTCGACTGGAGAAGACCGTCAAACGCCTACTCAAATCAGAGTATCAGGAACAGGTTAGCCCCGCCGTTCTCGCGCCGCAAAGTCTTGACCAAGTTCCGTGTATCGGCCTGAACCGGATTATGATCATCCCTACTCAAGACGTTGAGTTCGCTTATACGGACATCAGCGGTGTGCACGTCCAAACTCGCGAACAAAAAGCGACGTCTCAATTAACGTTAAAGGTGTTGGAAGAAAAGACTCCGCTGGTTCGCTGCCATCGACAGTTTCTGGTCAACATCAAAGCGATCAAAGAGATCAAATTGTTGGAAAACGGTCTAGCCGAAATTATTACCGTGAGCGACCATCCTATTCCGGTCAGCCGTCGTTATTTAAAAACGCTCAAAGAGCTGCTAGGTTTCCACTAAGCGAGTCGATAAAAAAAAAGCCACAATCGTGGCTCTTTTGTTCTATATGGGACTCTCTTAACCCAGCATGCGTTTCATCGCTTCGGACGCTTGCTGCCACTTTTCGCTGCTTTGCAGCTCAGACAAGCTAAAGCTCTGCTTTTTAAGCAGACTTTCCGCCGCTGGCGTCTCGAGGATTGGTAAGTTGTCTAGCACTTCAATCTGAGCATCACGCTGGTTGCACACTAACAACATATCGCAACCCGCGACCAAAGATTGATGAGCGCGCTCTGCTGGCCCGCCCATGATCGCCGCACCTTCCATAGTTAGGTCATCAGAAAAAACAATCCCTTTAAAACCTAGCTGCTGGCGAAGCACTTGCTTGAGCCAGTATTCCGAACCGCTTGCTGGCTGATCATCGTAATGCGGATACACCACGTGCGCTGGCATCATTGCGTCTAGAATCCCGCTATCGATTTGCGCTTTAAACACCTGCATATCTAACTCGAAGATATCGTCACGCTGGTCAAACGGCGTTTCTAAGTGAGAGTCAGCGATCACGCCACCATGACCGGGAAAGTGCTTACCTGTAGTTGCCATTCCCGCCGCTTTCATGCCATTCATATAAGCGGTGCTGTGGCGGATAATGCTATCGACATCCTCACCAAAAGCGCGATTGCCAATCGCTTTACATTCGTGACCTTTATCCAGCACTGGCGCAAAACTCAGGTCGATATCATGGGCAACAAGCTCTGCCGCCATCAACCAGCCACCAAGTTCAGCCAGTTGCTCGCCGTTGTTGTGCTTGGCGTATTCCTGCGCGGCAGGAATAATTGAGAAACCTTCACGGAAACGCTGTACACGTCCTCCCTCCTGATCCACACCAATCAAGATTGGTCGTTTCGCAGCTTGGCGAATGGCCTTATTCAGCGCGATAAGCTGCTTGTTATCGTGGTAGTTTCTTGCAAACAGAATCACCCCGCCAACGGTAGGATGCTCTAGAATTTCTTTATCTTCTGCGGTCAGCTCACAGCCTTCCACGTCTAGCCACAACGGTCCCATAAGGTTTCCTTTATTATTTCTAAGCTATTGTTTTAGCGCCGCAACCGCGGACTTACTTTGTTCTATTAGTTGGTCAGCTTGCTCTTCCAGCTGAGTTAAAGCAATAAAGAGCAAGTCGGTAATCATTAATTGGCTGTCTCGCGCGGTAATGGACGAGCTGCGGATCTGTTCTTCATCCGCTGCGCTGACCAACTTAATATCCGCGTACTTGTCGAGTGGTGTCGGTGCAAACTGGCTAACCGTAATCACCTTAGCGCCTTTACTGCGTGCCAACTGGGCGATCTTGATCACCTCTTGGCTGCGCCCGGAATAAGACAAGGCGACCAGAACATCTTTGTCGTTCAACGCCGCGGCATTGGCAATCTGCACATGAGTATCGTGCTCGGCGTGCACCGCATGCCCAATCTTCATTAATTTGAACGCGAGATCTTTCGCCACCAGCGAAGAAGCCCCGACACCCGCAACCTGAATTTTCTCAGCCAAATGTAAAAATTGAGCGGCATTTTGTACTAGATCACCCTCATTGAGAATAACGGTTCGCTCTAACGACTGATGTTTACTGGCGAGCAGTTTTTCCATCACTAAATCAGGGTGGTCGTTACGGGTAATGGAACCATGGATCATTTTGCGCGAAACAGGCTGATAGGCAAGTTCATTCTCATACAGCTTGAGCTTCATTTCTGAAAAGCCGCGATAACCCAGTTTTTGACTAAACTTAACAATCGTCGACTGGCTGACACCGATCGCTTTCGCAAGCTCGGGTGACGAACTCTTCTTAACCAACTGCGGGTGGTCCAACAGATATTGACCTATTTTTGCATCAGAGGGAGAAAACTTGGGCAGCAACGCTTTCACCTTTGCCAGTCCTTTCATAGCCAATCTCCTTCGCGTCAGTTTCAGCATGAAACAAGAATAGGTTGAGTGTAACGAATTTCACTTCAATGCTGGAATAGGTATTCCTATCCACTATCCCATTTGGAATAAAAATGGCAGAACTCTGATATTCCGCTCACACAATTCAACTGGTCATTATTCCACCAGGGAATAGATTTTGCGAACTACTATTCATCCCGCCACTCTATGCAAAACGACAACAATATATTCATGCTAAGGAGTTGCTATGAATACCCTCTTTACCTCGCTTGACTGGGCAGTGTTTGCGGTTTATTTCGCTGTCATCATCTACACCGGTTGGTACTTCAGCCGGACCAAAGTCACGACGACCAAGGACTACTTCTTAGGCGGGAATAGCATGCCGATGTGGGTCGTTGCAGTTTCTGTTTTGGCTACCTCACAATCTGCTGCAACTTTTCTAGGCGGTCCAGAATCGAGCTACCGTGGCAACTTGACCTACCTAGCGACGAATATCGGTGGAATCATCGGCGCGCTGTTTGTTGCTTGGGTACTGATTCCTCGCTTCTACGAAAGCAAAGTATCGACTGTATATGAACTGCTACAGGTCCGTTTCGGCGATAAGACCAAACGCCGAGCGGGCAGTATGTATCTTATTGGTCGTGTCTTCGCTTCGGGTTCGCGCCTGTATATGGCGGCCATTGCGGTTTCAATGATCTTGTTCACCAATATCGACCCACAAAGTGTGATTACCTCCGTCATTATCTTGGTTGCGGTCGGCCTCGCTTATACCTATATGGGCGGCATTCGCTCGGTGATTTGGAGTGACTTGATCCAACTGATTGTCTACGTTGGTGCCGCGATTGCCGTAATCATTTATCTGCTTGGCCAAATCCCGGCGGATATGGGACAAATTGTTCATGCACTGCAAAACCCAGGCGGTGATCAGCACTCAAAACTGACCTTACTGGATTTCCGTCTTGATTTTGGTCCAGCGGGCACGTTCAGCTTCTGGGCATGTATTACCGGCTTCGTGTTGTTGAACATTGGTGCGTTCGGCCTTGACCAAGATATGACCCAACGAGTGCTGACGTGTAAAGACGCCAAACAAGGTTCGCGAGCGATGATCAACTCGATCATCTACTCAATCCCTGTAGTTCTAGTCTTTATGACCATTGGCCTGTTGCTATACATCTTTTACCAGCGTCCAGAACTGATGGGTGGCGGCGATAAAGAAGTGGTGCAGAGTTTTAACGGTGAAAACGTAACGATCTTTATGTATTACGTGCTGAACGAAATGCCTGCAGGCTTACGTGGCCTGGTAACGGTTGGTGTCGTCGCAGCAGCGCTTTCAACCCTAAACTCTGGATTAAACTCAATGTCATCGGTCGCGATTCAAGATATTTATCGTCCGTGGAAAGAAGCGCGTAGCGGCAAACAGGCAGAGCTGCACTATGTAACGGCGGGCCGATTCGGTATGGCTGCGGCGGCCATTGCGCTCGGTAGCATGGCCATCTTGTGTTACTACTGGCAGCAGTACACAGATATGCCGTTGTTGTCGTTTGCATTGAGTGTGATGGTGTTTGCTTACACGGGTCTATTGGGTGTGTACTTTACCGCTATCTTCACCAACCGCGGCAGTGAGTCTTCGGTTGCTATGGCGCTTGTGTCAGGCTTCTTAACGACATTGCTACTGCAAGCGTATATCTGGGACAGCGTGATGGGCGTCATCAACCCTGATTGGATAGGTGTAAGACTCGCGTTCCCTTACCAACTATGCATCGGTACTGCGGTATCAACCATTGTGTGTTTGATGGGTAAAGCGCAAAATCAAGAGCAGAACCAACTACAGGCTGCCAAAGGATGATCACCCATTACTTAGCCGTGGATGGCGGTGGTACCAAAACCGCCATCCAATTAACACCCGCAAGTCATAACGGGGGCGAACACGCGGTTACTCTCACAACTGGCCCTTCCTCGTTGACCCAACAAGGCGAACAAGGCATACAAACCATCGTCGGAGGGTTACGAGAGATACTGCAACAACACCAACTTTCACCGGCTCAGTGTATGTTGGTGGCAGGTGTCGCTGGCGCAAGCAATAGCGAGCTAAAGCAATTACTTGATGACGCGCTCGCACCATTTCCACATCGTTTGGTCACAACGGATGCGCACATCAGCTTGGCAGGTGCTGGAAATGGGAATGCGGTGAACTGCATTGCGATTGGTACAGGCACCGTTGCGACTCGCTTAAACCCCGACCGCAGTGTCTCGCTAATTGGCGGATGGGGCTTTCCCATTGGCGACCAAGGTGGCGGTGCTTGGCTTGGCTTTGAAGCGGTTCGCGCGTTAATTCGCTCAATAGATACCGGCCAGTCTAGCGTGTTGGCCGATGTAATTCGCTTGGCAATCGGCTCACAACGCTCAGAGATTTTAAACTGGGTCAAAGCGGCCAATGCCACACGCTATGCGCAGCTTGCTCCTGCAGTAACCGACAGCGCAAATCAGGGTTGCGCAGTAGCTCAAGCCATCATCCAACAAGGCGTTGAGCATATCGAATCGCTAGTAAAAGATTGTTGTCAAAATAATGACTTAGATATCGTTTTCCTTGGTAGTCTAGGTCAATACTATCAACCAAAACTTGCAAACCAATGGCAGACTCGCTGTATTGCACCACAGGGAAATGCACTAGACGGTGCGACCCTTCTGGCGAGCCAGTTATCAGGAGAATGAACATGACTCAAGAGTTGTATATCGGTGTAATGTCCGGTACCAGCATGGACGGCGTAGACACTGCCTTAGTGGCTTTTGACGGCAACCAACCGTCGTTACTCGCACATGATGAGTTTCCGATGCCAGAGTCATTGAAACAGCGACTGCTTGATGTGTGCATTGGTCAGCAGACAAATCTGATTGAAATTGGCGAGTTGGACCATCTGCTTGGTCACTTGTTTGCCGATGCGGTCAATCAACTACTAAATAGGACCGGCTACCGCGCAGAGCAAATCTGTGCGATAGGCAATCACGGGCAAACCGTCTACCACCAGCCTCAAGGCAATACACCGTTTACGATGCAGATCGGCGATGCCAACATCATCGCAGCCCAAACAGGCATCGATACCATTGCCGATTTTCGCCGTAAAGATATCGCGTTGGGCGGACAAGGTGCACCACTCGTCCCCGCTTTCCACCAAACCATTTTCCAGTCACAGGGCTCAAGCGTTGTGGTGCTAAACATCGGCGGCATCGCCAATATCTCTGTGATTCGACCGCAACAGAAGGTACTCGGTTACGATACTGGACCGGGCAACATGTTGATGGACAGCTGGTGCCTGCGCCACACAGGTAGTAAGTACGACAAAGATGCGATGTTTGCCAAGACAGGTAACGTCAGCAATGAACTACTGAAACAGCTGATGAGCGAAAGCTACCTTGCCCAACCCGCGCCTAAAAGTACCGGACGAGAGCTGTTCAATTTACCTTGGTTAGACAACCAATTGAGTCAGTTCGACTTACCTGCCGAAGATGTCCAGCGTACTCTGTGCGAATACACCGCACAAACCATCGCCAACGAAGTTGGCCGCTATGGATTTGGCTCTCAACCTGAGTTATTGGTGTGTGGTGGTGGAGCGAGAAACCCACTCGTAATGGAAAGACTGGCTGCACTGTTACCCGACTGGAAAGTGGCACCAACCAGCGACAAAGGTGTCGACAACGACTACATGGAAGCGATGGCTTTTGCTTGGCTTGCTTATCGCCGTGTTCACAATTTGCCAAGCAATTTGCCCGAAGTCACCGGAGCCAGTAAGCTAGCTTCGCTCGGTGTGATGTACTTTGCGGATAAATAAGGACAATTATGACTAACGATGCGCTCATTGCAGCCCTATCTCACTTAGTGTCTGAGGGACGAAACCCAGACACCATGGATATCGACTTGCTGCCGTCTCTCGAAATCGTTAAACGTATTAACCAGCAGGATAAACAAGTCCCGCTGGCGGTAGAAAAAGTGCTACCGGAAGTCGCGCAAGCCGTCGATAAAATCACCGCCGCATTTAAACAAGGTGGTCGCCTGATCTATATGGGAGCAGGCACCAGTGGCCGACTCGGAATACTTGATGCCTCCGAATGTCCGCCAACCTTTGGTGTTTCAGAGCAAATGGTGATTGGCTTAATCGCTGGTGGACCAGAAGCGATTCTCAAAGCCAAAGAAGGGGCGGAAGACTCACCAGAGCTTGGTGTAGAGGATTTAAAGAGTATCGATTTCAGCATCAAAGATGTAGTGGTTGGCATTGCAGCCAGTGGCCGAACCCCTTACGTCATCGGTGCGTTGGAATACGCTAACGAGATTGGAGCTACAACCGTGGCGCTCTCGTGTAATCCAGATTCTGCGATTGCCGAAGTCGCACAGATAGCAATCAGCCCGGTAGTGGGACCAGAAGCATTGACCGGTTCAACGCGTTTGAAGTCGGGCACAGCACAGAAGTTAGTGCTCAATATGCTCACCACCGCGTCCATGATTCGTTTAGGCAAAAGCTATCAGAACTTAATGGTGGATGTGAAAGCCACTAACGCCAAACTGGTCGCAAGAGCGGCGCGCATTGTCATGCAAGCGACAGATTGTGACAAAGCCGAAGCGACGGAAGCATTACGCCAAACCGATTACGATGTGAAGCTATCAATTCTGATGATTTTGACCGGATTGAATGTTGAGCAAGCGCGTGAACAACTTCATCGCCAAGATGGTTTCTTGCGCAAAGCAGTGCAAACTCATAGCCAAGATTAAGTAAAACAAAAACAGGGAGCATCACGCTCCCTGTTTCTATTTGTCTGTCAATTACTGAGACAAGTTGTATTCGCTCCAGCCTCGTTGCCATTCCATACGGAATTTCTGCGCTTGCTCGGTGCCCTCGCAGACACCTTCATAGTTTTGTCCAGATAACCCCATTTGGTACGCAAAGTCTGCGTTGCAGTACTCGGCAACACCTTCTGAATATCCCTGTTCATAGTCACTTTGGTTAACTCCACCAAGAGCTGACATTTCTTTGTACGAGCGCTGGGTATGCCCTGCGACGCCATCTTGATAACCAATTTGGTACCAGTTTCCATCTTTCGCCAATTGTTCTGTGCTCGCTGCACATCCTGCCAATGACACTACCGCTGCTAATACGACTAATTTTTTCATTGTTATACTTCATGTTTTGTAAACTGAGTTAACTAAACCACTAAATCTTGTTAATTGCCACTCGCCGTCAACAAAAACCACTCAACCTCACTTAAAACCACTCAAGAGCGTATACGACCACTCACTACATTAGCGAATGCTTATTGCCATCTTGGTGCGTAATATCCAACCTGAGCTTATAAAATTTACCAAGGAACAAGTGATATGTTGTGGTTTTTAACCTGTGTTGCCGCACTGATTGGCGGTTACTTTATCTACGGTGCTTTCGTTGAGAAAGTATTCGGCATCAACGAAAAACGTCAAACTCCGGCGCACACTAAGCAAGACGGTGTTGACTACGTACCAATGTCGACCAAAAAGGTTTACCTAGTTCAACTACTTAACATCGCGGGTGTCGGTCCAATCTTTGGTCCAATCATGGGCGCACTTTACGGCCCTGCAGCAATGTTGTGGATCGTAATGGGTTGTATCTTCGCGGGTGCAGTTCACGATTACTTCTCAGGTATGTTATCTGTTCGTAACGGCGGTGCTTCTGTCCCTACGATTACAGGTCGATACTTAGGTAATGGCGCAAAACACTTTATGAACATTTTTGCCATTGTCCTACTGCTGCTTGTTGGTGTGGTTTTCGTATCAGCGCCAGCTGGCATGATCACTAACCTAATCAACGATCAAACTAGCCTGAATGTAAGCATGACAACAATGGTTATCGCGATCTTCGCGTACTACATCATTGCGACAATTGTTCCTGTCGATAAGATCATCGGCCGCTTCTACCCACTATTTGGTGCTCTGCTTATCTTCATGTCTGTTGGTCTAATGACTGCGATTGCTCTCTCAAGCGAGCACACCGTAATGGGTGACTTCCAAGTGTCAGACATGTTCACTAACCTAAACCCGAATGACATGCCATTGTGGCCTGCGCTATTCATCACTATCGCATGTGGCGCTATCTCTGGTTTCCACGCAACTCAGTCTCCTCTAATGGCGCGTTGTATGGAAAACGAGAAGAACGGTCGCTTTGTATTCTACGGTGCAATGATCGGTGAAGGCGTTATCGCTCTAATCTGGTGTGCTATCGCGTTGTCTTTCTTTGGCTCTCTAGATGCACTATCTGAAGCCGTGAAGAACGGTGGTCCTGGTAACGTTGTTTACAGCTCTTCGTTTGGTCTACTAGGTGTGTTCGGCGGTATCATCGCATTCCTAGGTGTGGTTATTCTACCAATCACTTCAGGTGACACAGCGTTCCGCTCAAGCCGTCTGATCCTTGCTGAATACTTCAACATGGAACAGAAAACACTACGTAACCGCCTACTGATGGCTCTTCCACTGTTCGTTATCGGTGGCATCCTAACTCAAGTAGATTTCGGTATCATCTGGCGTTACTTCGGTTTCGCAAACCAAACTACTGCGGTAATGATGCTTTGGACTGCGTCGGCTTACCTACTACGTCACAACAAACTGCACTGGATTACGACTATCCCAGCAATGTTCATGACTACGGTATGTGTTACTTTCATTCTGAACAACAGCACACTTGGTTTCGGCCTACCAATGCAAGTGTCGACTATCGCAGGTATCCTGTTCACGCTAACAGCAACGGTATACGTAATTAAAAGCTCAAAAGGCAAAGGTGAAACAGACCTTGCAGATGAGGAAAAGCTAACGGACGTTACAGAAACAGCATAGTCTCAGCAAAATAGCTAATAGGATCAAATAATTGACAAGCCACTTGTATCAAATACGAGTGGCTTTCTTCTTGGATATAGACTGAATTGATCTATCTTGTACTTAGTCACAGAGAAGATTAGAGATTTTTAGTGTTAATATCACATGCCCTCTTCACAAGCACGACACGTTTAATATCCAACTGCCCCCTTTAATATCGCTCATCAACAATAGTCTTTTCAGAGAGTTTCGCATATAAGCTCACTTAACAAGCAAAGCCCAAACCGGAGAAAACGAGTGCCGTAGATGGCATCTATACCATGATCTCGCTACGCTTAGTTTGGCGAGACGTAATCTAATTTATAAACGCAGTTTTCTCGTAATGGTCTGGTTCCAAGTCAAAGTTTGATCACTTTATCGGATCATCTTACTTTATTTTTGGAGGTGTCAAACTATGAAAGTGAATAATCGTAATTGGCGACTATGGGTGCTTTGGGTGTTTTGGGCTAGCGCTTTTTCGGCTTCTGCTTCTACCATACTTTTTGAGGGAAAGGATGTTCGTCTCACCCTCGAATTTAGCCAACCAGAGGCGGCTAAATATCAAGATGAAGTCATCCAACTTGCTGATCATGCGTTTAGCCAACACAAAAAGTTATTCGGCGGTTTACCCAGAGATTTACAAGGAAAGCCCTATCGCGATGTGAAAGTCTCCATAAATCTTGCCGAACAAATCGGCGGGGACGCTGATCCGGGTGAAGTTTCGCTCACGATTGCCGACAATGGTTTGTTTGGCTACGCCAGTTGGCAAACCATATTAATCCATGAACTGTTTCATCTTTGGAATGCCGAATCTTTCCGTTACGCGGATAATCGCGAACAATGGTTCAATGAGGGGGTTACCGATTTTTACACATATCAGACAGCGGCGCGGTTAGGTCTGTTAACCCCGCAGCAAGCATTGCAAATAGCCGCTCTGCCCGTTGGCTATTACTCCAGCTTTGAAAATACCGGTAAATTGTCGATGCGTGAAGCCACAATTAATAAACATTCGAAAATTGATAATTACTTTTTGGTATATAACGGCGGCTGGGTCACTGGCATGTTATTGGATCGCGATATTCGCCAACGTAGCAAAGGTCAGTATAGTTTGGATAATCTGATGCGCTGGCTATATCGGAATTATCCTCGTCATGAACGAAGTTACAGCATGGAAGACATAGTGTTGGGTTTACAACAAAGCTGTCAACTGGATTTTGCCGATTTTTTCAAGCGCTACATCGATGGTAAGCAACTATTGCCACTAGAGCAATTGCCTTTAGGTAAAGCCGCTTGGGCGTTGGCATTTAATCCATCTAGCGAAAATCCTTACCCTTGGCTGTACCAAACGTTAGGTATTGTATGGCCGCACGCCAACGAATAGAGATCTAGTGTGGCATTACAAGTTTTAAGCACCAATCTAACGCTCGGCATTCTATAAATTGGCGCCTAATAAGCATTCATAATACGGAGAAGTATCAAGCTAAACACACAATAACGTCGCGATGTTTCATCACTAGTATTGCGTTGCTAAATGCTACTGATGAAACTAGAGCGCTGACTGACCTTTCGTAATTGTTTTACAGCAATTTGTGGGTTCTTTATGCGAGGCAGGCCGCTTTGATATGTTGTTATCCTTCCCGATAAGTCAATAACGCAGCAGAAAGGAACACCAAGCGTCCTGCTCAAAGACTAAGACAAGGCCTGTGTTACTCTACTTGCTTGATCTGTAGCTCTTTTGGCACTTCAAAAAACATGTTTTCTTCGCGCCCCTGGATTTCTTCTACTGACTTAGTACCGCCGATCTCTTTGATACGTTCCAGAATCTGGTTAACCAACTCTTCAGGAGCAGAAGCACCTGCAGTCACACCTACTTTGCTCTTGCCGTCAAACCATTCAGTCTGAATGTCTTCAGGACAGTCGGTTAAGTAACCCGGTGTGCCTAGCTTCTCTGCCAACTCTTTTAGACGAGTTGAGTTAGACGAGTTCTTTGAACCCACAACCACGACCACATCCACGTCTTCTGCCATATCGCGCACTGCGTCCTGGCGGTTTTGCGTCGCGTAACAGATATCATCTTTGCGTGGCCCTTGAATATCAGGGAACACACGGCGTAGCTCTTCAATCACATCGGCGGTTTCATCCACTGACAGCGTTGTTTGGCTCACATAGTGCAGGTGGCTTGGGTCTTTCACTATTTCAACTAGCTTCTGCACGTCTTCTGGTTTCTCAACCAAGTACATGCCACCCGTATCGCTCGCGTACTGCCCCATGGTGCCTTCCACTTCTGGATGACCAGCGTGGCCAATCAGAACCACTTCCATGTTCTTGCGGCTTGCGCGCGCCACTTCCATATGCACTTTGGTCACCAATGGGCAAGTGGCATCGAACACCGTCAACGCGCGCTCTTTGGCTTCTTTGCGTACCGCTTGCGACACACCATGAGCGGAAAAGATAACGATATTGTCATCTGGCACTTCACTCAGTTCTTCAACGAAAATGGCGCCACGCTGCTTTAGCCCTTCCACAACAAAGCGGTTATGCACCACTTCATGGCGAACGTAAATCGGCGGTTGATACATTTCTAGTGCACGCTCAACAATACTGATGGCGCGGTCAACACCAGCGCAAAAACCGCGAGGGTTGGCTAACAGAATTTTCATTTCATTGCTCATGGTTCTAAGTTCTATTCGGTGGGCTATTCTACTGACAAAATCTCGACTTCGAAAGTCACGTCTTGCCCTGCCAGAGGATGGTTAAAATCTACAGTCACAGAGTCACCTGCGATTTCCGTAATGATACCCGGAATTTCCATACCGTCTGGGCCAGAGAATGCCATGATGGTGCCGACTTCTACTTCTGCGTCACCGACAAATTTCGTTCGGTCCATGTGATGGATATTGTCTGGATTTGGCATACCAAAGGCGTCTTGCGCTTTTAACTCAATCGCTTTGCTGTCGCCAGTGCTTAAACCCAGCAGGCATTGCTCGAAATTTTCACTCAAGCTACCATCACCAATGACTAACTTCGCTGGTTTCCCCATGTTATGGGTACTGTCCGCCACGGAGCCATCTTTCATTTTGATTGTAAAGTGCAGGGTTACTGCTGAATCTTGGGCAATTGTAGTCACGTTACTGCTTCCTTGAAGTTATTGTCGATACTAAAGCGTAATCGAACTTTCAGTTGTTCTTATATTAAAAAGCGCTCTCCGGATCAACGGACAGCGCTTAGGGTTATTCGCTAAAACAAAGCTTATGCTGCTGAGTTTTCTTTTTTGCGAAAGCCATCCAAGATGATCATCGCAGCACCAATACAGATAGCGGTATCTGCAAGGTTGAAAGCAGGCCAGTGGTAATTGCCCCAGTAAAAATCTAAGTAGTCGACAACAAAGCCGTGTACAACTCGGTCAAACACGTTACCGACTGCGCCACCGATGATCATCGCATAGGCGCTGTTGTTCCACTTTTCTTTCGCTGGCAGTTTACTCATCCAGTACGTCAGTAAACCCGTCACAAAAAATGCGATTCCGGTGAACAGCCAACGTTGCCAACCCGCTTGGTCACTTAGAAAACTAAACGCCGCACCGTAGTTGTGTACGTAAAGCAGGTTAAAGAATGGCAGAACCTCGATGCGATTTGCCCATCCATAACCCATGTTGTCCATCACAACCAGTTTGATGCCGATATCGGCAATAAAAATCACAACCGCCAGCCATAGCCAACGTACGCCTGATTGTTTCAATGTTAGTGCTTTTTCACTCATTACTTTACCTAAAAACAGCCCCAGTAAATACTGGGGCTGTTAAAACTAATGAAAGTTCAATGAATTATGCGTACTTACGCTCTTCACCTTCACCGTCAACGTTCGATACACAACGACCACAGATCTTTTCGTGACCCGCGATAGTGCCAACGTCTGGCGTGTGGTGCCAACAACGGTCACACTTCTCTGATTCCGTCGCTTTCACTTCAACAAATAAACCGTCAACGTCAGTGGCTTGCGCTTGCTCTGTCTTCTCGCTCAATGGCTTAACCACAGCCGAAGATGTCAGTAACACAAAGCGTAGCTCGTCTTCGAGCTTGTTGATCTTCGCCGCCAGTGCGTCTTCAGCAAATAGAGTGACTTCTGCTTGCAGTGCGCCACCGATAGTCTTTTCACTACGAGCCGCTTCAAGCAGTTTGTTTACGCCGCTACGAACCGATTGGATTTCGGTCCAGAAGTCGTTGTTTAGCTCTTCGCCTTCAGCCAGACCAAATAGACCATCGAACCATTCACCAGTGAAAACAAACTTGTCACGTTGACCCGGCATTTCGTTCCAGATCTCGTCTGCTGTGAATGACATGATTGGTGCCATCCAACGAACCAACGCTTCAACAATGTAGTAAAGCGCAGTCTGACAGCTACGTTGCGCGTGGCCACCACGTTTCGCTGTGTATTGACGGTCTTTGATCACGTCTAGGTAGAAAGAACCCATTTCGATCGAACAGAACTGCATCAAACGCTGCGTGACTGCGTGAGTGTTGTATTCGCCGTACGCTTTCACAATTTCTTCTTGAGCTGCTTGTGCGCGACCAACTGCCCAACGGTCCAACGCGACCATTTCATCTGCTGGAACAAGATCTGTTTCTGGGTTGAAACCGTTTAGGTTAGCAAGGAAGAAACGAGCCGTGTTACGGATACGACGGTATGCGTCAGCACTGCGTTTTAGGATTTCATCCGATACTGCCACTTCGCCAGTGTAGTCAGTTGACGCAACCCAAAGGCGCAGAATGTCAGCACCCAGCTTGTTTGTCACATCTTTAGGTGCAACAACGTTACCGATAGATTTCGACATCTTACGGCCTTGACCATCAACCACGAAACCGTGTGTCAGTACTTGTTTGTATGGCGCTTCGCCTTTCATCGCGATCGATGAAATCAGTGAAGACTGGAACCAACCGCGGTGTTGGTCAGAACCTTCTAAGTAAAGGTCTGCACTGTGGCCGTTGTACTCTTCACGAGCGTCAACCACTGAGAAGTGAGTAACACCTGAGTCAAACCATACATCTAGTGTATCCAGTACTTTTTCGTATTTGGCTGCGTCTTCTTCGCCTAGTAGTTCTGCCGCATCGACATCCCACCAAGCTTGAATACCTTTTTGTTCAACAAGTTGAGCCACTTTTTCAATCAGCTCAGATGTATTCGGGTGAAGTTCTGCTGTTTCTTTATGAACGAACAGAGCAATTGGCACACCCCAAGTACGCTGACGAGAGATACACCACTCAGGGCGACCTTCGATCATGCCTTCAATGCGGCTTTGACCCCATTCTGGCATCCACTGAACACCTTTGATTGACTCTAGTGCTTTTGCACGTAGGCCTGCTTGATCCATAGAAACGAACCATTGAGGTGTGGCACGGAAGATGATTGGAGTCTTATGACGCCAGCAGTGTGGGTAACTGTGCTCGTAAGCGTGGTGATGCAGCAAAGCGCCTTTTTCTTGTAGCGTTTCCACAACCGCAGCGTTCGCTTTAAATACGTGTTGGCCAGCAAATAGCTCAGTGTCAGGTAAGTAAACACCGTTTGAGCCTACTGGATTTGCTACTTCTAGACCGTATTTTTGACCAACCGCGAAGTCTTCTTGACCGTGGCCCGGTGCAGTGTGAACCACACCAGTACCTGAATCTGTTGTGACGTGATCGCCAAGGATCGCAGGAACAGTAAAGTCGTAGAACGGGTGGTTGAACTGAGCAAGCTCTAAGTCCGCACCTTTTGCAAATCCAAGGTTATGGAAATGCTCGATACCCGCACGATCCATGACGTCTTTCGCGAGCTCTGAAGCCACGATAATACGCTCAGGGTTGTCACCCTCAACTTGGATTAATACGTACTCTAGATCATCACGCAGACACACAGCACGGTTTGCAGGTAGTGTCCAAGGCGTTGTTGTCCAGATTACGATAGAGATATCGCCATGACCTTCGTGGCCTTCGCTTAATGCAAATTTAGACAATAGCGCCGCTTCGTCTGTCGCTTTGAAGCGCACATCAATAGAAGGTGACACTTTGTCTTTGTATTCGACTTCTGCTTCTGCCAGTGCACTGCCACAGTCTGTACACCAGTGAACAGGTTTGAAACCTTTTAGCAGGTGGCCTTGGTCAGCGATCTTACCCAAAGCACGGATGATGTTCGCCTCTGTATCGAAATCCATAGTGCGGTAAGGTTTGTCCCACTCGCCCATGATGCCAAGACGCTTAAAGCTCTCTTTTTGACCTTCAACCTGACCCGCAGCGTAGTCGCGACATTTTGCGCGGAACTCAGCAGCTGTAACTTTTTGACCTGGCTTACCAACCTTTTTCTCTACCATTAATTCAATTGGTAGACCGTGGCAGTCCCAGCCAGGAATGTAAGGAGCGTCAAAACCTGAAAGTGTTTTGGATTTAATAATAATGTCTTTAAGAATCTTGTTTAGTGCGTGACCAATATGAATGTCACCGTTGGCGTATGGAGGGCCATCGTGTAGAACGAAAGATTTTTTGCCTTTCTTCGCTTTACGGATTTCACCGTAAAGGTCTTCTTTGTACCAACGCTCAAGCATTTCTGGCTCGCGGTTCGCCAGATTGCCGCGCATCGGAAACCCTGTTTCAGGAAGGTTCAGGGTATCTTTATACTCACTCATCGATTCTTAATTCCGTTGTGTTGGGCGAATGTTAGACATTATGCTAAGTCGGTGGACTAAACCACTTAGCGATTAAGCTGACGCAACCACACCCTTGCTGCCTCAGCATCCAATTCAATTTGTTGTTTCAATACTTCAAAAGACTCGAACTTCTGTTCGTCTCGAAGCTTATGTAAAAGTACGATTTCTAACTGTTTGCCGTATAAGTCGGCATGAAAGTCGAATAAATGCACTTCCAATTGTTGGCGAACACCATTTACTGTTGGTCTGTTGCCAATGTTTGCCACGCCACCGATTGGCTGGTTGCCTAAGCCCAAAGCTTCGACAACATATACGCCAGATACTGGTGAAACACGGCGTTTCAGTGGAATATTGGCGGTTGGAAAACCGATCGTTCTACCAAGCTTACGCCCATGAGAAACACGCCCACTGATACTGTAATCTCGCCCAAGCATTTCTGCGGCGACATCCAGTTGATCTTGTGCTAACGCGTCGCGAATCGCCGTGCTACTCACTCGCAGTTTCTGCATACAGAAACTTTGGGTACTGACCACTTCAAAACCGTATTTTTCGCCGGCTTGTTTAAGCATGTCAAAGTTGCCTTTCCGGCCACGACCAAAACAGAAATCATCGCCTACGACCAGAAACTTAACACCCAAACGCTTCACCAACAAGTCACTAATAAACTCATCCGCCGTGAGATTGGCAAATTGCTCGTTAAAATTGACACAAAGTAGTCGCTCAAGCTTGAGTTTACTAAGCTGAACAAACTTATCTCTGAGTCGGGTTAACCGAGCGGGTGCTTTCTCTTTAGCGAACAACTCCAATGGCTGTGGGTCAAAGGTCATAATCGTGGAAGGCAAGCCTAATTTCTCTGCTCGCTCAGACACTTGACGCAATACTGCTTGATGACCTAGATGCACTCCGTCGAAGTTTCCGATCGTCAATACACACCCGTAATGGTGTGGTTTGATATTGTGAATACCTCGGATTAATTCCATTGGAAGTTACTAAAACCTGTGTTTTTATTATTTACGCTGCGTGAAACTGACGGATTATATACTAATCGCCATCAGTCTGTCGCTGCTTTTAGATCTTTTAAACGTACGCCCATTATGACAAGCGACAGCAAATAAACCGCTGCACCAAGCGCGATTAAAATCGCTAGGCTCGTTGAACGTTCCAGTAAGCTCCACTGCAACCACACTGGCATCTCTTCCAGTTGCCATAAGATAGCCGCAACCATGAAACCACCAGCAATCACGAGTTTGATCGCGAATACGATGGTTTGACGTGTTAGCCTATAAACACCAGCAATGTGTAAGCCCCTATATAGTAGAGACATGTTAACCAGTGCCGACAGCGCCGTCGCCATTGCGAGACCAACATAGCCGTAAAACCATGCAAAAATCGCGTTGAAGACCATATTCGATACCATGGCGATGATGCCGTACTTCACTGGAGTCTTAGTGTCTTGACGCGAGTAGTAACCCGGCGCGAGCACTTTAATCAGCATGAAGTTCAACAAGCCCGCGGCGTAAGCCATCAACGACATAGAGGCAAACTCGACGTCTTGTGGAGAAAACTCTCCACGCATAAACAGTACCATCAACATCGGTTTGGCGAGTACGATCAACCCTAGCATCGCTGGTACACCAAGTAAGCTGACCATACGCACCCCCCAATCCATGGTATGCGCAAAGCCTTCCCCTTGGGCGTCGACGTGTTTACGCGATAACGCCGGCAGAATCACCGTTGCGATAGCAATACCAAACAGACCGAGTGGGAACTCCAATAAGCGGTCCGAGTAATAAAGCCAACTGATTGAGCCAGTCTGAAGAAAGCTGGCGATAAAGGTATCAAACAGTAAGTTGATTTGGCTGACCGATACGCCAAACAGTGCAGGAATCATCAAGGTTCTGATTTTCACAACCCCAGGGTCACGCCATCCCCATTTAGGACGCACCATCACGCCAGCTTTAATAAGGAAAGGAAGTTGGAAGAAAAACTGAACCAACCCACCTAAAAAGACCCCGATCGCTAAACCTATTTCTGGTTGTGCTAACTGCGGCGCGATAAACCACGCCGACAGAATGATCATCACGTTGAGAAACACCGGAGTAAAAGAAGAGACGGCAAACTTGCCCAAGGTATTCAGTATCGCTCCGGAAAGCGCGACAAAGGTAATGAACCAAAGATAGGGAAAGGTGATTTTGAGCATCAAGCTCGCCAGCTCAAATTTTTCCGCCGATGGGCCACCGTTAAGCCAGTCTAAGAACCAACCAAAACCAAACATTGCCGTCACGATACCGGAGCCAAGTACCCCGAGTATTGTGACAACCGAGACGATCACTCCTAACGTACCTGCGGCTCTTGCAATCAACTGGCGCGTTTTGTCCATATCACCGCTGGCGTGATATTCCGTGAGTACCGGCACAAAGGCTTGCGAGAATGCCCCTTCGGCAAATAATCGGCGTAAGAAGTTGGGAATTTTATTAGCAAAAAAGAATACATCGGCACTTGCCCCTGCACCCATTAAATTTGCTACTACGACATCACGCACCAATCCTAAGACGCGCGAAATCAAAGTCATAGCACTCACAATCATGCCTGACTTGAGGAGACGTTTACTCACAGTTACCTCGGGAGTCCTCTAATACTAAATGCAAAGCGCTTCTCTTTGGCATGAATAAATGCCTGAGAGCAGATTAGTATTAGCATTGAAAAAAAAATACTGTTAGAATCCCCGCCATCTTAACCGTGAAGACCTTTCTAATCCAAAATTTGTTTGGTTTCGATTGGTTTTTGCACAAATCATTTGACATTTAAGCGCAAATAGGGGATAGTCCTCGCCCTTAAATTGTCACCGAACTAAAGTTTTTGGGAGTTAGACCCTTGGCAAATAGTAAATCTGCTAAGAAGCGCGCTATCCAAGCTGAGAAACGTCGTCAGCACAACGCTAGCCGTCGTTCTATGATGCGCACTTACATGAAGAAAACTGTTGCTGCTATCGAAGCAGGCGACAAAGCTGCTGCAACTGAAGCATTTGCTGCAGTTACACCAATCCTAGACCGCATGGCGACTAAAGGCCTTATTCACAAGAATAAAGCTGCACGTCATAAGTCTCGTTTCTCTGCTGCAATCAAAGCTCTTTAATAGAACTCTGATTACTCAGTGAAAGAAAAAACCGGCTTTTGCCGGTTTTTTTATATCTGCTAAAAATAAAAAAGAGGCTCAAGGCCTCTTTTTCTGTTTGTTCGATTAGCTGCAGTACATACCATGAAGTAATTGGATCATCGCTTTGACTTCTTCACTGCTGAGTGTGTAGTAAACGGTTTGTGCTTCTTTACGTGTTTCAACCAAACCATCACGTCGCAACCAAGCAAGGTGTTGAGACAAAGCCGATTGGCTGAGCTCAAGCTTATTACACAATTCGCCGACCGACAGTTCGTTGTTGTGTAGCAAACACAGTATCTGCAACCGTCTCTCGTTGGCCATCGCTTTCAGTAGTACTACCGCTTTTGCAGAGTTTTGTTCCATCGCTTGTAAATTCATCGGCCAGTACCCTTTGAAACCACACTAAAATACATCTGTAGACTACTTTCAAATCTAAATCGCTGAGCCAAAATTGTGTTAGCAATCTAAAACTAAAATCGATTTAACTATATATGTAGCACTATAGCACCGTTGATTTTAATCGATCTGTAATAACTAATCTATTTCTTATACAGAAAAGGTTATTTAAACAACGAGGTAAAATCGGCATCACACACATTCTTCACCGCTGGATGCTGGATCATACGTTCGGCGAAAATGACGTAGTACTCTTCTTTGAGCTCTTCGATATGACCGATCAACTGCAGTGCTAAGTCACTGTCCACTTCCGTGACATAGAGTGACGGAGCAAGAAAGATGACATCATCATGATAGCGGGCAAACGCCTTCATTAATGCGACATCATCAAATTCTCCCAACACATTCGGTTGAAGGCCTTGACGGTCGAACCACTGCAGCACCTTGCGCCCCATTGCTGTTCGGCTGCCAGGAATTAGTAGTTTTCTCTGTTCCAATACTTCAGGGAACTTCACGCTATCGACTTTACCCGCGCAGAAAAAGCTCATATTACACTCACCTAGCTTTTTGCTGTACAGACCAGGGCTTTGGCTGGAATCCACAGGGCAATCAGACAAAATCATATCGAGCTTGTGCTGTGATAACTGTTCTAACAACATTTCGTGGGTCGACTCAAAACAGCGTAAATGAATGCTGTTGTCTTCAGGGACGGTTGTCATCAGTATCTTACTCACCAAGCGCTTTGAGAGTGCGTCTGCAACACCGACATCAAACAAGATATTGGAACGCTGACTGTAGTTCACGATATCCAACATTTCGTAGCTCAAACCAAACATACGGTCTGCGTACTTGAACACCAACTGCCCTAATTCGGTTGGCTCGATGCTTCTACCGTTACGTTTGGTCAGCTTACCATCCATTCGGTCTTCTAACGCTTTGATTTGCCCGGTGACCGTTTGCGGTGTCAAGAATAGTGCATCTGCAGCTTTGGTAACCGCCCCTTGTTTGCACACCATCCAGAAGTAATAGAGATGATTGTAATTTAAGTGCGACATGACTCTGAACTCGAATTGTTTGTCGAAGATAGCGTTATAGCAAATGCGCCAAATGACAACAATACTTCGGTAAAAACGAAAAATATCAACAGTAGAACTATCTTTACCGAATATTGATAATCGCTTTATGACAACTCAGTGTCACCTTGTCATAAAACAATCATCTTTTTAGCAAAAAAATCGGTAAATTTCAGACTTTAATCACAATTTAAACCACACAAAATACCCATACAAATCAATACCTTAAATTCAAAACTCAACCTATATTTCGAGAATATAATCCGAGGTCACACAAAATCATCTCCATTACATATAACTGTAATATTACTGAAATATTTCCCCTCTAACATCGCCCTCAGTTTCAACAACAGACCACTATTAAGATTTTATCGGTCCACGGAGAAAAATTATGAACCAAGCTACTACTACAGCGGCTCCTATTTCGAGCACGACTCGCTGGTTGCGCTGGGCTAACTTGGCGTTCATGTTATACCTACTGCTTCTGGCTGTATCTATGGTCGGCAGCGGCTTCAAATGGGCAACTGGTGATCAAGCAAAAGTTCTCTTTGAATTTGCCTCTCACCCTGTAGCTGGCCTAATGATCGGCTTAGTTGCAACCGCTCTTATTCAATCTTCAAGTACAGTAACGTCTATCATCGTGGGCCTTGTGGCTGGCGGTTTACCGGTAGAAACAGCTATCCCTATGGTTATGGGTGCAAACATCGGTACAACAGTCACCAACACGCTTGTGAGCCTTGGTCACGTTCGCTGTAAAGAAGAGTTCAAACGCGCATTCGCAAGTGCAACAATCCACGATTTCTTTAACTTATTAGCCGTTGCGATCTTCCTACCATTGGAAATGATGTTCGGCATCCTTGAGAAAATCTCTCATTGGTTGGTTTCACCGCTACTTGCAACAGGCGATATGAGCCTCAAAGGCTTTAACTTCATTAAGCCAATTACCAAACCAGTTGTAAGCGCAGTTAAAGAGCCACTATCAACATTTGGTGATACTGTTGGCGGCGTAATGCTTATCGTACTGGGTATCGCAACTATCTTCGTCGCAATTACTGTGATGGGTAAACTGATGAAGAGCCTAATGGTTGGCCGTGCTCGTGAAATTCTGAAGAACGCCATTGGTCGTGGTCCTATCCACGGTATTATGTCTGGCTCTATCGTGACAGTACTGGTGCAGTCTTCTTCAACAACCACTAGCCTGATGGTTCCTCTAGTAGGTTCAGGTGTACTGAAAGTTCGTGATGTTTACCCATTCACACTAGGTGCAAACATCGGTACTTGTATTACCGCACTACTGGCAGCAACCGCAGTATCAGGTGAGTTCGCAGTATTCGCACTACAAATTGCTCTAGTTCACCTAGTGTTCAACGTAATGGCAACCGTATTCATCTTCGGTATCCCGTTCCTACGCGAACTGCCAGTAAAAGGCGCAGACCTTATTTCCGACATGGCAGTGAAGAACAAAGCCGTCGTGGCAGGTTACCTACTCAGCGTATTTGTGGTTCTACCAGGTACTATCCTTGCTTTAACAGCATAAGAATAAATACCAATTACACCATCGCTTGCGAGCCCCTAACGAAAGTTAGGGGCTTTTTTCATTCTTCGATAAAGCAAACTTATCTACCGCACCAATATCTAATTGCTCTTTTCTATCTACCTAACTTGCTGCTGTGATTCGATAAACATCAAGCAATAAAAAAGGCTGCACACTGGCAGCCTTTAATCATATGTCATGGATTAGACAGAGAACGGATACTTAATCGCGTCGTGATGCTCATAACCTTCTACCCAGAAGTCATCCATAGTGACCCAAGTTTCCAAATCTTCCAGAGATTTGATTTCAGGGTTGATGTGGAACGTCGGTGATTTCAGCGGTTCACGCTTCAGTTGTACGTCACGCATCAATTCGAGTTGATCTTCGTAGATATGGGCATTCACGATCTTATGGTACGCCTGACCTGGTTTCTTGCCAGTGATCTGCGCCATAATCGCTAAGAACACGTAAACCTGAACCATATTGAAGTTCAACCCAAGCGGCACATCACAAGAGCGCTGGGTGCTGTTGAGGTATAGCGTATCACCCAATAGCGAGAAGTGGTGGCTGTACATACATGGGCGCAAACAACCCATGTGGAACTCACCCGGGTTGTAGAAGTTGAGGATTTCACCTCGGTCATCCACACCACGAGTTAGGTCATCGACTATCTTGCGCAGTTGATCGATATGACCGCCGTCTGGTTTTGCCCAAGCACGACCTTGAACGCCGTAAACGCGGCCCATATCGTCCTCACCTTTACGGTAAGGGTTATTCAACCAAGCGTCATTCAGGTTGGCATTCGCATCCCAAGTTTTGGTGCCCAGTTTGCGGAAGTCTTCAGCATTGTCATAACCACGAATGTAGCCAAGTAGCTCAGCAACCGCCGCTTTCCAAAAGCTTTTACGCGTTGTTACGAGCGGGAACTGGTTGTTGCCAACATCGTAGGTCAAGTCTGCATTGATAACCGTCAGACAACGCTTGCCTGTACGCTCGTTTTCAACCCACTCACCTTGCTCAACGATTCGTCGACAGAGATCTAAATACTGTTTCACACCAATTCCTTACTTCGTCTGTTGTGGTAGTTCGTCTTTGTAGTGACCGCGTTTGTATGCCCAAACCATCATCAAAATACCGATGATAACCATAGGAAGTGACAAGATTTGTCCCATAGAGATAAAGCCGCCAAATAAACCTAAATGCGCATCCGGTTCACGTACGTACTCGACAAGGAAGCGGAATGTACCATATCCAGCTAAAAATAGCCCTGATACCGAGCCCAGCGGTCGAGGTTTCTTGATAAACCAGTTAAGGATAAAGAACAGGACGACACCTTCTAGCAACATTTCGTATAGCTGAGACGGGTGACGAGGCAGCGGTCCACCATTTGGGAAAACAAACGCCCAAGGCACGTCGGTAACACGGCCCCATAGCTCGCTGTTCATAAAGTTACCTAAACGTCCAACACCCAGTCCAAATGGCACGAGTGGTGCGATAAAGTCCGCCACACCAAAGAAGGTGCGACCGTTCTTTTTCGCATACCAGAACATGGCAGTGATTACGCCAAGTAAGCCACCGTGGAATGACATACCACCAGTCCAAACCTTGAAGAGATAAAGCGGGTCTTGCAGGAACAGGTCGAAGTTGTAAAACAGCACATAACCGATACGACCACCGACTACGACACCTAAGAAGCCAGCAAACAATAGATCTGACACTTGGTCTCGAGTCCAACCACTATCTGGCTTGTCTGCACGACGATTCGCTAACCACAGTGCGAACGCAAAACCGACTAAATACATTAAGCCATACCATCGGATCGACAGCGGGCCGATAGAGACCAAAACAGGATCTATATTAGGAAATTCAAGGTATCCCTGAGACATAGGAGCATTACTCTTTAGAAATTCAAAATGTTGAAAGGTATAGATGAGAGTGCGTCACAGTAACATAGTTCCAGCAACGAACATTAAAAATAGTGCAAAGATTTTCTTTAGCCTGACCGTCGGCATACTGGTCGCTAATTTCGCCCCGATTCGAGTGGTCAACATCGAGGTCGACGTAATACCAATTAACGCAGGTAGATACACGTAACCCAGGCTATACGCAGGCAGCACATCCGCTTTATAGCCATTGAGAATAAAGCCAACCATTCCCGATAGCGCGATAAAGCAGCCACACACAGAAGAAGACCCCACCGCGCGTCGCATCTCAACACCATGACGGTTTAGAAACGGCACCGACAGCGAGCCACCACCGATACCGGCTAAGCTCGATACCATACCAATTCCCGTACCGATCACCACGGTTGCCCCACTCCCCGGCATCGCGCGTTCCGTTTTGCCTTTGATAGAAAACAACATCTGAATCGCGAGTAACAGCACAATCACGCCAAATACTTTAGGTAAGTATTGCGACGGGATCCAATCAGCAATGTTCGCGCCTAAAAAACCACCGACCACCACACCGGGCATCAGCCATTTGACGACAAACATGTCGACGTTGCCCAATCTGAAATGGTTAAAAGCGGAAGAACCAGAAGTGACGATGATAGAAGCCAGCGATGTCGCCAGTGCGATGTGCATGCTGATCGACGGGTCAATCCCAGCCATCGGCAACAAAAATAACAACGCAGGAACAACGATAAGACCGCCCCCAATCCCAAGTAACCCAGCCATGATTCCAACAAAGCCACCCAGCAGGAGCAGTAAGCTCAAAAACTCAATGTTCACGGTATTTCCTATCGTTTACCAGCGCGAATAAAACCTGCAAATCCTTTCTCTTCAAGGAAGGTCTGCATCATTGTATAAATATCATTGCCGTAAGGCTGCATTAGTGCTTTGTCTGCCAAAGCCTTTAGCTCTGCACTGTCGGTATTACAAAGCAGGTATTTTACTTTTGCCACGTTGGACGTGTTCATACTTAGACTGCGATAGCCTAAGCCGACCATCAATAGCGCGCCAATCGGGTCACCGGCCAATTCACCACAAATACACACGGGTAAGTCGAGTCGAGTGCACACTTTTTGGATATGGTCGAGTGCCATGATTACCGCTGGATGCATCGATTCATAGACATCGGACACACGTGCATTATTGCGGTCGACCGCCAGCAAATATTGAGTTAAGTCATTGGTACCGATTGAAACAAAATCCACTTTATCGGCGATCAATGGCAGCAGATAGATCATCGATGGCACTTCAATCATCACACCGATTTCTGGCATTTGGATCCGCTCATCGAGCTCAACCACTTCTTGGTATGCGCGTTCGATAAGCACAATCGCGTCATCCAGCTCCTGAGCCCCAGAAACCATTGGCAATAAAATGCTCAGGTTTTGGCTTTCAGCACTCGCGCGTAGCATCGCGCGGATTTGCATCAAAAAGATATCTGGGTGGTCGAGTGTAAAGCGGATACCACGCCAACCTAAGAATGGGTTATCTTCATCGATAGGAAGATAAGGCAACGCTTTGTCACCACCAACGTCCAACGTACGCATGACTACACGCTTGTTTGGGTAGGTGTTGAGTACCATCTGATACTGCTGCGTCTGCTCTTCTTCGGAAGGAAAACGGTGTTGGAGCAAAAACGAGATTTCGGTCCGGTATAAACCAACGCCATCTACGCCTTGATTCTCAGCGATATTGGTATCGGCGCTCAAACCCGCGTTGAGCATGATTTCGATACGTTGATTGTCTTTGGTACACGCAGGTTCAAGAATACGTTGGTTAACCATGCTGGCTAACTCGCGTTCTTCATTTGCTAGCGCACGATACTCTTTAAGCAACTGACGGTTAGGTGATACCAAGATCTTACCACTGTAGCCATCGACAACGCCTTGCTTGCCACTGATTGCCCCAAGGTTAACACTCACGCCCATAACCGCAGGAATGCCCAGTGCACGTGACAAGATCGCCGCGTGGGAGTTTGCCGCCCCTTCGGTCGATACCACCGCCAGCAGTTTATCTTTCGGAATCGACGCTAAAATCGACGCGGTTAGCTCTCTCACCACCAAGATGATCGGCTTCTCGAGTAGTGGCTGCTCTTGCTCAGTATTGTTGAGGAAGTACAACAGACGATGACCAAGCTCGCGAATGTCTTGTGCTCGTTCACGCAAGTAGACGTCAGACATCCGAGCGAATCGGTTGGAGTAACTCTCGACAACTTGCCTTAACGCCCAGTCTGCACGGTCACCTTTTTGGATTTGCGCTTTAAGATCCTTACGCAGCATCGGATCGTTAAGCAAGTGGGTAAACAGGTCGAAAATGGCCAGCGCATCTTTATTGATCTCGCTGTCGAGCTTTTTGCGCATCCGGCGAAAATCGCTCAAGGCCGCTTCAATCGCCAATGCCAGCATTTCTTGCTCGCGTTCGATATCTAAAGTCGATGCCGGACACACCTCTGACAGCTCCGGTTGGGTATCATCGAGCCAAAACTCGCCAATCGCCACACCAGATGACGCTGGTACACCGCGAATCGCTTGCTGTTTTTTCTCAAGTCGCCATAAACCTTGCGTTTGAGCATGGGCAATGATCACCGCAAGCTGAGCCGCCAGCGTAACAAGAAATGACTCTTCCATTTCGTCAAATTGGCGCGGCTGCTTTTGCTGCACCACCAACACACCGAGGACTTGCTTGCGATAGATGATCGGCGTACCGAGGAAGCTTTGATAAACCTCTTCGCCCAGTTCAGAGAAGTATTTAAAGTGAGGATGTTTGGACGCTTCAGCTAAGTTGAGTGGTTCGGCCGTTCGCTTAACCAAGCCAACTAAGCCTTCACTGAAGCTAATATGAATTTTGTCGCCTTTGAAGCGCAGACCTTGAGTTGCCATTAGCTCAAGGCGCTGCATCTCTTCGTTAGCAAGATAGACAGTACAACACTCCGTACTCATCGCGCTGCACGTTTGCTTAACCAAAATATCTAAAGCCTGGTGGACATCTTCGACTTTAGATACCTGTTCAACTACGTCCCTTAGTTGAGAAAGCATGTCTATC
Organism: Vibrio hepatarius; assembly: GCF_011806575.1. Classification (GTDB taxonomy): domain Bacteria; phylum Pseudomonadota; class Gammaproteobacteria; order Enterobacterales; family Vibrionaceae; genus Vibrio; species Vibrio hepatarius_A. Next base: position 50,943 of record NZ_JAATOO010000002.1, read on the forward strand.
CTCTCCTGTGTTTACGCTTATTCTTGGCTCTACGCTCTCTAAACGGCATCGCCATCGATGCAAATTCTTTCATCGCACGTCGGTAAACGTCACGCTTAAAAGACACCACTTGCCTAACCGGATACCAATAACTTACCCAACGCCAACCATCAAACTCAGGGGAGCTACCACGTAGCATATTGATCTTAGATTCGTCACAATCTAAACGTAGTAGAAACCATTTCTGTTTCTGACCGATACAAACAGGTTTTGAATCCCAGCGGACAAGGCGTTTGGGTAACTTATATCTTAGCCAATGACGACTTGTTGCTACGATCTTTACATCTTTCTTTGTAAGACCAACCTCTTCATATAACTCCCGATACATTGCTTGCTCTGGAGTTTCACCTTCATCGATTCCCCCTTGAGGAAACTGCCATGAATGTTGTCCGTATCGCTTAGCCCAGAAGACCTGACCATGGTTGTTACAGATTACAATACCCACATTTAAGCGGTAACCATCGCCATCTATCACTGGCCAACCTCTAATAAAATCTTTAATTACAGTGATTTTTCCACATATCCCCAATCGGAGCAAACTTACTAGTGTGACTAAGGCGGAAAATCTCGTCTTAGCCCTCCATGTTGAATAAGTTTTAGCCAAAACAGAGGTTATACACACCAATCTGAGACATAGCCCACATTTATACACCTTTTCTGTGTATAACCATGTGAAGAATCTTTGTTAAAGCGATCAACCAGTGAGCAAATGGGATATTTACATCTAATGACGCAGACCAAAAATAATAATTTTATCCTTTAAAAACAAAAGAATAATCTCACACCACTAAATTCACCTCGTTGAAATCACTTCGTAAAAACTGATGAAAATCCAATCGGTTAAAGATCCACCAACCATACTCTTATCCACAAAACGTTAGCCCAGATACAACTTTACCGTGTTTTATCAAGTGAAAAATGACGACAAAAGTACTGTTAATTCATACATGCGCACAGAAAAATGAAAAAAACTCGCCACCAGCTGTGGATAAGTTATTAATGAATGATCCAACCATCAAAATGATCAATTTTCACACAACCATCAAACTAGGTTTTCCGTTACAATAGTGGCGAGTTGTAATGAGTAACAAACAGATATGAAGTCGGAACCAAGATCGGAACAAGAACTGATAGAAAGAGCAACGGACATCGCGGGTGTCACCTTCGCTGAGCTGGCCGAAGAAGCCGGAATGCCAGTGCCTCCAGATCTACGTCGAGACAAAGGTTGGGTTGGGCAATTGCTAGAATGGCACTTAGGTGCAACGGCAGGCAGTAAGCCTCAACAAGACTTTGAACAGCTAGGTATCGAGTTAAAAACGATTCCTATCAGCTACAGTGGCAAGCCGCTAGAAACCACCTTCGTTTGTGTGGCTCCTTTGATGGGGGTACACGGTTTAAGGTGGGAAAACAGCCACGTCAGAAACAAACTCTCTCGCGTACTCTGGATCCCGGTAGAAGGAGAACGTGAAATCCCGTTGGCAGAGCGTCGTGTCGGTTCACCGTTGATCTGGTCACCGACTGCTGAAGAAGAGCTACAACTAAAAACCGACTGGGAAGAATTAATGGAAATGATCGTGATTGGTCAGGTCGAACAGATCACCGCACGCCATGGCGAGGTATTGCAACTAAGACCTAAAGCCGCGAACAGTCGTGTTTTAACAGAGGCTTACGGTGCCAGTGGTAAACCGATAAAAACACTCCCGCGCGGCTTTTACTTACGTACCCAATTTACCGCAAAAATACTGGAACAAAACTTCGCCTAGTGGGTAGTCAGGGAGAGTTCAAGATCGTGATAGAGTGGACCATCCCCTGTGCCACATTCATCATAAGCATTGTGCAGCCTTAGATAAGCTCTCTCTACGCCCAATCTATTAAGTTCTTCTTTCACCTGATCTAATGAATCGAAGTGAATCGGTTCGTCATTAATTTTGAGCGGCTCAAGCCGATGCTTGTACTCCACCGCCAAAAGATATTGTGATAGATCGGAACAACTAATCACAAATACCTTAGGGGGCTCATAACTCGATTTATGGCTTCCATGAATCCACTTGTCCAACTGAGTTTTTTGCATAACTTACCTCCGTCTATCCAGTGTAGACAACGAGACAAATTTTGCTAAATTGTTAATTCCATCCATGTTTTGCGACAGTGTTATCCCCTATATTGAGGAGACAATGAGAATAAAACAAGGAAGGCTCATGCAATACAATAAGTTACCTCACTCAACACTCGAAGTGAGTAAGATCTGCCTTGGTACTATGACCTTTGGAGAGCAAAACACTCAGCAAGAAGCCTTTGAACAGTTGGACTATGCACTGGAGCGAGGCGTCAATTTTATCGACACCGCTGAAATGTACCCAGTTCCTCCTAAAGCGGGAACCCAAGGGCTCACTGAAGAGTACATTGGTAACTGGCTTAAACAGTCCGGCAAAAGAGAGAAAGTCGTCCTTGCGACCAAAATTGCCGGACCGCGCAACGTGCCTTACATCCGCGACAACATGAGCCTAGATAGACGTAACATCCACTTGGCGATTGACGACAGCCTCAAACGCCTACAAACCGATTACGTGGACTTGTATCAACTCCATTGGCCACAGCGCCAGACCAACTGTTTTGGCCAACTGAATTACCCATACCCTGACGCACAAGAAGAAGTCACGCTGATCGAAACCCTAGAAGCGCTAGCGGAGTTAATAAAAGCGGGTAAAGTCAGATACATTGGTGTGTCTAATGAAACCCCTTGGGGCGTGATGACGCTGCTGCGCCTAGCGGAGAAACACGAACTGCCACGTATCGTGTCAATTCAAAACCCATATAACTTACTCAACCGCAGCTTTGAAGTAGGCCTATCTGAAATCAGCCATTATGAGGGAGTAAAACTGCTCGCCTACTCACCACTAGCGTTTGGCTGCCTAAGTGGTAAATACCTCAACAACCAACGACCAGAAGGCGCAAGATGCAGTCTGTTTGAACGCTTTGTACGTTACTTTACTCCGCAAGGCATCAAAGCAACCGAAGCGTACGTCAATTTAGCCAGAGAGCACGGTCTAGACCCGGCACAAATGGCGCTCGCGTTTGTCAATCAGAGACCGTTTGTCGCATCCAACATCATTGGTGCGACAAACTTAGAACAACTTAAATCAAACATAGATAGTTTAGAGGTCGTATTGAGTGATGAACTGCTTCAGGGGTTACAAGAGATTGGGACGACTTACTCCAATCCTTGTCCTTAGGTAATAGGCCAACTCGACGACGTTGGCCAAAAACTTACGGGGCTGGTGAAGCAACCAGCCCCTTTTATTACGTTGGTATTCGAGCACTTAATACACGACGAAGGTGACGAATACGACGTTCTGCTTTAACTGCATCAGGTTCAGTATGTCCCGCAAAGCGGCCTTCTTCATCTAGACCAATATCTTTCAACAAGTGTTTATTGTCCCAAGGAATCGCGTACGCGCTACGTCTAACTTGACGTTTCCATGCACGCTCTTCACGACGAAGGTCTGCCTTTACTAATACTGTCGCTAATTTTAGGTATACAGAATGACTCATGATAATTCTCCAGTTGTCGAAAGCTGGGAAAAGATCAACGAATCTTAAAAAGGGAAAGTGATTTTTAATTCGCTGCTTTTCCGCAGCCAATTAAAAATAAAAGGATACGGATTAATTACATATCTGATTTAGAGGTAGATTTACGATCTGTTGCGCTAGCCATAATGTTGGCGATAGCTGCCATATGAACAGATAGATCATCAGACGCACAATCGAATGAGATAACGTTAAATAGTTTCATTGTGCGCCTCCTAGCTATGTATTAATCCAGTTTGAGATTTTTGCAGATATGAGCCTGAGCTCATGGTTAAATTCTAAGCATTGATGATGGTATTTCAACCACTTTATGCCGTTAAATTTTAAAACAATTTATTAACCCAAAAACAACTGATATATCACTTCGGGAATAAGATATTCAGCCTGGAAATATATTATTCGCGATAGATAATATCGACAAAAAAATAAGCCGCAACCAAAGTGATTGCGGCTTATACAGATAAAACAAACAGTTAAACCGTCATATCGCTGATCAAATTGTGTTTGTTGAGTAATCGGTACATGGTTGCGCGTGAAACACCGAGTTCTTTCGCGGCCATCGATACCTGACCAGAGTGTGACTCCAAGACCAATAACAGAGCATCACGCTCGCTGCGCTCACGGATACTTTTCAGGCTACGTTTACCGTCGCTGCGTTTCGGCAAGTCAAGGTGTTCGTCGTCCAACATCACGGTATCCGACATCAAAACCACACGCTTAATCTGGTTCATCAGCTCACGTACGTTGCCCGGCCAATGGTAGCGAGTCAAAGAGCGTGCTGCTTGTTCAGTAAAGCTGCGAGCCTGCGCGTTGTACTCTTTTGAATATTCTTTGAGGAAATGACGCGCCAGAATAGTGATATCGCCAGCACGTTCTTTTAAACTCGGTACGTTGATACGCAGTACATTGATGTAGTGGTAAAGCTCTTCGTTGAAGTCTCCGTCAATCAGCGCTTTCTCGATGTCAGACGAGTTTGCCGCCAAGATGCGAACATCGATGTCTTTACGACCTTTCTCAGTATCTACAGTCCCCTCTTGCAGGAAGCGCAGCAAATTAACCTGCTGAGATTTTGGTAACGTCAGAATATCGTTGAGCAAGATGGTGCCACCGTGGGCTTTTTCCAGTATCGACGGTTGAGTACTGTCTTCACGATTAATACCAAATAGGTCGCTCTCAATGCGTCGTTCGGACATCGCTCGACAATTGACCGAAATGAACTCTTTATTCGCACGTGAAGAAGTTTTATGTACCGCTCTCGCAACAGTCTCTTTACCCGTTCCGCTTTCGCCGTAAATAAGAATACTCACGTCAGTAGGGCCGATACGTTTGATTTGATCGCGCAAACGCTTCATCGGGATCGAATCACCGATCAGTCCCATATCGCCATTATTTCCGTAGTGAGGCCATACTTTTTTCTCAAGTTTGAGCATGCCTAACTGGTGACCAATCGTACTCAGTAGCTGAGCATCCGGAATCGGTGCGGTAAAGAAATCGATACAAAAGTTAACGATAAACTGGCAAATCGTATCGGAGCTGAGTTGAGATTCACGGATAAATGCAATCCAGCGAACTTGCTTATGGTTACTTACCAAGTTCGCAATCCCATTCAAACTAAACTCATCGTGACTGAGGTCGACAATACCGATGCACGGACCGGTTTCACTAAATAATTCATCTGCTTTGCGTAAGTCGGCGCATTGAGTGCATCGCCAACCTACCTGTTCCAAAACTGAAAGCCATGGTTCGTATGTGCCTCCGACCACTATCAGAGACCCCGGAACCGAATCCATTCTGAACTGACTACGCATACTGCTTGATCCTTATTATTTTTCTAACGTTCACGCAATGCCACTGCGGCACATATATTCTGTTACATTATAGAGACTAGGACAGAGAATCTGTCTCATTCATAAGATTAGGGGGCAGATAGTACTTTTTCCACCGTCGATGGAATGAACTTCAAAAGTTTTTTTCCGCTCTAAGGGAAAATTTCCCCATTCAGTATTCCATCTTGCAGCGTACGTTGTCGGTAAGAATTTGCTCAATTTGATATAAAAAAAGCCACCCGAGGGTGGCTTTTTAACACAATCTAAAGCAGTTAAGCTTGTGGGCGCATTGCTGGGAATAAAATCACGTCACGAATCGTATGCGTGTTGGTAAATAGCATCGCTAGACGGTCGATACCGATACCTTGACCTGCTGTTGGCGGAAGGCCGTGCTCTAGTGCAGTGATGTAGTCCGCATCGTAGTACATTGCTTCATCATCGCCTGCGTCTTTCGCGTCAACTTGCGCTTTAAAGCGTGCGTCTTGGTCTTCAGCATCATTAAGCTCAGAGAAGCCGTTCGCCACTTCACGACCACCGATAAAGAACTCAAAACGGTCAGTGAAGAATGGGTTGTCATCGCTACGACGCGCCAGTGGAGAGATATCCGCTGGGTAGCCAGTGATGAATGTTGGTTGAATCAGTTGAGGCTCAGCGGTTTCACCGAAGATCTCTTCTAATAGCTGACCACATGTCCAGAATGGTTCTACTTCAACGTGTACTGATTTCGCAATCGCAACCATCTTTTCACGGTCTTGTAGATCCGCTTCCGTTAGCGCTTGAATATCTGCGTGCTCAGGGTTGTAGTGTTTGATCGCTTCAAACATGCTCATGCGTGCGTAAGTACCGCCAAACTCAACCGTCTCTTCGCCGTAAGGCATAGATGTTGAACCTAGAACTTCCATCGCTACAGTGCTTAGCATCTCTTCAGTCAGATCCATCAGATCTTTGTAGTCCGCGTAAGCTTGGTAGAATTCCATCATAGTGAATTCTGGGTTGTGACGAGGAGACAGACCTTCGTTACGGAAGTTACGGTTGATTTCGAATACACGGTCAAAACCACCCACAACCAGACGCTTCAGGTAAAGCTCTGGAGCAACACGTAGGTACATGTCGATGTCTAGCGCGTTGTGGTGAGTGATGAATGGACGTGCAGTCGCACCACCAGGGATCACGTGCATCATCGGCGTTTCAACTTCTAGATAGCCTTTTGCACTCATGAAGTTACGAATCGCAGAAACCAGCTTAGAGCGAATGATGAACGCTTTACGTGAATCTTCATTCACGATTAGGTCAACGTAACGCTGACGGTAACGCATTTCTTGGTCAGTCAAGCCGTGGAATTTTTCTGGTAGAGGACGTAGCGCTTTCGTTAGCAGCTCGTACTCTTCCATGTTTACGTATAGATCGCCTTTACCAGACTTGTGCAGTGCACCTTTCACACCGATGATGTCACCGATGTCTAGACCTTGGTACTTCTCTTTTAGTTCTTTCTGTACGTCTTTCGCAGCGTACGCCTGAATACGACCAGAAGTCTCTTGGATGACTAGGAAAGGACCACGTTTCGCCATGATACGACCAGCGATCGCAACGACGTGGTTAAGCTCTTCTAGCTCTTCCTTCGTCTTCTCACCGAACTCTTTTTGAAGGTCGCCCGCTAGCGCGTCACGACGGAAGTCGTTTGGATGGCCATTTGCTTTGCAGCTCTTACGGATCTCGTCCAGTTTCGCGCGGCGTTCTGCAATTAGCTTATTCTCTTCTTGTGCGTTGTCGTTTTGAACAGCATCAGTCATTTTTCGATGTATCCTGTTTCGATTTGAGTGTCGGTGAAAAGCTTAAAGACCTGATTTCAGGCTAGCTTCAATAAATTTGTCTAGATCGCCGTCAAGAACCGCCTGTGTATTACGGTTTTCAACGCCGGTACGTAAATCTTTGATACGTGAGTCATCCAGTACGTAAGAACGAATCTGGCTGCCCCAACCGATATCAGACTTCGCATCTTCGTTAGCTTGCTTCTCTGCATTCTGTTTTTGAATCTCAAGTTCAAACAGTTTTGCACGAAGCTGCTTCATCGCTTGGTCTTTGTTCTTATGTTGAGAACGGTCGTTCTGACACTGCACCACGGTGTTAGTTGGAACGTGGGTAATACGTACCGCAGATTCCGTGGTGTTAACGTGCTGACCACCTGCACCCGATGCGCGGTATACGTCAATACGTAGATCAGACGGGTTAATGTCGATCTCAATGTTGTCATCAATCTCTGGGTAAACAAACGCAGATGCAAACGAAGTATGGCGACGGCCACTTGAATCAAACGGAGATTTACGCACCAGACGATGAACGCCCGTTTCTGTACGTAACCAGCCGTAAGCGTACTCACCAGAGATCTTAACCGTTGCACCTTTAAGACCGGCAACTTCGCCTTCAGACACTTCGATAACTTCCGTTTTAAAGCCTTTCGCTTCTGCCCAACGCAAGTACATGCGCAGCATCATTGAAGTCCAGTCTTGTGCTTCTGTACCACCCGACCCTGATTGCAGGTCAATGTAGCAGTCTGACGAATCGTGGTCGCCCGCGAACATACGACGGAATTCAAGTTGTTCTAGCTTCGCTTCAAGCTCAGCAAGTTCTGGCTCGATCTCATCGAAGGTTTCTTGGTCTTCTTCTTCAACCGCAAGTTCCAGTAGACCTTCAACGTCTTCTACGCCTTGCTCTAGTTGATTGATGGTTTCAACCACGGCTTCTAGTGATGCACGTTCTTTACCAAGCGCTTGAGCACGCTCAGGTTCGTTCCATACATCCGGTTGCTCCAGTTCTGCGTTGACTTCTTCTAGACGCTCTTGTTTAGCGTCATAGTCAAAGATACCCCCTCAGGACATTCGTGCGCTCAGACACGTCCTGTAAGCGGTTTTTAATAGGATTGATTTCAAACATGTTTGCTCAACATTTATGAGTAGAATTTAACCGAAGAATTGTACTGAAAAGTGTGACGAAGATACAGGAATATTTTGAAGCTGAATAATCTTTCATTAGATAGAAAAATCCCCTGTCACGCCTTGCATGACAGGGGATTAAATTACATCAAGAGCAACTAATTATGCCGTTTCTTCAACCAACACTTGTTCGTCTGATTTTGAGACAAAGAACATGCAAACAATTGCAGCAGCGGTTGGAATCAACCAGCCCATGCCCACATCAAACAGTGGTAGAACGTTCAATGCAGAAACATCGAAGCCAGCAACTTTCGCTGCGTCAACCATTGCGAACAATAGTGACACTAAGATAACCACGCGGTACGCCACTTTTGGATTAGGCAGTTTGCTACGAACGAACGTCAGCGCGACCAATGCAATCGCCACAGGGTAAAGAGCGAACAGTACTGGCACTGATAGAGAAATCAGCTGAGATAGGCCCACGTTTGCCACGACCGCACACGCTGTACCGACGATGATCACCCATCCTTTGTACGATACTTTTGAAATTGACTTAAAGTAATCTGAACACGCAGAAATCAGACCGATAGCAGTAGTCAAACACGCCAATAGAACGATTGCTGACAGAACTAGCTGACCGTATGGACCAAATAGCGCCTGAACGTAAACGCTTAGGATCGCACCGCCGTTATCAGCACCAGCAGCAACGGCTGAACTGGTCGCGCCTAAGTAGAATAGCGAGATGTAGACAAAGGCCAGACCAGCCGCTGCGATAAACGCTGCGCTAATTAGGTATTTTGTTGTCGCGGCACTATCGGTGATGCCTTTACTACGTAGCGCGTCAACGACCAATACACCAAACATTAGCGAAGCGAAGGTATCCATCGTGTTGTAGCCTTCTAGGAAACCTTTCTGCAGTGGGTACGCTAGGTACTCACCTTGTGCCGCTAGAACTTCACCTTGAGGATCAAGGAACACGCCTACTGCTAGAGTAATTAGGCCGATAAATAGAACTGGCGTCAGGATCTTACCGATCATGTCGATCAGACGGCCTTGGAACCATGCAAACAGCATAGCGACCGCAAAGAAGATAATCGAAAACGCCGTTAAGTGGAACTGACCAGCGTCAGCAAGAAACGGCTTAACCGCCATTTCGTAAGCCACTAGACCTGTACGCGGAGCCGCGAACGCAGGACCGATAATAATAAAGATCAGTACCGCCATGACGATAGCTGCACGCTTAGGCAGATCTTTGGTCATGTGTTCCCAGCTACCACCAGCTAATGCAATCGCAATGATCGTGATCAGCGGTAGACCTACCGCAGTTAAAAGGAAACCTGTCATGGCTGGCAAAAGGTTGTCACCGGCAAGTTGCCCTGCAAACGGTGGAAAAATGATGTTGCCTGCACCTAAAAAGAACGCGAAAAGCATAAAGCCTACGGCGATAATATCTGTTAGTTTTAAAGTCTGTTTCACTAGAGACCCTTTACTTATTCTTCAGTGGATGTTGTGTGCGCTAGATAGTACAAATTTGCTATCCAGTCGATAGATTTACACGAGCATAATGACGAAACGCTCATCTATCCGCAAGGTGAAAGCAAAAAACACCATATAAATTTATATAAACAATTAAAAACCAGTCAGTTCAACTAGTACGGAGAAATTAATTAGAATTTAACCCTACACAATCAGGTAAAATAAAAACCTAAAAATAGAACAAATACCTATACATTGCGTTAACAACCCGATTAATAAACCTATTAAAGACGAATATACAGAATAAAAAATGAACAAACAGAATCCCAAAGCTAAGAGTTTTACGTTTAAACAGTTTGCCATCGAAGGCGGAGATTCTGGGATGCCTGTCAGTACGGACGGCGTACTGCTTGGCGCTTGGACGGATGTGACAGAAACGCACCGTTTACTCGATATTGGAACAGGCACCGGGTTGTTGGCTTTAATGTGTGCTCAGCGGTCACCAGATTGTGAGATAGAAGCAATCGATATCGATCCGCATGCCATTGAAGCGGCGAGTTTTAACTTCGCGCAGTCTCCTTGGTCCAAGCGCATCATTCTTCATCAAGGAGATGTGTTGAACTACTCATTTGCGGCGTGTTTCGACACCATCATCTGTAACCCTCCGTATTTTAATAACGGTGAGCAAGCTCAATTAAGCCAAAGAGCGACGGCAAGGCACAGCGACCAACTCGCCCACTCTGCACTGTTATCCCGTTGCTACGAGTTACTAACAGAGCAAGGCGCAGCAAGTTTCGTCTTGCCAATCACTGAAGGAAACCAGTTTATCCACTTGGCTTTAAAGAATAATTGGCATCTAAGCCGCGTGTGTCACGTTCAGCCAACGGAGAGTAAAGCCGTCAACCGCTTATTGATTTCGTTAGTAAAAACGCCATGCCAAAACGAGGAACAGTCATTGCTCATTCGAGAAAATAACCAGTACAGCAACGAATTTGTTGCACTAACCAAAGACTTTTATTTAAAGATGTGAAAATTAAGGTGTGATCCTTGTCACCGAACACACTATAATACGCCCCCTTAAACCAATTGTTGCTTGTGGAGACACCAGAGTGATCAAAAATTTTGCTGAATTAGAGTTAGACCCGAACTTGCTCGAAGCAATCGAAGAAATGGGTTACACCCGTCCAACACAGATTCAAGCTGAAGCGATCCCACAAGCTTTAGAAGGTCGTGACATCCTAGCCTCTGCGCCAACAGGCACAGGTAAAACGGCCGCGTTCGTTCTGCCTGCACTGCAGTTCCTGCAAGACTTTCCACGCCGTAAACCAGGACCTGCTCGAGTTTTGATCCTAACGCCAACTCGCGAACTGGCGATGCAGGTTGCTGACCAAGCACGTGCGCTGGCAAAAAACACCAAGTTAAACATCTTCACGATTACTGGTGGTGTTCAATACCAAGAGCACGCCGACATTCTCGCGACCACGCAAGATATCGTAGTTGCGACGCCTGGACGTTTGATGGAATACATCGAAGCAGAACGTTTTGACTGCCGTGCGATCGAATGGCTGGTCCTAGATGAAGCTGACCGCATGCTGGATATGGGCTTTGGTCCAACAGTAGATCGACTCTCTTCTGAGTGCCGCTGGCGTAAACAAACCCTTTTGTTCTCTGCAACGCTTGAAGGTAAAGGTGTAGAAGGCTTTACCGCTGACCTACTGAAAGAACCAGCAGAAATTGACGCAGAACCGTCTCGTCGCGAGCGTAAAAAGATCGCTCAGTGGTACCATCGCGCCGATGATATGAACCACAAGCTCGATCTACTGAAGAAGATCATCACTGAACAAGCTGAACGTTCAATTATTTTCCTGAAAACTCGCGATCGTCTTGCTGAGCTGCGCGTTGAGCTAGAGAAAGCACAAATTCCATGTGCTTGGATTCAAGGCGAAATGCCTCAGGATCGCCGTAACAACGCAATCGCACGTTTCCGTGACGGCACTGTCAACGTACTATTGGCAACTGACGTTGCTGCGCGCGGTATCGACTTACCGGACGTTAGCCACGTTATCAACTACGACATGCCACGTAGCGCAGACGTTTACCTTCACCGTATCGGCCGCACAGCACGCGCGGGTAAGAAAGGTAACGCGGTTTCTTTGGTAGAAGCGCACGACCAACCGATGATGGACCGTGTTGCGCGTTACGTAAAAGAAGAGATCAAAGAGCGCTTTATCAAAGAGTTGCGTCCTAAACACAAAAAGCCTGTGTTTAAGAAAAAGAAAAAAGACGACAAGAAAAAGACCGCAACAAAAGCGAAAAAGAAAGTCGCCAAGAAAAAGTAACCACCGCTCTTTAAGCAAACAAAAATGCCGCTTCAATCGAAGCGGCATTTTTTATATCGGTACATTGACGATTAATATTCGAATCCAGCTATTCATCACCTCTTCAAAGCACTTGAAGCTAGAACAAGGCGACAAGTAAACTCAACCTTGGGAGCGTAGTAAGCTACGTGACTAAGGTGAGTTTACGCCGTCAACGAAGTTATCGCCTCAAAGGCGAAGAAGATTAGTGTTCGCGGGTCGCGCGGAACTCGACCTCTGGAAAACGCTCTTTCGCCAAATTCAGATTTACCATCGTTGGCGCGATGTAACTTAGGTTATCACCGCCGTCCAACGCTAGGTTGCTCTGGTTCTTGCGCTTGAACTCTTCCAGTTTCTTCTCGTCGCTGCAATCAACCCAACGTGCGGTTGCGACGTTTACGCCTTCGTAAATAGCTTCTACGTTGTATTCTGCTTTCAGACGCGCAACAACTACGTCAAACTGAAGCACACCAACAGCACCGACGATAAGGTCGTTGTTTTGCAGTGGACGGAATACCTGCACTGCACCTTCTTCTGACAGTTGTACTAGACCTTTTAGCAGCTGTTTTTGCTTCAATGGATCTTTCAATCGGATACGACGGAACAATTCTGGTGCGAAGTTAGGAATGCCTGAGAATTTCAGACTTTCGCCTTGCGTAAAGGTATCACCAATCTGGATCGTGCCGTGGTTATGTAGACCGATGATATCGCCCGCGTACGCGTTTTCTGCGCGCGAACGGTCACCCGCCATAAAGGTTACCGCATCAGAGATATTGATCTGCTTGCCAAGACGAACGTGGTTCATCTTCATACCTTGTGTATACGTACCCGACACAATACGCATAAACGCGATACGGTCGCGGTGTTTAGGATCCATGTTTGCCTGAATCTTAAATACAAAGCCCGAGAACTTCTCTTCAGTCGCTTCAACTTCACGCTCGTTTGCCTGACGAGGCATTGGCGCAGGCGCCCACTCAGTCAAGCCATCAAGCATATGGTCAACACCGAAGTTACCTAATGCCGTACCAAAGTAAACTGGCGTTAGCTCACCCGCTAAGAACAACTCTTGGTCAAACTCAGGACAAGCGCCAATCACAAGTTCCAGCTCTTCGCGCAACTGTTCTGCTAGCTCTGCACCTACCGCTTCGTCTAGCTCTGGGTTGTCCAAACCTTTCACGATACTCAATTCTTGAATCGTGTGACCTTGACCTGTGGTGTATAGTATCGTTTCATCGCGATGAATGTGGTAAACACCCTTGAACTCTTTACCACAGCCGATTGGCCAAGTGATCGGTGCACAGGCAATAGAAAGCTCACTTTCTACTTCGTCCAGTAGCTCCATTGGGTCACGGATATCACGGTCAAGTTTGTTCATGAAAGTGATGATCGGCGTGTCACGCAGACGAGTAACTTCCATCAACTTACGCGTACGATCCTCAACACCTTTCGCCGCATCGATAACCATCAGACATGAGTCAACTGCGGTTAGCGTTCGGTAGGTATCTTCTGAGAAGTCTTCGTGCCCGGGAGTATCGAGTAAGTTAACCAAACACTCATTGTATGGAAACTGCATAACAGAGGTTGTTACCGAGATGCCACGCTCTTTTTCCATTTCCATCCAGTCAGATTTCGCGTGTTGCGCTGAACCGCGACCTTTTACTGTACCCGCAGTCTGGATTGCGCGTCCGAAAAGCAATACTTTTTCAGTAATGGTTGTTTTACCCGCATCCGGGTGAGAAATGATCGCGAAAGTTCTACGTTTAGACACTTCGCCAAGGAAAGTGGTATTTGACATCAAAAGTTCTTCTTCTGTCTGGTTGCCAGAAGATAAAAATCAGTTAGCCTGACTCTTCTGGGTGTTCGATTCAATTTTGCGCGGTATTCTCTCTTATATTCACGTGAGGGGCAACTTCAACGGAAAAAATGACACTTTAGCTTCGTCATTTACTCCAAAAGGTGAAAGTAATGCAGGATATGAGCTATAAGTATAGGTAGTAGAGGGAACTCAATTTAACGATGAATAAAAACAAAAGAATACATTCTCTTGCAGTTAGGCAAGCAAAAACTGTTTTTTTGGTTTCAGTCATGCTCGGAGTCTGCTTTAGTTTGTACCACATCATCGTCGATCTTCATCAGGAGCAAGATCGAATAGAAGACTTTTATCAAGTTAAACTACTGCAGAATTACTCCAATGCCAGCCAAGCAGCGTATCACTTAAATTCATTATTAGCCGAGCAAGTCGCTTCGAATCTAATGATGGATAGCGCGATCTATAACGTAAAAATCATTGACGACTTTGGTGACACCCTGACCCACAAAGTCAAAAATCCAGCCACTCAAGGGGCGTTTACCCAACTATTGGCTGATTATCTGCTCCCAGAGAACCCGGTCTACAACACGGAATTGCACCAGCCAAACTCGCACATCTTAGTCGGGACGCTGAGTTTTTCGGTCAATGGCAACAGTATTGCCAACGCATTTATCACCAAAACCAGCAAAGTGCTGTTATTCGATTTACTGCGTAACATTATCCTGACTTCTATCTTACTGCTGTTCTTTTACCAGAAACTCTCTAAGCCGCTGGTAACCTTGATGAACTGGGTTAAATCGCTGCAAGATTATAAAAATCATCTGCCTCCTCCGGCTCAGTATCATGATGATGAAATCGGCCATCTCGCCGAAACCATTCATACCTTGTGGCGAGAGCGTGAAGCAGCGGAAGACAAACTCAACCAACTCGCCTACTACGACTCTTTAACCGGATTGGCCAATCGCAGTTTATTGATGAAACTGCTCGCCAATGAAATAGAAGCGTCGAAAGCGCACCACCAAAATGGTGCGCTCTTTTACCTCGATCTAGACCGTTTTAAAACCATCAACGACTCTCTCGGTCATACCATCGGAGATAACTTGCTCAAGGCAATTTCTCGACGTCTAACGAGTTGGGTGCGACATGGATACTCCACAGCACGTATCGGAGGTGACGAGTTCGCCATTTTGCTGCCAAATACCTCTGCAGAACAAGCGCGCGAATTGGCGCAGCAATTGATGAGCCTGATCTCAAATCCCTACACCATCGATGGCCACCAGTTGTATTGCTCTATAAGCGTTGGCGTGGCGCTATTCTCTGATAACGATCTTTCCAATATCGACGTTTTGCGCCAAGCAGATACTGCGCTTTATCGAGCAAAAGTGGCGGGGAAGAACAAATACGTATTCTATGAAGCAGGCATGCATGCCCAAGTTGAGTCGTTCTTAGAAATAGAGCGTGGGCTGCATGAAGCAATCAACAACGAACAACTCGAACTGTTTTATCAGCCGCAAGTCGACAGCCAGCATCGTATTGTTGGGGCGGAAGCACTGATCCGCTGGCATCACCCAGAGAAAGGCTTACTCTATCCCGATCTATTTATGCCAATCGCCGAAGAAACCGGACAGATCATGCCGATCGGTAATTGGATCATCGAAAAGGCCTGTTATCAGTTCGCAAGTTGGAAAAACTCAGGGGTCCTGCCTGACTCTTTCCAGCGCTTGGCAATCAACATCAGTCCGCTGCAGTTTGCACAAGATAGCTTTGTTGAACACATCAGTGGTACATTAACTCAAGCAGGGATCAGCGGTGACAATATTGAACTCGAGATCACCGAGAATCTCTTGCTGGAGAACGCCGAGAGCATTATCGAAAAGATGCTGAAGCTGAAAGAGTTGAACATCAAAATATCCATTGATGATTTTGGTACGGGCTACTCATCACTTCGCTACCTCAAACACTTATCGGTTGATGTGTTGAAGATCGACCGATCTTTTGTCGTACAGTTGCATTTGGATGAAAGTGACCAAGCCATCGTCGATACAATCATCATGACAGCGAAACGACTCAATCTGGATGTGATTGCGGAAGGTGTGGAAGACATTCATGAGCTGGAAACACTCAAGCAACTCGGTTGCTATCATTTCCAAGGATATTTGTTCGATAAGCCGCTCCCAGCGAAAGAGCTGGAACAACGCTTCCAAAACAATCTCTATGTGATTGAAAGCACGCAAAAACAGCATATCGATAGCTAGAAGTTAGAAGAAGATATAGCTCATGATGATGGCGTCTTCTTTGCCGCTAGCACTCGGGTAGTAATTGATGCGGCGGTCGACTTCGTTAAAGCCAATAGACTCATACAAGCCGAATGCCGTGACATTACTTTCTCTCACCTCGAGCCAAGCACTCTCTGCGTTGAGCCCTTCACACATTTCGATAAACGCATTGACCAAGCGCTTGCCGTAGCCTTTGCCCTGATGCTTGGGATCAACCGCAATATTAAGCAAAGTCACTTCACCGACGATATTCTGCGCGTAGAAATACCCCACGACCTGATTATTATCGACCAGCACGTGATGGCATGCACCGCGAGAGTTGACGTCTCGGATCATGTTGCTTGACCAAGGGTGGCTGTGAGCACGCTGCTCAATCGCATCTACTTGGTCTAGATGAGACTCAGCTAAAGGTAAAATTGTGTGAGACATATTATTGATAGGAACAAATTTGTTGCCACAACGCTCGGCGCTGGGCGTTATTACCGTCGATCTGACTTAATGCTGGCGAGGTCAGGACTTTCGTTGTTACGCCTTCTTGAACGTCACATCCCGCAAACCAAACCCATTCTAACTGGTTCTCAGCAAGCGTGTTTACCTGTTGCGGAAAAACGTGGCGAGCCTGCTCAAGCGGGATATTGATGCTTTTCAACACGCGTTCAAACAACAACGCTGTTTCTTGTGTTGGCAATTGAGGAGAAACAAGCAGCAGTTGGCAGGATTCAGGCAACGTCAGTTTCGTCGCTTGATAGCCTTGTAACCTTTCAGGATGTGCCAGTTCGTAGCACTGGATACCCATTTCTTGTAAATACTGAATCTCGTGTTGTGGCATAACAAACCGTTACCGTGTTGAACGCAGCAATCCTAACATAAAACGAAAAAGCGCCACAGAATCTGTGGCGCTTTATTTTATCTCTTCGGGCTTAAAAGCTTGCTTTCACCGCATCGGCGATTTTCAGTGCAGAGGTTTGCACCAGTTCTGCATCTTCACCTTCAACCATCACTCGGATCAGTGGCTCAGTACCTGACTTACGCAGCAACACTCGCCCTTTCTCACCCAGTTCCGCTTCGACTTGCGCTACCGAGGCTTTCACCGCTTCCGCTTCCAGTGGGTTAGAATCACCAGAGAAACGTACGTTTTCCAGAACTTGCGGATAAAGTGTCATGCCTTGAGACAGGTCAAACAGTGACATGTTGCTGCCAACGACAGACGCGAGTACTTGCAGCGCTGCAACGATAGCATCACCGGTGGTCACTTTATCCAGTAGGATCACGTGGCCTGAGTTTTCAGCACCGATTTTCCAGCCTTTCTCTATCAGCTGTTCCATCACGTAACGGTCACCTACCGCAGCGCGGACAAATGGAATACCCAATTGCTTCAGGCCGTTTTCCATCCCAAGGTTGGTCATTAAAGTACCAACAACACCACCTTTCAATTCGCCACGACGTAGTGCATCACGAGCGATTATGTAAGCGATCTGATCACCGTCGACTTTGTTGCCAAGGTGGTCGACCATGATGATTCGGTCACCATCACCGTCAAATGCGAGGCCTAGGTCCGCTTTTTCTTCCAGCACGCGTTTTTGTAGCGCGCGTACGTCTGTAGCCCCCACTTCGTGGTTGATGTTAGTACCGTTTGGCTCAACGCCCATTGTAATTACATCAGCCCCTAGCTCTGAGAATACTGCTGGCGCAATGTGGTAAGTTGCACCGTGTGCACAATCGACCACAATTTTCAGCTCAGCTAAGCTCAGTTGAGACGGGAACGTGCTCTTACAGAATTCGATGTAACGGCCAGCGGCATCAGTAAGGCGAGAAGCTTTACCCAGTAGCGCCGATTCAACACATTCGATCTCTTTATCTAGCTCAGCTTCGATCGCAAGCTCTACTTCATCCGGCAGTTTAGTCCCTTCGGAAGAGAAGAATTTAATGCCGTTGTCGTAGTATGGGTTGTGAGATGCTGAGATAACAATGCCTGCTTCCGCACGGAAGGTTTGCGTTAAGTAAGCAACTGCCGGCGTTGGCATTGGACCTGTAAACGTCGCTTTCAGTCCTGCTGCAGCTAAGCCAGCTTCCAGCGCCGATTCCAGCATGTATCCAGAGATACGGGTATCTTTACCGATAATCACTTTTTTCGTGCCCTGTTTTGCCAGCACACGACCTGCCGCCCAGCCAAGCTTAAGTACAAAATCAGGGGTAATTGGGTACTGTCCCACCTTACCGCGTACGCCGTCTGTACCGAAGTAACGTCTTGTATTAGACATGGTTATTCCTTTTATTATTGTCTAGCACTCAATGATTTGCTTTAACCATTGAGACAACTTTCATCGCATCTAGAGTTTGTTCGAAGTCATGAACGCGGATGATCTGCGCCCCTTTCAACGCAGCAATCGTCGCGCAGCTTACACTCGCTGCTACGCACTCAGCAGGGGTTTTATCAAGTACCTTGAAAATCATCGATTTACGCGACATACCAGCAAGCAAAGGTAGTCCAAACTGGTGGAACTGTTCCAGATGCGCCAACATATGATAATTGTGTTCTAACGTTTTACCAAACCCAAAACCTGGGTCCAGAATCAGTTGTTCGCGTTGAATGCCTACAGCTTGGCACGCTTCGATACGCTCTTGAAGAAATTCCTCAACTTCTTTGAGTAAGTCTTTATATTGAGGCGCATTTTGCATCGTGCGTGGCTGACCCTGCATGTGCATCAGGCAGATTGGTAGCCCGACTTCCGCTGCGACTTTAAGAGCCCCCGGCTCTTGTAGTGCGCGCACGTCATTAATAATATCTGCTCCAGCTGCGGCGGCTTGGCGCATTACTTCCGCTTTACTGGTATCAATCGAAATCCATACGTTGTATTGCTCACGAATCGCTTTGATAACCGGAATCACGCGTGTGAGTTCATCTTCTAAACTCACATCTGGTGCGCCAGGGCGCGTCGACTCACCACCGATATCGATAATGGATACACCAGCATCGATCATGCGTTTGGCTTGAGTAAGTGCGTTATCAAGAGAGTTAAACTTACCGCCGTCAGAGAAGGAGTCTGGGGTAACATTGAGAATCCCCATCACTTGTGGTTGTGACAGGTCTAGAGACTTATTATTTGCTGTAATGATCATAATAAAAATACAAAAACCCCGAGTTGCCCCGGGGTTTGATAATACGTTTAATTATTCAGAGTCTTTCTTCTCTGGAGCTTCTGGCGAAACGCTGTCATCAGACTGCTCTTGCTCACTCGCTGGTTCAGCGTCAGCCGGTTTCTTAGCTTCTTCCTTTGCAGGTTTCACTTCCGGTTCTGCTGTTTGCTTGTTGCTTGGGTTATCACCCCAACCAGCTGGTTGACGAATTTCAGACTTACGTTCCATCAGGTCGTCAATTTGACCCGCGTCGATGGTTTCGTATTTCATCAGCGCATCTTTCATTGCGTGCATGATATCCATGTTGTCTTCAAGGATCTGCTTCGCACGCTCATAGTTGCGGTCGATGATTTGGCGAACTTCGTCATCAATAAGCTTGGCTGTGTCATCAGACATGTGTTTAGTCTGAGTCACGCTACGGCCTAGGAACACTTCACCTTCGTCTTCTGCGTACAGTAGAGGACCGAGTTTTTCAGAGAAACCCCACTGAGTCACCATCTTACGAGCGATTTCAGTAGCGCGTTCGATATCGTTCGATGCACCAGTTGATACTTTCTCTGCGCCGTAGATAAGTTCTTCCGCTAGACGACCGCCGTACAAACTAGAGATCATCGACTCTAGGTGCTGACGAGACATGCTGACACGGTCTTGCTCTGGTAGGTACATAGTCACACCCAACGCGCGACCGCGTGGAATGATCGATACCTTGTATACAGGATCGTGTTCAGGAACCAAACGACCAACAATTGCGTGACCCGCTTCGTGGTAAGCCGTTGACTCTTTCGTCTCTTCAGACATTACCATTGAACGGCGCTCAGCACCCATCATGATTTTGTCTTTCGCTAATTCGAACTCAACCATAGAAACGTTGCGCTTGTTACCACGCGCAGCAAAAAGTGCCGCTTCGTTAACTAGGTTCGCCAAGTCTGCACCAGAGAAACCTGGTGTACCACGTGCGATCAATGATGGTTCAACATCACCCGCCAGTGGCACTTTACGCATGTGAACTTTAAGAATCTGCTCACGACCACGTACGTCTGGCAAGCCAACCACTACTTGACGGTCGAAACGACCAGGACGTAGCAACGCAGGGTCAAGAACGTCTGGACGGTTAGTCGCAGCGATAACGATGATACCTTCGTTACCTTCGAAACCATCCATTTCAACCAGCATTTGGTTTAGTGTTTGTTCACGTTCATCGTGACCACCACCAACACCAGCGCCACGCTGACGACCTACCGCATCGATCTCATCGATAAAGATGATACAAGGCGCCGCTTTCTTCGCTTGTTCGAACATGTCACGTACACGAGATGCACCAACACCAACGAACATTTCTACGAAGTCTGAACCTGAAATGGTAAAGAATGGTACTTTTGCTTCACCGGCAATTGCCTTCGCAAGCAAGGTTTTACCTGTACCAGGAGGACCAACCATCAGAACACCTGTTGGGATCTTACCGCCCAACTTCTGGAAACGGCTAGGATCACGTAGGTAATCCACTAGCTCTTTCACGTCTTCTTTTGCTTCGTCACAACCCGCTACATCGTTAAAGGTCGTTTTGATTTGTTCTTCGCTCATCATTCGAGCTTTGCTCTTACCGAAAGACATAGCGCCTTTGCCGCCACCGCCTTGCATTTGGCGCATGAAGAAAATCCATACACCGATCAGTAAGATCATTGGGAACCAAGAAATAAAGATGGTTCCGAGTAGGCTTTGCTCCTCTGGAGGCGTGCCTTGAACTTTCACGTTTTGGTTAATCAGGTCATCCAAAAGCTTTTGGTCGTAGACCGGCATGTAAGTAACATAACGCGCGCCGCCGCCACGACGAGTGAAGGTAATTTCACCGTCTTTAAATGTTGCTTCCTGAATCTGGCCTTGGCCAACTTCCTGTACAAATGTCGTGTAATCAACCGCTCTGCCGTTACTTTCACCAGGGCCGAAGCTCTGAAATACCGACATCAACACTACGGCGATCACAAGCCACAGAATTAAATTTTTTGCCATGTCACTCAAGGTGTCAGCCTCGCGATAACTAATTGTAATTAAAAGGTAGGGTACTACAGTTTCTAGGCTGTAGCTAGATTGTTAACTGCTTCTAAAAAAGCCAAATAGTTAACCTTTGTAACCAGTGGCTACGATATACACTTCTCGAGAACGAGCTCTTGAAGAATCTGGTTTACGGATCTTCACGGCTTTAAACATATCGCGAACATCTTTTACGTATTGGTCGAAACCTTCGCCCTGGAACACTTTGACCACAAAGCTACCATTTGGCGCAAGAACTTGTCGACACATATCTAATGCTAGTTCAACAAGATACATTGCACGAGGTTGATCGACCGATAAATTTCCGGCCATATTTGGTGCCATGTCAGACATCACGATATCAACCATATCTGGTTGGATTCGCTCAAGTAGTGCGTCAAGCACCGCTTCTTCACGAAAATCGCCCTGCAGGAATGCGACACCAGCAATAGAGTCCATTGGCAGAATGTCACATGCAATAACTTGACCTTCATCACCAACAATTTTTGCTGCGTACTGAGACCAACCACCAGGAGCTGCACCTAAATCCACAACAGTCATGCCAGGTTTTAGTAGTTTATCCTTCTCTTGGATCTCTTCTATTTTGAAAATAGCGCGCGAACGGTAGCCTTTTTTCTTCGCTTCGTTCACGTATTTATCATCAAAATGCTCTTTCAGCCAACGGCCCGAGCTCGCAGAATGTTTTTGTTTGCTCATTTGATTCCTAACAGATAGAGGGACCAACATACCCAATAAATTATAGTCTTCAGGGATAGATGGCGTTAAAATGGTATTTTTCAACCCTTATACTAAAGAAAATTGGCCGCGGAATGAACCTAAGCACTAAACAAAAGCAGCATCTAAAAGGCCTAGCGCACAGTCTAAAACCTGTTGTGCTTATGGGCGCAAATGGACTAACTGAAGCTGTTCTAGCGGAAATCGAAATCGCTCTTGATCACCACGAGCTAATCAAAGTCAAAGTGGCATCTGAAGATCGCGACACTAAGAACTTGATTATTGAAGCAATCGTACGTGAAACTGGCGCAGAGAAAGTTCAAGTGATCGGTAAGACACTCGTTCTTTTCCGTCAGACAGACGATCGCAAAATCGAACTGCCACGTAAATAACCAAACCGTTATTCACTGAGCACTAAAAAAGGTCGCAATTGCGACCTTTTTTAATTTGTTCAACATCGCTCGATTAGATGTACTCAACTCGGTCGATTTCAAAGTCGCGTTCGCCACCGGGCGTAGAAATGACCACTTCGTCACCTTCCATCTTGCCGATTAGACCACGCGCAATTGGCGAGCTTACAGAGATACGGCCCGCTTTGATGTCCGCTTCATCGTCGCCAACGATCTGGTAAGTTTTTTCTTCTTCAGTGTCGCAGTCGATTAGCGTCACAGTAGAACCGAAAATAATCTTACCTGTGTTGTCCATCTTGGTCACATCAATAACTTGTGCCACTGATAGCTTGTACTCAATATCGCGGATTTGAGCTTCACAGATGCCCTGCTCTTCACGAGCCGCGTGATATTCAGCATTTTCTTTAAGGTCGCCCAGTTCACGAGCTTCTGCAATCGCTTCTGAAATCTGTGGGCGAAGCTTTAACAGTCTGTCTAGTTCTGCACGCAGCTTCTGTTCGCCACGTATTGTCATTGGGACTTTTTCCATTGTGTACCTCATTCCAAAGCTATCTTTGGACAAAACAAAACTACCCAATCCTGCGGATTAGGTAGTGAGTAAATGAATCGCTTTGTCCTAGTGTAAACAAACTTAGCGACTAAATCATCAAAATTCCACTCGGGTGATTTTTAGCCTCAAAACGCTACCACTATTAACCTAAAGCTCAATAAAAACAACACTCATACACGCGCTAAATAGATAAAAAAAACTAAAACGTGCATAGATCACACTTTAAATCAAAATCAATATAAAAGCTTATATTACAGAAAGATAAGACCTAAAAATACCAATAAAACACCGTTCAAAAAGCGAATTTATATTGTTTTACTACCGTCTTAGGGAACTTTAACGTTAAAACAGTGCACGTCGATTGCTAACTGAGCGTTCATCAATACCTTTCATATATTTGACACAGTTCTTGTTTATGAATATTGATTCACGCGAGCAATAAATAGAGTATACCCTTGCTAAGAGGTATCACTCGCAAAAAATAATGTATGGACAGTAATTTAGGATATATAAGATGAACAAGACTCTGATTGCTCTAGCAGTATCAGCTGCAGCAGTGGCAACTGGCGCAAACGCGGCAGAAATCTACAACCAAGATGGCACTTCTCTAGAATTCGGTGGCCGTGCGGAAGCTCGTCTGTCTATTAAAGATGGCAAAGCTGAAGATAAAACTCGTGTACGTTTAAACTTCCTAGGTAAAACTCAAATCACTGACAACCTATACGGTCTAGGTTTTTATGAAGGTGAGTTTAGCTCGCACGAAAATGGCGACATCGATTCTGAAGCAGATGACAATGACCTATACACTCGTCTAGGCTACGCTGGTCTAGGTGGCGAGTTCGGTGAAGTTTCATACGGTAAAACTGAAGGTGCACTAGGTGTGATCACTGACTTTACCGATATCATGGCTTACCACGGTAACTCTGCAGCAGACAAACTATCTGTAGCAGACCGTACTGATAACATGATCGCTTACAAAGGCCAATTCTCTGACCTAAGCCTAAAAGCTAGCTACCGTTTTGCAGATCGTAGCACTGAAGGCACTGGTGAAAACGAATCTTTCACTGATAACGATCAAGACGGTTACTCACTATCTGCTATCTACGCGCTAGGCGACACTGGCCTTAAGCTAGGTGGTGGTTACGCTGACCAAGACGAAGCGAACGAATACATGCTAGGTGTTTCTTACGCTATCGGCGACCTATACGTTGCAGGTCTTTTCACTGATGGTGAAAAATACAATACAACTGAAAAGAATACGTACGACTACACTGGTTACGAATTCGCAGCAGCTTACACAATCGGAAAAACTGTACTAAGCACTACGTACAACAACGCTGAAACAGACGATGAAACATCTAAAGACAACATCGCTATTGACGCAACTTACTACTTCAAGCCTAACTTCCGTGGCTACGTATCGTACAACTTTAACCTAATCGACGATGGCGACACTATCGGCACAGTTGCTGCTGGCAATGGCAAAGCTTCAGATACTGATGCAGAAGACGAGATCGCTCTAGGTCTACGTTACGACTTCTAATTTTGGCTTAATGTCATAAATGAAAACGCCTGCTGTATAGCAGGCGTTTTTTTTACTCGTTATACTGACACCTGTTTCGTACCTAACCGTCTTCGATATTATGCCTTTGACCTTTCGCCTCTCTCTGCTGCTCGCCTTCTGTTTTTCCAGTGCCTCTTTTGCCTATACGCCTCTCAATGAGCTTCCTCAAGGCACTCGCACCAGCTTAGTAGTAGAAAGTCTTGCTGAGCAGAAAAGCCTGCTCTCAACCAACACAGAGCAGTATTTCCCACCAGCCAGCACGTTAAAAGTGGTCACAGCGTTAGCCGCGAAACTGGAGCTGGCGAATGATTTTAAGTTTGAAACCCGTCTAGAACAGTTTGGGAACAACTGGGTTGTGCACTTCTCTGGCGACCCAACATTACAAACTGACGATTTAAAAGCCTTATTAACGACTGCCCGCAGTAAAGGTCTTAAACGAATTAAAGGTGATATCTGGCTCGATAACTCCGCCTTTACTGGCTATGACCGTGCCGTTGGCTGGCCGTGGGATATCCTTGGCGTGTGTTATAGCGCTCCAGCCAGTGCGGTGACGCTCGATGGTAACTGCGTTCAGGCGTCGATTTATACCGAGAAACACGGTAAAACCCGAGTGTACGTGCCGCCGCATTTCCCTGTACACGCCTCAACTGAAGTTAAAGCAGTCAGTGAAGCGGAACAAGAAAGCTCTCAATGTGACCTAGAGTTAGAATCGACAGCCAATAACCACTACCGCCTGAAAGGTTGTCTGCAGAATCGTAAAAAGCCGCTGCCGTTGAAATTTGCGGTGCAGAACCCAGAGCTTTACACGCAAAAGATGCTGGGCAAACAACTGGCTCAACTTGGCATTAAACTCGACGGACAAATCCGAATCGGCAAGCCAAATACAAGCAAAGCCAAATTGATCGCAAGCCATTACTCTAAGCCATTAAATGAGCTGCTTGAAGAGATGCTGAAAGACTCAAACAATCTTATCGCCGATAACCTGACGAAAACCTTAGGCGCAAAGTTCTACGTCCAACCAGGTAGCTTTCGCAATGGCACCGAAGCGATAAAACAAATCATCCATACGCGAACAGGCATCGATTTAAGCCACATGCCGCTTGCCGACGGTTCAGGACTATCTCGCAACAACCGGTTTACCACAGGCGCAATGACGCAGGTCCTCCATTACATCTGGAAAAACGACCGCGACTTACAGTTAATCGCATTAATGCCAACGGCAGGCGAAAGCGGTACATTGAAATATCGCAGAAGCATGCGCAAAGCACCGGTCAAAGGTGCCATCATCGCCAAAAGCGGTTCGTTGTACGGGAGCTTGAATATGGCGGGTTATGGTCTAGATAGCACTGGAAAGCCGAGCTCACTGTTTGTGCAGTACGTGACGGACTATCATCCAGAAAAAACCAAGACGGAGAAGCCAGTCGAAGCACCAATTACGCGATTTGAAACGCGCTTCTATCAAGACGTGGTGAAGTTCAGTCACTCATTGAAAAGCAAGTAACTGAGGTGGCAAACGCCACCCACAAAAAAAGCGCCCGATGAGGCGCTTTTTTTAGTTCAACTGCGATTACTTAATCGTAATGCGAGCAAACTTACGTTTACCAACCTGGAATACGTAAGTACCCGCTTCAGGTGCAAATTTAGCATCCGCGACCTTCTCGCCTTCAATCTTAGCCGCGCCTTGTTTTACCATACGCATCGCTTCAGATGTTGAAGCACATAGGCCTGCGTCTTTTAGCAAGTTTGCAACTGGTGTACCTGCGTCGAAATCAAACTCAGGCATTTCGTCTGGGATTTGGTTCTTAGCAAAACGGTTAACGAACTCTTGCTCCGCCGCTTCTGCATCTGCTTCGCTATGGAAACGCGCGATGATCTCTTTCGCTAGCAGTACTTTGATATCACGTGGGTTTTTACCCGCCGCAACGTCTGCTTTGAACTGAGCGATTTCTTCCAACGGACGGAAAGACAGCAGCTCGTAGTAGCTCCACATCAGGTCATCAGAGATAGACATGATCTTACCGAACATTTCGCTTGGCGCTTCGCTAATACCAATGTAGTTGTTCGCCGACTTAGACATCTTCTTCTCACCGTCTAGACCGACAAGAAGAGGCATCATCAATACAACCTGAGGCTTCTGACCGTGCGATTTTTGTAGCTCACGACCCATTAGTAGGTTGAACTTCTGGTCCGTACCGCCTAGCTCTACGTCCGTTTCCATCGCAACCGAGTCCCAACCTTGCAGTAGTGGGTACATAAACTCGTGGATTGCTATTGGCTGGCCGCCTGCATAACGCTTTTTAAAGTCGTCACGTTCAAGCATACGCGCTACAGTTTGGTTGGCAGCAAGGCGAATCATGCCTTCTGCACCAAGTTCAGATAACCACTCAGAGTTAAACTGAATCTTAGTTTTCGCAGGGTCTAGAATCTTAAACACCTGCTCTTTGTATGTTTCTGCGTTGCGTAGCACGTCTTCACGGCTTAGCGGTGGACGCGTGCTGTTTTTACCTGTTGGGTCGCCAACCATTGCGGTGAAGTCACCAATCAGGAACGTCACTTCATGGCCTAACTCTTGGAACAAGCGAAGCTTATTGAAAATTACCGTATGACCTAGGTGGATATCCGGTGCCGTTGGATCCGCGCCCAATTTAATGCGCAGAGGACGACCTTCTTTTAGTTTTGCGATCAGCTCTTCTTCTGGAATCAGCTCTTCAACACCGCGCTTAATCTCGGCTAGTGCAGCTTCAATGCTCGCCATTCTTGTTCACTCCCACAGATTTGGCAAAAATTTGATAGTTTGACATCTTACTTGAATAGCGATGCTTTTTGAAACCAGTTAGACTAAACGGCTATGCATTTTTATCGATTTTTTTAGAACGGACATACGATGTTGTCGCTTTTCGCTCGACTCCCATGGATTCACCGAGCTCTTATTGCATTCTTCAGTGCCTTAATAGTAGTCGCGCTATTTCTTCCGGCACCTCAGGATTTACGTCAGGACGAGCGTATCTACCAAGTGGGCAAAGCCTACCCTATTGATATTAATTATGAGGCGCTGGCGCTTCAGGAAACGCTACCGTCGCTTTCGGTACTTCGCTGGGAAACGCATACAATCGGCTCTGGTGACAGCATGGCATTACTGTTTCAACGTGCAGGCCTGTCTTCTCGATTGCTTTATACCCTCACCTCCACAAGCAAAGAGATTGCCAATCAACTGACGAGAGTTCGCCCTGGTGACAGTTTTCAGTTTGGTTTTGACACCGACAACAATCTGCTACAAATCAAACGTAAGCTAAACGAATACGAAACCTTTTTGATTACTAAGTCAGAAAATGGCTACACCTCCAGCACCGATACCAAAGAGGTGTTCTACCAATACAATTATGCGCGCAACACGATTACGTCTAACTTCTGGAATGCCGGGCTTGGCGCTGGGCTAACTGCCAACCAAATCATGGAGTTAGCCGGAATATTTGGCTGGGATATCGACTTCGCCCTCGATATCCGTCAAAACGACAGCTTTGAGATCCTTTATCAAGAGAAAGTCGTTGAAGGTGAAGTTGTCGGTCGCGGTAAGATCATCGCGGCAATCTTCACCAACCAAGGCGATACCTTTAAAGCGATTTTAGACGACAGAACCGGCAACTATTACGATGAAAACGGCCGAGCTATGAAGAAGGCTTTCTTGCGTTCACCGCTCGATTTTCGTCGCGTCACGTCTAACTTCAACCCAACACGTCGCCATCCTGTAACGGGTAAAGTCCGCGCGCACCGTGGCACCGACTACGCAGCACCAGTCGGCACACCAATCTGGGCTGCCGGTGACGGTATCGTGCAGAAGTCGAGTTACAACCAGTTCAATGGTAATTATGTGTTTATCAAACACAGCAATACCTACATCACTAAGTACCTGCACTTAACGAAACGTATGGTGAAAACGGGTCAGCGCGTAAAACAAGGCCAAACCATTGGTACGCTAGGCGGTACGGGACGAGTGACAGGTCCGCACTTGCACTACGAATTCTTAGTTAACGGCGTACACAAAAACGCAAGAACGGTGAAATTGCCGCAATCAAAGTCTCTGACGGGCCAAGCAAAAGCGACGTTCATGGCCAACGCGGCCATCCGGCTGAAAAACTTAGACCGATACGGTAAGTTACTCGCCACAGAGTAGACAATAAAACGCCCCGCTTAAACAAGCGGGGCGTTTTCTATCAGGGTAATCTCAATCAGCTCTTATCGGGCTTGTGTGTCCTACCAAGCATCAATAGACAAGGCGTCAATACCAAGGTCAACACCGTCGCAAAAGCCAATCCACCAGCCACTGCCGTCGCCAGCTGCGACCACCACTGGGTACTTGGTGCGCCAAACTCGATCTTTTGGTTCATCAAGTCGATGTTCATTTCCAATACCATAGGTAGCAAGCCCAGAATCGTGGTCACGGTAGTCAATAGTACCGGACGCAAACGCTGCACACCGGTTCTCAGTATCGCATCGCGCTTGTCCAGACCGCGTTTGAGTAGCTGGTTATAGGTGTCGATCAAGACGATGTTGTTATTCACCACAATCCCCGCTAAAGCAATCACACCGATGCCGGACATGATCACACCGAACGGCTTCTGGAAGATCAATAAGCCCGCAAATACCCCAACCGTTGAAAACAGTACCGCACTGAGGATAAGAAACGCTTGGTAGAAACTGTTGAACTGAGTAATCAAAATCAGCGCCATCACCACCAGCGCGACCATAAATGCGTTGAGCAAGAACGCAGAGGAGTTCTCCTGCTCTTCATTCTGACCTCGGATCTTAAACTCAACACCCTCTGGCAAGGCTAACTCTTTCAATGCTTGTTCTACTTTCGGTAGTTCAAGCGCTAGGTTATAGCCTTCTCTAATATCCGCGAATACGCTAATCACTCGGTAGCCGTCAACTCGACGAATCGTATCCTGTTTATGTTCAGGCACTATGCTGGCGAAGTTAGTGATTGGTACCAGTCCGGCAGCGGTTTTGACCCGCAGTTGGTCAAAACGGCCAATATCACGCTTATCTTCTGGGTAACGAACCAAAATATCGACTTCTTCGGTCGAATCATCCGGCAGATAATCGCCAAGTTTTAAGCCATTGGTAACAAACTGCACCGTATTACCAACCAGTGTGGCGTCAGCCAAGAAGCGCGCCGCGTCATCTCTGCGGATATCGATCTGCCAGTCGATGCCATCTTTGCTCGAGTTGTCACTGACATTGGTAAACGCAGGATAAGCATCCGCCCATTGGCGAACGATTTTTGAGCCCTCGTCTAGACCAGTGATCGTTTCGCCAGACATTTCGATCACTAAATCATGGTCTGTCGGTGGCCCCGCTTCAGGAAATTTGTACTCAATTTCCACCCCAGCGTACTGATCTGTCGTTTGCTTTAGTTCATCAATAATGGTTTTGACTTTACGGCGATACTGCCAATCCACTGGCGTAATCTGAATTAAGCCAATCTCATCTTCGCCACCCGTTTTGGTGTAGACGCTTTCAAACTCGTCATGCCCCAACATCACCGATTCAACATCACGCATGATCCGGTCTTTCTCATCGATAGATAAATCACCGTACGAACGCACTTTTACGGTAAAAAATGGTGGGTCTACTTCGGGGAAGAACTCTGCACCTAGACCCGCTTTAACGTAGGTAAAACCAACGGCAAGCGAGAATAATATTGCACTTAGTAAGATCTTTAGCGGATGACGCAGCGCGACGTTCAAGGTGTGAAAGTAAAGCTTGGTGAGACCAGTTGCTTTGTCGTAATCCCCTTCATGTAGGGCAAGCATTTTCTCGCGTTGGATCGGCGAAACATTTTGCGGTTTACCGATCAGACTACCGAGCACAGGCACAAATAATAGTGCCATTGCTAACGAGGCGGCCAGCGTCGCGATCAACGTCAATGGAAGATACCTCATAAACTCACCCGTGACGTCGGGCCAGAATAACAACGGCGCAAAAGCAGCCAGAGTGGTCGCTGTTGAGGCAGTGATCGGCCACGCCATACGTTTCGCTGCATCTCGATACGCTTCTTTTCGCGGCGTCCCCTCTTGCATACGTCGGTCGGCAAACTCGGTGACAACGATCGCCCCATCGACCAACATACCAACCGCCATGATCAGCGAGAACAATACGATAATATTCACTGTCAGGCCAAACACAGCCAATACCAGCAAGCCTGTCAGGAATGAACCGGGAATCGAAATACCGACCAACAATGCGGTACGGACACCGAGGATTGCGATGATCACAATCACGACCAGAATGATCGCTGACAAGATGTTATTTTGCAGGTCATTGAGCATCATCTTGACGTCATCTGACTGGTCCCAGGTGTATTTCACCAGTAGGTTATCCGGCCATTGTTCTCGCTTCTGCGCTTCTGCCATCACCGTTTTAATTAACTCGACTGTTTCGATGATGTTTTCACCTGCACGCTTTTTCACGTCGAGCACAATCGCAGATTTACCATCCAAACGTGCGTAACTTTCGGGGTCACGGAACGCACGCCTTACCGTCGCGACATCACCAAAAGTAATTACTTGCTTACCATCAACTTTCACTGGCAACTCAAGCACATCTTTTAGCGACTCAAATACCGACGGCACCTTGACCGAAAAGCGACCATAGCCAGTATCAACAAAACCTGCCGCCACCACACGATTGTTTAGCGCGATCAGGTTGTAAATATCGGCCTGATCCAAACCATAACTTTCCATTAAAAGTGGATCGACGATGATCTCAACAATATCTTCACGGTCACCCGCGATGTCGACTTCCAAAATTTGTCGATAGCTTTCCAGTTTGTCTCGCAATTGACGCGCAAGATGCACGGCGGTTCTTTCAGGAACAGTGCCGTATAGCACCACAGATAAAGCGGGTTCTTCAGAAGCCAGAGTCACTTCATTCACGGTAGGCTCGTCACTGTCGGCAGGCAATTTAGGCTTGGCCAAGTCAACCGCATCACGCACTTCAGCCATCGCTCGGTCAAGGTCAACGCCGACGCTGAACTCCAGCACCACCGACGCGTGCCCTTCTGACGCCGTTGCGGTCATCTCTTTTACCCCTTCAATAGAGCGCAGCTCTTGCTCTATCGGCCGAACGAGCAAACGCTCAGCGTCGGTAGGTGAGATACCTTGGTGGCCAACAGACACATAGATAATTGGGATCGTAATATCCGGGCTCGATTCTTTCGGAATAGTTAGATAGGTCAGTACGCCAGAAATCAGAACAAAGACCAGCAATACCATCATGGTACGGGTGCGCGATAAGGCAGCGTCGATCAAACTTAACATATCGCCCCCGCTTACAATTCTTGCTTAACGGCAATTACTTCATCGCCATCACGCACAAAACCCTGACCAGTGGTAATAATGTCGACGACATCCCCCAGACCTGTCAGCCAAACACCGTCCTGCTCTGCTTTGACGATTTGAATTGGAACAAACTTTACCTTTTGGTCCTTTAGAGTTTTGACACCCAAATTGCCGGCCTCATCCAGCGCAAGCATCGCCGGGGTGAGTTTTATCGCTGGTTGTTGTTTGAGGTTTAAATCAACCTCGGTGCTGATCCCCGCTGAAATCAACTGTTGCGGATTGGGTAATAGGATCTCAATCGGGAAGGTGTTGGTCGCAGGTGAAGATACCCGTGAAATATAACTCACTGTACCCTCGACTGTTTCGCCAGAGATAAACTTCACCGTTGCAGGTTGATCTAATGACAAGTCCTGAATGTGACGCTCACTAACATCGGCTTCAATCACTAAGTTGGTTAAATCAATAATCGTCGCGACTGGGTCGCCGACACCGACGAAATCCCCCGTTTCGATAAATAGATTGTCGACAATACCGCTAAAAGGCGCAGTGACATTGGTATTTCTCAATGCGATCCTAGCATTTGTAACTTGTGCGCGAGCTTCCACTAAAGAAGCTTCCGCATTACTGAATGCAACTTCACCTTGCAGACCTTTATTCTTTAACGATTGAGCCGCTTTAAACTCTTTTTCACGAACTTTGAGCAATGAACGCGCGCGCTCTAATTGAATTTCAAGGTCACCTTTATCAATTTGCGCAATCACTTGTCCTTGCTTGACCGACTGACCTTTGTCCACCTTGAGGGCAATGATTTTACCGGCGATTTCTGCACCTAAAGTTGCTTGTCTGTCCGGCGCGGTTCGACCGTACAATTCGATCGCCTTATAGGTATTTTGTGCGGTAAATGTTTGATAGGAGACTCGCGCCAGAGGGATGTCTTGCGATGAACTCTGAGGTGCTGCGTCATCGGCTCGTAATGACCCAAGTCCCAACCAAGCAGAGAGTAATAAAACAATGAACAACGATACAGTATAAGGTCGTTCAGCGAAAAATCGCGTAAATGAGAAGCTAGCCATAACAATCCTTTGCGTTGAGCAATGATAGGAGGATTAATTCATAAAACACAGCAATCCATATCGAATATTAATTCATGATACGAATTAACTATCTAAAATGAAAACAGTAAAGGCTTGGATTCTTAGCTAGATCTCAGTTTCACGAAATTTAGCAGTAAATAAAACAAAGGCTGCAAAAATGCAGCCTTGTGAATAACTTATCAGAGATTAGACGCTAAATGATGCACCACAACCACAGGTTGTCGTCGCGTTCGGGTTGTTAACGAAGAAGCGAGAACCCTCTAGCCCCTCTGTGTAATCAACTTGACCACCAACTAGGTACTGCAAACTCATTGGGTCAACAACTAAAGTTACACCGCTGTTTACAATCGTCGTGTCACCTTCGTTTACGTTTTCATCAAACGTGAAGCCGTACTGAAAACCACTACAACCACCACCGGTAATGTATACGCGTAGCTTTAAGTTTGGGTTTTCTTCTTCAGCAATCAGAGCGCCTACTCGTTGTGCGGCCGCATCCGAAAATGTTAGTGGGATATTTACTTCGCTCACGATGACCTCTCTCACTCGTGTAAATCCAATCGCCTCGCGCAGCGATGGACAAATCATCTTTATATAATAACCGGATTATCTAATACCTGAGTGAAGCGTTCAAGTATTCACCACTAATGAGGGCTTTTTTTTGCTTATTGCCCCATTTCTTGGGGTAAAACTGCCCATTATGAGGCACGAAGCATTTTATTGTACTGGATTGGGCAGGTACAATGCCTGCCAAATTGGTCCGAGCAATCAAAAGAGG
Organism: Vibrio hepatarius; assembly: GCF_011806575.1. Classification (GTDB taxonomy): domain Bacteria; phylum Pseudomonadota; class Gammaproteobacteria; order Enterobacterales; family Vibrionaceae; genus Vibrio; species Vibrio hepatarius_A. The sequence goes on from NZ_JAATOO010000002.1 coordinate 84,879, forward strand.
ATATATCAATGACCAAATCAGCAGAACTTTACGAGAAGGCACAGAAAACCATTCCTGGTGGCGTGAACTCTCCAGTACGTGCTTTCAACGGCGTTGGTGGTGCACCTGTATTTATTGAACGCGCAGATGGTCCATTAATTTTCGATGCTGATGGTAAAGCTTACATTGATTACGTTGGTTCTTGGGGTCCAATGATTCTTGGCCACAACCATGCCGTAATCCGCGAAGCCGTCATCGACGCTGCACAACGCGGTTTAAGCTTTGGTGCACCTACTGAGATGGAAATCAAAATGGCGGAGCTCGTGTCTGAGCTGGTTCCTTCAATGGAGCAAATCCGCATGGTGAGCTCGGGCACAGAAGCAACCATGAGTGCAATTCGCCTTGCTCGTGGTTACACAGGTCGCGATAAGATCATGAAATTCGAAGGTTGTTACCACGGTCACGCAGACAGCCTACTAGTCAAAGCTGGTTCTGGTGCTCTGACTCTTGGTCAACCAAGCTCTCCTGGTGTACCAGCGGATTTTGCTAAATACACGCTAACTGCAACCTTTAACGACCTTGATTCTGTTCGTGAACTGTTTGCAGCAAACAAAGGCGAGATTGCTTGTATCATCGTTGAACCTGTCGCGGGCAACATGAACTGTATTCCACCAGTAGAAGGTTTCCACGAAGGCCTACGCCAAATCTGTGATGAAGAAGGCGCACTACTGATTTTTGATGAAGTAATGACAGGCTTCCGCGTTGCACTAGGTGGCGCACAAGGTTACTACAACATCAAACCTGACCTAACGACGCTAGGTAAAGTGATCGGTGGCGGTATGCCAGTGGGTGCTTTTGGTGGTCGTAAAGAAGTGATGCAATACATCGCCCCAACAGGCCCGGTTTACCAAGCGGGTACTCTATCAGGCAACCCAGTCGCGATGGCAGCGGGCTACGCGTGTCTGAACCTTCTAAAAGAAGAAGGCAATGAAAAACGTCTCGCAAGCAAAACCAAGCAACTTGCGGATGGTTTCAAAGAGCTGGCTGACCGTCACGGTATCCCACTTGTGGTTAACCAAGTCGGCGGTATGTTTGGTTTCTTCTTTACCGACCAAGAAAGCGTTACTTGCTACGAAGACGTGACTAAGTGTGATATCGAGCGCTTTAAGCGTTTCTTCCACCTCATGCTGGATCACGGCGTATACCTAGCGCCATCTGCTTTTGAAGCAAGCTTTACTTGTCTTGCTCACGGCAGCAAAGAAATTGACGCCACTCTTGAAGCGGCTGAACGTTGTTTTGCGATGTTAGCGGCAGAAGCTTAATTGTAAAAACAACTAAAAAGGCTGCACTCGCAGCCTTTTTTATCTTTCATAGGAACCGGGTTATTGCCAGTTCAGCGCAACTAACACCACCAGTCCTATCACAATTAAAGTGAACCAAGGAATTGAACGCTTAGGCTTGCCCTTTGTCGAGCACCCTTTCTCATTATTACAACATCCCATCCATTTAACTCTTCTTTGATAACATTAGATTTTTTGCGTTGAAGAACCCACGCTTTAGAGCCATTATACTTAAACAACGTCGAATAATTGGACAAAAACGTGTCAGATAAAATTAAAATCACTTCCAGCCATTGGGTTTTGGTGATCGCGCTACTCGCGTCAGCTTATACCTGTTATTTACTTGTTGAGCCTTATGTCAACTCGATAGTCATGGCGTTCATTATTTCTTTGCTGATGTTTCCGATCCATGACTGGATTGAACAACGCATTCCAACGCACAAAAACATCGCCGCTCTGGTGTCGTGTGTGGTACTGACTTTTATCATCGTCGTACCTTTGCTGTTTGTCTTTGCGGCAATCGTTCAACAAGGCTCAACCTTTTCGCAGAATGTCTATCAGTGGGTTACCCACGGCGGCATCCAAACCATTTTTGAGCACCCTTGGGTCGTCAAAGGCTTGTCGATAGTTAACACCTACTTACCTTTCGACTCAGTCACACCTCAGGAAATCGCCCAGCGCATAGCTAAATTTGCCACTTCGTTTGGTTCAAACTTGGTCGGTTTTAGCGCACAGATATTAGGTGATGCGACTTCATTCCTGATGGCGTTTTTCCTGATGTTGTTTGTGTTGTTTTTCTTGCTTAGGGACCGCGAAAAAATCATCACTGCCATTCGTCATATCCTGCCGCTCTCGCGCAGCCAAGAAGACAAGTTACTCGATGAGATCGAACAAGTGTCTAAGTCTGCTGTGATGGGATCTTTTCTTACCGCGATTGCCCAAGGCTTTGCCGGTGGTATCGGTATGTGGCTAGCGGGATTCCCAGGGCTGTTTTGGGGAACCATGATGGGCTTTGCGTCGTTTATTCCCGTGGTCGGTACCGCGCTGATCTGGATTCCGGCTGCGGCTTATCTATTCCTAACCGGTGACACCACTTGGGCGATCTTCCTAACCGTTTGGAGTGTGGCAGTCGTCGGCTCAATCGACAACCTACTGCGACCGCTTCTAATGCAAGGCAGCGCAGGGATGAACACATTGATGATCTTCTTCTCGCTACTGGGTGGTCTGCACTTATTTGGCTTGATGGGCTTAATCTACGGTCCACTAATCTTCGCCATCACCATGGTTCTCTTCAATCTATATGAAGAAGAGTTCCAAGACTTCTTAGATCGCCAAGATCAGAACTAACGCGAATAGCTTCAAGAATGCGGGGGATTATGCGAAAATCCCCCGTCTTTTTTCTGATCGAGTCCAACATGTCTGCTTATATCGCTCCTAGCCAAATCGCCGAAAGACAACTTGCTTACTTTGAAGGTAAACATGTGCTTGTCGCTGGCGAATCGGAAGACCTCTTCCCTGTCGAACTGGTGAAACACTGCGAATCAGTAACCGTATTTACCACTAACTACGGCTACTACCGTCAACTTGCACCATTTGGGCAAGTCAAAGCGGTATTTGGAGCCGAATTTGACCAGTCTACTCAAGCAGATATGGTTCTACTCTACTGGCCGAAAGCCAAAGCTGAAGCTGAGTATTTATTGGCGATGCTGATGGCAAAACTCGGCGTCGATACCGAGATTGTCGTGGTAGGTGAAAACCGCTCGGGGGTCAAAAGTATCGAGAAAATGTTCAAGCAATACGGTCCCATCAATAAGTTTGATTCCGCACGCCGTTGTTCATTTTATTGGGGTAAATGTTTGGAGCCGGTTAAACCGTTCCAGATTGACGAATGGTTTAAGCAGTATCCGGTCAGCTATCAAGAACACCAACTCACTATCATGAGCCTGCCGGGTGTGTTTAGTCATGGTCAGTTTGATATCGGTAGTAAATTGCTCCTCGATACCCTGCCTACACTTTCGGGCAAAGTCCTCGACTTCGGTTGCGGTGCCGGAGTGATCGGTTCCGTCATGGCGAGCCTTTACCCTGAAATTGAACTCGAAATGTGCGACATCAGCGCGTTAGCGGTCGCTTCAAGTAAAGCCACACTGGCGGCAAATGGGCTCTCGGGTAAGGTGTTTGCTTCTGATGTGTATTCTGATACCAGTAAAGATTACCGTTTTATTATCAGCAATCCACCGTTTCACGCGGGGTTAGACACCAGTTACAGCGCGACAGAAACGCTGCTCGCTGACGCCCCTAAACAACAAAATGCACAGGGCGAACTGCTCATCGTAGCAAATAGCTTCTTGAAATATCCACCAATTATTGAAAAAGCGTATGGTAATTGCGAGACACTAAATAAGACCAATAAATTCGCTATTTATCACGCTAAGAAATAGTCATTTCGCCCAGTTATGCTGCAATAACTGGGCTTATTTTGCACTTCATGTGGTAAATTTGCGCCTCTCACCACGCTTTCCCAGCAACTTACTTGTCAAAGTAAAAAAACTCGTTAATTTTGTCATTTCTAAAATTAACGTTTTTATTCTCGCTCTGTAAAAATCACCTTTCTAGCTTTAACTGCTCGAACGCGACAGAGCTGTATTCTCACGGAAAGCCTAGTCAGAACATGTTTAAGTTGTACAGAAAACAAAGATTTAAGCGTCTGCAAAATACGTTGATGCTGGCGTTTCTTGTCGTCAGTATCACGCCTTTGACGATCATCGCGTTATTCTTTTTGCACTCACATACCACCGACCTGCAAGAACAAAGCACCTCTCACTTAGTCTCGGTTCGCGATAGCAAGAAGCAGCAAATCATCGATTACCTCAACGCAAAAGAGTCAGAAGTGATGGGTTTTGTCCGTTCTGAGTTGGCTTACGCCAGTGGCGGGCGCTTTTATGGCCTAGTCAACGCGTTTAGCAACTTAGGACTCGATATTGAACAAGCGCGAGAATACGCACAAAAGCGTTATATCCAAGGTTCGGGCGACCAGATCAAAACTTCTATCCTGCCGCAATCCAGTAACTACAACGGTACGGAAAGGTATCGCTTACTGCACAAACGTTACCATTGGGCATATCTAGAGCTGCTGAAACGTTCTGATTTTGACGACATTCTTTTGGTCGACCGCGATGGCAACGTTACCTACTCAATCTATAAATACGACAACTACGGCACCAACCTGCTAACGGGTAAATACACAGACGGCAACCTCGGCAAAACGTTTAAAAAACTAAGAAACCTAGTGAATGAAAAGCGTAAAACCAACGAAGATTTCACTCCTGTCGTAATCTCTGACTTTACAGTAGAACAAGGTAAATCGGTCGCTTGGCTTGGCGCGCCAATCATCCAGCAAGGTTACTTGCACAGCTACGCCATGTTCCGTCTACCTAATAATGGCATCACCAAACTGATTGCTGACCTTCGTGGCAACGCCTACACCAGAACGTTACTGGTAGGTAAAGACCATTACTCGCGTACTCTGGCGTTCCAGCAAGAAGATATTGACCGCAGTATTGAAGTAGTTGATTACGGTCTAAACGGCTTAACGAATGTCGGCACCTACACCAATACCGAAGGTGAAGAAGTGATTGCCGCCTACACCCCGGTTTCCGTCAGTGGTATCGACTGGTCTTTGGTGGTTGAAGTTCCAGAGAAAGTCGCATTTGCCCGAGTCCATCAGCTCGAGAAGATCTTTATCGTCGCGATGTTGATCGCCATTTTCTTAGTCGTGATGGCGTCGCACTATCTTTCTAACTTTATTACCTCCCCCCTACTAAAACTGACCTGGGCGGCAGAGAAAGTCTCTGCTGGCGACATGGAAGCGAGCATGATCAATACCGAGCGCAAAGACGAAATTGGTCGGCTTGCGGTCAGCTTTGAGCGCATGCAGCGTTCTATTCGCGAGAAAATTCAGCTTATCAAACACCAGAACGAAGAGCTCGAAAGCAATCTTCATCTGATCCAGAAACAGAACGATGAGTTGCAACTGGCGAACAAACTAAAAGATGAGTTCCTCGCGACAACCTCTCACGAATTACGTACCCCATTACACGGTATGGTGGGTATTGCTGAGGCTCTAATTTCGGGAGCAAACGGCCCGATTACCGCAGATCACAAGTACCAGTTGGACATCATAATTAGTAGCGGCCAGCGACTCGCTACCTTGGTTGACGATCTGCTCGATTACCACAAAATGCGTTACGGCAACCTAGATATTGAAACCAGTGCGGTCGATCTCTCTGGCGCAACACGTTTGGTGCTCGAGCTCTCTTCGCACTTACTGGGCAATAAGCCGCTGCGCATCATTAACCAAGTGCCTACAGAACCGGTTTGGGTGAGCGCCGATCCTCAACGACTGGAGCAAGTGCTGTATAACTTGATTGGCAACGCGATTAAATACACCAGCGAAGGGAAAATTGTCATTTCTGCTACCGTTATCGACCAACAAATTCGCGTCCAAGTCGTCGATACCGGTCAGGGTATTCCTGCTGATCAGCTTGATCATATTTTTGAGCCTTTGATTCAGGCAGGGAATGATGCCAGCCGCTACCGCCAAGGTGCCGGACTGGGTCTATCGATCAGTCGACAATTGATCGAGCTGATGAAAGGTTCTCTCTACGTCAGCAGTCAGCCAATGGTCGGGACGACATTTAGCTTTACGCTGCCGATTGCCACCGATGAGCAAATCGCGCACGCCACGCACTACGAAACGCCACACTTCCAAGCACCAGATAGTGGCGAATCTGAACTGGTAGAGCCGACTAATCTGCCAGAAAACCCTGAAGGACCTTTGCTACTGATCGTTGACGATGAACCTGTCAACGTCAGAGTTCTCGACAGCTTCTTGCGTTTAGAAGGCTACCGTGTTCGTACCGCAAAAGACGGACTGGAAGCGCTGGAAAACGTTGAAGCAGAAAAACCAGAATTGATGCTACTCGACATCATGATGCCGGGCATGAGTGGTTACCAAGTGTGTGAAAAGCTGCGTGAAGAATATGACCACGCGGAACTACCAATCATTATGTTAACAGCATTGAATCAGGCCAATGATCGAGTAAGAGGGTTTAACGCTGGGGCGAACGACTACCTGTCAAAGCCGTTTAACAAACAAGAACTCGCAGCCCGAATCCGCGCACACTTAACCGCAAGTAAAGCCGAGTTGCGTCGTATCGAAAACCAGCAACTGCAATTGGAGCTCAAAGAGCGTGCGTTAGTCGAAGCGAGCTTGCTAGAAACTCAAGGGCGACTACTTGAGCAGCTAGAAACCGCCCCAGAAGCCATTATCTGTACCAGAGAGGACAATAAAATCCGCTTTGCCAACGACGCTGCATCAAAACTGTTCAGACGTTCAACGGAGCAACTGAAACGTTCATCAGCAGAAGAGTTGATTGCGCCTAAGTTTATTCAAGTCGAGCAAGAGCACTACTGCGGCACGATTGACGTCTATGTCGAAGATGTACGCCAACACATATCTGCGGATATCCTCAAGCTACCTGAAGGCTCTGGACTGCGTTCAATGTATATCTTTAACGTTGGCGGCAGTATTAACGCGGGGCGCATCAACAATCTAGAGAGAGCAATTGAGGCACTTTCAAGCTATGCGTTCGATGGTGACAAAGCTAAGCTTCAGGAATTGAAAGAGCTTGGTGGTGAGTTCACTCGTTTGGCGGACAAGGTGTCGTCAGACAGTAAGAGCAAGCAAGAAGTCATGCGTGAAATCTTAGTTGATGCGATGACAAGTGCGCTTGACTACTGGGAACGAGTAACCGGACAAAGCAAGTTTACTTTTGCAGAACAAAGTGGGTTGTGGCGTGTCTATCTCGACAGAAGCACCCTACAAACGAGAACGTTAGACAAGTATCTACGCGTAGAGACGCTACCTAAAACCCCACGCTGGAGAACGGTACTAAGCTCGCTGGAGTACATTTTAGAACACTGTAATGAACAAAGTCCTGAGCGTACACACATCGAAGCACTCAAAAATAAACTGCAGCATTTACTTACCAGTTAACCTGCTTACATCCACTAGATTAAGCCCAACTTATGTTGGGCTTTTTTTATTCCTACATGTATAAGCAGCACGTTAACTTTCTCTTTTTACGCTTCATAAAAGAAGGTTAAAAACGCCTTGTAATTGCTGACAGAATCTTGGCTACTTTCCTCTGTAAAAGGCCTATCACCGTACTTTTTACGCGACAATAATCGATATTGCGAAGCCAGTCACAACAATTCGGCAGATTTTATTTAGCCGCATAAATTAACACCTTAGCTTAGAAGTGATTAAGATCTCAGTTGTACTAGCAAAACAGCAAAGCTATTATTTTTATTGACCAACAGAGTTAGTAAACACTTACATAACCAGTCCAACCTCTGAGCATATGCGAGATAGATCACCCATAAAAAATCGAACAAATTTTGTTCTAAAATAGGTTGATTGACGTTATTAACGAGAGACAATGAAGTTTTAACGTTTTTAACGGGAATACCGATTGCGAAAATTGACGTTAAGGTGTTTTCTTACTGTGCCTAAGGCCTACAGGCCACTCTTAGAGCCAACGTTCTCCTCCGAACAGAAGCTCGAAGTTAGAGGTAGGTCTTAGAGAGTGTTTATCAATTGATGACATTCCATTCCGTAAGTGAAATGAAAGCAAATAGTAAGGAACAGCTATGCTTGCCAACATTAAAAAAACAGCACTAGCAACAGCAATTATTGCTACAGCGACTACTGGATTTGCTTCAGTAGCGACAGCAGCTGAACGCAGTGAACTAACTATCCACCCGAAAGAGTTCACCACTTTTGTACGTAACTTTAACCCGTACCTAGGTGCAACGAACTTACACACAACAACAGACTTCCTATACGAACCTCTTGTTGTTTTCAACGAAATGCACGGTAACACCCCTGTATTCCGTTTAGCTGAAAACTACACAATGTCTGACGACCTAATGAGCGTAACTTTCGATATTCGTAAAGGCGTAAAATGGTCTGACGGTCAAACGTTCGATGCGAACGACGTAGTATTCTCGTTCAACCTAGTTAAGGAAAAACCAGAGCTAGACCAAAGCGGCATCAACTCTTGGGTTGCAGGCGTAGAAAAAGTTAACGATTACCAAGTTAAGTTTAGCCTGAAAGAAGCGAACTCTAACGTTCCTTACGAAATTGCTAAGGTTCCTGTTGTACCAGAGCACATCTGGAAAGACATCAAAGATCCTGCAACTTTCACTAACGAAAACCCTGTAGGCTCTGGCCCATTCACTGAGATCGATACTTTCACTCCTCAGCTTTACATCCAGTGTGCTAACCCGAACTACTGGGATGCAGACAACCTAGACGTTGACTGTCTACGCGTACCTCAAATCGCGAACAACGACCAATTCCTAGGTAAAGTAGTTAACGGCGAAATGGACTGGACTTCATCGTTCATCCCAGACATCGACCGTACTTACGCAGCTGCAAGTCCTAACCACCAGTACTGGTACCCGCCATCAGGTACTCAGGCGTTCGTAGTTAACTTCAAGAACCCAGATCCTGCGAAGAATGAAGCGCTAACTAACGTAGATTTCCGTCGTGCGTTCTCTATGGCTCTTGACCGTCAAACTATCATCGACATCGCGTTCTACGGTGGTGGTACAGTGAACGACTTCGCATCTGGCCTTGGCTACGCATTCGAAGCATGGTCTGACGAAAAGACTCACAACAAGTACAAAGGTTTCAACACGTACAACGTTGATGGCGCGAAAGAACTGCTTAAGAAAGCGGGCTTCAAAGACGTAAACAAAGATGGTTTCGTAGACACTCCATCTGGCAAGTCTTTTGAACTGTTAATCCAATCTCCAAACGGTTGGACTGACTTCAACAACACAGTACAGCTAGCTGTTGAACAACTAGCAGAAGTAGGTATCAAAGCGAAAGCACGTACTCCTGACTTCTCTGTGTACAACCAAGCAATGCTTGAAGGCACTTACGATGTAGCTTACACAAACTACTTCCACGGTGCGGATCCATACACTTACTGGAACAGTGCTTACAACTCAGCGCTACAATCTGGTGAAGGTATGCCTCGTTTCGCAATGCACTTCTACAAGAACGACAAACTAGATGGTCTTCTAAACAGCTTCTACAAAACAGCTGATAAGAATGAGCAGCTAGCAATCGCTCACGGTATTCAGAACATCATTGCATCTGACCAAGTAACGATTCCTGTAATGTCTGGCGCGTACATGTACCAGTACAATACAACTCGCTTCACTGGTTGGTGGAACGAAGAAAATCCAAAAGGCCGTCCAAACATTTGGGCTGGTATCCCAGAGCGTCTACTTCACGTACTGGACCTAAAACCAGTTAAGTAATCGTTCTATCTTCGCGGCGTACTTTCGGTACGCCGCATAGTCCCCGCTTTATATGTTTAAAGTATGGCGCCAGTCGTCAGGGGATTGTTCGCTCTAAATTTTTATAAGTTCGCTAGGAGCGACCTGAAACCAGAAACAGGGAAAATCTGGGTCAGTAAGGTGTGAGTTATGGGTTATTTTTTAAGACGTTTGTCGTTTTACTTTGTCGCGTTATTAGTTGCTGCGACGTTAAACTTCATTATTCCTCGTGCGATGCCGGGCGATCCGGTAACCATGATGTTCGCTAACGCTTCGGTACAGGTAACACCGGAGCGTATCGCCGCAATGAAAGAGCTACTTGGCTTTGTCGATGGCGGTTTGTTTGTTCAATACATTGCCTACATGAAGAACATTCTTAGCTGGGAATTAGGGACTTCGATTCAGTTCTACCCGCTATCTGTGAATTCATTACTAGGAGGAGCTTTTGGTTGGTCTCTATTCCTAGCGGGCAGCGCAGTCATCCTTTCGTTCTCGCTAGGTTCTGTTCTAGGTATCTTCGCGGCTTGGAAGCGCGGCAGTAAATACGATGCTTTCATCACTCCGGGCATGCTTATCATCCAAGCTGTTCCTCAAGTTGTTATTGCAATGATGACCCTATTCGTTTTTGCTATCGGCTTGAAGTGGTTCCCAACTGGCTACGCGTATACCGCAGGTACACTGCCAGATTGGACAAGCTGGGCGTTCTATAAAGACCTCGCGTACCACGCTGTTCTACCTCTATTCTGTGCATCAATTATCCAAGTGGGTGGCTTCTTGGTGAACATGCGTAACAACATGATCAACCTGCTAGCAGAAGACTACATCACTATGGCGAAAGGCAAAGGCTTAAGCGAAAACCGCGTGGTCTTTAACTACGCTGCACGTAACGCACTGCTACCAAGTGTCACCGCACTTTCTATGTCTTTGGGTATGGCTATTGGTGGTCAGCTAATCATCGAGATCATCTTTAACTACCCTGGTCTTGGTACTGTGCTACTAAACGCAATTCACGCACGTGACTACCAAGTACTTCAAGGTCAGTTGATCATCATGACGCTATTCATGCTGTCTTTTAACTTGATTGCCGACATGCTTTACGTGGTACTTGACCCTCGCCTTCGCAAGGGAGGTAAATAATTATGAAAGACTTATTCAAACTGATACTAGGTAACGCGTACGCGCGTACAGGTTTAGCGATTGTAACGCTATTCATATTCGTCGCTGTAGCGGCTCCGTTACTCACTAAACACGCACCAGACAAACGCACCGGTAATCCTCACGAGTACCCAAGTTTTGTTGTGAAATCTGCACAAGCGAATCCTGATGGTTGGGTTGCAGAAAACTTAGCGACGGACCGCCGAACTATGCTGCTGTCCAAGAAAGCAGACCACGTATTAGGTACCAGCCGCATGGGGCGTGATATCTGGTCACAACTAGCTTACGGTGCGCGTATTTCACTCGGTGTAGGCTTCGGTGCAGGTGTTACTGTGTGTTTCCTAGCAACGGTTATCGGTATCTCAGCGGGTTACTTTGGCGGACGAGTGGACGACATCCTCACAGCCGCTATGAACATCATGCTGGTTATTCCTCAGTATCCGTTACTGTTTGTATTAGCAGCCTTTATCGGTGAGGCAGGGCCACTAACCATTGCAATCATTATCGGCTGTACCTCCTGGGCTTGGGGGGCGAGGGTTATACGTTCCCAGACTCTGGCTCTAAGAGAGAAAGAGTTTGTGAAAGCAGCAGAAGTACTAGGCGAATCTTCATTCCGCATCATTTTCGTTGAGATTCTGCCAAACCTTATCCCTATCGTAGGTGCGAGCTTCATCGGTTCGGTGATGTACGCCATCGGTATGGAATCCATCATCTCGTTCCTAGGTCTGGGTGACCCAAGTACGATTAGCTGGGGCATCATGCTTTACAACGTGCAAACTTCATCAGCGATGCTAATCGGCGCTTGGTGGGAAGTCATCGCGCCATGTGTGGCCCTGACCATCCTAGTAACCGGTCTGGCACTACTTAACTTCGCAGTCGATGAAATTGCTAACCCTCAGCTTCGTTCTCACAAAGGTATGAAGCGCTGGAAAAAGCTAGCAGCGAGCAACAAAAAAGAGCGTGAACCAGAACTACCACCTCAAAATGCACTTTGGAGCGGAGAAAAATAATCATGACTGAACCACTCATCTCTATCCGCAACCTTTGCGTAGATTACATTACAGACTCCGGCGATGTTCGCGCTTGTAACAACGTTAGCTTTGACATCGCACCAGGCGAAGTGTTTGGTCTGGCGGGCGAATCTGGTTGTGGTAAATCAACCGTTGCCTTCTCGCTAATGCGTCTACACAAGCCGCCTGCATTCATTACTGGTGGCGAGGTTATCTTCAACGGTGAAGATATCCTTCAGTACAGCGACGAACGCATGCAGTCATTTCGTTGGAGCGAAATGTCGATGGTGTTCCAGAGTGCAATGAACGCTCTGAACCCTGTACTAACAATGGAAGAGCAATTCTGTGACGTGATTATGCGTCACACCAATATGACCCGTGAGCAAGCGCGTAAACGTGCAGAAGGTCTATTGGAAATAGTAGATATCCACCCTAGCCGCTTGACCGACTACCCTCACCAGTTCTCTGGTGGTATGCGTCAGCGCTTGGTCATCGCGATTGCTCTAGCGTTAAATCCAAAAATGATCATTATGGATGAGCCAACTACCGCACTTGACGTAGTGGTACAACGTGAGATCTTGCAAAAGATCTACGCGCTAAAAGAAGAGTTTGGCTTCTCTATCTTATTCATTACTCACGATATCTCTTTGATGGTCGAGTTCTCTGACCGAATCGGCATCATGTACTCCGGCGAGTTGATCGAAGTTGCGCCGTCAAAACAGATATTGGAAAGTCCTTACCATCCTTACACCAAAGGCTTGGGTAGCTCTTTCCCTCCTTTAACTGGTCCAAAAACCAAGCTAACGGGTATTCCGGGCAACCCACTTAACCTACTGGAAATTCCACAAGGTTGCCGCTTCCAAGCTCGCTGTGACCGCGTGCATGAAGCGTGTACTCGAGTACCCACTCAGCTTAGACAAATTGAGCCAAATCGTTTCTCAAACTGTCACCTTTACGGTGAGCCAATTGCTCAGAGCAAGCTCTAGCGATAACGCGAGAAAAGAATTAAGGATTACTGGAGACAATTATGAGTAAAGATTTTGGCCAACTACTGGTTGAAGGCAAGAACCTAGTTAAGGACTTCCCTATCAACAGTAACGCCTTAAACCAACCAATGATGCGCGCAATCAACGACGTATCATTCAAAATGTACAAAAGCCGCGGACTTTCAGTGGTCGGTGAATCTGGTTCAGGTAAATCAACGACAGCCAAAATGATCGCCAAAATGTACGCACCTACCGATGGAGTTATCGAGTACAAAGGACGCGACATTGAGACGATCAAATCACGCTCTGACCTGATGGCATACCGCGAAGGTGTGCAGATGGTTTGGCAAGACCCGTTTGGCTCACTGAACCCAACGCACAACATCTTCCACCACATCGCTCGTCCACTTTTGATTCACAGAAAAGTATCGCCGGGCAATAAGAAAGAGCTGGAAGAGCGCGTGTATGACCTATTGGAACAAGTAGGTCTGATCCCACCAAAAGAGACGGCACAGAAATTCCCTCACCAGCTTTCTGGTGGTCAGCGTCAACGCGTTAACCTAGCAAGAAACATTGCTGTCGGCGCAGAAGTGGTGCTGGCAGACGAACCGACGTCGATGCTAGACGTTTCGATTCGTGCTGGTGTTTTGAACCTGATGGAAGAAATGAAGTTTGAGAAAGAAATGTCTCTACTTTACATCACTCACGATATCGCAACCGCGCGCTACATCGCTGAAGATCTTGCGGTTATGTACGTTGGTCACATGGTGGAATGGGGTGATACCGAAGAGATCATTCACGATCCTCAACACCCGTACACGCAATTATTGGTTTCAGCGGTACCGGATCCGAGTAAATCAATCCACGAAAAACTCAAAGGCAACAAAGGGGAGATCCCTCTCTGGACGCCGGAGTCACTAGGCTGTCCATTTGCAGGTCGATGTGGGCACGCAACGGATAAATGTCGCGAGAAGCTACCTGAAGTCACTCAACTATCCGACAACCACTTTGTTCGTTGTTACTTATACGAAAACTAATAATAAACGAGCCAAGGGCCTACGCTCTTGGCTCCAACTGCACAATAGTTACCAGATTTTCGGAGTATTTGATGCTGCTACTTACTAACCATCTTGGTTATGAATCCCTTGGGCCAAAACAGGCTGTATTGATGACTAGCAAGCCACGCCTTTCTTCAACCACTGCGCTATTGGTATGTGCCGACAGCCATCAAACTGTTGCTAACTTTAGTATTGATTCTGGCACTAAGGTTGCAAACTGGCACCAAGGGAATTTTTTTCGCATTGATTTCTCTGAATTTAGCCAAATCGGCCAATTCTATCTGCGCGTAGATAATCTACGTTCAGAACCATTTAAAATTGAGCAAGGTTTGTTGCTCAAGCATACTTTGTCCGACGTTTTACACTACTTCAAATCGCAACGCTGTGGCGGCCGTTTCGATAAACAAGACCACAATGTTCCTTTGCTGGGAACCAACACAACCGCAGATGTTCACGGTGGCTGGTATGACGCCTCCGGTGATGTGAGCAAATACCTCAGTCACTTATCTTATTCAAACTACCTCAACCCTCAGCAAACACCGATGGTTGTATGGAACATGCTCCGTAGTCTAGAAATAACCGCTAACAACGAACAAGTTCCACTGAACACCAAAGTCCGTTTAGCCGAAGAAGCGCTATACGGCGCAGATTTTTTAGTTCGCATGCAGAACGAACAAGGGTTCTTTTACATCACGGTGTTTGATAAATGGTCGAAAGACATCAAACAACGCGAAATCTGTGTGTTCGCTACTCAGGAAGGTCATAAGACCGACGACTTCCAAGCAGGTTTCAGACAAGGCGGTGGAGCTTCAATAGCGGCGTTGGCAGCGGCTGCGCGTCAGGATGAATGCGGCGACTACTCTCAAGAGCAGTATTTGCAAGCCGCCGAAAAAGGTTACTGGCATTTACGCGAGTTCAACCTTCAATATCTTAACGATGGTGAAGAGAACATCATCGACGAATACTGCGCATTACTCGCCAGTGTTGAACTGTTTAAAACGACCCAAAATCCCGATTACCTTGACGAGAGTCGTTACTGGGCAGACAAACTTCAATATCGTCAGCAAAATGACGAACAATTTGCTCATTTCTGGGCAGCAAATCTGGACGGATCGCGACCTTATTATCACGCGGCCGAAGCAGGTCTGCCCGTGATCGCTCTGTGTGCGTACTTAGACATCGAAACGGACGTCTCACTGTCGGCGGCAACTTTAAGCACGATTGAACAAGCCGTCAGTTTCGAACTAGAGATTACGCAAGCGGTAGACAATCCGTTTGGTTATCCGCGCCAATACGTAAAAGGGGTGAATAGCGCCAAGCGTGATGCGTTTTTTGTCGCACAAGACAACGAAACGGGTTACTGGTGGCAAGGTGAAAACGCACGCTTAGGTTCTTTAGCATCTATGGCGTTCATCGCCCTTCCATATATCAAAAACCAACAGCTACAACAGCAACTACTGTCGTACTCGCAAAACGCACTCAACTGGATACTGGGTTTAAACCCCTACCACATGTGCATGCTCGATGGTCACGGTTATAACAACCCAGATTACCTCCCCCAGCTTGGTTTCTTTAACGCCAAAGGCGGGATTTGTAACGGTATTACGGCAGGCTTTGAAGACGAACAAGACATCGCATTCAACCCTGCGGGACAAAAAGACGACATGCTACAAAATTGGCGCTGGGGTGAACAATGGATCCCTCACGGCGCTTGGTATTTGTTAGCCATCGTCACGCAATTTAATCACTTTAACGAGCACAAGGATTACTAACATGACGCTTTATTATGTTGGCATTGACGGTGGTGGCACTTCTTGCCGTGCTCGCATTCGTGACGAGCAAGGCAATTTTATCGGTGAAGCGAAAAGCGGCAGTGCGAATATTATGCTCGGCGCCGAGATCGCGATGGAGTCGATCCTAGATTCCATCACTCAAGCGGCCCAGCAAGGAGGCTTATCTGAGAAGCAGTTTGCCAAAATGCACGTTGGTTTGGCGCTTGCTGGCGCGGAGCACAAGTCATCATGGCAGAAGTTTATGGCGCTCTCTCACCCATTTGCTTCTATCGTGTTAAATACCGATGCATACGGTGCTTGCGTCGGCGCTCACAACGGTGACGATGGCGCGATTATGATCGCCGGAACGGGCTCTTGCGGGATCTACCTGCAAGGCAGTGAGCAACATATCGTGGGTGGACGCGAGTTTCCAATCTCTGACCAAGGTGGCGGCGCTGTCATGGGGCTACGCCTAATCCAGCAAGTGTTATTGGCAGAAGATGGTATCGGTGAAAAGACCGCACTCGCCGAGCACGTGATGGCACATTTTGATAACGACGTCGACCAAATCGTTGAATGGTCAAAAACCGCTCTACCCCGTGACTACGGACAATTTTCGCCAGCCATTTTTAAACATGCAGAGCAAGGCGACAGCTTGGCCATCGCGATGCTTAAACAAACTGCAGCTGACGTAGAAATGTTTCTTGTGGCACTCAACCGTAAAGGCGCTACGCGTATCTGCTTAATGGGTAGTATCGCAGAACGCATCAAAGCGTGGCTTTCGCCCCCAGTGCAAAGTTGGGTTGTGACACCTCAATTCGATGCTATCGAAGGTGCACTGATGTTTGCCGGCAAACCAGCGCACAATCTATATTGAGGGTTGAATGATGAGCTTTCGTGTCGAACTCGCCGTCTTATCAGAGCACAAGCACTACTGTCGCTTTGGCTTAACCGTGCATAATTTAACCGATCAGGACCTCAACGATTGGCAACTGCAGTTTATTACTGACCGTTATATCCAACCAGACAGCTTCACCAATGGCCACATCAAGCAAATTGGTAGTTTTTGTATGGTCACTCCAAGTAGCAATTTGTTGAGTGCTAACCAGCACTATTACTGCGAATTCAGTATTGGTAATGCGCCACTGCGTTTTTATACCGACGGTCTAAAAGACGCCCTTATCCTCGCAGAAGGTAAAGCGATAACCAGCCCGATCACATTAACACCAATTGCCTTGGCGTCACCGTATCGAGAGCGCAGTGAACTTCCGGCTGTCGAAGCAAGCACTTTGCCACTGATCCCAATGCCAAATAAGCTTGAGCAGCGTGAAGGATTTTTCACGTTATCTCCATCTAGCCAAATCACGTTACAAGCTGCCTTAGCAGAAAAAGCCGCAACTTGGCTACAACAAGAACTAAATCGATTGTTTGGCTTTACCAGCAAAGCGATCGGACAGAGCGACATTCTATTTCGCAATAACCCAACATTGGATGAAGGCGAGTATCAGCTTAGCGTTTCCAGTTCGGGAATACGTCTAGAGTCAGCGTCAAGCGTTGGTTTTGTCCACGCCAGCGCGACACTATTGCAATTGATCAAGTGCTCCGACAGCTCAGAGTTGCAAGTCCCGTACGTAAAAATCAGTGACAGTCCTCGATTTAAGTATCGTGGCATGATGCTCGACTGCGCACGCCATTTTCACCCGGTTGAACGAGTCAAACGCCTCATCAACCAGTTGGCACATTACAAGTTCAATACCTTCCACTGGCATCTCACCGATGACGAAGGTTGGCGTTTAGAAATTAAAACCTTTCCGCAGCTCACCGATATTGGGGCGTACCGTGGTAGCGGAACACCATTAGAGCCTCAATATAGCCATCTCAACAGTGTTTATGGTGGTTTTTATTCGCAAGAGCAAGTCAGAGAAGTGATCGCCTTTGCTGAAGAGCGCGGCATTACCATCATTCCTGAAATTGATATTCCTGGTCACTGCCGCGCGGCGATTAAGTCGCTACCTGAACTGCTGCAAGACCCACAAGACGCCTCGCGATACCGCAGTATTCAGCACTACAACGACAATATTCTTTCACCTGCACTTCCGGGTACGTATGAGTTCCTCGATAAAGTGCTGGAAGAAGTGGCCGAACTGTTTCCGTCCAAATGGATACATATCGGTGCAGATGAAGTGCCTGACGGCGTTTGGATTGAAAGCCCAGCTTGTCAACAACTAATGGCGCAGCACGGTTACCAAACGGCAAAAGAGCTGCAAGGTCACTTGCTTCGCTACGCGGAACAAAAACTTCGCTCGCTTGGCAAACGTATGGTCGGCTGGGAAGAAGCTCAGCATGGTAACAAAGTCAGCAAAGATACGGTGATCTATTCATGGTTGAGTGAAGAAGCCGCGTTGAACTGCGCCAAACAGGGCTTTGACGTCATTCTTCAACCAGGCCAATCGACCTACCTCGATATGACCCAAGACTACGCGCCAGAAGAACCCGGGGTCGATTGGGCTGCCGTGATCCCATTGGAGAGCGCTTACCAATATGAGCCTTTAGCGGAAATCCCAGACAGTGACCCGATCCGTAAACGTATTCTCGGTATTCAGTGTGCTTTATGGAGTGAAATCGTCATTACTCAACAACGTATGGATTACATGATTTTTCCACGCTTAACTGCGATGGCAGAAGCATGCTGGACCGAAAAAACGCACCGTAACTGGGAAGATTATTTGTCTCGATTGAAAGGACACTTGCCATTCCTCGACAAGCAGAACATTCAATACAGACAACCTTGGAAATAACACGTGGCCAATGAGCAACTTATTAAAGTTTTCACTAGCTTAAAAATTTTGGCTACCAATGTGGTAGCTTGGTAAAAAGGAAATTAACATGAAATACGGCTATTTCGATAACGACAATCGTGAATACGTCATCACTCGCCCAGACGTTCCTGCGCCATGGACTAATTACTTAGGCACAGAAAAATTTTGTACTGTTATCTCCCACAACGCAGGGGGATACTCATTCTACAATTCTCCTGAATATAACCGTGTTACTAAGTTCCGACCAAACGCGACCTTTGACCGCCCGGGACATTATGTTTACCTGCGCGATGACGAGACGGGTGACTACTGGTCAATCTCATGGCAACCGGTAGCGAAAAGCCTAGACGAAGCGAACTACGAAGTTCGTCACGGCTTGTCTTACTCTAAATTCAAGTGTGAATACAGCGGTATCACCGCGACGAAAACGCTCTTCGTACCAAAAGGCGAAGATGCTGAGATTTGGGATGTGGTGATCAAAAACACCTCAGACAAACCACGTACTATCAGTGCGTTCTCATTCGTTGAGTTCTCGTTCAGCCACATCCAGTCAGACAACCAAAACCACCAAATGTCTTTGTACTCGGCAGGCACTGCTTACAAAGATGGTGTGATTGAATACGACTTGTACTACAACACCAACGACTTCGAGGGCTTCTACTACCTAGCGTCCACATTCGACCCAGACTCATACGATGGCCAACGCGACAGCTTCCTAGGCCTATACCGTGACGAAGCGAATCCTCTGGCAGTAGAACAAGGTAAGTGTTTCAACACCGCACAAACGTGTTACAACCACTGTGGCTCACTGCACAAGCAATTTACTATTCAACCGGGTGAAGAAGTTCGTTTCGCTTACATCCTAGGTATCGGCAAAGGCAATGGCGAGCGTCTACGTGCGAAGTACCAAAACCTGGCAGAAGTAGATAACGCGTTTGCTGGCATCAAAGCACACTGGGATGAGCGTTGTGGCAAGTTCCAAGTGAAATCGCCAAACGAAGGGCTGGATACTATGATCAACGCTTGGACACTATACCAAGCGGAAACGTGTGTTGTTTGGTCTCGTTTTGCATCCTTCATCGAAGTCGGCGGGCGTACCGGTCTTGGTTACCGTGATACCGCACAGGACGCGATTTCAGTACCACATGCAAACCCAGCGATGACGCGTAAGCGCATTGTTGACCTACTGCGCGGCCAAGTGAAAGCGGGTTACGGTCTACACCTATTCGATCCAGATTGGTTCGACCCAGAAAAAGCTGACGTTAAACCATCTAAATCTCCAACCGTTGTTCCTACGCCTTCTGATGAAGACAAGATCCACGGCATCGAAGATACCTGTTCTGATGACCACTTGTGGTTAGTGCCAACGATCTGTAAGTACGTGATGGAAACGGGTGAGCACAGCTTCTTCAACGAAGTGATCCCATACGCTGATGGTGGCGACGCAACGGTGTATGACCACATGAAAGCCGCACTAGACTTCTCGGCAGAATACGTGGGTAAAACCGGTATCTGTAAAGGTCTGCGCGCAGACTGGAACGACTGTCTAAACCTAGGTGGTGGCGAATCATCAATGGTATCTTTCCTGCACTTCTGGGCGCTGCAAGAGTTCATCGACCTAGCAAAATACCTAGGTAAAGACGCTGACGTTGAGAAATACACCGAGATGGCGGCAAATGTTCGCGAAGCGTGTGAAACTCATTTGTGGGATGACGAAGGCGGTTGGTACATCCGTGGTCTAACCAAAGATGGTGACAAGATCGGTACCGCGCAACAAAAAGAAGGTCGTGTACACCTTGAGTCAAACACGCTGGCAGTTCTTTCTGGCGCGGTATCTCAAGAGCGTGGTGAGAAAGCGATGGACGCTGTTGATGAGAACCTGTTCTCTGAGTACGGCCTACACCTCAACTCCCCGTCGTTTGCAACACCAAATGACGATATCGGGTTCGTGACTCGCGTGTACCAAGGCGTAAAAGAGAACGGTGCAATCTTCTCTCATCCAAACCCTTGGGCATGGGTAGCGGAAGCGAAACTGGGTCGCGGTGACCGTGCGATGAAGTTCTACGACGCACTTAACCCATACAACCAAAACGACATTATCGAGAAACGTATCGCAGAACCGTACTCATACGTGCAGTTCATCATGGGTCGTGACCATCAAGACCACGGTCGTGCAAACCACCCATGGTTAACCGGTACATCAGGTTGGGCTTACTTTGCGGTGACGAACTTTATCTTGGGTGTTCGTACTGGTTTCGACGGCCTGACAATCGACCCATGTATTCCGACTAACTGGCCTGGCTTTGAAGTGACTCGTCAATGGCTTGGCGCGACTTATAACATCAAGGTAGAGAACCCGAATTCCGTCAGCAAAGGCGTGAAATCTATCACTATCAACGGTGAAGCAGTATCTGGCGCGGTGCCTGTACAAGCAGAAGGCAGTGTTAACGACGTTGTCGTTGTGCTTGGCTAATTAAGCGCGGAGCCTCCTCGTGAGGCTCCTGCTATGAATTAAGGATTATCAATATGATCAAATTCGGAACAGGCGGTTGGCGCGCATTTATTGGTGAGGAATTTACCAAAGATAACGTGCGCCTTGTCGCTCAAGCAGTAGCCAACATCATCAACGCTGAAAATGTTGCAAAAAACGGCTTTGTCATCGGTTATGACCGCCGCTTTTTATCTGATAAAGCCGGGCGTTGGTTTGCCGAAGTACTCGCAGCAAACGGCGTATCCGTCAGCTTTATCGACAAGTTTGTCCCAACACCGATTGTGATGTTCAAGGCAAAAGAGATGGGCTGCGCTTATTCGGCGTGTATTACCGCTTCCCACAACCCTGCTGATTATAACGGCGTCAAAATCTTCATCGAAGGTGGCCGTGATGCAGACGAAGTGATCACACAAAAAATTGAAGCACAAATTGCGGTATTGAGTGCTGAGAAAGTTCAAAGCGTCGACTTCGAACAAGCGGTAGAAGACAAGTTAATTGAAGTAATCAATCCAATGAACGAGTTCGTGGATTCCATCATTAACTTTATCGACATCGAAGCGATCAAAAAGGCCAACTTGCGCGTGTTGATCGACCCGATGTTTGGTGTGGCGAAGAATGCTCTGCAAACAGTGTTGATCAACGGTCGTTGTGATGTGGACGTGATCAACGATGGTAAAAACCCAGATTTTGGTGGCCTAATGCCGTCACCTAGCGCTGCGACACTTTACCGTTTGATGCACCTCGTCTCAGAACAAGGTTACGACATTGGTATCGGTACCGATGGTGACGCGGACCGACTCGGTATCATCGACGAAAAAGGTCACTTTATCCATCCCAATGAAGTGCTGATCCTGTTGTACTACTACTTACTCGAGTACAAAGGCTGGTCTGGCTCTGTAGTGCGCAACATTGCTACTACCCACCTGTTGGACAAGATTGCAGAGGACCACGGTGAGAAGTGCTTTGAAGTACCAGTAGGCTTTAAGCATATCAGTTCGCAGATGGAAGCAGATGACTCGTTAATCGGCGGTGAAAGCTCGGGCGGTTTAACCATTCGTGGCCACATTAAAGGTAAAGATGGCGTATTTGCCTCAAGCCTATTGGTGGAAATGATTTCAGTCACGGGTAAAAAGCTTTCTGAGCTACTGGACGAAATCTACGCCAAATACGGTTACGCTTACATGGCGGAAGGTGACTGCAAGTTCAAGCCTGCGCAGAAAGAGATCCTGCACAACCGCATTTACGTTGAGAAGCAACTCCCTGACTTTGAGTTTGAAATTGAAAAAGTCAGCTACGAAGATGGTGCAAAAGTCTACTTCAAAAACGGTGGCTGGATCATCGCAAGATTCTCGGGAACCGAACCATTGCTGCGTATCTTTGCCGAAATGGCTGACAAAGAGACCGCAGAACACGTGGTGCAGCAATTTAAGGACTTCTTACAACTGTAACTCTCATCTGTTTATTAAACACAAAACAAAAGCCCAGCGTATCGCTGGGCTTTCTCTATTCGCAAAGGATGATTCGATTAAAAGGCAAGTACGCCTTGCGTTTCTACTTTGACTGAAACCATTTGGCCAATAGACAGTGGCTCTGCTGAACTCGCCAATAACTTACTGCCACCTGCGTCGATAACATAGCGACAGTGGTCACCCATAAACTGCTGCTCAAGTACGGTCACGCTACTCTCTTCAGTCGCGGCGATCTGTACGTGTTGAGGACGCAGTAACAGCTCACAGCTTGCCTCAAGTTCAATGTGTTGTTGCGCTTGCGCTTCCACTACACCCAATTCGGTCGAAAATTCAGATTCTGAAATTCGTTTCGCCGCTAAGTAACTGCCACCGCCAAGGAAATCGGCAACAAACTTACTCGATGGTTTATAGTAAAGCTCGCCAGCAGTACCGTACTGCTCAATCACACCGTGATTCATTACCGCCATCTTATCAGCGAAAGCAAACGCCTCTTCACGACTGTGAGTAACAAAAATCGCCGTTACACCCTGCTTCTTAAAGATCTTGCGGATCTCACCAATCAGTTCATGGCGAACTTGGGTATCAATATTGGAAAACGGCTCATCGAGCAACAACAGGTCTGGTTTATATGCCAACGAACGGGCAATCGCGACACGTTGCTGCTGACCACCAGATAACTGATGTGGGTAACGCTCACCAAAGTCCTGAAGGTGAACAAGTTCAAGCATTTCAGCGACTTTACTGCGCTTTTCTTCGACGCTACAACCTTTCAAGCCAAACGCCACGTTTTGTTCCACGGTTAAGTGCGGAAACAGCGCGTAATCTTGGAAGATCATACCGATATTGCGCTGCTCTGGTGGCATCCAGTTTTCACCATCATCAATGGTCATACAGTTTAAGCTCATCGTGCCTGAACTGAGCGGTAATAAACCGGCGATCGCTTTAAGCAGCGTGGTTTTGCCACAGCCACTGGCACCAAGTAAGCAGACGATTTCACCGTGTTCCACTTCTAATGACAGCGACTCCAGCACAGTCGTGTTTTGGTCGTACTTACAGGTCAAATCTTGAATCGAAAGTGCGCAGCTCATTAGTGTGTATGCTCCAGTGAACGGTTAATCAACACCAGTGGAATTAATCCCACCAAAACCAACAAAACAGCAGGAAGAGCGGCCAGCTCCAAGTGCTCGTCTGAGGCAAAATTGTAAACGTAAGTCGCTAATGTCTCGAAGTTAAATGGACGCAATAGCAGAGCCGCATTCAACTCTTTCATCGACTCAATAAACACCAGTAGACCGGCGATCAAGGCGCCACGACGGACCAACGGAAAATGGACTCGCCACAGCATTTGGTTGGAGTTACACCCCATAGTGCGAGACGCCATATCCAGCGACGGAGATATCTTGCCTAAACTGCTCTCGATACTGCCAATCGCGACCGCAGAGAATCGCACTACCATGGCGAAGATAATCGCAAACATCGAGCCAGAAAAGATTAACCCTGGTCTGCCCCACTCCATGGCTTTCGCGATATCGTTGACCAAGTGATCCATAAATAGCACAGGCACCATAACACCGATCGCCAATACCGTGCCAGGTACTGCATAGCCCATCGATGCCAATCGCATAAACGCTAAGCTTTGGCGTCCCGGATTTAAACGCTGACAGAAGTTGACCAATAGCGCGACCGACACGCCGATGATTGCAGCCGCGACGGAAACATACAGGCTGTTTAACGCGAACTCGCGGAACTCACTCGTCCAGCTTTGGGCAAAATATTTGTAGGCGTAAATCAGTAACTGACCAAGCGGGAAAATAAATGCCACACACACCAATCCCCAACACCAGGTTAATGCCAACCACTTTTTCCAACCATTCAGCTCATAGCGGAAATCTTCACGACTATTGAACTGGCTTTGGAACAGCTTCTGCCTACGTCGGCTAAAGCGTTCTGCGCTAAGAAGCAAAATAACAATGACCAGCATGATCGCCGAGATTTTGGCCGCTGCGGTCAGGCTTGAGTAGCCTAGCCACGTGTCGTAAACCGCAGTGGTTAAGGTGTTGACGGCAAAGTAACTCACAGTGCCGAAATCCCCCACGGTTTCCATCGCAACCAACGACAGGCCAACAGCAATGGAAGGACGAGCCAAAGGCATAGAAATACGGCGAAAGCTCTCCCATGGAGAACATTTAAGTAGGCGTGCAGATTGCAACAGAGAAACGTTTTGCTCCATGAACGCAGCGCGCGCAAGCAGGTAAACGTAAGGGTACAGCACCAAAGAGAGGACAAACATCGCCCCTGTTAACGTGCGGATGTCTGGGAACCAGTATTCACCAGGCCCCCACCCCGTGATATCACGTAGCAGGAGTTGTATCGGCCCAGCGAAATCAAACCAATCGGTGAAGATGTAGCCGACGATATACCCCGGCATCGCCAACGGTAAGACCAATGCCCATTGCAGTATGCGCTCACTTGGTAAGCGGCACATCGCCATGATCCAAGCAGAAGGAATACCAAACACCAACGCTAACGCCATGGTGCCAAGCACCAATACGATAGTGTTATAGGTGTAAGTAGGCAGCACGGTCGACATCAAATGCGCGAACAGATCGTCGGTTTCGCCTACTGCGGTAAAAAATATCGCTAAGATCGGTAAAACCAGTAGCAAAGCAAAAGCTCCACTACTGGTTTTCCATAAATAATTCTTTTCTTTCATCGCCTAATTACAGCCAGGCTGAGTGAGAGATAAATGCATCTGCAAATACATCTCATATCCTTTTAATCGTTTAGGGCTAGTTATACCCTTATAAACAAACAACCTCAAGTTACCCTGATAAAAGAGCGACTTGAGGCTGTAAATTTATCATCGGTGAGTGAAGTTCTCACCGAGTCAAATCAAACTAACGATTAAAGGTCGAACTTAACTTCGTCTAGTAGCTTGATCGCCGCTTCGTGGTGGTCAGCGATTTCGTCTAGAGAGACAGTATCAGCTTTAAACTCACCCCAAGATGCGACTAGCTCTGAAGGTTTAACGTCTGCTTTTACTGGGTATTCGAAGTTTACTTCTGCGTACATGCTTTGCGCTGTATCACCCGCTAGGAATTCCATCAGCTTAAGCGCGTTCTCTTTGTTTGGCGCGTATTTCGCCATTGCCATACCAGAAATGTTTACGTGTGTACCCGTAGTGTTCTGGTTAGGGAAGTTGATGTATACCGCGTCAGCCCAAGCTTTTTGCTCTTTGTCGTTAACCATTTTGCCTAGGTAGTAGCTGTTGCCAAGAGAAACGTCACATAGACCTTCTTTGATCGCTTTAACCTGAGCACGGTCGTTACCTTGAGGTTTACGAGCTAGGTTTGCTTTTACGCCTTCTAGCCATTCTTTAGTCGCAGCTTCACCTTGGTGAGCGATCATAGAAGACACTAGAGATACGTTGTATGGGTGCTTACCGCTACGAGTACAGATCTTGCCTTTAAACTCTGGCTTCGCTAGGTCAGCGTAAGTGAAGTCATCACCTAGTTTGCCTACGCGGTCGCGAGAAGAGTAAACGCTACGAGTACGAGTTGTTAGTGCAAACCACTCGTTTGCAGTATCTTGGTATTGAGCTGGAATGTTCTTTTCTAGAACTGGGCTCTCAACAGGCTGAACCACGCCTTTCTTAGTTAGCTCTGATAGACGCGCGATATCCACAGTCAGAAGCACGTCAGCTGGGCTGTACTCGCCTTCTTGAACAAGTTTTTCTGCGATACCTTCTTTAGCAAACTTAACGTTTACTTTAATGCCTGTCTCTTTAGTGAACTCTTTAAACATAGGCTCAACCAAGAATGGCTGGCGGTATGAGTAAACGTTCACTTCTTCAGCAGCCATAGCCGTTGGAGCTAGTGTTGCACAAGCTAAAGCAGAAAGAGTTAGCACTTTTTTCATGGTTCAATCCTTTAAGTATTCGTAATGATAACGTTTATCAGTTGCGTTATTATATTCATGTCGATTTTAAAAACAATCTCCCAATAACAAAAAACCTACCTTAGTTGGCAGGTTTTTGATCTCGTTAAGTGCAACTGGTTGCGTTACTATTGATTTACTTCACAGTGACGAACTCAGGGTAAGCTCCAACGCCACAGTCATGCATATCCATACCTTCCATCTCTTCGTCTTCCGATACTCGGATACCGATGGTGTATTTCAATACCGCCCAAACCGCCAGGCTTGCACCAAATACCCAAGCAAAGATAACTGCAGCACCTAGCAACTGAGAGCCAAAGCTCGCGTCACCATTGCTTAGTGGCACAACCATCAGACCAAAGAAGCCACACACGCCGTGTACTGAGATAGCACCAACTGGATCATCAATTTTCAATTTATCTAAGCCGATGATGCTAAATACAACCAACGCACCAGCAACCGCACCGATTGCCACTGCATATAGTGGTGACGGAGATAGAGGGTCTGCCGTGATGGCTACTAGACCCGCTAGCGCACCGTTGAGGATCATCGTTAAGTCTGCTTTACCCCAAGTGGTTTTACATACGAATAGTGCTGCAATCGCACCTGCCGCAGCCGCTGCGTTGGTGTTCAAGAAGATTTGACCGACTGCTGTAGCGTTTTCGAAGTCAGACACCATTAACTGAGAACCGCCGTTAAAGCCAAACCAACCGAACCACAGGATGAACGTACCCACGGTTGCTAGAGGCAGGTTTGAACCTGGAATTGGGTAGATTTCACCATTTTTGCCGTATTTACCTTTACGAGCACCCAGTAGCAACACACCTGCTAGCGCCGCTGATGCGCCCGCCATGTGTACAATACCTGAACCTGCGAAGTCACTGAACCCCGCTTCTGATAGGAAACCACCGCCCCAAGTCCAGTAACCTTCCATCGGGTAGATGAACGCCGTTAGTACAGCTGAGAAAATTAAGAACGACCAAAGCTTCATACGCTCTGCTACCGCACCTGAAACGACTGACATTGCCGTTGCGACAAATACGACTTGGAAGAAGAAGTCAGACTCAAGCGAGTGATCCGCACCTTCCGCTTGAGTACCGATCAGCGCACCAAAAGATGGCAACCAGCCGCCTTCATCGTTACCAACATACATAATGTTGTAACCAACGATTAGGAATGTAGTACAAGCGATGGCGTACAAACAAAAGTTTTTAGTTAAGATTTCAGTGGTGTTTTTAGAGCGTACTAAGCCCGCCTCCAACATCGCAAAGCCCGCTGCCATCCACATGACTAACGCACCTGAAATGAGAAAGAAAAAGGTATCCAGAGCGTATCTAAGTTCTGTTACGGTTGTTGTTAATTCCATTTTATCGTCTCCAATCCATCGAATTCTTACAGTGCTTCTGCGTCCATTTCACCGGTACGGATTCGTACTGCTTGGCTTAGGTCGTATACGAAGATTTTCCCGTCGCCAATTTTGCCGGTGTGTGCCGCTTTGGTGATCGCTTCAATTACGTTGTCGACGTTGTCGGCATGCGTTGCGATTTCCAATTTCACTTTCGGTAAAAAATCCACCTGGTACTCCGCACCGCGGTAAAGCTCGGTATGGCCCTTCTGGCGACCAAAGCCTTTGACTTCTGATACCGTCATCCCCTCAATGCCGACTTCGGCAAGAGCTTCACGTACATCATCCAATTTGAATGGTTTAACAATCGCATTTATTAATTTCATCGCATCCTCTCTGAGCTGAAGCTATCATCCTTTTACTCCACATAATCCAAGGTGCGTGCCAGTTTTTTAAGTTATTGTTATTTAATAACTTATCGAATATAGATTGGATAAAAACAAAAAAGACGCACCAATAAGGTGCGCCCTTTTCACAGAAATAAAGCAAGCAATCAATTTCGGTGCAACAACAAAGCTTATCGGCTAACGAACTGCTGCCACTGAGAGATCAATTGCTGAAAGTCGTCCAAACCACAGCTTGCGACACTTTCACACTCATATAGCTCGAATTCGCTGTCTTCGTCCTGTTCGTAGCCATGCAGCAACGCATTGTCTTGCACCGTGACCTCATCGCCACAAATCATCAAACTGATCTCGCGGCCTAACAGAGTGAACTCTTTCGCAGGGCTAGCAATCGCCGAGTCAAGCAATGCCGTCACTTGAGCAATGTTCTCTTGCTGCTTGCCGATTTCTTCTTGCAGCCAGCGGCCGACAATTTCGTGGTCCATGGAGCAGTGGCAATAGTAGGTGCCATCAAGGGTGTTTTTCTTAAATTCGTAATCCATGTTTTTCTCTATTGATAACGAGATCAGGTACTATGATCGATAATATTCTTCTAAGGCACCATTCTCTAGCATGAAACTGAACGAAGCGATTGCTCGACAGATCGTCGAGCGCACTATGAAGATCATCCCCTACTCTGTCAATGTTATGGATGAACAAGGACGAATCATAGGTTCGGGAGACCCTTCTCGCTTACAGCAAAAGCATGAAGGAGCCGTCTTAGCCAGCGCCGAGCGTCGCGTGGTTGAAATCGACCAAGCCACCGCTGCGCATCTCAAAGGGGTAAAACCCGGAATCAACTTACCGATCGTGCACCACCAGCAAGTGCTCGGCGTGGTCGGCATTTCTGGCGAGCCAGCACAAGTTCACCATTATGGTGAGTTGGTAAAGATGACCGCAGAGTTGATCGTCGAGCAAGCCGAGCTAATGGAACAAGTGCAGTGGGATAAACGCCACAGAGAAGAATTGGTGCTACAGTTGATTTCCGCCGAAGAGAGCGACGCTCAAAAGCTGTCGACCATCGCGCAAAGGCTCGATATCGACATCAATGAGCCACGTATCGCGACGATTATTAAGCTGACCCCGCTTGGCGACAACACGCTGACCTTAGAGCACATGCAGCACCTTGTTCACTTACTCGAATACCCAGAGCGGAACAACCTTGTTGGTATCCTGTCGGTGTCGGAACACGAAGTAGTGGTACTTAAGCCTGCTTCTTTAAGTGCAGAGGTATGGAATCCAGATAAAGAACGCCAACGTGTCAAAGCGTTGCTCAAGCGGATTAATAAAGAGGCCGGCTTTCGAGTGCGTGTCGCAGTAGGAGATTATTTCCCGGGTATTGATGGCCTAACCCGTTCATACCAAAGCGCCAAGACCACACTGCAGGTGACACGTAAGCTAAAAGGAACGATTTTCTTTTTCCACGACCATCAATTGCCGGTATTACTCAGCGCGATGCAGTACCAAAACTGGCAACGGGAAAAATTGCTCAACCCTTTGCTGGAACTGCAACAGCACGACCGTCAAGGTCAGCTGCAAAAGACCATCGAAGCATATTTGTTACTAAATTGTGATCCAGTTAAAACCTGCCAAGAGCTACATATTCACCGCAACACGCTTCGCTACCGACTGGATAAGATCAACGAACTCACTTCGATAGATATCAATAAGTTAGAAGATAAAATCCACTTATATTTGGCGCTAAAATTGCACTAACTTAAACTACGAATTTGTCATTTTGCACAATTTAAGTGTTAACTAAACGTTTAACTTTGTGCATTTGCACAATTCAATTTATTTCAAATCTACGATAATGCGCCTAGCTAGTCAGAAATAGACAAGATAACAAACACCTCTAATTAGCTAAAGACACGCCGAGCCTACCCGCTCGGCCAACATACTTACCGTCCCTAACCTTACTCGGAGTTTTCACATGGAGCTGATACTCATATTGTTGGCGGTGATTGGCTTTATCGTCATCGCTACCACCAAGTTTAAATTACACCCCTTCCTCGCCTTGATCAGTGCGGCTTTCATCGCGGCATTCGCTTACGGCCTGCCAGCCGATAGCATCGCGAAAACCATCACTGGCGGTTTTGGTGGCATCTTAGGCTACATCGGTCTGGTGATCGTCTTAGGTACCATCATCGGTGTGATCTTGGAAAAAAGTGGCGCGGCGATCACAATGGCGGATAGCGTGATTCGCCTTTTAGGTGACCGCTTCCCAACCCTAACTATGACCATTATCGGCTACATCGTTTCTGTCCCTGTTTTCTGCGATTCTGGCTTTGTCATCTTAAACTCACTAAAAGAGTCACTAGCTAAGCGTCTACGCACGTCAAGCGTTGCAATGAGTGTTGCACTGGCGACAGGTTTGTATGCGACGCACACATTCGTACCACCAACACCAGGCCCAATTGCTGCAGCGGGTAACCTTGGTTTGGAATCAAACCTTGGCCTAGTGATTGGCGTTGGTATTTTCGTTGCGGCAACGGCGGCACTCGCGGGTATGCTGTGGGCAAACCGTTTTAAAAACGTGGAACCTGACAATATCGATGAAGAGCATCAAGAGTTGAGCCAAGACTGGCAAGCACTGAAAGAGTCATACGGCAAGCTACCAACAGCGGGTCAGGCGTTCTCTCCGATCTTTGTGCCAATTCTATTTATCTGTTTAGGTTCAATTGCGAAATTCCCTTCTTACCCTCTTGGTCAAGGTGTGGTTTTCGACGTATTGGCTTTCTTAGGTCAACCACTGGTCGCACTATTTATCGGCTTGCTGCTATCGATTCGTCTACTTAAATCAGACAACAAAGCAGAAGAGTTTGGTCAACGTATCAGCCAAGGCATCACGTCTGCGGCGCCTATCCTACTAATCACTGGTGCTGGTGGCGCGTTTGGTGCGGTGTTGAAAGCAACCGAACTCGGCACTTACTTAGGTGAGACATTGTCTGCCTTTGGCGTTGGTATCTTTATGCCATTCATCGTTGCTGCGGCACTGAAAACAGCGCAAGGTTCTTCAACCGTTGCTCTGGTTACTACGTCGGCACTAGTTGCACCTATGTTGGCTCAACTAGGCTTAGATACAGAAATGGGTCGCGTATTAACGGTAATGGCGATCGGTGCGGGTGCCATGACAGTATCGCACGCCAACGATAGTTTCTTCTGGGTGGTATCTCAGTTTAGCCGCATGAGCGTAGGTCTTGCATACCGTGCACAAACCGCCGCGACATTCGTTCAAGGTGTAACCGCAATGACGCTGGTTTACATCCTGAGCCTAGTTTTACTGTAAGAGAGATTTCATGAAGATAGTTATTGCACCTGATTCTTTTAAAGAAAGTCTGTCCGCAATGGAAGTGGCGACATGTATCGAAAAAGGATTTAAACAAGTCTTTCCTCACGCAGACTATGTCAAAGTTCCGATGGCAGACGGCGGTGAAGGTACGGTGCAATCCCTAGTGGATGCAACGGGTGGCCGAATTGTCACTTGCCAAGTAACAGGTCCACTAGGGCAGCCTGTTGAAGGGTTTTATGGTCTACTCGGTGACGGCGATACCGCCGTCATCGAAATGGCCGCAGCTTCGGGTCTGCATTTGGTACCACCAGCCAACAGAAACCCGTTAATCACTACCTCATTCGGTACAGGGGAATTGATTCAAGCTGCATTAGAGCAAAACGTAAAACGTATCATTGTAGGGTTAGGTGGCAGTGCCACTAACGATGCGGGTCTGGGCATGTTGCAAGCATTGGGGGCTCAATGCTCAGACGCACAAGGTTTTGCTTTACCTGCTGGCGGGGCTGCGCTCAACAGCCTTGCGGCAATCGACCTTTCAACGCTGGACGATCGTCTTCAACACGTCGAACTCTTGGTTGCGTGTGACGTGGATAACCCGCTTTGTGGCGCTCACGGCGCCTCAGCGATCTTTGGTCCGCAGAAAGGCGCTACACCAGAAATGGTTGAGACCCTCGATAACGCGCTGAGCCAGTTTGCTAACGTAGTAAAGAGTGATCTCAATAAAGATATTCTTCAGTTATCTGGCGGTGGCGCTGCAGGTGGTATGGGCGCGGCTTTAGTTGGCGTGCTAAACGCTGAACTTCAGCCGGGTGTGGATATCGTTATCGAGGCGCTCAAACTCGATAGCTTAGTGCAAGACGCCGATCTGGTGATCACTGGTGAAGGTCGCATCGACAGCCAGACGATTCACGGAAAAACACCGATCGGCGTCGCTCGTACCGCCAAACGTTACGATAAGAAAGTTATCGCGATTGCGGGCTGCTTTACCCCCGATTATAGCGTGGTCCATGAACACGGTTTGGATGCTGTCTTTGCTATCGTTAACCGCTCGGTTGATCTCGCGACGGCACTGCAAGAAGCCGAGCTCAATCTACAGCAAACGTCACGCAATATCGCCACCTTGCTTAAACTCGCATAACCAAGCGTACAGTCAACCAATACAACAAAAGCCACTGAGTTCAGTGGTTTTTTTCTTGCCTCAATTCACCTATATAAGCTTTGCTCAACCACCGTTTAAATGGCTACTAACTTCTACTCGACCTATCGATAAACAATAAAAAAACCGCCGATTTTCATCGGCGGCTTTAACGATTACGAGTTATCTATCCTGAGCTTAAGCTGGCTCTTGGAAGATCACCGTGTCCGCTTTCTTGGTGTACTGATCCATCTTGTGGAAGTTCAAGTAACGGTAAGTATCTGCTGCTGTCGCGTTGATCTTCGCCGCAAACTCTAGGTACTCTTCCTTAGTTGGAATACGACCTAGGATTGCACCTACTGCCGCTAGCTCTGCAGAAGATAGGTAAACATTCGCACCTGTACCCAGACGGTTCGGGAAGTTACGCGTTGAGGTCGACATTACTGTCGCTTTGTCTGCTACGCGAGCTTGGTTACCCATACATAGTGAACATCCTGGCGTTTCGATACGAACACCAGCACGGCCGTAGATACCGTAGTAACCTTCTTCCGTTAGCTGATCGCGGTCCATCTTAGTTGGCGGAGCCACCCATAGGCGCGTATCCAGTGAACCACCCCATTGCTCAAGCAGTTTACCTGCTGCGCGGAAGTGACCGATGTTGGTCATACATGAACCGATGAAGACTTCATCGATTTGTGTACCTTGAACTTCTGAAAGTAGACGTGCGTCATCTGGGTCATTTGGCGCACATAGGATTGGCTCGTTGATTTCCGCTAGGTCAATCTCGATCACGTGCGCGTATTCTGCGTCTGCGTCCGCTTCCATTAGCTCTGGATTATCCAACCACTCTTGCATCGCAGTGATACGACGCTCGATAGTACGACGGTCACCGTAACCTTCAGAGATCATCCACTTAAGCATAGTGATGTTCGAGTTTAGGTACTCTTCGATCGACTCTTGAGACAGCTTAACCGTACAACCTGCTGCTGAACGCTCTGCTGACGCATCTGAAAGCTCAAACGCTTGCTCAACGGTTAGGTGTTCAACACCTTCGATCTCTAGCACACGGCCTGAGAATTCGTTGATCTTACCCGCTTTCTCAACCGTTAGTAGACCTTGCTTGATACCGTAGTAAGGGATTGCATGTACGAGGTCACGTAGCGTGATACCCGGCTGCATTTCACCTTTAAAGCGAACCAAGATTGACTCTGGCATATCTAGCGGCATAACACCTGTCGCGGCAGCGAAGGCAACCAGACCAGAACCTGCTGGGAATGAGATACCTAGTGGGAAACGAGTATGCGAGTCACCACCTGTACCTACAGTATCAGGCAGAAGCATACGGTTTAGCCACGAGTGGATAACACCGTCACCCGGACGTAGAGATACACCGCCACGGTTCATGATGAAGTCAGGCAATGTGTGGTGAGTGTTCACGTCAACTGGTTTCGGGTAAGCCGATGTGTGACAGAAAGACTGCATCACTAGGTCTGCTGAGAAGCCAAGACACGCAAGGTCTTTAAGCTCATCACGCGTCATAGGACCCGTGGTATCCTGAGAACCAACCGTAGTCATCTTAGGCTCACAGTAAGTACCTGGACGAACACCTTCTACACCACACGCTTTACCCACCATCTTCTGAGCAAGCGAGTAACCTTTGCCTGTATCAGCAACGTCACCTGGTTTACGGAAGATATCAGTAGGCTCTAGACCTAGAGACTGGCGAGCTTTGTCTGTCAGACCACGACCAATGATCAGTGGGATGCGACCACCAGCACGTACTTCGTCGATCAGTACGTCTGTTTTGAGTTTGAACGTAGCCAGTACTTCACCTGTTTCGTGGTTACATACTTTGCCTTCAAATGGGTAAACGTCAATCACTTCGCCCATATTCAACTTAGATACGTCAACTTCGATTGGTAGTGCGCCCGCATCTTCCATGGTGTTAAAGAAGATAGGTGCAATCTTGCCACCCAGTACGTAACCGCCTGCGCGTTTGTTTGGTACGTTAGGGATATCATCACCCATGAACCAAAGCACTGAGTTAGTTGCAGATTTACGAGAAGAACCAGTACCAACTACGTCACCAACGTACACCAATTGATGGCCTTTCGCTTGTAGCTCTTCGATCTGTTTGATTGGACCGATGCTACCAGGCTGGTCTGGGTTGATACCGTCACGCTCGTTCTTAAGCATCGCAAGTGCGTGAACTGGGATATCAGGACGAGACCATGCGTCTGGTGCTGGAGACAAGTCATCGGTGTTAGTCTCACCCGTTACCTTGAACACGGTCAAAGTGATCTTTTCTTGTAGCTCAGGCTTAGATAGGAACCATTCCGCATCAGCCCAAGATTGTAGAACTTGTTGTGCAAACGCATTGCCTGCTTTCGCTTTCTCTTCAACATCGTAGAAAGCATCGAACATAAGCAGAGTATGAGATAGCGCTTTTGCAGCGATTGGAGCTAGTGCATCGTCATCCAATAGATCAACCAGTGGTGCGATGTTGTAGCCACCTTGCATTGTACCTAGAAGTTGTGCTGCTTTTTCACGGCTAACTAACGGAGAAGAGACTTCACCTTTTGCAACTGCGGTCAGGAAACCTGCTTTAACATACGCAGCTTCATCTACACCAGGTGGAATACGGTTCTCTAGAAGATCAAGAAGAAACTCTTCTTCACCTTGAGGGGGATTTTTAAGAAGTTCCACAAGGCCTGCAACTTGCTCGGCATCTAGTGGTTTAGGAACAACTCCTTCAGCAGCACGCTCTTCGACGTGTTTACGGTAGGCTTCAAGCACGACTTTTTCCTCTCATTGCGGCTCCTCCCCTTTATTGCTATTTATTCAAAGAATAAGGGAGTGAGCATCCTTGGAAACTTGGCTCTCCTTGCCATATTTTTCATTCAATTTGAGTGAGAAACAGCGCCAGAGAGGCCAAACTGTGGGCAGTAGAATAGCAAATTTAACCTATAATTAAAATCTCATCATTTTGACCAACATAGCAACTTAAGACTAAAGTTTTATGATTTTCACTCACTTATCATGGCGATTCCCGCTAGGTAAGAATAACAACCCAGTAACGAGAATCGCGTCTTAATTACTTAAATGTGGTACCGATGATCAAGTAAATCGAATCGTAGCGTTGTTCGGTACGACCATAACCAAACATGATTGGCCCAATTGGTGAGTCAATCCCCGTAAAGACCGAACCCGCAGCGTATAGCGGCGCTTCATTCAACGCAATATCCGTATCGGACCAGACACCACCATACTCAATCGAACCGCCTAAATAGAATGGCGAAGTAAACAAACCAAAGTCGTTATCGAACCATTTATAGCGATAAATTAAGCTGCCAAAGACTTTGTTACTTCCGATTAGACTGTTTCTTGGAATACCGGACAGGTGAAGAAAGCCACCAATCGAGTGCGGATCAATAGGCACCGACGACTCTTCGTTCTCCACCATACCCACGTCCATATTTGCGACCAAAGTATGGCGAGAAAAGCTGCGCGCCGCTTTCAACTTTGCGTGTAACTCGTGGGAGATGTCATCGCTACTCTCGTCTTCGATATCTCCCGAACTGCTGCTTCGGTCGCGCGACATAAGATAACCGAGATTAAAATAGACGCCCTTAGTAGGCAGCATATAGTTATCCAAGGTATCGATACGATAGTTGATAAAGGCGCCGAGTCTGTCGTAATTAACATCACCCAAAGTCGGCAACGTCGAAAACGCACCTCGACCATCGGTGTATCGCATCCCGACTTTTAGCTCTTCCCATAAGGTTCGCTGATAACCAAACGCTAACTCAGTTTCCCACTCGGTATAGGAGACGGGTAAGAAATCTTTTGAGGCGCTAAGACTGGTGTCATCAAATCCTGACACAGGAGCATTACGGCTATTATCGCTATAAGAAAGTCCCAGTGTCATGAAGGTTTTCTGCCCTGAGAAAAACGGGCTGTACAACTCGCCTTCAATCAACTTATCGGTACCCATTTCTAGGTTGGTACGGAATTCAGCACCGTGGCGATTCAGGTCGGTAAAGTTGGTCGAGATGCCTATCGAATATTGGCTATCGGTATTGAAGTCATCCTCTAAGAAGAATCGAAAATTAACGTAATTCGGTCCCCAAGACTTCTCATTGACATCCACAATCAGTGTGTCTTGCCCGTCAACTTCCGCATAGCGGTAGGTGATCAACTCAAAACGGTCCAACGCGTACAAGTCTAGTACGCTCTTTTCCGCTTCTGCTGCGGTGTAGATATTGCCAGCTTCTAGGTTAAGGCGGTTTTCTAACAAGGTGTCGGTATAGTGGGTATTGTTGTTGATGATGACTTTGTCGACTTCGATCTCATCACCGTAGCGCAGCTTACGGCGAGCGTCTTCTTTATCGTCGATGTACTGCTGATATTCAGCGCTCGACAAACTGTAGCGTTGCAAAAGTGCTCGGTTCTGCATCGCGATCTGATAACCTTTTTTAAAGGCTTCCGGCATGCGGTCAAACTCAGTTGTCTCCATATCCGCCACATTCGGGCGCAAGAATACATCGGCGTCTGTCAGCGTTTCGGCCTGACGCGACGTACTACTACGGACAAGATAATTAGAGAGCTGGTCCGCGACGGTAAACAAGGTGGTAAAGTCTTCTTCACCTTTGTATGCGGTACTAATATCTACGGCGACAACAACGTCGGCTCCCAATTCACGAGCGACATCCACTGGCATGTTATTGGTCACACCGCCATCCACCAGCATACGTCCGTCAAGGCGGTAGGGTGGCAAAGCGCCCGGCACCGACATGCTGGCCATCATCGCATCCACGAGATAGCCGTCGCCGATAACCACAGGCTCTAACTCGACAATGTCGGTTGCGACAGAGCGATAAGGGATAGCGAGTTCGTCAAATGAAGCAAAAGGTGGCAAGTTACCCGTCGTTTCACGCAGGATACGCAGCATACCTTGACCTTGTACGATACCTTTGGAGCCACGGACTTCACCCCAACGTAAACCCAAATCTGTCGTTAATTGGTAACGGTCTTCGTATTCTTTGTCGCGAACACGGCGGTCACTGCGGTTCACTCTATCGCGGTAACCGCTGTTCCAATCCACGGTATCGACAAAACTTTCGATTTCATCCGCGCTCAGGCCTGTCGCGTACATCCCACCGACATACGCGCCCATACTGGTACCAGTGATGTAGTCGACCGGGACTCGCAATTCTTCCAGCGCCTTTAGCACGCCGATGTGCGCTGCACCTTTTGCGCCACCGCCAGCCAATACCACGGCGACTTTTTTACGTGGAGGCTGCTCTGGTGATTCTTGTTGTTCGCTGGCTGACACTTTGTGGGTGACCAATGTGGTACACGCTAACATCAGCCCAAGCAATTTATACATCCCAGAATTCCTTTCTTATTATATTGGTGTCGATACACACCAGTTTCACGCGCTGATTCTTTTTGACTCGCTTTACCAAGTAAACAGTTTCTTTATCCACTCAACGGGTTGATTCTCGCAGTGCTGCTTAAACTCCCCATTGATATCCCAAACTGGCAACTTAAATGAGCTATGACAACTCAAGGCTAATTCCCCTTGGCTTGATTGCTTAAAGCCCACCGTACTGATCCCTTTTGGCCAAGGTAGCGTTAGTTTTTCTGGGATTCGATGCTTAAGGTAGTCGGCATAGACTCTCAGCGCACCGCTCGCACCGGTCAACTTGGTCGACTTATTGTCATCACGCCCCAACCAAATCGTCGTCACCTCACGACCATCCACACCAACGAACCAGCTATCACGGGTATCGTTACTGGTGCCGTTTTTCCCCGCCAGTGCTGCCCAACCAAATTGTTGATTGAGGTAACGTCCAGTGCCCTCAAGTACGCCGCGTTTCATCGCATACGTCGTGAGCCACGCCGCTTGTTGATCGACGCTTTGATGAACTTTAGGTAACGATTGATACAGGACGTTGCCTTCTAGGTCAACGACTGAACGTAGCGCCGACAACTCGGCTTTGCGTCCTGAGTTGGTGATGGTTTGATACATCTGCGCGACTTGGAACGGTGTTAGGGTAAAAGATCCCAGCAACATTGATGGTACTGGTTTGATCTCACTGCGATCCACGCCTAGTTTTTCCAAGGTATTCATCACGTTTGGGATGCCGAGCTGCACACCTAATTGAACCGTCGGTACGTTGTAGGATTTCGCTAACGCCAGATACAGCGGCACATCACCTCGGTATTTACGGTCGTAGTTGCGCGGAGACCAGACCGACCCTTGACTGCCTTTCAAACTGATCGGCTTGTCTTGTAATGTCGTCGCTAGATTGTATTTCTCTGGCTGCTCCAACGCCGTCAGATAGACAGCAGGCTTGACGAGCGATCCAATTTGACGGCTGGCATTTAACGCACGGTTGAAACCATCGTAGCCCGTGCGCTTACCACCGACCATCGCACGAATTTCACCCGAGTGTCGATCGACAGCAATCGCCGCACCTTCCAACGATTTACCCGCGACTTTGCTCAGTTCAGGGATTTTCTTCGCGATGGCATTTTCCAGCTCTTGTTGCGATACCGGGTCGAGCGAGGTGAAGACTCTCAGTCCTTTTTCAGCCTGAAATGCTTCGCCCACTTTCTCTTTCAGTTCGATCTGCAACTGTTGGAAATAGGCTGGCTGCCTGCTGGCTATTTGTGGATTGTCTTGAATATCCAGAGGACGGCTCGCGGCCATGTCATACTCACTTGCGGTCAGCAAGTTTTGCTGCATCATCAGGCGCAGCACTAAATCACGACGCT
This sequence comes from Vibrio hepatarius, assembly GCF_011806575.1. Taxonomy (GTDB): domain Bacteria; phylum Pseudomonadota; class Gammaproteobacteria; order Enterobacterales; family Vibrionaceae; genus Vibrio; species Vibrio hepatarius_A. The sequence goes on from NZ_JAATOO010000002.1 coordinate 124,304, forward strand.
CCCTCGCACGCTCTGGGTAACGCACTGGGTTGTAATAAGAGGGTCCCTTCACCATCCCGACCAGCAACGCAAGTTGGTCGATGCGCAGCTCTTGCACTGGCTGACCAAAGTACAAACGCGATGCCAAACCAAAGCCATGAATCGCTTCGCCGCGACTTTGGCCTAAGTACACTTCGTTTAGGTAAGCTTCGAGAATGCGGTCTTTGCTGTATCGATAATCCAAAATAAGCGCAATGTATGCTTCGCGGATCTTACGCCACAAGGTCCGGTCGCTGGATAAGAACAGGTTTTTAGCCAACTGCTGGGTTAAAGTACTGCCGCCTTGTACGGTACGTCCAGCCTTGACGTTTGCCACCATCGCGCGAGCAATCGCAAACGGCGACACGCCATCGTGCTGATAAAAATCGCGGTCTTCGGTCACCAGCAAAGCATCAACCATCACTTCTGGGAATTGGTCACGGCGCAGGAACAGACGCTGCTCGTCCTGATTCTTTTCCAACATGCCCAGCATCTTAGGCTCAATTCGCAAATAGCCTAAGTCACCTTTCTTATCCAAAGACTGGATACGTTGCAGACCACTTTGGTCAAAGTGCAGCATGATACGACGGTCAGGTTCAGGTCCATCGGTAAACTCAAACGGACGACGGATAAGCTCGATCTTGCTTGACGATGAAGAGTATTCACCAGCGTAGCGAGGCTGACGCACCTTGCGGTAGTTCAGTACATCAAGCTCATTGCGCACTTCCTGAATAGAAATCGAGTCGCCCGGCGCAAGGTTTAGAATCCTCGCGTACACCACGGTTGGCAATGAGAACAGTTGCCCATCGAAGCGCTGGCGTACAACGCTGTCTAGGTAGATACCGACAAACAACAAAATCGCGAAGCCAGCCAATCCGACTTTCCAGCCGATACTCCAAAGCTTCTTCAACCACACGCGTTGGTTAGATTTGTTTGGTGAACGTTTTGGCGATTTGGTCTTACGTTTACGAGCGGGCTTCTTAGCGGTGGTCGCCTTCTTAGTCTTATTGCCCGTTGTGGTCGTTTTTTTGGTCATGAATTCAACTGTCGCTTAGTCTTGTTAGTAGCCACATGGCTAGAAGGATCGTCTGGCCAAACATGCTTGGGATAGCGGCCTTTCATCTCTTTTTGCACTTCCTTGTAAGCGCCGCTCCAGAAACTGGCAAGGTCACGAGTCACCTGCAACGGTCTTTGCGCCGGAGACAACAGCTCCAACACCAATGTTTTTCTTCCTTGTGCAATCGTCGGAGAGCTCTGCTCACCAAAGACCTCTTGCATCCGGACAGATAAAATGGGTTCCTGTCCTTGTTGGTAACGGATCTTTTTGTTCGATCCGGTTGGCACCTGATAATGCGTCGGCAGCCATTGGTCAATGTCTTGGTTGAGCGGCCAACCAATGTACGCCATTAAAGCTTGGCTAAGGTCGACCTTGCTCAGGCCTTTCACGGAGTTGATACCGTTTAAATAAGGCTCAAGCCATAGGGTTAAATTGTCTAACAGCGCGTCGTCATCCAGCCTCGGCCAGTCATGCTCAGGTAACCAGTCTTTCGCGCAACGCAGGCGTTCGAGCGTTTCAAGGCTATTCGTTGTCCAATTTAATACCGAAAGCCCTTTGCGGCGAACGAAATTGAGTAAAGCTTCGGTCATTTTTTCGCTAGACGGTTCAGGCAGCGACTGCTTTGAGACCACTAGGCGACCAACACTCAACTGGCGCTCGGCAACTAATCTGCCTTTCGCCTCATCCCAGTCCACCACCTCTTGCTCGATAAATAAATGTGAACAATGGTTCTGTAAAACAGCGATATCAAGTTCAGCCGCCTGATAAATCATTGATGAATCTGACTTACTGCGCACTAGGTCGATCGCAACCAGATAATCACTCGCGGCGAGTTTTTCTTCTGCAGCGATTTCCGCACCATGGCCGTTAGCCAGTAGGAAACGGCCTTGCTGATGACCGCGTCGCTGCGCGATACGATCAGGAAAGCCCGTCGCCAGCAGCACAGGAACTAACGCTTCATCAACTCCACTAAGGGAAAACGATGAAGCGAGCTTTCTACTCAGTACCTGCGCGCGTTGTTGTACCACTTTCTGTTTGCTGTGCTTTGAGTGGATTGCGCGGTGGACACTATGGGTAAAATCGACGACCTGTCGCTCAGGCTCTTCGAGCAGTGCGACGACCAATGCCGCCGTACTAATACAAACGCCACTTTTCGCCCCTGTCAGTATCGCCGCACTGCGCGGGTCGACACCCAATTCGGCGGCAAGCTTACCCGCTGAGGTCAATTGAAGTTGGTTATCCATCAGATTAAGCGCAATCAGCAATGAACGAGCTTGATTGAGTGCGCTGCTTGGTGGGGTATCTAACCACTTCAGCTCACTAACATCTTGCGCGCCCCACTGAGCGAGTTCCAACGCCAAACTTGCCAAATCCGAATGAAGAATTTCTGCCTCGGGCACTTCCACTTGTTGTTTGAGTTGGCTTTCACTGAAAAGACGCAAACAAATGCCCGGCTCGATACGTCCCGCTCGACCAGCTCTTTGCTCGGCAGAAGATTGTGCGATACGCACCTGTTCTAAACGCGTTACACCACTTTTTAGGTCAAACTTCGCCACTCGCTCTAAACCAGAATCGACTACCAAGCGAATCCCTTCGATGGTCAAGGAAGTCTCGGCAATGTTGGTCGCGAGCACCACTTTTCTTTTGCCCGCTGGCGCAGGTTGGATAGCCGCTTGTTGCTCAGAAAAGCTCAACTGTCCGTATAAAGGGCACACCTGAATATTCTCGGGCAGATGAGTAAGTCGCTCTTGAACGCGCTTAATCGCTGCAACACCAGGCAGAAATGCCAATAAAGAGCCGCTTTCTTTCGCCATCAAACTCTCGATCTGACGGCTCATACTCTCTTCAAACCGTTCGTTGGTTTTCAACGGCTGGTAACGAAACTCAACGGGGAAACTACGCCCGTGCGATTCAATATATTGCGCCTGAGGTAGTAACTGACACAGTGCATGCTGGTCTAAAGTGGCAGACATCACCACCAACTTTAAATCGTCACGTAAGGCGTCTTGGATCTCGAGACAAAACGCTAACGCGGTGTCAGCGTGGATGCTACGCTCATGGAATTCATCAAAAATAACCAGCTCTACACCCTGTAATTCAGGGTCAGATTGCAGCATTCGAGTGAGAATTCCTTCAGTCACAATTTCCAGCCTAGTCTTAGCACTGACTTTCGTTTCCCCACGAACTCGGTAACCGACTCGCTCACCGACAGACTCGCCCAACTGCTGCGCTAGATAACGGGCAATATTGCGCGCGGCCAAACGCCTTGGCTCAAGCATGATGATTTTGCCGCTGACGATGCTTTGTTCGACGAGCTTTAGCGGGAAGTGGGTAGATTTACCGGCGCCGGGCGCGGCTTTGAGCACAACCTGGCTAGCGGAGCGGACAGCAGAAAGCAGCTCTGGCATCACGCCTTCAATCGGCAATTGTGACAATGTAAAAACCTTGTGGTGTAATGATGCAAACATTGTACATAAATCCAGTATTAAATGAAGTTTGAACCTAGATTAGAAACCGCTACGCTTGTTAAACGCTATAAACGCTTTTTGGCTGACATTATTTTGCCAGACGGTAGTGAACGCACCATTCACTGCGCTAATACCGGGGCGATGACTGGGTGTGCCGACGCGGGGAATACCGTGTGGTACTCCACCTCAGACAATCCAAAGCGAAAGTATCCAAACAGCTGGGAACTGAGTGAAACCGCTGCTGGTCATAAAATCTGCGTAAATACCGCACGAGCGAACCAACTTGCGGTTGAAGCGATAGAGTCAGGCGTGATTACAGAGTTGCAAGGATATGATCAACTTCAAACAGAAGTTAAATATGGCAGTGAAAATAGTCGGATTGATATCTTGCTCAACTCAAAAAGCCGACCAAACTGTTATATAGAAGTTAAAAGCGTCACCCTTTTGGATGATCACGTCGAGGGACAGGGATATTTCCCCGACGCTGTGACGACTCGTGGACAAAAGCACCTACGGGAACTCTCAGAAGTGAGACAAAATGGTGACAGAGCCGTACTTTTATTCACTGTTTTACACTCGGGCATTGAAAAAGTATCTGCCGCGCACCATATAGACGCGAAATATTCACAATTATTGAAAACGGCACAGGAACAAGGGGTGGAAGTGCTCTGCTACAAAGCAGAACTTTCCAACACTGAAATGAGGCTGGTGAACGCGATAGAATTTATCGGTTAACGATAAAAGTGATGTCGTCTTCACATTGACAACAAGTTTACAATTCAGAGTTTGCCTCGATTAGTTCTTTTTGCTATAGATACCCGCCTTAAAATTAACTGCTGAGTGCAGTTGACTAGGTGTTAGTAGGAGATGCTGCATGCCAGAATCAAAGAAAAAAGCGCTAGGCATCCTAGCCATTGCAGGGGTTGAGCCATATCAGGAAAAACCAGGTGAAGAGTACATGTCACCTGAGCAAATGGCTCATTTTACAAAAATTTTGACAGCTTGGCGTAACCAGCTCAGGGAAGAAGTCGAACGTACTGTTCACCACATGCAGGACGAAGCAGCAAATTTCCCAGATCCAGTTGACCGTGCTTCGCAGGAAGAAGAATTTAGCCTTGAACTTCGTAACCGTGACCGTGAACGTCGCCTAATCAAGAAGATCGAGAAAACCCTAGATAAAATCGAAGACGACGATTTCGGCTTCTGTGAATCTTGTGGTATCGAAATTGGTATTCGCCGTCTAGAGGCGCGTCCTACTGCTGACCTTTGTATCGACTGTAAAACGCTTGCAGAGATCAAAGAGAAACAGATGCAAGGTTAATCACCAGGTTGACTGTATTGAGAAAGGGAGCTTTGGCTCCCTTTTTGGTTTAAAGAAAAACACGAAATTGTTATGAGTTACATTGGTCGCTTTGCCCCATCTCCTTCAGGTCCGCTTCATTTTGGCTCTTTAGTCGCCGCGCTAGGCAGCTACTTTCAAGCCAAAGCGAACAACGGCAAGTGGTTGGTACGCATTGAAGACTTAGACCCGCCACGCGAGATGCCAGGCGCGTCATCCTTGATCCTTGACACTTTGGAAGCGTATCAACTGCATTGGGATGGCGAAGTGGTCTACCAAAGCCAGCGTCACGACTTGTACCAAGGGCAGATTGACGCGTGGTTGGCATCCGGTCAGGCGTATTACTGTCAATGTACTCGTAAGCAGATTAAAGCCAGCGGTGGCTTCTATACCGGCACCTGTCGTGATTTAGGTCTGAACGACAGTGAACATTGTGCGATTCGATTGAAGATGACTCACCCGGTGTATCACTTTGATGACTGCAAACATGGCCAACTCAGCATTCCCAAAGCGCTGGCAGATGAAGATTTCATTATAAAACGCAGAGATGGGTTATATGCGTACAACCTTGCGGTAGTATTGGACGATATCGACCAAGGCATCACCGAAGTAGTGCGTGGCGCAGACCTTATTGAGCCAACAGGCCGTCAGATAAGCTTATATAACATGCTCGGGCAAACGCCTGTCAGCTATCTGCACTTGCCACTGGCACTCGATAACAACGGACACAAGTTGTCCAAACAGAATCACGCCCCGGCGATCGATAACTCGAATCCAAAACCTGCATTACTGGACGCGATGCGCTTCCTTGGTTTTGAAATTAGTACCGATATCGAGCAATCAGATATTTCAGAAATCATCGCTTGGGGAGTAAAAACATGGCAGATAAAGCAACTATCAGACTCGATCGAAATCACACCGCGATTCTCAAACAGCTCTCTGTAAGCTATTATTAGCCGCAAATTCGCCCTAATAGGCACAAATTAGCCTGAAGCAAGGTTGGTTTTCACCATATTATTGCCAGAAGCACATGAATAAAAACGACTATACACCAAGCGAAACAAACAGTTATCCAGAGCTCGCTCTGAATGTCATAACTCGCCAAGAGCATAATATCTCTCGCAAGCAAATCAGCGATAATGCATTGAAGGTGCTATACAGACTTCATGGTGCAGGCTTTGACGCATACCTCGTCGGCGGCGGGGTACGTGACCTGCTCCTTGGTCAGCAGCCGAAAGACTTCGATATTGCGACCAATGCCACCCCAGAGCAAATTCGTCAGCTGTTTAAAAACTGCCGCCTGATCGGCCGCCGTTTCCGTCTCGCTCACATCATGTTTGGCCGCGACATTATCGAAGTGGCGACCTTCCGTGGTCACCACCAAGAGCCGAGCAAAAACGTCGCTCAGCAATCCAAAGAAGGCATGCTGCTACGCGACAATGTTTACGGCAGTATCGATGAAGATGCCGAGCGTCGTGACTTCACTGTCAACTCGATGTACTACAGCATTGCTGACTACTCCATCCACGACTACGCGCGCGGCATGGAAGACCTAGACGACAAATTGGTACGTTTAATTGGTGACCCAGAAACACGTTACCGCGAAGACCCAGTGCGTATGTTGCGTGCGATTCGTTTTGCGGTGAAACTCGACTTCGATATCGAAGAAGACACCGCCGCGCCAATCGAAGAGATGGCGACGTTGCTGCGAGATATTCCACCAGCGCGTCTCTACGAAGAGTCTTTGAAAATGCTGCAATCAGGTCACGGCCTAGAAACCTACCACCTGATGCGCGAATACAACTTGTTCCAGCAGTTGTTCCCGACTATCTCTGAGTTCTTTACCGAAGATTACTCGTCGCCCACCGAACAGATGTTAGATCTGGTGCTGGATGCGACCGACCAGCGTATTGAAGAAGGCAAGCGCATCAACCCCGCGTTTATGTTTGCGGCGATGCTTTGGTACCCACTGCAAGCGAAAGCCGAGTGGTTGATGGAAAAACGCGACCTGTCGTACTACGACGCGATTATGGAAGCGAGTAACCACGTACTAGATGAACAAGTCCGTACTATCGCGATTCCGCGTCGTCACACCGCGACAATTCGTGAAATCTGGCAGCTGCAGCTGCGTATGCCTCGTCGTAATGGCAAACGTGCGTTCCGCTTAATGGAGCTCAACAAGTTCCGTGCGGGCTATGATTTCCTCGAAATGCGCGGCGAAATCGAAGGTGGCGAGACAGCCGCACTTGCGAAATGGTGGAACACATTCCAATCAGCAGGGCGCAACATGCGTCAAGCGATGGTAGCGGATGTTGATGGCGGCTCTCCGAGCTCCGGTGCACCGAAAAAACGTCGTCGTAAGAACTTCCGTAAAAATAAACCTAAGGCGACATCATGATCACGGTATTTATTGCGGTAGGGAGTAACCTTGCCGATCCCGTTGGTCAGGCGCAAAATGCGATCCAAGCACTGAGCAAACTGCCGAAATCGGAATTAGTAAAGAGCTCGAGCCTTTACAGCAGCACGCCAATGGGACCGCAAGACCAACCGGATTACATTAACGCCGTGGTCGAAATCAAAACAGAATTAACGCCACTTGAACTGCTCGACTGCACCCAAGCGATCGAGTTAGAGCAAGGGCGCGTCCGTAAAGAAGAACGCTGGGGCCCAAGAACCTTAGATCTCGATATCATTCTTTACGGCAATGAGGTGATCGATTCCGAGCGTCTTATCGTTCCCCACTATGGAATGAAAGAGCGTGAATTTGTGCTCTACCCGCTCGCGGAAATCGCACCAAATTTAACCCTCCCATGCGGGAGCAGGCTAGAAGACTTGTTAACCGTCGTAGATAAGAATGGCCTGAATATTTGGCAATCATAGCCAACTCCTTAAAAGGAAAAATCATGAAAAAAATTACCATAAACGACCTAATGAAATGGAAGCAGGAAGGTCGTAAATTTGCTACTTCTACCGCTTATGATGCGAGTTTTGCCCAGCTGTTTGAGAGCCAGGAAATGCCGGTTCTTTTAGTCGGAGACTCTTTAGGCATGGTTCTACAAGGAACCCGTGACACATTACCTGTCACTGTAGAAGACATTGCTTACCATACACGCTGTGTTCGAGCAGGTAGCCCAAACTGTTTGCTAATGGCTGACATGCCATTTATGAGCTATGCGACTCCAGAGCAAGCTTGTGAAAACGCCGCTCAGCTTATGCGTGCTGGCGCAAACATGGTAAAAATTGAAGGTGGCGACTGGTTAGTCGACACAGTAAAAATGCTGACAGAGCGCGCAGTCCCTGTTTGTGCTCACCTAGGCCTAACACCGCAATCGGTAAACATTTTCGGCGGCTTCAAAGTTCAAGGCCGCGAGCAAGATAAAGCAGACCGTATGGTTCGTGACGCTCTGGCACTACAAGAAGCTGGCGCGCAAATCGTTTTGCTGGAGTGTGTTCCGCAAGAACTCGCGGCGCGCATTACCGAAGTGTGTGACGTACCGGTCATCGGAATCGGCGCAGGCAACGTCACCGACGGTCAAATTCTCGTGATGCACGATATGTTCGGCATCTCAGCTAACTATATGCCTAAGTTCTCAAAAGATTTCCTAGCGGAAACTGGTGATATGCGCAAAGCTGTTGCTAAGTATAAAGCGGATGTCGAAAGCGGCGCTTTCCCAGACGAATCCCATACTATTGCCTGAGGAGCTAGTTATCATGCAGACTTTTGCTGACATTGCCGCGCTTCGCGAGCAAATAAAACAGTACAAGCGTGATGGTCGTAAGATCGCTTTTGTACCGACGATGGGGAACCTACACGAAGGTCACCTGACGCTGGTACGTAAAGCACGCGAGCACGCCGATATCGTTGTGGTAAGCATCTTTGTGAACCCAATGCAGTTTGACCGCGCTGACGATCTCAATAACTACCCACGCACGTTGGAAGATGATCTGGCGAAGTTAAGCGGCGAAGCGGTTGAGCTCGTGTTTACCCCGACACCAGAAATCATGTATCCGGAAGGTTTGGACAAACAGACTTACGTTGAAGTGCCAGTGCTATCAAGTATCTTGGAAGGCGCGTCTCGTCCAGGTCACTTCCGTGGTGTCTCTACGATTGTCACTAAGCTGTTTAACATCGTTCAACCAGACGTGGCTTGCTTCGGTGAGAAAGACTTCCAACAGCTGGCGATTATTCGCAAGATGACAGCGGACCTAGCGATGGATATCGACATCATTGGTGTTCCGACCGTGCGTGAAATGGACGGTTTGGCAATGAGCTCTCGCAATGGTCTACTGACTCTGGACCAGCGCCAACGCGCACCTGTATTAGCTCGCACTATGCGATGGATCAGCAGCGCAATGCGCGGCGGTCGTGATGATTATGATTCAATCATTGAAGATGCAAGCGACCAGCTAAGAGCGGCAGGCTTACATCCAGATGAGATCTTTATCCGTGATGCACGTACCCTGCAAGCGATTACCACAGAGACAACTCAAGCGGTGATCCTAATGTCTGCTTTCTTGGGTAAAGCTCGTCTGATCGACAATCAAGTGGTTGAAATGACCGTTGAATCGAAAGATGAAGACAGCAGCTCAGCCGGCACTGAAGACAGCGAATAAGTCTGAGAGACAAAAAAGGGTTGGCCGATGCCAACCCTTTTTCATTCTGTCGCGCTTATGAACGAAGACCAATCCCGCGAGTAACCAAGTAGTGCGCTATCGCGTAAAGAGCGATAACAAACACACCTAGCACGCCAAATGAGGTTACGATACCCACATCGGAAACCCCCAAAAAGCCGTAACGGAACGCGTTCACCATGTACACGATCGGGTTTATTTTCGACACCCCCTGCCAGAATTCAGGCAACAAGCTAATCGAGTAAAACACCCCACCGAGATAGGTCAACGGCGTCAAAACGAACGTCGGAATAATCGAGATATCATCAAACGTTTTAGCGTAAACCGCGTTAATAAGACCGCCGAGAGCGAACACTACCGATGTCATAAAGACCGTCGCCACTATGATTCCCCAGTGCTCCACCTGCAAGTCGACAAACAGCAATGACACACAAGTAACGATCGCACCAACTAGCAGACCACGTGTCACACCACCCATCACGTAACCGGCAATGATCACGTAATTTGGCACCGGCGCCACCAGCAATTCTTCAATATTTTTCTGCAGCTTAGCGCTGAAAAACGACGAAGCCACATTCGAGTACGAGTTGGTGATCACCGACATCATGATAAGTCCAGGAACAATATATTCCATGTAGCTGAAACCGTTCATTTCACCAATTCGCGAACCAATCAGATTACCGAAAATGATGAAATAGAGCGTCATAGTGATCGCTGGCGGAACTAAGGTCTGCACCCAGATACGGGTAAAGCGAGTGACCTCTTTATTTAATAGGCTACAAAATGCAGTCCAATACAAACGGTACATCTACTTGCTCCCCTCTCTGACAATACTGACGAACAACTCTTCTAAACGGTTGGCTTTGTTGCGCATCGACAGGACTCTAATGCCCTGCTCGCTAAGTTGAGCAAAAATGTCGTTTAAACCTTTGGTCTTCTCGATTTCGATCTCCAGCGATCCTGAATTCATTTTCTGCGCAACCACACCTTCTAAAGTTGGTTCCGGCGAACCATCCTCTAGGTCGAGGATAAAGGTTTCGACTTGCAGCTTACTGAGCAGATTCTTCATCGTGGTGTTTTCAATCAACTCACCCTTGTTGATGATGCCGATGTTGCGACACAGCATTTCGGCTTCTTCTAGGTAGTGAGTCGTGAGGATAATAGTTATCCCCTGCTGGTTGATCTCTTTGAGGAATTGCCACATTGAGCGACGCAGTTCGATATCGACCCCCGCGGTTGGCTCATCGAGGATCAGCAACTGTGGCTCATGCATCAAAGCGCGTGCGATCATCAATCGACGTTTCATACCGCCAGATAGATTTCTTGAACGTTCGCTACGTTTTTCCCAAAGATCGAGCTTTTTAAGATACTTTTCTGCTCTTTGCTTCGCTAAAGACTTAGGTACACCGTAGTAACCCGCTTGCTGCAACACGATCTGTTCGACCGTTTCAAACTGGTTAAAGTTAAATTCTTGTGGCACGAGACCCAGATTTTGCTTAGCCAATTCCAGCTCTTTATCGATATCATGACCGAAGACGGTCACCTTACCTGAGGTTTTGTTAACCAACGAGGAAATCACGCCGATCGTTGTCGATTTACCCGCGCCGTTCGGGCCTAACAAAGCGTAGAAATCGCCTTTTTCAACGTTTAGGCTCACCCCTTTTAGCGCTTCAAAACCGCCGGCATAAGTTTTGCGGAGCTGTTCAATTTCCAGTGCGTACATACTCTTTCTTATTGTGCTGAGTCGTGAATGGCGATTAGTCTATCGTTAGGCAAAGTTGATTACAATTAAACCTTTCTATTTTTTTAGAAATATTGATATTTAGATTGTTGAACGGTTCAATATCAATATAAATCGCGGATAGTAAAACGCCTCAGCAAAGCCGAGGCGCAATAGTAAAGCAAGCAGGAAAAGATTAAACCGCTTGGTACTGGTGTTCGTCACTATCCACGTGTTTAATCGCGGCTTTTAGCGCTTCGTACCTGAACTTATATACGTTGTCGCTCGGAACAAGGTCGACAACGTGGAATTTTTCTAGTTGCTGACGAGTGTTTTCGTTTGGACACAGTAAGTAGACCTGACAGTTTGCGTCCAGCGCGTCTTTGATCGCGTTCTCTAGCGCCAGACCAACCGTAACGTCAATCATAGGCACGTCGGTCAAATCGAGAATCATCACTTCGTAATCCGAGATACTGGTGTGTTGGCGAGAGATCGCTTTCGACACACTAAAAATCATCGGCCCTGAGAGGTAGAAGAACAGTACCTTACTTCTTGCTCTGTCGAGTAACGCCCTTTCGCTGTCGGTCAGTGGTACATCGTCGTCATCGGCATCACTGATAGCTTTGACTTGACGCGCCTGTTCACGGCTAAGACGCTCAATCACGATAACGTTGGAGATAAATACCCCAAGGCCGACCGCAACGATCAAGTCAACAAACACCGTCAGCAGCATTACGCCATACATAATCACCATGCCTTGTACGCTGACTTTGTGGGCTCTCTGAATAAAGCTCCAATCCAGAATGTTGAAACCAACATACACAGCAATACCCGCCAGCACCGCCATTGGGATAGGTTCAGTCAAACCGCCTGCTACCAGTACCACCAACGCTAGCACCAGTGCGCGAATTACCCCAGACAACGGCGAACGCGCGCCAACCTGAATATTGGTCACCGTTCCCATGGTTGCCCCAGCACCAGGTAAAGCACCAAACAGACCAGAAATCATGTTCGCTAAACCTTGACCTCGTAATTCTTTGTCGGAGTCATGTTCTTTACGCGTCAGAGAGTCACCAATAACCGCAGTCAAAAGCGTATCGATACATCCCAACGTACCGAGTACCAAGGCATCAATCACCATCTCAGTAAACATTTCCGCGTTAATATGCGGTACAACCAAGCTTGGCAAGCCCGCCGGGATCTCACCAATACGGCGAATAGACTCCGAATCAAACAGGATTACCGACAGCAGCGTCACCGCGACCAACGCGACCAACTGAGCTGGAACATACTTGCGATACTGTTGAGGGAAGAAGAACAGGATGCCCAGTGTCAGCGCACCAAGAAATAGCTCGCTGAACTTCATGTTGGCCACGGTATCCGGCAACGCAGTCAGAGTACCAACCACGCCTCCCGCAGGTGCGGCATGGCCCAGTAGTGGCGATAGCTGCAAGATAATCAAGATAACGCCAATCCCCGACATAAAGCCGGAGATCACGCTATATGGCATCAACGTGATGTATTTTCCGAGCTTAAGCGTACCAATCAATATCTGGAATGCCCCCGCCATCATCACTACGGTAAACGTCATCGCCATGCCACTTTCCGGGTACTTCGCTACCATACTGGTTAGTACCGCGGTCATGATCACCGTCATAGGACCTGTTGGCTCAGAAATAAGGGTATTAGAACCGCCAAACAGTGAGGCAAATAAACCCACCATTATCGCGCCCCATAAACCCGCTTCAGCTCCTGCCCCTGAAGCAACACCAAATGCTAGTGCAAGCGGCAAAGAGATAATTGCGGTAGTAACACCACCAAACATATCCCCTTTGAGATTGATATCATCAAAACGACTTCCGAACACAACTCAACTCCACAATAGAACTCACCAAATTGACGCGATATACGCCGAAATGCATTGAATTACAGGTATAAACCGAATTTTAACAAACATTACCTAACTGAGATAACTATTAACGGTTAACGATCGGTTATCCGTTATAACAGTTAGTTAGGATGTCTACTAAGTTTATGTTTTTTAGCCCTTGAACTAGTCAGATGAGTACTAGTTAGCCCATTTATTGCGAGAACGAAATTGTAACATTGTGTATAGTGAGACAAGTATTTTTTAAGGATTACTAACAAGATGCCGGAAATTAAACAGCTATTTGAAAATAACTCTAAGTGGTCTGAGTCGATCAAAGCTGAACGACCTGAATATTTTGCTAAGTTGGAACAAGGTCAAAACCCAGGTTTTCTATGGATCGGGTGTTCAGATAGTCGCGTACCGGCGGAGCGTCTGACGGGTCTTTACTCTGGTGAATTGTTCGTCCACCGCAATGTCGCGAACCAAGTAATTCATACCGACTTAAACTGTTTGTCTGTAGTGCAATACGCGGTTGACGTACTCAAAGTGAAACACATTATTGTGTGTGGCCATTACGGCTGTGGAGGCGTTAACGCTGCGATCGACAATCCACAGCTAGGCTTGATCAACAACTGGTTGTTGCACATTCGTGACCTGTACTTTAAGCACCGCAGCTACTTAGATCAAATGCCTTTGGCGGATCGCGCAGATAAGCTAGGTGAGCTAAACGTTGCAGAACAGATCTATAACCTAGGCAACTCAACAATTATGCAAAATGCGTGGGAGCGTGGCCAAGATGTAGATCTGCACGGTGTGGTCTATGGTATCGGCGATGGCAAACTGGAATATTTGGGCGTACGTTCTAACTCTCGCGAAAGCCTAGATACCTCTTACCAAAAAGCGATGGAAGAGATCTTAAACCCAGAGCACAAACTCCTCTGTCGTTAAGTACCGCACATTAGCAAAAACGCCCACATGATGTGGGCGTTTTTGTATCTTATTCCTGAGGAACAACTTTACCGATAAACGGTAGGTGGCGGTATTTTTGTGCGTAGTCGATACCCACACCAACCACAAACTCATCAGGGATTGAGAAACCAATCCAATCAACTGGAACTTCTACTTCACGACGTGAAGGCTTATCAAGCAAAGTACAAATCGCGATAGACTTTGGCTCACGTAGCGACAAGATTTCACGAATCTTGTTCAACGTATTACCGGTGTCGATGATGTCCTCAACGATCACTACATCCATTCCTTTGATATCATCATCAAGGTCTTTCAGGATACGAACGTCGCGCGAGCTTTCCATAGTATTGCCGTAGCTAGAAGCAGTCATGAAATCGATTTTATGAGTCAGTTCGATATTACGTGCTAAGTCTGCTAAAAATACAAATGAACCGCGCAACAGGCCTACCAGAACTAAATCTTCACTGCCTTCGTATCGAGCAGTAATTTGCTTACCAAGTTCACGTACACGTTCCTGAACCTCTTGCTCAGAAATCATTACTTCTACTGTATGTTTCATACTAATCTCGTTTATCGCGTTTAACCCAGTACCTACAGTGTAGATACTGGTTGATGGTTTTGAGCGCGTAGTTTAACACTGCATAAGAACAAGGAAAAAGTCTCAACCCTCAGAAATTCGGCAACGACAACTTAAACCATATGACATACCACACGTATATTAACAATTATGGTTATAAAGTAACCTGAAAACATTGACCTTCCGCATATGCACCATTACACTCATTATGCTTTTAAGCAAATAATAAAATACTAAATAGGGCAAAGCCCAACCAACTCACTTGGCAAGGAAATTGAAATGGACTCTATAGCTAAAAGGCCTCGTACGCGCCTGTCTCCTCAAAAGAGAAAACAACAACTGATGGAAATCTCATTAGAAGTGTTTGCTCGCCGAGGTATCGGTCGTGGTGGTCATGCGGATATCGCTGAAATTGCTCAAGTTTCAGTCGCAACAGTATTTAACTACTTCCCAACTCGCGAAGATTTGGTTGATGACGTACTTAACTACGTAGTTCGCCAATTTTCTAACTTTCTTTCAGACAACATCGATCTCGATCTACACGCAAAAGAGAACCTCGCTAACCTAACATCGGCGATGGTTGAGCTTGTGGTGAATGACTGTCATTGGTTGAAAGTATGGTTTGAGTGGAGTGCGTCAACTCGTGATGAAGTTTGGCCGCTGTTTGTTACAACCAACCGTACGAATCAGTTGTTAGTACAGAACATGTTCATCAAAGCGATTGAGCGTGGCGAAGTGTGCGACCAACATAATCCTGCGGATTTGGCAACGTTGTTCCACGGCATCTGCTACTCACTGTTCGTACAAGCTAACCGTATCAAGAACCCTGATGCTCTAGCGACTCTGACTCAGAGCTACCTAGATATGCTATGCATCTACAAACGTGATCACTAAGATCAAGCTATAACGCACACAAGGCTGATGGTAAACATCGGCCTTTTTTATTGCCTGAATATATCTAAACCTATCAAACTGACCGTGCCGATATAAAAAAACCGCTGAACTTGTCAGCGGTTTTCTTCAAGCTTTAAGAAAAATTACTTTTTCTTCTTAACTGCTTTTTTGTTTGGAAGATCAGTGATAGAGCCTTCAAATACTTCAGCAGCTAGACCAACAGACTCGTGAAGAGTTGGGTGAGCGTGGATAGTCAGAGCGATATCTTCTGCATCACAACCCATCTCGATCGCAAGACCGATTTCGCCAAGAAGTTCACCACCGTTAGTACCAACGATAGCACCACCGATTACACGATGAGTTTCTTTGTCGAAGATTAGCTTAGTCATACCATCTGCACAGTCAGATGCGATTGCACGACCTGATGCTGCCCATGGGAATGTTGCCACTTCGTACTTGATGCCTTCTTCTTTCGCTTCTTTTTCAGTCTTACCAACCCAAGCCACTTCTGGCTCAGTGTACGCAATTGAAGGGATAACTTTAGGGTCGAAGTAGTGCTTCTTACCAGAGATAACTTCAGCCGCTACGTGACCTTCATGCACACCTTTGTGAGCAAGCATTGGTTGACCAACGATATCACCGATCGCGAAGATGTGAGGAACGTTAGTACGCATTTGCTTATCAACGTTGATGAAGCCACGCTCGTCAATTTCTAGACCCGCTTTTTCACCGTCGATCAGTTTGCCGTTTGGTACACGACCGATAGCAACTAGAACAGCATCGTAGCGCTCTGCTTCAGCAGGTGCTTTCTTGCCTTCCATTGAAACGTAGATACCGTCTTCTTTCGCTTCAACTGCTGTTACTTTCGTTTCTAGCATTAGCTTGAACTTGTCTTTGATACGCTTGGTGTAAACCTTAACGATATCTTTGTCTGCTGCAGGAATTACCTGGTCAAACATCTCAACAACTTCAACTTTAGAACCTAGAGAGTGGTAAACCGTACCCATTTCTAGACCGATGATACCACCACCCATGATAAGCAGTTTTTCTGGCACTTCTTTCAGTTCAAGAGCGTCAGTAGAGTCCCAAATACGTGGGTCTTCATGCGGGATAAATGGCAGTTTGATTGGACGAGAACCAGCGGCAACGATCGCGTTGTCGAAGTTAACCACCGTTGACTCGCCTTCACCTTCCACAAGGATAGAGTTAGGGCCAGTAAACTTACCGTAACCGTTAACCACTGTTACGTTACGCATCTTAGCCATGCCGCCAAGACCGCCAGTCAGTTGGTTAACCACTTTCTCTTTCCAGATACGGATCTTGTTGATGTCTGTTTGCGGTTCGCCGAATACAACGCCGTGCTCAGCCATCGCTTTCGCTTCTTCAATAACTTTAGAAACGTGTAGAAGTGCTTTTGATGGGATACAACCCACGTTCAGACATACACCACCTAGAGTGCTGTAACGTTCAACAAGTACAGTTTCAAGACCTAAGTCTGCACAACGGAAGGCAGCGGAGTAACCAGCAGGACCAGAACCAAGTACAACAACTTGGGCTTTAATTTCTTTGCTCATTTTGACCTCTTGTAGTCATTATCCCTAACAGGCTGAGTGGGTATCGATTTTATATGTTTAAGAGTTATTCGTTTTAAACAGTTATTTTCAGACCGCCAACAGTTTACAGAGATGTTAATGGTGTGAAAAGTAAATCAATTTAGCCTGTGAGCTAGACAACAATTCGATTGTGAAAACCCTGAACTAAGCAAGGCTGATAACCAAATTGTCCGGTAATTATTATTAGCAGAGGCGGCTAAATTGCCGCCTCTCATTCATCTAACTTCTATTAAAGAACCAGACGACGAATGTCAGATAGGCATGCGTTTAGGTAAGTGATGAAGCGCGCACCTTCAGCACCATCGATCACACGGTGGTCGTATGATAGAGACAGTGGAAGTTGTAGACGCGGTTCGAACTCTTTACCGTTCCATACAGGTTTCATCTCTGACTTAGACACACCTAGGATACCAACTTCTGGCGCATTTACGATTGGAGTAAACGCCGTACCGCCGATGCCGCCAAGGCTAGAGATAGTGAAACAGCCACCTTGCATGTCAGCCGCAGTTAGCTTGCCTGCACGTGCTTTCTTAGAAACAGCCATTAGCTCTTCAGATAGCTCGTAGATGCCTTTCTTGTTCACGTCTTTAAATACAGGAACAACCAGACCGTTTGGCGTATCTACCGCGATACCGATGTTCACGTATTTCTTCAGAATTAGGCTCTCACCGTCTTCTGATAGAGAAGAGTTGAACGCTGGGAACGCTTCAAGTGCTTTAGCTGCCGCTTTCATGATGAACACGAGTGGAGTGATCTTCATGCCAGTGTCTTTCTTCGCTTCAATCGCGTTTTGCTCTTTACGGAATGCTTCAAGAGCCGTGATGTCTGCGTTATCCCACTGTGTAACGTGCGGGATCATTACCCAGTTACGGTGTAGGTTAGCACCAGAGATCTTCTTAATGCGAGATAGCGGTTGAACTTCTGTTTCACCGAACTTGCTGAAGTCCACTTTTGGCCATGGTAGTAGACCAAGCGCTGCACCGTCGCCTTTGCCAGATGCTGCTGCACCAGACTCAAGACGCTTAAGCGCTTCTTTCACGTAGTTCTGAACGTCTTCTTTCAGGATACGGCTCTTACGACCGCTGCCTTTAACCTTAGAAAGGTTTACGCCGAACTCACGAGCTAGACGACGAACAACTGGAGACGCGTGAGCGTACTCATCGTTCTCTTTGAAATCGCCAGTCGCTGCTGGAGCTGCTGCCGCTGGAGCTTCTGCTTTAGGAGCCGGAGCTGCTGGTGCTGCTGCTTGAGCTGGAGCCGCTGCAGGAGCTGGAGCTGCGCCCGCTACTTCGAATACCATGATTAGTGAGCCAGTAGACACTTTGTCGCCAGCTGCAATCTTGATTTCTTTAACTGTACCAGCAAATGGTGCAGGAACTTCCATAGAAGCTTTGTCGCCTTCTACAGTGATTAGAGATTGCTCTTCTTCCACTGTGTCGCCAACAGCAACCATGATTTCAGTAACTTCTACTTCGTCGCCACCGATATCTGGAACGTTAACTTCTTTTGCCGCAGACGCTGCTGGAGCTGCCGCCGCTGGTGCTTCTACTGCCGCAGGAGCTGCTGGAGCGCCTGAGCCTGCCGTTTCGAATACCATGATTAGAGAGCCAGTCGATACTTTATCGCCTGCTGCTACTTTGATCTCTTTTAGAGTACCCGCAAATGGTGCAGGAACTTCCATAGAAGCTTTGTCACCTTCTACAGTGATCAGAGATTGCTCTTCTTCGATGCTGTCGCCGATTGCCACCATGATTTCAGTAACTTCAACTTCGTCACCACCGATGTCTGGTACGTGAACTTCTTTCAGTTCTGCCGCTGCTGCTGGAGCTGGAGCCGCTGCTGGAGCCGCTTCTGCCGCAGGAGCAGGTGCAGCGTCAGCTGCACCCTCGGCTTCGAAAATCATGATTAGAGAACCAGTAGAAACCTTGTCGCCTTCTGCAACTTTGATTTCTTTAACGATACCCGCTTGAGAAGCTGGAACTTCCATAGAAGCTTTATCGCCTTCAACAGTGATCAGAGACTGTTCTTCTTCAACCTTGTCGCCAACGCTTACAAGAATCTCAGTAACTTCAACCTCATCCGCACCGATGTCTGGTACATTAATTTCGATTGCCATTTCTTATCTACCTTCTTAATTAAGCGTATAGCGGGTTTGTTTTTTCAGTGTCGATGTCGAATTTCTTGATTGCTTCCGCAACTACAGATTTCTCAACTTCGCCACGTTTCGCTAGTTCAGTTAGCGCTGCTACTACTACGTAACCTGCGTTCACTTCGAAGTGACGACGTAGGTTTTCACGGCTGTCTGAGCGACCGAAGCCGTCAGTACCAAGAACTTTGAAAGACTCAGCAGGAATGAATGCACGAACCTGCTCTGCGTAGTTCTTCATGTAGTCAGTTGCTGCGATAGCTGGTTCAGTACCCATTACTGTTTGGATGTAAGGTACTTTCGCTTCCGCTTCTGGGTGAAGCATGTTGAAACGCTCTGCATCTTGGCCGTCGCGAGTTAGTTCGTTGAATGACGTTACAGAGTAAACATCAGAAGCAACACCGTACTCATCGCTTAGGATTTGAGCTGCTTTACGTACTTCGTTCATGATAGTACCTGAGCTCATTAGCTGAACTTTACCTTTAGAACCAGTGTAAGTTTCTAGCTTGTAGATACCTTTACGGATGCCTTCTTCAGCGCCTTCTGGCATTGCTGGCATTGCATAGTTCTCGTTCATGAGCGTTAGGTAGTAGAACACGTTCTCTTGATCACCGTACATGCGACGGATACCGTCTTGCATGATTACCGCTACTTCGTAAGCGAATGTTGGATCGTAAGAGATACAGTTAGGAACTGTACCCGCCATGATGTGCGAGTGGCCATCTTCGTGCTGTAGACCTTCACCGTTCAGCGTTGTACGACCAGCGGTTGCACCTAGTAGGAAACCACGTGCTTGTTGGTCGCCCGCCATCCACGCCATGTCGCCAACACGTTGGAAGCCGAACATTGAGTAGTAGATGTAGAACGGGATCATTGGTAGGTCGTTTGTCGAGTATGAAGTCGCAGCTGCAACCCATGAAGACATAGCACCTAACTCGTTGATACCTTCTTGTAGAACCTGACCTGATGTTGCTTCTTTGTAGTAAGAAACGATGTCGCGGTCTTGAGGTGTGTAGTTCTGGCCGTGCGGGTTGTAAATACCGATTTGACGGAACAGACCTTCCATACCGAATGTACGTGCTTCGTCCGCAATGATAGGAACAATGTTCTTACCAATGTTCTTGTTCTTAAGTAGAACGTTCAATGCACGTACGAATGCCATAGTAGAAGAAATATCACGTTTCTGTTCTTCTAGTAGTGGCTTGAATTCTTCTAGCTCAGGAACCACTAGTTCTTGAGTGAAGTTTGGTAGACGCTGTGGCGTGTAACCGTGTAGCGCTTTACGACGAGCGTGTAGGTATTCGTACTCTTTTGAACCTTCTTCAAGTTTCAGGTACGGAAGTTCTTTCACAGCTTCGTCAGTTAGGATGTCTTGTAGACCTAGACGATCACGTAGGTGTAGTACGTGAGTCATATCCATCTTCTTAACTTGGTGCGCGATGTTCTTACCTTCAGCCGCTTCACCCATGCCGTAACCTTTAACAGTCTTAGCTAGGATAACCGTTGGACGGCCTTTCGTTTCTGCCGCGTTTTTGTAAGCAGCGTAAAGCTTAGAAGACTCGTGACCACCACGCTTAAGTGCGAAGATTTCGTCGTCAGTCATGTCAGCAACGAGTGCAGCAGTTTCTGGGTACTTACCGAAGAAGTGCTCACGCACGTATGCGCCATCTTTCGCTTTGAACGTTTGGTAATCGCCATCGATTGTTTCGTTCATAAGCTGTAGAAGCTTACCAGTGGTGTCTTTAGCTAGTAGAGAATCCCAGTTGTTACCCCAGATTACTTTCACTACGTTCCAGCCAGCACCTTTGAATAGACCTTCAAGTTCTTGAATGATCTTACCGTTACCCATTACAGGGCCATCTAGACGCTGAAGGTTACAGTTAATTAGGAAACATAGGTTGTCTAGCTTCTCACGCGCAGCGAAAGAGATAGCACCACGTGATTCTGGCTCATCCATCTCACCGTCACCTAGGAACGCGTATACGCGCTGCTCAGAAGTATCTTTCATGCCGCGGCCTTCAAGGTACTTAAGGAAACGAGCTTGGTAGATCGCAGAGATCGGACCTAGACCCATAGATACGGTTGGGAACTGCCAGAATTCAGGCATTAGTTTAGGGTGCGGGTATGATGGGATACCTTTACCATCTACTTCTTGACGGAAGTTGTCTAGCTGCTCTTCAGTTAGACGACCTTCAACGAATGCGCGAGCGTAGATACCTGGTGAAATGTGACCTTGGTAGTAAACTAGGTCGCCACCATCCTTCTCGTTTGGAGCACGGAAGAAATGGTTGAAACATGTTTCGTAGAATGCAGCAGAAGACTGGAAAGACGCCATGTGGCCGCCTAGTTCTAGGTCTTTCTTCGATGCACGTAGAACGATCATGATTGCGTTCCAGCGAATGATGGAACGAATACGACGCTCAAGTGTTGTGTCACCTGGGTAAGCTGGTTCTTGATCTGCTGGAATCGTGTTGATGTAGTTCGTGGTGATACCAGTTGGCATGTCAACACCGTCTAGACGTGCTTTATCTAGAACTTGCTCAAGTAGGAACTGAGCACGCTCTACGCCTTCTTCACGTACAACTGACTCAAGTGCTTGTAGCCATTCTTGAGTTTCCAGTGCATCTACGTCATGCTTCATATCAGACATGGCGATCTATCCTTCTGTTGGTTGGATCTATAAAACTAGCAAATCGTCGTTATGAGTCATTGCCCTGTTGCATTCGACGTAAAGAGCGTTCACGACGAGACTCTTCTCTGGTCAAATCCAACAATGTTTCTTCAATATAAGCTAAATGTGAGTGAGACATCTCGCGCGCCTTTTCTGGCTGACCTGAGACGATCGCATCCACGATATTAGCTCGGTGTTTACTTACTTTTTCGACCGCTTCAGGGCGGCGACGTAACAATTTAAAATTCTGCAGAATATTTTGCTCAAGCAAAGGCGCTAAACTACGAACAATGTGCAGCAGTACTACGTTGTGAGCCGCTTCGGTCAAGGCAATTAAAAACTGCATGACTTCCGCAGATTCTGCTTCCACGTCGTTGTTTGATTGTTCTTTGCCGATTCGTTCAAGGCTAGCTTGAATACGTGCAAAATCTTCTTCGGTACCACGAACGGCTGCAAAGTAAGCGGCAATACCTTCCATCGCATGACGCGTTTCCAGTAAATCCAGCTGAGTTTCAGAGTGGCTAGACAATAAATTTAGCAGAGGATCTGAAAAACTTTTCCAGATGTTCTCGCTAACAAAAGTGCCACCACCCTGACGACGAGTAAGAAGACGCTTGGCTTCAAGGCGTTGAATCGCCTCACGGATAGATGGACGAGACACGTCAAACTGTTTTGCCAGCTCGCGCTCTGGTGGCAATTGCTGCCCCGGAGCCAGTGTTCCTTCCACAATCAGCCTTTCTAACTCTTGTTCAATCACATCAGAAAGTTTTGGCTGACGAATCCTTTGATAAGCCATATTTATTGTTCTTCTACTCTTTGCAGTCAATTGGTAATACCAATTTTATGTTGGCGAGGAAATTAACATAATTAAAACGCAAGTTCCAGCCAAAAGTTGACCTAAATCATAGAACAGGTCACGGTTAAACACTTTGATAACAATAGTCGATTAAAACACCAATAAAATTGGTCTGACCAATTACAAAATATAAACAGATGGGAAGAAAATGTGCCAGTCCTCACATTGTAACGGGTTAGTTTTAAAGAAAGATGAAGAAAAACGAACGGAAGTGATGAATTAAAAAAATAGATAAAGGCTCAATCATCACGGAAAATGGCGATAAAAAAGCCACTCTTAACAAAAAGTAAATATTAGTTTGCAAAATACACTTCTGCCAGTTTCTCTCACTGGCAGAGGTGTAGATCGATAGGATGTCGTGAAGTGCTAGTTCGCTTCGATGTGGTCAATCATCAGCTGTAACGATTGGTTGCCACGAAACTCGTTGATATCAAGCTTGTAAGCCAAACGAACGGTTTTGACTGAAGCATCCGGCCAGCGGCGCAAATCAACGTTAAATGCGATGCCATCAATCATGATATTGGTCGGATGCCCTTTGTGCAGCGGTTCCAGCATCAGCTTCAGGTGCTTCTCGCCCACCAGTTTTTGATGCAACACTTTAAACTCACCGTCAAACAATGGTTCGGGAAACGCTTGTCCCCATGGGCCACCAGAACGTAGCAGCTCTGCGGTATGCATACTGAACTCTTCCGGCTTAAGTTCGCCATCCGATACGATCACGCCTTTGAGCACCGCTTCATCGAGTTCATTCTTAACCGCTTCATCAAACAGTGTGGCAAAGCGTTCAAAATCTTTTTCTAAAATCGTCAAACCTGCCGCCATCGCGTGGCCACCAAATTTCACAATCAAACCAGGATTCTGTGTATCAATACGATCTAAGGTATCGCGCATATGTAAACCGGGAATTGAGCGACAAGAGCCTTTAATACTCCCTTCTCCGCCATCAGCAAACGCGATCACAGGGCGGTGGAATTTATCTTTAACTCTTGATGCAAGAATACCGATAACCCCTTGATGCCAATCTCGTTGGAACAGGACTAACCCGTGCGGTAGTTTGCTGTTTTCACCAAACTGAAGCCGCTCACAAAAAGCCATCGCTTCTTGCTTCATTCCTTCTTCGATTTCTTTACGTGTTTGGTTTAAACCATCCAGCTCACTCGCCATACGGCGCGCAGCGTGGATGTTGTTACTCATCAGCAGTTCAACGCCAAACGACATATCATCCAGTCGGCCCGCCGCATTGATGCGAGGTCCTAACGCAAAACCAAAATCTGAGGCAACGATACGCCTTGCGTCGCGCTTAGCGACTTCGATCAATGCTTGAATCCCCGGACGAGCTTTACCAGCACGAATACGCTGAAGTCCTTGATGAACTAAGATTCGGTTGTTTTCATCCAGAGGCACAACATCTGCGACAGTACCAAGAGCGACTAGATCCACCAGCTCCATCAGTTTTGGCTCCGCCATACCTTGTTGCTCAAACCAGCCGTTCTTTCGCATATGAACACACAGCGCCATCATCAGATAAAACGCCACCCCAACACCAGCCAGCGCTTTAGACGGGAATGCGCACTCTTGCAAGTTTGGGTTTACCATAGCGTCAACATCTGGCAACTCATGGCCCGGTAAATGGTGGTCGGTGACCAGTACCTTCAACCCTTGTTGCTTGGCATAACGAACGCCTTCAATCGAAGAAACGCCGTTATCTACCGTCATGATCACTTCCGCGCCAATTTCAATCGCTTGATCGACCACTTCCGGGCTCAACCCATAGCCGTCTTCAAAACGGTTCGGTACTAAGTAATCGACGTTATGAGAACCTAGCATCCTCAGAGCAAGGACCGACAAAGCGGAACTGGTCGCGCCATCGGCATCAAAGTCGCCGACAACAATAATGCGTTTGTTGTGCTGAATCGCCTCAAACAACAATTGCACGGCATCGTTAATGCCATGCATTTTTTGGTACGAATGCAGCGAGCGCACCGCCGTTTGCAGCTGCTCAAGGGATGTGACGCCACGATTGATGTAAATGCGCTTAAGAATCGGCGCAATCGAATCTGGCAGAAGGGATAAATCGGGTTCTGGTCGACGCTGAATTTCTATCATAGATATAAGCAGAGCCTCAGTGACGAGGCTCTTTATTAATTACTGAGTTTGTTGAAGACGTTGGTAAAGGTCTGCTGGCGGCAAGTAACCACCAACCATTTCGCCATTCGGTAGGAAAATCGCTGGTGTACCGCTAACACCCAGTTCACGTCCTAATGCAAATTGCTGTTTTACAATCTCTTGGTATTTAGCAAAATCTTCACTCTTTTCAGGGAAAGTACGATTAATTTTGCCGTTGTGCATCGCAGCTTGCTGATCTTCCGCTCCCCAGATCGCGGCCATTTGGTCAGCGACCATGCCTGTTGGACCTTGGCGAGGATACGCCATGTAACGTACTGTGATGCCTAAATCGTTGTAACCTTGCATTTGGCTATGAAGTCGAACGCAGTAACCACATGTAATATCGGTAAATACCGAGACAACGTACTTCTCGTCTTCGGCTTTAAACACAATCATGTTGTCTTGTTGTTCTTCAATCTTAGCCGCATTCATTGGCGCTTGGCGCTTCGCCAATACGTCTTCGTACTGACCATTTTCGTCTAATTTGTAAAGCGTACCCGCTAGAAAGTAGTCACCGTTAGGCGAAGCGAATAGCACTCCACCGCTGGTCTGCACTTCAACCAAACCTTCAATATCGGCTGGTACGGCATCGGTTACTTGCAGTCCAAGCTTGGCAAAGCGTTGCTGCAACTGCTCTTTGTCTATCTTAACTTCGGCTGCAGAAACTTGAGTTGCAACCAAAAGTGGTAACGTCAGAAGACCTATTCGGCGTAATACGCTCATTAAATTCACCTTTTGTTTTCAGCAAGCTTTATGCTCTTGGATGATGCTCGCTGTGTAGCTGTTTCAATCTCTCTGTTGCTACATGAGTATAGATTTGCGTGGTCGACAAGTCACTATGGCCTAGCAACATCTGAACCACACGTAGATCCGCTCCGTAGTTGAGTAAGTGTGTCGCAAATGCATGGCGTAATACGTGCGGAGACAGTTGTTCACTGTCAATCCCTGCCAGTACCGCATAATGCTTAATACGATGCCAGAAAGTTTGCCGCGTCATCTGCCTTGCGCGTTTGCTCGGAAACACAACGTCAGAGGTATTTTCTCCCAATAGTTCAGACCTGCCTTGTTGGAGAAAAGTTTCAATCCAATCAACGGCATTCTCACCCATAGGTACGAGGCGCTCTTTTCCGCCTTTACCAGTTACACGCACCACACCTTGGCGTAAGCTGATGTTTTCCATCGTCAAACTGACCAGTTCGGTAACGCGCAACCCGGTTGCATATAATAACTCCAACATGGCCTTATCGCGCAACTCCATCGCATCATTTGGGTCAGGTGCGTTGAGTAGCGCATCAACTTGCTCTTCGCTGAGGTCTTTTGGTAGGCGCTTTGGCAACTTTGGACTCACCAACAGAGCACTCGGGTCATCGGCACGAATTTTTTCGCGGTGAAGGTATTGGAACAAACGCCGAATCGCAGACAGCATGCGTGCGCGAGAGGTTTGTTTGTAATTCTGGTCCACCAGCCAAGATTGATACTCTTGTAAGCCAGAGAGACTAATAAAGTTAAGACGGTAGTTGTTCGCTTCCATCCATTGGATTAACTTGTTGAGATCATTGCGATAAGAGGCCAACGTGTTCTCTGACAGGCCTCTTTCCATCCACATGGCATCTAAAAACTGCTCTACGATTCCTTGATCAGGGGACATGACTTCAGACACAACATTCCTCGAATTATGATTCTGCTGTCAATGTAAGTGTCTAGAAGAGATAAAGCCATAAAAAATGCCTTTCAAAGTGGATATTCGCTGCAAAGCACGCCATTTTGTGGTTAGAATTCGCTATCTAGTCCAGCGAAAGAAAAGAAAGTTATGAAAATCGGTCTATTTTACGGCTCAACAACTTGTTATACCGAAATGGCAGCAGAAAAAATTCGTGCCATTATTGGCGAAGATATGGTCGACATTCACAATGTGAAAGAATCTCCATTATCTTTAATGACAGAGTACGACTTTCTTATTCTGGGCATTTCGACCTGGGATTTTGGTGAAATTCAGGAAGACTGGAATGAAATATGGGATCAAATCGGTGGCGTCACACTAAATGGCAAAACCGTCGCGTTATTCGGCTTAGGCGATCAAGAAGGCTATGGCGAATGGTATTTGGATGCGATGGGGATGTTGCACGACGAACTGAAAAAGAGCGGAGCTAATATCATCGGCTACTGGCCAAAAGATGACAGTTACGAGTTTGAAGCGTCGAAGGCACTCACCGAAGACGGCAGCCAGTTTGTAGGTTTGGCTCTGGATGAAGATTCTCAATACGAGCTGAGCGATGAGCGCATCGCCACTTGGGTCGAGCAGATCCTAATCGAATACCAAGATACGCTATAAATAACATCTTGCCTGATAAGGCTTCCTCACCAATCACTTCCCTAGTGAAAATAGGAAGCCTTGTTGCAAACTACTCTGTCCTACTTTTCCAGCATCGTGCGGTATCTTACCCAATCAAACACTAAACCCGGGTCGGTTTTTCTTAGAGGCGCAATGTATTGATGCCCTGTGATACGCGGCAAGGTTATTTGCGGATAACACTGCTGCAACTGCTGAGTTAATACTGTCAATGCGTGATATTGCTCGTCGGTATAAGCCACGAAATCACTGCCTTCCAACTCAATACCAATCGAGTAGTCATTGCACTTCTCTCTCCCGGAAAAACTAGAAGCGCCCGCGTGCCATGCCCTCGCATTGAATGGCACAAATTGAACCACTTCTCCATCACGGCGAATCAAGCAGTGGGCGGAAACCCCCATCTTATAAATGACGTTAAAAAATGGATGTTCTTCAGGGTTCAGTTTCCCAGTAAAAAACTGCTCGATATAAGGGCCACCAAACTCTCCCGGCGGTAAGCTGATATTGTGAATAACCAACAGAGAAATATCCTTTTCGTCGCTTCTTTGGTCAAAAAATGGCGAAGGGACGTGACGCGCTTGTTTGTACCAGCCGTGGTTATCAATCATATTTGCTTATTCACTCGTTGTTGGTTCTTGGCAATTTTATCTTTTTGCCGTTGAAATGCGAGAATAATGGCTGAATTTCACTCGCAGTCAGCGTATCATTCCCAGCTCCAATTAACTGCGTATTAGATTTGCGATGAAAAACACACACAATAGCCAAGAACGTCTTGAATACTTAAAACAACAACTACCTCTTGAGATCTCTCGTGCTGTGGCGGACACCCTAAAAGAAGATTTAGGCGGCACTCTGGATCCAGCAGCCGATATCACTGCAAGTCTAATCCCTGCCGATGCACAAAATGAAGCGACCATTATTACTCGTGAACACGGCGTTTTTTGCGGTCAAGCGTGGGCAGATGAAGTGTTCAAACAGCTGGCTGAACAAGAGAATGGCAGTGCGGTGAAAATTGAATGGCACGTCAAAGACGGCGATAAAGTCGAGCCAAACCAAGTTTTATGTACCTTATCTGGCTCTTCGCGCATGCTACTGACTGGTGAGCGCAACGCGATGAACTTTATCCAAACCCTATCAGGTTGTTCAACAACGGTTGCTCAATACGCAGAGAAGTTAGTTGGAACGGATTGCCGTCTACTCGATACCCGTAAAACAGTTCCAGGTTTGCGTAGTGCGCTGAAATACGCAGTCGCGTGTGGTGGAGGCTTTAACCATCGTATTGGGGTTTTTGACGCTTACTTAATTAAAGAGAACCACATCATCGCGAATGGCGGTATTGCACAAACTATCAAAACCGCCAAAGAGCTTAACCCGGGTAAGCCCGTTGAAGTCGAAACAGAGAGTTTAGATGAGCTCAAAGAAGCGATCGAGGCTGGTGCTGACATCATTATGCTGGATAACTTTACCAAAGAGATGATGCGTGAAGCCGTTGCGATCAACGCAGGTCGAGCAGCACTAGAAAACTCGGGTAACGTCACATTGGAAACGATTCGTGAATATGCTGAAACTGGTGTTGATTACATTTCAGTTGGCGCACTAACAAAACACATTCGCGCAATGGATTTATCGATGCGCTTTAAGTAAGAAATGTAAGTTTCCTTACCTAGTGCTCACTATTTATGGAATAAAGCTCTTACTTTTCAAACATTAAACAGAGGTCATTAGATCTCTGTTTTTGTTTTAAATATGAGAAAAATACTACAAACTTTTGCAGTCAGTCGAATTAATTTGCGCACTAAATGAAAGTATCGCGCAACTTTTACCAATCGACTCGGAAACCCCACCGAGCACAATACCCAGTGCAAATTATCCCATCTATTCTCTCTTTCACATTTCGCATTCCATCCACGGAGAGAAACAATGCAAAACCAACAACGTCGTAAACAGAAAGGCTTTACGCTTATTGAATTGATGATCGTAGTAGCGATCATTGGTGTGTTATCTGCAGTCGCGATTCCAGCATATAAAGATTACGTGAAGAAAAGTGAAGTCGCTTCAGCCGTAGCGACAATGAAATCACTGATTACTCCTGCTGAACTTTACTATCAAGAAAATGGGGATATAACAACATCCACTAACCTTGCTGACTTAGGTATTTCGTCAGGCTCAACTACATTAGGTACTCTATCTCCAAAAGCAGGGCAGATTGAACTTGCTCTAACTAATATTAGTGGAGCAAAAATCACTATCACTCGAGACGCAAATTCAGGTTGGATTTGCGACGCAACTGGTGACGCCGATAGTCTAGTTTCTGGATGTAAGTAGTGCTAACCACCCTACCATCTATCTTGCGCCAAGCTAATCTAATAGATACAGCGCAAGAGATCCGAGTGATAGAACATATTGATGCTTCAGGTGGTTCTGTGCCTGAAGCATTAATCTCTCTCGGTCTGATGGACAACAGAGAGCTCACCAGTGAGCTCTCTAAGATTTTTGGCTTACCGGAAACCAACCTCTCTCAATTTGATTACGCCGAGCTATGCAATCGCCTCGGCCTACGTGAACTGATCACTCGTTTACATGCCTTGCCATTAGAACAAAACGGCCAACTATTAACAGTAGCGATCGCTGATCCTACCGATATGGAAGTGGAAGACGAGTTCCGCTTTGCCACTGGGCTGCAAGTTGACCTTGTTCTCGCCGACTTTAAAGCACTGCAAAGCGCCATTCGTCGGCTTTACGGGAAAGCAATTTCTGGTACACAGAACAGCAAGAAAGACATTAACGAGCAAGAGCTCGCTAACCTTGTTGATATCTCCGCCGACGAAGTTAATACCGTAGAAGACCTCAGCAAGGACGAAGCGCCTGTCAGCCGCTACATCAACCAAATCCTTTTGGACGCGGTTCGTAAAGGTGCATCGGACATCCATTTTGAACCGTATGAAGAATCCTACCGCGTTCGACTACGCTGCGATGGGATATTGATAGAGACTCAGCAACCCGCACACCACCTAAGCCGTCGCCTCTCTGCTCGTATAAAAATTCTCTCTAAGCTTGATATCGCCGAGCGTCGCCTGCCACAAGATGGACGAATCAAACTTAAGCTCAATGAGACCACCGCTATTGATATGCGTGTCTCTACCTTGCCCACTCTGTGGGGCGAAAAAATCGTTCTACGCTTGCTGGATAGTAGTGAGGCCAACCTTAACATCGATTCTCTTGGCTATAACGAAGAGCAAAAAGCGCTGTACTTGAAAGCCCTGAAAAAGCCGCAAGGAATGATCCTGATGACCGGCCCAACAGGTAGCGGTAAAACCGTCTCCCTCTACACCGGTTTGAAAATTCTCAACACCCAAGAAGTTAATATTGCCACCGCTGAAGACCCTGTGGAAATAAACCTTCCGGGTATCAATCAAGTCCAAGTACAACCACAAATAGGTTTCGGCTTTGCACAAGCGCTACGCGCCTTTCTACGTCAAGACCCTGATATCGTGATGGTTGGTGAGATTCGTGACTTTGAAACCGCAGAAATTGCCGTAAAAGCCGCTCAAACGGGGCACTTAGTGCTTTCAACGTTACATACCAACTCAGCCGCAGAAAGCGTGGTACGACTTAGTAACATGGGTATAGAGCCATACAATGTGGCTTCATCCCTCAGCCTGATCATCGCACAGCGATTAGCAAGAAGGTTGTGCAATCACTGTAAAGAACCTTACCAACCGACCGCTGAATTACTGGAACATATGGATATTCCAGCGGACGTAACTCTATATCAAGCTTCTAGTAATGGGTGCGCGGACTGCAACCAAGGGTACTCAGGACGAGTAGGTATTTATGAAGTGATGGGGTTCAGTCGTGCTCTAGCCCAAGCCGTCGCCGAAGGTGCCTCCATCATAGAAATAGAACAACTTGCCAAACAGGAAGGCATGAAAACTCTCAAAGAGTCTGGAATAGAAAAAATGATTCAAGGCATTACCAGCTTGAGTGAGCTGCAGCGCGTCTTGTTCTTGTAAGAAGGGTATCAACAGTGAAAACGACACAAACAAATCAACTTAAAAGCTACCGTTGGAAAGGGGTAAACAGTGTTGGTAGGAAGGTATCTGGACAACTGCTGGCTCTGAGTGAAACTGAAGTAAAAGATCGACTCAAAGAGCAGCACATACAAATTAAGAAGTTACGCAAAGGCAGCGTCTCTGTTATTACCAAAGCCACTCAGCGAGTCAAGGCGCGAGATATCACGATACTCACGCGCCAACTTTCCACCATGCTGACTACGGGCGTACCTCTAGTACAGGCACTTAAACTGGTTACCGATAACCACCGTAAAGCGGAAATGAAATCTATCCTATTGCAGATTATTAAAGGCGTAGAGTCTGGTACTCCAATTTCTAAATCCTTAAGAACGGCAAGTCAGCACTTCGATACGCTCTATGTTGATCTTGTCGCTACAGGCGAGCAATCGGGTAACTTAGCGGAAGTATTTGAACGAATCGCGACCTATAGAGAGAAATCAGAACAACTTAGAGCAAAAGTCATCAAAGCCCTAATCTATCCGTCCATGGTTGTGCTAACCGCGTTAGGGGTATCGTACCTAATGCTGACACAAGTTATCCCGCAGTTTGAAAGCATGTTTCAAGGCTTCGGTGCTGAATTACCTTATTTTACTCAGCAAGTTCTCAAGCTTTCTCATCTAGCCCAAGCATACGGAGGAGTGACGGCTTTAACTCTTGTCGCTACGGTACTTATTCTGAAATTTATTCGAAAGAAGTCTTTTCGTGCCCGCCTGATTTCTAGCCGATTTGGGCTTAAAATTCCAGTTATTGGCAGCATTCTAACTAAGGCATCGATAGCCAAATTTGCTCGGACGCTGGCCACCAGTTTTAGCGCTGGTATTCCTATTCTTTCTTGTTTAAAGGCTTCAGCTAAAACCGCCAACAATGTTCATTTCCAAACCGCGATTGATGGAGTTTATACCGATACATCTGCGGGTATGCCAATGTATATCGCGATGCGTAACTCGGAATCATTCCCTGAAATGGTGTTGCAGATGATTATGATCGGTGAAGAGTCTGGCCGATTGGACGACATGCTCAACAAAGTCGCAACGATTTACGAGTTCGAAATCGACAATACCGTGGACAACTTAGGTAAAATTTTAGAGCCTCTCATTATTATCTTCTTAGGCGTCGTGGTTGGCGGGCTTGTGGTTGCAATGTACTTACCAATATTTAATTTAATGAGTGTGTTAGGCTAGGAATCGATTTGCCACGGAGCACTTCGTTGATAATCTTAGTAGATACTTTGCAAATAACGGCACTTTAATGGAACTGTTTGATTTTTACCCTTGGCTATTCCCAACTCTCGCAACACTCTTTGGCTTAATCGTTGGTAGCTTTCTCAACGTCGTAATTCATCGGCTACCAAAGATGATGGAGCGCGAATGGCGCCAAGAATGCGCAGACAGTTTTCCAGAATATCAAATTACGCCGCCGTCTGGGGTCTATAATCTAAGTGTACCTAGATCGACTTGTCCGAAGTGTGACACTCAGCTTCGAGTAATAGACAACATTCCAGTACTCAGTTGGTTACTGCTTAAAGGTAAGTGCCATCACTGCCGCCATCCAATCAGTATTCGCTATCCGCTGGTCGAGTTGCTCACTGGAGCACTCTGTTTTCTGGTCGCTTACCAGTTCAGCTTTAGTTACTTTGCGATTGCGCTGCTGTTTTTCACTTTTGTTTTGATCGCCGCAACGTTTATCGATCTTGATACAATGCTCTTGCCAGACTCTTT
Organism: Vibrio hepatarius; assembly: GCF_011806575.1. Lineage (GTDB taxonomy): Bacteria > Pseudomonadota > Gammaproteobacteria > Enterobacterales > Vibrionaceae > Vibrio > Vibrio hepatarius_A. The sequence goes on from NZ_JAATOO010000002.1 coordinate 157,441, forward strand.
GACACTGCCTCTGACTTGGTTTGGCATTGCGTTAGCGCTGCTACAAATCAGCCCAGTTTCTCTCCAAGACTCTGTTATCGGTGCAATGGCGGGATACCTATCACTATGGTCGGTATATTGGTTATTTAAGTTGGTGACGGGCAAAGATGGCATGGGTTACGGTGATTTTAAGCTGTTGTCCGCCCTTGGTGCTTGGCTTGGCTGGCAATACCTACCGATGATAATCCTACTTTCATCTTTTGTAGGCGTCATATTTGGCATTATACAACTCCGTTTAAAACAGCAAGGTATTGAAAAAGCTTTCCCTTTTGGTCCTTATTTGGCAATCGCTGGCTGGGTTAGTATGATGTGGGGCAATGTAATTTTAGATTGGTATTTAACACGTTTTGTTGGAATCTAATATGCCTTTTGTCGTGGGGTTAACAGGTGGAATCGCCAGTGGCAAAACTACCGTCGCGAATATGTTCCATAAGCAATTTGGTATCGAGATCGTCGATGCGGATATCGTTGCACGAGAGGTTGTCGAGCCAGGTAGCCAAGGTCTAGCCGCAATTGAGCAAAAATTTGGCGCATCAATACTACTCAACGACGGTTCACTCAATCGAGCGAAGTTAAGAGAAATCATTTTTTCCCAACCAGAAGAAAAAACGTGGTTAAACGCTCTACTTCATCCCCTTATTCGACAAAAAATGTTGGCTGATTTAGCCAAAGTCACTTCGCCTTACGCATTATTGGTCATTCCCCTTATGGTGGAAAACAACTTACAGTCTCTCGCCGATACTGTCGTCGTGGTTGATGTCGATGAAGAAACTCAGCTTCGACGCACCTTAGAAAGAGATAATGTTAGCCGCGAGCAAGCGGAATCTATTCTGGCATCCCAAGCAACTCGAGAGCAACGATTAGCTATCGCTGACCATGTGATTAAAAATCACGCAGAAAACCAGAAACTTTTGCCTCAAATCACAGTATTGCATAAAAAGTTCCTAGAAATGTGTAGGGGAAATCTGTGAGAATAAAGGCAGAATCACTCACAGCTGCACTTTAATGACCACGCATTACTTCGAACATCCATTAAACGAAAAGACCCGAATCTACCTTAGGGTCGAATCATTGCTGAATCAGCTCAACATCGCGGCTGATTTTAATGATGACATGCAGCATTTGGTTTTTTACCGTTCACTGTTTGATTTACTTGAAATCTTTGAGCAAATCCAGCTCAAAAGTGAATTGGCTAAAGATATTGAGAAGCAAAGGCTAACGTACCGTTCATGGCTCAACATCGATGGTGTCGATCAAGAAATGCTACTTGGTATTCTCAATGATGTAGATGCCGTACACAGTAAACTGATGAGCGCTGAACGTTTCGGCCAAAGCCTCAAAGAAGATCGCTTCTTGAGTGCCATTCGCCAAAGGTTTAACTTACCTGGCGGCTCATGTTGTTTTGACTTGCCGGCTCTACATCACTGGTTGCACCTTCCATGTGACAACAAAAAAGCCGATGCCACACGTTGGATGAGCTCACTGCGTCCTCTTGCAGAAGCATTAAAGCTCTGGCTTAAGCTCACCAGAGAAACGGGGCAATTTAGGTCACAAGTCGCGCGTACAGGCTTTTATCAGAGTGATGCGGAGGAAGCCAACATTCTACGACTTGAAATCCCGATGCACTTTGGGGTTTATCCAATGATTTCAGGACACAAGAACCGCTTTGCGATTAAGTTTATTGATTTCTCGTCTGGGCAAGCATCATCAAACGACGTCGAGTTTAACTTAGCCGTATGCAGCTAATACTCACCAAACACGTTATAATCTAGTCCATCGACACGTCACAACGTTCAGAGAAGTACCATGTCTAAAATTACTATTGTTCCGTGCCCACAATGCGGCACGGATGTAGAGTGGGGAGAACAAAGCCCTCACCGCCCTTTTTGCAGCAAAAAATGCCAGATGATCGATTTTGGCGAATGGGCTGACGAAGAGAATGCCATTGCTGGCGCACCCGATATGTCGGACAGTGATGGTTGGTCGGAAGATCAATATTAAGAAGCTCTAGGTTTTAAAGATAAAGAAAGTTGGCGTGAGAGCGTCAACTTTTTTATTACCTGTTGAAAGTGAGTCCGCTGTCGCTTTTCTGCCACTCTCGAGTTAAGGGCCTCTCCATTTAATATTCGTTTTAATTTCAGATGGTTAAATTCGCTGTATGCTTTATACACGTCAGCAATATGTTTAGCTCAGAACGCAGATATTTTTCTTTCTATCTAGGAAGAGGCGCGGAGTTTACGCCAGTAAATGAGCACCGATGACAACGGTAGAAAGGAAAATAGCCAGTTATGAGCAAACATAAAAAAACGGAGCCCAAAGGACTCCGTTTAACATGAGAACGCTAGTTATAGCATTACTTCTTAGCAAGTTTCTCTTTGATACGAGCAGACTTACCTGAACGCTCACGTAGGTAGTACAGCTTGGCACGACGTACTGCACCACGGCGTTTAACTTCGATGCTATTAACGATTGGAGAGTGTGTTTGGAACGTACGCTCAACACCTTCACCGTTAGAGATCTTACGTACAGTGAAAGCAGAGTGTAGACCACGGTTACGGATAGCGATTACAACGCCTTCGAAAGCCTGTAGACGCTCACGGTCACCTTCTTTTACCTTAACTTGAACAACAACAGTGTCACCTGGTGCAAATTTAGGTAGGTCTGATTTCATTTGCTCTTGCTCAAGAGCTTTGATGATGTTACTCATTTTTTAAATTCCTAGAATAAACTGATACTAAATAAATTAGGTTACTTGTTCTGATGTTCTTTAACGAACTCAGCAAGTAATTGTTCCTGTTCGTCAGTCAGAGCTAGGTTTTCCAGGAGCTCTGGTCTTCTTAGCCAAGTACGGCCTAGCGACTGCTTTAATCGCCAGCGACGAATTTCCTTGTGATTACCAGACTTGAGTACCGCAGGTACTTCTTTGTCATCCAGTATCTCAGGACGCGTATAATGGGGGCAATCCAACAAACCATTAGCAAAAGAATCTTCTTCTGCTGACGCAAAATCACCTAAAACACCCGGAACAAACCGAGATACTGAGTCAATTAGCGTCATGGCTGGTATCTCACCACCCGTCATCACGAAATCTCCAATTGACCATTCTTCGTCAACTTCAGATTGAATGATGCGCTCATCTACCCCTTCGTAGCGACCACAAATAAGAAGTAAATTCTCGTTTGTTGCCAGCTCTTCAACCCCTTGTTGGTCAAGCTTACGACCTTGAGGTGATAGATAGATAACTTTCGTCTTTCCCGGTGATGTCTTTTTGGCCGTATGAATAGCATCGCGCAAAGGCTGTACCATCATCAACATGCCAGGACCACCACCATAAGGTCTATCATCTACAGTGCGATGTTTGTCATGAGTGAAATCTCTAGGATTCCATGTCTCAATCGACAAGAGACCTTTTTTAACCGCTTGGCCTGTTACTCCGAAATCAGTAACGCTGCGGAACATTTCAGGAAAAAGGCTAATTACGCCAATCCACATTGTTCTATCGCTCCGTTACTTGGAGTTAAAATCCAGGATCCCAGTCAACTTCGATCCGTTGAGCTTCGCGATCAATATGCTTGATCACTTGCTCTTCAAGGAACGGGATTAAACGTTCCTTTTGCCCGAAAGCATCTTTTAGATTTGCTTTAACGACCAAAACATCGTTGGAACCTGTTTCTAATAAATCAGAAACAGTACCAAGGTCATAACCGTTACCAGTTACTACTTGCATACCAATCAAATCACGCCAGTAGAACTCATCTTCTGGCAATTCTGGAAGTACTGCAGGGTCAATCAAGATTTCAAAGTTAGTCATTAACTGCGCGTCTTCGCGCACATCAAGACCTTCCAGCTTTACCACCAAACCTTTGTTATGGCGCTTCCAGCTTTCTACTTTGTACTCAACCCACTTGCCACCTTGTTCTACGAACCAAGGGCTGTAATCAAATATGCTTTCAGTGTTGTCTGTGTAGGAAAAAACTTTGAGCCAGCCACGAATGCCATAAGTAGCACCAAACTTACCTACAACAATCTTATCGCTACTCATTGCTTCTTTACCTTTCATCGACATAAGCTAATTTCAACTTCTTAATTTAAGAATTAAGCCGCTTTTTGAGCGTCTTTAACTAGCTTAGCTACGCGGTCAGATACAGATGCGCCTTGACCAACCCAGTGGTTAACGCGATCTAGGTCTAGGCGTAGACCTTCTTCTTGACCTTTAGCAGTTGGGTTGAAGAAACCAACTTTCTCGATGAAACGGCCAGTTGCAGCATTGCGGCTGTCCGCTACTACGATTTGATAAAATGGACGCTTTTTAGCGCCGTGACGTGCCAAACGAATGGTTACCATGTCGTCCTCTTTGCTTTCTCAAAAATAAAATTAACCCCAGAAACCATTTATCGCTAAATAGTTTGGGGTCTCGTGCCAAAATAAAGCTCCGGAATTTTACTCTTATTCCGGAGCAATGCAAGGTCTTTAGCTATTTTTTCACCAACATAAATCAGGATTTAAGTTTGTGACTCAGCTAACACCTTGAAATTTTTGTAGCTGGGTGTAATTAACGACCAAATGGGTTAAAACCGCCGCCTCCGCCCATGCCGCCACCCATCATGCCTTGCATGTTACGCATCATGCCTTTCATGCCACCTTTCTGCATTTTCTTCATCATTTTCTGCATCTGGGTGAACTGCTTAAGCAAGCGGTTAACGTCTTGCACCTGAGTACCCGAGCCCGCTGCGATACGCTTCTTGCGTGAACCTTTTATAAGTTCCGGACGCAAACGTTCTTTCATCGTCATCGAGTTGATGATCGCTTCCATTTGCTTAAACATCTTGTCGTCGACTTTGTCTTTGACGTTGTCAGGTAGCTGGGACATGCCTGGTAGCTTGTCCATCATTCCCATCATGCCGCCCATGTTTTGCATTTGGCCTAGCTGCTCACGGAAGTCTTCAAGGTCAAAACCTTTCTTTTCTTTAAACTTCTTAGCCAGCTTCTCTGCTTTTTCTTGGTCTACGTTCCGCTGCAGATCTTCGATAAGCGACAAAACGTCACCCATGCCAAGAATGCGAGACGCTACGCGATCAGGGTGGAAAGGTTCCAGTGCGTCGGTTTTCTCACCCACACCCAAGAACTTGATTGGCTTACCAGTTATATGACGAACCGAAAGCGCCGCACCACCACGCGCGTCACCGTCAACTTTGGTCAAGATAACACCGGTCAATGGCAGCGCATCACCGAATGCTTTTGCCGTATTCGCAGCATCTTGACCTGTCATTGCATCGACAACGAACAATGTTTCAACAGGGTTAATCGCAGTATGAAGGTCTTGAATTTCAGACATCATCTGCTCATCAATCGCCAAACGACCCGCTGTATCGACAATCAATACGTCATAGAATTTCTTCTTCGCGTGGTCAATCGCCCCATTAGCGATATCAATTGGCTTTTGGTCTGGCGATGACGGGAAGAAGTCAACACCGAGGTCAGACGCAAGCGTTTCTAACTGTTTAATCGCCGCTGGACGGTAAACGTCGGCAGACACAACCAGTACTTTTTTCTTTTCGCGCTCTTTTAGGAGCTTGGATAGCTTACCTACCGATGTGGTTTTACCCGCACCTTGTAGACCCGCCATCAAGATCACAGCCGGTGGCTGCGCCGCTAAGTTAAGGGCTTCGTTTGATTCACCCATGACCGCTTCAAGTTCACCTTGAACGATCTTAATAAATTCTTGACCTGGAGTGAGAGATTTAGATACCTCAACACCTACAGCTGCTTCCTTTACGCGCTTAATGAAATCGCGGACAACAGGCAGCGCTACGTCAGCTTCCAGCAGTGCCATACGCACTTCACGTAGCGTCTCTTTAATGTTGTCTTCGGTCAGGCGACCTTTACCGCTGATATTTTTCAGCGTTTTGGACAATCGATCCGTTAAATTCTCAAACATCTTAAGTCTCTTTACCCGGGCGTTTGTATACAAACTCACCCTAAATTTCGCGACAAACTACTGCGAGTATACCTGAGCCAAAGGTACTGTGCACAGCTCTAATCAGTTTTGACATCTCAAGTCACGCAAATGAAGCTGATAAGTCATAGCTCAAGTCGTTGAGTCAGGGTATAATTTGTTAAAAATCCACCAGCTTTTAGAGAACCATGGACAACTTAATCGCCGTTGTTGCTGTTATACTCTACGCCTTAGCAATAGCGACAATCATACCGGGCTTAGTACACCAAACCGGTATTCGAGTAAAAACTGTTTTTGTCAGTGCTTCGTTAGCGCTTATTTTTCATGCCTGGCTTCTAAGCGGTCTTATTATTGAGGCATCCGGTCAGAACCTCAGTATTCTTAATGTTGCGTCTTTAATCAGCTTTATTATTTCTCTGGTCATGAGCATTGCGATGCTTAAGACGCGTTTGTGGTTTTTGCTGCCCGTTGTATACAGTTTTGCTGCGATTAACTTGGGTGCAGCGGCATTTCTACCGAGCACTTTCATTACCCACCTCGAGCAAGACCCAAAGCTACTGATTCATATCTCGCTAGCGTTGTTCTCCTATTCCACCCTGACAATTGGTGCGCTATACGCACTGCAATTGGCTTGGCTGGATCATAAACTCAAAACCAAGAAAGCCCAGGCGATTAACCCTAACCTGCCACCTCTATTAATGGTTGAGAGACAGCTGTTTAATATTATCTTAGTTGGTACGCTATTACTGACAGGGACGTTGTTAACCGGATTCGTCTTTGTGCAGGATATGTTTGCGCAAGGAAAAGCGCACAAAGGCATTCTCTCATTCATCGCTTGGATTATTTACGCGGTGTTGCTTTGGGGTCATTACCAGAAAGGCTGGCGCGGACGTAAAGTCACTTGGTTTGCCGTTGCAGGCGCAACGCTGCTCACTCTCGCATACTTTGGTAGCCGCTTTGTGCGAGAGATCATTCTTAACTAAACTATGTCGAAAAGGTGTATACTCTACACCTTCTTAACATTACCGCATCCCTTACTGAGTTTGACTTAAAGACGTAAATAGGTCATAAATCAGCCAAACACCACAAGGAAAAGATTAGCTTTGGACGACATATCAACGGGTATCTTATTTGCGCTACTCGCGTGTCTGATCGTAATTTCAGGATATTTTTCAGGTTCAGAGACAGGGATGATGGCTTTGAACCGCTACCGCCTAAAGCACTTGGCAAACACGGGGCACAAAGGTGCTAAACGTGTGGAGAAACTGCTCGATCGCCCAGATCGTCTTATCGGCCTGATCCTCATCGGTAACAACTTAGTCAACATTCTTGCATCTGCTATCGCCACTATATTAGGCATGAGACTCTATGGCGACTTAGGCGTTGCGATTGCAACAGGTGCTCTGACCCTCGTCGTGCTCGTCTTTGCCGAAGTTACCCCAAAAACCCTTGCCGCGCTTTACCCTGAAAAAGTCTCTTATGCGAGCAGTATTTTGCTCGGCATCTTGATGAAGCTTTTATCGCCGCTGGTTATCTTCGTTAACTTTATTACTAACGGTTTTATACGTTTGCTCGGGATTAAAGCAGTACACGGTGGGGACGATCATTTAAGCTCAGAAGAACTCCGAACCGTAGTAAACGAAGCGGGTAGCCTTATCCCGACTCGCCACCAGGATATGTTGATTTCGATCCTCGACCTTGAGCACGTTACCGTTAATGACATTATGGTCCCACGTAACGAAATCACGGGTATCGATATTAACGACGATTGGAAGTCGATCGTTCGTCAGCTCACGCACTCACCACATGGTCGAGTAGTTCTTTATCGCGACCAAATCGATGAAGTGGTTGGCATGTTGCGTCTACGAGAATCTTACCGTTTGATGCTGGAAAAGAACGAATTTACTAAAGAGACGTTATTGAGAGCCGCTGATGAAGTGTACTTTATTCCAGAAAGCACCCCGCTCAACGTCCAATTGCTCAAGTTCCAGCGCAACAAACAGCGCATTGGTTTGATTGTTGATGAGTACGGCGACATCATTGGTTTGGTTACTCTAGAAGATATCTTGGAAGAAATTGTTGGTGAATTTACTACCTCAATTGCACCAAGCTTGTCTGAAGAGATCACTCCGCAGATCGATGGTAGTTTCCTAATAGAAGGTAGCGCCAACATCCGTGATATCAACAAAGGTCTCAAATGGAAACTCCCGACTGACGGCCCGAGAACATTGAACGGACTCATTTTGGAGCACCTAGAAGATATTCCCGAAAGTCACCTTAGCGTTCAAGTGTCAGGTCACCCGATGGAAATCGTCGAACTGGAAGAAAATCGCATTAAGCTGGTCAAGGTTTTTCCAAAACCTGCCAAGAAGAACAAAGCGAAGTAACAACAGACAAATAAAAAAGCCTTGGAATTCCAAGGCTTTTTTATTATTTAAATCCGGCTTATTCTTCGGTCACACTAAACAAGCTTTCCATATTCAAACCCTGTTTCACCAAGATTTCTCTTAGGCGGCGCAGACCTTCCACTTGGATTTGACGAACACGTTCACGGGTAAGATTGATCTCGTGGCCAACTTCTTCCAAAGTTGAAGGTTCATAGCCCAGTAAACCAAATCGACGGGCGAGAACTTCTTTCTGTTTTGGATTCAGTTCATCTAACCAATGGATCAGCGAACTCTTGATATCATCATCCTGCGTTGAAACTTCAGGATCTGAGTTGTTTTGGTCAGGAATGATATCCAGTAGCGCTTTTTCGCCGTCACCACCAATGGGTGTATCGACTGAACTGATTCGTTCATTCAAGCGCAGCATTTTACTGACATCGTCAACTGGCTTATCTAACTGAGTCGCGATTTCTTCAGCTGTTGGTTCATGGTCGAGCTTTTGAGATAGCTCACGCGCGGTGCGCAAGTAGATATTCAGCTCTTTCACAACATGAATAGGTAGACGAATAGTACGTGTTTGGTTCATCAAAGCACGTTCGATAGTCTGGCGAATCCACCATGTCGCATAGGTAGAGAAGCGGAAGCCTCGTTCTGGGTCAAATTTCTCAACCGCACGAATCAAACCAAGGTTACCCTCTTCAATCAAATCAAGCAGTGCCAAGCCGCGATTGCTATATCGACGCGAAATTTTCACCACTAGACGCAGGTTACTTTCGATCATACGTTTACGTGCTGCTTCGTCTCCGCGCAGTGCGCGACGAGCATACAGTACTTCTTCTTCTGCGGTAAGTAGTGGAGAAAAACCGATTTCGCCCAAGTAAAGCTGAGTGGCATCTAAGCTTTTTGCTGACGCATCAAACTCTTCGCGCTCTTTGGTTTCTTGGGTGGATTTGGACTTGGAAGGTGTGCCGACTTGAAACGATTCCTTTGTTCCAACTTCGAACTCTTCGACTTTCGTTGCTGCATTGCTGATACTCATAGCGCCTCCCCTGGCGAGCTAGCAAGACATTACTACGTCTAATGTCGCTATATTACCTAGTCATTACTCAGTAAGTAGTTACGGTAAGTAGCGTTTTGGATTCACCGACTTACCTTGATAGCGAATTTCAAAGTGTAAACGTACACTGTTGGCACCGGAGCTGCCCATTGTTGCGATTTTCTGGCCAGCTTTGACACTTTGTCCTTCACGAACTAGCAACCGATCATTGTGAGCATAAGCACTCAGGTAGTTATCGTTGTGTTTAACTATCACAAGGTTTCCGTACCCGCGTAGTGCGTTGCCCGAATATACAACTGTACCCTCTGCTGTTGAAACGATAGATTGACCACGCTGCCCAGCGATATCAATCCCCTTGTTACCTTGGTCTCCAGCAGAAAAGTTCTTAATTACTCTCCCTTTTGTTGGCCATAACCATTTGGAAATTTTATTGTTCTTTGGCTTTGGCGTATTAACAGTTTTGTTAACATTTTGTTTACCGTTAGAACCAACATACTCCTTTGGTTTAGATTGTTCAACCTTCTTTGGAGGATCTTTTTTAGCCATATTGGGTGATGTTTTTGTGCTACTTTTTATAACTCCTTGATTCGAGTTTTTGCTCGGAATCGAAGGTTTTGACACCACTGGCGAAGGCGTTGTAACTGCAACTGGTCCCGCACCAGTACCACCATATGCTGGAGCGGTATAGGCAGGTTGCCAAAGCTTTAATTTTTGACCTGGGTAGATAGTATATGGAGGGGTAAGATCGTTGTAACTGATGATCTCTTTTACATCTTTATCTGTGAGGTATGCGATAAAATAAAGCGTGTCACCTCGCTCAACCTGATAGTAACTGCCTCGATAACTGCCGCGAGCGATCGAGTTGTAATCTTTCTTCAATCCTGACACTGGTGCAGGGGAATGCACAGCGCACCCAACCAGCACACTGCATATACCCAGCATCAACAACGAATTAGATTTCAACGACATTTTTAAGCAAGATCACCAGCCACTAACGGAACAAAACGAACAAGTTCAATAACTTCTGAAAGGAATGTATCACCTTGACGAGTAATTTTCAGCAGCTTCTGCTCGTCTGTACCGACAGGAATCACCATAATTCCGCGTTCACTTAGCTGATCGAGCAACGCAGGGGGCACTTGCTCTGCCGCTGCAGTGACGATGATGGCGTCAAAAGGAGCCTTGGCAGCCCAACCTAACCATCCATCGCTGTGTTTGGTTGAAACGTTATAGATATCAAGCTGTTTCAATCGGCGTTTCGCTTCCCATTGCAGTGATTTGATACGTTCAACAGAAAACACATGCTCAACCAACTGAGCTAGGACCGCCGTCTGGTAGCCTGAGCCTGTTCCTACCTCTAGGACTTTGCTGGAATGGTTAAGTTCCAGCACCTCTGTCATTTTGGCAACAATATAAGGCTGAGAGATCGTCTGTCCCTGACCAATCGGCAGAGCGTTGTTGTCGTATGCCTGATGCATCATCGCCTGAGAAACAAATCGCTCTCGTGGGATTGTACGAATGGCTTCCAACACCTGTGTGCTTTGAATGCCATTCAATACAAGGAATTCAACCAGTCTGTCTGCTTGTGGGTTTGCCATCCTTACTTACCCTTTAACCAATCACCCATACTCGCTAACGACTCATGCGCGGTTAAATCGACTTGCAAAGGCGTTACTGAAACATACCCTTGGTCAACCGCGTAAAAGTCAGTCCCTTCACCGGCGTCTTGTTCTTTACCAGGAGGACCTAACCAATAAATATCATGACCACGAGGATCTTGCTGCTTGATCATCTCTTCAGCGTGATGACGAGCACCTAAACGCGTGACATGAATGCCTTTGAGTTGTTCAACGGGCAGATCCGGAACATTGACGTTCAGCAGACGGTTTGTCGGTATCGGCGCATTAAGGTGTTGATCAACAATTTGTCGTGCAATTGACGCCGCGGTCGCAAAGTGATGCTTGCCAACCAGTGAAAATGCGACCGATTGAACACCGAGAAAGTGCCCTTCCATCGCCGCCGCGACCGTACCAGAATAGAGCACATCGTCGCCTAAGTTCGCACCATGGTTGATCCCTGTTAACACAAGATCCGGCAGATCATTTTTCATCAGTTCATTTAGCGCAAAATGCACACAGTCTGTTGGCGTACCTTGCACAGAGTAGACCTGATGTGCGATTGCAGTAACGCGCAGCGGTTGCTCTAAGGTCAAAGAATTCGACGCGCCTGAACGGTTTCTATCCGGCGCAACTATTGTGACATCCGCGATATCTTTCAGGGATTCAGCAAGCGCATGGATGCCTTCAGCATGAACGCCATCATCATTGCTTAATAAAATCTTCAGCGCTTTGGTTTCCATTAGTAGCTACGCTCCACTTCGATCTCTTCAATCAGCTCACGCACGATAGCCGTTGCGAAACAACCGGCATCCAACGAGAACTTAAGCGTGATGGAGTCTTCGTCTGCACTCCAAGTTAAATCTTGTGCTTTAAGTGAAATCGCACGTCGGTCATGACGCATACGGTTACCGCGGATCAACGCCATCAAATCTGGTTCGTTGTCTAAATGTGGTTGCTCTAGCTCCAACGCTCGCGCTTGGGTTGGAAGTTGATTGTCGCCCGCCATTGCTGCAGTCAACACCGCATTTCCCTTGGCTACTTGCTCTGTTGCGGATTGAATGTGTTCGGCATCCACCAGCGACTGTCCTGACGCCGTTTCAATAATGTCGCCTTCCACAACCTGATCAAACAATCCCAGCTCGATACGCGCAGATAGAATGTTATTAAAAATCCATGAACGAGCAGCCGATAGCAGCAAGCTGCGTTTGTTTTGATTGCGAGTGCGAACGTTTTCTCGTCCCCAGCGGCGCGCTTCGTCGAGGTTGTTTCCGTTATTGCCAAAGCGCTGACTACCGAAGTAGTTCGGTACACCCGTCTGAGAAATCGATTCTAAACGCTTGAGTACATCTTCAACGTCGCTCACTTCCGATAGCGTCACCATAAATTGGTTACCGGCTAACTCACCCGGACGCAGCTTTTTGTTGTGTCGGGTGGTCTGTAAGATCTCAATGCTAGGATACTGAGCGAGGAACTCGCTAAAGTCTGGCATTTCACCTTTGGGTAAGTGAACACTCAGCCACTGCTCAGTCACCGCGTGACGATCTTTCAGACCAGCCCAGCTTACATCTTTCGACTTGACGCCACACGCTTTCGCCAGTTCATTGGCAACAAAGCTGGTGTTTTCACCGGATTTACGGATGCGAACCATCAAATGTTCACCGCTACCCGCAAACTCGTAACCCAAGATTTCATTCACTTGGAAGTGTTCTGCTTTCGCTTTAATTTTGCCAGTGGCGGTCGGTTTACCATTGAGGTAAGCCAGAGAAGATAGAATATCAGACATATATTGTTCCATTACGAGCGGAGCTCAATGAGTCAAACGCTGCACATAACTGTGTTATTGCTTAACCAGTAAAACCACCGCTTCTGTCGCGATGCCTTCTTTTCGTCCTGTAAAACCCAAACGCTCGGTGGTTGTTGCTTTGACATTGACGTTACCAATATTGGTTTCGAGGTCTTGAGCGATGGTTTGGCACATAGCTTCAATGTGCGGAGCCATTTTCGGCGCTTGAGCCATAATCGTTACATCGGCGTTACCCAATCGGTAACCGTGTTCTTTGACGCGGCGATATACATCGCGCAGTAGATCCCGACTATTGGCGCCTTTCCACTTATCATCCGTATCAGGGAAATGTCGGCCGATATCGCCCGCTGCAATTGCGCCTAGCAAAGCATCACACAGTGCGTGCAGAGCAACGTCTCCGTCTGAGTGCGCGATCAGCCCTTGTTCATAAGGCACTTCAACACCGCCAATAATGACCGGACCTTCACCGCCAAATTTATGCACATCAAAACCGTGGCCAATTCGAATCATAAGTTATCCTTTATTTCGCTGTAGATAAAACTCAGCAAGCGCCAGATCTTCTGGCTGCGTTATTTTTATATTATCGGCGCTACCTTGAACCAACGCAGGATTTTCTCCCTGCCATTCAAGCGCCGAAGCTTCATCGGTAATCGCTACACCTTGTTCAAGTGCAGCAGACAAAGCCTGAGTTAGCTGGTGAGTTCTAAACATTTGTGGAGTTAGGGCATGCCACATTGCTTCGCGATCGACCGTATGGTCGATATCATAGTTCTTGTTCGCCCGTTTCATCGTGTCACGGACTGGCGCTGCTAAAATCGCGCCGCATTTATGCTGGGTCGCCACGTCAATCAAACGGTCAATATCTCGAAGATGAACACACGGCCTCGCGGCATCATGGACGAGCGCCCATTGATAGTTTTCGCTGGCCGCATACTGCAATGCCGACAGCACCGAATCAGCGCGCTCTTTACCACCCGCCACTCGAATGACGTTGTCTTGCTGACTAATGGCTAGCTCAGAGTAGTAAGGATCGCCTTCAGTGATCGCCACCACCACTTTGTCGATCAAAGGGTGATCAAGCAGCTTATTGATGGTGTGTTCTAATACCGTTGATTGAGCAATTTGGAGGTATTGCTTAGGACGATCGGCTTTCATTCTACTGCCGACACCCGCAGCAGGTACGATTGCGATCACAGAAAGAGTGGTTGGAGATGACATTAACTGTCCTCGCCAATAATGCGGTAGAAAGTCTCCCCTTCTTTGATCATACCTAATTCATGACGGGCACGTTCTTCGATCGCATCCAGCCCCTGGCGTAGATCGTCGATCTCAGCAAACATCTCGCTGTTGCGCTCTTGCAGGTTTTTATTGACTTGATGCTGAACTTCAATATCCGCATTCACCAATTGAAAATCAGCAATGCCATTCTTACCAAACCACAATTCAAACTGCAGCCAGCCTAAAACCAAAAATAGAGTCAGTGCAAAAATTCGCATAAATTAGATTCAGAGAAGAGAAAAATAAAGACCACATATATACCACAATGTCGCCCTACAGGCGACATTGCTTTAGTTGGTATCAGGTCAGAATGTCTTGTAAATACTAGGGTTAGTTCATCAACAGGTAAGCAAACAAACCGGCGCCCAGTAATAGACGATAAATTACAAATGGGGTCATACCCATTCGAGAGATCAATTTGAGGAAGAAGTGAATACAGATGTAAGCGCTGATAAATGAGGTGACGATACCAGTTAGTAGGAAACCGACATGAATAGGCTCACCGCTGGTAACGAGTTTAAGCCCAAGGTAGCTTCCCGCCAGCATGATGATGGGAATCGACATCAGGAATGAGAATCTCGCTGCGGCTTCACGGGTAAAGCCAAGATAAAGCGCCGCAGTGATCGTCGCTCCGGAGCGCGACGTACCAGGAATCATCGCCAGTGCTTGCGAGATACCAATGAAAAGCGACTTTTTCCAATCGGCTGTGTATTCGTCATCCGTCAGTGTCGAATTCTTGTCAACATACCAAAGCAGCAAACCAAACACGATGGTGGTCGTTGCAATTACCCAAGCGCTACGCAGATACAGCTCAATGAAATCTTTCATCAGCAAGCCGAAAACACACGCAGGTATAGTCGCAATGACGATCATCCAAGCCAGTTTGGCTTCTTTGCTGCGTTCACCTTTAAAGATCGAAGCAAAAAATGATCTCAGTAGAGAGACCACTTCGCGTCGGAAATAGATCACTACGGCAGCTAAAGTACCGACGTGCACCGCTACATCAAACGCCAACCCTTGGTCTTCCCAGCCTAAAATAGCCGACGGCAAAATCAGGTGGGCGGAGCTAGAAATAGGCAAAAACTCAGTCAGGCCTTGAATCAAAGCCAAAATAAACGCTTCAAAATAACTCATTGTATTCTCATTATTATTTGGGGATATCGAACCACGGTTCTACCGAGGTGAGTACTTCCTTATAAGAAGATTCCTGCCAGATTTGGCGTATCATTCGACCATCCTTAGGAACGATAAGTTCAGGGCACAACTCAACCAGCGGTTTAATGACGAAACCGTATTTATAGATGTCACTGCGTGGTAGCTGTGGATCTTGATCCGACACACAATCACCGAACAAGATAATGTCGAGGTCGATTGTACGGGGCTGAAACTTGGCCGCGTGCTCTGAGCGCCCCCATTTGAGCTCAATTTGACGTAGCTGTCGCGAAAAATCCGCCAAACTTAACGCCGTTTTCATTTCTACGACAAGATTGAAAAAGGCGTCACCAGCAAAGCCAACCGCTTCGCACTCGTAGATGGTCGATAAACGCAAGTTATCGCCAAGCGTGCTGAGCTCTGCTACGGCAGCCTCAATATGTTTATGCCTTTCCACATTGGAACCCACCCCAATGTAGCAGGTGATCATGCGTGGCCTCGCTCGATGATCACACCAACGCTTTTCGCTTGAGGAACCGCACCCGGCTTAGCCAGACGGATCTTTATCCACGGCACATTAAAACGCGCCATGATTAACTCCGCGATCTCTTCTGCAACGCGTTCTACAAGTAGAAAACGGCCACCTTCAATATGTTCAAGTACCGCAGCACTCACCGTCGCATAATCCAACGCGTCTTTCACATCATCACTTTTACCAGCGGGACGATTGTCGTGTGCCATTTCGATATCGAGTACGAGCTTTTGTTTGATTTCCTGTTCCCAGTCATAAACACCAATAGTCGTAATTACTTCTAATTGCTCGATAAATACTTTATCCATGCGCGTTGCTTCCTTTAGAGGTCGGATACCCAAGTTTATTAAAAAGTCGTACTATTCCCCCCTCAAATTACCATTCTGTAGGTAGTTTGGGAGTCTCAAGCGCGATATGATATCAATTACTTGCTTGGCAAACACCTCTTAAAGACGAGTAAATCACTATGACCCCACTAGCCCTAGTACTGATCATCGGCGCCTATTTATTAGGCTCGATCTCTAGTGCGGTGCTGATTTGTCGTATTCTTCGCCTACCTGATCCAAGAAAAGTAGGCTCAAACAACCCTGGTGCGACCAACGTTTTGCGTATCGGCGGGAAAAAAGCCGCAGCTGCAGTATTACTGTGTGACATGCTTAAAGGTACCATTCCGGTATGGGGCGCATTCTTCCTTGATATTGAACCGATCATCTTAGGTGTAATCGCGATTGCTGCTTGTCTTGGTCACATGTACCCAATCTTCTTCCACTTTAAAGGCGGAAAAGGCGTTGCCACCGCTCTAGGCGCAATTGCGCCAATCGGTCTGGACTTTACCGCGATGGTGCTGGCCACGTGGTTAGCAGTCGCGCTTACGTTTCGTTATTCATCTCTCGCGGCATTGGTCACTGTGTTATTGGCACCGTTTTACACTTGGATGTTTAAGCCGCAATATACCCTGCCCGTTGCGATGCTATGTTGTTTGATTGTATTTAGACACCACCAGAACATTAAACGCCTGCTGGATGGCACTGAGCCGAAAGTGGGAGAGAAAAAGAAAGGACTTGATAAGGCCTCTTAAATAGAGGCCTTATTGTTATTGAATCACTGCTGCTAGGCGTGTTTCGCCAAAAACTGCTCCAACATTTGAGAAACAAACTCTGGTTGTTCTAAATTGGAAATATGTCCTGCCTGAGGAATTTGAACCAGTTCAGAGCCCGCAATGCAATCTTGCATCAGGTAAGACTCAAGTACAGGGCGCGGTGTATCTTCTTGACCGACAGCGATCAACACAGGCAAGGCAAACTTTTCAATGTCTTCAAACTGGTCACGACGACCAAACACCATCTTACCCATTCGCGCGACTTCAACCGCTTGCTCTCCAGCCAACGAAGCTAAGTGCTGACGGAAACCATTCACCAACTCTGGAGAATCTTGCTGTGCGTTGCGAGCAAAAAAGAGTGGCGTTACCGCCTCAACAATCGCTTCCGGAACAACTTGCGCCTGAGCAATGGTATCCAACATGGCGAAGTATTTGTTGTGCATCACTTCAGGTTCTAAACCAACAAAGGTGTCCATTAGCACTAATGACTTAACACGCTGCGGAACCAAGTTCACGACTTCAGTCCCCCACATGCCGCCAACCGACAAACCAACAATAGAAAATTCATCGATGTTTAAGTGATCCATCAAAGCGACGATTTGTTTCGCGTAATCAGTGAGCGAGCGTGTGGTTTCTGGCGCAAATTGAGAATCGCCGTGCGCCCAAAATTCAGGAACGATACAGCGGTACTTATCGCTCAGTGCCGCAATTTGTGGTGCCCACATGTTGCTATCCCACAGATAGCTGTGCCCGAACACCACGACAGGCCCTTGCCCTTGGTCCAAATAAGCCATTTCGCGGCCATCAATAGAAAACTTGTGCTTTGGTAACTTTTGCATTGTTTGTTCCGTTATCTTGATCAGTAGAAAGTCGATAAAACGACCTTTACCAACTGGTTGTTGCAATCGTTATAAATGAAAAAGGCCGCGCTGAATGGCGACCTTTGTAAATATTGGCTGGTTATGAAAGCGGTTCTAGCTGGTCAATTGGCCAACGAGGTGTCGCTTGAACCGACAGATCCGCTACTTCACCATTTTTCAGACGCTGCATACCTGCGTAGGCAATCATCGCACCATTATCAGTACAGAACTCGGTTCTTGGGTAGTACACTTCACCGCCCACTTTTTTCGCAAGCTGTTCCAGATCCGCACGTAAACGGCGATTTGCACTGACACCACCAGCAATCACGATGCGTTTGAAACCCGTTTGTTCAAGGGCTCGTTTACACTTGATGGTCAAGGTTGCACAAACCGCTTCTTCAAAGGCCAACGCGATATCTGCGCGAGTTTGCTCGTCATCACCGTTTGCAGCAATAGTATTAGCCGTAAAGGTTTTCAGTCCAGAAAAGCTCATATCTAAACCCGGACGGTCTGTCATCGGACGAGGGAACTTAAAACGACCTAGTGTGCCTTTTTCTGCCAATTTCGACAGTAGCGGACCACCTGGGTAATCTAAGCCCATCAGTTTCGCGGTTTTATCAAACGCTTCGCCAGCCGCATCATCAATTGACTCACCCAAGATTTTGTATTCACCAATCCCTTTGACTTCCACCATCATAGAATGTCCGCCCGATACCAGTACCGCAACGAATGGGAACGGTGGTGGGTTATCTTCCAGCATTGGCGCTAACAGGTGACCTTCCATATGATGGACAGGCACAGCAGGTACGCCCCAAGCGTAAGCAAGGCTGCGGCCAATCGTCGCACCAACCAACAGTGCGCCGACTAAACCAGGTCCCGCGGTATACGCCACCCCATCAATATCTTTTGGTGTCAGCTCCGCTTCTGCCATTGCTGCTTTAATCAGAGGAATGGTTTTCTTTACGTGATCGCGGGAAGCAAGCTCAGGCACTACACCACCGTAGTCTGCATGCAGCTTTACCTGACTGTATAGTTGATGAGAAAGCAGCCCTTTCTCATCGTCGTAAATCGCAATTCCTGTTTCATCACAAGAGGTTTCGATACCGATAATGCGCATGGTTTACCTTGGATGTTTCTGTCTATGATTCAAAATTGGCGCAATATTACATTGCTAGCGCCGTTCAAACAAATTTTGTACATACTATAATCGACAAAGTGCTTTACAAAGCCGTAGTGATCGGATTAAAATTCCGCACCATTTTTGATCAAGCTGATTGTAGACCTAGCAACTAAGCTAAGTACTGTGAAGTCAGCATTAACGAATTAACCCCTGAGGTGAAAGGCATATGCCAGTAGTTAAAGTACGTGAAAACGAACCGTTCGACGTAGCTCTACGTCGTTTCAAGCGCTCTTGCGAAAAAGCAGGTATCCTTTCTGAAGTGCGTCGTCGTGAGCACTACGAAAAACCAACTACAGTTCGCAAACGCGCTAAAGCAGCAGCTCAAAAGCGTCACGCTAAGAAGCTAGCTCGCGAAAACGCTCGTCGCGTTCGCCTGTACTAATAGCTAAGTCCTAAAGGATTATAGTTATGGCTCTTATTGAACAACTCAAAGAAGAGCAAAAATTAGCGATGAAAGCCAAGGACAAATTGCGCCTTGGTACTATTCGTTTAGCTCTTGCAGCAGTAAAGCAACGTGAAGTTGATGAACAGATCACTCTGGGCGACGACGACATTCTTGCTGTACTGACCAAAATGGTTAAACAACGTCGCGACTCTGTCGCTCAATTCGAATCAGCGGGTCGTCAAGACTTAGCCGATGCTGAGCAGGCCGAAATTGCTGTACTTGAGGAATTTATGCCTCAACCGCTAACAGATGAAGAAGTAGCTGTACTGATTGAAAGTGCGATTACAGAATCTGGTGCTGCGGGCATGCAAGACATGGGTAAAGTAATGGGCGTGCTTAAGCCTCAGATTCAAGGGCGCGCAGATATGGGTAAAGTAAGTGGTCTAGTTCGTTCTAAACTGGCTTAATTATCCAACAATATTTGCAGCAAGCCGTGCTATCCTTTGGAACGCACGGCTTGTTTGTATCTACTACTGTATTTTCTTTCTTTGTTAGGTTTTATGGCAGGACACATCCCTCGCAGTTTCATTGATGACCTACTCGCCCGACTTGATATCGTCGATATCATTGACGCACGCGTAAAACTTAAGAAAAAAGGCAAAAACTACAGCGCTTGTTGCCCTTTCCATAACGAAAAGACCCCTTCATTCAGTGTTAGCCAAGAAAAGCAGTTTTATCACTGTTTCGGCTGTGGTGTGCATGGCAATGCCATCGACTTTATGATGGAGTACGAGCGTTTAGAGTTCCCTGAAGCAATTGAAGAACTGGCGTCTTTTTTAGGCTTAGACGTTCCTAGAGAGCAAAGCAGCAATGGTCATTTTCAATCCAATCGACCGCAGGCCAGCACCGAACAAAAGCGCAACCTTTACGATTTAATGGGCAGCATTGCTCAGTTCTATCGCGATCAACTCAAGCTTTCGAGCAGTAAAATCGCGATTGATTACCTGAAAGACCGTGGTCTATCTGGAGAAGTCGTCCACAAGTTTGGTATCGGTTATGTCGCGGACGAGTGGGACTTAGTTCGTAAGAACTTTGGTCAAAACCAGCAAACGCAAGATATGTTGGTATCTGGCGGTATGTTGATCGAAAACGACAAGGGCAACCGCTACGACCGCTTCCGTGGTCGTGTGATGTTCCCGATTCGTGACCGTCGTGGCCGAGTGATCGGTTTTGGTGGACGCGTCATTGGCGAAGGTACGCCAAAGTATCTCAACTCGCCAGAGACACCGATATTCCACAAAGGCAAAGAACTGTACGGCCTTTACGAAGTGATGCAAGCCTATCGCGAACCGTCGCAGATTTTAGTGGTCGAAGGCTATATGGATGTGGTCGCGCTGGCGCAGTACGGTG
The DNA here is from genome assembly GCF_011806575.1 of Vibrio hepatarius. GTDB lineage: Bacteria > Pseudomonadota > Gammaproteobacteria > Enterobacterales > Vibrionaceae > Vibrio > Vibrio hepatarius_A. The sequence continues at coordinate 178,199 of NZ_JAATOO010000002.1, forward strand.
TCGATTACTCTGTCGCCTCTCTAGGTACTTCGACTACAGGCGATCACATTCAATTGTTGTTCCGTCAAACCAACACAGTGGTGTGTTGCTATGATGGTGACCGCGCTGGTAAAGAAGCCGCTTGGCGCGCACTAGAAAATGCGTTGCAGTACCTGAAGACAGGTAACACACTGAAGTTCTTGTTTCTACCAGACGGAGAAGACCCGGATAGCTACATCCGAAAATATGGCAAAGAGGCGTTTGAGCAACAGATCAAACAAGCCACGCCGTTATCCAACTATTTGTTTGATAACTTGATCGAAATGCACCAACTTAACCTTGGCAGCAACGAAGGTAAATCGGCCTTGCGCGCGCACGCTAGCGCTTTGATCAACCAGATCCCTGATCCCTATTTTCAAGAGCTGCTAGAAAAATTGCTCGATGAGCGTACCGGCTTCGATAACAGGTTGCGTCAGGCGCGACAAAAAACTGGCGAAACTCGACCTCAGCCACATAAAAAAATAAAACGTACGCCGATGCGAGAGGTTATCGCATTACTGGTACAAAATCCGAGCTATGCTCAATTGGTGCCAGATCTGTCAAGTGTGAGAGACTTAACAGTACCAGGACTAAGATTATTTGTTGAAGTGCTTGAATATTGTCATCAGCATCCCAATATAAGCACAGGCCAGTTGATGGAAAATTGGCGAAATACAAGCCACGAGGCTTTACTCTCTCGTCTTGCCGGGTGGGAAATCCCCCTCGATGAAGACAACGAACAAGATATATTTTTAGATTCATTGGACAACATTCTTGCCCAGTGCGTCGAAAAACAAATTGAAAACCTGCAGGCTAAAGAAAGAAGTGTCGGTTTATCAACCGAAGAAAGAAGGGAGCTGCTAGCTTTGATGCTAGACTTAAAAGCGTAACCCTGTTCGAATAGTCAGCAAACAATTAATTTGTTATTATGTGTGGTTTGCAACTCGCATACTAATTCCTTCACCAGATACTAAGTTGGATACCGTCTATGGATCAAAATCCGCAGTCACAGCTAAAACAACTTGTCATTAAAGGCAAGGAACAAGGCTATCTGACCTACGCAGAAGTAAATGACCACCTACCTGCAGAAATCGTAGATTCAGAGCAGGTAGAAGATATCATTCAGATGATCAACGACATGGGTATCCGTGTTGTAGAAACAGCACCTGATGCTGATGATCTAGCCCTGAATGACGATGAAACCATCACCGATGAAGATGCAGCGGAAGCTGCGGCGGCTGCGCTTTCCAGCGTAGAAAACGAAATCGGCCGCACGACTGACCCAGTACGTATGTATATGCGTGAAATGGGTACTGTTGAACTGCTTACTCGTGAAGGCGAGATCGACATCGCGAAGCGTATTGAAGATGGTATTAACCAAGTTCAAAACGCAGTGGCTGAGTATCCAGGCACTATCCCTTATATTCTTGAGCAGTTTGATAAAATTCAAGCTGAAGAGCTTCGTCTAACAGACCTGATTACAGGTTTCGTAGACCCAGACGCTGATGAGACTGCAGCTCCTACTGCAACTCACATCGGTTCTGAGCTTGCTGAGTCTGATCTAGAAGATGAAGATGAAGAAGACGAAGAAGATGACGAGGATGGTGACGATGATGAGTCAGAGGACGATACAGGTATCGACCCAGAGCTCGCTCTGGAGAAATTTACTGCTCTACGTAATACCTTCCAGAACTACCAACTTGCGTGTAACGAGTTTGGTCAGGAAAGCCCGAAAGCGCAAATCGCGCACGAGCTAGTACTGGACGTATTCAAAGAGTTCCGTCTGACGCCGAAACAATTCGACTACCTTGTTGACGAACTACGTACCTCTATGGAACGTGTTCGTACTCAAGAGCGCCTCATTATGAAAGCGACAGTTGAATACGGCAAGATGCCGAAGAAATCATTCATCGCTCTATTTACGGGTAACGAATCAAGCGAAGCTTGGTTAGATGAGATTCTTGCTTCAGACAAGCCATATGCAGACAAGATTCGTCGCAGCGAAGATGACATTCGCCGCTCGATCATGAAGCTGAAAGCGATTGAAGAAGAAACCTCTCTAACGGTCCAGAACATTAAAGACATCAGCCGTCGTATGTCTATCGGTGAAGCAAAAGCTCGCCGTGCGAAGAAAGAGATGGTTGAAGCGAACTTACGTCTTGTAATTTCTATCGCGAAGAAATACACCAACCGTGGTCTACAGTTCTTGGATCTTATCCAGGAAGGTAACATCGGTCTGATGAAAGCCGTAGATAAGTTCGAATACCGTCGTGGTTACAAGTTCTCGACTTACGCGACATGGTGGATTCGTCAGGCGATCACTCGTTCGATCGCAGACCAAGCTCGTACTATCCGTATTCCGGTTCACATGATCGAAACGATCAACAAACTGAACCGCATCTCGCGTCAAATGCTGCAAGAGATGGGTCGTGAACCGCTACCGGAAGAACTGGCTGAACGCATGCAAATGCCGGAAGACAAGATCCGTAAAGTACTGAAGATCGCTAAAGAGCCAATCTCAATGGAGACACCAATCGGTGACGACGAAGATTCGCATCTAGGTGATTTCATCGAGGATACTACGCTAGAGCTACCTGTAGACTCAGCGACCATGACCAGCCTACGCGTTGCAACAAAAGATGTATTGGCAGGCCTAACGCCTCGTGAAGCAAAAGTACTGCGTATGCGCTTTGGTATTGATATGAACACTGACCACACTCTTGAAGAAGTGGGCAAGCAGTTCGACGTTACTCGTGAACGTATCCGTCAGATTGAAGCGAAAGCACTGCGTAAACTGCGCCATCCAAGCCGCTCAGAGACCCTGCGCAGCTTCCTAGACGAGTAAGTCTAAAAAAGGCACAACACGCTAATTGATGAAAAGGTGAGCTATTGCTCACCTTTTTTGTATTTAACGGATTTAAGTGGATAAAATCTAAGCGCATTTACCCTTACCTCTGGCTAGACAGCTTGATCTTCATCCCCTATAATCATTGCCCTATCAAGGCCCCTTAGCTCAGTGGTTAGAGCAGTCGACTCATAATCGATTGGTCCGCAGTTCAAGTCTGCGAGGGGCCACCAAATTCGAAAAGGCGTAGCAGGTTAATCCCTACTACGCCTTTTTTGCATTTGGCGATTATTTATTTGCATAAGGCTCAATTTGGATAAGAAACCAGATGTAGATACGCTTTTCATTCTTTCCTACGTTGCAGGTATGAGATCGCCTACTAAACTCATTTCACAGTGTTAATTCTTATAGAGTTGGCAAACAAGGATATTTGGCTTTGTCCCCCACTAAGAAAAAATCATCAGAGCAAATTCAGACCGTGATTGAGAAAACCACGCTTGGAGAAAGTCACACAGTAAAAACCGCAGGCACCATTGATGATGATTATTGAAGACGCGAAACGGTTATCCAGCACGGTAGAAAACTTATCTATCTAGTCTGTTACGACTTCAATAACGCCAGCGATTCCTTACAAAGAAAAAGCCTGATGATCACTCATCAGGCTTTTTATTATTGTTTACCACATTGATAGCAAACGTATATCACTTTATAAAAGTGAGCGAAAGCGTCAACGGAACCTGAGTAGAGATCTCAATCCCCCCCACCGTTTCTGCTAACTTAGCTAAATTTTCCGTTGGGATACCAAAATCTGCCGCATTCACGACGACTACCGCAGATGAACTGACGGTAAGGTAGTTATCTGTAGGCACAATAATGACTGGGAAATCCATCTTCTTAGTACTGCCATACATAGAAACATCCGCTGATATGTTGGTTTTTACTGGGCCATCTGCCAACGCTTGCCAGTCAACAACACCCGATACCGTCACGTTTGGGTATTTAGCAGAGTCAAAATACAGTTCATTGAGACGAGTATCGCGAATTGGTACACCTGTACTTAAACTTTTAAGTTCGGCGATGACTTGGAATTCACCCTTTTCGCTCAAAGCACCAGAGAGTAGATTTAACGTTGCAGGTTCTACAACGTATTGCTTTTTGGTCGTCGCAAAGCTCACCGAAGAGAGGTTGGGATCTAGTTGGTAGTTACCATTGGATAGCGCGGCAGTACTACCTAACGCCAACAACAAACCAAGAAAAGGAGGAAGGATTTTCATTGTATTCCCTTAGTTGAAAAAGCCCTCCATTGATAGTAGTCGCACCAAGTAACATCAGCGAAAAAATTAACAGTAATTTAACCTAATACTCCGATATGAGATTCTCGGTTTAGACAAAAGCGAGAATCTCATAAGGTTAGATTTCAACCCGGTATTTCTGCGCGTATCAAAACCCTTTGTTTTTCTTAATCAGGTCGTAAGCATTCTGAATTTCTTGCGCTTTTTCTTTCGCAACGTTCATCATTTCCGGTGGTAGACCTTTCGCCATCAGTTTGTCTGGATGATGTTCATTCATCAGTTTCCGATAAGCGCGCTTGATAGTTTTAGCATCCGCATTACTATCGATCCCCAACAGTTTGTATGCATCACTTAACTGGTCTGCCGTTGTGGTTTGTTGCCAACTGCCAGATTGATGAGAATGTCCACCTCCCGCATGACCACCGAAGCCACCTTGCTGGAAGCGAAAAGCCGCTTCTTGCATTCTTAAACGCTGTTCAAGCTGTTCAGATGAGAAACCGAGCCCTTGCGCCACTTTATGTAATACGCTGCGCTCACTTGGATGCAGATCACCATCGGCAAACGCCGCCGAGATTTGCAGTTCTAAGAAAAACTGCATCAGGTCGAAGCGACCACCCGCTGAAATTCTTACTCGCTCAAGAACTGATTCCAACGGAAAATCGGCATCTTTACCTTCACGAAACGCGTCCTGAGCGGCTTTACGCTGTTCCCCGTGCAGGTTCATTCGATCCATCATGGTGCTCGCCAGTTGGATTTCTTGGCGTGTAACCTGACCTTTTGCTTTCGCAACGTGCCCCATCACAGCAAACGCCGCTTTGAAAAACTCTTCTTGTCGCTGCGCTTGTGACGGTCCACTACCAAAATTGGTATGAAAACCTGCACTTCTTAATCGGCGAGCTTTATCGAATTGGTGCCCGATAAATGCCCCAAACAGTGCGCCAAATATGCCTCCGAATAAAAAGCCAAAAAAGCCACCCAGAATTTTGCCAAAAATATGCATTATGTGCTCTCATCTATGAATTTTTTCGTCGTATAGCGGTCTGATAGTGCTGTAAGCTACAAATTCCTTTATTATAAGAACCGTTTTATTTTAATTTCGGTCACCCACTGCCCAGAGACTTTAGTCCCTGCATATGGCTTGGAAGCTATAACCGGATATACCCAGATCAACAGGATAGTAAAACTCGATGTCACCTTTCTCCCGCACCGTGTTAGCCGCTTCAATCAGTGCTGCTCTTTTCGTGCCTCAGACTCAAGCAGAAGCTATGTTAGACGATAGTGTGCAGGAACTGCCCGCTATAGATCAATGTTTGATCGATGAGCCTGAACCAGAAAACCCGAATCAGCAACCAGTAAAAGTCGAAGCCGACACGCTAGAAGCCATTAATGGTCAACGAGCCACTTACAAAGGCAATGTGGTTGTCGTACAAGGTAATAAACGCGTACAAGCTGATCAAGTTACGCTGCACCAGAAAGAGAACATCATTGTCGCGGAAGGCAATGTAACCTTCAGTGATGGTGCAATAAAAACCACCTCAGATAAAGCGACAAATAACCTCAACAGCGATGAAATGACGCTGGAAAACACAAAGTATGAATTCCTTTGTGAACAAGGTCGTGGAGACGCGGTTTACATCGCCAGAACAGGCAAAGCGGTTTATGAAATCGACGATGGCAGCATCACTTCGTGTCCTGAAGGGGACAAATCATGGCGTATCCGAGCTTCAGACATTGATGTTGACCAAGACGAAGAAGAAGCAACGTTCTACAACACGCGCTTTGAAATCTTAGATGTGCCCGTATTCTACTTACCTTACGTTACGGTGCCAATCGGTGATACACGTAAGACGGGTTTCCTCTACCCAACCGTCTCGTATGGTTCAAGTGACGGTTACGAAATGGCCGTTCCGTTTTACTGGAACATTGCGCCAAACTACGACTTGGAAACCACCGTCAAGTACATGCAGCAGCGTGGCACACAGTTAAACAACAAATTCCGCTACTTGACCAGCTTTGGGGAAGGCTCTCTGGATTCTGAGTTTTTACCCGATGACCGAAAATACACAGAAAAAGGTGACCGTTGGGGCTTCCAATACCAACACGATGGCATCTACCAAAAATCGTGGAAGTTCCATGTCGACTACTCAAAAGTCAGTGATATTGACTACTTCACCGATGTGGACTCTAGTATCGGTAAACGCGAAGACGGTCAGTTAGTGCAAGAAGGTAGTGTGCAGTACCGTGCATCTAATTGGGATGCAACGTTACTGACGCGAGATTTTCAAGTTCTTACCGACCGAGACAACCTGCCGTACATGATGTTGCCTCAGCTGACATTTAACTATTACGCACCTGAGTTACTGCGTTATCTCGATTTCGATGTCAAAAGTCAGGTAACCCGTTTCGATACAGATGCCGACGGCAAACCTTCCGCGACTCGTGTTCACGTCGAGCCTGGCCTGACCATTCCTTTAGGTACGACTTGGGGTTCGTGGGTAACGGAAGCACGCTTCTTAGGGACTTATTACCAACAAGACCTTGATGGCGTGATTGATTCTGAATTGGAAGAAGAAGTCACCCGATTTATTCCTGAGTTTCGCTCTCACGCTGGTATCGTGCTTGAGCGAGATACCGTGATTCTTGATAGCTACACACAAACATTGGAACCACAAATCCAATACCTGTATGTACCAGAAGAAGATCAAGACAATATTGCGAACTATGATACAACCTTGCTACAAGCCGACTATTACGGCCTGTTTAGAAGCAGAAAATACAGTAGTATTGATAAGATTAAGGCCGCAAACCAATTTAGTTACGGTGCAAGTTCGCGCTTCTTTGATGAAAACTATAAAGAGCGCCTAAATATCTCGTTTGGACAAGTTATCTACCTTGATAAAGACGACCGTCTAGATATAACGTCAGACAAACCGTCTCATTACTCAGCCTGGGCAATCGAGATGGATTTCAACTACGACGATATCGTCTTTTATCATGGTGGCATCCAATACGACGTGGATACCACAGAAGTCCAAATGGCCAACAGTACGCTCGAGTATCAGTTCGACCGAGGCTATGTGCAAGCTAACTACCGCTATGTCACGCTCGATTACATCGAGAACACCCTCGGTGATAGCCTGGGTGAATTAGACACGATTACGGAAGAAGGTATTTCTCAAGCCGGTTTACTAGCAAGCTACAAGATCAACCATAACTGGAACAGCAGTGTGCAGTACTTCTACGATTTAACCACCGACGAATCGTTAGAGTGGATGGCGAAGCTGCAATATACCGACGACTGTTGGTACATTGGTTTTACCTATAGTGAACAGCTACGCGACTGGGATCCTAACTTCACCAGTTATCCGAATGCGGATCCAGATTATGAAAATAACTTTGGCGTGAACTTTGGCATTATCGGTTTCGGTACCAACTTGGGTAGTGATACAGGCAGTGACAACTCTTTAGGTTATGGCCGCCCATTCTTCTTGAATAACTAATTTTTCAGTTTGCGGCCACGTGCCGCAAACAAGATGTATAGGACTACGAATGAAATTTTGGAAACAGTCGCTGTTAGCATTGGTCGCAATTGGTCAAATGAACTTGGCCAACGCGCAACCTGTCGAACTCGATCAGATTAAAGTCATTGTAAATAGTGGCGTTATCTTGGAAAGCGATATCGACACCTCGATCAAATCGTTAAAAGCAAACGCAAATAAGAGCGGTCAAGCTCTACCGTCACAAGACGTATTGCGCCAGCAAGTGACTGAAAAGCTAATCATTGACACCTTACAACAGCAAGAAGCTGAACGTATTGGCGTTCGTATTGACGACAACCGCCTCAATCAAGCAATTGAAGAAATCGCACGTAACAACAACCAGTCAGTTGAACAGCTGACGGCGTCTTTAGCAGCGGAAGGACTGAACTACGCAGAGTTTCGTGAGCAAATTCGCAAAGAAATCTCAGCCAGTGAAGCACGTAATGCGTTAGTGCGCCGCCGCATCAACATTCTTCCAGCAGAAGTCGATAACTTGGCGAGCATTCTTGCTCAGGAAAGTAACGCCACGGTGCAATACAAAATTGGTCACATCCAGCTGCGACTCAACGACGGGGATGACGCAGAAACAATTAAAGCTCAAGCGCAAGAAATTGTCGATAAGCTCAACTCTGGCGCTGATTTCAGTACGATGGCATACACCTACTCTAAAGGCCCAAAGGCGCTTCAAGGTGGTGATTGGGGCTGGATGCGTAAAGAAGAAATGCCAACCATCTTTGCTGACCAAATCACGATGCAAAACAAGGGCAGTGTGATTGGTCCGTTCCGCAGCGGCGTGGGTTTCCACATTCTGAAAATCGAGGATGTGAAAGGCTTAGAAACCGTTGCAGTAACTGAAATTAATGCTCGACACATTCTGATTCGTCCAACAGTGATCCTCAGTGATGAAGGTGTTCAGCGTGAACTGAACGACATCATTGCGCGTATCAATGCTGGCGAAGCCACCTTTGGTGAAATGGCCAAACAGCACAGTGAAGACCCAGGCTCAGCAGCCCAAGACGGTGAATTGGGCTACCAGACTTCGGACATTTATGTACCAGAATTCAAACTTCAGGTGGATACACTACCAATTGGACAAATCAGCGAACCATTTAAAACGGTACATGGTTGGCACATTGTCGAAGTACTCGACCGTCGTCAGGTAGACCGCACAGACTCAGCGTTGAAGAACAAAGCTTACCGCATTCTCTTTAACCGTAAATTCAATGAAGAAGTCAGCGCATGGTTGCAAGAATTACGCGCAAGCGCTTATATCGAAATCATCAAGGACGATGAAGATGACAGTTAAACGCATCATCGTAACAGCTGGAGAGCCGGCAGGGATTGGGCCAGACTTAGTACTTGCGCTGTCAAAAGACAGTTGGGCACACCAAATTGTCGTGTGCGCAGATAAAACCATGCTACAAGAACGCGCTAAGCAGTTGAATATTGACGTCAATCTGATTGACTACGACGCGCAATCACAGCCTATCGCACAACAAGCAGGGTCGTTGATCGTTGACCATGTGCCGCTTGCACAAGCGACGGTGACAGGCCAGTTAAACGAAGCGAACGGTCACTATGTATTAAAAACACTAGAAAGAGCTGCATTAGGCTGTATGAATGGTGAATTTGATGCTATTGTCACCGGCCCTGTACACAAAGGGGTTATTAATCGTGCAGGTGTGGCGTTTAGTGGTCATACCGAGTTTTTTGCCGAAAAATCTAACACCCCATTGGTTGTGATGATGCTCGCGACAGAAGGACTGCGCGTCGCATTAGTGACAACACATATTCCTTTGGCTTATGTATCTAAAGCCGTCACAGAGGAAAGGCTGGAAAAAATCATTCATATTCTCCACAAAGATTTAGTGGAGAAGTTTGCAATTCCGTCGCCAAAAATTTACGTGTGTGGACTGAATCCACACGCCGGTGAAGATGGTTGTCTCGGTAGAGAAGAAATTGAAACCATCACACCAACACTAGAAAAACTGCGCCAACGTGATGGCATTGACCTGATAGGACCGCTTCCGGCGGACACTATCTTCAATGAAAAATACCTTCAAGAAGCTGACGCAGTACTTGGGATGTATCACGATCAGGTACTTCCTGTACTAAAATACAAAGGCTTTGGCCGCTCAGTGAATATCACTTTGGGCTTACCTTTTATCAGGACCTCCGTTGATCACGGCACCGCGTTAGACCTTGCAGGGACGGGTAACGCGGACACAGGAAGCTTTAGAACTGCGCTGGCTCACGCGATTGAGCTAGTCGAGAAGAAAACCAGTTAACTTGAGAAACTTATGAGAAATGATGTCCACTTAGGGCACAAAGCGCGTAAACGCTTTGGTCAAAACTTCTTAAATGATCCATACATTATCGACGGTATTGTCTCTGCAATTAACCCGCGACCAGGTCAGAACCTTGTTGAAATCGGCCCGGGTCTTGGTGCGATCACTGAACCTGTTGGCCGCGAAGTCGATAAATTTACCGTTATCGAGCTTGACCGGGATCTTGCCGAGCGACTACGCAACCACCCAGAGCTGGCTGACAAACTGACTATCCATGAAGGCGACGCAATGCGCTTCGACTTCGCGCAGCTGGTGAAGCCAAACAACAAGCTGCGTATTTTTGGCAACTTGCCATACAACATCTCGACGCCGCTGATGTTCCACCTTTTTGAGTTCCATAAAGACATTCAAGACATGCACTTTATGCTGCAAAAAGAAGTGGTGAACCGTCTAGCTGCTGGCCCAGGTTCGAAAGCGTATGGCCGTCTGACAGTGATGGCGCAGTACTACTGTAAAGTTGTGCCAGTACTCGAAGTACCACCTACAGCGTTCGTACCGCCACCAAAAGTCGATTCAGCGGTTGTACGTTTGATGCCTTATGAAGTGCTGCCTTATCCTGCGACTAACCTAAACTGGCTAGAACGCGTATGCCGTGAAGGTTTCAACCAGCGCCGTAAAACGGTTCGTAACTGCTACAAAGCGCTAGTCAGTGCAGAGAAACTGGAAGAGCTTGGTATCAACCCAGGCATGCGTCCAGAGAATCTCACTTTGGAGCAATTTGTCGATCTCGCGAACTGGCTAGACGCAAACCACAAATAATCTTCTTATAATTAGAGTTGTACGCCTTGGCCTACAACTCTAATTTTTTGGCTTTAAGCAGGAGTCTAAATGGAAGCAACCCCTTGTATAAAAGTCCAAGTCCACACCAAATATATCCCCGAGCAATCTCAACCAACGGCGAATCGCTATGTGTTTGCTTACATCATTACGATCAAAAACCTCAGCACTCAGACCGTTCAACTGATCAGTAGACGTTGGTTGATTACAGACGCGAATGGTAAACAGATGACTGTTGAAGGCGATGGCGTGGTCGGTCAACAGCCGTTTATTCTTGGCAACGACGAATACACCTACAATAGCGGTACAGCACTTGAAACACCGGTTGGCGTGATGCAAGGTCAGTACATTATGCAGGATGAAAAAGGCCAGGAGTTCATCGCTGAAATCGAACCTTTCCGTCTCGCATTACCTAACATTCTCAATTAACCCTGACTTAGGATAATCTCGTGTCCACATACATCGTTGGTGACATCCAGGGCTGCTTTGACGAACTGCAGTTATTACTTGAGCAAGCCAGCTTCAACCCTAAACAAGATACCCTCTGGGTGGCTGGTGATTTAGTCGCGCGTGGACCTAAATCTTTGGAGACGCTGCGCTTTGTACGCTCACTCGGCGATAGCGCCAAAGTGGTCTTAGGCAATCATGATTTGCACCTTCTTGCCGTTTCACTTGGCATTCACAAGGTCAAGAACAAAGACAAAACCGCATCGATTTTCCACGCACACGATAAGAAAGAGTTGTTGAACTGGCTCAGACATCAACCGCTGCTTGCCGAACACGATGAGTTTGTAGTGTGTCACGCAGGTATTTCGCCACAATGGACACTTAAACAAGCCAGAGCAAATGCGCGAGAAGTAGAAGCCATCTTACAAAGTGATGATTGGACTTGGTTGATAGAGAACATGTACCGCAACCAACCAGACGCTTGGCGCGAAGACTTAATCGGCTTAGACCGCTACCGCTATATCATTAACGCCTATACACGCATGCGTTTCTGCTTTGCTGACGGTAGACTGGATATGGAATGCAAACTCCCCCCTGACCCAATTAAGCAAGCAGGCTTAGTGCCTTGGTTTGAGCTGGAGAACCGCATTAAGCTCAACAAAACCATACTATTTGGACACTGGGCAGCATTAGAAGGTTATCTTGGTAACGATGCGATTGGCTTAGACACTGGCTGCGTTTGGGGAGGTAGCTTGACCATGTTGAGGTGGGAAGATAAGAAGTTCTTTACCCAACAAGCGCTGTAACGGTATCGGGTTAAAAAGCAAAAGGCTAAGTGATCACTTAGCCTTTTTAGTTTTCGTCGTTGAAGGTAAGTGCTACTTTTCTAGCACAACAAAACGCATGTTATACGCGTTCTTCTCGTCCGCTGAATAAGTCTCAGAGTAAGTCTCTTTGTATTCACTGCCCCATTGTGGAAACTGAGTGTCGCCCTCGATTTGCGCATCAATGTGGGTAACATACAGCTTATCGGCTTGGGCGAGGCACGCTTCATAGATAGTGCCACCACCAATGATCATCAACTCTTCTGCACCATTGGCGGCTTGGATTGCTTCTTCAATTGAGGTCACGGTTGTCACCCCTTCGATAGTCAAGCTCGCGTCTCGGCTGATCACAATATTTGCACGCCCAGGTAAAGGTCGACCGATAGACTCATAGGTTTTACGCCCCATCACAACAGGTTTACCCATAGTGCAGCGCTTGAACCACGCAAAGTCTGCCGGTAAATGCCAAGGCATCTGATTGTCTTTACCAATAATTCGATCCTGCGCCATTGCCGCGATCATGCTGATGATCATTCTTTTGCTCCTGTGGCTACTGCCTTAAACGATGGGTTTGCGGCGATAGAATAGCAATCCTGGCATAGCTAAGCCAACCGCTAATCCAGCAATAATAAACATCGCCTTAAGGAAATTTTCCATCAACATCGCCACAAGCTCAGGGCTATAGCCACGATGGTTCAACTCCACTAGCGCGATCATCGCTTTAAACGCAAATACGCCCGGCACCATAGGGATCAACGCGGCAACGGTGAACACTTTCGGGTGAGCAAGAAAACGGTGAGACCAATGGATCCCGACAATACTGACGATCATAGCGGCGAAAAAGGTCGCCCACTCAATTGGGATACCAAACTGGAGCATTAGATAGCGAGAGCCATGACCAATCGCTCCGCCCAGAGCACAGTACATTAATGCTTTTTGTGGCACGTTAAAGACCAAGGCAAAACCTACCGCTGGAATAGCAGCGAAAAACATATCATTAAGCAGGCCCAGAAGGAGTTCGAAATTGATCATAACACCCACCCTCTAACGCTAACTAAGCTCATCGCAGCAACAATACCAAGACAGGTTGCCAAGGTAAGCAGACTCGCCATCACAAAACGTGCGATGCCCATGTTGATGTAGCCCTTAAGCATATCCGCAACAGCGTTAATCAGTGGAAAACCCGGCACTAACATCAATACCGAAGACGCCATCACCACAAACGGGGCGTTACCCAAGTCATAAATCATCGCTTGAGCTGAGACTACCGTAGTCACGAACGCCGTTGCGGCGAAGTTCATCAACGGGTTAAATTGACGGTGACCAATTTCCTGTCTAACGACCATTCCCGTCGACGAGGCCAAAAATGTCATCGCAAACACCACCCAGTCTCCGCCAGCTAAACGACTAAACGCAGCACATGAAAGACCTATCATCACAACCACTAACCAACGGTTGTAACGCTCAGGACTGATGTCATTGAGCTTCTGCTTAGCCATAGAATAATCAATGATGCCACGTTCGAGCATGATACAAATACGCTGGACCTGAGTGATGACACGCATGTTGATACCGCGATCGGGGCATCGACGTGCGGTGGTAATGCAGTGTTCCTGATACACCGTAGTGACGACAATCGAGCTGGCAGACAACGATACTTCCACTTCGTCCATACCTGCAGCCATACCAAAGCGACGCATAAGGTCGCCTACTAATGTGCTTTCCGCTCCATGCGCTAAAAGCATTTGCCCTGCTTGGGCGATCAAACGAGAAACGGCTCGTTGTTTAGATGCCATGATTCAGTTCTACTCCCTTAGAATCTTTTTTGCTTAATTCACACCTCAAGATACACGAGGTGGCTTCGCCATTGTTGCGGATTCTGAATTCAAGTAATTTGATTTAGATACAAAAAAGCCGCAATTGAGAATTGCGGCTTAAAAATAGTTTAGACTTAGTCGCGAACGTAAACAACGTGGCCGTCGTCTTCTTCGTCGTCCCAATCATCCCAGTCGTCATCATCGTCTTCTTCAGTGATGACATCGCTACCTGACATCGCGTCTTTATGGTAATCATCCCACATGAAGTTAACTTTTTCTTCTTCAGTCACTTCTTCGCTTTCGCGAGGTAAGGTTTCCATAAAGTCAGCCAGTTTGTAGCACAGCTCTTTAGTGCCTTGCTTGTTCACTGCTGAGATCTTGAAGTACTCGCCTTCCCAACCTAGCGCATCAAGAATGTTCTGAATAATTTCATCGGCTTCTTCAGCTGGCATTAGATCAACCTTGTTGAATACTAACCAACGTGGTTTATCAGCCAACTTCTCGCTGTACTGCTCAAGCTCATCAATGATCGTCAGTGCATTTTCAACCGGATCAGATTGATCAATCGGCATGATATCGATCATGTGCAGAAGAACACGACAACGCTCTAAGTGTTTAAGGAATCGGATCCCCAAACCAGCTCCATCTGCAGCACCTTCAATCAGGCCAGGAATATCTGCGACAACAAAGCTCTTTTCCGGAACGACACTGACCACACCCAAACTTGGGATTAAGGTCGTAAACGGATAGTCTGCCACTTTTGGTTTCGCTGCCGAAACCGCACGAATAAAGGTTGATTTACCCGCGTTTGGCAGGCCAAGCATACCTACGTCAGCCAATAGCAATAGCTCAAGGCGCAGTTCACGAACTTCACCTTTAGTACCCATGGTCTTTTGGCGAGGCGCTCGGTTTACCGATGATTTAAAGCGCGTGTTACCAAGACCGTGCCAACCGCCTTTCGCGACCATCACTTTCTTGCCATGCTCTGCTACTTCGGCAACAATTTCATTAGTGTGGATATCTACTGCACGAGTACCAACTGGCACACGTAGCACTTTGTCTTTACCACGTTTACCCGTACAGTTACCACCGCGGCCATTTTCGCCACGTTCTGCTTCATAGAAGCGTTGGAAACGGTAATCGATCAGGGTGTTAAGGTTTTCGTCTGCAATGATATAAACATCACCACCATCACCACCGTCACCACCATCTGGTCCGCCTTTCGCAACGAATTTCTCACGCCAGAAACTCACTACACCGTTACCGCCGTCGCCGGCTTGAACTTTAACTACCGCTTCATCAACGAATTTCATCTCTTACTCCGCTCAAATGCTACTTAACGTAGCTGCGTTGCAAATATCATCTCACCATCCAGCTAGGTGGTATAAGGTAAACGATATAAATTCTAGCAGATCCCACTTTCAGATCGATCACCTAAAACCTAAGATCGTCTGCTACCCAGGAACAAATATTGAGGGACTTTTTTCAAAGTGCCTTAGTATTGGTTCCACTCTTCTTTGGCATACTTGCCATAAATAAAAAACCCCGCCGAGTTGGCAGGGCTTTTGAATTCAGCTAGAAGCCTAAATTCTTATCGATACTGAAATTACTCAGACTCGATGCTTACGAATTTACGGTTCTTAGGACCTTTTGTCTCGAACTTAACTTTACCGTCAGTTAGAGCAAATAGAGTATGGTCTTTACCTAGGCCAACGTTGTTACCAGCGTGGAACTTAGTACCGCGCTGACGCACGATAATGTTACCAGCTAGAACAGATTCACCGCCGAAACGCTTAACACCAAGACGTTTACTTTCTGAATCGCGGCCGTTACGAGTAGAACCACCAGCTTTTTTGTGTGCCATTGTTAAACTCTCCTACTAGATTAAGCGTTGATACCAGTGATCTTCACTTCAGTGAACCACTGACGATGACCCTGTTGCTTACGAGAGTGCTTACGACGACGGAACTTAACGATTTTAACTTTATCGCCACGACCGTGTTGCACAACTTCAGCAACCACTTTACCGCCCTCTACTAGAGGAGCACCAACTTTAATGTCTTCACCGTTAGCAACAAGAAGAACTTTATCAAATTCAACAGTTGCACCAGTTTCAACGTCTAATTTCTCTAAACGAAGAGTTTGACCTTCGCTTACACGGTGTTGTTTACCACCAGATTGGAAAACAGCGTACATATCTTACTCCGCTTTTTCCGCACAGCCGTATGCATTATTTATAAGCATCAAGGGTGTGCGCTAAACTAATCATCAATAGGGCGCAGATTCTACAGAAGAGACGCTCCTATGACAAGCCATATTTTTAAAAAATTGGCGAAAAGCTAATCGCCAAATAAAAGTGCGGCAATCATGCCCTTTAACCATGTATTAATCAACGTTTTTTAGTGTATTATTCAACGATTAAAGCAGATAAGAAGACCTTATAAGTTCTAACTTCAGCCGGATTTACCATGGATTTTAAAGCTATCCAAGCGCTTACTGCCGATGACATGGCAAAAGTGAATGAAACGATTCACGCTCAACTCAACTCAGACGTATCTTTAATCAACCAATTAGGTTTTTACATCATCAGTGGTGGTGGCAAGCGCATACGTCCTTTGTTAGCAGTGTTAGCTGCTCGCGCTTTGGGTTATCAAGGAAATGCTCATACGACGACTGCGGCCTTTATTGAGTTTATCCACACAGCTACTTTGTTGCACGACGATGTTGTTGACGAATCTGACATGCGTCGTGGTAAAGCCACCGCGAATGCCGCGTTCGGTAATGCAGCCAGTGTTTTGGTTGGCGACTTCATTTACACCCGCTCTTTCCAAATGATGACTGAGCTAGGATCAATGAAGATCCTTAAGTTGATGAGTGACGCAGTGAACGTTATCGCCGAAGGAGAAGTTCAGCAGCTCATGAACTGTAATGACCCAAATACGACTGAAGAAAGTTACATGCAGGTGATCTACTCTAAGACGGCGCGTTTGTTCGAAGCGGCGACTCAGATTGGTGCGATCCTGAATGACTCTCCAGCAGACGTTGAACTGGCGATGCAAAACTACGGTAAGTATCTCGGTACTGCATTCCAGTTAATTGATGACGTGATGGACTACACCTCTGACGGTAAAGAAATGGGTAAGAACGTGGGTGATGACCTTGCAGAAGGTAAACCGACTCTTCCTCTTTTATATGCAATGAAAAATGGCACACCTGAACAATCAGCAATGATTCGTGAAGCGATTGAAAAAGCCAACGGCATGGAAAAACTGAACGAAATTCTGGCAACCATGGAAGAAACAGGCTCTTTGGAGTACACACGCCAAAAAGCTTACCAAGAAGCCGATAAAGCCATTGCAGAACTGCACGTCTTAGCAGACTCTCCTTATAAAGAAGCACTGGTGACTCTGGCACACATGTCGGTACACCGTAGTAAGTAGACGTTAAGTAAGTAGACGTTAGAAATGACAACGGGAACCAGCAAGGTTCCCGTTTTACCATCTAGTTAGGCGTAACAATCAGGTCACTCCCCTAACAGCACAACCAAGTCAGACGGCGTATTCCAGTTCAGCAAGTCGAAGGCAAATTGGCTTGTGCGTCGTTGCAGTTGAGTCTAAAGCTCTTTTTACTAAGCAACAATACGCTTACCCTCAGGCTCAAATTAGCAACAAAACTTTATCTTAGATGCAAAATTAGTATGTTTTGTGAGCGACTTATTCTTTGGCGAGATAAATTTGCGGATCTTTCATTCTTTATCGAATTTTGATTCCTATTTCTCACCGCGGTCACTGAAACGTCATCGCTCTGTCACCAATTCCTAACGCCATTGTCGCGCGACTGACATATCCACTTCCTACCCTCGAACTGAGATTGGTTCTATCGAGGTTTATATGGAAGTTACTAGCCCTTTTCGCTTACCGAGGAAGACTCCCTTTGGTATAGGAGAGAACGTCACTGAGTGGGCAACCGGACTCAGTAAGCTGGATAAATTTTACGCGCAGCGTCCAGCAGGTTGCGACAGTAAAGCTTTCCTTCGCTTCACACTCGAGATCCTTAGGATCGAGTATCAAATTGTGAAAGGCTCGCTCTGCCACGTTCCGGCTTCTGGCGCGACGGTGATTGTGGCGAATCACCCACTCGGCTGTGTCGAAGGCGTGATCCTCGCTGAATTACTGCTACAAGTACGCGACGATGTGCAAATTCTGGCCAACCAATACCTGAAAACTGTGCCCGAATTAGACGAGTTGTTTATCGGTGTTGATGTGTTCGAAGGAAAAAATGCTCACAGAGCGAATCTCAAAGCGCTCCGTCAAGCGCACCAACATTTGGACAACGGCGGTCTACTGCTGCTGTTTCCAGCTGGCGAAGTCTCACAACTGGTCGATAGCAAAGCACAGCAAATTGAAGATAAAGAATGGAGTCGCTCGGTCAGTAGCTTAATCAACAAATCCAAAGCCACCACCATCCCCGTATTCATCGACGGGCAAAACTCAAAACGTTTTTACTTAGCGGGTAAAGTGCATCCTTTATTACGCACATTGATGCTAGGGCGCGAACTGCTTAATAAATCCAAACAGCAAATTGATTTGTCGATAGGCTCGGCAATTAAGTATAAAGAGGTTAACGGGCTGACTGATGCGCAACTGGTTAACTACTTGCGCCTCAATACCTATTTATTGCAAAACAAGACGCTGACTCAAGCCCAAAGTAACCACCATAGCAATGAACCACTACCGATAGCCCCAGCCCTACCACTCAGTGATTTACTTACGGACTTGCGTACCCTACCAAAAGAGCACCATCTACTAACCAGTGGTGAGTTTGAGGTCTATTGCACCACCAGCGACCATATCCCTTCTTTATTACAGGAAATTGGTCGTCTGCGTGAGCGTAACTTCCGTAGCGTGGGTGAAGGCACCGGGCTGTCGATCGATATCGACGAGTTTGATAAACACTACCTACACCTCTTTATTTGGGACCGCGACAATCAGTGCCTAGTCGGCGCCTACCGACTCGGTTTAGTCGATGAGTTGCTTGCGAAAGAAGGTCTCAACGGACTGTATTCACGAACACTCTTTCATTACGAACAGCCCTTTTTACACACCATAGGCAAAGCGATTGAAATGGGACGTTCGGTGATCGATGAACCCTACCAAAAGAGCATGGGGGCATTGTTGTTATTGTGGAAAGGGATCGCTGCTTATATTCAACGTAACCCAGAATACACCCACTTGTTTGGACCAGTCAGTATCAGCAGTCACTACAGCGACCAAGCCAGACAACTCCTGGCTGAAACTATGACACTGCACCACTATGACGCGGAAAAAGCCAGCTACGTTACCCCGACGAATCCACTGCCAAGCCAAAAGAACGGCTGGAACACTGGCATGTTAACCGCGCTAGCCGACCTGCAATTGTTATCGCGGGTCATCGCGAGGATTGACGAAGGAAAAGGCGTGCCCGTGCTGCTGCGCCAATATCTCGGGCTCAACGGGAAACTGGTGTCTTTCAACGTTGATCCTGACTTCAACAATGCACTGGATGGATTGATCATGGTGGATCTCAAGCAGGTTCCCGTAAAGACACTGGCACGTTACATGGGATCAGAGCACGCCCAGCGCTACTTGGAATATCATCAAGTTACGCTTTAATCAGTAACGGTAAAAGTGCCACGTGACTCACACGGCACTTTTGCTATTAAGATGATCGACTTATTTTCATACTAATAGCCAATGTAGTGAACAAGATGCATAAGATATGCAAAACATTACTCCAACATGTTCATAAGTATTAGATAGATCGTTCAAATCTATCAACTTACCGACTAAACAAATACATTGACGAAAAAAACAACTAACTGAAAGCTAAGCAAGACGATAACCAAAATAACAAGGAAGTAAACGAAGTCATGCTGCGATCGAACAAACCTCTTCGCTCTGCACTCACCGGGGCGATCACACTCTCTTTGGCTTTATTCTCTGCGACAACTCTAGCCGCTGAGAAAGTCTACCGACTCAAGCTCGCGGAAACGTGGGGACCCAACACACCGATTCTCGGTGATGCCACCAAAAACATGGCAAAGCTGGCAGAAGAAATGTCCAACGGACGTCTGCAAATTCGTGTCGACTCGGCTAACAAGCACAAAGCACCGCTTGGCATTTTCGACATGGTTAAATCTGGTCAATACGATCTTGGCCACTCCAGTTCGTATTACTGGAAAGGCAAAGTCCCTAATACATTGTACTTCTCGTCAATGCCGTTTGGCATGATGTCTACTGAGCAATACGCTTGGTTCTATCGTGGCGGTGGTATGGAATTGATGGAAAAAGTGTACGGTCCGCACAACTTGCTTTCATTCCCGGGCGGTAACTCAGATATTCAGATGGGCGGCTGGTTTAAGAAAGAAATCAATTCTCTACAAGACCTGCAAGGGTTGAAAATCCGTATTCCCGGTTTTGCTGGTGAAGTAATGGCGCGTGTGGGAGCAGCTCCAACCAACATTGCCCCAGGCGAGTTATACACCTCGCTTGAAAGAGGCACGATAGACGCTTTGGAATGGGTAGGTCCCGCTTTTGACTTGCGCATGGGTTTTCAGAAAATCGCACCTTACTACTACACCGCGTGGCACGAACCAGGCTCGGAAACTCAGTTCCTAGTCAATAAGAAGAAGTGGGATGAATTGCCCAAAGACCTGCAGAGTATTCTAGAAACGGCTTTCCGTGTGACGGCATTTGATATGTACACCCAATCAATCGACGCTAACGCCAATAGCTGGGAAACGATGAGCACCGAGTATCCAGAGATCAAAGTGCGTGACTTCCCACCAGAAGTCCTCCTAGCAATGAAAGCTGCAACAGAAAGTTTACTTGAAGAAGAAGCGGCAAAAGACCCGCTGGCAAAAGAGATCATCGAATCACAAAAACACTATCTAGCCAAAGTCCGAGCTTGGACAGACATTTCTTCAAAAGCCTACCTAGACGCCAACTAATCCTATCGATAAGGGCAGCTGTGCTGCCCTTTTTTGTTCTCTGTGAATCGATGAAAATGTGTCATTTTATTTCACCAAAACACCAAATGAGATCGATATCACTTTATTTATTCTGGTGATTGGATTTAACAACAAGATCAAGATCACGCTTATAGATTCATAGAGTCAATATAAAAACAAAATAGTGACACAGATCACTTAGTGGACGTTTTTTAATCTTTGGAAATTGATAAGTTGATCATATAAAACTTATTGACATTTATGTAAGTTTAAATTTGTCATTAAATTACATGTCAATTTATTGACGAGATTCACGCAAAAAGTGCTTGGAGGGATATATTTATAAGGTGCAGATCACGAAAAACCCGTTGTCAGTTCCATCATAAAAATGTGTGGTAAATTGATTGGGTACTAAGCAATCAGACGGTTTTGGCGAACCGTACTACAACATATTAACAGAACATCGAACGGGGAACTCGTATGATATCACCAGATGCTAAGATCAAGATACAAAATTTTGGTCGCTTCCTGTCAAACATGGTAATGCCTAATATCGGTGCATTCATTGCATGGGGTTTTATCACAGCTCTATTTATTCCAACCGGTTGGTTGCCAAATGAAACACTGGCAGCAATGGTTGGTCCAATGATTACCTACCTATTACCACTGCTGATCGGCTATACCGGCGGTAAGTTAGTCGGCGGAGATCGCGGCGCAGTAGTAGGTGCCATTACAACAATGGGTGTGATTGTCGGTACCGACATCCCAATGTTCATGGGCGCAATGATGGTCGGCCCAATGGGTGGCTGGGCAATCAAGAAATTCGATAACTACATCGACGGCAAAGTGAAAAGTGGTTTCGAGATGTTGGTGAACAACTTCTCAGCGGGCATCATCGGTATGGTGTGTGCAATCGTCGCTTTCTTCTTAATTGGTCCATTTGTCAAAGTACTATCAGGCGGCTTGGCAGCAGGCGTAAACTTCCTGGTTGCAGCTCACCTTTTACCTTTAACTTCTATCTTTGTTGAACCAGCAAAAATCCTGTTCCTGAACAACGCGATTAACCACGGTATTTTCTCACCATTGGGTATTCAACAAGCGGCGGAAACCGGTAAATCGATCTTCTTCCTAATCGAGGCAAACCCAGGTCCTGGTCTAGGTATCCTGCTAGCATACATAGTGTTTGGTAAAGGTACTGCTCGTCAGACTGCAGGTGGCGCATCGATCATCCACTTCTTTGGTGGTATCCACGAGATCTACTTCCCGTACGTACTGATGAACCCTCGTCTAATTTTGGCGGCAATCGCTGGCGGTATGACAGGTGTCTTTGTCCTAACTGTATTCAACGCAGGTATCGTTTCTCCAGCATCACCAGGTTCTATCTTCGCGGTATTGCTGATGACACCTAAGAGCGCGTTGGTTGGCGTACTGGCGTCCATTGCTTCAGCGGCTGCAGTGTCTTTCACAGTTGCGTCACTGCTACTTAAGACCCAAACCTCAACGGAAGAAGACGGCGACGGTGCTGCGCTTGAGAAAGCAACATCTCAGATGAAAGACATGAAGTCTGCGTCTAAAAGCAGCGCAGCAACCAGCGCTCAAGCAAAAGGTGACGTAAACCTAGCGACAGTTCAAACCATTATTGTTGCGTGTGATGCCGGCATGGGTTCAAGTGCAATGGGTGCGAGCTTACTGCGTAAGAAAGTACAAGAAGCTGGCTTGAACATCAGCGTGACTAACTTAGCAATCAACAGCCTGCCAGAAGATGTGGATATCGTTATCACCCACAAAGACCTGACAGACCGTGCGCGCAAACACGCTCCGAATGCACACCACATGTCTTTAACTAATTTCCTAGACGGTGAAATGTACAACAACCTAGTGACTCAATTGCTTGCCGCGCAAAAGCACGATGCAGCAAACGATGATCGCATGGTGAAAGTTTCTATCGTCGCCGCAAACGACGACAGCTTTGAGGTTCAAGCTTCGCCCGTATTCCAAATTCAACGTGAGAACATCCACCTAAACTTGTCAATGACGACGAAAGAAGAAGCCATTCGCTTTGCAGGTAATAAATTGGTCGAGATGGGCTACGTCGAACCAGAATACGTAGACGCAATGTTCGAACGAGAAAAGTTGGTTTCAACTTACTTAGGTGAATCTATCGCAGTACCACACGGTACGGTCGAAGCCAAAGATAAAGTGAAGAAAACGGGTATCGTGATCTGCCAATACCCGCAAGGTATCCAATTTACTGACGACAAAGATGATGTTGCCAAGCTGGTGATTGGTATCGCCGCGAAGAACGACGAGCACATCCAAGTCATTACAACCATTACCAATGCTCTAGACGATCCAGAGGCGATTGACACGCTGACCACGACCAAAGATGTAGAAGAAGTTCTCAACATCCTTGGCGGAGAGCAAGCTGCTTAATCCGTATCGGAACACCCTTTTGCTCCTGAGCAAAAACGAGGTCAGCTGTCGCCCCCCTTTAACAGTTGGCCTCACCCTAACGTCGTTAGCACATTTAATTGGTAGGTAAGTTATGAAAAACGCAGTTCATTTTGGCGCAGGTAATATCGGTCGAGGCTTTATTGGTAAATTGTTGGCAGACGCAGACGTAGAAGTAACGTTCGCCGATGTAGACGCTCCACTCGTCGATCAGTTGAGCCATAAACAAGAGTACAAAGTTAAAGTCGTTGGCACAGAATGCAAAATCGATACAGTCAACCACGTAACGGCGGTCAATTCAGCCAGTGATGACGTCATCGAGCGCATGGTACACACGGATCTAGTCACGACGGCTGTCGGTCCAAACGTACTGGATATTATCGCGAAGACCATCGCAACTGGTATCGCGAAACGCTTTGAAGCAGGTAACGAAGCGCCGCTGAATATCATCGCGTGTGAAAATATGGTTCGTGGTACGACCCATCTAAAAGGCGAAGTTTACAAACACTTAGACCAGTCGCTGCACGCAAAAGCAGATGAGCTGATCGGTTTTGTCGATTCCGCCGTTGACCGTATCGTTCCACCAGCAGAAGCGGCGAACGATGACCCACTGGAAGTCACGGTGGAAAGCTTTAGTGAGTGGATTGTGGATGAGCAACAGTTCAAAGGTGAAATTCCACGCATTGATGGCATGGAAACCACCAATAATCTGATGGCATTTGTTGAACGCAAATTGTTCACGCTCAATACGGGCCACTGCATCACCGCGTATCTTGGCTGCTTGAAAGGCCACCGAACTATTCGTGAAGCGATTGAAGACCCTGAGATCCACGCAGATGTAAAACAAGCGATGTCAGAGAGCGGAGAAGTACTGATTCGCCGTTATGATTTTGACCGCGATATGCATAATGCGTACATCGAGAAAATTCTGGGCCGTTTCGCCAACCCATATCTAGTTGATGAAGTTGACCGTGTTGGTCGTCAACCGATCAGAAAATTGGGTCCAAACGATAGATTGGTCAAACCTTTACTCGGTACTATCGAATATAACACTGAAAACCAAGCACTTTTAAAAGGCATCGCCGCCGCTTTGAAGTATACTAGCAGCGAAGATCCACAGGCGATTGAACTGCAAACGTCGCTAAAAGAACACGGCGTGCGCCAAACTGTTGCCCACTACACTGGTCTTGCAATAGACAGTGAAGAAGTCGCAAAGATTGAAGCAATCTATGCGTCTTTATAACAATAACTTGAGGGGAGCGATGTCTCCCCTTTTAAACGAAAACGACTAATTGGTATATGGCAGACAAACTTAACGAAACTGAGATTATAGAGCGATTAAACAATACCCCATCAGTACGCGGTTTCTTTATCGCTGCGGTGGACATTTTTAACGACTCTATCGATGCGCTGATACAAAGAATCTTTCGAAAAGATAACTTTGCGGTGCAGTCAGTCGTCGGGCCGCTACTTCAAGACTCCGGCCCTCTGGGTGATTTGTCTGTGCGTTTAAAGTTGTTGTATGGCTTGGGTGTTCTCCCAGACAACGTCTATCACGACATCGAAGATATCATCAAAATCAAGAATACACTGAACAGTGACGCTTCCGATTACGAGTTCACTGACCCTAATATTCTTGAACCCATCACCAAACTCAATTTGGTCCAAAGCCTTGGCATGGTACAACTTCAAGTCTCTGAACCCGATGATGATATCGACCTTGAGTTTTACCAACTGCAACTGCAACGCCAACAACAAATCATTAAATCCGGACTTTCTTTAGCCATTGTTGAGATCTGCAATGAGCTAGATAAGGAAAGTCCGTTTTGATGCTTGAGTTACACTAAAACCCTATGTTCATCGCGCTTACTGTTTTGAACCATCACTAGCTCTAGCCAGAGTTATCTCAAATCGCGTAAGACTCCTTTCCGAACTCACACTCACTGTCCCAGCATAGGCATAGATGATCGATTGGGTGATAGACAATCCTAATCCTGCCCCAACACTCCCTCGGTGCACACGCGATTTGTCCACGCGGTAAAAGCGGTCAAATAAATAAGGCAGGTTTTCTTTTGCAATCGTATCGCCTTGGTTGGCGACGGTAATGAGCACTACATCCTCTAACTCCTGAACGTTCAGTTCGATACAAGTTCCTGCATAAGCGTGCCTGATCGCATTAGAGAGTAGATTCCCCACCGCGCGCTCAAACATATTTTTATCCATGTACAGCTTGGCATCGCCCTGGTAAGTCATCGTGAGTGAGGCTTCTTCGGCAAGGATGTCATAGTAATCCACTAACCGTTCGATTTGCGCCTTCACAGAGAAACACTCGTCATTGCGATGAATCAGTTTGTTTTCCGCTTTGGCTATGTAGAGCAAGTCATTGATGGTCTTAGTGATGCGATTCAGCTCTTCCAAGGTGGATGCTAGCGCGTCTTGATACTCGTCTACCGAGCGTGCGCCGCCGAGCATCACTTGGTTCTGGGTCATAACATTGGTCAAGGGCGTCTTGAGTTCATGGGCAATATCGGATGAAAAGTCACTCAAACGCTGAAAGCCTAATTGCAATCGGTCCAGCATTGCATTGTGTTTTCTCGCCAAATCTTGCAACTCCGTCGGTAGCGACTCAGCGGGAAGGCGAAGATCCAGCTGTTCTGGAGTCACCTGTTGAATATGTTGGTTGAGCGACTCTATCGGCTTGAGACCTTTACTGACTACCAGCCAACTGTAGACAGAAGAAGCGACGAAGGCGGAACCCAGCGTCCAGAACAATATCCAAGCCAACTCTTCTAAAAACACAATGTGGTGATTGATACTCATCCCCAACACAACCACATAGCGATCCGACTTAAACGCAAACGCTCGAATGACTAATGAATCTTCGCGCCACTCTATTTCATTTTTACGGTTCAATATGTTGGGCGCCTTGGGAGTAAAACGCTGCGCTTGGGGAAAGGTCAAATTGGAATTTTTATAAATGACTTTATCTTTGTCGAACACCCACATGTACAGTGGCATATTCTTAGATTGTTCAAACACTTCTTGGGGAGAGGTCAGTAAGGTGTTTTCTATCGCGTTGAACTTACTGACAATGTAGTTGTAATCTTGGTTGAGAAAGTGCCGTTCGATGGCAAATTTGAGGATAAAGGCTAAGAGAAAATAGGAGACAAATGCCATTCCCACCAACATCAATAGCAGTTTTTTCTTCATCGAAAAAGTGCATCTCCCACTACGCATCATCTTGCGATTCCAGCTTGTATCCCATGCCTCGAATAGTATGAATCAATGCACTCTCAAACGGTTTATCCACTTTGTTTCGCAGCCGTTTGACCGCGACATCAATCACGTTGGTATCGCTATCAAAATTCATATCCCACACCAGTGACGCGATAGTGGTGCGAGAAAGAACCTGACCCGATTTACGCATCAAAAGTTCCAGCAGTGCATATTCTTTGGCGGTTAAGCTAATACTCTGCCCTGCGCGACTCGCAGTTCTTTTGATGATATCCAGTTCCAAGTCGGCTACGACGAGTACTTGTGATGAAATGTTGGTTTGCGATGGTGAGTGGTGGCGAAAAACATTTTGAATCCGCGCCAGCAGTTCCGCAAACGCGTATGGTTTAACCAAATAATCGTTAGCTCCTAATTCAAAGCCACGCACTCTGTCTTCGACCTGTTCTTTGGCGGTTAACATGATCACAGGCGTAACAATATCGCTGCTTCGAAGCGTATTTAACACCTGCCAACCATCCAGTTTGGGCAACATGATGTCGAGCAGAATCAAATCATATTCTTCACTGGTCGCATGGTAGAGTCCGTCAACTCCATCACTAACTAAATCGACCACATAGCCGGATTCAACCAAGCCTTTTTGCAGATATTCTCCGGCTTTTACTTCGTCTTCGACAATCAGTATTTTCAAAACTCGCGTACCTACTTCTCAGCAAATGTTCGTCACGCTCAGGTTAAAAGTAGGCAGAGAGTATGGCGTGAGCGACACCATCCTCTCTCAGATTTGACAACCATTATCGGTTATCGTCGCGCTCGGCGTAGTGCACCGTGACGTTGACGTTACCCAGAAACTCAATTTGGCCATCTTCGTTCATACGTTCTTGCACCGTCACGTAACCACCATCTTTTATGTGAGTGGTGCGGCTATCCACATCGTACTTCTGAATTCTCAATTCTTTGTATAGGTCACTTGCTGGCATCGCTTTTAACGAGGAAAGCTCAGACAGTGCATTTTGGTAAGCGGCTTCCGAACTAGACGCTGGAGCAACAGAAATTACTTTTACCTGCTCACGAGAAACATAATTACCACCAACGAAGTAAGGTTGTGCTAACGCCGATGCGCTGATTAGTGTCATAGAGGTTGCAAAAAGTGCTGCTTTTAATACGTTCATATTATTTTCCTTTCAGGGCTTGCTTTGTATGTGACCATTATTCAACACCGCACCTGACAAGACACTTTCAGCAAAATGACATTTTTGTCATGTTCGCTCTCCCACTTGAAAATGATTCTAGCTGCTTGTTTTATCTAGAAAATGTCGATACTCGACATTACTACTAAATCATACGACCCGCTCGACTTCTTTAAGTTCCTTATTTATCAGTAAATTAAGATTACGCCAAATAAATGAAACACCGTTCTATGTGACGACAATCTCGAATTCGTACATTTTAAATTGTCGATATTCGACATTTGTATATTCTTAAAATGTCGAATATCAACGGAGAGAGTTATGAGTGAGTTGTCGTCCACCATTAATAAAGAGCAAAACCCCGAGACAGAGCAGCTGTCCGAGTTGCCTTTAATGGAAGTACTGGAATTACTCAATGCGCACGACGCTAGTGTTGCAGTATCGATCAACAAAGTGCTGCCAGACGTCGCCAAAGCGGTTGAACTGATCGCCGCACAAATCAGACAAGGTGGCCGTCTATTCTATGTTGGAGCCGGAACCAGCGGCCGACTTGGTGTATTGGATTCAGCGGAATGTCCCCCTACATTCGGTACCGATCCTGCTTTAGTTCAGTCCATTATCGCGGGTGGCGTTGACGCTATGCTTGCTGCGGTGGAAGACATTGAAGACTGTACCGAGTCGGCCCCTGCCGAACTTCAACAGCGCCAGCTTACAGCGCAAGACGTAGTGCTAGGTATTGCAGCCAGCGGAAGAACTCCCTTTGTTATTTCAGCGCTAGATTACGCCAGACAAATCGGCGCTAAAACCATTGCTCTCAGTACCCGAGGTCCGGGACTCATTTCTCAACACGCGGATGTGTCTATTGCACCGGATGTCGGTGCAGAAGTGCTCGCAGGATCAACTCGAATGAAAAGCGGCTCAGCACAAAAGATGTTGCTGGGAATGCTAAGTACCTCGGTCATGCTCCAACTGGGCAAAGTCCACGGCAACCTGATGGTGGACGTAAAAGCGAATAACCAGAAGCTACGCATTAGAGCTCAACACATGGTGCAACAAATTTGTGAAGTGGGTGAGCTAACCGCCGCCAATCTGTTGGATGCGGTGGATTACAATGTGCGTGCAGCGGTTTTGCTGCACACGTTGGACACTTCACCTTCGAAAGCGCTTGCGCTTGCGGCGCAACCCTTCCAACCTCTGAAACAGCAGT
The DNA here is from genome assembly GCF_011806575.1 of Vibrio hepatarius. Classification (GTDB taxonomy): domain Bacteria; phylum Pseudomonadota; class Gammaproteobacteria; order Enterobacterales; family Vibrionaceae; genus Vibrio; species Vibrio hepatarius_A. Next base: position 207,173 of record NZ_JAATOO010000002.1, read on the forward strand.
TACTGCAAGGAAAATAACATGGCAAATAAGATAGAACATCTAGAACTGATTGCCGATCAAATTGAGCAGCATATTGGCGGCTTTGACAATGTCGCGACTCTGACCAACTGCATGACACGCGTGCGTATCGTGCTAAAAGACCGCTCTTTGTTCAACATGGATGCACTGCGTGATGTCGAAGGCATTAAAGGAGTCGTCGATGCCGGAGAGCAGTATCAAATCATCGTCGGAATGGGCACTGCGGCCAAAGTCGCAGGTGTGCTGAACAAACGCATGAGAGGCGCTGGTGTTGAAGAAGAATCCACGGATACTCCTGTTGCCCAACCCTTCTCTATTCGTCGTGCTCTCAACACATTAGCCGCAATCTTTGTACCGACGATTCCGGCTCTGATCGGTTGTGGTCTCATTTTGGGGATGGTGAACATATTCAAACTCGTCGCCCCAGACTTTGTTGCCGCCAACCCAGATATCTTTACGTTATTCACCGTGGTTGGCAAAGCGGTATTCGCGGTGCTTTCTGTCATGATCGGTATGAATACCGCCAAAGAACTTCAAGCATCCCCTGCAATTGGCGCGGTAATGGCTGCGGTTTTAGCCGCACCGGGTCTTGCCAACGTTGAGTTGTTTGGGAACGCATTAGTACCGGGCGGCGGCGGCATGTTTGCTGTGCTGTTGGTCTGCGTATTTTCTTCTAAGTTTGAACTTTGGTTCCGTAGCCACTGTAAAGAGAGTCTCGATCTTATCTTTACTCCGACGGTGACGATTTTGGTGTCGTCAGCGGTAGCCTTATTTATCTTGCAACCCATCGCGCACGCGGTAAACGTGTGGCTAGGTAACTTAGTCTCGGTTGCACTGCTTAACGAATCGGCAGGTTCGGTAGCGGTTGGCGGTATCTTGGGTGGCGGCTTCTTGTTCTTACTATTAACAGGCTTACACCAAGGTCTTATCCCTATTCACGCACAAATTCTTGAGACATTTGGCCTCAACTACCTGTTCCCAATTTTGGCGATGGGTGGCATGGGACAAGTCGGCGCAGCAGCGTACGTTTACCTTAAGTCGAAAAATGAACGTCTGAAGAAGACCATCACGGGTGCACTACCAGTCGGTATTCTGGGTGTAGGAGAACCTTTGCTGTTTGGTGTATCGCTACCGTTGGGTAAAACCTTTATTGCTGGTTGTATTGGCGGCTTTGCGGGTGGTGCCATGATGGCTGCCTTCAAGATTGGCATCATCATTCCGTTTGGTACTGCTGGGCTTTCTCTGATTCCTCTCGTAGGTGAAGGTCAGATCCCATCGTTCCTTCTTGCGGTAGTATGTGCATGGATTGTCGGCTTTATCGCGTCGATGCTATTAGGATTTACCGATCCAGTCGAAAAGCCAGCGAAAAATCGCTAATATCACCCCGTCGTACAATTCGCTGCGACGGGACGATTTAACTGCAGAGGCATCAATGGAAAGCATCATTAATAAAGTCAAAACACTCGCTCATTCAACCAACCTGAACGAGCAAAAAATTTCGCACTTTATTATTGAGCAGCAATTTGACCTCGCTAAGTTTAGCGCCACCAAAGTCGGCGCTAAGCTGGGCATCAGCGATTCATCGGTGATTCGTTATGCCAAGAGCATCGGTTGCAGTGGCTTTCCCGATTTAAAACTAAAGCTGGCGGCACTCGCGCCGCAGGCAAAAAAGTTACCCACTCAGTCTGTCTATGCAGAAATCGAAAGCAGTGACTCGACCCAAGCCATTATCGAGAAATCCAAAAACTTATTTACCAGTAAGATCGAGCAATCCTTAAGCCTGATTGATACCGACACCATTGAACGCAGTGCTGAGTTACTGCTGAAGGCAAATAAGATTCTGCTTTCCGGTATCGGCGCTTCTGCATTGGTCGCCGCCGACATCAACCACAAGCTGATTCGCTCTGGTTTCAACGTGCAATTCAATCTCGATTACCACATTCAAATCGTTCAGGCTTCGCTACTGAAAAAAGGCGATGTGTTACTGGTGGTATCGGCGCGAGGTAACACTCAAGAAGTGTTGGCCGCAATTGAAAAAGCGCGCGCCAACGGTGCAAAAGTCATCGCATTGACTCGTTACGGCAAAGGCAAAGTGGCCCAGCTGTCGGATTTCGTTATTCCTTATAGCTACACCGAAGAGCACAATCAATTGGGAATGGTGACGCCACAACTGCTGCAGATGATTGCTTTCGACATCCTGTTTTTCAAACTCAATACGCTGACCGATTCTGTCAGCATGAACACTGCGTTGGATTCACTTCGTCAAATTCAACGCTAACGAGGTTCCCGATATGAAAATGGGCAAAGATCCCGACTATCGTTTTTCTCTTGCCAACGAACGGACGTTTCTCGCTTGGATACGCACAGCACTCGCTTTCCTAGCAACATCAATAGGCATTGATTTGCTCAGTGCTACCCACGACAGCCCAATTCTTCGCCACAGCGAATGGGTAACGCCCGGTTTAGCGAGTGTCGCTCTGGTGACCGCCGTTTGGGCATTTTTGCGTTGGTATCAGAATGAGAAAGCGATGCGACTTGAAGACCCATTCAAATACAGCAATAGCCTGATTGCGATAACCTTAGTCGTTGTCAGCTTCGCCTCTTTGGTCGGGTACTTGGCGATATGAAATCCTCACCGCTTGAACGCGATCCAGGGCTACAACGAGAGCGCACCCAACTGGCGTGGACACGCAGCGCGTTGGTGATGACCACGGGGACTATGCTGCTGATCAAAGTTGGCTCACTCTCCATCTTGCAATACTTGCTGCTATTGGTTGCACTGTGGTTGTTCCTCAACCAGATTGTCAGGCGCAAAACCGAAATCGCGACTCAAGCCAATGTGGTGCATCGAAAAATGTTAATTCGCAACCTTTGGATTACCTGTGCAGTAGCACTCGCCGCATTATGGGTCTGTCTGCACTAGTTTTGTGTGAGTATAAATGCAAAAGCCACCGGCTTTGTTGCAGAAATCGAATGAACTAAATCAGAATCTTACGATCAGATCAGGGACATTCACTTACTTACTTTAATTTCATGCCGAAACCTCGTTACAAAACCACTAACTGGCGCAAGTACAATAACTCCCTAGTCAACCGAGGCTCACTCACGTTTTGGATTGACGCAGAAGCGATAACTGAGTGGAGACAAACTAAGCAGGATAGACGTGGTAGACCACGATTGTTTAGTGACCTAGCTATCACAACTGCTCTCATTTTTTTCCTTGCCTTTAAGGGCGTTGCAAGGCTTTATCGACTCCGTTTTTAGATTGGCATGTTCCATTGGTTTGTCCCCACTATACCTGCATAAGTCGCCGAGCTAAGGATGTCTAGGTTTGCTTTAAAACTTATTCACGAGGCACTATTCAGCATCTAGCCATTGATGCAGCTGAACTGACACTATCAAGCGTGACAGATGCGGAAGTACTCCCCAATCTACTCAAACAAACACGCAGAACCAGCAAGGAGATCTCGGGAGATGGCGCATACGATACAAGGGAGTGCCACAGGGCGATTAGGGTTAAGAAAGCGATACCTCTAATCCCTTCGCGTGAGGGAGCAGCCTTCTGGGAAAAGGGGCATCCACGCAATCTGGCGGTTGGCTGCCAGAAGCTCTATGGGTCGAACAAAAAGTGGAAACAGAAGTATGGTTATCACAGACGTTCACTGTCTGAAACCGCTATGTATCGCGTGAAACAGTTACTTGGAGCATCACTCACTCTTCGTAATTACAATGCACAAGTTGGGGAGACTTACGCCATGATCAAAGCACTCAACAAGTTAACAGGGATAGGTATGCCCGAAACTCAGCATATCGTTTAAAAGGTGTACGATTTAGCTAGCGTCCGATCGTAAGCTGAATTCAGCAACAAAGCCCATTTTGGATGGTTATCGAGATACTGATTGCTTCTTCTTAAAGGTAAAAGCGGCTTTCCGGGAAAAGCCGCGATATAGTAAATCTATCTTATTTTTTACTTACACTCACCCACTAGAGTCCAAGGGCCACCTAAATCTGGTTGATTTGCATCTGAATACCATTTTGCTTCATAGATTGCTCCTTCATATGTAACTCGTTCTCCCCCTTGATATACAGTACCTAATGTCCATACATCAGGACATGATATACCTTCTTCAAAGGTCACACTTAATGACATATCGGAAGAAACATTATTGATGGTGATATTATTACTTACTGGGTAATCAACACCATCTAATTTAATAGAAGCAACTTGGTAGCCATCATCAGGAATAAAATTAATCGTGAAGTCTTGACCTCCTGTTGCCATGAGAATACCGAATGAATCAGGTGTCGGAGATACAGAACCTCCAGTAGTGGCAACATTTACGGAAATTGAGTATAACACTGGGATATAGATTGTTACTTCATTAAAGTCGCCAGAAAATCCACTAAAGTTCGATGCACTTAAGTCATTTACTTGTACATTTTGTAAGACAACTTTTTTGTCTGTATCTGAAAAGATGAGTTAACTGCTACCAATTTCGCCTATTAATGAAGCTTTTTTATTTGTTCCATCCATTCGGTAAATGATTTCGTCAATCTTTTTTTGGCAATTTCTTTATCAGACAAAGAGTATAAAAAATCCGGAAAGAAGCCCTCAATATAATAAACAGTAGATATTAAAATATTAACTTCGGTATTTTCCGAATTTTTTCAATAAACTCGACATTACGACCCATGTATTTGTTTGTTACTTAAATGATATTTTAACACCTTTTTCTTGAGTAGGTTCATTTCGTCTGACAGCAATTCAAATTGATTTAACAAACAATCATCAGTATTTTTTTGATTTGAAAGAACAATATGGATATGTTCATGACAATAGGTGTACAAGTCTGGATCTAATTTAGACATGCATCACCTACATTAATCTAATGACAAAGCATACAAATTACTTAATAAGAAGGAATTTTCTGTTTCAGGAACGCTATTAAGATCGAATACTTCACATACTGACTTATTCAATGATTCAATGACTCAATAGAATGAAAGTGCTCATAGGATGCGATTTCAGAAAATATCTCATTATCAAGTGCGTGTTCTATGGGTGTATTGTTGTTAATTCTGGTTACTGCATTAGCTAAATGCATGATTATCATGCTGAATTATTCGAATTCAATATCGACATTTAAACTTTTTGATATTAATTTCACAGCAGTTAAAGACCCGACTTTCACATTTTCTGAAATCAGGCCAGATTCAAAAAGAATATTCAGCTTATTTTCCATATTTAAATTCCATCTATTAACTTTAATAGGAAGGTAAAATTAACTTGTCACAGACTGCCTTTTGATGAGAAAAAATTTTATCAAGACTTAAAGAATTAGATAGATAATTTACAAGGAATTCGTTTTCCTTGTTTACAAGTAGAACTGCACTAGATGATTCTTCTTTATGATCGTGTTCAATAGGCTCATTTTCCAATCCTAAAATACCCAAAACACCTAAGTCGGAAACTTCCCATACCATTGCGTCGATCAGACCATCGCTAATAGCATTTAGACCACTGGTGTAACTGATATTGACATATTTTACATTTTCCTTAGCAAAAATTTTATTTGTTAAGATAATTTGGTCTGGTGAATCTGGGTCTATTCCGACTGTTCTTATGTTTTCTTTCTCTTTTTTTCGATGAATAAGGTGATGACCAACTGTGTAAGTGCCAGAGCCAAGATTTAATGCTAGTTTATAATTACCTGATTTTAGGAGTGATTGAGAAGCCAGAGAAGACATAACAGCTATATCACAAGTACCGTTTAGTAAGCATTCTCCGCGAAATGATGCACCATTCATGTATGCAAAATAAATATTTGGCAATTGATCTTTTATAGCACTAGCAAGACCCTCATACTTTTTATTATAAGGTAAAGGCATAGAGCATATTAGTTTTGAAATACCACAAGCATCAAACAACCTTTTATAGTCTTTTTTGACAAGAAATGTCCCATTACGCCCGCCTTTATTTAATAACAACAACTTTTCTTGCTCTAATGTTTTCAATGCCCTAGAAACATAACCAACTGAAATATCTAAATTTTCAGCCAAGGATTCAACAGTTTCTAATTTTTCCCCATCTTCAATAGTCAAAAGGTACCGAGCCAATGAAACAAGGGCCATCCCTTCTTTGTTTAAGTACTTTTCAATCATATTATAAAATTCAAAATTTTGTTTATTTAATAATAAACATACATAACCCTTACTGTAACCACAACCCAGACATGGACTAAATGCGATTAACTTCAATATTTTGAAGATAAGGAATAACTCGCCACACGAAATAAATCACATTAAAATCAACAATTTAAAAGGAAATTCTATTTTAATCAAAAAACAAACAGACCAAAAAACAAGCAAAGGTGTGACACGGATACTATTTATTCAAAATTTTGTAGATTAAAATTATTGAGAATTCACATAGTTCAAGTTTGGAGGGAATGATGAAAATATTCTTATGCTGCTCAGCAGGGATGTCTACAAGTATGTTAGTTAACAAAATGCAACAAGCCGCGAAGCAAATGGGAATTGAGTGTGAAATTAACGCCTATTCAATTTCTGAATTTGAAGACCGTTTAAAAGAAAACGATGTATGCCTTGTTGCTCCTCAAGTGAAATTTCAATTCGAAAACTTTAAACACAGAGCCGAAGAACAAGGCAAAGCTTGCGGCTTAATTGAAATGATTGATTACGGAATGATGAAAGGTGATGAAATCCTAAATCAAGCAATCGCTCTATACAGCTCTCTTAAATAAAAGGATATAGAAATATGAGTGCTATGAATAAAATCACAAACATGGTTGAAAAGGTGATCACTCCAATCGCCTATAAGGTTTCAACCCAACCCCATATAAACGCGATTAAAGATGGGTTTGTAGCAACGATGCCTTTCTTAATCGTTGGTTCTCTACTTTTGGTTTTGGCTTTCCCTCCTGGTACAAGTAATGCGTTTTTACAAGGATGGCAATCAATTGTCGAATCCATTGGTCAAGGAAATATCCTCTCTTCATTTCAAGTTAGTATGGGGATTTTTTCCTTATATGCCGCATTCAGTATTGGTTTTAGTCTTGCTGAGCATTACAAATTAAGGGCACTCAACACGGGTTTATTGTCTATGTTCACGTTTCTTTTAGCGGCTGCGCCAATAAAATTTATTCCCGACCATGGCGGTATAATGCCAATCGCACATATGGGTGGCGCGGGCGCATTTACAGCAATCCTTTGCGGATTGTTTGTACCTGAATTACAACGTCTACTGATTAAGTACAATATTCGACTAAAACTTCCTGAAGCAGTACCACCAAAAATTTCAGCTTCATTCGATCTACTCATTCCGATCGTATTTCTTACTGTCATCGTCGTTTCCCTTAATGTAGTTCTTGGTTATAACGAGATGACTATACCAAGTGCTGTCATGGAAATTTTCAAACCGATTGTGGCCGCTTCTGACTCATTTTTTGCATGTTTATTGGCTGTAATTGTGATTCAACTATTATGGTTTGCTGGTATCCATGGTTCTCAAGTTGTCGTCGTTGGAATTTTATACCCTATTTTGATGGTTAACTTAGGTCTGAACCAAGATGCCCTTGCCGCTGGACAAGAAATCCCTAAAATATTCGTAAATCCAGTTCTTGATTTCTTTATTTTCGTTGGTGGTGCTGGCGGTACGCTAGGATTTGTCGTTTTAATGATGCGTTCTAAAGCCACCCATTTAAAAACCATTGGTCGAATGTCAATTATTCCTGGAGCATTTAATATTAACGAACCCGTGATTTTCGGTACACCTATTGTAATGAATGTTAACTATTTCATTCCTTGGATGTTATCCCCAATTGTTAATACTTGTATCGTTTGGATTGCATTTAAAACTGACTTCATATCAAAAGTTGTTGCTTTACCACCGTGGACAATGCCAGCGCCTATTGGTGCAGTAATGGCAACGAATTCCAGTATGGCAGCAATCGTAGTTTTGGTTTGTGTTCTGGTAAGTATGGCAATTTTTTATCCATTTTTTAAAGCACATGAAAAACAATTATTAGTTGAAGAAAACCGTAATAATAAATCAGAACTAGATTCTAACTTAACATCGAATAAGCCAATTACAGAATAACGGGTAAAATTTATGGAAATTAATCAAGCTAGTGATATTAATGAAGAGTTTTTAATGACTTTACTTTGTACTGTAGGTGAAGCTAAATCATCTTTCATGCAGGCTATGTTAGAAGCACGTCTTAAAAATTTCGACCAATCTTATGAAATGATAGCTATAGGTGATGAAGCGTTAGCAAATGTCCATAAACGCCAAACCAGTCTTATTGGATTCGACGAAGGGACAGGGAAAGTGCCAATGACATTAATTCTCACGCATATACAAGATCATATTATGACAACAATGTTATGTAGGGATTTAGCATTAGAAATTATTGAACTTAGAAAAGAGTTTAGCGGTGAATAAGATGAAGAAGCGTATTTTTGACTTAACAAAAGAAGACATTACCAAAATATCACGCCGTGATCTTGTTGACTGCATTAGGCACTCAGAAGGTCGTTCGATGATGGTTGAAAATGTAGTGTCAGCCGAACCACCATTTGATCTCGTCTCAGGAGCTGAGATTGCTGCAAGCCTGGGGGCTGATTTCATTACGCTAAACTGCCTTGATGTCTTTGATCCTAAAGCCAATGTCAATGGAGCCGCGAATCATCAAGTAAAAGAGTATTTCACGATTGAAGAGCTAAAAGAACTGAGCGGACGTATTATTGGTTGTAACCTAGAACCCGTCCCTCATGACTTTTCCAATATTGCAATCGGACGCTCTGTAACAAGAGAAACTGTAGAAGAAGTGGTTAGGCTTGGTTTGAAATATGTCATGCTGACTGGAAATCCTGGAATGCAAGTATCCCAAGAAACCATTTTAGATGCCATTCGCCTTGTTCGTGAAATATCCGACGACTTATTAATCATTGCAGGGAAAATGCACGGTGGTGGTATTGGTAATGACTACAACCTTGATATCGTGAAAGACTTTTCTTCCGCCGGTGCAGATATTGTTATGTTCCCTGCACCATATACGACTCCTGGCGTTACGCCTGAAATTGCTTATCAAATGATGTCTGCTGTTCATGAAAATAATATGTTGGGGCTATTAGCTATTGGCACGTCTCAAGAAGGCGCTGGTGAACAATATATAGAAAAAGTCACCATGGCTTCAAAAGCTGCCGGGGCTGATATTGTTCATATCGGGGATGGTGGTTATGGAGGGCTCGCTGTACCAGAAAATATTATTCGTATGGGAATGACTATTCGAGGTCGTCGTCATCAATTTAAAAGGATGGCAAACCGTCGATAATTATATTCAAATTAATCCACACCAAAAAATTTAATAGTTAAGTAGTTAAGTAAGCAATTAACCTATAACTCTATATAACTATCGTGATATGGTTATATATATCTATTGTTCTAACAAATTAATTTAATTCAATAAATATAGTCCAAGAGGTATTTATTATGAAAAGGAACTTTAAACTAACTGCTCTAGGTTTAGTTCTAGACACGGGAGTCTGCATGGATTCATGTTGAACTTACTCGGTGGGTTAATCGCGTACTGCCTAAAACCAGAAAAGCCATCGCTAAACATAACAACCACTGAAAAATCAGGATTGATAGCGATGGCTTAAACCGATCTCAGGTTAATTAAGCACATAACAATTGTTAGACAAACAATGTATGCCAGAACTTGTCCGTCTAAAGTACTCTGCTTAACTATTGCAATCTGTCATAAATCACCGACGACTAAGTCTGATATACCCTGACATTGCGCAAGCCGATCCATGGCCATTGAATCCACAAAATACAGACATCTTCTATTTACCACGCCTTAGTAAGCTAGGTACATATTTAACCATTACCCAAAGTAGGTCAACGAATGACAACAGTATCGAGTCAAGAATCTTGAACTAAACAGTTTTGGGGCATTTTAGTATGACACTTTAATACTCAGTATGAATCTTTATTACTCTCTCACAAATTCAACTTGGTGATGATTCAGTATTATTCCACCGTTACCGCTTTCGCTAGGTTACGAGGTTGGTCAACGTCGGTACCTTTGATTAGGGCTACGTAGTAAGACAACAGCTGCATCGGAATAGTGTAGTAAATCGGCGCGGTGATTTCGCTAACGTGAGGCATTGCAATGATCTTCATCGTTTCATCGGCTTCAAAGCCCGCATTCACGTCAGCAAAGACATACAACAAGCCGCCACGCGCGCGCACTTCTTCAATATTTGATTTCAGCTTTTCAAGCAGATCGTTGCTAGGCGCCACCACCACGACTGGCATATCAGCGTCAATCAGCGCCAAAGGACCGTGCTTTAGCTCGCCCGCCGCGTAAGCTTCCGCGTGGATGTAAGAGATCTCTTTTAACTTGAGTGACGCTTCCATCGCGATTGGGTAGAACTCACCACGACCTAGGAACAACGTATGGTGCTTGTCAGCAAAGTCTTCCGCCAGAGCTTCGATCTGTTTTTCAAATGCCAATGCGGAATTGATCTGCGCAGGTAACGCGTGTAACGCTTCCACGATCTCTTTTTCTTTCTCTTTGCTGATGCGGTTTTGCTGCTTACCAAGCGCCGTCACCAACATCAGTAGCGCAGAGAGTTGCGTGGTAAACGCTTTGGTCGACGCCACACCAATTTCAACCCCCGCGCGGGTCATAAAGGCAAAGTCAGACTCACGAACCAAAGAAGAACCCGCCACGTTACAGATGGTCATCGCCGCCATGTAACCTTTTTCTTTCGCTAGGCGCAGTGCTGCTAGCGTATCTGCGGTTTCACCCGATTGAGACAAAGTGATCAACAGGCTGTTTGGACGCGTGACAAACTTGCGGTAACGGAACTCAGAGGCAATTTCTACATCGCAGCTTACGCCAGCAATGTCTTCAAACCAGTAACGCGCGGTCATACCCGCGTTGTACGAGGTACCACATGCGACGATCTGTACGTGCTCAACACGGCTCAAAATATCCGCAGCGTTAACACCAATAGACTCAGTCACCACTGAATCCGCGCTGATGCGCCCTTCCATAGTGTTGATCAATGCGGTTGGCTGCTCGTAGATCTCTTTTTGCATAAAGTGGCGGTATTTACCTTTATCACCCGCATCATGCTCAGCGTTTGATTCGGTAATTTCGCGCTCAACACGCTCACCTGATTGGTCAAATACGGTCACTTCGCGGCGAGTAATTTCTGCCACGTCACCTTCTTCTAGATACATAAAACGGCGAGTCACGCTCAGTAACGCCAATTGGTCTGAAGCTAGGAAGTTCTCGCCAACACCAAAACCAATGACGATTGGGCTACCTGAACGAGCCACAACAATACGTGACGGATCTTTACGATCCATCGCAACAGTGCCGTACGCACCTTCCAGCTGTTTTGCGGTTTTCTGTACCGCTTCAATTAGGCAATCTGTACTGCGAAGCTCCCACTCCACCAAGTGAGCAATTACTTCCGTATCAGTTTGAGATTCAAACACGTAGCCGCGCTCACGTAGCGTTTCACGCAGCTCTTCGTAGTTTTCGATAATGCCATTGTGCACGACGGCGATGTCACCAGACATGTGTGGGTGTGCGTTCGTTTCTGATGGTTCACCGTGTGTTGCCCAACGGGTATGCGCGATCCCAGTACCGCCTGTAACGCCAATTTCATCAACCGCGTCAGCCAACTCTTGTACTTTGCCCAAACGACGAACGCGTGTCAGATTAGACTCCGAGTCTACAACGGCAACACCAGCTGAGTCGTATCCGCGATATTCCAATCGCTTAAGACCTTCAACTAAAATTTCTGCTACATCACGCTGTGCTACCGCACCTACGATTCCACACATATTAACTCCAATACTTTTCCTTCCGAACGGCAGCAAGCAAAGGCCTGATCGGGTTGTAATTTAAAAACGCTATACGCAGATCACTTTGATCCCATGGGATTCGATGATCTGTTTGAATTCGGTCGAGAGATCTTTGTTTGTCACTAATACGTCTATCGCATCCCAAGCGAGCTCAAGGTTTGGGATCTTGCGGCCGATCTTTTCTGACTCGACCATGACGATCACTTCGCGAGACACTTCTGCCATGACTTTACTTAAGCCAACGAGTTCATTAAACGTGGTCGTGCCGCGCTCTAAGTCAACGCCGTCTGCCCCAATAAAAAGCTGGTCAAAGTCATAAGATCGTAGAACGGATTCAGCGACTTGGCCTTGGAAAGACTCGGAGTGGGCATCCCAAGTCCCGCCTGTCATCAGCAACGTTGGCTCGCTCTCTAGTTCATTTAGCGCATTAGCAACATTAAGAGAATTGGTCATCACTACGAGTCCGCGCATACCATCCAACTGTTTGATCAATGCGCCAGTCGTGCTGCCACTGTCGATAACGATACGGTTGTGTTCGCGGATCAGCTTTGCCGCTGCTTGCGCGAGTTCATCCTTACGAACCGAAACATTATGGTTCATTTCATCACTGACAACTTCTTTCGGCAGTGCAATCGCTCCGCCGTAGCGTCTCAATAGCTGACCGTTTTTTTCTAGTGACGCGAGATCCTTTCTAATTGTGACCTCTGATGTTTCAAATCGCTGAGATAGCTCTTCTACACTCACTTCCCCTTTTTCGTTTACTAAGTTGGAAATAGTGTGTCTTCTGAGCTGAGTGTTTCGTTTCGACATTTATTCTTAATTTTTACATTTCGAAGTGAAACTTATTATAGTCAAAACGAAACTTTCAAGTCCATTTATTTTGATCCAAAAAATTAATAATTAGCGATAAAACCTTGTCCTAAGACAATTCTTAAGCAGTGATATTGGATGAATTAGGTGATAGAATGCGCCACCTAAAAGAAAAAAAATTACAGAATTGAACGTTATTTTTTTGCAACTAAACCCATATATACTGGTTTAGTCACATAAATACTGAATGTTAGTGTGCCGACTTGGTCATAAAATGACTAAACTTGGTGAAAGACTTTCAGTTTTGAAGTCCCGATGAATGAGCGCCGTCACCGACGAAAAGCAGGCACTAAATGCTCGGTCGACAGCATAGACTTCAACCTAAGTAACAACTTTCAAATTGTAACTATTATTGACCGGAGAGTATCTTCCATGAAAAAGACCAAAATCGTATGTACGATTGGCCCTAAAACTGAATCTGTAGAGAAGTTAACTGAACTAGTAAACGCAGGCATGAACGTAATGCGCCTAAACTTCTCTCACGGTGACTACGAAGAGCATGGCACTCGTATCGCGAACTTCCGTAAAGTAATGGAAGCAACTGGTAAGCAACTTGCGATTCTTCTAGACACTAAAGGTCCTGAAATCCGTACTATCAAACTAGAAAACGGCGACGACGTTGATCTAGTAGCTGGTCAAGAATTCACTTTCACAACTGACACTTCAGTTGTAGGTAACAAAGACATCGTTGCGGTAACTTACCCAGGTTTCGCCGCTGACCTAAACGTTGGTAACACTATCCTAGTAGACGACGGTCTAATCGAGATGGAAGTGATCGCAACCACTGACACTGAAGTTAAATGTAAAGTTCTTAACAACGGTGCACTAGGCGAAAACAAAGGTGTTAACCTTCCTGGCGTTTCTGTAAACCTACCAGCACTATCTGAAAAAGATAAGAACGACCTTAAGTTTGGTTGCGAGCAAGGCGTTGACTTCGTTGCGGCTTCTTTCATCCGTAAAGCATCTGACGTTAAAGAAATCCGTGAAGTACTTGCAGCAAACGGCGGCGAGAACATCCACATCATTTCTAAGATCGAAAACCAAGAAGGTGTTGATAACTTCGATGAGATCCTAGAGCTTTCTGACGGCATCATGGTTGCACGTGGTGACCTAGGTGTTGAAATCCCAGCTGAAGAAGTAATCTTCGCTCAGAAAATGATGATTGAGAAGTGTAACCGTGCTCGTAAGATGGTTATCACTGCAACGCAAATGCTTGATTCAATGATCAACAACCCACGTCCTACTCGTGCGGAAGCAGGCGACGTTGCTAACGCAGTCATGGACGGTACTGACGCGGTAATGCTTTCTGGTGAAACAGCGAAAGGTAAATACCCTGTTGAAGCAGTAACTATCATGGCTCAAATCGCGAACCGTACTGATTCAGCGCTTAAAGCTGAGCTAGGTTCTCGTCTAGACAGCCCACGTCTACGTATCACTGAAGCGGTATGTAAAGGTGCAGTAGATACAGCTGAGAAACTAGCAGCTCCGCTGATCGTTGTTGCAACTGAAGGCGGTAAGTCTGCACGTTCAGTACGTAAGTACTTCCCAACTGCAAACATCCTAGCACTAACAACCAACAAGAAGACGGCGGCTCAGCTAGTTCTTACTAAAGGTGTAACACCAGTTGTTGTTGATTCTATCGAGAACACGGACGCATTCTACGTTGCTGGTAAAGAGCTTGCTCTAGAAACTGGTCTAGGTAACAAAGGTGACATCGTTGTTATGGTTTCAGGCGCTCTAGTTGCTTCAGGTACGACAAACACTGCATCTGTACACGTTCTTTAATTCATAACGTTTACGAGATAAATAAAAAGAGGGCTTCGGCCCTCTTTTTTTGTTTTTGCTCGCTAGTCCAATTTATAAATCACATCGACACGATCGCGGATCACGATCGTCGAGTCTTGATAAGTGTTGGACTCCATTTTGGCGTCCATCGCCATTGAACGCATCAACACTGGCTGAGAACTTGGCATGTTGTAGTCGATTTGCCACACGCTACCTAGTTTGTGACCAAAACCTTTCGCGAGTGAATTCGCTTTGCTATTGGCGTCTTTGATTGCTTCCATTCTCGCTTGCTCACGGTATTTTTCTGAATCTTTGACTTTGAGACTGATGTTGTCGACTTGGTTAATACCCGCGTTCAGCGCGATGTCCAGATACTGATTCAGCTTAGCCAAATCATCTACCGTCACATTCACTGTTCGGCTAGCACGGTAGCCCACTAACTCAGGTTTGCCTTCTTTTGGATAACGGTACTGCGGAGACAGGTACAGGTTTGAGCTGGTGATGTTGTCTTTGCTCACGTCCTGCTCGGTGAGCTCATCAAGAAAATCAGACACAACTTTATCAACGGATTGCTTTGCCTGCTCAGCGGTCATAGTTGTCTCAACCACTCGAACGGTAAACTCTGCCATGTCTGGTGTCGCGACCACTTCGCCATAGCCAGAAGTCGACAGGTGTGGGAAATCGACATTGTTGGCCATCGCGCCGAAGCTAAGTGCGCTGGTCAGCAGCGCTGCAATTACTGTAGGAACTCGTTTCATTCCGCGTCTCCGTATGTGATGGAATCCATACATAATAGGAAATGAACCATATTAGACCAAGTTTATTCCTTTGATCTGACAGAGAATTTACTCAGTCAAATGGCTATTTGGACAGCAAAGAATGGGCATGAGAAACAATCGCCTCGCTGATCTCTTGCAGTAATCCGGTCTCAAGCTGCCAGTGATGCCAGTAAATTCGAAAGGTCATAAAAAAGCCGGGAATCAAATCGATCAAACGCCCATCATTGAGCTCTTTTTCGATCTGTACTCTTGGGATCAAACAATACGCACAGCCCATTAGAGCCATGTTGACAAAAGCTTCTGAACTCGCGACGTGATGGTTGATGACGCTGTCAGGGTCAATATTGTAATGCTGTTGGAGAAAGCTACGGTGTAAATTATCGTGCTGATCGTAAGAAACCGCTGGTGCATGTTGCAATGCCTCTCGGGTAACACCATCGGAAAAGTATCGCGCGACAAACTCTGGATTCGCGACGCAGACGTAATCCATTCGGCCTAAGTATTGCGCCTGGCAGCCAGTGATTGCTTTGGGCTCCATACTGATCGCGCCCGTCACTTCACCATTTTTCAGTTTATCCAGTGTGCGCGCTTCAGCATGAACGACAAAATTGAGTTCCACTCTACGCGATTGCATCAATGGAGCAAGCGCAGGGAGTAACCATGTTGCGAGGCTATCGGCGTTAGTCGCGATAGAGATATTGAGCGGGCGCTTGCTACTGTCATTGCCAAGCTCCGGGATCAACTCGTTTTCCAGCAACTGCACACGCTGGTAAAAACCTAACAGTTTTTTACCGATTGGCGTTGGTCGTGGTGGTTGTTCGCGGATCACAACAGGCTGAGCGATGAACTTTTCCAACTGCTTAATCCGCTGTGATATCGCCGACTGAGAGACAAACAGCTCTTCGGCTGCACGTTCAAAGCTGCCGCTACTCACCACCGCTTCTAACGCTTCTATCCACTTGTAGTCTAAACCACGCATACTTCCCTCAGCCTGTTTGCATTTAGTCCTTCCCACAACATTAGCAGTACTTATATGACATTAAAATCATTAATTATACTTATAAACCTACTCGTTCTATCTTGTTAATTCAGTAATTAATACATAGTTAACAGGAGAGAAAACGTGAACTTTTGGCTGTTATTTCAGGGCTTTGGATTGGGAGCCAGCATGATCATTCCCATTGGTGCGCAAAATGCTTATGTGCTCAATCAAGGCATTAAGCGGAATCATCACCTGACGACCGCAACGATCTGCAGCTTTTTGGACGTTTTCTTTATTTCACTGGGTATTTTTGGCGGTGGTGCGATTTTGTCGCAAAACGAAACACTACTCATTGCGGTGACGCTTGGCGGTATCGCGTTTCTGAGCTTCTACGGATACTTGTCTTTCAAAAGTGCCTTTAGCCATTCCACGCAAAGCGAGACGACCACCAGCCAAAATTTACGCGGCAAGCGCGCTGTGGCTTTGGGTGCTATCGCCGTAACGGTATTTAACCCTCATTTGTACTTGGATACGGTAGTGATACTTGGTTCGATTGGCGGACAATTTGAGGGACAAGATCGAATTGCGTTCGCTCTCGGCACTATGATGGCGTCCTTTGTTTGGTTTTACACCCTATCTGTCGGTGCGGCAAAACTGGCTCCGACCTTATCAAAACCGAGAGTAAAACAAAGTATTGATATTGTAATTGCCATTATGATGTACGTGATCGCGTTTCTATTGGCCAAAGAACTGGCTACAAATCATTGGTAGAGGATTGTGGATAAACTGGAAAAAATTTATCGCTTTAACACTGAGTTACTCAATCAATTAGACATCCCATTTAACGAATGGACGCACGAGCCGATTTTAGACTTCGAAACCGACGTCAAAGTCGCAAGTGAACTTGGTTGGACTGGCACACACAGTAAAAGCTTGTTTCTCAAGATGAAGCCTTCTGGCTACGCGCTGTATATCACCGATAAAGACAGTCGACTGGATAGCAAAGCCATTAAACAGATTACCGGTAAGCGCGTATCAATTGTCGGCAATGACGAAATGACTGAACAAACTGGTTGTGTACCGGGCGCAGTATGCCCTTTCGGATTGCCTGATGACATCACAATTTTTGTCGATAGCCGACTCTATCAACACGACGAGATCCTCTACACACCAGGACACCCAGAGCGAACGATTGGATTTACCGGTTCTGAGTTGTCTAAGATTCTCAGCTCACTGCCTAATCCGTATTACGAGATATAAAAAAAGCGAGGCATCTGCCTCGCTTATTAACAATGGTTCGAATTAGCCTTCGACTTTGTTCAGATGAACATCCATTTGTGGGAATGGGATTTCGATGCCGTTCTCGTCCAACGCTTCTTTAATCGCTTGCATTGAATCGAAGTAAACGTTCCAGTAATCCGCAGTGTTAACCCAAGGACGAACCACGAAGTTCACTGAAGAATCTGCCAGTGCGTGAACGCCAATCGTCATGTCTGGATCTTTAAGAATACGAGGGTCTTTTTCTAGCGTGTCACGGATAACTTGTTTAGTTTGTTTCAGATCCGCGTTATAAGAGACACCAATCACTAGGTCGATACGACGCGTAGAATGACGAGAGTAGTTAGTGATAGGACCACCGATAACGCCAGAGTTTGGTACAACCACCATTTTGTTGTCTGGAGTTTTTAGTACCGTTTGGAAGATTTGAATCGCTTCAACGCTACCTGCCACGCCGCCAACTTCTACGTAATCGCCAGATTTGAACGGACGGAACGCAACAATAAGCACACCTGCCGCAAAGTTAGATAGTGAGCCTTGAAGAGCAAGACCAACAGCCAAACCCGCTGCACCAATGACTGCAACGACAGAGGCCGTTTGAACACCTACGCGACCAAGCGCTGCGATAAGTACGATGATGAACAGTAGGTAACGAACTAGACCGTGAACAAATTCAACAACCGCTTTGTCCATATTTTTCTTTTCTAGCACTTTAGAAATGCTACCAGCCACCGCTTTAACGATAATGTTACCGATAAATAGGATAAGCAGCGCAGAAATGATGTTCACACCGTATTGAATCAGTAAGTCAGAGTTACTGTTCAACCACTTTTCAGCCTGAGAGAGCCCTTCCGCTAAAGGCGCCTCAACGCCCATAGATTCACCTGCCATAATTTGTATCCTCTAAATACAGATTTTTATTTAACCGAGAAAAAGGTATTTGCGAGCTGCAACCGAGCCCTAAATGTTAACCACATCCAGATCGTTGTACTGAAACAATCGTCAGAATTTTGGCACAATATCTTAAAGCCAACTTTTTTCAAGTCAGACTTTTGCAAATATATTCAAAACAACGAGTTATCTGCATTGCTTGATACTGGCTTGTTACAGGTTACGCAATGGCTTTACATTTCGCCATACTTTTTGCGCAAAATTGCATCGTCTGGTCGATAATCAAACACAATTTCATTAATTGAGACGATCAACTGATTGCGTATTTAAGGCATACTTAGATTTATCAAATGCGCCCAATCGATGCTTCAAGTCATCAATCATTCAGCCTGTACGCTTTCAAGAAGCGTAAAAAAGCCCGCTCTAAGAGCGGGCTTTTTAAACAACTCGATCGCTACCGATTATAGTACGTCAACTGCGTTAAGGTCAGCAAATGCTTGCTCTAGACGCTCAACCATTGCAACTTGGCCAGCACGTAGCCATACACGTGGATCGTAGTACTTCTTGTTTGGCGCATCTTCACCAGTTGGGTTACCGATTTGGCCTTGTAGGTAATCGTGGTTTTCCGCTTCGTACTTACGGATACCATCCCAAGTTGCCCACTGCGTATCAGTATCGATGTTCATTTTGATAACACCGTAGCCGATTGATTCACGGATTTCTTCTAGAGAAGAACCAGAACCACCGTGGAATACGAAGTTTAGAGAGTTCGCTGGCAGACCGAATTTCTCAGAAACGTGCGCTTGAGAATCACGTAGGATAGTTGGAGTTAGAACAACGTTACCTGGCTTGTAAACACCGTGAACGTTACCGAAAGATGCAGCGATAGTGAAACGTGGGCTGATAGCGTTTAGTTTCTCGTAAGCGTATGCAACGTCTTCTGGAGAAGTGTATAGCTCAGACGCGTCCATATCAGAGTTGTCTACGCCGTCTTCTTCACCACCAGTACAACCTAGTTCGATTTCTAGAGTCATGTTCATTTTAGCCATGCGCTCTAGGTACTTAGCAGAGATTTCGATGTTCTCCTCTAGAGACTCTTCAGAAAGGTCGATCATGTGAGAAGAGAATAGTGGCTTACCAGTTTGTGCGAAGTACTCTTCACCAGCGTCTAGAAGACCGTCGATCCATGGTAGAAGTTTCTTAGCTGCATGGTCAGTGTGTAGAATAACTGGCACACCGTAAGCTTCAGCTACAGCGTGAACGTATTTAGCACCAGCGATAGCACCAAGGATTTGAGCACCTTGACCTTCAAGTTTAACGCCTTTACCTGCGAAGAAAGCTGCACCACCGTTAGAGAACTGAACGATTACTGGAGCTTTAACTTTTGCAGCTGCTTCTAGTACTGCGTTTACAGAGTCAGTACCTACACAGTTTACCGCTGGAAGCGCGAAGTTGTTTTCTTTAGCAACTTCAAAAACTTTCTGAACGTCATCGCCAGAGATAACACCTGGTTTTACGAAATCGAAGATCTTAGACATGGATTTAATCCTATTTATCTGTCGTTTTAAAAATAAAACTTGTTAAGTTTAAATTCTTGCAAACGTTTGCTCACAACTCGGGATATTCTAGCAAAGAACAATGTGACTTGCAGCAAACAAGAAAGGCGGAGAATCACTCCCCGCCTTTGTTTAATTACTTAGCACGCGCTTCTAGCATTTCTACTGCTGGAAGCTTTTTGCCTTCTACGAACTCAAGGAACGCACCGCCACCTGTAGAGATGTAAGATACGTCAGCCTTGATGCCGAACTTGTCGATAGCCGCTAGCGTATCGCCGCCACCCGCTACAGAGAAACCTTCTGAAGAAGCGATCGCTTCAGAGATCCCTTTAGTACCCGCTTCGAAGTTCTTGAATTCGAATACGCCTACTGGACCATTCCATAGGATAGTTTTCGCATTTTTAAGAATCTCAGCAAGTTCTGCTGTTGAGTCAGGACCAAGGTCGAAAATCATGTCGTCGTCTTGTACTTCAGACACGTGTTTGATTTCAGCTTCTGCATTTTCATCAAATGCTTTTGCACATGCAACGTCAGTCGCTACTGGAATCGCACATTCGTCCATTAGCTTCTTAGCTGTGTCTACTAGGTCTGCTTCGTATAGTGACTTACCAACGTTGTGGCCAGCCGCTGCGATGAAAGTGTTTGCAATACCACCACCAACAACAAGTTGGTCAGCGATCTTAGATAGAGACTCAAGAACTGTCAGCTTAGTTGAAACTTTAGAACCACCTACGATAGCAACCATTGGACGAGCTGGGTTGTCCATTGCTTTACCTAGCGCGTCTAGTTCATTTGCTAGTAGAGGACCAGCACAAGCAACAGGTGCGTGCATACCAACGCCGTGAGTAGACGCTTGAGCACGGTGAGCAGTACCGAATGCATCCATCACGAATACGTCACATAGTGCTGCGTATTTCTTAGATAGCTCTTCTTCGTTTTTCTTCTCGCCTTTGTTAAAGCGAACGTTTTCTAGAACAACAAGTTCACCAACGTTCAGCTCAAGGCCGTCTAGGTAGTCTTTTGCTAGCTTAACTTCGCAATCTAGTGCGTCGTTTAGGTAGTTAACAACAGGTTGTAGAGAGAACTCTTCAGCGTACTCACCTTCCGTTGGGCGACCTAGATGAGAAGTAACCATAACTTTAGCGCCGGCTTCTAGACAGTGCTTGATAGTTGGTAGAGAAGCTAGGATACGTGCATCAGAAGTCACTTTGCCTTCTTTTACTGGTACGTTTAGGTCCGCACGGATAAATACACGTTTACCTGCTAGATCCAGGTCAGTCATCTTGATTACAGACATGATGTGTCCTCTCAAATATTCAAAAAGTAAAGTTTTCAGTAGCCCGGCAACCCTGCCAAGCTCATTAATTCTTCAAACTGGTTTTGATATGGAGATACAGCATATTTATTTCAAGGGTTAAAATAAATATTTCTCCAGCGCTGCTCTACGACTTATTTCGCAGCTTGCATTACGAGCGCAGTATCCAGCATGCGGTTCGCAAAGCCCCATTCGTTATCGCACCAAACGAGCATTTTCACCAACTGCCCGTTACTCACTCGAGTCTGTGTACCATCGACAATCGCGCTATGGGGATCATGATTAAAGTCGATAGAAACGAGCGGAGCTTCAGTATAGTCAACAATGCCCTGTAATGTACACTGAGAGGCATTAACAATGGTTTGATTTACGTCATTAACTTTCACATTTGTATTAATTGTGACACTTAAATCCATCGCAGTGACGTTTACAGTCGGTACTCTGACCGAAATCGCTTCAAATTTGTTGGAAAATTTCGGGAATATTCTTTCAATCCCCTTATGCAACTTCGTGTCTACCGGAATGATAGATTGACTGGCAGCGCGAGTTCGTCTCAGGTCAGAATGGTATGCGTCGATCACCTGTTGATCATTCATCGATGAATGAATGGTAGTGATCGTTCCGGAGTCGATGCCAAATGCGTCATCAAGCGCCTTGATGATCGGCACAATACAGTTAGTGGTACAAGAGCCGTTCGACACCACGTTATGGTCAGCGGTTAGGGATTCGTGGTTGACACCATAGATAATGGTGTTGTCGACGTCGTTTGCTCCGGGATGAGAAAAGAGCACTTTCTTCGCGCCGGCCTGAATGTGTTCTTGTCCGTCGGCTTGAGAACCGAAGACACCGGTACAGTCGAGTACGATGTCGACGTCGAGGTCACGCCAAGGCAATAAGTTAATTTCAGAGAGATGAAGGATACGGATCGAGTCAAACTCACCGCTTTCGTGGTGAACATAGATGTGTTCTTGATCGTTAGTGATCTTCTTACCAAAGCGTCCGTGGCTGGTATCGTATTGCAGCAAGTGCGCCATCGCATCAGGTTGAGCCAGTTCATTAACCGCCACGACCTTAATTTGCTGGTTTTTGCCGCTTTCATATACCGCTCTTAAGACATTACGACCGATACGCCCAAATCCATTGATCGCAACTTTTAGCATGATTCCTTCGCCCTACTCACTTTTCGTGTCACAGATAGTAACTGATAAGGCAGCAAAGCGCACCTGTTGAATCAAGGCGAGGCGAGATTAAAAAAGGCCGCAGCAAAGCCCGGCCTTGTTAGTTTCAATCAAGAGTTAGAACGCGACGTCTAAACCTAACCAGTAACGGCGACCGTCTTCAACATAGCCGTACTCTTCATAGCTGATTTCTTCGTCCAGCAAGTTATAAATCGCACCTTTGAGCTTGGTGTTGTCGGTCAGCTGATACGTCACACCGGCATCAACAAACGTGTACGCAGGCTCAATGATACTAGTTCTCGACGGCCCTGTTACCGGATCCATCTCTTCACCGCGATAGGTCACTTTGGTCCAGCTCTCGAGTTTATCGGTGGTTTGCCAGCTCACATCCACATTGAACAAGTGCTTAGGCAGTTGCTGCAATGGCATACCTTTGTACTCACCGGTCTTTTGCTCAGAATCTGTAAAGGTGTAGCTTGAGCTCATGTAAACCGTTTCACTGACTGGCATCGCGAAAGTCGCTTCAACGCCTTGGGTCACCGCTTCATCAACGTTAATACGGTAGGTTGGGTCTGCACCCCATTGGTTTGGTCCGTCTGTACACAGTGTATCCGGACACACCACTCGTGTGATCTTATCTTTGAATTCGTTATGGAATACCGTCAGGGACGCATCCAAACCTGAGTCACTTTGGTACATCAGGCTCATTTCTTTGTTGAGTGAGGTTTCCGGATCTAGGTCTGGGTTACCGTAAATGTTACCGCCACCGCTGACTTGCGCCCAACCCTCGGTAATTTCACGTAGCTGAGGAGAACGGAAGCCTGTAGCCACACCACCTTTCAAGGTCCAAGCCGGGTCA
Source organism: Vibrio hepatarius (assembly GCF_011806575.1). Lineage (GTDB taxonomy): Bacteria > Pseudomonadota > Gammaproteobacteria > Enterobacterales > Vibrionaceae > Vibrio > Vibrio hepatarius_A. The sequence goes on from NZ_JAATOO010000002.1 coordinate 230,595, forward strand.
ATTCGCCAAACACCGTAAGCTCGAGGGCTAAAGTGCGAACCGTAGTTTTCATCGTGGTCCAAACGTCCACCCAGAGTTAAGCTAAATGGTTCAACAATGGTCCATTCGTCTTCAATAAATACTGCCCACTGGGTGTTTGATGTTTGCGTCTTTGATGATGCTTTATTAGACGTAAAATCCTCCAGCTCGGCGTGGTTTGCGTCGACACCCGTCGTCACCATGTGGTTGCCGATATTGGTCGCCAAACTCGATTTGAAGGTCGTATTCACAATCATCATTTCACGTGATTTGTTTTCACTCTCTTCGCGCTGCAGGTAAGTATCTGAATAACCAAGCGACTCCCAGTCCCCCGTATGACTGACCGTCACGTAAGTACGGCGATACTCGTTAAGTGAGTCTTCACAGCCACGACGGCAACCTGATGTCGGTACCGACAATCCCACATTGCCACGGCGACTTTGTGCCGAAGAGCCACCTTCTAGTTGAACCGAATGACGGTCGTTAATTTGGTAAGTAAGCTTAGAAGAGATGCTTTGCAGATCTTTATCTTCATAACCGTGTTCAATGTCGTCTTCTTCACGAGCTGTATATTGACCATAAACTTGCAGCGATAAGTCTTCCGCTAGCGGGCCATTTAAGAAGAAATTAGCACTTTGCTCGCCACCAGAACGGCTGTTTTCTTGCACCACAGCGCCAAGCTGTACGTTACCGGTCCATTCAGGTGCGTCTTTTCGAGTGATCACGTTGATCACACCACCAATCGCGTCTGAACCATAGAGTGTAGACATCGGGCCGCGGATCACCTCAATACGCTCAATTGCTTGTAGCGGTGGTAGCCAACCTTGTTCAATCCCTGGGCCATCGCTGTTTGGGCGAGTTTCTCGGGTACTCTGGCGCTTACCGTCCACTAGGATCAAGGTGTATTTTGATCCCATGCCACGAATACTGACATCCGTCGTATCACCACCACCGGTGACTACGACACCCGGTACACTTTTCAGTGCGTCGGTCACATCACGGTAGTAACGAGACTCTAAGTCTTGGCGGGAAATAACACTGATACTCGCGGGAGCATCAGCCTGTGATTGTTCGTAACCTGATGCAGTCACAACTACTGTATCCATTTGAGATACTGCATCATTGGCAAACACATGAGGAACACTGACGAAGACTAAAACACCAGTCGCACTGAGAACCGGCAGTTTGAGGGTAGACATCTCTATCTCCATAATTGATAATGATTATTATTTTCGAACGAGAATTATTCATAAATAGAATGAGATGTATAGTGAGAGTTGTGGAACGGTTCTTCCCAAATATGGAACGCTTTGTTTGCGAGTGTAGGTGTTAAAATGCACGATCTAGCTTCGATTCGCGCTTTCGATGCGCTCAATCAACACAAAAGCCTGACTGCCGCGGCCAAAGCACTTAACCAGCCGAAATCAACATTGAGCCGACGCTTAGCGCAACTAGAAGAAGACTTTGGTCAGGCGCTCACAACACGCCAAGGCAATCGCTTGGTGTTGACCCGTGCTGGCGAGATCTTTGCGCACTACAGCCGACAAATTCTGGAGCTTAGCGAAGAGAGTTATGACGCGCTGCAAGGATTGAATAACCAAGTGTCTGGCTCGTTGAATATTGTCTGCCACGCCGCTTTGGTACGCAGTTGGTTGGGTGATGTGCTTAACCACTTCCTCACCGACAACCCACAAGTCAGCATTCGACTGACCAGTGACTTTTCAGATCAGCATCACGACCCGGATTTGTTTATCTGGCTGGGTGAACACGGTGGATTAGATTGGCGCAGACAGACACTCGGCCATTTTCGCTATACGCCGTTTGCTGCGCCGAGCTATCTTGAAAAACACGGGGCGTTCAAACATCCAACAGATTTACTTGCCCATCCTTGGATTGACTTTGGTTCTGTGCGGGAAAACGGGTTGCAGCTCATTCATCCACAACAAGGCAGTTACTACCTTGAGCCAATGACCAGTCGTTTATACAGTGACAACATCGCGATGCAGATCGATAGCATCGCGAATGGACACGGCATTGGCTTGCTTCCTACTTGGACGGCGCAAGGATACGAAAAACATCATCCAGGCCGAATCACTGCCTGCCTTGACGGTTGGTTGTCTGAACCTATCGCGATCAATTGCTACACACCAGCTGGGCGACCTCCGCTGCGTTTATCCGCTCTGCTCGAAAGCATCCAACGCAGCGTTCCAGAACTTTGGCTGAGTGGTTCTGTTTAAAGGGTCACTTCCTCAAGGTCAGGCTCTTTCGGCGACATTACGCTTAATGCGTCAGGCTTGACCTTGATTTGCAAACGTTCACTTTCAAACAGCTCGCCATCAATAACGTACTTAAGGCCATCAGGGTGATGAATGTGCACCGATTGCACTTGCTTGTGCTCGGTAAATCCACCGATTTTTTCAGAAGTAAAACCGGAGAGCACTAACTCAGTCAGTGACAGTACGTGCATCCCCGGTAACTCCGCTTCAGGGATCCAAGTGACATCCAACTTACCATCATTGATGTCAGGTTCACCGCTCCCCTGCGCTAGCAAAGTGCTGAATGGCGCCGCATTGGCAATAACCATGCTGTGGGTATCGATCATTTGTTCATCTTGGTCGTCAAAACGCACGTACAGAGAGAGCACTTCACCGCTAGTGACCGCATTGAGGAAGCCTTTTAGGTACGCTCCTTGCCCGTCGTTGTTCTTCTCATCCCGATTGGCAAATTCGATCATCTGTTGCTCAAAGCCAACGGCAACGATCAGTAGCGCAATCTGATCATTGCACTGCGCGACGTCGATCATTCGAGTATCACCGTGGATGATCGCGTCACACGCCATGGTGATCGGAGTAAATTTAGAGCGAATCCCCCACATCGCATGGCAGAGCGCGTTTGCAGTACCACAAGGTAGAATCGCAAAACGTATATTGCTGCCAACGATTTCCGCTGCGACTTCATTGACCGTACCATCACCACCAGCGGCAATAATCATATCGGTCTGTTGAGCGAGGGCTTGTTTAGCCAGTTGTTCAGCGGTTATCTCTTCAGTAGTTTCTTTTACCTCGACAGTAAAATAAGGCGATAACGCCGTCAAAATATCTGCTTTGTTCTCTGGCCATTTTCCGCCGCCAGAAACAGGGTTAGCGATAATGACGATCTGTGGTTTCGCCAAACCAAACTCTTGGTTGGCGATGTATTCTTGCAGTGCTTTGTACTGCGAGGAATTAAGCCGCGCGCGATGACGAATCGACTGGATTTGCTCCATCACTTCAACGATGCTTTTATCTGGGTCTCGGGCTAGCAAATAGGCGACCATGATCATCACTGAACGTCCACGCCCTAACGCACAATGCACCACGACCGAGCGGTTGTTCTTACGTTGTGATTCAATCCAACGCACCGCTTTTAACAAGGTCGGAAAATCAGGATAAGCATGGTCGAGCACGGGGACATTCAAGTATTCGATTCCCTCACCGACCAGCGATACATTCAAGCTCTCAAACTCAGCGGTCACATCGAGCACTGCGTCAATCTCATGCTCGTGTAGCGACTCAACGTCGGCTGGAGTTAGTCTGGCTGCAAGGAACAGACCTGATTCAATTTTCTGAATGCTAGGTAGTGAAGTAATCGAGCATATGACTCGGTTGTAAGTGTATACGCCCAACATAAACGGCCAGAAGAGGACTCTAACGGCTTTCGGGATGGTTCCGTCGCTACGTTTACGAAAGATACGTCCGTTATTTTTGTAATAGGCAAGTGCAACCAAAGCTAAGGATATGGTGGTCCACAGCATCAGTATTGCTACAACCCGCCAAGGGCTCAACAACGACAAGACGAAAGCAACAATGCTACCGCACATATAATAAGTGGCTATTCGCATACACACTCCGTAATTAGGTCTTAAGCACGATGGGCGAATAGTGAGTATAGTTACTCTATGTCATTTTTTAACTTTACCTATCAAACACTTCTGTCGCATTAATTAGAATATAAAAAAAGAGGGCCATCGATGATGGCCCTCTTTTCTTTCTTTAACAGTAATTCGCTTACGCTAGCAATTCTTTTGCTGTGTTCACTACGTTTTCGGTAGTGAAACCGAACATCTTGAACAGTTCTCCTGCCGGTGCAGATTCACCGAAGGTCGTCATGCCGATGATCTTGCCGCCAAAGCCTACGTACTTGTACCAGAAGTCCGCAATACCGGCTTCTATAGCGATACGCGCTGTGACGTCTGATGGCAGTACTGCTTCACGGTAAGCTGCGTCTTGCTTGTCGAATGCATCGGTTGAAGGCATTGAAACAACGCGTACTTGCTTACCTTCCGCAGCTAGCTGTGCTGCCGCTTCTACTGCTAGCTCAACTTCAGAGCCTGTTGCGATAAGGATAAGCTCTGGTTTGCCTGCGCAATCTTTCAGGATGTAACCACCTTTCGCGATGTCTGCAACTTGCTCAGCACTGCGCTCTTGTTGTGCTAGGTTCTGACGCGAGAAGATAAGCGCGGTTGGCGCGTCTTTACGCTCGATAGCCAGTTTCCAAGCCACTGCTGATTCAACTTGGTCACATGGACGCCATGTGCTCATGTTTGGAGTCAGACGTAGAGATGCCATTTGCTCAACCGGTTGGTGAGTCGGACCATCTTCGCCAAGACCGATAGAGTCGTGCGTGTACACTTGGATGTTCTGAATCTTCATCAGAGCCGCCATGCGCATTGCGTTACGTGCGTATTCCATGAACATTAGGAATGTCGCGCCGTAAGGAACAAAACCACCGTGTAGAGCGATGCCGTTCATGATAGCCGTCATACCGAACTCACGTACGCCGTAGTGCACGTAGTTGCCAGAGAAGTCGTCCGCTTCAAGCGACTTAGAGCCAGACCACATAGTAAGGTTAGAAGGCGCAAGGTCAGCAGAGCCGCCCATGAATTCTGGTAACATTTGACCAAACGCTTCTAGTGCATTTTGTGATGCTTTACGTGATGCGATGTTCGCTGGGTTTGCTTGAAGGTCAGCAATGATTTGGCTTGCTTTCTCTTCCCACTGCGCCGGTAGTTCGCCGTTTACGCGGCGTTTAAATTCTGCGGCAAGTTCTGGATATGCTGCTTCATAAGCGGCAAACTTCTCGTTCCACTCCGCTTCTTTCGCCGCGCCTGCATCTTTTGCATCCCATTCTGCGTATACGTCTGCTGGGATTTCAAACGCATTGTATTCCCAACCTAGGAATTCACGTGCCGCTTTGATCTCGTCAGCGCCAAGTGGTGCGCCGTGACAATCGTGCGAGCCAGCTTTATTTGGTGAACCAAAACCGATAATCGTCTTAGTACAGATTAGCGTCGGGCGAGGGTCTGCTTTGGCCGCCTCAATTGCGGCGTTAATCGCTTCAGGATCGTGACCGTCTACCGCTGGGATTACGTGCCAACCGTACGCTTCAAAACGCTTAGGTGTATCGTCAGAGAACCAGCCTTCTACTTCGCCGTCAATTGAGATGCCGTTGTCATCCCAGAACGCGATAAGTTTGCCTAGACCTAGCGTACCAGCCAAAGAACATGCCTCGTGCGAGATACCTTCCATCAGACAGCCGTCACCCATGAACACGTAAGTGAAGTGGTCAACGATGTCGTGGCCTTCTTGGTTGAATTGCGCTGCTAACGCTTTTTCTGCCAACGCCATACCGACTGCGTTGGTGATACCTTGGCCTAGTGGACCCGTCGTGGTTTCAACACCAGGTGCGTAGCCGTACTCAGGGTGACCCGGAGTTTTAGAGTGAAGTTGACGGAAGTTTTTCAGATCGTCGATAGATAGCTCGTAACCACTTAGGTGAAGCAAAGAGTAAATCAGCATAGAGCCGTGGCCGTTTGATAGTACGAAACGGTCGCGGTCAGCCCACTCTGGGTTAGTTGGGTTGTGGTTTAGGTGAGAGCGCCAAAGAACTTCAGCGATATCAGCCATACCCATAGGGGCGCCAGGGTGGCCAGAATTAGCTTTTTGAACGCCATCCATGCTTAAAGCGCGGATCGCATTGGCAAGGTGTTTACGAGACGACATGTCTGCTCCTGAGTACATTAAGCGAAACGAAAAATGGGTCATAATTCTCTCAAAGCCTCAGAGGGTGTGCAAACGTTTTCCAAGCCAGAAGCTCACAAATATCGCAGCTTTCGCTCCAAATCGTTCAATTTAACCAGAATTAAAGCAAACGTTTGGTTATAACAAAAACCAAAAAAGAGCTTGTAATTCGAACAATCAAATTTAAAATAGCCGTCTAGATGTAGATACACCTACATATATTAGTATTAATTTGCTCTGGAGCGTTTATCATGCTCCAGTTTTTAACCAAATAAAGTGGAGCTAACATGGCTAAGCACCTGTTTACTTCTGAGTCAGTATCAGAAGGTCATCCAGATAAAATTGCAGACCAGATTTCTGATGCGGTTCTTGACGCGATTCTAGAGCAAGATCCAAAGGCTCGTGTTGCCTGTGAGACTTACGTTAAAACTGGTATGGTAATGGTCGGTGGTGAAATCACGACTTCAGCTTGGGTAGATATCGAAGAGCTAACTCGTCAAACCGTTCGTGAAATCGGCTACGTACATTCAGATATGGGTTTTGACGCTGACTCTTGTGCAGTACTAAACACAATCGGTAAACAGTCACCAGACATCAACCAAGGTGTTGATAAAGCTGACCCTAAAGAGCAAGGCGCAGGCGACCAAGGCATCATGTTCGGTTACGCATGTAACGAAACAGACGTTCTAATGCCAGCTCCGATTACTTACTCTCACCGTCTTGTTGAAAAACAAGCAGAAGTACGTAAAAACGGCACTTTACCTTGGTTGCGTCCAGACGCGAAATCTCAGGTAACGTTCCAGTACGACCAAGGTAAGATCGTTGGTATCGACGCAGTTGTTCTATCAACTCAGCACTGTGATTCAATCTCTACGCCAGACCTACGTGAAGCAGTAATGGAAGAGATCATCAAGCCAGTACTACCTTCAGAGTGGATCAACAAAGAAACGAACTTCTTCATCAACCCAACAGGCCGTTTCGTAATCGGTGGCCCAATGGGTGACTGTGGTCTAACTGGTCGTAAGATCATCGTTGATACCTACGGCGGCGCAGCGCGTCACGGTGGTGGTGCGTTCTCTGGTAAAGATCCATCAAAAGTAGACCGCTCTGCAGCATACGCGGCACGTTACGTAGCGAAAAACATCGTTGCAGCAGGTCTTGCTGATCGTTGTGAAATCCAACTTTCTTACGCTATCGGTGTTGCTGATCCAACATCAATCATGGTGGAAACGTTCGGTACAGAGAAAGTATCTCACGACATCATCATCGAAGCGGTGCGTCAGTTCTTCGACCTACGTCCATACGGTCTACAAGAAATGCTGAACCTTCTACAGCCAATCTACAAGAAGACAGCAGCATACGGTCACTTCGGTCGCGAAGAGTTCCCATGGGAAGCGACTGATAAAGCGGTACTTCTACGTGAGTTCGCTGGTCTTAAGTAACTTAAGCCACTGACAGAGAAAAATTCTAAAGAGCTTCTGGGCAACCGGAAGCTCTTTTTTATTGTCGATAAAAAGTCTCCAACAAATTTGTATTTTTTTACTAAGCGGTCAATAGTTAAAATTATGTTAACGAGAGTAATCGCCCGTGATGGTTACTTCGTAAACACTATAAACTCTTGCCCCAGATACGAAGTCATTACAACCGGGCATCGAGTTTCAAACACGCTAAGCCAAGTGGCTTGGTGAGAACAGAGAATCGATCAAGGAGGATATATGCCTCGTACGGTTAATCCACATGACTTCAGCGACAAACGAAAGGAAGTCTCAGATAAAGAGTATGCACGTACCATCCCATGTAACCAACTGAGCATCTCAGCGCCTTTTCATTGGTTATCGCTTGGTCTGCATGATTTTGTTCGTATGCCACTCATCAGCGTATTCTACGGGCTGTGCTTTATGGCCGCAGCGATAGGTATCGTGTTGCTAGTACAATGGCAAGGCACACACTTAGTAGTACTACCAAGCCTGATTGTTTACATGCTTATCGGTCCATTCCTTGCGTTAGGTTTATATGACGCAAGTTGGGAAAGGGAAAAAGGCCACAAAGCCACTCTGCTCCATTCGATGAAAGCCATCGGTCGTAACTCGACGTCACAGTGGGCATTCGCAGTTCTACTTGCGGTTTGTATGATCTTCTGGATGCGTATTGCCGCCCTAATTCACGCGCTCTACCCATCGGTTCAAGGTGCGCCACTGGCTGACTTCTTACCTTTCTTGGTTATCGGTTCATTGGTGGGCTTTGTACTTGCTGCAGTAGTATTCAGCATCTCTGCATTTTCAATTCCACTAATGATGGAACGCCGCGTCGACATTATGACTGCGGTATTCAGTAGCTTTAACGCGGTCAAATCCAACATTCCCGCGATGATCGTGTGGGCACTGCTGATTTGTGGCGGTATTTTGGTTGGCTTTGCCACCTATGGGATTGGTATGTTATTTACCATGCCGATTCTAGGCTACGCCACATGGCATGGCTTCCACGAAACCATCAAGAAGAAACATACACCTTAACTTCTGAGTAAGATTCGGTTTATGATGCGCCCCAGCCTAAGTGCTGGGGTTCTTTATTTGTAGTCAAGGTGGGTGGAGTACCAGTGGATATCGAAACACAATATCGAATTGAACAAATCATCGCTCGCTGTCTGCAACAAGCCCAAACGGCATTTGGACGGCGCTTTGCTCACCCTTCTGTCAGCTTCAAACTCAGAGGCAAAGCCGCGGGGAAAGCGTACTTGCAACTCAACGAAATTCGCCTAAACCCTGTGTTACTCGCCGAAAATAGGCAAGCTTTCTTGGAAGAAGTCATCCCACATGAGGTCGCCCATTTAATCACCCACCAAGTTTATGGTCGCGTTCGACCACACGGCAAAGAGTGGCAAGGCGTGATGGAAGCGGTATTTGGCATCCCCGCGCGAACGACCCATCATTTTTCGGTTAACTCAGTCCAGGGAAAAACATTCGAATATTGCTGTGACTGCACGACCTACCCACTGTCGATTCGTCGCCACAACAAAGTTCTTCGCCAGCAAGCGAGTTATCGCTGTCAGCAGTGTAAACATACGCTGAGTTTTACTGGAAAACAGCTCTCTTAATTTACTTATTTCGCTTTAATTAATTCATATACTGCGTGTTAGACTTCATTTTCTAATACTTTTCTAATACGTAGAACAATGAAGATACTATCCGTTATTGCTGTCTCGCTCAGTTTGCTTGTTAGCTCTGCATTCGCTGCCCCGCCGAGTTCTTTTTCTAAAGCAAAAAAAGAAGCGGTAAAAATTTATGCCGACCACCCGACCAGTTTCTACTGTGGTTGTGACATTCAGTGGCAAGGCCGTAAAGGCGTACCAGACTTACAATCATGTGGTTACGAAGTACGTAAACAGCAAAAACGCGCCTCGCGAATCGAATGGGAACACGTCGTGCCTGCTTGGCAGTTCGGTCATCAACGTCAATGTTGGCAAAACGGCGGGCGTAAGAACTGTACCAAGAACGATCAAACCTTCCGCTCAATGGAAGCCGATCTGCACAACCTCACCCCAGCCATTGGCGAAGTCAACGGCGACCGTTCCAACTTTAACTTTAGCCAGTGGAATGGTGTCGACGGTGTAACCTACGGGCGTTGCGAGGTTCAAGTTAACTTCAAGCAACGCAAAGTCATGCCACCAGACCGAGCAAAAGGCTCAATTGCGCGTACTTATTTATACATGAGCAAAGAGTACGGCTTTAAGCTGTCAAAACAGCAGACTAACTTGATGACGGCTTGGAACAAGCAATATCCGGTCGATGAGTGGGAATGTGAACGCAATCAGCGCATTTTCAACGTTCAAGGAAATCATAACCCATATGTGTTTGAGGCTTGCCAAGCACGCTAGTATTGAAGGTGTTTCTTGCAATAAAGAAACACCTTTTCCCCTTGTTTTTTCGCTATAAAGCATCCATGTTAGGAGTTAACTTTAACTCTCTTGCTGGAAACCTCATGCGAATCCCTCGAATTTATCATCCAGAAACCATCCACCAGCTCGGTGAAGTGTCACTGAGCGAAGACGCTGCGGGGCACATTGGCCGCGTTTTGCGTATGAAAGAAGGCCAAGAAGTGCTTCTGTTTGATGGTAGTGGTGCGGAATTCCCAGCGGTTATTTCAGGTGTATCGAAGAAGTCGGTTGAAGTCGAGCTGAAAGAGCGCGTTGAACGCAGTTCAGAGTCTCCACTCGACCTGCATCTCGGTCAGGTCATTTCGCGTGGCGACAAGATGGAATTCACAATTCAGAAGTCAGTCGAATTAGGGGTGAATACCATCACGCCACTGATTTCCGAGCGTTGCGGCGTTAAACTCGACCAAAAGCGCTTTGAGAAAAAACTCGCACAATGGCAAAAGATTGCGATCAGCGCCTGCGAGCAGTGTGGGCGCAACACGGTACCGGAAATTCGCCCTATCATGCACCTCGACGAGTGGTGCGCGGAAGAGTATGACGGCCTGAAGCTCAACCTACATCCACGCGCAAAATACTCAATCAATACCCTACCGACGCCGGTTGAAAAAGTTCGTCTATTGATTGGCCCAGAAGGCGGCTTGTCAGCGGATGAAATTGCCAAAACCCGAGAATATCAATTCGAAGAGACGTTACTTGGCCCACGCGTTTTGCGTACCGAGACCGCGGCTCTGACTGCAATTACTGCCCTTCAAGTTCGTTTCGGCGACCTTGGTTAAACGGAGAAACATAATGATCAAATTAGGTATCGTAATGGACCCTATCTCGTCCATTAACATCAAGAAAGACTCTAGCTTTGCCATGATGCTTGAAGCGCAGCGCCGCGGCTACGAAATCCACTACATGGAAATGAACGACCTGCATCTTGACCAAGGTGTTGCCGTTGCCGATACCAAAGTGGTTGAGTTGAAAGAAGATCCAAACGGCTGGTACGAGTTCAAATCAGAGCAAACCATCGAGCTTTCTGAGCTAGACGCCGTATTGATGCGTAAAGATCCTCCGTTTGATACCGAGTTTATCTACGCGACTTACATTCTTGAGCGCGCGGAAGAAAAAGGCACCTTGATCGTCAACAAACCGCAGAGTCTGCGTGACTGCAACGAAAAGTTGTTTACCGCGTGGTTCCCTGAATTGACACCAACTACCATCGTGACGCGCAAAGCAGAAAAGATCAAAGCCTTCCGCGAAGAACACGGTGACGTGATCCTTAAACCACTTGACGGTATGGGCGGCGCGTCTATCTTCCGCGTAAAAGAGAACGATCCAAACGTATCGGTGATCATCGAGACTCTAACTAATCACGGTCAAAACTACGCCATGGCGCAGACGTTTGTTCCTGATATCAGCAACGGTGACAAGCGCATTTTAGTGGTTGACGGTGAAGCAATGCCTTACTGTTTAGCGCGAATTCCAGCCAAAGGCGAGACGCGTGGCAACTTAGCCGCAGGCGGAACCGGTGAAGCACGTCCTCTCAGTGAGACAGATAAACAGATCGCTGCCGCTGTAGCGCCTACACTTAAGGAAAAAGGTCTGATATTCGTTGGCCTAGACGTTATTGGTGACAAGTTGACCGAGATTAACGTAACAAGCCCAACTTGTATTCGTGAAATCGAAGCTGCATTTGATATCTCAATTACCGGCAAACTTATGGATGCGATTGAACGTCGTATCAACAAGCAATAAGTATTGCCTTGTGAGTGTTAGGGCGGGAGTTTCCGCCCTGTGATAAGTTGGAGTCTTTATGAATTTAACCAACCATTTCTTAGTGGCGATGCCCGGGATGAAAGATCCCTACTTTCAACGCAGCGTTATCTATGTGTGCGAACACAATGATGAAGGTGCGATGGGTCTAATGATTAATGCTCCAATCGATATCACCGTCGGCAAGATGCTCAAACAAGTCGATGTCCAACCGGTTCATCCGCAACTGTATACCGAAAGCTTAGACAAGCCGGTGCTGAATGGCGGTCCTGTATCGAGCGACCGCGGTTTTATCCTCCATCATCCGAAAGACCACTACGAGTCGAGTATTCAGATGACGGATTACCTTTCAGTCACAACCTCTAAAGATATTTTGAGCGTGTTAGGCACAGAAGCCGAACCCAATAACTACTTAGTGGCGTTGGGCTATTCAGGTTGGGAAGCAGGCCAGTTGGAAAGCGAATTGTCGGAGAACTCATGGTTAACTATCGAAGCTGACCCCGACGTGATTTTCAATACACCGATTAACGAGCGTTGGAGCAAAGCAGTTCAGATGCTGGGCATTGATGCTTCACAGCTATCTTGTGAAATTGGCCACGCATAACCAGCAGTAAACACAGAGGATTTATGTCCAGAACCATTATGGCTTTTGACTTTGGCACCAAGAGTATTGGTAGTGCCATTGGCCAAGAAATTACCGGAACTGCGTCTCCGTTAAGAGCTTTTAAAGCCAACGATGGCGTACCTAATTGGGGCGACATCGAGAAATTAATCAAAGAGTGGCAACCAAACTTATTGGTAGTAGGTCTACCAACAGACCTACGTGGCAAAGACCTAGAAACCATTACGCCTAGGGCAAAAAAGTTCGCCAACCGTCTGCACGGACGTTTTGGCTTACCGGTCGAGTTACATGATGAACGCTTATCGACGACCGAAGCGCGTTCTGAGCTGTTCGAAATGGGTGGCTATAAAGCGCTGAGCAAAGGCAATGTCGACTGCCAATCGGCAGTGATTATCCTCGAAAGCTGGTTTGAAGCGCAGTGGGGCTAAGGTCTTAGCGCCAACAACAACATAAAAAAGAAAGGCTTGATGATTTCATCAAGCCTTTCTTTTTTAGCACTGTTATTTACTACGACTGGTATTAGTTCATATCAATTTTCACGTTCATCAACGTACTGTTGTTTGGCGCATCACCGCGTTGCGTCTTAAGCATCAAACGTAGGTCATTCGCCGAGTCCGCGCTGTGCATCGCGTCGTCTTCGTTGATCTTATTCTCAATCACTAACTGGTAAAGTGATTGGTCGAATGTCTGCATGCCAACTTCTTTTGATTTCGCCATGGTTGATTTGAGTTCGTGTAACTCTCCACGGCGGATCAAATCCGAAATTCGTGGGCTGTTGAGCAATATTTCAAACACCCCATGACGCCCCTGACCGTTCTTATCTCGAATCAATTGCTGCCCAACGACACCACGCAAGTTCATCGATAGATCAAACAAGAACTGCTCTTTCTGATCTTTCGGCACCAAATGTAAAATCCGCTCTAACGCTTGGTTAGCGTTGTTGGCGTGGAGAGTCGCCATACACAAGTGACCCGTTTCCGCGAAGGTCATCGCGTATTCCATAGTTTCTCGTGAGCGGATTTCACCAATCAGAATCATATCTGGCGCTTGGCGCAACGAGTTCTTGAGCGCGACTTCATAGCTTTCGGTATCTAAACCGACTTCTCGCTGCGTCACAATGCAGCGCTGGTGCTCGTGGACAAATTCAATCGGGTCTTCGATCGTCAGAATATGCCCAGTACGGTGTCGATTTCGATACCCCGTCATCGCCGCCATGGTGGTGGATTTACCCGAACCTGTCGCGCCAACGACCAATACCAAGCCACGTTTAGCAATCGCCAAGTCTTGCAGTACATCTGGCAGCTTCAGCTCTTCAAACGTCGGAATTGCGGTTTCAATACGACGAATCACCGCCCCCGGCAACTCACGCTGGTAAAACGCAGACACGCGACAGCGGCCGAAGTCTCGCACGATAGCAAAGTTCGCTTCTTTGCTTTCGTCAAACTCACTCTTACGTTGTGAGTCCATCATATTGGCCAGCAGCGCATCCACGTCGGCATGAGAAAGCGTGTCACCATGCGCTCGTAGCTCGCCATCGACGCGGTACAGCACCGGCGCTCCTACCGTAATATACAAGTCCGAAGCTTTCTGATTATTCATTCCCTGAAGGAAAACATTTACGTCCATGTGTGCCTCTATCAATACATGCTGACTGATTCAGATTCGATTTTCTTCGCAACTTCTTCAGGATCTACACGCCCTTGCGCGATCAACTGTTTGGCATTTTGCTCCATCGTCTGCATCCCGTGTGCGGCACCGGTTTGAATGATCGAGTACATCTGAGCGACTTTATCTTCGCGGATCAAGTTGCGGATCGCCGGTGTCGCCATCATGATCTCGTGGCAAGCGGTGCGTCCACCACCAATACGTTTGAGGAGCTTTTGCGCGATAACCGCGCGCAGTGATTCCGACAACATCGAGCGAACCATATCTTTGTCGCTTCCTGGGAAAACATCGATAATACGGTCGATGGTTTTCGCCGCGCTACTGGTGTGCAAAGTACCAAACACTAAGTGACCCGTTTCTGCTGCGGTCAGTGCCAAACTGATGGTCTCTTTGTCGCGCAGCTCACCAACCAGAATGACGTCTGGGTCTTCACGTAGCGCACTACGTAGCGCGTTGTTAAAACTGTGGGTATCACGGTGCACTTCGCGCTGGTTGATCAAACATTTGTTATTGGTATGCACAAATTCGATCGGGTCTTCGATAGTCAAAATATGTTTGTTGTGATGACGATTAACGTGGTCAACCATCGCAGCTAAGGTGGTCGATTTACCCGAGCCGGTTGGCCCTGTGACTAACACAAGCCCCTTTTCCATACTGGCGATCTTTTCGAAGATCTGCGGCGCATCCAGTTGTTCTAAGGTTGGAATATCGGTTGGGATGGTACGAAATACCGCCGCACAGCCACGAGACTGGTTGAAGGCATTGACACGAAAACGTCCAACATTTGGCAGTTCAAAAGAGAAATCGACTTCCAGGCGTTCTTCGTATTCGCTGCGCTGCGCATCGTTCATGATCTCAAAAACCAAACGATGCACGTCAGAATGGCTAAAAGCAGGCACGCCGAGCTTCCTTACTTCGCCATCTATACGTACCATTGGAGGAACACCCGCAGAAAGATGTAGATCTGACGCGTTATGTTTTACACTAAAATCCAGTAACTCAGTGATATCCATTTATTTTCCTTAAGTAAAATCTGCTATGAACAGTATTCAACAAAATATTGAACAGATCACCTCACAGATAGAAGAAGCACAGCAAAAATGCGGACGGCCTCGAGAGTCGGTGAAACTTCTCGCTGTAAGTAAAACAAAACCTATAGAAGCAATTTTAGAAGCTGCTCGCGCAGGTCAGAAAGCTTTTGGTGAAAATTACGTTCAAGAAGGCGCTGATAAAGTCGCTTATTTTAGTGAGCATCACCCTGATTTGTCACTCGAATGGCACTTTATCGGTCCGATTCAGTCGAACAAATCACGCCACGTCGCCGAGAGTTTTGATTGGGTTCATACCGTCGACCGCGCAAAAATCGCCAAGCGCCTCAATGACCAACGTCCGCAACACCTGCCCGCCCTACAAGTACTTATCCAAGTCAACACCAGCGGTGAAAGCTCCAAGTCAGGCGCAAGCGACGAAGAAATCTTTGAGTTGGCGGAGTTGATTTCTGCCCTTCCCAACCTCACTTTAAGAGGATTGATGTCGATCCCAGCGAACGTCTCAGATTATCAATCTCAACTAGTGGCATTCAAGCAACTAGCGGAATTGAAAGAGAAACTTGCCGCGCGCTACCCTGAGCTCAACCTAGACACACTGTCGATGGGTATGAGTGGTGATATGCAAGCTGCGATTGAAGCAGGCAGTACCATGGTAAGAATTGGCACAGCAATTTTTGGCGCTCGCGACTACAGCGCTAAACAATGAATGATCAGTCGCGATCAGCACAAATAAACCATCACAACGGAAAACAGACACATGGAACATAAAAAGATTGCCTTCATCGGTGCAGGTAACATGGTGAGAGCCATTATTTCTGGCTTAGTCGCAGATGGTTATCCAGCGCAAAATATCGTGGCAACCGCGCCTTCAGAAACACGCCGCTTGCCACTTGAGCAAGATTTTGGCATCCGCACCACCAGCGACAACGCTTTAGCTGCGACAGAGGCCGACGTGGTGGTTTTGTCTGTGAAGCCACAAATGATGGCAGAGGTATGTGAACCGCTACAATCTATCGATTTCAGCAACAAACTGGTGATTTCGATCGCTGCAGGCATCAATTGTTCGCGGTTAAACGAGATGCTCGCCAGCAAATTGAACTTGGTACGTGTGATGCCAAATACACCTTCTCAGCTCAGTTTGGGCATGAGCGGTCTGTTCGCTCCTGAGCATGTAGCTCAACAAGATAAAGAGTTTGCTGCGCAGCTGATGCAAGCGGTAGGCAAAGTGTGCTGGGTCGAACAAGAGTCTGGCATCAACAACGTTATTGCTGCGGCTGGCAGTGCTCCGGCGTACTTCTTCCTGTTTATGGAAGCAATGCAAGCGGAAGCCATCGCACAAGGGTTTGATAAAGACACCGCGCGCTTACTGGTACAACAATCAGCGCTTGGCGCAGCAAACATGGTAGTGGCGAACCCAGACACTGAATTATCGACATTGCGCGAGCAAGTCACGTCGAAAGGCGGCACAACCGCAGAAGCATTACGCACGTTTAACGAGCACCAACTTTCCGATATCGTAGCAAAAGCGATGCAAGCAGCGGTTGCTCGTGCTGAAGAAATGGAAAAACTATTTTAATATTGAGCTTATCGCTCACCGAAGTAAGGGTAACCCATGAATTCAATGAGTTTTCTGATCTCCACGTTTTTTGATTTATACATCATGGTGGTGATCCTACGTATTTGGTTACAGGCTGCACGTGCAGACTTCTATAACCCGTTTTCACAATTTATCGTTAAAGCGACTCAGCCGGTGATTGGGCCGCTACGTCGAGTGATCCCATCGGTAGGTAATCTCGACTTAGCCACGGTGCTATTCGCATACGTATTGTGTGTGCTGAAATTTGTCGTCTTAATCCTGATAGCTTCTAACGGTTCAGTGTCATTCAGCATGGACTTCCTATTCCTCGGCGCACTATCGCTGGTTAAAGCGGCGGGTGGACTGCTGTTCTGGGTACTATTGATTCGCGCAATCCTAAGTTGGGTGAGCCAAGGCCGTAGTCCCATCGAATACGTCTTCCACCAGCTAACAGAGCCAATGCTCGCACCAATTCGTCGTGTTATCCCTGCGATGGGCGGTTTTGATTTGAGCGTACTAGTGCTGTTTATCGCGCTGCAATTCGCCAACATTTTACTCGGAGACTTAATCGGTCCGATGTGGTTCCGACTATAATGATAAAGGCAGTCTGGAAAGATGGCGCAGACCTTGTCCTGCGGCTTTATATTCAACCTAAAGCCAGTCGGGACAAGATTGTTGGTCTGCACGGTGACGAGCTGAAAATCGCCATCACCGCGCCTCCTGTTGACGGTAAAGCCAACGCACATCTGAGTAAGTACCTAGCCAAACAGTTTAAAGTGGCCAAGGGATTAATAAGCATAGAAAAAGGCGAGTTGGGCCGGCACAAACAAGTCAGGGTTCACTCTCCCGCACAAATCCCGCAAGAAATTGAAGCCATCCTTTGATGGCTTTTTGTTTATCGATAGCGTCAAACGACCAAAACGTTTGAAGCACAATGTCGCAAAAGGAAGCACTATGAAAAAATGGATAATACTGTTGCTCGCGAGCGTGTTTGCCATGCCAAGTTGGGCAGAACAGTTTAAATATATCAAAGACGTTGAGGTGCACTACTCAGCATTCAACTCGACGTTTTTAACCGCAGAAATGGCAAGAAACTACAGCCTGAAACGTAACGGATATTCAGCTATTTTGAACATCAGCGTATTGGATAACTCTCAGGCAGGAAAGCCGGCGATTACCGCCGATATTTCCGGTAATAGCCGCAACTTAGTCGGTCAAATCCGCCCACTTAACTTCCGCGAAGTCAAAGAAGGCAATGCGATTTACTACCTCGCAGAGTTTCCAGTTTCGGAAGAAGAAAGTCTTACCTTTGATCTCAACGTTAATGCTGGTATTAAAGGCAACGGCACATTAAAGTTCACCCAGAAATTTTACGTGGAAGAGTAGCGCTACTCTTCCCGCACCAATCAGTAAGAGTCATCGATGAAAGAGAAAAAAATTGTATTAGCGACGGGAAACCAAGGTAAGGTCCGTGAAATGGCCGACCTACTGGCGGATTTCGGTTTTGAAGTGATAGCACAAAGTGAGTTTAACGTCTCGGAAGTCGCTGAGACTGGCACGACGTTTATCGAAAATGCGATCATCAAAGCGCGCCATGCAGCGAAAGAAACTGGCTTAGCTGCGATTGCCGATGACTCAGGTCTAGAAGTCGATTTTCTGCAAGGCGCTCCGGGTATTTACTCTGCTCGCTATGCGGGTGAAAACGCTACTGATCAACAGAACCTAGAAAAGCTACTGGACGCGATGCAAGGTGTACCAGAAGCCGAGCGTACGGCTCGTTTCCACTGCGTGCTGGTACTGATGCGCCACGAAAACGACCCGACTCCGATTGTTTGCCACGGTAAGTGGGAAGGCCGTATCCTGACGCGACCTCACGGTGAGAACGGCTTTGGCTACGACCCTGTGTTCTACGTCCCTGAAGATGAGTGTGCTTCTGCAGAGCTGGAACCTGTGCGCAAAAAACAACTTTCTCACCGCGGCAAAGCGCTCAAGCAACTGTTTGCTACCTTGTCTGAGCAGCAATAATGAGTCAACTGACGCCTCCTGCTTTAAGCCTGTATGTACACATCCCGTGGTGTGTGCAAAAGTGCCCATACTGCGACTTTAACTCACACGCGCTCAAAGCTGAAATCCCAGAGCAGCAATACATTGCAGCGCTCTTAGAAGACCTCGACAGCGATATCGAACGCTACCAGCTCAACGCGAATCCGCGTCTGCTGCATTCGATTTTTATCGGTGGAGGTACGCCAAGTCTTATCTCTGCTGAAGGTATCGCCGAGCTACTGACGGGCATCAAGCAGCGCATTCCTTTCAAGCCTGAGATTGAGATCACCATGGAGGCGAATCCGGGCACGATTGAAGCCGAACGTTTCGCTGGCTACCGCAAAGCAGGGGTAACGCGTATATCTATCGGCGTCCAGAGTTTCGAACAATCAAAACTGGAAAGATTGGGGCGGATTCACGGTCAGGATGAAGCAATCAATGCCGCCCAATTGGCGCACAAGATCGGTCTAAATAGTTTTAACCTCGACTTGATGCACGGTTTGCCGGACCAGTCGGTCGAGCAAGCTCTAGCAGACTTGGATAAAGCGATAGAACTCAACCCGCCTCATTTGTCGTGGTATCAGCTCACCATAGAGCCCAACACCATGTTCTACTACAAGCCGCCGACGTTACCCGACGACGATGACCTGTGGGACATTTTTGAGCTCGGCCACCAAAAGCTAGCCGCTGCGGGTTACGTACAGTACGAGATATCTGGCTACAGCAAACCCGGTTATCAGTGCCAACACAACCTCAACTACTGGCGTTTTGGCGATTACCTCGGCATTGGCTGTGGCTCTCACGGCAAGTTAAGTTTTGCTGATGGGCGCATCATCCGCACCACGAAAGTGAAGCACCCCAAAGGCTACTTGGCGGCGTATCAGAATATGGTCAAACCGTACTTAGATAGCGAAGTGAATGTCGCCAACCAAGACCGTCCGTTTGAGTTCTTTATGAACCGTTTTAGATTGATGGAAGCGTGCCCGAAACAAGACTTCATCGAGACTACTGGACTAGGGTTTGCAGCGATTCAGTCGACGATCGACTGGGCAAAAGAGATGGGCTACCTGAGTGAGTCTGACACACACTGGCAAATCACCGAAAAAGGTAAGCTATTTTTAAACGATTTGCTCGAAGCCTTTATGGCTGAAGAAGAGAACTAATCCTCTTTCATCAGCTCTGCGTCCATCACTTCCCATACGTGCAGGGCGAAGTAAGTACGATAAGGCATCACTGACTGAAGGATCTCCTCAGCACTGACGCCTTGCAATTCAGCCATACGCGCCAATCCACGTTTTAACGCCGCATCTCCATTTGACCAAACATCCGGATGGGCAAAGAAAAACATCAGCGCCATTTCGGCGGTCCACTGCCCGACACCCCATAGCTGCACCAATTGCTCAGTAATAAACTGCGCGTCGTCGCTTTGGTGGACCGACGGACAGATAATGCCTTCTTTCAACGCGTGGTTGATGCCTAGCAGAGTTTTGACCTTGGCGTTAGACAGACCACAGCTTCTGAGTGTGTCGTAGTGTTCGTCCACCAACAGCGCATCCAGTCCTGCTTGCTGTGACTGCGTCTCTACACGCTGCCATATGGTTTTCGCTGCGTTGACAGACAGCTGCTGCCCCGCAACCGCACGGCTCAAATACGCAAGGAACTGCTCTGGCGGCTGCTTCTCGATATGCTGTGGACCGTTGTTGCTGACCATTGCGTGCAACACAGGATACGCGACCAGCTTATTCAACAAATCTGCGTGGATATTTTTCGAATCTTGCTTTGCCATATCGCCTCCTTACGCGCAATAGTTTAAGTTTAGAAGATAGAGCGGCCGATACGCTCAGAAAGTAGCTCCAGCGCTTTAGTACCTGCAAGCGAGTTACCCGAAGGGTCAAGCTCTGGTGACCACACAGCGATGGTCATTTCACCCGGTACGATGGCGATAATGCCGCCGCCAACACCTGACTTGCCCGGCATACCGACTCGGTAAGCGAACTCACCCGCGCCATCGTACAAACCACACGTTGCCAACAGCGCATTGAGCTGCTTGGTTTGCGTTGGGGTAATCACCGGCTTACCCGTTTGCACCGACGTCCCTTTGTTGGCCAAATAGCTAAACGTTTTAGCGAGGTCAACACAGCTCATTCTTAACGCGCAAGCGTGGAAGTAGTTGTTGAGGACTGGGATCACTTCGTTTTCAAAGTTGCCGAACGAGCGCATCAAATAAGCGATCGCCGCGTTTCTGTCACTGTGCATCATTTCTGAAGCGGCAACCACCTTGTCGTAACAGATATGAGTATCACCAGAAAGCTGACGCACAAACTCCAACAAACGCTGACGCGGCGCCGATAAGCGGCTATTCAGCAAATCAGCCACCACAATCGCACCGGCGTTGATGAAAGGGTTACGCGGGATGCCCTGCTCCATCTCCAACTGGATCAGCGAGTTAAACGCCTGTCCGGACGGTTCTTTACCCACACGCGTCCAAATCTCTTCGGGTTTATAGAGACACATCGCCAAGGTCAGGCTCAGCGCTTTAGAAATCGATTGAATCGAGAATGACTCATCTGAGTCGCCGGCTTTGATCACTTCCCCCCGATTAGTGAATACCGCGATCCCCAGCTTATCTGCCGGAACTTTGGCTAACGCGGGAATGTAATCAGCGACTTTCCCATGACCAATAAGAGGACGAACTTCACTTAGGATTTCAGCTAAAATTTCTTTTGTTGGTTTCATTACTTACCTATTTATCAAAGGCTTATTATTTTTCTTATAGAGTCAAAAAAAGCCAACATCGCGAAATGTTGGCTTTCCTTGTCATTCAACTATCTTTGCGCAGTAAGTGCTTATTTTACGCGCTTATATTTGATATCCCACACGCCATGACCCAAACGGTGACCGCGCGCTTCAAATTTGGTTAACGGACGCTCTTCTGGACGAGGAACAAAGTCACCATCTTCCGCGATATTCTCAAAACCAGGCGCTTGGTTCATGACTTCAACCATGTGTTCCGCGTAGTTTTCCCAGTCCGTTGCCATGTGGAAAATACCTTCGCCGATGATAAGCTTCTGGCGCACCATCTCTGCAAACTCAAGCTGCACGATACGACGTTTATGGTGACGCTTTTTGTGCCACGGGTCTGGGAAGAACAGTTGTAGCGTCGCAAGGCTGCTATTTGGAATCATGTTCGCGAATACTTCCACCGCATCATGGCACATCACGCGTAGGTTAGTGACGCCTGCTTCACGCGCATCCGATAAGCACGCACCCACACCTGGACTATGTACTTCGATACCAATGAAGTTCTTCTCTGGAGCATTCTTTGCCATTTCGACTAAAGATGCACCCATACCAAAACCAATTTCTAGTACCACAGGGTTGTCGTTACCAAACACTTCTTTCCAATCAAGAAGCTTTTCTTGGTAGTCGATACCCATGGTCGGCCAACACTCTTTCATCGCGTTTTCTTGACCTTTGGTCAAACGACCTTCGCGTCGAACAAAGCTGCGAACTTTGCGTATCAGTTTACCGTCTTCGTTGTATTCGTTAGTGGTCACTTCACTCATGATTTTGCCTGTCTAAAAATTGGTCTCGACTCAAAGGGATTGTGATTATCCAAAGAATAGCCACAGGTGCAAGTCTTTTCCCTAAATTCAGCGCGACATATAGCTCGAATAACTGCACAAAGATAACCACACACTTTGTCGGTTGTACAAATTGCCTAAATTGTGGTGCAATTTTGCTATACAAATATTAAACACAGAGCAAGTCGTGACCCCTTTTGCTAAAGCCATATTAGATTGGTACGACGCCTATGGGAGAAAAAACCTCCCGTGGCAACAAAATAAGAGCGCTTACAGTGTCTGGTTGTCTGAAATTATGCTTCAGCAAACTCAGGTCGCCACTGTTATTCCTTATTACCAGCGTTTTCTCGAACGCTTTCCGACCGTGATAGACCTCGCCAACGCCGAGCAAGACGAAGTTTTACACCTGTGGACTGGACTGGGTTATTACGCCCGTGCGCGTAACTTGCACAAAGCCGCCAAAATGGTGGCTGAGCAGTACGGTGGGGAGTTTCCGCTCGATATCGAACAGATGAATGCACTTCCTGGAATCGGACGCTCTACTGCTGCGGCGATTCTATCTTCTGTCTATAAGCAGCCACACGCGATCCTAGACGGCAACGTTAAGCGCACTCTGGCGCGCTGTTTTGCCGTAGAAGGCTGGCCGGGCCAAAAGAAGGTCGAGAACCAACTCTGGTTTCACGCGGAAGAGCACACGCCTGACAGCGACGTCGATAAATACAACCAAGCGATGATGGATATGGGCGCAATGGTGTGTACCCGTAGCAAACCTAAGTGTTCGCTATGCCCTATCGCCTCAATGTGTGTCGCCAACAAGCAAGGTAACCCGCTAGATTATCCGGGTAAAAAGCCGAAGAAAGAGAAACCGGTAAAAGAGACTTGGTTTATCATGTTGCACCATGACAACCATATCTGGCTCGAACAGCGCCCACAATCGGGCATTTGGGGCGGTTTATTCTGCTTTCCTGAACA
Organism: Vibrio hepatarius; assembly: GCF_011806575.1. Taxonomy (GTDB): domain Bacteria; phylum Pseudomonadota; class Gammaproteobacteria; order Enterobacterales; family Vibrionaceae; genus Vibrio; species Vibrio hepatarius_A. The sequence goes on from NZ_JAATOO010000002.1 coordinate 253,875, forward strand.
CAGCAATGCCGAACTCGATCATTCACTTTCGCTGCGCGGCGTGCAAACACCAGATATCAGCGAGCAAAAACAGTTGATCGCCTTTAGACATACTTTTAGTCACTACCACCTTGATATCACGCCAATTTTGGTAGAGCTGTCAAAGCAACCCGACGTGGTAATGGAAGGAAGCAAAGGTCTTTGGTATAACTTATCCAAACCTGAAGAGATCGGCTTGGCGGCTCCAGTAAAACAGTTACTGGAAAGCCTACCGTTTGAACTTCAATCAGAACATATTTAAGGAGTCATCATGAGCCGCACTGTATTTTGTGCTCGACTACAAAAAGAAGCCGAAGGCTTAGACTTTCAGCTATACCCGGGTGAACTGGGTAAACGCATCTTCGACAATATCTCTAAGCAGGCATGGGCTGAGTGGCAACACAAACAGACGATGCTGATCAATGAGAAGAAACTCAACATGATGGATCCTGAGCACCGCAAACTGATCGAAACGGAAATGGTTAACTTCCTGTTCGAAGGTAAAGACGTGCACATCGAAGGCTACACGCCACCGAGCGAGTAATCATCCTTTTGATGGATAGTTTCAAGAAAGACATCACTGCGTTGCATTGGTGTCTTTTTTGTACCAGTCTGACTCGCTATCGTAGATTAGAGGAGCGATAGCATGGTATTGAGATATTTATGAGAAAGTTAGCTTACTTGCTATTTGCATTGACGCTAGTCGGGTGCAGTCGAGAGTTCATCGAAGGCATGTACGATGTCAATTACGAACCTACCAACCGCTTTGCTCGCAACCTGGCCGAATTACCCGGACAATTTGAGAAAGATACCGCGGCACTCGACGCGCTGATCGACAGTTTCTCCGGTAATATCGAAAAGCGTTGGGGCAAAAGTGAAGTCAAGTTTGCCGGTAAGAGCAACTACGTTAAATACATCGATAACTACATGAGTCGCTCAGAGGTCAACTTTGATAAAGGCTTGATAACGATTGAAACCGTGTCGCCAACCGACCCGAAAGGACACCTCAAAAATGCCATCATTACCACCCTACTGACGCCAGATGACCCAGCGCAGGTGGATTTGTTCTCCTCTAAAGATATTCGCTTGGAAGGCCAACCCTTCCTTTACCGTCAGGTCGTCGACCAAGACAGACAGCCGATCCAGTGGTCATGGCGCGCTAACCGTTTCGCCGACTACCTGATCGCCAACAAAATCAAAGTCAAAGACGTCGATTTTAAAAAAGCCTACTACGTCGAGATCCCTATGGTGGCGGAGCAGCTTGAGATCCGCAGTTACAAATACGCTGACATCGTGCGCCGCGCGTCGCAAGAGTATGATATTCCTGAAGACCTAATCTACGCGATCATCAAAACCGAAAGCAGCTTCAACCCTTATGCGGTGAGCTGGGCAAACGCTTATGGCCTAATGCAAGTCGTGCCGAAAACCGCGGGACGTGACGTATTTAAACTGGTTAAGAAGCGTTCTGGTGAACCGACACCGAAGTACTTGTTTAACCCGGAAAACAATATCGATACGGGTACAGCCTATTTCTATATTCTCAAAAACCGTTATCTAAGAGACGTGAACCATCCAACGTCACTGGAATACAGTATGATCTCAGCTTACAACGGCGGTACCGGTGGCGTATTGAACACCTTTAACCGTAAAGATCGAAAACGTGCGATGAGAGATTTAAACTCACTGCAACCCAATCAGGTTTATTGGGCGCTAACGAAGAAACACCCGAATGCAGAAGCACGTCGATACTTGGAAAAAGTGACCAATTACAAAAAGCAATTTAACCAAGGTAAGACTTAAGCGCCAAAAACGCCTAAATTATCGGCAGTTAACCACTTTTTTGAATTTTTTTCTAAAAACAAGTTGACGGCAAGACCGAAAATCCGTTTAATAGCGCTCCGTCGCCCGGATAGCTCAGTCGGTAGAGCAGAGGATTGAAAATCCTCGTGTCGGTGGTTCGATTCCGCCTCCGGGCACCACAATTTCTTAATTGTTGGTGCTTTGCACGAACAGTTAGTAAAAGAATAAAGTGTGCCGACTTAGCTCAGTAGGTAGAGCAACTGACTTGTAATCAGTAGGTCACCAGTTCGATTCCGGTAGTCGGCACCATTCTTTTGCCTCGATAGCTCAGTCGGTAGAGCAGAGGATTGAAAATCCTCGTGTCGGTGGTTCGATTCCGCCTCGAGGCACCATTATTTGGTGCTTCACTTCGAAAGAAGTGACACAAATAATTCCCCCTTAGTTCAGTTGGTAGAACGGCGGACTGTTAATCCGTATGTCGCAGGTTCGAGTCCCGCAGGGGGAGCCATATTAGAGAAAGCCTCATCACACGATGAGGCTTTTTCGTATCTAATGCTCCTGTTTTGTTCCAAAGCAATGCCTCAGCCGAAACGTCGGACCGCACTAGCCGGACACGTTGAATCCCGACATGGGGAGCCACTTTTAAGAAGCCAAGTCTTTCGACTTGGCTTTTTTTCGTTTTTGCTTCTCCAGTAACAGTCGCCAACCAATACGGAAATAAATACATTAGCCCGCTGCATCGACCAACAAGACAACGGTAAAAAACTCTCTCTACCCTCCAGATAATTTTTACGCACACTTCACACGATTCGCAGCTATTACAAAAACAGTCGTGACTACAATCTCAGATCTCAATAAAAAATTCGCATATGACTTATTTCGAGGCAAGAATTAAATCATCTGGTCATGCAAAAGTTGTAGTGGCAGCTTTACTTTATGCATACCTCGGAAGTCGCGGTAATCCATGCCCTACTCGATTACTACAATGTGAGAAGTAAAAACGATGAAACTAAAAACACAAGCGTATTTATTATCAGCAATTATTCTTGCCTCTTTGCTTGCGCTCACTGCATCTGGTCTATGGACCCTGCGCGTAGCGAGTAACTTGGACAACAAAGCTCGAGTTACTGAGTTGTTCAACAGTGCCTACAGTATTCTGACCGAAGTGGAAAAGATGTCACTCGACGGCACACTGGAAGAAAACCAAGCGAAAGCTCTCGCAACACGATTACTGCGCAATAACATCTACAAAGATAATGAGTACGTTTACGTCGCCGACGAAAACATGACCTTTGTCGCCACACCACTCGACCCTCAGTTACACGGCACCAGCTTTAATGACTTTAAAGACGGTGATGGCAATAGTGTGGGTCAACTCATTCAGAAGGTACTCGGTAATTCGACTGGAAAACTAATCGAATACACTTGGACCCAGAAACAAGCAGACGGCTCTATCGAAGATAAACTCTCCATCGCACAGCGTACGCCTGTATGGGGCTGGGTTGTCGGTACCGGTATCGGCTTCAATGAAGTCAACGCGCGCTTTTGGTCAACCGCACAATGGAAGCTCGCGATGTGTTTCATCATCGCAAGTGCGATATTAGCGATCTTGATTTTCTCGATCCGCCGCATGCTGAATTTACTCGGTGGTGAGCCACAAGACGTGCGTAATGCGGTACAGTCGGTAGCACAAGGCAATATTCAAGCGAGCTTTGCCCAGCAAGCACCGGAAGGTAGCATCTATGAAGCGGTACAGAACATGAGCCAATCACTTGCTCAGCTGGTATCAAATCTTGACAACTCTATGCACGCACTACGCAACGAGCTGTCCCACGTAGAGCATCGCTCAGAGAGCATTAGTCAGTTGACCGACTATCAGCAACAATCAACCGAAATGATCGCGACCGCGATGACAGAAATGGCTTCTTCCGCTAACAACGTCGCCGATTCTGCGCGTAATACAGCGCAAAACACCGACGAAGCGGATAAACAATCGCAACATACTCAGCAGTTGATCCACAGTACAGTAGACAACATTCAGGGGTTAGCGGGTGAACTCAATACCGCAAGCCAAGCCGTGGCTAACCTTGACAACGACGTGAACAATATCGCCAAAGTATTGGATGTGATTGGTGACATCGCCGAGCAGACCAACTTGTTAGCACTTAACGCCGCCATCGAAGCAGCGCGCGCAGGGGAACAAGGTCGCGGGTTTGCGGTAGTCGCGGATGAGGTGCGTAACCTCGCGGGTCGAACCCAAGACAGCACCAAAGAGATCCAGCAAATGATCACCAATTTGCAAGCTGGCTCTCGCAACGCGATCAGCACCATGCAAATCTGTGCTGAAACCAGTGAAAGTACTGTAATTGAATCGCAGAACGCTTCTGAGGCGCTGAAACAGGTAGTGTTTGCCCTAGAAACAATCAGCCAGATGAGCCATCAAATCGCCACCGCAGCGGCCGAACAAACACAAGTGAGTGACGATATTTCACAACGTATCAATATGATAGAAGAGAGCGGCACCAAGTTGAGCAACGTCGTAGTAGAGAGCCACAACAGCACACAATCCTTAACTCATATGGCAAATGAGCTTGAAAACTGGTTAAGCAAGTTTACGGTTAAGCAGTAATTAGCCTCTTAAACAATAAAAAGCACGCTTAAAGGCGTGCTTTTTTCCGATCAAAGTTAAACTATTCCTGTGTTTGTACGTATAACTTCTATTGGTCTCTATACACTTCTTTGTCAAAATGAGCAAAAACAGCCCACTAAGTATAGAAAAACATCAAACGATATTTTTTTTGCATTTTAGTGTTGACCTTAAACACGAAAAGCCGTTTAATACACCTCGTCGCCCGGATAGCTCAGTCGGTAGAGCAGAGGATTGAAAATCCTCGTGTCGGTGGTTCGATTCCGCCTCCGGGCACCACAATTTCTTAATTGTTGGTGCTTTGCACGAACAGTTAGTAAAAGAATAAAGTGTGCCGACTTAGCTCAGTAGGTAGAGCAACTGACTTGTAATCAGTAGGTCACCAGTTCGATTCCGGTAGTCGGCACCA
>NZ_JAATOO010000030.1 GCF_011806575.1 Vibrio hepatarius
CGTAATACGTTACAAGCGGGAGATGAAATTCTCGTCGGAGAGATGGAGCATCACGCCAACATCGTCCCTTGGCAGATTGTCGCCGAGCAGACCGGAGTCAAAGTAGTAAAAGTTCCGATGACGCCAGACTGTCAGTTTGACTTAGCGGCATTCGAATCACTGTTATCTAGCCGTACAAAGCTGGTAGCCATTGCCCACATCACCAATGTCACTGGCACACGCCAACCGATTGAACAAGTGATCACAAAAGCGCATCAAGCTGGCGCAGTAGTCGTAGTCGATGGTGCACAAGGTATCGTCCACGAAACAGTGAATGTACAAGCGCTAGATGCCGATTTTTACGTCTTTTCAGGCCACAAGATTTACGCACCAGCGGGTATCGGCGTGTTGTACGGAAAACTCGACTTACTGGAAGCGATGCCCCCTTGGCATGGTGGCGGCAAGATGGTCGAAAAAGTATCTTTCAATGGCACGACCTATAGCGAGTTACCAGGAAAATTTGAAGCAGGAACACCTAACGTGGCTGGCGCAATCGCGCTCGAAACCGCGATCAAATGGTATCAAGAATTTGTCCCTCAAGACGTAGCCGCGCATATCCACTCGCTAGTCGACGAAGCGAAGCGCCGGTTGAATCAAATCGAAGATGTACGGATACTTGGCTACCAAGAACACGCCTCGGTCATTTCGTTTGTGATTGACGGGGTTCATCACCAAGACATCGCCACTTTGCTTGACCAACAAGGCATCGCGGTTCGTGCTGGTCACCACTGCGCTCACCCATTAATGGACGCGCTGAACGTCAAGGGGACGGTGCGTGCGTCTTTCGCGATCTACAACACTCTCGACGACGTTGAGCGATTTATCCAAGCGGTCGAGAAAGCCGTTGATATGCTTTGATGTTCGATACGATAAGCAAAAAGAGCGAGCACTGTGGCTCGCTCTTTTTATATTTTAACTTTAGGTATTACAACTCATCAAACGCTTCAATCGCTTCTGAAAGCTTTTTCACCCCGTGGATTTGCATGCCCGGAATACCACCTTTGGGCATATTTGCCGCTGGCACAATTGCTTTCTTGAAACCGTGTTTGAACGCTTCGTTGAGACGCTCCTGACCACTTGGCACTGGGCGAATTTCCCCTGCTAAGCCGACCTCACCAAATACCACCACATCTTTCGGTAGTGGGCGGTCACGGAAGCTCGAGAGCAACGCCACCACCAACGCCAAGTCGGCACTGGTTTCTGTCACTTTCACCCCACCAACTACGTTTACAAACACGTCTTGGTCGGCCATTTGTAAGCCGCCGTGTTTGTGCAGCACCGCAAGCAGTAACGACAAGCGGTTCTGCTCTAGGCCTACTGCAACACGACGAGGATTAGCCAATTGTGAATAGTCCACCAGCGCTTGAATCTCGACGAGCAATGGACGAGTACCTTCCCATACCACCATCACCGAGCTGCCCGAGGTTTCTTCTTCACCACGCGATAAGAAGATCGCAGATGGATTGCTGACTTCTTTCAGTCCCTGCCCTGTCATGGCAAACACGCCGAGCTCGTTGACCGCACCAAAACGGTTCTTATGACTGCGTAAAGTACGGAAACGACTGTCGGTTCCACCATCGAGCAGTACAGAGCAGTCGATGATATGTTCTAGAACCTTTGGTCCGGCGAGCGAGCCGTCTTTGGTCACGTGACCAACGATAAATACCGCCACATTGTTTTGCTTGGCGTATCGTGTCAACGCGGTCGCCGACTCACGGACCTGTGCGACACTGCCCGGCGAAGACTGCACATCCGATACGTGCATTACTTGGATCGAGTCGATCACCATGATCTTTGGTTGTTCTTTCTCTGCGATCTGACAGATGCGGTCAACATTGGTCTCCGATAACATCTTGAGGTTATCTTTGGGTAATCCTAACCGCGAAGCACGCATCGCTACCTGCTGCAAAGATTCCTCACCGGTGACGTAAAGCGTTGGCATGTGCGAGGCAAGAAAACACATGGTTTGTAGCAACAAGGTCGACTTACCCGCGCCCGGGTTACCACCGATTAAGATCGCAGCACCGGGAACGACACCGCCACCCATCACTCGGTCAAACTCTTTAAAGCCACTGGTAAAACGAGGCACTTCTTGTAAGTCGATCTCAGCCAGTGTTTGTACTTTGGTCTCGCCGCTGTTACCCGCATAACCCGACAAACGCTCGTTTCTCGCCGCCGCTGGAGATGCGGCTAAACGTACTTCGCTGATCGTGTTCCACGAACCACATGCGTTACACTGCCCCTGCCATCTGGGGAAATCTGCACCGCAATCGTTACATACATATGCTGTTTTCGCTTTTGCCATGTCGCCTCAGTTATAAATTGTGAACTTGAATATCGCTTTGGCTCTAATTCTGCTTGATTCGCGGTAACATATCACTAAAGATCTGCCTTTCAAGGCCGATAAATTCAGCATGGAGCACTTTAAACAAACGATATGCAGCAGCCAGAAATTCTCTCTTTAGCAGAAAGGCTTATTCCCGTCTATCATTCGGACGACTTTGACCAGTTACTCAGTCAAATGACTAAAGGCGAAGCGCCTTCAGTGAAGTTCTTAGTCAAGATGGAACTCAACCGAATGATGGCACCTTGCTACAAAAGCATTGATTTGCGTGGCAGGGTCAATGGCGAATGCCGACAATACGAACTCGCTGGTCGCACGCACTGGCTGGACGATGTCGCGTTCAATGCATATCACAAGCTGACAAACAAATTTGGTGGCTACACGGAAGGTGTTTGGGAAGCGCTGTTTAATACCCATAATAACTTCCGTGTCATGAAGCAGCGACACCAGTCTCTGCACAGCGAAAGCCAGCCCCCTGAAAATCCACTCGAAGTAGAAGCGATCAATTTAGGCTTTGATTTAAAACGCAAAGAAAACCGCCTCAAAGTCTCCTCCCAGCTCGAGATTCAACTCGACAGCAACCAACTGGTTCACGCCGTTACCGTCGATCTATCTCCGTCTGGCGCTAAGTTTAAAGTCCCCTCTGCGTTTGATTACAAACTCGGTGAGATCATTCACGCACGTTTCGTCGAACTTGCCCGAACTAGCGAAATTGAGGGGATCGATCAGGCAATTCCTTATCGTGTTGTCGGTATTGATGATTCCTACGAAAACGACGCGGTAAAATTCCTGCGTGTGTTGAAGCTTGATAACAGCAACACACTCGCGACCGTGATTGAACAGTACTTCAAAAGCGATGCACAAAAGGCGCGTCACGATAATCAAGATAAGATCATTCGCGCCCGCACCCGAGGTTACGAGCACATTTTCCTCAAACACACCTGCAGCTTGCCACTGTTTTTCAGCGGCGATCAGCTCAAACTGGTATTGATGACGGAAAACAACCAGCCGGTTTGGCAATACTGGCAAGATGAGCGCAACCAACAAGCCTTGAGCAGCTTATTCAACCAAGACCGTATGTTGCAATTGACCCGACCGGGTCTGAAAGGCAGTAGCAACGTACTCTACTCGTTTACCCATGAGCACCATGGTAAGACCCACTTCTTTTCGATGATGATGCCCGAAGCGACACGTGAAGTACGTCAGTTGTTCTGGCACGTTGGGGCGAAGAAACCGTCTTGGAAAGCCTTCCGCCTTTCGGTGTTTGAAATGTCAGACGAAGACAAACAGGCTCTGAGTCATCACTCAACCGAATTGGATTTGGATCCCAACACGCTGACGCACTGCGGTATGTTGCAAGAGATCAGCGATGAAAAGAGCAGTCAAGACTATCTGCTGACGGAAAAGCCAAGGCTGCCAAGCAGCTCGCTGAACCAGTTTAAGCACGCTCGCACCCCAGAGTACGACCCAACCAGTTTGTACTTTGACGCCAAATCACGCCGTAGAGAGTCAAGATACCAGTTTAAATCTCCGGTTGAGCTAACCACAGACGACAAACAAGTCTTAGTGGGTGATACCGACGATCTCTCCAAACACGGTGTGCGCATCATACTTTCCGAGCCGAGCCATCTCAAAGCGGGTGACATTTGTGAGCTCAACTTCAAAGAGCTGCAACTGTACGATAAACGCGTTCCGCTTAACTCCGTTCCTTATCAGATCGTCCGCATTAGCCCTGATGGTCGCACGATTCAGCTCTCGATGATGGAAGAGAGCTTTACCCTACGAATCACCGCTTTCCTCGGGCGCTTGATTGACTACAACCAAGAAAAACTGGTTGCGAAGAAAGAGCTGTTGCCAAGTGGCGAGTTGCTGGAAGGGCTACACGATATTTTGCTGGATAAAGTGGTTTCAACACCTGTGTATTTTGAAAAACGTCGCGGTAACTTGAAACCAAAAGTGATTGGCGTCAACTTCCCGCTGCCAGCACACATCGCATTGTTGGCGAAGCTCGGTGAAGAGAAAAGTTACTCATTGGAGCCAATATACAAAGGTCGCACCAATACCTTGCTAGCGACGCCGATGAAACGTATTGAAGGGGCAAAACCGCAATATCACGAGCTCTATCTGATGGTGATCAAGTTTGGTACACGTATTCAAGCCGTGGAATCGAAGCTCTCGAGTGAGTTTAGCAATATCAAGTCGCGGATTAACTTTATCAAAGACGCGCAAGCCAGCGGCGAATTCTTTGCGATTCGAGTGCTAAGCGCGCCAGTACTCGACCCCATGACGGTATTGATGCACAAGGACTTAAAAGAACTCAATCAAATCAGCCAAGCGAAAGCGCGCAGTCTCGAGAAAGAGCTCCACGATGTCATGGGATACGGTGAACTGACCGATATTACTGAAGAAGTGTTGATTCGGTTGGAACTAACCAAATAATCCTTGTGACAAGTACAACAAAGGCGAGCCAAATGCTCGCCTTTACTATATCTGAACGCTCGCTTCTACGGCTGCGGCGAGAAGCTGACGCGTTTTTGTTTCACCAACATCGCCGATAGGATACAAATCACACCGCCTAATCCACAGAAACGAATTGCAGCTTGCGCTTGCTGTTCAACTTTTGGCTTAGCATGATATGCGATACCTAATCCCGCCACACCCATCATGGTTAGGTCATTAGCACCATCACCAACCGCAATCGTATTGTGAGATTCGATCTCGTATTGCTCAGCTAAGTCTTCCAAAATATCAGCTTTTGTTTGCGCCGTCACAACGTCGCCCAAGACTTTACCCGTCAGCTTACCCTTAACAATTTCAAGCTGGTTAGATTGAGCAAAGTCGAGACCAAGCTGTTGTTTTAAATGGTCAGAGAAGTAGGTAAACCCGCCTGATGCTATCGCTGTTTTCCAGCCAAACTGTTTGAAAGTCTGGATCAGTTCAGGCAAATCAGGCATCAGCGGAAGCTCTTCTCTTACTGCCGATAAAATCGACTCATCCGCACCCGCCAGTTTGCCGACTCGTTGACGCAGGCTCTGTTCAAAGTCCAACTCCCCCTGCATCGCGCGTTCAGTCACTTCAGCCACTTCTTCACCAACACCAGCTAGCTTGGCAATTTCGTCAATACATTCAATTTGAATCGCCGTCGAATCCATATCGAATACAACCACACCCGGCTTACTCAAATCCGGCACATCTTGTAGCTTCGCGTAATCCAGTCCGAGTGCTTGTAAAATCTCTTCGTGCTCAGGGGTAAGTTCACCGTCCATCAGCGCAACTTCGTACTGACCGACTTTCCATACGTCCACGACTCCGTTGTAGTAGCCAGTGAAAAAATCGATATCGTCGAATTGGCTACCAGACAAATAAGGTCCATAGATAATCCAACTAGCCTTAGCGACGTCAAAACAGGTCGCTAAACGTGTTTCTGGCAGTCGATTCATCAGCGGAATAGAGCGTCTAATTGATAATGTATTGAACCGTTCCATGTTTATAATCCTAAAAAAACCTTGCAACACGTTAACCTATTGCAATTTACCTACGCAAGTCTCAATATGCCCTATGGCTAAATAAATCGATTTTTGAGGTCAAATGGATTCATCTCTGTTTTCATTTCGAGTCGCCATCAGAGCACTTGCTATTCTTGCTCTGATCGCCATGGTGGCATTAGTTGGCGTCAACAGTGTCAAAATCACCAAGGGTAACGAGCAGATTCAACAAAACCAGCTCAAGACCCTCACTCAGGTGCTAATCTCACAAGCATCTTTGTCTGCAGGTGATTTAATCGCAAGCGAAGATCAAGAGCGTCTACTTAAGCTTAGCAACCAATTGGCGCAAGATGATTTGGTATACGACGCAACCATTTATAGCGCTGACGGCGTTCGTTTAGCATCGAGTGATAATGCAAAGTCGGTTCGCGAAACCCTTGGGCTAGATACGCCACTAGCAACCGCACGCATTGGTAAGCAGCAATTGGTTGAACCGATTATGCACGACAATGCAGTGATTGGTTTTGTCCGCATCACGTTTGAAACGGGTAAAGTGACCGCGTTTTCTGACCACTATTACCGTAAGAGCGACCGCTATATGTATTCGATGGTCGCGGTGAGTTTCCTGGCGGGTTTGGTGCTGGCGATCGTGATTCGCAGAAAGCCGAAACGCAAAGGAGAGAACTTGCTGCTGCAGGATATGGAGTCCTAAGCTCGCTGCGTGAACACAACACAAAAAAGCCTTGGTCTCAAACCAAGGCTTTTTGCTTTTCAAACGTTTAGATTGTTAGTCGTTATCACCAAGCAAAACAGAGTCCAGTGCAATCAACATCATGTCGTTAAAGGTCGTTTGACGCTCGTCTGAAGTCGTCTGCTCACCCGTCTTGATGTGGTCTGAAACGGTACAAATCGTCAGTGCTTTCGCGCCGTATTCCGCACACACGCCATAGATACCTGCGGCTTCCATTTCTACACCAACGATGCCGTATTTATCCATCACGTCAAACATCTCTGGGTCAGGGGTGTAGAACAGTTCAGCCGAGAACAGGTTCCCCACTTTTACGTCGATGCCACGTGCTTTGGCTGCGTCTTCGGCAGCACGAACCATTTTGTAATCCGCAATTGCAGCAAAGTCATGACCTTTAAAGCGGATTCGGTTTACTTTTGAATCCGTGCACGCCCCCATGCCAATCACAACGTCGCGTACTTTGATGTCTTCGTTCACCGCGCCGCAGCTACCAACACGGATAATTTTCTTCACACCAAAGTCCTTAACCAGCTCAGTCGCGTAGATAGAACAAGACGGGATACCCATACCGTGGCCCATCACAGAAACTTTGCGACCTTTGTACGTGCCAGTAAAGCCCAACATATTACGTACATCACATACCTGAACGACATCTTCGAGGAAGGTTTCTGCAATGTACTTGGCGCGTAACGGGTCACCTGGCATTAGAACAACGTCTGCAAAAGCACCCATTTCAGCATTAATATGTGGAGTTGCCATGTCTGTATATTCCTTATATCCGAACTAAAAAAAGAGAGAGGCACAGTGCCTCTCTACTTAAAGTTTCAATTATAGAAAATTCTTGCCGTAATCCATTGGCGAAATGCCAAAGTGGCTTGCCAAGGTTTGACCGATATCGGCAAATGTCTCGCGGCGACCAAGCGAACCGGCTGGTACTTTTTTACCGTAAACAATCACTGGGATGTGCTCACGAGTATGGTCTGTACCTGGCCATGTTGGATCACAACCGTGGTCCGCAGTGAGGATCAGCACGTCGTCTTCTTCCATCAGCTCTAGTACTTCGTTGATACGACCGTCAAAGTACTCAAGCGCCGCTGCGTAGCCTGCTACATCACGGCGGTGACCGTATGCTGAGTCAAAGTCAACGAAGTTAGTGAAGACGATGGTGTTGTCACCTGCTTCTTTAATCTGCTCAAGTGTGGCTTCGAACAACGCAGGAATACCCGTTGCTTTAACTTTCTTGGTGATGCCGCAGTTTGCGTAGATATCGGCAATCTTACCGATAGAAACAACGTTACCTTGCTTCTCTTCAACCAGCTTTTGCAACACGGTTGCTGACGGTGGCTCAACAGAAAGGTCGCGACGGTTACCTGTACGCTCAAATTGACCTTTACCCGGACCAATGAACGGACGCGCGATAACACGGCCAATGTTGTAATCTTCTAGCTCTTCACGAGCGATCTGGCAAAGCTCTAGCAAGCGGTCTAGGCCAAAAGTCTCTTCATGACAAGCGATCTGGAATACAGAGTCCGCAGAGGTGTAGAAGATTGGCTTGCCAGTCTTCATGTGCTCTTCACCTAAGTCGTCCAGTACTTGCGTACCAGAAGCGTGGCAGTTACCTAGAAAACCGTCTAGGCCCGCACGTTCTAGAATGCGGTCTGTCAGCTCTTTCGGGAAACTGTTGGTTTTGTCAGTGAAGTAACCCCAGTCAAACAGTACCGGTACACCAGCGATTTCCCAGTGACCAGACGGAGTATCTTTACCCGACGACAGCTCTGCCGCGTGACCGTATGCACCAATGATCTCCACGTCTGCATCCAGACCTGGAGCGAACTGGCCAGTTGACTCTTTATGCGCCATAGCTAAGCCAAGTTTTGACAAGTTAGGTAGTTTAAGTGCACCGCTACGCTCTGCGTTATCAGCCAAGCCGTTTGCACATTGCTCAGCGATGTGCCCTAGTGTGTCTGAACCAACGTCACCAAATTTATCGGCGTCTGCTGTTGCGCCAATACCGAATGAGTCTAGTACTAAAATAAATGCTCTTTTCATTGCTCGTTCCTTAGGCCCACTCGGTAATGATTGGTATTAAGCAGGCCTTAATTTATAACTAATTAAATATCTTCTGCGCGGATTTGGCGGTAAACCTCAGGGGTTGGTGTGTACTCACCACCAATTGTGATCGCTTTCTTCAAAGCGTCTGCCGCTTCTTGCCACTGTTCTTCACTGCGCGCGTGGATAATCGCTAGCGGTTTATCACTCGAAGCTTCTTCTCCCAAACGGATGAAACCATCAAAACCCACCGCGTAGTCAATCTTGTCCGTTGCAACGCGTCGACCGCCGCCCATAGCAACGACTGCCATGCCGATCGCACGGGTATCCATCGCTGAAACGACACCGTTCTGATCGGCGAATACTGGTTTAATGATCTCTGCTTTATCTAAGTAGTTGTCGTAGTTTTCTACGAAATCAGCCGGACCACCTAAGCCTGCAACCATTTTACCGAAGCACTCAGCCGCTTTGCCGTTATCCAGTACTTCCTTCAGCTTCGCTCGCGCGTCTTCGGTGTTGTCTGCCAGCTTACCTAGCACCAACATTTCCGCACACGACGCAAGTGTCACTTCGAGTAGACGAGGGTTACGGTATTCACCCGTTAGGAAACGTACCGCTTCACGCACTTCAACCGCGTTACCTGCTGATGATGCAAGCACTTGGTTCATGTCTGTCAAGATTGCAGTGGTCTTTGTGCCTGCGCCATTGGCTACTGCAACGATCGATTTCGCCAGTTCTTCAGACGCTTCGTAAGTGGGCATAAATGCACCAGAACCTACTTTTACGTCCATAACCAGTGACTCAAGACCGGCTGCCAGCTTCTTAGACAGAATTGACGCGGTAATCAAAGAGATATTATCGACCGTAGCGGTGATATCGCGAGTCGCGTAAACACGTTTGTCGGCTGGTGCTAGGTCACCGGTTTGACCAATGATTGCCACACCGGCTTCTTTGGTTACGTCACCAAACACTTCATTGGTTGGAGTAATGTTGTAGCCAGGGATAGACTCTAGTTTGTCGAGCGTACCGCCAGTATGACCTAGGCCACGACCTGAGATCATTGGTACAAAACCACCACATGCTGCCACCATAGGACCAAGCATCAATGAGGTTACGTCGCCAACACCACCCGTTGAGTGTTTATCGACAATCGGACCACCGAAGTTCTTGTGGCTCCAATCAATCACCATGCCTGAATCGCGCATTGCACAAGTTAGGGCAATACGTTCTGGCATCGTCATTTCGTTGAAAAAGATCGTCATTGCGAATGCAGCGATCTGACCTTCAGAGACGGTATTGTTCGCAACACCTTGAATAAAGAAATTGATTTCGTCGGCGGTAAGTTCTTCACCGTCGCGTTTTTTACGAATGATTTCTTGAGGTAAGTACATTAGATCCTCCCACGCTAAAAGTAGCGATGGTTATAAGGTAAAGAGGTAATGTGGAACGGTTTACACCGCTCCACCAAACAGACTCTAGTTAGAATTAATATGCAGATGGATCTGCTGTTTCGTCTGTTACTTCTAATGTATTCAGTAGGTTAGTCAGTAGGCTTGACGCACCGAAACGGTAGTGACGAGCATCAACCCAGCCATCACCTAGGATTTCGTCAGCCATTGCTAGGTAAGCCGCTGCATCTTCTGCAGTGCGTACGCCACCTGCTGGTTTGAAACCAACGGTTTCCGCTACACCCATATCACGAATCACTTCAAGCATCATACGCGCGTATTCAGGTGTTGCGTTTACAGGCACTTTACCTGTTGAAGTTTTAATAAAGTCTGCACCCGCTTCGATACAGATTTGTGAAGCTTTCTTGATCAGTGCTTCTTCTTTTAGCTCACCTGTTTCGATGATCACTTTTAGAAGAATGTCACCACAAGCTTCTTTACATTGCTTAACCAGTTCGAAGCCTACTTTCTCATCACCCGCCATTAGGGCACGGTATGGGAAAACAACGTCGACTTCATCTGCACCGTAAGCCACAGCCGCTTTTGTTTCTGCTACTGCGATTTCGATGTCATCGTTACCATGAGGGAAGTTAGTCACAGTTGCGATACGAATTTCTGGTGTACCTTGCTCGCGAAGTGTCTTCTTAGCAATAGGAATAAAGCGAGGGTAAATACAAATTGCAGCTGTGTTACCTACTGCTGATTTTGCGTCATGACATAGAGAGATAACTTTCGCATCAGTGTCATCATCATTCAGCGTAGTTAGGTCCATAAGTTTAAGTGCACGTAGTGCTGCTGCTTTTAAATCGCTCATTTCTATCTCCGATCAATATTCAAAAAAGTTACGGCCTTAATTCTGTTTTAAGGCTGCATTCATTTATGAACGGACTTGGTTCCTTGAAGACTCGGTATATACAGCGAAAAATATACCAATTGCTATCCCTGTCACCGCACAGTACCAGTTTGGTCTATGGCACAACAATCTGCGATTGCGGTGTCTAACATGTGGGGAAATCCCCCGTCACCAGCGTTAATCATACTCCATGTATTGATTATCGCTAGCTGAAAAACCTTTCAATAATCCATTGATAAGCTATGCCACCTAAGTAGACCCCTACGATGCCCATCACACCCGATAAAACAGGCGGAGCCGGTATTGGCAACTTGATAGCGGAAAACAGGACTCCAACAACAAAACCCGCGAGGGTTGCGAGGATAACTTCATTCATAAGTTTTACCCTACTTTCTATAGATATATACATTATAGATATTTGTCGCAGAACTGTAGCGGCTCATAGAGCGCAAACGGTTTGTATCTCAAAAAAGAGTCTGTTCAACGTTTGCGCAGACTCGCCTACCGCAAACGCTATGTGTTTTGTTGTCTGAACCGAGTACAGACAATGTTTGAGTACTTAACTAAATCAAAGCCAAGTCATCTCCGTTTTCAAAATAGTTAGTGTGAGAGCAAGGCAACAAGGATTCGAATCCCCGGGAGCTTAGCTCGCTAAGTGACTGAGGTGAGAAACAGACGTTAACGCAGCTATCGCGCTCAATATGCAGAAAACGAAAAAGCCCCGTAGCACACAACGTGTGACTACGGGGCTTTGTAAAACGGCGTCTATATATTCTTTCTCTTAACTACGTAATTAGAAAGATAGGAAGAAGCCAGCGATTGTCGCCGCCATTAGGTTAGATAGCGTACCAGCACAAACCGCTTTAACACCCATACGAGCGATGTCGTGACGACGGTTTGGCGCTAGACCACCTAGACCACCTAGTAGGATCGCGATAGAAGAAAGGTTCGCGAAACCACATAGAGCAAACGAGATGATTGCTGCTGTCTTCTCAGACATTACAGCACCTGTTGCTGCAACGATTTGAGCGTTGTCACCAACGTATGGTACGAAGTTTAGGTAAGCTACGAATTCGTTAACAACCAGTTTCTGACCGATGAACGAGCCAGCTAGCGTTGCTTCTTCCCATGGCACACCGATTAAGAATGCTAGAGGAGAGAATAGGTAACCTAGAATGATTTCTAGAGTTAGCTCTGGCATACCGAACCAACCGCCAACACCACCTAGGATACCGTTAATTAGCGCGATTAGACCGATGAACGCGAGTAGCATTGCACCAACGTTTAGAGCAAGTTGTAGACCAACAGATGCACCACCAGCTGCTGCATCGATAACGTTAGCAGGCTTGTCGTCGCCACCGTCGATATCAGCACCTAGATCTTCGTCTGGAGTGTCAGTTTCAGGCTTGATGATCTTAGCGAACAGTAGACCACCAGGAGCTGCCATGAATGATGCCGCAACTAGGTATTCTAGTGGAACACCCATTGACGCGTAGCCTGCTAGTACACCACCAGCAACAGACGCTAGACCACCACACATTACTGCAAATAGCTCAGACTGAGTCATTTTAGGAACAAACGGACGAACCACTAGAGGTGCTTCTGTTTGACCTACGAAAATGTTAGCTGCTGCAGACATAGACTCGGCACGTGAAGTACCTAGTGCTTTTTGTAGACCACCACCAAGAATCTTGATAACCCATTGCATAACACCTACGTAGTAAAGCACAGAGATTAGCGATGAGAAGAAGATTAGCGTTGGAAGTACTTGGAACGCGAAAATGAAACCGATACCGTCAACTGAGAAGTTAACTAGGCTACCGAATAGGAAACCAGTACCGTCTTTACCGTAGTCGATAACGTTTTGTACACCAGCTGAGAAACCAGCTAGAAGGTCACGACCCCATGGTACGTAAAGAACGAAACCACCGATGATGAATTGAATAGCGAAAGCGCCACCCACAGTTCTTAGATTGATAGCTTTGCGGTTATCAGACAGTAGTAATGCAATTCCTAGCAATACTGCCATACCGACTAGGCTCATAAACAGGCTCATAGTTTATGACTTCCTTATATGTTATTTGTTGGCGTGTTACAAAAATGGAGCTCAAAAGCAGCCGCAATTATACTCATCCGTCCATTGAGAAAGTAATGCCGCGTTCACAGTTTCTGATAAGATTCATCATGGATTCACTCAACAACGTGAGTCAGATCTCTTTTCTCTGTATATGCAATCAAAATATGCCAAATTTCTTTGGATTTTATTCACAGATACCGAACAGCAAACTGCTATTTTCCCAGAGTTTTCGAGCAATCGTTTGCCTAGAGTCTTCTTTCAATTCTGCCAAAGACGCTAAGACTTCACTTAGTAGTTTAGGGTGATTATATTCACCTTGATAACCATTTAATGGCATATCTGGTGAATCTGTCTCTAAGATCAAACTATCCAGTGGTACTTTTGCAACCGCTTGCCGAGTTTTGTTTGCTCGCGGATAAGTAATCACACCACCAACACCAATGTAGAGTCCGAGCTCAACATATTGCATCGCTTGCTGGTAGCTTCCGGCAAAGCCGTGGATCACGCCACCACCACTAAACTTATGCAGCTTAAGTAGCTGGATTATGCGGTTGTGGGTTTTCCTACTATGAAGTATCAACGGTTTTTGGAACGTTTTCGCCAGTTCGATCTGAGCGATAAACATTTGCTCCTGCAAATCACTGTTCACTTCAATCATCGCATCTAGGCCACACTCCCCAACGGCCACACAACGTGCATGATGTTCGCCAAGCAAACGTTCCAATGCACTTAAATGAGCCGGACTATTGCCATCAAGAAAGTAAGGATGAAACCCCAAAGCAAAATAGATTTCGCTGTAGCGATGTGACAGTTCAAGGAGTGTTTGCCAGTTGCTTGGCCCAATCGCAGGGATTAAAAATCGCTCAACCCCTTGCTGTTTTGCCTGCGCTAAATGGTGAGGAAAGTTGGCAGAAAATGGCTCGAAGTCAAAATGACAGTGGGTATCAAAAAGGCGCATTATTACTGCGCCTTTTTCGGGGATTCATGAGTCGGGTCTTTTCGGTAGGGTACGCAACTTCGTTTGTTCTCTGGCGTTAATCCCATGGACAGACACCATGCATCGTACTTCGCAATTAAGCGTTTAAACCAAGCGATCATGACCTACCTCTCTGATTATTGCTCTTCTCGTTTGAAGACCAATTCTGTTGGTGTCGACTCTTCTTCTACAAAGTAATAGCCCGCGGTATCAAACTTGGTCAAATCCTCGACGCTAGAAGTACGATTTTCGATGATGTAACGCGCCATCATGCCACGCGCTTTCTTGGCGTAGAAACTGATCACCTTGTATTGCCCATTCTTGCAGTCTTTGAATACCGGCGTAATCACCTGAGCATCAAGCGCTTTTGGTTTTACTGCCTTAAAGTACTCGTTTGACGCTAAATTAATCAACACATTGTCGCCTTGCTCTGCGATTGCTTGATTAAGTTTGTCGGTAATCACGTTACCCCAGAACTGGTACAAGTTAGTGCCTTTATCATTCGCCAGTTTGGTACCCATTTCCAATCGGTATGGTTGCATCAAATCAAGTGGCTTCAGCAGGCCGTACAGCCCAGACAACATACGTAGATGTGTTTGCGCGTAATCAAAGTCTTCTTCTGAGAGTGTTTCTGCATCTAGCCCTGTGTAGACATCCCCTTTGAATGCCAAGATTGCCTGACGCGAGTTATCCGTCGTGAAGGTGTCACTCCACTCTTGGAAGCGACCAACGTTGAGATCCGCTATCTTATCGCTTACTTTCATCAAACTTGCCACGTCAGCGGGCGTCAACTTGCGACAAACGTCGATCAATTGCTTTGAATACTCAACAAGTTCAGGCTGAGTGTATTTTTCCGTTGCTAGAGGAGATTCGTAATCTAAGGTCTTTGCTGGAGAAACTACAATTAACATGACTTTACTCTTATCTTTCTATTT
This sequence comes from Vibrio hepatarius, assembly GCF_011806575.1. Classification (GTDB taxonomy): domain Bacteria; phylum Pseudomonadota; class Gammaproteobacteria; order Enterobacterales; family Vibrionaceae; genus Vibrio; species Vibrio hepatarius_A. The sequence continues at coordinate 14,955 of NZ_JAATOO010000030.1, forward strand.
TTATTGGCTCTAGGGTACAAAAAAAGCCGCGCAATGTCTGCACGGCTTTTTGAATCGTATTGATAGCTAGCGGCTATTATTTCTTCTCAGTGTTATCCCAGATGCCATCTTCAAGTTGAGATTTAAGCTCAGGGAAATCATTCGAATCAAACGTTGGCACCTTGCCCGCTTGTAGCTGCTGGTTGTAGTCTTTCGCCAGTTTAATCACGATGCCTGACAACAGAATAATCGCGACTAAGTTAACAATCGCCATCAGCCCCATCGATACGTCAGCAAGTGCCCAAACAATCGGTAGCGCAGCAACAGAACCAAACATCACCATAGCCAGAACAACTAGACGGAAGATGCTGATACCCGCTTTGTGGTTGTGCTCTAGGAAGATAAGGTTGGTTTCTGCGTATGAGTAGTTCGCAATGATTGAAGTAAAAGCGAAGAAGAAAATCGCAACTGCCACAAACACACTACCCCAGTCACCTACTTGTGAGCTCAACGCGGTTTGCGTCAATTCGATACCCGTTACTTCACCGTGTGGTACGTACTCACCTGACATCAGGATGATCGCCACCGTCGCTGAACAGATTACAATGGTATCCGTGAATACGCCCAGCATTTGCACGTAACCTTGTGACGCAGGGTGTGGCGGATACGGAGTTGCTGACGCTGCCGCGTTTGGTGCAGAACCCATACCCGCTTCGTTCGAGAACAGACCACGCTTGATACCGTTGATCATCGCTTGCGCGATTGCGTAACCTAGACCACCTGCGGCTGCTTCTTGCAGGCCAAACGCGCTCTTGAAGATTAGGCTTAGTACTGCTGGTAGTTTCTCGATGTTCATAAACATCACAAACAGTGCCAACGCAAGGTACGCCAGTGCCATCGCTGGAACAATCATCTCTGCTACGCGAGCGATACGCTTAATGCCACCGAAGATCACCACAGAAGACAGTATAACCACTGTGATGCCTACGTACATTTTATCCCAACCAAACGCGGTGTTCATTGCACCAGCGATTGAGTTAGCTTGTACTGCGTTAAATACCAAACCAAATGCGATGATTAAGAATACTGAGAACAGCACACCCATCCAGCGCATACCCAGACCTTTTTCCATGTAGTAAGCAGGGCCGCCACGGTAGTTACCGTCATCATCTTTGGTTTTGTATAACTGTGCCAGAGTACTCTCAGCGAACGACGTCGCCATACCTAGCATAGCGATCAGCCACATCCAGAAAATCGCACCAGGACCACCAGCGGTTAAAGCAACCGCAACGCCTGCCATGTTACCTGTACCAACACGAGCAGCAAGACTAGTACAAAGAGCTTGGAAAGAAGAAATACCAGCACTGTCTGCTTTACGGCTATTTTTCAGAACAGAAAACATGTGGCCGAAATGACGGAATTGGATAAATCCAAGTCTTACTGTGAAGTAAATACCGACACCGACTAAAAGATAAACAAGAACAGAACCCCAAAGTAGGTCGTTCATTAAATTGATTAAGTCTGTCATAAGATCCTCATATTTGAGTGTTCGCTGATCTCTGCTTCCCAGCCATCCATCCAGTTGCAAACTAAGTGTCAATGATGCTTAGTATTTTTAAGTTTAATTTTTGTGCAACTAAGATATGTAAAAAGAGCCTCATGCTTCCGTTTTACGTATCAGCGTATTTTTGACGGGCGGATAATGCAGCCAAGCAAGGCAAAAATCAATATGCAGCAAATTGCATTCTGGTGTTATTTTTCACTATAAAATCACCATTAATTAACACAACTCCGAACAACAAAAGCACAAACCTAGAACATTAACATTAAAAATTAACAACAATACCAATCATTATATAAAATAAAGAATGTCATTCTGATTAATGCTCTAAACACTAGACACATCAAGCATTAGCGCTCCACCAACCTCCAAACAAACCAGCGTTAGCAGAGTTGTTTCCCCACGAGTGTAACAACTTATTGCATAAACTACTGGTCTGATGAATTTACACACACCTGATTAACAAACTAAATAGGTAAATTTAATCGTTACCGTGAGCTCGTTCGTATAAAAAAACAACAATTCATACAACAAAAATGTGTGAACTACGGATTAATTATCCAGAAAACTTTCATGAAATCGTAACAAATGAGAAACGAATCAAAGATACGCTGCATGGAGAATGGTATTTAAGCAATACCGCTTCAAAGAGTAATAATTAAAAAATGAGGTAGCTTATGGACGGCTTAAACTTTGAAGAAATTATGGAAATGGGCATGCCAAGATCTCGTGCCGCTCGCTCGAAACCAGTGAAACGTAAATGGCGAGAAATCGAGGCAATAAAAGATAGACAACGCCTCCAGCGCGAACTGAAAGAAATGGATATCGGATTCGAAGAACTGGAACAAATCGACTTTTAAATGGATTAAAAAAGAGGCGTTACGCCTCTTTTTTATTAGCTAAATAGCCTGAACTATTAAACGCATTCTTGTGCGTCTTGTCTGACTCGCTTCGCCAACTGCTGGTACTGCTCAGCGATTGTGTCACCAAACACCGGATCGTCTTCGTTAACGCTCCACATATCTTCCACCGCTTGCCAATCTTTGACCGTAAAGCTGCGTGTAATCAGCGGTAAGATCGACTGCTCTTCCATTTCGAGGTGGCGTCGCTGCGAATAAACAAACTCTTTCAACTGGCTGATAAAGATATCTTGCGGAACGATAGCATCGTTCAGGATCATATCTACCGTGTCTAAAAATGCATGGGTTTGAGTCGACAGCGTCTTATGTTCCAACTCTAGGTTTTCTATATCTTGCTGCTGGCCAAATTTATCTAAGTAGTATTGGTAAATGATATCTTCTTTAGGGTGATGTACCCGCTCTGAGTGATCCGATAGATAAGTCACTATTTCACGCAGCAACGAATAGTTAATTTGTTGCTCTTGTTCCAGCATAGCAATTTTCTGTTTCAACACGGCCAGCAAACGCACCATATAGCCGTGCTCACGTCTTATCCTTTCAATCATCATAGCGTTTCTCCTTAACACCTATCTTTAACAAGTGTATATGAGAATATCTAGGTTAGCTTTGATACTGCTCGAAAATTAGCCATACATTGTCATTTTACTGTGTTAGATCAAAAGGTAAGCGCCAGTCAATCGCGGTTTTTCCTTGGTTAACTAACAACTGGTTGGTTTGGGAAAAGTGTCGACAGCCAAGAAAACCACGGTGTGCAGATAATGGCGATGGGTGCGGTGCGCTTAACACATGGTGTTTATTGCGATCGATAAAGCGGCCTTTCTTTTGCGCATGAGCTCCCCAAAGCAGGAATATTACGCCGCTCTGATGTTGGTTGACCGCTTCAATCACTCTGTCGGTGAACGTCTCCCATCCCGTTTTGGAGTGCGAGTGCGCTTTGCCTTGTTCAACCGTCAAAACGGTATTGAGCAACAGCACGCCCTGCTCTGCCCAACTTTGCAAGTAGCCGTGTGGCGGGATCTGAAACCCTTCAATATCCTGCGCAAGCTCTTTGTACATGTTGACCAGTGACGGCGGTGTTTTGATCCCGGGTAGAACAGAGAAACACAACCCGTGCGCTTGGTTAGGTCCGTGGTATGGATCTTGCCCTAGAATCACGACCTTTACATCACTAAACTCGGTAGCGCGAAAAGCGTTAAACACATCTTCTGCTGGCGGAAAAACCACTTTACCCGCAGCACGCTCTGCCGCTACGAAGTTCAGTGTTTGCTGGAAATAGTCCTGCTGTTTCTCTGCACCGATAACATCATGCCAAGTCAGTGACGAGTTCATGCTCTGTTCCTTCTATTATATAGGGTCATAATTGCAAAACTGATTGTCGCAAAAAAGCCCCGTTAGAACAAAGCCCTGATTGTCATTAATGTTTTTGTGGCGCTCGATGATGACCTTGTCCAGCGATATGGCGGTTAGGAACCGGTAAGCGGGTAAACTTAGCCGCCATCGTTCTTGGCGTAATCGATTTTGGTGAAAAAGACATAGTGGCATCCTCTATTAGTTGTCCTGCAAACTACTATATGGAAGATTGATGCCACTTTTGTTACTACTCGCTCTGTTTTGTTGACTCAAGATGGAAGCGACGTAACTGAGCAATCTCATCTTTCCAGATATCAGGCTCAATTGTTTCTAAGATCAGCGGGATACCATCAAAACGAGCATCTTTAGCGATGTACTCAAAGCAATCCCACCCTATCTCACCTTTCCCTAAAGCATGGTGCCTATCGACCTTACTGCCAAGTAAAGATTTTGAGTCATTAATGTGCATTGCTCTGAGGTAGTGCATACCGACCACACGGTCAAACTCAGCGAATGTCTCCTCACACGCGTCAAACGAGCGTAAATCATACCCCGCTGCAAACGTATGACAGGTATCTAAGCACACGCCCACACGCGCCTTGTCCTCTACTTGTTCAATGATTTCGGCTAAATGTTCAAACTTCCAACCCAAGTTTGTCCCCTGACCGGCGGTATTTTCAATCACAGCAACCACATCTGGCACGGCTTGATGCGCTAAGTTGATCGATTCGGCAATTTTACTCAAGCACTCTTGTTCAGAGATCTTCTTTAAGTGGCTGCCTGGGTGAAAATTCAGTAGAGACAAACCAAGCTGCTGACAACGCTGCATTTCATCAATAAACGCTTCTCTCGATTTATTGAGTTTTTCTTCTTCAGGCGCACCTAAATTAATCAAGTAAGAATCATGCGGAAGAATATGCTGTGATTGATACCCCAGCATCTGACAATTGGCTTTAAACGCACGAATCGTTTTCTCTTCCAACGGTTTGGCTGCCCATTGACGTTGGTTCTTAGTAAATAAAGCAAACGCGTTTGCTCCAATCTCTTTTGCTCGTAAAGGAGCTTGGTCAACACCACCAGCAGCGGATACGTGTGCGCCAATGAACTTACTTCCAGACGACTTTTCTAATACTGTCATTTAATCACTTTACACTTTCAGCATACGAACCGAATTTCAGAGAGTTATCTTTTCCGATTCCTGTAATAACCGCATTTTGTAGTAAAATTACAACAAAATGCATTTTTAAACAAAACTCTATATTGTCAAACAAACTGTAAAAACCCTGTTTTTAAAGCTTTTATTGATTTAACTCAACAAAATAACCATCGCAAAATTAATGTTTTTCGTTGTTAATTGACTTAAATCAATATGAGAGCGATGGTTATTCGCTATATAATACTCAGCTCGACGAAATTCGAAAGTTAACACCAATAACACCACAGTTGTGGACTAGGAGACAGTGATGATCCAAGGCATTCAAATTACTAAAGCAGCAAATGACCAACTGTTAAACTCTATTTGGCTACTTGATAGCGAAAAGAGCGAAGCACGTTGTGTTGCAGCTACAGCAGGTTACGAAGCAGACCAAGTCGTTGCAATCAACGACCTAGGTGAGTACGAAAGCCGCGAAGTGGCTATCGAAACTGCACCACGTATCGAAGGTGGTCAACACTTAAACGTTAACGTTTTAAAACGTGAAACACTTGAAGACGCTGTAGCAAACCCAGAGAAATACCCGCAGCTAACTATTCGTGTATCTGGCTACGCAGTTCGCTTTAACTCGCTAACTCCAGAGCAACAACGCGACGTAATTGCTCGTACTTTTACTGAGACTCTATAAGCTTTAAGCTAGATTCTAACAAAAGCGGCGCTCTAACAGCGCCGCTTTTTTGTCTCTTCTCAAATAGACCTTGGTGCATAACGACAACAAATCCGTTAAATTAAGTCACCTATTCCTCATATTCATTGGTTTATTATGCTATTGGAAGGCATTGAGACCTTATTGGTATTAAGTAAAGCAAAAACCATGAGCCGCACTGGCAGTCTGCTTTACATCAGCCAATCAGCGGTCAGTAAACGGGTAGCGAACTTAGAAAAACGCTTAGGCAAGAAACTGATCGTTCCGGAGGGACGAAATGTTCAGCTCACTCAAGAAGCAATTAACCTTATCGAGAGTATCGGGCCGACCTTCAATGAACTTCGTGGGCTCATTTATGAGCAACAATCGGTCGTAGAAAGCAGCGTCATTAAACTCGATTGCTCAGAAACACTCGTCGCTGGATATTTGGCAGGAGTGCTAGGCCAGCGTTATCGACAAGACCCATACCTTGTCATCACGACTAACCACACACCACGAATTGTTGAACACGTGCAATCTGGCAAAGCGCAACTTGGTATCTGTGCGGGTTACTTACCAAATCATCATAACTTGATGACGTTCCATTTATTGGATGAGCCATTCAGTATTGTTTACAGTCAACCGCTTACTGAACTGCCCAGCACCATCATTACGAATGACCTCAATAACCCAGCCAACACCTATCAGCTCGCAATTCTGAACAAGCTCAACATGCAACCAATAATGGAGATGGACTCTTACTCGGCTGCCGCTCAGTTAGCATTGTCGGGCATCGCTCCTGCGCTAGTGCCACTCTCGGTAATCAAAACGCTAAAAATCGACGCTAAGTACTGCCATCATTTTGAGCAGCTCAAACCGCTCTATCGTCCGATTCATATCTGCTTGCGACCGTCGAGCTATCGAAACGAGCGAATCAAAACATTGATAGAATCCATTGTTGATGCTGTTCCCAAAGTAGCTTCAGAGCCATTAGCATAGACATAGTGATCACCAAAGGGCGAATCCACTTCTGTCCTTTGGTCACGACCACTTTAGCACCAAGCCTTGCACCGATAAAACCACCAACCGCCATCACTAGGCCCAACCCCCAAATCGGTAATCCCGCCAGTACGAAGAACAGCAGTGCGGCGATATTGGAAGTAAAGTTGAGCACCTTAGTTCGAGCCGTCGCTTCAACCAAACCAAAATGACCCAACGCGACAAAACAGACCGTAAAGATAGAGCCTGTCCCAGGACCAAAGAAGCCATCATAAAAGCCGATCCCGCCCCCGACAGAGAATGCAAACAGCGCTTCTGGCATTTTTGTTTTGCCCTCTGTCTGAGTCGTTTTTGGCATCAATAGAAAGTAAACAGAAATAGCGATCAATAAAATAGGGATCAAGCTGGTGAGAATGCCAGCATCAATGTACTGCACCGCTTCTGCGCCCACGGCAGAACCAACGAAGGTACAAGCGATCGCTAAACGCATCTCTTTTAGGCTGACAATGCCATTGCGGATAAAGTACCAGCTGGCAGAAAAGCTGCCGAATGAGCTTTGCAACTTATTGGTCGCCAACGCCTGAGTCGGTGGCACGCCTGCGGCAAGTAACGCGGGCAGCGTCAATAAGCCTCCACCACCAGCCATAGCGTCAATGAATCCCGCCGCAGAGGCGACAATAAACAGTATGCTAAGAAGCTCAAAAGATAGTTCCATAGTATTTCAAACACTTATAACTCGATTGCTATACGTTACCACCGAGCAAATAATTGAGTTAACGAAAGCTTCGATTACAACCTATTCCTAAAATTCAACAATCTGTATGTATTCGAGTTCAACGAACAAGCAGAGATAAAAAAGCCCGCTCTATAGAGCGGGCAATGAGGTTGTCAGGTAAACCTGAGGTTTACCGATTTGTTATTCGTTACGCTAAGCTTGCTTTCACTTTTGCGTGCAGCTCTTGTACCGAAGTTACTGACGCTTTTGCATCTGCTGCGTGAGACATACATGTTGCGAACGCTGCGTTCAACGTTGTGGTGTAGTTCACTTTCTCAGCCAATGCGCCGCGACGTAGCACTTTCGAGTCTTCAATCGCTTGACGACCTGCTGCCGTGTTAACGATGTAGGTGTACTCATTGTTCTTGATACGGTCAAGAATGTGAGGACGACCTTCGTGTACTTTGTTCACTAGACGAGGGTTGATACCCGCTTCACCTAGAATCACCGCGGTACCGTGTGTCGCATCCAACTGATAGCCAAGCTTCACTAGCTTAGACGCTAGGTCAACCACACGCTCTTTGTCGCCTTCGCGAACTGACAGTAGCGCACGACCACCTTCAGGGTAAATCGCACCACAACCAAGTTCCGCTTTCGCGTAAGCTTCAGCGAACGTCGTGCCCACACCCATTACTTCACCCGTTGAGCGCATTTCTGGGCCCAATAGTGGGTCAACACCAGGGAATTTGTTGAATGGAAGCACGACTTCTTTCACTGAGTAGTAAGGAGGAATAATCTCTTTAGTGAAACCTTGAGATTCCAGAGACTGACCAGCCATTACACGTGCTGCAATTTTCGCTAGTGGTGCACCGGTCGCTTTTGATACGAACGGAACGGTACGTGCAGCTCGAGGGTTCACTTCGATTAGGTACACTTCGTTGTCTTTCACAGCAAACTGCGTGTTCATCAGACCGCGTACACCAAGTTCGAACGCTAGCTTCTCAACTTGCTCACGCATCTTATCTTGGATTTCCTGGCTTAGCGTGTAAGCAGGAAGCGAACATGCTGAGTCGCCTGAGTGAACACCCGCTTGCTCGATGTGCTCCATGATACCGCCGATAACGACGCGCTCACCGTCACAGATAGCATCGATGTCGACTTCCGTCGCGTCATCCAAGAAACGGTCTAGTAGTACTGGTGATTCGTTTGATACGCTAACCGCTTCGTTGAAGTAGCGACGTAGGTCTTGCTCATCGTATACGATTTCCATCGCACGACCACCCAACACGTAAGATGGACGAACAACCAATGGGAAGCCAATTTCTTTCGACTTCTCTACCGCTTGCTCCATTGCTGTTACAGTAGCGTTTTGTGGCTGTAGAAGGCCTAGACGCTCAACTGCTGCTTGGAAACGCTCACGGTCTTCCGCGCGGTCAATCGCGTCAGGGCTTGTACCAATGATTGGCACGCCAGCCGCTTCTAGTGCGCGAGCCAGTTTAAGTGGTGTTTGACCACCGTACTGAACAATCACACCTTTTGGCTTTTCAACGCGCGCGATAGACAGTACATCTTCCAGAGTAACTGGTTCGAAGTACAGACGGTCAGACGTATCGTAGTCTGTTGATACCGTTTCTGGGTTACAGTTCACCATGATGGTTTCGTAACCGTCTTCGCGTAGCGCTAGTGACGCGTGTACACAACAGTAGTCGAATTCGATACCTTGACCGATACGGTTTGGACCACCGCCCAATACCATGATCTTGTCTTTGTCTGTAGGCTGCGCTTCACATTCGTCATCGTAAGATGAGTACATGTAAGCCGTGTCAGAAGAGAACTCAGCCGCACACGTATCCACACGTTTGTAAACTGGGTGGATGTCGTACTGGTCGCGCATACGACGAATTTCGCTTTCAGCCACACCAAGTAGTTTAGATAGACGAGCATCAGAGAAACCTTTGCGCTTCATCAGGCGAAGTACGTCTTGAGTTAGACCAGCGAAACCGCCCGCTTTTACTTGCTCTTCCAGTTTCACTATTTCTTCAATTTGAACTAGGAACCAGCGGTCAATTTGCGTTAGGTTGAATACACCATCTACTGACATACCCGCACGGAAAGCGTCTGCGATGTACCAAATACGCTCCGCGCCTGCTTCTTTCAGCTCGTGGCGAATCGTAGTGAGTGCATCTGGTGCTTCTAGGTCAACCATTTCATCAAAGCCAGTTGCGCCAACTTCTAGGCCGCGCAGTGCTTTGTGAAGAGATTCTTGTTGGTTACGACCAATCGCCATCACCTCACCTACCGACTTCATCTGTGTTGTCAGACGGTCGTTTGCACCCGCAAATTTCTCGAAGTTAAAGCGAGGAATCTTAGTCACAACGTAGTCGATAGTTGGTTCAAATGATGCTGGTGTTGCGCCACCTGTGATGTCGTTTTGTAGCTCATCCAGAGTGAAGCCAACCGCCAGTTTCGCTGCAATCTTCGCGATTGGGAAACCTGTTGCTTTTGACGCTAGAGCAGAAGAGCGAGATACACGTGGGTTCATCTCGATGATAACCATACGGCCATCTTTCGGGTTGATACCAAACTGTACGTTAGAGCCACCCGTTTCAACGCCGATTTCACGTAGAACCGCTAGCGATGCGTTACGCATTAGCTGGTATTCTTTGTCAGTCAGTGTTTGTGCTGGTGCAACTGTGATTGAGTCACCCGTGTGGATGCCCATTGGGTCGAAGTTCTCGATTGAACATACGATGATACAGTTGTCCGCTTTGTCGCGAACCACTTCCATTTCGTACTCTTTCCAACCGATTAGCGATTCGTCGATAAGCAGTTCGTTGGTCGGCGATAGGTCCAGACCACGACGACAGATTTCTTCGAACTCTTCTTTGTTGTACGCAATACCGCCACCCGTACCACCCATGGTGAACGATGGACGGATGATACAAGGGAAGCCAACCATGTCTAAAACTTTGTAAGCTTCTTCCATCGTCTTCGCGGTATCAGCACGAGGACACTCAAGGCCGATAGACTTCATCGCTTTATCAAAACGAGAACGGTCTTCTGCTTTATCAATCGCGTCAGCCGTTGCGCCAATCATCTCTACGCCGAACTCTGCAAGAACGCCGTGCTTCTCTAGATCAAGCGCACAGTTAAGCGCTGTCTGGCCACCCATTGTTGGCAGAACTGCGTCTGGACGTTCTTTCTCGATGATCTTGCGAACAACTTCCCACTGGATTGGCTCGATGTATGTCGCATCAGCCATTTCAGGGTCAGTCATGATGGTTGCTGGGTTAGAGTTAACCAAGATGACTCGGTAGCCTTCTTCACGAAGAGCTTTACACGCTTGTGCGCCAGAGTAGTCAAACTCACATGCCTGACCGATAACAATCGGACCAGCACCAAGAATTAGAATACTTTGAATGTCAGTACGTTTTGGCATTATCTACTACTCCGAATTAAGCGCTGTGTTTTTTAATGAGTTCGATAAAGTGGTCAAATAGCGGTGCCGCGTCGTGTGGACCTGGGCTTGCTTCTGGGTGACCTTGGAAACTAAATGCTGGCTTGTCTGTACGGTGAATGCCTTGTAAAGAGCCATCAAATAGTGATACGTGAGTTGCACGTAAGTTTTCCGGTAATGTTGCTTCATCTGCCGCAAAGCCGTGGTTTTGCGAAGTGATCATCACAACGTTACGGTCTAAATCTTTAACCGGATGGTTAGCACCGTGGTGACCAAACTTCATTTTCACTGTTTGTGCACCCGACGCTAACGCCAGAATTTGGTGACCTAGACAGATACCAAAAATTGGCAGGCCTTTCTCTAGGAACACTTTAGTTGCTTCAATCGCGTAGGTACATGGCTCTGGGTCACCAGGACCGTTCGATAGGAACACACCGTCTGGGTTTAGTGCCAACACTTCATCCGCTGACGTTTCAGCAGGAACAACCGTTAAGCGGCAGCCGCGGTCAACCAGCATTCGCAGGATGTTACGTTTTGCACCGAAGTCGTAAGCCACAACGTGGTATGGCAATTCGCCGTCAGCTTTCGCTTCTGGAAGGCCACCCTCGAGCGTCCACGAACCTTGTTTCCATTGATACGCTTCTTTTGTTGTAACTTCTTTCGCAAGGTCCATACCTTTCAAGCCAGGGAATTCTTGCGCTTTTGCTAGTGCAAGCGCTTCGTCTAGGTTATCACCAGCCACGATACAACCGTTTTGCGCGCCTTTCTCACGAAGGATTCGGGTCAGCTTACGTGTATCAATGTCAGCGATGCCAACGATATTTTGTGACTTTAGGTAATCAGAAAGGGATTGTTCGTTACGGAAGTTAGAAGCGATAAGAGGAAGATCGCGAATCACAAGGCCTTGTGCATGAATTGAAGAAGATTCTTCGTCTTCGGAATTGGTTCCGGTATTGCCAATGTGAGGATAAGTTAGTGTGACAATCTGTTGTGAATAGGAAGGATCAGTGAGGATTTCTTGGTACCCCGTCATCGAGGTATTAAAAACGACTTCACCGACGGACGTACCATCTGCTCCAATGGAAACACCGCGGAACACTGTCCCATCTTCTAGGACTAACAGTGCTGATTTACTCAAGACAACCTCCAGAATAAAAATGCAAATATAATAAATTTAAGTGCAAATCTGCCTTCCATAGCGCTATAAATAAGCGTAAATAGGTATTACAGACAAATTGGCGGTATTCTAAAGATGCGTGTGAGATGTGTCAACAGCGAGATAAAAATAAATTTACTATTTAACCCTGTTAGCAACAAAAAACCATTTAGACGCCTAAAATACCAAGTTTAATCAGGTTATTTGCTAGTCAAAATGAAAACTAAGTGAAACAGCACAATAAAACAAAGATCCAAATCACACTTTCAAGCAACAAGAAAAAGCAAACGTTACACAACAAGCATCAGCATGCCTTTTTACCATCAAACAACCAAAAATAGAACCAAACAGCTAAAAACAACATTTTAAATGACGGTATTTTTCACGCTGTTGTCATATTAATCTGAGATTGTTTTTGCCAGATACAAAAAGCGCCGGGCAAGCCCAGCGCATAATTATGTATTTTATAAATCGTTCAGACCCAACACATCGGTCATGGTGTAGAATCCCGCGGGTTTGTCACTCAACCACACCGCAGCTTTTACCGCACCGTTGGCAAACGTCATACGGTCGGTGGCTTTGTGGGTGATCTCTACACGCTCACCAATATCAGCAAACATTGCTGTATGTTCGCCGACGATATCACCAGCACGAATGGTCGCAAAACCAATCTCATCTTTGGTGCGTTCGCCGGTAATGCCTTCTCGAGCGTATACCGCGACATCATTCAGTTGGTTACCCATCGCACCAGCAATAGCTTCCCCCATACCAATAGCGGTACCTGATGGTGCGTCTACTTTGTGGCGGTGGTGAGCTTCAACGATTTCAATATCGCAGTAGTCACCCATCACTTTAGCCGCTTTTTCGAGCAGTTTGAAAACCAAGTTCACGCCAACCGAGTAGTTTGGCGCCATTACGACTGGCACTTGCTGAGCAATATCATCGATCAATTCGCGTTCTTGATCGGTAAAGCCAGTGGTGCCAATTACAATACTCTTGCCATGTTGCTTACACAGCTCTAGGTTGGCTAATGTACTTGCTGGCGCTGTGAAATCGATGATGACATCAAATTGCTCGATCTCTTTGGCTAAATCATCTGTCAACGCGATATCAAACTTGCCTTCACCGCACAGCTCACCGACATCAACACCAACTAACGATGATTCTGGTCGTTCTGAACCTGCACCAACTTGTGCTTGTTTATTCAAAAAAGTTGCTTTAACCAGATTGCGACCCATGCGGCCCGCTGCTCCTGCGATTGCAATACGTACCATTGCACTTCTCCATTATTCTAATATTCGGGGCTGATACCTCAAGCCAGTTAATTTAAACTAACAATATTCATGAGCTGTGGCTAGCAAGAAAATTCTTTCATCACTCTTTCTAGAATTGGCACGTTGGCCTCAGGAAATACATAATTTTCTAAATCAGTGATTTTTACCCACAAACCCTGTTGGCCTTCTTTGCCGTAAGGCTGGTTTTCAAATTGCGTTACGCAGATAAAATCAAACTTTAGTGACTTATCTGGGTAATCGTATTCAAGGTGCTCAAACAGACTTTGTTGCGTTGCGGTGATACCTATCTCTTCTTCCAGTTCACGAATCATCGCTTGTTCAATGTTTTCTCCTGGTTCAACTTTCCCACCCGGAAACTCCCAAAAGCCGCCTTTATGCTTATCGTCTGGGCGTTTAGTAATAAAGATCTCTGACTTATCTTGATTAAAAATAATCGCCGCTACGATATGAATACGTTTCATCTTACTTCCTTAATCAATCTCGGCTTAAAAAAAGAGCCGCCTAAGCGACTCTTTTATATTTCATAATAATTTAAGGTTCTTTTTGAAGCTAAGCTGTCGGTTGCGAGAACAAGGCAATGGCACGGAGCTTACGCTAGTAAGTGAGTACCATTAACGCAGTAATCGCAGCCTACAGCGACGATTCAAAGAATCTTAGGCAATTTTGCCATGACACTGTTTGTATTTTTTACCACTACCACATGGGCAAGGTTCATTGCGACCCACTTTACGCTCGTCGCGAACCACTGGCTGGTGAGCACCTTGCTCCTCTTCGCCGTCTGATAGTTGGTTTTCCGCTGACGCGTGTTGAGCTTGCGCTCGGCGTGCCGCTTCTTCCGCTTGCGCTCGACGTTGCTCTTCCATACGCTCAACTTCTTCTTGTTGCTGGACACGTACTTTTGAAAGGATAGTGATCACGTCTGACTTCAGTGCTTCTAATAGACCTTCAAACAGTTCAAACGACTCACGTTTGTACTCTTGTTTCGGGTTCTTCTGCGCGTAGCCACGTAGATGGATCCCCTGACGCAAGTGGTCCATTGCCGCTAAGTGCTCTTTCCAAAGCGTATCTAGCGTTTGCAACATCACTGATTTTTCGAAGTTACGCAGAACTTGCTCACCAACAACGGTTTCTTTCTCTTTGTATACTTCAACTGAAGTCGCAACAATCTTCTCACGAAGTGCTTCTTCGTAAAGTTTGTCGTCTTCTTCTAGCCACTGTTTGATCGGCGCGTCTAGATCGAAGTCTTTCTTCAGACGGTCTTCTAGCCCCTCGATGTCCCACATATCTTCAAGCGATTGTGGTGGGATGTACTCGTCGATCACTGCATTCAGTACGTCATCACGGTTTTGCTCGATCATCTCACTGATGTCATCAGCAACCATGAGCTCATCACGTAATTCGTAGACAACTTTACGTTGATCGTTGGCTACGTCATCGTATTCAAGCAGCTGTTTACGGATATCGAAGTTACGACCTTCGACTTTACGCTGTGCTTTTTCGATTGAACGAGACAGCATCTTCGACTCGATCGCTTCGCCTTCTTCCATACCGCTTTGGATCAAGCTTGCCATACGGTCTGAAGTGAAGATACGCAGTAGTGAATCTTCCATCGATAGGTAGAAGCGTGAAGAACCCGCGTCACCTTGACGACCAGAACGACCACGTAACTGGTTATCGATACGACGAGATTCATGACGCTCGGTACCGATGATATGTAGACCACCAGCGTCAAGCACTTGGTCGTGAACAATCTTCCATTCGGCTTTAATCGCGTCGATCTGCTCTTGAGTTGGATTTTCTAGCGCTTCAACTTTTGCCTGCCAGCTACCGCCCAATACGATATCGGTACCACGACCAGCCATGTTCGTTGCGATAGTCACTGCACCAGGCATACCTGCTTGAGCAACAATTTCCGCTTCTTTTTCGTGGAATTTCGCGTTGAGGACATTGTGCTTAATCTTAGCTTTCTTCAGCGCGTTAGACAGCAGTTCTGATTTCTCGATCGAAACAGTACCAACCAACGACGGCTGACCTTTTGCCACACGCTCTTTGATATCTTCGATGATCGCGTTGAACTTCTCAACTTCTGTACGGTACACCACGTCCGGCATATCGTTACGGATCATTGGTTTGTTGGTTGGAATTACCACCGTTTCCAAGCCGTAGATCGATTGGAATTCAAACGCTTCCGTATCCGCTGTACCTGTCATACCTGACAGTTTTTCGTATAGACGGAAGTAGTTCTGGAAGGTAATCGATGCCAGCGTCTGGTTTTCGTTTTGAATCTTAACGCCTTCTTTCGCTTCAATCGCTTGGTGAAGACCCTCAGACCAGCGACGACCAGGCATAGTACGGCCAGTATGTTCATCAACGATGACCACTTCGCCATCATCAGTCACAATGTAGTCGACGTTTTTCTCAAATAACACGTGTGCACGAAGCGCTGCATTAACATGATGCAATAGGCTGATGTTAGCTGGTGAGTAAAGGGTATCACCTTCTTCCATCAATCCGTTCTTCGTCATCAACTCTTCAACGAACTCCTGACCTGTTTCTGTCAGGTGAACTTGTTTCGACTTCTCATCCACTGTGTAGTGGCCGTCGCCGCGGTATTCTTCTGAGTCTTCTTTGTCTTGCTGTTGAAGATGTGGGATCAGAGTATTGATACGGATGTACAGGTCTGAGCTGTCTTCTGCTGGACCAGAAATAATCAGCGGTGTACGCGCTTCATCGATAAGGATTGAGTCCACTTCATCCACGACCGCGAAGAAACGGTCACGTTGAACACGGTCTTCCGCTCGGAAAGCCATGTTGTCACGTAGGTAGTCGAAACCGAATTCGTTATTTGTTCCGTACAAGATGTCAGCTTGGTAAGCTTCTTTCTTCTCGTGTGGCGGCATGTTTGGTACGTTAACACCAACCGTCATGCCTAAGAATTCAAACAGTGGACGGTTAGTTTCCGCGTCACGCTTCGCTAAGTAATCGTTGACGGTAACAACGTGTACACCTTTACCTGGTAACGCATTTAAGTATGCCGGAAGTGTTGCAGTTAGGGTTTTACCTTCACCAGTACGCATCTCTGCGATTTGACCAGCGTTAAGGACCATACCACCGATAAGCTGAACGTCGAAATGACGCATGCCGTAAACACGTTTCGAAGCTTCGCGAACTGTTGCAAACGCTTCAGGAAGTAAGCTATCTAACGACTCACCTTGTTCAAGGCGTTGACGAAACTCTACAGTTTTTGCTTTTAATTCATCATCTGAAAGTGCTTCAAATGTTGGTTCGTAGTTATTAATCTCTTTTACAATTTTTCTAAGGCGACGCAGTGTTCTATCGTTGCGACTGCCAATTACTTTTGTCAGTAGCTTAGTTATCATTTGCTATGAATCTCTCTTTACTTAGATCGGGCCCGATCTACTTTTAATGCCTTCAGTCTCTAACAGTTTTGAACTAAGAATACTGAGATAAATCACTTTCCTCAGATATTGTGATGAGAACTGTCAATTTCAAGGCTTATCTCTTTATTTGAGGCGCTTAGTTTATGGGATTTTACCGCCAACAACCAATAACATCCTTATTTGTTTGAAGCACTCTTAATTTTTTGCCCTTATATGCTGGAAGTTTATTCGTAACGCGCTCTATCTTCCCACCATCTCATTGACTAGAATAGAGCTATATATCTGATTCGAGGCTCACTATGAGAGATCACCGCCCTACCCTTGGGGATGAAATCATCGCGGAATCACGCTTTTCTCAATTGCAGAAGCATGCCGAAGAGATCATGTTGATCAATAAAGAGCTAAAAGCGATCTTACCGCGCGGCACGGAAGATCATTGCCGGGTGGCAAACGTTCGTGACGGTCAACTGGTGATTGAAGTTGCCAGTGCCGGGATCAAAATGAAACTTGATTATGAACGCCTGTCGATCCTTAACCAACTTCGCTCACGAGGTTTTGCACGTTTGATGGCGATTACGGTGCAGATCAACCCATATTTATATCGCAATAAACAAACTAAAGATCCCGCAGAGCGAAAGCCGCGTGATCCAATTTCAGAAAATGCAGCGCAATACCTCAATATGATCGCTAGTGGTGCATCGCCCAAAGTTAAAGCACGCCTTGAGAGCTTGGCTAAGTTGGCCAAAAAAGCGGAAAGCTGATTAATAAGAAACTGCAGATATAAAAAAGCCAGACTTACGTCTGGCTTTTTTAATAATCTTATTTTTACGCGATAACCATATTTGGTTCAGCAAATGCGACTGGTGAAGGTGCATCTTCTTCGAATGTTACCCATTCCCATGCTTCTTGATCTGCAAGAACGGCACGAAGTAGCTGGTTGTTCAGACCGTGACCCGACTTGAATGCGCGGAATTCACCGATAATTGGGTGGCCACACATGTAAAGGTCACCAATTGCATCCAATACTTTGTGAGTCACGAATTCGTTTTCGAAACGAAGACCTTCTTCATTCAGGATACGGTAGTCATCCAGCACGATTGCGTTATCAAAGCTACCGCCTAGAACAAGGTTCTGCGACTGTAAGTACTCGATATCGCGCATAAAACCAAACGTACGTGCACGTGAAATTTCTTTCACAAAACCTTGTGAAGAGAAATCAAACACAAGGTGCTGCTCGTCTGATTCGATCGCTGGGTGGTTAAATTCGATCTCAAAATCCATACGGAAACCGTTGTAAGGAACAAGCTCTGCCCACTTATCGCCATCTTCGAAGCGAACTGGTTTCTTAATACGGATAAAACGCTTAAGCGCATTTTGTTCTTCAATGCCCGCTTGTTGCAGCAGGAACACAAATGGACTAGCACTGCCGTCCATGATTGGGATTTCAGGTGCATCGACTTCAACAACGATGTTGTCGAGACCCATACCCGCAAGCGCCGCATTAAGGTGCTCAACCGTTGAGATACGAATACCTTCGTCATTTACTAGTGCTGTACACAGCATAGTATCGCGAACAGATAAAGCGTCTGCAGGAAAATCTACTGGTGGGTTCATATCGGTACGACGATAGATAACTCCAGTATTTGCAGCAGCCGGGCGAAGAGTAAGCGTGACTTTACGACCAGAGTGGAGACCCACACCAGTTGTTTTCACCATTTCTTTCAGAGTACGTTGTCTGATCATCTACTTTGCCTCAGTAAATTGCTACAAATCACAGTCGATATGCAATATCGACTGTGAATCCTACCACAATTTTGAACAGTGTCAAATTGTGTGCTTTATAGTTAATCAGCCTGACGACGTAAGAATGCTGGGATATCTAAGTAGCCGCTTTCTTTGTCTGCTTTAGGAGCGGCGCTTTGACCTGCTCCCGAGCTTGTCGGTGTTGTCGTCGTTTGCTGAGTTGCCGGTTGAGGTTTCTCATGCAAAGTTGGTGCCGGTTTCTCTTCCACTTTATTTACGCTAACTTGAGGAGCTGGCGCTGCTTGTGGTTGAGTCTGTGGCTGAGCGACAGGAGCAACCTTCGCTTTACCACCCGCTACCAATGTAATATCAGGCTTTTTCTCGTTACCAATACCAGTTGCTACAACTGTTACGCGAATTTCATCCGCCATATCTGGGTCTAGAGAAGTACCAATTACAACTGTTGCATTGTCAGACGCGAATGCTTTCACTGTATTACCTACAGTTTCAAAT
Source organism: Vibrio hepatarius (assembly GCF_011806575.1). Lineage (GTDB taxonomy): Bacteria > Pseudomonadota > Gammaproteobacteria > Enterobacterales > Vibrionaceae > Vibrio > Vibrio hepatarius_A. The sequence continues at coordinate 33,882 of NZ_JAATOO010000030.1, forward strand.
TCGTCCAGACGCATATCTAAACCAGCCGTAATGTTAACAAGCACACCACGAGCACCCGCTAGATCGATATCTTCTAGCAGCGGGCTAGAAATTGCCATTTCTGCCGCTTCTTCAGCTCGGTCTTCACCTTTCGCTACACCACTACCCATCATCGCGTGCCCCATTTCTGACATCACGGTTCTTACGTCCGCAAAGTCGACGTTGATCATGCCAGGGCGAGTGATTAGCTCGGCAATACCTTGAACTGCATTTTTAAGTACATCGTTCGCGCTTGCAAAAGCTTCTAGTAAAGTGATGCCACGGCCAAGTACTTTGAGTAGCTTTTCGTTTGGAATGGTAATCAAAGAGTCAACGTGCTTAGACAGTTCTTCAATACCTTGCTCAGCGAAAGCTAAACGTTTTTTACCTTCAAAGCTAAATGGCTTAGTCACTACAGCGACAGTCAGAATGCCCAGCTCTTTTGCTACTTCTGCAATCACAGGAGCAGCACCAGTACCTGTACCGCCGCCCATACCAGCTGCGATAAACACCATATCGGCGCCGTTTAGCTCTTCTTTAATTTGATCGCGGTTTTCGAGAGCAGCGTCACGTCCTACTTGAGGATTTGCGCCAGCACCAAGACCTTTAGTGATATCACCACCAATTTGAATCACACTGTTTACGCTTGTTTTACGAAGTGCTTGCGCATCAGTGTTAATGCTGATGAATTCCACACCTTCGATGGATTCACGCACCATGTGTTCAACGGCGTTGCCGCCACCGCCACCAACTCCAACGACTTTGATTACCGCATCGTCAGACATTTCCATCATCGGTTCAAACATGTGTTATCTCCGTTTTTCCTGCTGCTCAGGTTAAAACTCTTTCTGTATCCAATTGCGCAAGCGCCCAAATAAACTAGTCACTGAAGAACGAGTTGGCTCGTTGTATTCTGTTTCTTCGTTAATTTGGCTATCACGTGCGTAATGGAGTAAACCAACTGCCGTAGAATGATACGGCTCTTTTACGTAATCTGTTAAGCCGCTAACCTCTAGTGGCTTGCCGACTCTAACTTGGTTGCGGAAAACGCGTTCCGCACACTCTACCAAACCTTCAATTTGTGCCGCTCCACCAGTGAGAACAACACCAGCCGCTAGATGATGCTTGATACCCTCATCACGAAGCTTCTCTTGAACAGTATCGATAGTTTGGTTAACTAACCCCATGAGCTCAGTATAACGAGGCTCAATCACTTCAGACAATGTCTGTCTTTGTAAGCTTCTCGATGGTCGTCCACCGACACTTGGGACGTTAACCGTATCATCCTTGCTGACCAGCTCACTAAGAGCACAGCCATATTTTACTTTAATCTCTTCCGCGTCACTAACTGGCGTACCAAAAGCAAATGCGATATCGCTGGTTACTGCATTACCAGCATAAGAGAACACTTCTGTGTGACGAAGTGCACCACCAGTCCAGATGGAAACATCCATCGTACCAGCACCGATATCGACCACACATACACCCAGCTCACGTTCATCTTCAGTAATCACTGCGTTACTAGCGGCTAAGCCAGAGTAAACCAAATGTTCAACCTTAAGCCCGCAACGTTCAACGGCTTTAATGATGTTTCTCGCCATATCATTGTGGCAAGAGATAAGGTGCACGCTAACTTCCATACGTACACCTGATAAACCTAGTGGATTTTTGATACCTTCCTGGTAGTCAATGGTAAATTCCTGCGGAATAACATGCAAAATGCGCTGCTCATCACCTATTTTAATTGACTTCGCAGTGTGAATCGCACGGTCCATATCTTCTTGAGAAACTTCCTCATCAGAAATGGTTCCCATACCTTTTTCAATTCGGCTCGCAATATGGCGACCAGAAATAGAAATATATACGTTGCTGATTTGGCATTCCGCCATCAACTCCGCTTGGTCAACCGCTCGTTGAACGGACTTTACCACCGACTCTAGGTCGTTAACGCCACCTTTATCCATCCCGCGAGATGGGCTGCTACCGGCACCAATAATATTAATTTGACCATCAGGCAAAACTTCGCCTACTAGAGCCGATACGGTTGCAGTGCCTATATCAAGACCAACAATAATGTTGTCATCAGCGGTCTTAGTCATCTGTGTTCTCTTGTTCTAACTCTTGTTGAGGAAACCACCCAATTGAGGCTCCCGTATCATACCTGAGGTCGATGTAACTCACCCGCTCGGTGGTACTACCTAAATTCTTATATAAAGCAAAGAAGCGTTCGATACGCTCCTCTAATGATTCTTTGCCTAGCTCAAGGCGAATGCCGTTATCTAGGATAATTTGCCAAGCACGTCTATCATTGAGCACTAATGAGGAGATCGATAAGCCTATCGCCTCAAATTTGTGCTCCAAGTCACGCCAAACCGTCAGAACTTCTTTGGTCGTCCCGTCTGGCCCGTATAATTTTACGTGCTCTTCTTCCAATTCACCGATATCGCCATTAAATATCTCGCCCGTAGCGTTCAGCAGCGCATTACCATTCCAAATGGCTTCCGCTTTATGCTCGGTCAAAAAAACTTTAACAGTGTCTGGCCATTGCTTGCGAATGGACGCATGCGCCACCCAAGGGATCGACTCGGCGACTTTTTGCAATACGCTCACGTCTTGCGACATAAAAGTGCCAACGTGCTCTAAACGCGCAAACGCGCTCTGAACATCATTAGCTGACACGTAGTGCAAATCGCCCTGAAGTACGATTTTGGACAGTGGAAGTCGTTGATCATCCCACATCCATGAGATTGTTGAGTGTAGGAGTGAGCCTATCAACAACAAAACCACCAGCAAAAAGCAGCCTCCGACAGCATGCTCTCTTACTAGTGGATTAGAAGTAAAACGAGGGCCTTCATTAAAAGCACTTTTAATCAAAGTCCATTTTCCTTGCCATTAGCTCGTAAACCTATCTCTAATCTCACACTCGTATCGGAGGAAAAGCATTGACTTTAACTTCCGGATTATACTGGTGAGATCGAAAGTATCAAATACAGAAATTGAGAAATCCGCACTTAGTATGCAATAAGTGTGTTAATTTCCCAAAATCCTAACTTTGAGTTACGCCTTGCGCATCTTATCGATATTTAACTCAAAAGCCGCCAACTGTTTTGCCACTTTACCAACATCGCCGGCACCTTGTGTAAGTACAAGATCACCATCTTGTAAAACATTTGCGAGAACAGACGGTAATGACTTGCTATCTGGAACAAAGATTGGATCCAATTTTCCTCGTCCACGGATAGTGCGACACAACGCTCGGCCATCAGCACCCGGAATCGGTTTTTCACCGGCCGCGTACACATCCAGCATAATAAGTACGTCAACTTGGTCCAGTACATTGGCAAAATCATCATACAAATCACGAGTACGGCTGTATCGGTGAGGTTGGAAAATCATCACCAAACGCTTGTCCGCCCAACCATTGCGCGCAGCTTGAATAGTCACATCAACTTCCGTTGGGTGGTGACCGTAATCATCCACTAACATCACTTGGCCATTGCCCGTATCAAATTCACCAAGATGGTCAAAACGACGGCCTGTGCCTTGCGTTCCTGCCATCGCGCGTAGAATCGCTTCGTCAGAAATATCATCTTCAGTCGCGACAGCAATCGCCGCGGAAGCATTCAACGCATTGTGACGACCAGGAATGTTCAACGTGATATCAAGGTCAGCTTTGCCTTTACGAATAACCGTAAATTTACCTTGCTGGCCTGCTTGGCGGTAATTTGCGATTCGTACATCTGCATCTTCAGAAAAACCGTAGGTAATCACCTGGCGGCTGACTTGTGGGATCAGTTCGCGTACCACAGGATCATCGACACACATGATCGCCTGACCGTAAAACGGTAGGTTATGTAGGAAATCGATGAAAGTTTGTTTGAGCGTCTCGAAGTCACCACCATAGGTGTCCATATGGTCCGCTTCGATGTTAGTAACGATGCTTACCATAGGCTGAAGATGAAGGAAAGACGCGTCGCTTTCGTCTGCTTCAGCAATCAAAATACGGCTAGAGCCCAAACGAGCGTTCGTGCCCGCGCTCTTCACCAAACCACCATTGACAAACGTTGGATCAAGACCGGCTTCAGAATAAATTTGTGTGACCAATGCGGTAGTGGTGGTTTTACCGTGCGTACCCGCAACGGCAATACCGTGGCGGAATCGCATCAGCTCCGCGAGCATTTCAGCGCGTCGAACAACCGGTGTTCTTGCTGCGCGCGCTGCTTTAATCTCTGGGTTGTTTTCATTGATCGCCGTTGAAACAACAACAACGCTCGCTTGCGCGACGTTTTGCTCTTGGTGACCGATGTAAACTGTTGCGCCTTTTTCGACTAAGCGTTGAGTCACTGGGTTTTCAGCGATATCAGAGCCCGTGATTTGGTAGCCTTCGTTTAGCAGTACTTCGGCGATACCGCTCATACCCGCGCCACCGATGCCGATAAAGTGAATGCATTTAACACGGCGCATTTCCGGCACCATCGCTCTAATTTGAGCCAAATCTTGTGTATGTTGAACAGTCATTAATGTTTCTCGTTATTTTGTAAGCTCGATAATCGCATCGGCAACAACTTGGTCCGCGTCGAGTTTAGCCGCTTGACGAGCTTTGCTCGCCATCGTCAGTAACGCCGGACGGTCTAGTGCCTGAATGGCCGTTGCTAGCTTTTCTGCAGTCAGTTCTGGTTGTTCGATCATTTGCGCGGCACCGCAATCAACCAGATGGTCCGCATTAAGCGCTTGCTGTCTGTCTTTGTGCATAAATGGAATAAAGATAGCGCCTACGCCCGCTGCAGACACTTCGGATACGGTTAAAGCACCCGAGCGACATACTAATAGATCTGCCCACTGATAAGCTGCGGCAACATCATCAATAAATTCCATTGTTTCAGCGTTGGTTACGTTTGCATCTGTGTATGCTTGCGCGACTTCTTGCTGATTATTTTTACCTGCTTGGTGACGGATCTCATACCCATCACCTAACTTAGCCATCACTTCTGGCAAAGTGCGATTGAGGATCTGCGCACCCTGACTGCCGCCCATCACCAGAATACGAATCTTATCAGCTCGATCAGCTAAGCGCTGTTCTGGAGCCGCAATCGCGACCACGTCTTCACGCACTGGGTTACCAACCACCTCTGCGGTTGGAAAAGCCCCCGGGAAAGCTTGAAACACTTTCTTGGCGATCTTAGATAACCATTGGTTAGTTAGGCCAGCAACCGCATTTTGCTCGTGCAAAACCACCGGGATACCGAGCGTCCACGCCGCAATACCACCTGGACCACTAACATAACCGCCCATGCCTAATACCGCATCTGGCTTCCAGCGTTTCATATGCGCTCGCGCCTGCATGATGGCGTTGACGATTTGAAATGGTGCCTTAATTAGACGTGCAAAACCTTGACCTCGAAGACCTTTTACTTTGATAAAATCGATTTCAATACCGTGCTTTGGTACCAAATCGGCTTCCATTCGGTCTGCAGTTCCGAGCCAACGGATTTGCCAGTCTTGCTGTTGAAGCTTCTTCGCAACGGCGAGCCCAGGGAAAACGTGTCCCCCTGTTCCCCCCGCCATGACCATCAATCTTTTATTTGTTTTCATCTGCATCTTTCTGTTCTAACTCGACGCCTTCGTCTTGGAGTCGGCATTCATGGTCTATGCGCAACAATATCGATACCGCGACAGACATGATGATTAAACTGGAGCCACCGTAACTGATCAGTGGCAATGTCAGACCTTTAGTTGGCACCATACCAGACGCAGCACCAACGTTGACCAAAGTCTGGAATGCGAACCAGATACCGATACCGAAAGCGAGGTAACCACCGAATAACTGGCCGTGTTCAAACGCCTTCCTACCGATCAAAATGGCTTTAATCACCAGACTAAAAATTAATACCAGCGCCAATACCACGCCAACAAAACCAAGTTCTTCAGCCAGTACTGCAAAAACGAAGTCGGTATGCGCTTCTGGCAAGTATTCAAGTTTTTGAATCGAGTTACCTAACCCCTGACCGAACCACTCACCGCGACCAAACGCCATCAGCGACTGAGTCAACTGGTAGCCGCTGCCAAATGGGTCGTCCCAAGGGTCGAGGAATGAGGTAACACGGCGCCAACGGTAGGGTTCAAAATAGATAAGCGCCGATACTGCACTTAAACCCACCACCATTAAGGCTAGGAATTGGGTTAACTTGGCACCGGCGATAAATAACATACCAAACAGCGTCACCAGCATCACGACCACGGTACCTAAGTCCGGTTGCAGTAAGAGCAAGAACGCCAGAGTGGCGAATACAATGATCGGTTTAATAAAGCCGCCAAAGAAACTCGACCTCACTTCTTCACTTTTACGCACCAAATAGCCGGACATAAAGATAAACAGTGACAGTTTCGCCACCTCGGCTGGCTGCAAGTTGAACAGGCCTAGCGGAATCCACCGTGATGCACCGTTGACCGATTTACCAGCTACCAACACGATGAACAGTAAACCCACTGAGATCAGCAGCAACCACATACTGTATTGGAACCAACGCCTAAGCGGGATTTGTAGCACGAATGACGAGACGCCAATCGCGAGAATTAAGAACACCGCGTGGCGAAACATAAAGTGAAACGGCTGGTCGGTTAAACGAGAACTGATCGGAAACGATGCCGACGTCACCATCACTAGTCCCATTAGCATCAGGCCTAGTGAAATCCATACGAGTTGTCTGTCATAGAGCGCACTCGGTGACGGTGTGGTTACCCAACGTTTTACGCTGTCAAATAGGTTCTGTAAGTACATAGTTTCCGATTAGATTAAGCGTAAACCTTCGCGAGTTCAGTAAACGCGTCGCCACGAGCCATAAAGTTGCTAAATTGGTCAAAACTCGCACAAGCAGGTGACAGTAACACCATATCGCCATTTTCCAATTGTGGCGCCAACCATTCGATGATCTCATTCATGGTATCAAAACGTTTGGCACTGCTGTGTAGCGGCATGAACTGCTCGGCATCCTCACCAAAGCAGCAAAGCTGCAAGTTCAACTTGGCAAATACGGGGGACAACTCAGAAAAGTCTGCGCCTTTACCCACACCGCCCACCAGCAAATACAGTTTGCCCTGCAGCGAAATGCCAGATAACGCCGCCAGTGTACTCGCGACATTGGTTGCTTTGGAGTCGTTGACCCACTTAACCCCACGATTATCAGCAACAACCTGACATCGGTGTGTCAGACCGCTGTAAGACTTAAGTGCACCTAAACCCTGAGTAAAATCGATTCCAGCTTCGGAGAGTAGCGCCAAAACAACCAACACATTCGCGATATTGTGTCGACCAACCATCGCCAGTTCGTCACACGCAAGAATGGCTTCGCCATCACGACAGATGAACTCTCGGTCTTGTTTTACCTTGAGACTAAATTGCGTATCTGAACAGAGGCTAAACTCGACTAACTTACCGCTAACCTGGTCAGGGTAAGTCGCTTTATCGTCAGCATTCACCACGCATGAATCGGCGTGTTGGAAAATACGCAATTTGGCTTGACGATAATCGTCCATACCCTCGTAGCGGTCCATGTGGTCTTCAGATAGGTTGAGAAAAGCGGCTGCGGTCAGTTTAAGCGAAGAAGTGGTTTCTAGCTGAAAGCTCGACAACTCGAGCACGTACAGATCGGCGTCTTGATTGAGTAAATCCAGTGCTGGTACACCAATATTGCCACCTACACCGACTTTCAGACCAGACGCTTTTGCGACCACACCCGTCAAGTCGGTAACCGTACTCTTGCCGTTTGATCCCGTAATGGCAATAACTGGTTTGTCGACTTGCCAAGCAAACAGTTCGATATCACCGACAACGGGAATATCTGCGCGCAACACTTGCTGAATTTCAGGGGTAGCAAGCGCGATACCAGGGTTAGTGACGACCAAATCGGCGGCGAGTAACCAATCGAGATTCCAGCTACCAGAGTGCAGTTCTACCCCTTCAGGCAATTCATCTTTACCCGGTGGATTTGCGCGTGTGTCGATAACTTTAATCGTTAAATCTTGAGGCAATTTCACAAGGTATTTAACGACAGAGAGCCCGGTAATACCGAGCCCTACTACGACGACACTATGAATATCTTGCCAACGATTCATGGTCATAAAATAACTGTATCCTTAACGTACTTTTAGCGTCGCTAAACCGATCAGAACAAGAACGATGGAAATGATCCAAAAACGCACGATAACACGTGGTTCTGGCCAACCTTTCAGTTCATAGTGGTGGTGAATCGGCGCCATGCGGAAAATGCGTTGTCCACGCAGCTTGTACGAACCCACCTGCAAAATCACCGACAATGTTTCCATCACGAAAACACCACCCATGATCACCAAAACAAATTCCTGACGAACCAATACCGCAATCGTACCGAGCGCGCCGCCGAGTGCCAACGAACCAACATCGCCCATAAACACTTGAGCTGGATAGGTGTTAAACCAGAGGAAACCTAAACCGGCACCAACAATAGCAGTACACACCACCACTAGCTCTGACGCTTGCGGTACATACGGAATGTGTAGGTAGTTTGCAAAGTTAACGTTACCCGTCGCCCATGCGATCGCCGCAAAACCCGCTGAAACCAACACAGTTGGCATGATGGCCAAGCCGTCTAGGCCATCGGTTAAGTTAACCGCGTTGCTGGTACCGACGATAACGAAGTAAGTCAGTACAATGTACATCAAACCAAGTTGCGGCATGATGTCTTTAAAAAACGGCACCACTAACTGCGTTGCAGCGGTATCTTTACCATGTGCGTATAGAGCAAACGCCACCACTAGCGCGATCGCCGATTGCCAGAAATACTTCCAGCGTGCGATCAAGCCATCGGTGTTTTTGCGTACCACTTTACGATAGTCATCGACAAAGCCGACAGCGCCGTAACCAACAAGAACAGCTAGGACTGCCCATACGTAAGGGTTAGACAAATCCGTCCAAAGCAAAACCGTTGTCACAATCGCGGTCAGGATCATAATCCCGCCCATGGTTGGTGTACCACGTTTACTAAAATGAGATTCAGGGCCTTCGTTACGAACTACCTGACCAATCTGCAACATCTGCAGGCGGCGGATCATAATCGGTCCCATCCATAACGAAATACCTAGAGCAGTTAAGACACTGACAATCGCTCGAAATGACAGGTACTCGAACAAACGGAAGAATGAAAAATATGGCTGTAGCAGCTCTGCAAGCCAAATGATCATGAATATATCTCCTTTAAAGCAGCAACGACTTTGCTCATACCCGCACTGTTGGCGCCTTTGACCAGAAGTGTTTGAGGCTCTTGGCGTTGAGTCAATTGCTGCTTAACAAACTCAATCATACTGTCATGAGTATCAAAATGCTTACCCTCGCATACGTCGCTGATCGCTTTAGCATCAGCGCCATAGGTAAGCACGTGTTCAAAATTGAATGGGGCAGCATGTTCCCCGACTTGGCGGTGAAGTGCAAGACTTTCATCGCCCAACTCAGCCATATTACCTAAAATTAACCAACGAACGCCTTTGAAACCGTTCAACAGATCTGCGGCGGCTTTCATCGCCGGCACGCTAGCGTTGTAACTATCATCGATCAATTTGATGTTTTCGCTCAGGGAGACCGTTTCTACCCGACCTTTCACTTTGGCCAAGTTCGCTAACCCAAGTTGAATCATCTCTGTGGTCGCACCCAATTCTAACGCCAGCGCGGTTGCCGCCAGAGCATTAGAAACATTGTGAACACCGATAATGCCTAACTTAACCGCGAACTCGTTATCTTGGGTCACTAGTACAAACGAAGCTTCACCATTCTCGTTCAACTGAATCTCGCGAGCAGAAAAGTCCGCTTGCTTTGCGTTCACCGAAAAGGTTTTAACCTGTTTATCAGCCAGAACTGGTTGCCAGTAGTCCCCGCCGTTACTGTCCAAGTTAACCACCGCTACTGAGCCCGGTTTTAATCCTTGGTAGATTTCACCCTTCGCTTGCTTAACGCCATCTATCGAGCCAAATCCTTCTAAGTGCGCGGCTGCAACGTTGTTGACCAAAGCGACATCCGGTTTGACCAATTGCGTGGTATAAGCGATTTCACCAATGTGATTCGCACCCAGTTCGATCACCGCAAAGTCGTCTTCCGGAGTCGAACGAAGCAAGGTCAGTGGCACGCCAATATCATTATTGAAGTTACCTGCGGTAAACAGTACCTGACCTTTTTGCGCCATGATACTCGCAACCATTTCTTTCACAGTGGTTTTACCGCAGCTCCCAGTAATGGCGACGGTTGGTGTCTGGC
>NZ_JAATOO010000031.1 GCF_011806575.1 Vibrio hepatarius
TTACCGATTTAATCCTTTTAGGGTCGGGGGTTCGGCTGATATTCGAGATCTGGCTCTTCACCGACCACTATTAAAGCCCTAGTCGAAAGACTAGGGCTTTTTTACGTCTTAAATTTACCGATTTAATCCTTTTAGGGTCGGGGGTTCGGCTGATATTCGAGATCTGGCTCTTCACCGACCACTATTAAAGCTTCAGTCGAAAGACTGGAGTTTTTTACATTCTGAATTTATCGATTTATCACGTTTTAAACATCGAACTCATCCGATAGTAAATCATTCGTCACTGCGTTATTTCTTCTTATTACTTTCATTTTTCTTTTATGCTTCAGAGCAAAATCACCGAATTTTCGTAACTTTTTAGCGTGATTGTTTCTCGAGTTTCTAGCTTCTCACTTGTTCACATTGAGACTCTTTTCTTTCGGTAGTAGTGCCAGCTTTTAGGTGTAGTCGCACGTAAAAATTGTAGTGGACTCTAGTTGTGGAAAACTGGCAGTGCGCTTGTTACGAGAAAATTTTTTAACAGCACTAGATTCTTGGTCTATACATAAATGTATGGATAGATGATAACTCTGTTTTATTGGTTGTATTATGGTTATATATTCCGCTAATTTAGTGTTTTAATGGTTTTTTGTTTTATTTTTGTTAACTAAAATTCTGTTTGTGACTTGAATATTTATGCTTTTTCTTTTAGATGGGTTATATAACTTGTAGCGCTAATTAATAACGCTTTAATCGGTGTTTGGGCGATATTGCAAAGTGGTCTGATCAATTTTTACTTTCGCATAATTGCATATTTATTTTGTTAAGGTGCTTGTTTTTTGCCCGATATCGAATTTTTATCCTATCTTTGTTGCTTTTTTGTGAATTATTTGCCAAATTGATGAGCTTATAAATTGTCAGGTAATAGACTGACTCGAATGGATTCACTTTTCAGACAGGGCAGAAAACTGCCGAAGCAGTAGAGGTCTGGTTAATGTCACTTTTAGAAGTTAAAAATCTTCGTATTGAGTACCCGTCTCGCCACGGTGTGCATGCCGCAGTTAAATCTCTATCGTTCAATATTGAGCGAGGAGAGATCGTCGGTGTGGTCGGCGAATCAGGTGCGGGTAAATCAACCGTCGGTAATGCAGTTATCGATCTGCTCAGCCCTCCAGGGCGTATTGCAAGCGGCGATGTGTATTTAGATGGAGAGTTGATTTCAGGTTTGTCTCCTGAACAGATGCGCAAAGTTCGCGGCTCGAAGATCGGTTTTATTTTCCAAGACCCGATGACGTCTCTTAATCCACTGTTCACCGTTGAACAGCAACTAAAAGAGACCATTCACGCCAATATGAATGTTTCTGATGAAGAAGCGTACAAACGTTCTCTTGCGCTGATGCAGCAAGTGGGGATTCCACAACCAGAGAACCGTTTAAAACAGTACCCGCACCAGTTTTCGGGTGGCATGCGCCAACGTGTGGTTATTGCTATCGCTCTTGCGGGTGAGCCAGACTTAATTATCGCCGATGAGCCGACTACGGCGCTCGACGTCTCTATCCAAGACCAGATCCTACAACTGATTCGCGACCTATGTATTGAACATAACGTAGGTTGTATGTTGGTCACTCACGACATGGGTGTGGTATCCAATGTTACCGACCGTGTTGCCGTTATGTACCGCGGTGATTTAGTGGAGTTCGGACCAACCCAGAAAGTATTAGGTACTCCAGAGCACCCTTACACCCATAGCTTGATCTCTGCGGTACCGCGTTCTGATGTCAAACTCAACCGTTTCCCATTGGTGAGTTACATCGAAGAAGCGACCGAGATGGAGCCACTGGATGTGAAAAACCACTGGCTCGGCCAAAGCCAAGATCAGCGCAGCTACACTGGTGCGTTGCTTAATGTTGAAAACGTCAACCTGCGTTTTACTACCAAAGATTCTCTGTTTGAAAGCCGCCGCGAGTATGTTCAGGCGTCAAATAATGTCAGCTTTGAAGTCTTTGAAGGTGAAACTTTCGGTTTGGTGGGGGAATCTGGTTCCGGTAAATCGACGATTGCTCGTGTTATCGCTGGTCTGTATCAGCCAAACTCTGGTCGCGTTACATTTGAAGGTATCGACCTCACCGCGCTGAAATCTGAAAAAGAACGTCGCCCGATGCGCCGTCAAATGCAGATGGTATTCCAAAACCCGTATTCATCAATGAACCCACGGATGAAGATTGCTGACATCATTGCTGAGCCAATTCGTTTCCACAAACTGACCAATAGTGAAGCAGAAACGAGACAGATCGTTAACGATCTACTTGATCACGTTGGTTTGGGCCGTATGGCTGGGGTGAAGTACCCGCACGAATTCTCTGGGGGTCAGCGTCAGCGTATCTCTATCGCACGTGCGCTGGCGACTCGTCCGCGTCTGCTGATTTGTGATGAACCAACATCGGCACTCGACGTATCGGTTCAGGCTCAGATTCTGAACCTGCTGAAAGATCTCCAAGACGAGCTGAACTTAACCATGCTGTTCATCAGTCACGATTTACCGGTTATCCGCCAAATGTGTGACCGAGTAGGTGTGATGCAGATGGGGACACTGCTTGAAGTGGCGCCAACTGAGCAACTGTTTAAGTCACCTCAGCATGAGTACAGCAAGCAACTTATTTCGTTGATGCCTGAATTCACAGGCTTACGAGAAGAAGTAAAAACGGCGTAAGTCGTAACACTTTCCCAATGCTTGATTGGGGCAAAATAAACACAAGCAAATACAACAACTAGGGATAAATCCCGCATAAGGAGTTATGCAATGAAAACCATGAAAAGCAAACTAGCAGTGGCTTTAATGGCAGCAGGCTTAAGCTTTAGTGCAGCTGCAGCAGATATCACCATCGCGTATGATGCAGATCCAGTATCTCTTGACCCGCATGAGCAGCTATCTGGCGGCACACTGCAAATGTCTCACATGGTGTTTGATCCACTAGTGCGTTACACGCAAGATTTAGATTTTGAACCACGTCTAGCAGAGAAGTGGGAACGCGTTAACGACACTACTTTCCGTTTCCAACTACGTAAAGGCGTGAAGTTCCACTCTGGCAACGAAATGATGGCTGACGATGTGGTGTGGACATTTGACCGTCTGAAAGACTCACCAGACTTTAAAGCTATCTTCGAACCATACGAGAAGATGGTTAAAGTCGATGACTACACGGTTGAGCTAGTGTCAAAAGGTGCTTACCCGCTTGTACTACAAACGGCGACTTACATCTTCCCAATGGACAGCAAGTTCTACTCAGGTACAACCGCTGACGGCAAAGATAAAGCGGAAGTGGTGAAGCACGGTAACTCTTTTGCATCAACTAACGTTTCAGGTACAGGTCCATTTATTGTGACTGCACGTGAGCAGGGCGTAAAAGTGGAATTCGAACGTTTCGACGGTTACTGGGATAAAGACACAGGTAACGTTGACAAGCTAACACTTGTGCCAATCAAAGAAGACGCGACGCGTGTTGCAGCCCTTCTTTCTGGTGACGTAGATATGATTGCTCCAGTTGCACCAAACGACCACCAGCGTGTAAAAAGCGCGAAAGGTGTTGATCTGGTAACACTGCCTGGTACTCGTATCATCACGTTCCAAATGAACCAAAACAGCAACGAAGCGCTGAAAGACGTTCGCGTTCGTCAAGCGATTGTTCACGCAATCAACAACGAAGGTATCGTGAAGAAAATCATGAAAGGCTTCGCGACAGTTGCGGGTCAGCAAGGTCCTGAAGGTTACGCGGGTTACAATGCTGACCTAGTGCCACGCTATGATCTGAAGAAAGCTAAAGAGCTGATGAAAGAAGCGGGTTACGAGAAAGGCTTCACGCTAACTATGATGGCACCAAACAACCGTTACGTGAACGATGCGAAAATCGCTCAGGCAGCGGCAGCGATGCTATCGAAGATTGGTATCAAAGTTGACCTGAAGACTATGCCTAAAGCTCAGTACTGGCCAGAGTTCGATAAGTGTGCAGCAGACATGCTTATGATTGGTTGGCACTCAGATACCGAAGATTCAGCGAACTTTACTGAGTTTCTAACCATGACTCGTAACGAAGAGACAGGTAAAGGCCAGTACAACTGTGGTTACTACTCGAACGCAGAAGTGGATAAGCTAATCGAAGAGTCAAACGTAGAAACGGATCCGGCGAAACGTGCAGCGATGCTACAGAAAGTAGAAACCACGCTGTACAACGACGCGGCATTTGTTCCTCTGCACTGGCAAAACCTAGCGTGGGGCGCGAAATCTAACGTAGATATCGCACCTATCGTCAACGCGATGAACTTCCCATACCTAGGTGATCTAGTCGTTAAATAACAACTAGTTAAAAATGTAATACTGGCATCCGCCCGATGCGGATGCCAGCTCATTTTGGGTGCTTAACTTTGTTTCAGTCGGGTTAGGTGCCATTTTTAAGACTGAATATGCAATTCGAGAATCTCTCAGTTGCAGGCTGAAAACTATGGAAAGTTAAGGGGCAAGGAATGTTTTCGTTTCTGGTCAAGCGCCTGTTTCAGGCACTGATAGTGATGTTTGTGATCAGTTTAGTGGCGTTTGCCATTCAGGATAACCTGGGTGACCCGCTGCGTGAGCTTGTTGGTCAGTCTGTTTCTGAAGCGGAGCGTCAAGCTTTGCGTGATGAACTGGGCCTAAATGATCCCTTTATTGCTAAATACACTCGCTTTGTAGGCGCTGCGCTACAAGGTGACCTTGGTACATCGTACTTCTTCAAACGCCCAGCGGTTGAAGTTATCTTAGATAAATTGGTCGCGACACTGGAACTGGTGTTTGGCGCTACCATTATCATTATCTTTCTCTCTATCCCACTGGGTGTGTACTCAGCGATTCATCCCAAAAGTTTCTTTACTAAAGTGGTCATGGCACTGAGTAGTGTCGGTATTTCTATCCCCGTATTCTTAACCGCCATCATGCTGATGTATGTATTCTCTATCGAGCTCGGCTGGTTGCCGTCTTATGGACGAGGAGAAACCGCTAATTGGTTGGGCTGGGAGTCCGGCTTCTTTACCCTTGATGGCTTAGCGCACTTGATCTTACCGTGTGTGGCGCTTGCTTCTATCATGCTGCCTCTGTTTATCCGTCTGGTTCGTTCTGAGATGCTGGAAGTGCTGAGCTCGGAATACATCAAATTCGCTAAAGCGAAAGGCTTGGCGCTAAACAAAATCTACTACCAACATGCACTGAAGAACACCATGCTGCCGGTACTCACCGTTGGTGGTGTGCAAATCGGTACTATGGTGGCATACACCATCCTGACCGAGACGGTTTTCCAGTGGCCAGGCACTGGTTTCCTTTTCCTTGAAGCGATCAACCGCGTAGATACGCCTTTGATTACCGCTTACGTTATTTTCGTCGGCCTGATCTTCGTCGTCACCAACACGATTGTTGACTTGCTATACGGATTGATTAACCCAACGGTGAACCTAACAGGAAAAGGAGCATAACCATGAGCCAACTAGCTGCAGCTCCTTCTCGCTGGGAGCGTTTTAAACAATCAGATTTTCTTTACTACTTTAAACGCGATAAAGTCGCGATGGCGAGCTTTAGCGTCTTTATGATGTTTTTGGTGATGGCGTTAGCTGCACCGCTCATTGCGCCAACTGACCCGTATGACCTAATCTCCATTGACATTATGGATTCCGAGCTACCACCATCTTGGATGGAAGGTGGCGATGAACGTTTTGTATTGGGAACGGATGAACAAGGCCGCGACATTCTTTCGACGATTCTTTATGGCTCACGCCTGTCATTAACCATTGGCTTTTTAGCAGTCGGTCTACAACTGCTGTTAGGTATCGTGATTGGTTTGTCGGCGGGTTACTTTGGTGGCCGCATCGATAGCTTCCTAATGCGTTTTGCCGATGTTCAGTTATCGTTTTCGACTATGATGGTCGCGATCATTGTATCGGCAATCTTTAAGGCGAGTTTCGGGAGTGATTTCTACAGTCAGTACGCGGTAGTGATGCTGGTGGTGATCATCGGTGTGGCAGAATGGCCACAGTATGCGCGGACTATTCGTGCGTCCGTATTGGCCGAGAAGAAGAAAGAGTATGTCGAAGCGGCGCGCGTGATGGGCTTTAAAGCTCCGCGTATTATGTTCCGCCATATCCTGCCAAACTGTTTATCACCAATCTTGGTTATCTCAACCGTACAAGTCGCAAACGCGATCATGTCAGAAGCGGCACTTTCTTTCCTCGGTTTGGGCTTGCCAGTTGACCAACCATCGTTGGGTGCACTGATCAGTATCGGTTTTAACTACATCTTCTCTGGCGCTTGGTGGATTACCGCTTTCCCTGGTGTTGTTCTTGTGACACTGGTATTGGTTATCAACTTGCTTGGTGACTGGTTACGCGATGTATTTAACCCGAAAATCTACAAAGGGTGATCTAAGCCTAAGATTTAGTTGCAAAAACCTTTCTACACTAAGAGTCGTAATTTATTACGGCTCTTTTTTTGCATTCTATTTATTGCAGCGGAGCCGATAAATCCACGACAATATCGAAACGCTCGAATACCTAAACAGGACTGAGTAAGGACTAGGGAAACGAAAATGACGATGCGAAAGCGACCTTTAGTGAACATCTTGAGTATTTCGACACTGTTGATGGTGATGACACCTGCGCCGACGTCGGCAAAAGAATTCCTGTGTGATGCGACTCAAGCATCGACGACGCAGTTACCTCAGTTAGATAAAAGTTGTCCTATAGGTAAAGGTCTATGGGGTAAGCAGAAACCTAAGTATCAAGACTCGCAATTTTGGATTCAGTGCGGGATCTACAATAAGCCACTGGCTCTTGATAAAGCTAAACGACTTTATCAGCGTATTTCCACCGATGTGTGGATGAAGCCGGAAGATAACGGTTATCGCTGCCTAATTGGCCCGTATACCACGTTTGCTCAAGCGAAAAATGAGCTTGTTCAGGTACAAAAGCAACCTGGTTACAAAGAAGCGTTTATTCGTGAGGTATCGGGAAAACTTGAGCATAGTAAACCTGCTCGTCCGGCGAAAGAAAAGCGCTCACCAGTGAAGAAAGTGACGACGACTAAGATGACTAAAATGGTGACGCAACCAGCGCGTAAGGCAACGTCAACACCAGCAAACATCAAAAGTGATATTTCTATTCGCTTGCAAACGTCACTCAATAACACCGACTACAAAGTCCCTTATATTTTGCTGAGTGACGACTTGTTCTATATGGAACATGAGTTACCTTGGAATCGTATGAGCTATGACGGCGCGTACAAAACCTGTCGACAGATCGGGATGCGTTTAGCCAATCCGCAAGAATGGAAAGTGTTGTTGGATTCAAAAGTGATGGAAAAAGACAACTGGCCAATTCACCTGCCGTATTGGGGCGCAGAACATACTGGACTATTTTATAGCGGTAAGGTTAACCAACTAAAAGGCAGTTCACGACTCAACGTCATGTGTGTGAAGTAGCGTAAACATGTAGATAAGAAAAAGCCCCGCAATGCGGGGCTTTGTGTTTTATTTAGTCAGTGATTACTCGGTGTCACCAATGCCTGTCCATTCGATATTGAACTTGATGGCTTCAATGTATTCGCCTTGAGCGCTTTTAACTCTGCCGATGATGCTGTAAACGTTTCCTACCGTTAGCGCTGGTAGGTCAAAGTCAACCGCTGCATGTTTGATCATAGTGCCGTTAGGACCACTGTCTTCTTCACCAGTAAAGCACTCAATCGGGCTACCATCCCAATCTGTTGAAACTACTGTACCAATATCTTTGCCAGTAAATTCAAATTGATAGAAAAATTCTCTAACTTCGCTACAAGTAAAGTCCTTGTTGTCGATATCAAAGAACACATTGGCATCCATTACGTTGTTATCGTGTGAAACGACATTGTCTGTCATCGATACCGTGATTCTGCCCAGATCATAGTAAGGGTATTGCTCGGCTGGTAAGTACATACCAAAGCTACGACCATCAGGGCCCACATCAGATTTGATAGTTAGGCGTTTATCTGCATCGGTTTTGTTGCTGAAGTAAGTGTAGAGCTCTCCAGAGCCGTCGCTTGTATCACGGTAAACGACGGTTTGTGCACCAGGAGAAATGTCATCCGCTGCTCCTTTCACTTCGATAGCGAGCGTTTCAGTAAAAGCTTGGCCATCTTCGAAACCATTGAAAGTCGCGACTAAGGTGCCATCTTTAATAACATAAGATGAACCTTCCATTGGTGTTTCTGCAGCGGAACATGAGGTTAGGTTGTCGATAGTACGTTGGTTGCCATAGATAACATTGTCTTCGAAGCGAATCGAATCACACCAAATGTTGCTGTAGCTATTCTCGCCAGCACCGTCAGAGCTGCCATGGTCCAATCGGTACCATGTTTTGCCTTCTAGTGGGTGAACTGGCTCAACAGTCGTGCCTTCAGCGATAGCAGGCAGTTCAAACATTACGTATGGCTCATCTGCATTAACGCTGTCTTTGGCGTAAACGTATAGGTGTTCAGCCCCTGCTTCTGCCGAGTTAGGGACAGGACCATCGAATGAAACGTTGCCGTTGCCATCCACATGAACTTGGAAGCCAGTCTCTACACCACCATTTATGCTTAGCGATGTCTCTACCGTGTATGTCAGAAGGTCTGAGTCTGCATCGTCAAATAGCGTTGAGATGTTCAATGTATCAACAGGTTGCTCGCCTTCGACCCAGTACCAAGCATCGACTTCGGCTTGTAGTTGCGCTTGTACATCTTCGTTGATCACTGGCGCTGTGTTTGGCACTTCAACCGTCACTGTGAAGATTAGCGGGTAAGAGCGTGCTTTGTGCTCATCAGTCGCAAACACCTGGTAGGTAAATACGCCTGCTTCTTTTGGAGTACCGCTGATTTCGCCAGTTGTCGAGTTAATGGATAAACCGTTCAGTCCATTCGCCAGTTTTAGCGCTTTTAGCTCGTATGTTAGCGTGTCAGTGTCAATATCGGTAAATGAAGCAGTGAATGACGTAATAGCACCGCCTAGCACTACTGTGATCGGCTCGATCGTCTGAGAACTTGTTGGGCGATGGTTTTTGTCTACCACAACAGGGCTGTCATCTGTTGGTACAGTAATAACAGGTGCAAAATCGGTGATATTACCGTTGTTTTCGATAATATCGTTCGCTTCTTTTGCAACGAGATCGGCGACTTCAAGCTGCTTCTCAACGTCGATTTCAGCGTTATCAACCAGCGCTTCACCGATAGCGTTTAGCGCTTGAGCTTCTTTCGATTCGTCTGATTTTGCGATGTAGTCGCCAAAAATCATCGAAGCGTCTACGTTAAGACCCGATTGAGTTAACTTAGCAACCACTTCTTCTTTTGCTGCTTTCTTCGCCGCTACGACATCTAATGTTGGATCACTGGCGAGCTGCTTAGCAACCTTCTTCACTACCATGTTGGTCATTGGGTTCACAACGCTTGAGCCCGATGTAGACGCTAACGAGAAGGTTTCTGTTACGATACCGCGAGTCGTGTCTTCCGTTTGACCTGCGACTGCTTGGATAAACACTGTTTGCGATTTGTACTCTTCTGGAAGGGTAAACTTACCGTATTCGTTGGTCACCACATCCAGTTTCGTATCTTCACTGGTGTCTAGAACCAAGTTCTCGTTGGTATCTACCCATACAGCGGCATTTTTCAAGTAACCATCAATGGCAGTGATCTCTAGGCCCCTTTGTGCTGTTGATGTGTTGTCGCTCCCTGAACCACCGCCACAACCAGTAAGAGCTATAGCCACTGACGCTGCTAGCAAACTCATTTTTTTCATTCTGAATGTTCCTTTTTCAAAGGTTAGTTATCTATTGTTTTGAATCGCAAAAACTAAAACGAAAGTTTAGTTTTCTGATAAATGAGTCACTTTGTAGGGCTTTAGAGAGGAGAAAACAAGGCACGAAAAACAGCGGAAAAACCGTAAAATTATTTGCATAAATTTGTTTGAATTCATTTTGCTGCATTATGCAACCATTTGGACTGGTTGCGACGTGCCTAGCGGAGTCAGGTTAGTTTGGGTGTGAGTAGATCAGGTTTAACTTAATTTCTTCTACGCGATCGGCAAATTCTGGTTTCGGCCGTAAGATATAACTGTACACCTCGCCCGCGAGTAGCTCATCGTATGGTGAGTAATTCAGGTCAAACGCCAAGGACACTTGGCCTGTCGTTAAGTTGCTGGTGTACTCGTAACAGTCGATATTGTATGTCGGGTCGTATGGATACGGAGAGGTGATGATATCGATTTGATAGTCGCCCTGACCAGCGATGACATGGCTGTTGTACCAGAAGGCGATATCGGCACAACGCAGACTTTGCTGGTAAGTACGCAGATTGAGATCGGAATCGATGGTTTCACCAAAAGGCCCTACAGCCTGAGTATTGTGGTTATAGATAAAGTTGCCAATTTCACTCACCAGATACTCGCCGTTTGGCAGCGGCAACAGATAGTCAAAAAAGGCGATCTGGTATAGATAGCGCCCAGTAGACGCGTTGATACGTTGTTCCATCGCTGAGCGATTCTTCTGCATGGTGTAGCTTTCGAACTGCTTGCCGTCGTATACGCTGACAAAGTAGTTTTCGACTTCCGGATGTTTGATCGAGGCGTACTGCTTTTTTAGCGTCCAGATTTGCTCTGCGTCGAACGATGAGCGTCGGCTGGAGATGATTACGTCGTCTCCGTTCACCTCGTAGTTACCAATCTTCTGCAAACGGTCTTGATTGGGGCATTGGGTCTTGTTGGTTGATGCGGCGTAATAAACGTCTTGTTGGATAAACTTAAATGCTTCGCAATACACGACTTCGTAAGGTGTCGATTGCCCCGCCAAGTTGCTGGTGGTTTCAAGGCGATAAACTGTTTCGCCTTCTAAGGGGTGACTGAAAAGCTGGTTTGGGCGAATCAACAGCAGGTCAAAGTGTACCGAAACCCATGCATCTTCTTCGACGCCGTGGTGGTCATCACGTGCAGAGATGGTCAGCTTTGGAGCGAAAGTAGCGGCAGGAACCCCTTTAAGTTCTAGCGTTGATGTTCCCGCGAGTTTCACGCCTGAAAGATTCAGCTCAATACGTTTGGATAAGAAATCATGCTCAGGGTCGTCAAACAAGTCTGCTGCCCATAAGCTTAGCTTGGTCGGTTTGCCTTCGATAAGCTCCCAGCGAGAGATCTCGCGCTCAATACGTAAATAGGCGTCTTGATTGAGGACCGGTTTGCTATTGTCATCCGCTGCAATCAGTTCGCTTTTTGGGGCCGTGATGGCGTGCGTCTGTGTGTCACCATCGATGTGATAGTCATTGAGTGGCTCACTTGGTATTGCACTGAACTCAGTCAGTGGCGTTGGCTCTGCCTCTGGCGCTATATCTTCTGATATGTCTAGCGCCAGTCCTGATGTTGTTGCTGAATGAGCAGAACTTGCATTGAACGATAATGATGAAGAATGCGGCTGGCTACTATCTCTATCGACCTGAGATGGTAGCTCGGTGTTGGCTGGTGTTGTTCCGCTGGTCGTTTCGGTTTGTAGCCAAGCGAATAAGCCTAGCGTGATGGCTAGGCTGGTTAGGGTTCTTTTCTTCATTAGGATGCGATTCGAGACTGTAACCAACTGCGCGAGAACTTTAGGTCTTTTTCAATCAGGCTATTGCTGCACTCCAACAGGCGACTGATCTCCTGATTTTTGAGCCCCATTAGGTATTTCAGTTTCAGCGCGTTGGATTGTCTTGGGTAGCGTACACTGAAGTTATCCAGCGCCTGATCGAGTGAAATCAACTGTTCGAATTTGATGTCGTTGCTGGATTCTGCGACCAATCGCTGCTGCCTTTTTTGCGCCTGATGTGCACGCGCGTTGTCGATGAGAATTTGGCGCATGACCTTAGACGCCATCAAATAGAACTCCTTTTGTGAACTTAAGTCATTAAGATCGGAGCCTGACATCTTTAGGTACGCTTCATGGATCAGTGCTGTAGTACTGTTGACGCTGTCAGCCAGTACTTTGTTTTCATCGCCGTATTTCTTCGCGCTACGGGCACGCTCTTGTTGGGCAATTTTCCTTAATTGCAAATAAGCGAACTGATACAACTGATTCTCCGCTTGCTTGTCGCCAGACTGCCATTGATTGATGATTTGGGTCAATGAGGTCAGGGGTTCCACTACATGTTCTCCTTAACTTTTACATATTCGGAAATGGCGTACGTGTTGAGTTGGTCACTTCCATCCTGTGCACGGGACAGGGTTTGTTGATAGCGGTATAAAATACCTTTGTCCCAATGCTCTCCAGCAGGGAGGTATTCCCAAGTGGTGTACAACGGCTTGGGCTGTGGCGGTAAATACCAGCGCACAACGATGTTGAGCTGCTCGATGGAGGCGGTGCTAGAACTGCCGTTGACCCACCACATATCGGCGTACTGCTGAGTCACATCCAAGGTATATCGACTGGTGTCGGTAGGACATTGCTCTTGGATGAGCTCCGTTTGTTTTACCGTGCCGTTTTCGATCAGTAAGCAGCTTTCTTGTATTTGCTTATCGGCATAGTCGGTCTTTCGCC
Source organism: Vibrio hepatarius (assembly GCF_011806575.1). Lineage (GTDB taxonomy): Bacteria > Pseudomonadota > Gammaproteobacteria > Enterobacterales > Vibrionaceae > Vibrio > Vibrio hepatarius_A. The sequence goes on from NZ_JAATOO010000031.1 coordinate 12,553, forward strand.
AGACGCCTTGGTAAGCGAGCTGACTGCGCTTTTCTTCTGGGTAGGTGAACCAGATGTCTTCGCCTTTATTTGGGTGATGAACTTGGTGCTTTTTTCCCAGCCCTTGTGATTTTTCCATCAACAGTTGTGCGGTTGGGTCAAAGTTGATCGCGATGGAGCGGTATTTCCAGTCTCCCTCATCGTCATAATTGTCGATTGAGAAACCATTGAGGTCATTACGGGTGCAGCCGCGGGAGGCGCATTCAAAGGTGCCAAAATCATCTGGGAAATCAGACAGCTTAGTGGTGATCATTTGTGGGTTATCACTTGGACGAATCTGGCAGCCAAAGAAGTGGTCACCGATACTCGGATATTCGATGATTTCGCTTTCGGTTAATCGATAGGTCACTTCACCGATAGGCGGTTGATATCTTGGGTGATTGCGCAGTCTCAGGTCATAAGCGCAGATACGGCCATTCACATCACGTTTTTTGATCACCACGTTGGTCAACTTGCGGTTTAGCGGGTCAAAGATAACCTCGTCGGATTGGAAATTATCTTGGATAAACTGCTGGCTCTCATTGAGGTGAGCGACCGCTTCTTCCATGGACGCTAACGTACTCAGTCCGAGACGTTGCATGTCTTCTTCTAGTAGCTGGTTTAGGTCAAGAGTCTTAAGTCCGGATTGGAAAGCAGAATCACTGAGCTGCGAGTCGAGCAGCAAAATTTCTTGACGGTTTTCCGGAGTGCTATCAAGCGATAGCAGTAAGCGCGTGATATTGATACTACGGCTCGGCTTGGTCGATATCATCGTTGGTGTGATGATTTCTTGTGCCGAAACTGTTGAGAGTAAGTAGCTGTTTTCATCCTTGCCAAGGAAAAAGCTGATCACATCACCGGAGCGGTATTGAAACGCGCCTTTGTCCGTTTTTCCCGATAGCTCAGAGCTGGTTTGGTAGTACAAGCCAGAGACGGGGGAATCGATGAAATAGCCTGTATGAACCTCCGCACTGTTTGCGTAGGCAAGGCTAGAGAATAGTAGGCCGACAAGCGGCAAAGTTCGAATTGGCTTCATAAATTACGACTGGCTTGTTGAAGAGTCTGCTGCTTTTTCTTCGATGGGCGTCATCATCACTAGCAGCAGTTTTTGCTTAATATGTTTAGGGATATCGGGATTCGATAAGATGCGTCTTCGGGTGGCGTCGACGACCATATGTAGCGGCATGTTTTGTGCTGCTTGCGTTTTGGAATGAAACATCATGCTGGAGACTTCAAAAATCATGTTCTCGGCGACGAGTTTCTCCCGCTCTAACTGACGATTTTTGCTGACTAAGGCGCTGGAGAAGAACAGCCCTGACACCGCAAGAGTGAGGCATAAAGTGCACGTCAGTGGATGGCGCTGGAACAAACGCAGCGATGGGTAAAAAGGAACGTGTTGGCGTAAAGAAATAGGGCGCTTGGCCAAAATGGCTTCGACGTCTCGGCGCATCAGTTTGACGCACGAATAGCGGTTGGCAATCTCTGCTTGAGTGGCTTTTCTCTGAATCGACAGTAAGTCGGAGAATCGCTTTTCCTCTGGGAACAACCAGGTCAGCAATTTACCCAACGAGTAAATATCGCTGGCTGCGCCAATACTGCATCCGGCTTGCTGCTCAGGACTGGCATACTCTTTACTAAAAGCCCGTAGACCTTCACTTGCATTGTTGCTCTGCTCTGACGCTTTCTGTGTCAGGTTAAAATCAATCAGCTTTACGTGGTGCAACCCGTCAATGAGGATGTTTTCTGGCTTTAAGTCGCCGTGGACTACGCCTTGTTGATGAGCGTGTTCGATAGCACTACACAGCTGGATGAACAAACGTAACTTCTCGTGTTTGGTCAGTGAGTGTGCCACCAGATAGGCATTAAGCGATTCGCCCTCAACTTGTTCCATCACAATGTAAACGTCGCCGTTATGGATGCCGCCATCAAAGACTTTGGCAATGTGAGGATGGCTGAGTTTCGCCAGCATCTGCGCTTCATCAAACAAGGCGCGGTTACCGAAGATTTGGCTGAGGTCTGATTGGAGGAATTTGATCGCTAGCTGTTGCTCGAAAGTCTGATCGGCGCGACAAGCTGCGTAAACGACGCCTAATCCACCTCGCCCCAGTTCGTGCAGAATATGGTATTTATCGATGTGCTGACCAGAGTAGTCGTACTCTGCAAAGGCGCCATTCAACAGTGAAAGTTGGAATATATCTTCAACGTACTCGGCGTCTTCCGCCTCGACTAGCGCCGAAACCTGTTTGTATAAGTCAGGGGCGCTGATTCTCAGCTGATTGAGGGCGTCGGATTTTTGCTTGTCGTCGAGGTCTAGTAACGAATAGTAGATCTCAGTCTTTGTTGAATCTAGCTTCACTGCACTTTGGCTAATATTTATAATTGTTAGTGAAGTGTATTAAAAATTGGAATGAGAATCTCGGAATTTTCTTACTTTTGAGTTTCTTGCTGCAATTGGATACAAAAAAGCAGCCTAGACTGGCTGCTTTTTAAACATACGCGTAACGAACTATGAATGCGTTACTTAAACGCATTGATATGTTTGTCGATTAACGCATCGTCACGAACTCTTCGCTGCCTGTTGGGTGGATAGCGACAACAGAGTCGAAGTCTGCCTTGGTTGCGCCCATCTTTATCGCCACGCCAAAGCCTTGGATCATTTCATCGACAGTGAAACCGATGCCGTGCAGACCAACGACTTTCTCATCTTCACCCGCACAAACCAGTTTCATCTTACATGGTTGACGGTGCTTGGTGACTGCGGTGTACATTGCTGTAAAGCCAGACGTGTAAACCTTAACGTTGTCTTTGCCGTACTTCTCTTCAGCTTCTTGAGTCGTTAGACCGATAGTGCCGATTGGTGGGTGGCTGAATACGACAGTCGGGACCAAGTCGTAATCCATTTTCGCGTCTGGTTTGTTGTTAAACAGACGCTCAGACAGTTGACGACCCGCTTTTACCGCGACAGGGGTGAGCTCGATACCGCCTTCCATGATGTCGCCAACACAGTAGATGCCAGGTACGTTGGTTTGTTGGTACTCATCGACTTTGATGTAGCCTTTGTCGTTCGTTGCCACGCCAGTTGATGCTAGGTTGATCGCGTCTGTTGCTGGGTGACGACCGATCGCCCAAATTAGCTGGTCAACGTTTTGGCTCTCACCGTTTTCTAGGTGCAGAGTCAGGCTGCCGTCTGCTTCTTTGATGATCTCTTTTGGTACAGAGTGAGTGTGCAGTGTTGGACCTTCTGCATCCATCACTTCAACCAATGTCTCGATGATCATTGGGTCAAAGCTGCGCAGTGGCGACTCTTTACGGACAAATAGGTGCGTTTCAGTGCCTAGTGCGTGCAGTACGCCAGCGATTTCTACCGCAATGTAACCCGCGCCAACAACGGCGACGCGTTTTGGTTGCTCTGCTAGGTCAAAGAAACCGTTTGAATCGATACCGTATTCAGCGCCCGGAATGTTAGGGATAGTTGGACGACCACCAACGGCGATCAGGATATGATCGGCGGTGTAGTGTTCACCGTTTACTTCCACGGTTTTCTCGTCAACAAACTTAGCGAAGCCTTTGATGACGTTAACTTTGTTGTTGCCTAGTACGCGGTCGTAAGATTGGTGGATGCGGCCAATGTACGCCTGACGACTCTCAACCAGTTTGCTCCAATCGAAGCCTTTAACGTCAACGTCAAAACCGTAGTCTTCCGCGTACAGGTTCATCGCTTCTGCGATTTGTGCACCGTGCCACATGACTTTCTTTGGTACACAACCAACGTTTACACACGTACCACCAAGGTCTTGAGCTTCGATGAGCGCTACTTTAGCACCGTACATTGCCGCGCGGTTTGCTGATGCGATACCGCCGCTGCCGCCGCCGATACAGATATAGTCAAAATGAGTCGCCATTACTTTCTCCGTTTATCTAGGGGCGAGGGCAGGGTTTCACTATTGTGAGGCCGCAAGCTCCCTGAGAGTTTAAATGTGGTTTATCTTTTATATTGAGGATGAATCGGTTGAACTCAATCCATCCTGTGTAAATACCGCGGTTTCTGATTGTTACTCAGGAACAATCCAATCTACTTTCCAATGACCGGTTGCCGGCGCAATTGCTTCCTTGAGGAAAGGCAAAATTTCTTTCATTTGGCTTTCCAGCTTCCACGGCGGGTTGATGACTATCATGCCAGAAGCCGTCATACCGTGCTCGTTGGTGTCAGGTGCGACACCCAATTCAATTTGTAAGATTTTGCGAATGCCTAGACTTTCTAGCCCTTCGATCATGTCTTCGATGTCGTGACGATTGACCACAGGATACCAAATCGCGTAGATGCCGGTTGCCCAGCGTTTATGACTTTGCCAGATTGCTTGCACGACATCGCGGTACTCTTTTGCGAGTTCGTACGGTGGGTCAATCAACACTAAACCGCGACGCTCTTTCGGCGGCAAGCTCGCTTTCAGGCGCTTAAAACCATCTTCTTTGTAAATGCTGACCTGACGATCACGATGAAACTCTTGCTCGAGTAACGGGTAATCGCTTGGGTGCAATTCGGTTAGCACCATGCGGTCTTGTTTACGGATCTGTGCACGCGCGACACGAGGCGATCCCGGGTAGTAGCGTAGTTTGTCGCCGTTGTTGAGTGCTTTAATTGAATCTAGGTAGCTTTCAATGTCCGCCGGAATCTGTGTTTGCTCCCAAACGCGAGCGATACCTTGTTTGTATTCACCGGTTTTTTCCGACCATTCGTGAGTAAGATCGTATCGACCAACACCAGAATGGGTATCGTGGTAGACAAAAGGCTTATCTTTTTGTTTTAGAGCATCAAGGATAAGGCTTTGAACAATATGCTTTATTACGTCAGCGTGGTTACCCGCGTGAAAGCTGTGGCGATAACTTAACAAAATATTTCTCTCAGAATCGGTGCGAGGAGCATTATGAATAATTGGACCTTAGTATACGTTACTATTGAAAATTGCTGAACCTACCTATATTTACTATCTAAGATGAATAATTCATAACAGCGAGGATCGCTAGGATACCTCACTGAATCAAAAGGAATCTTATATGTCTAACCCACTACTGACTTTTACGGACCTGCCGCCGTTTTCTCAGATTAAACCCGAGCACGTAAAACCAGCGGTAGAGCAGGCGATTGCCGACTGTCGCGCTAAGATTGAGCAAGTGCTAGAAGGCAACACGTCGCCAAGCTGGGAAAACTTGGTTGCCCCAATCGAAGAGGTGGATGACCGTCTAAGCCGTATTTGGTCACCGGTGAGTCATATGAACTCGGTAGTGAACAGCGACGAGATACGTGAAGCGTACGAAAGCTGTCTACCATTGCTGTCAGAATACGGCACTTGGGTTGGACAACATAAAGGCTTATTTGAAGCGTACAAAGCGCTGAAAGCAGATAAGTCTTACAAGTCGCTCTCTCAGGCGCAAAAGAAAACCATCACCGATGCACTGCGTGACTTTGAATTGTCTGGTATCGGTTTACCGGCTGACCAGCAGCATCGTTACGGTGAAATCAGTAAACGTATGTCGGAGCTGGGTTCTAAGTTCTCGAATAACGTGCTGGATGCGACCATGGGCTGGACCAAGCACATTCGCGACGAAAAAGAGTTGGCAGGCATGCCGGAATCGGCGCTGGCAGCAGCGAAAGCGGCCGCAGAAGCCAAAGAGTTAGACGGTTACTTGCTAACACTTGATATCCCGTCTTATCTCCCTGTGATGACGTACTGTGATAACCAAGAGCTGCGTAAAGAATTGTACGAAGCGTATGTGACACGCGCGTCTGATCGTGGTCCGAATGCAGGCGAGTGGGATAACAGCGAGATCATCAACGAGCAACTGAAACTACGCCATGAAATCGCGCGTATGCTCGGCTTTAACACCTTCAGTGAAAAATCACTTGCGACTAAGATGGCGGAAAATCCGTCTCAGGTATTGAGCTTCTTAAACGATTTGGCCAACAAGGCGAAACCACAAGGCGAACACGAAGTGGAAGAGTTACGTCAGTTTGCTAAGAGTGAATGTGGCGTTGAAGAACTCAACCTATGGGACATCGCCTACTACAGCGAAAAGCAAAAACAGAAGTTGTTCCAGATTTCAGACGAAGAATTACGTCCTTACTTCCCAGAAGCCAAAGTTGTCAGTGGCTTATTTGAGGTCTTGAAGCGTGTGTTTGGCATGTCAGTCAAAGAACGTAAAGGCGTCGATACTTGGCACGAATCGGTGCGTTTCTTCGATATCTTCGACGCAGACGATAAGCTGCGTGGTAGTTTCTACCTAGATCTTTACGCCCGTGAACACAAGCGTGGCGGTGCATGGATGGATGAATGTCGCGTGCGCCGTATCAATGCCGATGGTGAACTGCAGTCACCGGTTGCGTACCTGACTTGTAACTTCAACCGCCCGGTTGGCGACAAGCCTGCGTTATTCACCCACGACGAAGTGGTGACGCTATTCCACGAATTTGGTCACGGTATCCACCATATGTTGACCCAAGTAGAGACTGGTTCTGTCTCGGGTATTAACGGCGTTCCTTGGGATGCCGTCGAGCTACCAAGTCAGTTCCTAGAGAACTGGTGTTGGGAAGAAGACGCGCTGGCGTTTATCTCAGGCCATTACGAAACGGGTGAACCGCTACCAAAAGAGATGCTAGACAAGATGCTGGCGGCGAAGAACTTCCAGTCGGCGATGTTTATTTTGCGTCAGCTTGAGTTTGGTCTGTTTGACTTTACCCTGCACACCGAGTTCGACCCAGAAGTCGGCCCGCGAGTACTGGAAACGCTGGCGGAAGTGAAGTCAAAAGTGGCGGTATTGCCAAGCCTAGAGTGGAACCGTTTCTCTCACAGCTTTAGTCACATCTTTGCTGGTGGTTACAGCGCGGGTTACTACAGCTACTTGTGGGCAGAAGTGCTGTCTTCAGATGCGTTTTCTCGCTTCGAAGAAGAAGGCATTTTCAACGCGGAAACGGGTAAGAGCTTTCTCAATAACATCCTAGAGATGGGCGGCAGTGAAGAGCCGATGGAGCTATTTAAGCGCTTCCGTGGTCGTGAGCCAAAAATCGATGCCTTGCTGCGCCACTCGGGTATCAGCGCTTAACACCGATAGCCAAAACAACAATGCCCTCAATATCGAGGGCATTGTTTTATCTGAGCGTTGGTAGGGTTAACGCGTGAGGCGTTTTTTCAGCAGACGATCGATAGAGAAAGGACCCGCTCCCCAGACGATCACCACCAACATCATCAATCCCCAAAGCTGGTGGTCATGGAATCCGCGCTCCCACAGCAGCGGGTAAGACACCACCGCGATGATATTGAAGACGAATAAAATCGCGCTCATAGGACGGGTCAATAATCCGAAAGCGACAAAAATGGGTAAGACTAGCTCGGCAGCCGTGCCGAGATAAGCGGCGAGTTGCCAAGGTAGCAGCGGCACTTGGTATTCATACTCAAACAAAAACAGCGTGCTATCCCAAGTGGCGATCTTCGTCAGTCCAGAATTAAAAAATACGTAAGCGACCCATAAGCGGCAAAACAGTAGCAACAAGGGAACAAAAAGGGTTTGAGCTTTGCCAATCAGCGAGTCGTAGCGGGTAATGGTGTTCTTGATGGCAGTCGACATAGTTGGCTCCTTAATCCATAAGTGAAAAGCCCGCCAGTAGACGGTGTTCGAGTAAAAAATTCAGCTGCGCTAAGTGCTCATCAGGGATGTCCCCTAAGCGGGCTCCATTCTCGATCGCTTGCAGCAATTGAAACTGCTCGTCGCTCAAAGCCAAACTCCAGCTCTCTCCTTCGATCATGTCTTCGTTTGCTAAATGACACACCACGCCACATTCGACTTGGTTGAGATCTAATCCCTCAAACTGATGGTTCTCGATAGCACGTTGGAGTGAAAACACCGCAAACTTGGCAGTAAAAGGTAAGACGCCCGGTTGAAGATGCAAGCGGACGAACGGGTGTTTTTCTGCAGGTAGGTCATGAAGTAATGCCAGCGGCATCGACGCTTCTTGCAAACTCATGCTGTCGTGGCGTTGCTGAGCGAGATCAATCTGCCACTCAAATTCGGCTACCGCTTTGAGATAAGGCGCGGCCTCAAGCACGGCAGGGAAATGCTCAAGAGTTTGTGCAAAGTGTTCGCCATAATGGCTGACATCGCCTGAGGCGAGCGGATTATCCAACACATGTTGTCGTGCGAGTTGGTCGAAACACTCATCACCAACCAACGCCAATACCATTGGGTAGCCCGCTTGCAGCACTTCACTCAAACCGATGATGAAGTTATTGCGATAGATCTGCATACGTTCGTCGGCGCTAAACACGTCACTGGTGACGTCGCATTCTTCGCCTGTCGCGTCATAGTGCAGCGCGGCAGCAAACCGGCTTTGCAGAGTGGCTAGAGATAAGCTCATGATGCTTTCCTCCCGTCATGATCACACCAGCTTGCCAATCGTTGGCTGGCTTTGTCGGCTTCCGCTAACAAGATTTCGGGAGCGGGGATATCCAAATCCCATTCGATTAGGGTATGGCGAGCTCCGTGTTGCACTAACCAACGATCAAACAGTTGCCAGACTTCGTCGCACACCGGTTTGCTGTGGGTATCAATCCAAATTTCGCCTTGTTCTAACTGCTTGATGGTAAAACCGGCCAAGTGAATTTCATCCACCGCGTCTGCGGGAATAGCGTTGAGGTAGGTCTCAGTGTCAAAACCGTGGTTAAACGCCGAAACGTAAACGTTGTTTAAGTCGAGCAGCAGTCGGCACTCAGTGCGTCGTTGTACTTCAGTGAGAAACTCCCACTCTGAAATTGTTGAGTGATTAAATTTGAGATAGCTCGACGGGTTTTCTATCAGCATCGGACGCTGCAGGTAATCTTGTACTTCGATGACATTGCGGCAAAATACCGCTAAGGCTTCTTCCGTGTAGGGCAGAGGCAGCAGGTCATTAAAATAATGGCCACCATTTTCACTCCAGCTTAAGTGGTCTGAAACCAAAAATGGCTGCAGTTCATCGACAAGATGTTTGAGTTGTTTTAGGTGGCGTTGATTTGGTCGCTCGACACTCCCTAGTGACAAGCCGATGCCATGACAACTGATTTGATAGTCGTCGGCTAAACGGCGTAAGGTCTGCCGGGCGGTTGAATACGGTTGAAAGTAGTTCTCGCTGTGGATTTCCAGCCAGCCAAGTTGCGGTTTCTGGGTGGAAAAATAATCCAGATGTGGTGAGCGCAGTCCAACGCCGGTATAAGGGTGATATTGCTTGTCAGTCACGGGCGAGTCCTTACTTTACGATAAAGTATTGAGCCAGAAAGGTAAGAAAAAAATGGCGACCTAATAATGCATGGTCGCCATACGATCGGCTTACAGTGGCAAAACGATTAAGAAGACTGGGTGCTACCGCCAGCAAGCTTGTCACAAAGTCCTTTCGGTACTACAACGAAAGCGTCTGTTTGGCTGTCGTTTTTCGCAGTACCTGCACAAGAACCGGTTTTGGTTGCACAGTCGTTTTTACCCGCTTTGGCAACGCCGTAGCATTTTTCTTTTTCAGCAGCGACTGCGTGAGTGGCAGTGAGCATGGTGCCACCTAGTGCAAGTAGACCTGTAACAGCAGCAGTAACGGCAAGATTTGACTTTTTCATAGTAGTTTCCTCTGACTTTATTTCTTTTTTCCTAGTTAAATAGCTTTTATAGCTACGCAAGTGGTTAAGGGTTAAGTATGGTTTTTAACCAGCTCGCTTATTCAAAAAGAAAGAAGCGCGATAAAAAAACTTTCAGTCAATTAATGATAAATACGTAAATTATTGATGGGTTTTATTTAAGTGTTTGATAACTCGTTGAAAATATTCGTTGAATTTTTTCTCGCTTTTACCCTGAAATGGCATCGGTGTTTAGGTTATAATCGATTTTCATGTATAGATAACCAGTAGCTGAGCTCAGAATGGATCCTTCATTACTTCTCGACGGTCTCAATGACAAGCAGCGTGAAGCCGTTGCCGCCCCACTAGAAAACCTCCTTGTCCTTGCTGGCGCAGGCAGTGGTAAAACGCGAGTGCTTGTACACCGTATTGCTTGGTTGATGTCGGTTGAACAAGCGTCACCGTTTTCGATTATGTCGGTGACGTTTACCAACAAAGCAGCGGCAGAGATGCGTGGTCGTATTGAAGAGTTGATGATGGGCAGTGCGTCTGGGATGTGGAATGGAACGTTCCATGGCATTTGTCACCGCATTCTTCGCGCGCATTATCTGGATGCCAAGCTGCCGGAAGATTTCCAAATCATCGATACCGATGATCAGCAGCGCTTGCTTAAGCGTTTAATCAAAGCGCAGAATCTCGATGATAAGCAGTGGCCAGCGCGTCAGGTCGCATGGTGGATCAACGGCAAAAAAGATGAAGGTCTGCGTCCAAGCCACATTGACGCTTACCACGACCCAGTGACCAAAACTTATCTGCAGCTGTACAGCGCGTATCAAGAAGCGTGTGACCGGGCGGGTTTGGTCGACTTTGCTGAGATCTTGCTGCGAACGCACGAGTTGTTACGCGATAAAAAGCACATTCGCGAACATTACCAAGCGCGCTTTAAGCATATTTTGGTCGACGAATTCCAAGATACCAACAACATCCAATACGCTTGGCTTCGAATGATGGCGGGCCCAGATGCACACGTGATGATCGTTGGTGACGATGACCAGTCCATTTACGGTTGGCGCGGGGCGAAGATCGAGAACATCGAAAAATTCACCCAAGAATTCCCGAGTGTAAATACCATCCGTTTGGAGCAAAACTACCGTTCAACTAAGACGATTCTTGAAGCGTCGAACGCGTTGATCGCCAATAACACCGAACGTATGGGTAAAGAGCTGTGGACTGAGGGCGCGGAAGGCGAGCCTATCTCCGTCTACTCGGCGTACAACGAGTTGGATGAAGCGCGTTTTGCGGTCAATAAGATTAAAGAGTGGCAGGAGAAAGGCGGAGCGCTTAGCGATGCCGCGATGCTATACCGCAACAACGCCCAGTCTCGTGTATTGGAAGAAGCGTTGATCCAAGCGGGTTTGCCATACCGAATTTACGGTGGGATGCGATTCTTCGAGCGTCAAGAGATCCGCGATGCGCTGGGCTATCTGCGTTTGATGTCGAACCGCAACGATGACGCAGCGTTTGAGCGTATTGTGAATACCCCGACGCGTGGTCTTGGTGACAAAACGCTGGAAACGATCCGTTTTGCTGCGCGTGACCAAGGCAGCACCATGTGGCAGGCGAGCTTGCGCTTGTTGGAAGACAAAGTGCTGGCTGGTCGAGCAGCAAGCGCGCTGGGCCGTTTTATCGAACTGATTAACGCGATGGAAGACGACACCTGCGAGCTGCCATTGCACGAGCAAACTGACCACGTGATTAAGTACTCGGGCTTGTTCGCGATGTACGAGCAAGAAAAAGGCGAGAAGTCCAAGGCACGAATTGAAAACTTGGAAGAGCTGGTCACCGCAACGCGCCAATTTGAAAAGCCCGAAGAAGCAGATGAAATGCCGCTACTGACGGCGTTTTTAACCCACGCAGCACTTGAAGCGGGCGAAGGTCAGGCGGACGAATTTGAAGATGCAGTTCAGCTGATGACGCTACACAGTGCGAAAGGTCTGGAATTCCCGTTGGTGTTTATGGTCGGTGTCGAAGAAGGCATGTTCCCAAGTCAAATGTCTGCAGAAGAAGCGGGGCGTTTGGAAGAAGAACGCCGTCTTTGCTACGTAGGCATGACCCGTGCGATGGAAAAACTCTACATCACATATGCAGAAATGCGCCGTTTGTACGGTCAGGATAAATACCATAAACCGTCGCGTTTTATTCGCGAATTGCCAGAAACTTGCCTCGATGAAGTACGCATGAAAGCGCAAGTGAGTCGTCCAACAAGTACCGGTCGCTTTAGCCAAACTGTCGTCAAAGAAAGCTTTAACGAAACTGGCTTTAGTCTGGGGGCGCGTGTAATGCATCCGAAGTTTGGTGAAGGAACCATTATCAACTTTGAAGGTAGTGGTCCGCAAAGCCGAGTACAGGTTGCGTTTAACGGTGAGGGCATTAAGTGGCTTGTCACCGCATACGCTAAGCTTGAAAAGCTATAACCAAAGAAAGCGCTAACCGAGTTAGCGCTTTTTTATTGCCTACAAGCTGTAGTCATTGCGCTCATCGGTGCGCTCGGAAAGATACTCGACAAATTCAAATTGCAGATTATTGCCATCTAAGTAGTAAACGCTTTTACGATGTGGGTGCTCACCACCTAAATGATCGAGTTCGTAACCGTGTTGGCGTAAGCGTTCAATCACGTCTTCTAAGTTGGGGACTGTGATGCCGAGGTGCTTGACGCCGGTCCATTTTAACGTCCAGTCTTGCGCTGGACCGTCTCCACCAGATTGCACGGTGATGTACTGATTGTCGTCACCAACATGGTACCAATCGACAGTTTGTCCGGTTGGTGAGTCCCAATCGCCACCGCCACGTACTCTCCAAGTGGGGATCGCGGCCAGTAAAAAGTCGACAGTGGTTTGGGCATTATCAACACTCAAGTTGGCGTGTTCTAGGTAATAGCTCATGGTCTTACATCCTTGTTTTAAATTGATTTTGGTTGTGGATGTAATGACTTTAAAACCTCAAGTTAAATAGAGGTCAACAGCTATGGCAAGATTTATTGAAATAATGAAGATGGGTGAGATTCAGACAAAGAAAAACCCCGAGGGCTTGCGCCCATCGGGGTTATAGTCTTACTCGCAGCAATCCGGCTACTAAAAGTGCTCCATGCATCAAATCCTTGATAGTATGCTGACTTCCTTCAGCTAATCCTTTCATCGCCTTCCTAGCGGTGTCCTTGACCCTATCCTGGTCTGCTAACAATCCTCGTTAGCTCACTTCGCTTGTTCCCTGAGCGGTGTCCCTTTCATCATCCTGATGATAAGTTCCTTTCCTCGTCCAGAGGTGTCCATTTCCCATCCCTAGTAGCAACCATCCTAGTCACTATTGCGTCCGTTCAATGTCCAATTTGCTATCCGTGCCGACTACTCATCCTGAGTACCCGTATCTTCTTCCTGAAGATTACCTAATCCTTGGTAATTTCCTGTTCCGTGTCAGTATCCTTCCGACAGGGTTTATATTAAGCCTTTGCTCGATTTCAGCAACGCTACGAAAACGATTACATGGCGGAAATAATTTTGAAAAATACACCAAAGTGTTTATTTTCAATGACTTATGGTTATTGGTGGCACTTTGTTGTAGTAAAAAAGAGACTTTTGCTCACCCATTTGTGCGAGATCTCGCACAAATGGGCGGGCAGATCGTCGTTATTTGCCGATTGCAGCACCTTCGCGGCGAGGGTCTGCAGCACCTTCTAAACCATCTTTGGTGAATCGAATTGCATGTAAACCGGAGTTTAAGTCACGAATATTGATTTTAAGTCCGAGCTTTTCAAGTTCAGGTTGCATCTTTTCGATGCTTGTTCCCTGCTCAATGTCGACTGTTCCGAAACGATTGAGTAAATGTGGCTGATTAATCGCAGTTTGAATATCCATTCCCCATTGTGTATGAGCAATGATCGCTTGTGCGACATAGCCGATAATACGACTACCGCCCGGTGAACCAATCGCCATGTATGGCTGATCGTCTTGCATCACAATCGTTGGTGCCATCGATGAGCGTGGGCGCTTACCCGGCTCAAGACGGTTGGCAATCGGTTTGCCATCGCTGTGCGTGCGGAATGAAAAGTCGGTCAGTTCATTGTTGAGTAAGAATCCACGCACCATCAATCGTGAGCCAAACGCGTTTTCAATCGTCGTAGTGATCGAGACGACATTACCGTCACTGTCGACAACGTTGAAATGGCTGGTAGACGGCAGTTCTATCGATTCATCCTGACTTTGTAACTGAGCGTAATCCCAAGGTGGCGTGCCCGCTGAGACCGATTCCAGAGCTTTCCCCGGAGTGATTAAGCTCGCGCGTTGTTTAACATAGTCTGCGTTAAGCAATCCGGCCGTTGGCATCGGAACAAAGTCTTCGTCGGCCATGTACATACCGCGGTCAGCAAACGCAAGTGCAGATGCATCGGCGATCACTTGCCAAGATTTTGCATCGCTTGCGCCCCAGCTTTTAAGGTCAAATTGCTCGGTCATCGCCAAGATTTGTCCGACCGTTAGAGCGCCTGAACTTGGTGGCCCCATGCCACATACGTCAAAGCTCTGGTATGGTGCACAAACCGCATCGCGCTGTTTGATTTGATAGATATTCAGGTCTTGCTCGGCAAGAACGCCCGGATTACCGGCAGCGGTTTGCACCGTATTGACGATATCTTTAGCGATATCACCTTGATAGAAGCCATCGGGGCCTTGTTGAGCAATGGTGGTTAAAGTCGCGGCGTATTCTGGATTCTTGAGTAGTGTGCCTGCGGATTTTGGTGAACCGTCTGGATTGAAAAAGTAGGCTTTTGTGGCTGGGAAGCGGCTTAAACGTTCGGCATCGCCTGCAATCAGGCTCGCTAAACGAGGACTGATCTCGAAACCTTGCTGCGCCAGTTTGATCACTGGCTCTATCAGCTTGTTCCATTCGAGTTTGCCGTATTTCTGCTGGGTTTCCCACATCAGCTTAACGGTTCCCGGTGTGCCGACAGAACGACCGCCGACAACCGCATCGTAAAACTCGAGTGGTTCACCTTGGTCGTTTTGGAACAAGGTTGGCGTCGCGGCGAGCGGAGCGGTTTCTCGCCCGTCAAAGGTCGTGAGCTTTTTCTCTTTGGCATCCCAATACACCAGAAATGCGCCCCCACCAATACCGGAGGACTGGGGTTCAACCAAGCCAAGCATCAGTTGGGTTGTCACCATCGCATCAATCGCGTTACCGCCTTGCGCGAGAATATCTGCGCCCGCTTGGGTCGCAATTGGGTTTGCCGCGGTGACCATCCAATCTTTCGCGGTCACCAAGCGTTTTTGTTCGACGCCGGTACTCTGTTCGGGCGCGACAGAGTCTGCCGCTTGGTCAGCCCATCCCGACGTTGAAGCAAGCAAGAGGGAAGTGGTGAGAAGTTTCAATGTCCACTGCATTTGTTGTTCTCCTTGTTGTGAATGCTTAACAAGATTGGCAGTGGATATTGAACGCGTCTATAAGATTGTTAGCAAAATGTAACTTGGAGTCAGATCTTAGACACGAGTGTTGAGGCATTTATAAGAGTGACATGACAGACTGCCAAAGGATACTGATGCCGATAACGGTAAAGATGACGCCACACAAGCCATCAATGTATACAGTTAGTGATTTCAACTTGGTTTGTAGACGCTCCGTGGAGAGTGCCCAAGCGAGAAACGAAAACCACGCTAACGATAAGCCCCAGAGAATAACCAGCGCGATCCCTTTGCCTGTGAGCGACATACTGGCAGGTACCAGCGTCGACATCAGACTGACAAAAAACACCAGTGCTTTCGGATTGAGGATATTGGTAGCGAAACCGCGCGAGAACGCTTGGCGCTTGTTACTCAAGAGCAAATCAGGGCTGGATTGCTGCTCTGAAATGACGCTTTTTGAGCTTAGGGTTTGCCATGTGCCTTTTAGTGCGCCAAAGCCTAAGTAGAGCAGGTAACTGCCGCCAGCAATCTGCACTAAAGCAAACAAAGCGGGTTGTTGATGCACTAAATAGCTGACACCAGTGAGGCTCAAGATGGAATGCAGCAAGATGCCAAACGAAAGCCCTAGTGCGATATACACGCCGGTTTGTCGACCGTATCGGGTGGCGTTTTGCACCACCAGCGCGAAGTCGGGACCTGGGCTCATCAACGCGATAAAGTGGACGGTCGCTAGGGTGATTAAGATGGAAAATTCGTTCATTACCTGGTGCCAATACAATCAAAACAGAGTGCTATTGTGCCCCAACGTTGTTGAGTACGATTGTAAAAAACTGACACTAACTGATTTGTGAAGGGGAAACACCATAAGTGGCTTTGAACGCTTTGCTGAAATGGGCTTGGTCATAAAAGCCGATCTGATGGGCAACGTCAGTACCACCTAACCCCGATTTTAGCAGCTTCATTCCTTGTTCAAGGCGTAAGCGGCTTAGCCATGCATACGGCGTGAGGCCGACCTTGGTTTTAAAGTGACGCTGAAATTGAGTCGGGCTGAGTTGGCAAAGTTCAGACAGTTGTTCTAGTCGCACGGGCTGATCAAGGTTTGCCATTAAGTACTCTTTGAGTGTATTCACTGACTGTTGTCCGAGTGGAATAGCAGTCTTTTGTCTTAGAGCTCCGTAGCGCGCAAACAGTTGGTTGAAACCTTCATAAGGTAAGCAATCTTTGGCGAGCTGGCTGAGATTGTCTTCGGTAAGTGATTGGTGCAACTGAGCCAAAGGTTTGAAGATACTTGAGTCGTGCACGATCAACTGATTGAAGCTAATGGTATTGCCTGGGCGTTTTAACTCGGCTAAATCGCTAAGCCACTGTGGGTCGACGGAAAAGACTTTGACTTGATAACCGGAGTCGAGCAGCGAGTGGCCATCGTGCAGCTCGTCGGGTGGCATCACCACAATCTGACCTGCGCCTACTTGGTACGATGAGCCTTGATAGTGAAACTTCTGCTGTCCACTGGTGATAAGACCAATATGAAAATCAAGATGATAATGGCGCTGAAAGGCGAATGTCTGGTAGTTCGCGTCTATCAGGCTTATCTCTTGGTTTTGCGTTTTATGGTAGTTGACCTTATCCATGGAACAAAAAAGCTTGGTGAAATATTCACCAAGCTTATAGTGCTAAACCTAATTTGTCTTGTAAAAAACGATCACTTCGCCAGCGCGGAATTTCTCGTTTGCTTGTTGGTTTTTAGCCCGTCGAAGCTAAATACCAGCAAGGCGGCCCAGATAAACGCAAACGTCACTGCTTTATCAGATGTGAAGACTTCGCCGTAAATCAGTACCGCAAGTAAGAACATCAAACTTGGACCAATGTATTGGAAGAAACCTAGCGTTGAGAGTTTGAGTCGCGTTGCGGCACCATTAAAACAGAGCAGTGGCAAGGTTGTGATCACACCAGCAGCAATAAGCAAAATGTTCAAGTTTAACGGGTTTTTTGTCATATCAGCGGTTGGTGAGTCAGCGAACCACAAAAGATATATCGCCGCTACGGGTAAAAGGACCAACGTTTCGATGAATAAGCCTGTTTGGGCATCCAAGCTGACTTTTTTACGTAGTAGTCCATAGAAACCAAAGCTGAATGCTAGCGCTATCGCCACCACAGGAACTGAGCCGAACGCAACCAACTGGACGATAACGCCACAGCTGGCCAGTGCGACCGCGAACCACTGCATTTTACGTAATCGCTCGCCAAGAAATATCATTCCTAACACCACATTGATCAGCGGGTTAATGTAGTAGCCCAAGCTGGCGTCAAGCATATGATTGGCGTTGACCGCCCAGATGAAAATCAGCCAGTTCACCGCGATGATTACCGAAGTAGACAATAGATAAATTGTCTTTTTCTTCGACTTGAAGACATCGCTGACGCTGCGCCAACGACGCCCAACATGCAGCAGAAGCGCTAATAAGAAGAATGACCAAATGACACGATGGCTGAGGATCTCAAGCGGTGACACATCGCTAATCGTTTTAAAATAAATCGGAGCGATACCCCACATGGTGTAGGCACCAATAGCAAGCAATACCCCTTGCTTCGCTCTCTGTTGTTCTTCTGGTGTCATTGGATAATCTCAACACTACTTTTACAATTTGAAACATCCAGTATACGAATGGTGATGCAAATCACCTAGCGTTTTACGCCACTATTGACGAGGTTACCGTAACAAATGCTCGGCGGACAATTGCCCTCAGCCGTAGCATCCGAAGGGGACTTGGGTATACAATGTGCGCTTCGCTTTCTGCACTTCTGCGTTCTATCCCTGTTGAGATATAAATGACTGCCACACTGTTAGCTGAACAATCCGATTCAATGGTGACTCCTCAAAGCGTGCTTGAGGAGGTATTTGGATACCAAGAATTCCGTGATGGTCAGTTAGAGGCGATCGAATACGCAGTGAAGGGGCAGGACAGCTTAGTGATCATGCCTACAGGCGGCGGCAAGTCGCTCTGTTATCAAATTCCAGCCTTGGTGCGTAGTGGACTGACATTAGTGATCTCACCGCTGATTTCATTGATGAAAGACCAAGTTGACCAGCTCAAGGCCAACGGCGTCGCGGCGGAATGTGTGAACTCAACCTTGTCGCGTGAAGAGCTGATCTCGGTCTATAACCGCATGCACTCGGGCGCGTTGAAGTTGGTCTATGTGTCACCTGAACGAGTACTGATGCGTGATTTCATTGAACGTTTGGAAAACTTGCCGCTCTCCATGATTGCGGTCGATGAAGCGCACTGTATTTCTCAGTGGGGGCACGATTTCCGACCAGAGTATGCCTCGCTCGGACAACTCAAACAGTATTTCCCGCACATGCCTGTGATGGCGCTGACGGCCACTGCCGATGACGCGACCCGCAAAGACATTACCCACCGTCTGCAACTCGATAACCCGCATGTGTATTTGGGCAGTTTTGACCGCCCGAACATCAGCTATACCTTGGTTGAAAAACACAAGCCAGTTTCGCAGGTGATTCGTTTTCTTGAAAACCAGCGCGGTCAATGCGGCATCATTTATTGTGGTAGCCGTAAGAAAGTCGAAATGTTGACCGAGAAGCTGTGTAACAACGGCTTACGCGCAGCAAGTTATCACGCCGGTTTAGAGGTTGATGAACGGGCTTATGTCCAAGACGCATTCCAGCGTGATGATATCCAAATTGTGGTTGCGACGGTGGCGTTCGGTATGGGCATCAATAAGCCTAACGTTCGCTTTGTTGTCCACTTTGATATTCCGCGCAACATCGAGTCTTATTATCAGGAGACCGGCCGTGCTGGACGTGATGGCCTGCCAGCCGAAGCGATGATGCTGTATGACCCTGCGGATATCAGCTGGCTGCGTCGTATGTTGGATGAAAAAGACGATGGTCCGCAAAAGCAGGTCGAAGCGCATAAACTTAACGCAATGAGCGCGTTTGCTGAAGCGCAAACCTGTCGCCGACAAGTGTTACTCAACTACTTTGGCGAGTACCGTGAAAAACCGTGTGGTAACTGCGATATTTGCCTCGACCCACCGAAGCATTTCGATGCGACAGAGCAAGCGCAAAAGGCACTCTCGTGTGTCTACCGCGTCAACCAGAGCTTTGGTATGGGTTACGTGGTAGAAGTGCTGCGCGGCATGCAGAACATTCGTATCCGAGAAAACGGCCACGATAAACTCTCGACCTACGGTCTGGGGCGCGAAAACAGCCACGATTACTGGGTGAGTATCTTCCGTCAGCTAATCCACAAAGGTCTGCTGTCGCAGAATATTACCCGCAATTCGACGCTGCAACTGACTGAAGAGGCGCGTCCGCTGCTGCGTGGCGAGATGTCACTCGAGTTAGCTGTGCCGCGTTTAGACACCGCAGCGCGCGCGGCTAAGTCTGACAAATTGTCGAATAAACACTACGACAAGAAACTGTTTGCCAAACTGCGTAAGCTACGTAAAGCGATTGCCGACGAAGACGGGTTGCCGCCATACGTGGTATTCAGTGACGCGACATTGATCGACATGGCAGAAATACTGCCGACTTCTTATGGAGAAATGTTGGCAGTCAATGGCGTCGGGCAGCGTAAATTGGAAAAGTACGCCGACCCATTCTTAGATTTAATTCAGGAGCACTTAACCAACCATGGCTGAGCAACAAACGGAATTTGGCCTACAAGAATATCAGGCAGAAGAGGGGTGTATCATTATCCGTACCCCGCGTTTTGATTTTGATTCCTTCCCGGAACTAGGGGAGCGATTGGTTTCATTATTGTCCGCCCGAGTGTTGGAAAAGCAATGGGATGCGGATATTCACTCTTGGCTGGTCGATTTTGAAGGCTGCCAACTGTTTCTCAAAGCAGAGCATTACAGTGAATGTGTGTGGTTTGAAGCACTTGCCGTTGACGATTCAAAAGAAGAGCTTGCCTTCTTAGCCAGCCTGTTTCAGCGCGGATTTTAGTACGGCAACGATTGCGTAATCACTCAAGCTTGCGGCTAAAGTTGGTTAATGTATAATCGCCCGCCGCGATATTTGTCATATTTGAAGTTTCATCGTCGTTGACTACATTCGTCCTCTGGTTCGCCAGCCCGGCCTAATCGCATAGGTTCCCTATGCTCATAGGGCAGTACTCATTTGTCGCCTTGTTGAAACTCCAACTATTTAAAATATCTTAATCTCTTTATTTACATTGTTGGTAAGAGTCATTCCAAATAGTTGGGATGGATTCGATTTGGGTTCCCTCACCCCCAAACCAAACTAAAAAGGTATCGCATGAGTAACTTTACCCCTGCGCAGCAGCGCAAAGCCCTTTTCTTTTTGACCTTGTTCCACCTGATCATTATTGCATCGAGCAATTATCTGGTTCAGCTTCCGTTTACCATCTTTGGTTTCCACACCACGTGGGGCGCATTCACTTTCCCATTTATTTTCTTGGCGACGGATTTAACGGTACGTATCTTTGGTGCGCAATTAGCGCGTCGCATCATCTTCTTAGTGATGTTGCCAGCGTTAGCGGTGTCTTACGCGCTGTCGGTACTGTTTTACGAAGGCCAGTTTCAAGGTTTTGCTCAATTGAGCGAGTTTAACTTGTTTGTCGCACGTATTGCTGCGGCGAGCTTTATGGCGTATCTGCTAGGACAGATTCTCGATGTACACGTATTTAATCGCCTGCGCCAGTTAAAACAGTGGTGGGTAGCGCCAACCTGTTCGACGCTGTTTGGTAACGCGATTGATACCATCGCTTTCTTTGCGATTGCTTTCTACCAAAGCCCAGACCCATTTATGGCAGAGCACTGGACAGAAATCGCCTTGGTTGATTATGGCTTTAAATTGGTGATCAGCTTAGGTCTGTTTGTGCCTATGTATGGTGTGCTACTTAACTACCTAGTGAAGAAACTGACCGCAGTGAATCCAGAGTTCAAGATGGTCGGCGCGAACTAAGCCATATCGGCATCGGAAATAAAAAAGCCCGAGTGAAAACATCACTCGGGCTTTTTGTTATCTGTTCACTTCGCTATTTAGCTACCACGCTCAATGGCCAGCCAATATCGGTTTGTCGGTTTGCTTCAATTTCTAGCTCAGCCGTGGTCAGTGGGTTTTGTTCTAACCACTGGCTATCGAGCGTCAATGTCAGCTTGTCACCGTCTGATTCTAAGCGGAAGTTAGGCTCTAAGGCTGGATTACGTCGGTGCGATAGCAGTACCGCTAAACGCAACAAGCGTAATACGCGTTTGGCACTGGTACCGGAAATCGCGTGCTGTTCTGGCAATGACGTCAGTTGCTCGCGATAGCGGCGTGCAAGCTCACCCAACAGGTGTTTTTGCGCGCGCGTAAAGCCAGGCAAGTCGAGGCTTTGCAATAAGTAAGCACTGTGCTCGCCACCTTTTTTGAAATCAATCGTTAAACCGATTTCATGTAGCTTCGCAGCGGTATCGAGTAGGATGCGACCTTGTTCTTCGCTGATCCACTCAGATTGGCATTGTCCTAACAGCTTGGAGGCTAGCGTAGCGACTTGCTCACCGTAACAGATATCGATTTGATAACGGCTTTGCACGCTGGCAATGGTACGGGCGCGGATGTCGTCTTGCTTGAGTTCATCAACCATTTCATAGACTAAGCCTTCACGTAGCGCACCACCGGCAAGCGTCATTGAGTCGATTTCTAGAAGCTCAAAGATCGCGATTAAAATCGACAGGCCGCTTGGGAACACTAACGCGCGTTCTAGAGTCAGCCCTTCGATTTCCAGCTCTTCAAGATGGTCTGCACGCATCGCCTGTTTCTGTAGGCGCTTTAGTTTGGAGTGGGTGATGACCTCATCCATGCCCTGTGCCAACATTATCTCTTGCAGCGCTTGCACTGTACCCGAAGCGCCAACACACACATCCCAACCAATCTGCGTGTATTGCTCTAGCATCGGTTGGAGCGTGTCTTTCGCCGCTTGAATCGCATTGTTGAAGTTGCTTGCCGTGAGTTGTCGGTCTTTAAAGTGACGCTCCAACCAAGTGACACAGCCCATTTTCAGGCTGGTTAAGGCTTTGGCTTCGAAACCTTCACCGATAATAAGCTCGGTACTTGCGCCACCGATATCGACCACCAGACGACGGCCACTGCCGCCAGAAGTATGCGCAACACCTTTATAGATAGTCGCAGCTTCTTCTTCACCACTGATCACTTCGATGTTATGACCTAGGATCTGATTAGCTTTAGCGAGAAAATCATCCACATTGGTCGCGGTGCGCAGCGTGGCGGTACCCACAATGCGGATGTTCTCTTTGGGGATATCTTGCAGTCGTTCTGCGAATAGGCTCAGGCAGTCCCAACCGCGCTGCATGGCTTCCAGACTAAGAGCGTTGTGTTCGTCTAACCCAGCGGCAAGACGCACTTTGCGTTTGATCTTAGCCATAGTTTGAACGCTGCCATCAATGTGACGCACAACGAGCATATGAAAACTGTTCGACCCGAGGTCGATGGCTGCGTAAAGCGGAGAAGAAACTGCTTGGCTCATAGACGACTTACGAATCCTTTTGTTGGCGCGGACGAGAGCGAGTGTTTTGACGGCGGTTATTTGAACGTGAACCACCCGTGTTAGTACGACGTTGTTGCGGACGATTAGAACGCATACGGATTGGAGCTGGTAGGTCTTCAATCAACGCACTTGGATCATAGTCAGAAACAGGGATCATGTGTTCAATGTATTCTTCAATCGCAGGAAGGTTAATCGCGTAATCTTCACACGCAAAGCTGATTGAATGACCGCTTGCACCAGCACGACCTGTACGGCCAATGCGGTGTACGTAGTCTTCACAGTCGTCCGGTAAGTCGTAGTTAAATACGTGCGTTACTTGTGGAATGTGTAGACCACGCGCTGCAACGTCAGTCGCAACCAGAATATCCACTTCACCTTTCGTGAATTGCTCCAGAATGCGTTCACGTTTCTTCTGTGGTACATCACCCGTGAGTAGACCAACACGATGACCATCTGCCGCTAGATGTCCCCAAACCGAGTCACATTTGTGTTTGGTGTTAGCGAAAATAATTGCACGGTCTGGCCATTCTTCTTCAATGAGAGTTTGAAGTAGCGCCATTTTGTGTTCGTTTGATGGGTAGAACAGCTCTTCCTGGATGCGGTGACCGGTTTTCTGTTCTGGCTCAACCACTACGTGCTCTGGGTTGTGCATGTGTTCGAAAGCCAGCTCTTGTACGCGGTAAGACAGCGTCGCAGAAAACAGCATGTTCAAACGCTCTTTTGGCTCAGGCATACGGCGGAATAGGAAACGAATGTCCTTAATAAAGCCAAGGTCAAACATACGATCCGCTTCATCCAGTACAACCGCTTGGATGTTGTTGAGGTTAAAAACACGCTGCTTGTAAAAGTCGATGATACGACCCGTGGTACCGATCAGGATATCCACGCCTTGCTCTAGTTTCGCAAGTTGCTTGTCGTAACTTTCGCCACCATACGCGAGCGCGGCTTTGATACCGGTACTTTCGATCAGTGGTGCTGCATCGTTGTAGATCTGAATCGCCAGTTCACGCGTTGGCGCCATGATAATGGCTCGCGGTTGTGTTGGCTTACGACCTTCATGCTCCGGTGTCGTCAATAGATGGTTAAAAGTAGCAGCCAAGAAAGCCAGGGTTTTACCTGTCCCTGTCTGAGCTTGACCTGCAATGTCTTGGCCGGTGAGCAGTACCGGCAACGCCAAGGCTTGAATCGGGGTACAAAAATCGAACCCTTTTTTGCTCAAACCTTCGATAACTTGAGGGTGTAATCCCAAATCGGCGAACTTTTGCTCTGTGATATGCGTCTTTTTCATGGGTATAGAATATCAGCTTAAGCTTGCAATACGAAAGTAAATACATTCCAATAGGGCATCTTAATACTGGTTATCATCCAACCAGTTCTGAAAAACACATTGGAGTGGAAGATGAGTGATAAGATTTTGCAGCTGACTGATGACGGTTTTGAAAACGATGTAATCAATGCTGCAGGCCCGGTTCTTGTTGATTTTTGGGCAGAGTGGTGTGGTCCTTGTAAGATGATCGCTCCTATTCTGGACGAAGTCGCGGAAGAGTACGAAGGCAAACTCACTATCGGTAAACTAAATATCGACCAAAACGCAGGTACACCACCTAAGTTTGGTATCCGTGGTATTCC
The DNA here is from genome assembly GCF_011806575.1 of Vibrio hepatarius. Classification (GTDB taxonomy): domain Bacteria; phylum Pseudomonadota; class Gammaproteobacteria; order Enterobacterales; family Vibrionaceae; genus Vibrio; species Vibrio hepatarius_A. The sequence continues at coordinate 36,817 of NZ_JAATOO010000031.1, forward strand.
AACGTTACTTCTATTCAAAGATGGTAGCGTAGTAGCGACTAAAGTAGGCGCGTTGTCTAAGACTCAACTGAAAGAGTTCCTAGACGCAAACCTATAATAGCTCGATGAGACCGTGCATTTTATGGAGTGCACGGTTTTGTTTTTGAAGACCAACAAAATCTAGACTAGGCTAGTATTTAGTGCTAATTTATCGCACGTTAATTAAACAAGTTTCTCTTCTTGGTCGATCCTGTGACCAAATCCATCTAACTAAATAACAGATCCTATTTTGACTAAACAAGTATCCACCACCATGAATCTAACAGAACTGAAGAACAGACCTGTGTCTGATCTTGTCAAACTTGGCGAAAGCCTAGGCCTTGAGAACCTAGCTCGTCTAAGAAAACAAGACATCATCTTCGCCATCCTAAAAGCGCATGCTAAAAGTGGTGAAGATATTTTTGGCGACGGGGTTCTGGAAATACTTCAAGACGGGTTTGGTTTCCTGCGTAGTGCTGACAGTTCATACCTAGCTGGTCCAGATGATATCTATGTATCGCCAAGTCAGATTCGTCGTTTTAACCTGCGTACTGGTGACTCAATTGCCGGTAAAATTCGTCCACCAAAAGACGGTGAACGTTACTTCGCACTACTAAAAGTTAATACAGTTAACCACGACAAGCCTGATAACGCGCGTAACAAGATTCTATTTGAGAACTTAACACCGCTACATGCGAATGAGCGCATGGTGATGGAACGCGGTAATGGCTCGACTGAAGACATTACGGCACGTGTATTGGATTTGGCTTCACCAATCGGTAAAGGTCAGCGTGGTCTGATTGTAGCTCCGCCTAAAGCGGGTAAAACTATGCTACTGCAGAACATCGCACAGAGTATTGCTTATAACCACCCAGAGTGTGAGTTGATGGTACTGCTTATCGATGAGCGTCCGGAAGAAGTAACAGAAATGCAGCGCCTAGTTAAAGGTGAGGTAATCGCTTCTACGTTTGATGAGCCAGCGTCTCGTCACGTACAAGTTGCAGAGATGGTTATTGAGAAAGCGAAACGTCTTGTTGAACACAAGAAAGACGTCGTTATCTTGCTTGACTCTATTACTCGTCTAGCACGTGCTTACAACACCGTAGTCCCTTCATCGGGTAAAGTACTGACAGGTGGTGTGGATGCGAACGCTCTACATCGTCCTAAGCGTTTCTTCGGTGCGGCGCGTAATGTAGAAGAAGGCGGCAGCCTGACTATTATCGCAACTGCGCTAGTCGATACTGGTTCGAAGATGGATGAAGTTATCTACGAAGAATTTAAAGGTACAGGTAACATGGAATTGCACCTGAACCGTAAGATTGCTGAGAAGCGTGTCTTCCCTGCGATTGACTTCAACCGTAGTGGTACTCGTCGTGAAGAGCTTCTAACCAAGGCGGACGAGCTACAGAAGATGTGGATTCTGCGTAAGATTGTCCACCCAATGGGCGAAATCGACGCGATGGAATTCTTAATCGATAAGCTGGCAATGACCAAAACTAACGATGAATTCTTTGACGCGATGCGTCGTCAGTAACACCTGACAGAAGATTAAGAAAACGCCTCCGCATTGCGGAGGCGTTTTTGTTTGCATTCTCACGGCAGAGCAAGCAAAATGGTTTAAATGTTACAAGGAGGTTAAAATGCAACAAGGAATGTTGTCGTCGGTTCTCCTGTCTGCATCTTTGCTAATTGGAGTTCCTGTCGTTTCTGCGACAGAAATGGCACCCGCCAAAGTGGAACGTTTGCTTGAGGATGAGCAAATTCACCATAAAGTGGCAGAGCTACTGCAATATGTAGTGGAAGACAATACTGACTCGCTCAACTTTGCGCTTGAGAGGCTTTCTCTGCCGCAGCAAGAAGTGGTGCGTTTTCTGCTTTTGAGTAAATTTGAACAGCAGGACATCATCTTGACGCCGAAAATGGCGCTGTTTGTCGAGAGTCAGAAATCAATGGTGCCGACTTATCAGATCCTCGAAAAAGGGGATGGCTATGAATTCTCTGTCCCTGCCTTTAATTATCCTGCAATCGCTAGCCGACTTCTTAAACGATGGAAGCAAGATCAATCGACACTCGATTTTGTCCTCAAAGCCGAGCGAGGGGAGCTAAACCTCAAGCAATGGTTAAGTGGCAGTGACTACATGGTACAGATGCGTGAATCATTACTTATTCGCGAGTTAGATAGCCTTTCGCCTAAAGCGCTCAACTACCTTTCTACCCAGTTAACCGGAGAAGCGGTCACGAGTTGGTTGCCTTCCTCGGCTGTCATGGTGAGATTAGCTCAGGTCAGTGAAGACTCCGATGTCTACAAACTGCTGTGGTTGATGCGTGCTGACTTCAACAGTTATCAAGAGCTTTCACGACTGGCTAAGGTTGCCGACGCGTTTTCTATCGAACAACTGATGCTTGCGACTCAGAACCCAAGTTTGAAAGAACAAGCGCTGCAAGAGTTAACGCGGATTAAGCCACTGAACGACGATATCAAAACTTTTCTTGTCGATAAGATGAAGCAAAGGGACGACGCCTCTATAGTGGCAAACGCATTGGCGCGTCAGGGTTATCAATCTTGGCTACGTGAATTGGCGCTCGATAACAATAAAATCCGCACTAACGCTATTACTAATGCACTCGCGCAATAGCCCATAGGCGTGAAATAACCACATGAAAAAGAGGGATCGAATGATCCCTCTTTTTGTTATACTGCGTGCAGTTTAACCAGCCCATCAGAAGGCCTATGAGTTTTAAGGATTTACGCGATTTTATTGCTCACCTTGAACAACAAGGTAAGTTGAAACGCATTTCTCATCCCGTCGACCCACATTACGAAATGACGGAAATCAGTGATCGTACGCTGCGTGCCGGTGGTCCAGCGTTGTTATTCGAAAACCCAATCGGTTATGACATGCCAGTGTTAACCAACTTGTTTGGTACACCAGAGCGCGTCGCGATCGGTATGGGCCGCAGTGACGTCAAAGAACTGCGTGAAGTGGGTAAGTTGCTAGCGTATCTTAAAGAGCCAGAGCCGCCGCGCGGATTCAAAGATGCGTTGGAAAAAATTCCTGTGTTTAAGCAAGTCTTAAACATGCCAGCCAAAAGACTGCGTAAAGCACCGTGTCAGGAAATTATCTGGCAAGGTGATGAGGTTGATTTGGATAAAGTGCCAGTCATGAGCTGCTGGCAGGATGATGTCGCTCCTCTATTAACATGGGGACTGACGGTGACTCGTGGACCGCATAAGAAACGTCAAAACTTAGGCATCTACCGTCAGCAAAAAATTGCTAAGAATAAAATTATCATGCGCTGGTTGGCTCATCGTGGTGGCGCGCTCGATCTGCGTGACTGGATGGAAACCAACCCGGGTCAACCATTCCCAGTATCTGTGGCATTTGGCGCGGACCCAGCCACCATTCTTGGCGCTGTGACCCCAGTACCAGATACCTTGTCGGAATATGCGTTTGCAGGTCTGTTACGCGGCAGTAAAACCGAAGTGGTGAAATCCATCAGTAACGATTTAGAAGTGCCTGCGAGTGCAGAGATTGTGATGGAAGGTTACATCGACCCGAACGAGTTTGCTGACGAAGGGCCGTATGGTGACCACACGGGTTACTATAACGAAAAAGAAAAGCATCACGTCTTTACCATTACGCATATCACCATGCGCAAAGACCCGATTTACCACAGTACGTATACCGGTCGTCCACCTGATGAGCCAGCGGTTCTGGGTGTGGCACTAAATGAAGTATTCGTGCCTATCTTGCAAAAGCAGTTCCCAGAGATCGAAGATTTTTATCTGCCGCCTGAAGGTTGTTCGTACCGAATGGCAGTGGTGACGATGAAGAAACAGTACCCAGGACATGCTAAGCGAGTCATGTTAGGGGTATGGTCTTTCTTGCGCCAGTTTATGTACACCAAGTTTGTTGTCGTATGTGATGATAGTGTCAACGCACGCAGTTGGGATGACGTCGTCAAAGCGATGGTCGACAACATGGAGCCAGTACGCGATACCTTGATGATCGAGAACACACCAATCGACTCATTGGACTTTGCTTCACCGGTTGTTGGCCTAGGCTCCAAGATGGGGATGGACGCAACGATCAAATGGGACGCAGAAAACGCAACAGCACCAGAACTAAATCACTTTGACGCAAGCAAGATTGGCGAGGCACAGTTAGCTGAGCTCAAATCCCAGTACCCGGAAGTCATCGACATTGCACTGCCCGCGTCGGCGGGAAATGATCGCTTTGTGATTGTCTCTATGCGCAAGACCCAAGCACATCAGTCGAAACAGTTATTGAGCGGCATATGGGAATTCTTGGCTCAGTTTACCGACGCTAAGTTTGTCATTCTCTGTGATGAAGACGTCAATGTGCATGACTGGAATGATGTGATTTGGGCGATGACCACTCGAATGGACCCTGCGAGAGACACACTACAAATAGCAGCCAAAGATGGAAGAAGCTCGAAACTCGGTTTGGACGCGACCAACAAATTTGCGGGTGAAGTTCAACGAGAGTGGGGCATTCCGATTAAGAAAGATCCGCAGCTTGTCGCGCAGGTAGACGCGAAATGGAGTAAGCTGGGAATATCATGAGTAAAACAGTCATCTTGTCGCCACAAAACATTCAGTTTGAAGTACAAGATGGGCAAACCGTGTTGGAAGCCGCGCTCAACAATAATATTGGCTTTCCACACCGTTGCCAGGTTGGGGCGTGCGCAGCTTGCCTGTGCCGCAAAATCGAAGGAACAGTAAGTTACCACCTTGAACCAATGTTGACCGAGAAAGAGCAGCAACAAGGTTGGATCTTTGCTTGTCAGGCGTTTGCCGACAGTAATTTAGTACTTACTTTTGAGGAGTAAGTAAGAGGAACACCATGACCATCCAATGTAAAGTAAAGTCTATTAAGCCGTTAGCTTGTAATACTTATCAAATTCTTCTTCACCCTGAAATGCCAGTGAGCTTCAAAGCTGGTCAGTACCTGATGGTTGTGATGGGTGAAAAAGACAAGCGTCCTTTCTCTATTGCGAGCAGCCCGTGTCGCCATGAAGGTGAGCTAGAGTTGCACATCGGCGCGGCTGAGCACAATGCCTATGCGCTGGAAGTTGTTGAAGCAATGAAACTGGCGTTAGAAAAGGGCGGCGAGATAGTGATTGATGCGCCACATGGTGATGCTTGGGTTCAAGAGGAGAGTGAACGTCCACTGCTTCTTATCGCTGGTGGAACAGGATTCAGCTACGTGCGCTCAATTCTGGATCACTGTGTGGCACAGAATAAAGAGAACGACATCTACCTATACTGGGGAGCGCGTGATGAATGCCAGCTATACGCGAAAGATGAACTCATCGAAATTGCAACCCAGAACAGTAATGTTCACTTTATCCCTGTTATCGAGCAAAAAGCAGATGAATGGCAAGGTAAAGTGGGAAATGTGCTTCAAGCGGTGAGTGAAGACTTTGACTCACTGGCAGAATATGACATCTATATCGCTGGACGCTTTGAAATGGCAGGCGCTGCGCGTGAACAGTTCACGCAGAATAAAGGTGCCAGCAGCGACCGCATGTTCGCAGATGCCTACGCTTTTATTTAAAAGCCCAGTCAATCAGGATAAAAAGAGAGCAAAATGCTCTCTTTTTTTATGCTTTTGAATACAAATTCAACGAACGATAACTTTTTTCAATTTTTTTTGAAAAAGGGGTTGCGCTATCGAATCAACTCCCTATAATGCGCATCCACTGACACGGCAGACAGCACAAGGCTTCAGCGGTGTTAGAGAGGTGAAAACTTCTTGAGAAAATAAATTTGAAAAAGTGTTTGACTCTTCAAATTATCTCGCTAGAATGCACCTCCGCTTTGAGAGAAAAGCTTCTCGAAAAGCACTGTTCTTTAACAATATAAACCTATCAATCTGTGTGGGCACTCGTTGATGATAATCCAAATAGTTTCTTCGGAAACAATTTAGGTTTCAATGATACGAAGTGACCATTGAGTCTTCGGACTCAGCACAGTCAATTCATTATCGTTCTGTTGGAACG
>NZ_JAATOO010000032.1 GCF_011806575.1 Vibrio hepatarius
ACCGATTTAGCTTACCTAGCTTGCTAATGGTGTTCTTATCTGCGGTTTGGAGCACTATTCAAGCAACGTATATCGTAGAATTTTTACAGTTCCACCCTACTCTAATGATTGCCGCCGTTGGCATTATGATGTTGTTTAAGTGCATTGCAATGATGAACCCAAAAACATACCTATTCGGCTATATGGGGCTATTGGTTGGCTCTATTGTACTGAATTTTGCTAGCTACAACTTTATGGATATCGAAGAGTTTAACGTCAATTTGTGGGTAATGGCATTGAGCAACATTTTAGTTTGTGCGTTAGCATATTGGATCTTCCCTGAGCGGGAATCTCAATGTGAACAGGCTGAGATCTCAACTCCTGTAAAAAGCGATATAGATTACATCAGCCAGGTTGCTATGGGTTGGGTTGTCGCAATGACGGCGTTTATTGTCTTCCAAGTCGCTGATTTATATGATTCGCTATCTGCTCAAGCATCGATTCTTATTATCCTGACACCAATGACGCTCGCTGGCTCAATGGCAATGGCTAAGATTCGTATCATAGGCACGGCTCTAGGGTGTTTAGCGGGTATGTCGGTTCAGCTTATTTTAGGCAGTTGGTATGGACACGGTCTACTATTTTGGCTGGCATTTGTTATAGCCATGGGGCCATTTTGCTTGTGGCTGACTAAAGGGCAAATTAAAGCAGCCATCGCTTTCTCTGCCATGTCTGCCCTGTCCGTCCCTTTGACAACGTCATTGGTTCCTGAACAAAAAGATGCGTTCTTCTCTATCTTGTATCGCTTTAGCTCAATCTTTGTCGCGGTTTTGCTTACAGCAATGCTCATGTGGGTTGTACATCACTGGATACGGGTTATGTTGCTAAAGCATCCTGAGATCGAACGAATTCAGCCATCGTAGTTTTTAATTGCGCTAGTCAGTCATCACCACCTAAACACTGATGACGGCTTTTAGCATTCTTTGTATCTCTTTACTACGAATTGGTTTCGAGACAAACGCATTCATACCGGCATCGATACATGTTTGCTTGTCTTTAGCCATTGCGTGAGCAGTTAGCGCAATAATCGGTGTCACACTACAGAACTGTCGGATCTGTTTCGTGGCGGTTAATCCATCCATAACTGGCATCGAGATATCCATAAAAATAAGATCAATGTACTCTGAGTTTTGCTTAAAGTAATCCACCGCCTCCAAGCCATTGTTTTGGGTAACTACTTTATGTCCAAGTTTCTCTAGGATCAGTTTAATTACCATTTGATTGGTTACGGTGTCTTCTACCACGAGAATGTTAAGGCTCTTGCCAAAGTTAACCGCTGAATCATGTGGGTGATCGTCTGGATTGGCTGATAGTTTGGTTTTTACAGGTAAACTGATCGTAAACACAGTGCCTTTACCAAACACGCTTTCAACGGAAATGTTACCACTCATCAACTCCACTAAGTGCTTGGAGATAGTTAATCCAAGTCCACTACCACCGTATTTTCGCGTGATAGAATCATCGGCTTGCCTAAACTGACTGAATATTGCATTAAGACGTGAATGTTCGATACCTATTCCAGTATCTTTTACTTCTATTTTCAGTACTGAGTTTGAGATTGTAGCACTTAAAGACACTGAACCTCGTTCAGTAAACTTGAGAGCATTGCCGACAAGATTGAATACAATTTGCATCACTCGAGTTGGATCAATCCACAACAATAAATCCTGCTCAAATTCTAAGTCGACGGTGAAGTCTAACCCTTTTGCATTTGCGAGGGTTTGGAAGTGCTCAAGAATTGAAGATAGGTCGTTTCTTAACTTAACCCATTGATATTTAGTGGAGAACTCGCCACTTTCAATCCTAGATAAGTCGAGTATGTCATTAATTAAAACAAGTAACAGCTCTGCGGACGACTCCATTTTCTCGAGCATCTCAAGCTGTTCTGGAACACTTAGTTCTTCAAGCAGAACGTCAATGTAACCCAGCACTGCATTTAAGGGAGTTCGCAGCTCATGGCTCATCATCGCCAAAAATCGAGATTTTGCTTCGTTGGCTTTTTCCGCTTTAGTTTGAGCTAATTTTAGCTGTTGCGTACGAACATCGACTAAGTGTTGAAGTTGCTCTTTATGCTCGATATCTATCAATGCGCGCTCAAGAAGCGGTCTGAAACGTGACAGTGTATCGCGCGAATCTAGTGTGAATTGTCCGACTTTGTTCCCTATCAATAAAATGATGGAATCGGTAATGGTTGCTTTAACGCCAGTAGCTAGAGCACATTTCATCGCGTTCTTTTGCTGGTCATCCAAACAGGCGAACTCTTTTAGTTTGGCTGGCTCAAACAATAGAATGCAGTCTCCCTCTAAAACTCGGGGAAACTTACCGTCATTACACCATTTGACGCCTTCAAATTCCTTATTTGAAGTAAGCAATGTATTGAAGTGCAACTCGCAGTTTTTCTTACTAAGTACGATGAAATCAGAGAAATCTATATAGAGAGAAAGTACGTTTTTGAGCTCTTGGAAAATCTGCTGTTTGTTCGACGCGCTAGTAATACTTGAGATCGCATCCAGAATAGCGCGGTTTTCTGCCATTAAACGCCCTTCGCGTTCTTGGCTCTGTTTCAGCTCTACGAGTGCTTCATGTAATTGTTCTTTCGTTTTTAAACACATAAGTCGAATTAATCAGAGTAAAATGTAGCGGAGGAGATCATCAAATTACCGTGACCGTTTTCTCCGTTAACAAAGCGCCCTTGTTCACCAAAGGTAAATGGACAAATAAAGGGGGTGTTCCCCATTTGTTGTTTTATTATTTCGTAAACTTTATGGATGTCTTCATCTAAGTAAAGCATAGCCCCAGCACAGATAATGCACACGGCTCCGGCGATTTTCGAGCTATTAATCGATTGTCTATTGGCCTCTTTTATCACTCGCGCTGGTCTAAAAATCAACTGAGATTTGTCACCAAACATTAACGTAACGTTATCATTTTCTTCAATATTGGTGAAAAGAAGTATGCCTTCACCTTCGGTGAGGTTCACAGGATGAGACAATTTATAATATGGTTGATTGTAAAGCGTTCCGGCAATTCTACCAAGAGGATATTGCGTAACTAGTTGAAATATAAAGTGACTTGGAAGGTCGATATTAGCGTGTTTTTCCAACCATTCTCGGTAAACTTGTTGGGCGGGCCTATGGTCGATCTCCATCAATTCTCGACCTTTTGCTTTGGTTACCTTACCTGTGAACTGCGTCGGAGAATAGCCAGCACTAAACCCAGCGGCTAAGGGCTTGGAAGGAAACAGAAGTTGAATGGCTAAACCTTGGTGTGTTGACGCATCTTCGTTAAAGACTGACCACTGTCCTTTTACGGCATTGTCTGCGGCTGTAGCACCAATTATCGGAACTGGCGTTTGGAAAAAGTTATCAATCGACTTTATCAATGTCTCTTCTAAGCCGGGGGTCGTATGGATAATGGCAAAGCTAGGCACTTCCCCAATGCGATCTGCCTTTTCCAATGCGATTTCTATCGCTCTTTTGGCGGCGATTTTTGAATCCTGTTCGTTATCATATTCAACCAAACTGGATCCATACGCTCTTGAATTTGAATCGTAGATCGCAATCAGACCAATCACATTGCCAAAGTGAACACCACGCTCGGTCATTATTCCTTTACACGTCGAGCAACCAATAATTGATACGTCAGGCAATGCTTTCTTAAACGCCCCTCTCAATTTTTCAGCGCCATAGTTTTGCGTAAAATAGCAAATAACGCTTGCTAGGTTTTTGGTACTAATTTCACTGACGATTTCTGCGACGGCATCTTTTTCTTTCAGTTGATAAGAAATATGCGTTTTAAATTCCATCTAGATTCTTCTAATAGTGATTGCTTTTTGTTCACCTTCTGGTGAGCTCAATTTGATTGTGATCTCGTTATTGTATTTTGGAAAGAAAATAGACCAAAAAAGTGCATTTTTTTCGAGCGTGGACTCAGGTGATGTTGATTCAAGAATCCACCCTTCCTTATCCGTTTCAATTAACATGTTTTCTTCACCTAATTGCACAGAAAACCGGGTGTTGCCTGCGTAAAAAACACACTCTTTTTCTGCCTCACACGACAGTTCAAGTGTCGACTCATGCGTGACCGTTCTCCAGAAAAACGCTGTAATTAGTAGGGTTAACATGATGATTATTTGAACAAAACGACCGCGTGTGAGTTTTTGGGCTGCCATTCAGGGTGTTTCTCCGTGTAACAAACTTCAAAGTTTTAAAATAAAAGGCCAAAACCTGACCAAGTGTAAGGTTACTACGCTGTCATTGAATTGTTAAATGCAGTATAGTTGGCGGCTGAAAATGCCACTTTTTTTAAAAACCGATAAGAATATTTAACCGTCTGAAACGCGGGACGAAATTCTTTACGTTTTGGGTGGCATTACGACATGTGTCGTGTTGGAAGTAAAGTGTAGTTAATTAGAAATTGGAAGCATGCAAATGAGCCAAGAAAAGCAGCTTGAACAAAACTACAACTATACAGTCGTCCGTCAATTTACCCTTGTGACTATTCTCTGGGGTATTGTCGGTATGGCTGTTGGTGTTTTGATTGCCGCTCAATTAGTTTGGCCACAGCTAAACTTTGATACGCCGTGGTTGACGTACAGTCGCTTACGTCCTCTGCATACTAATGCGGTTATTTTTGCGTTTGGTACAAGTGCTCTGTTCGCAACGTCTTACTATGTTGTGCAGCGTACCTGTCAAACTCGTCTATTTGGTGGCCCTCTTGTCGCCTTCACCTTCTGGGGCTGGCAAGCAATTATCCTCGCAGCTGCGATTACTCTGCCTTTGGGTTATACCTCTGGTAAAGAGTACGCTGAACTTGAATGGCCAATCGATATTGCTATCGCGGTTGTTTGGGTTTCTTACGCGATCGTGTTCTTCGGAACGCTTGTGAAACGTAAGACGTCACACATCTACGTGGCAAACTGGTTCTTCGGTGCCTTTATCATTACTGTTGCGGTTCTTCATATCGTAAACAGCATGGCAATCCCGGTCTCTATGGGTAAATCGTACTCGATTTACGCAGGTGCGGTGGATGCGATGGTACAGTGGTGGTACGGTCACAACGCAGTAGGTTTCCTACTGACGGCTGGTTTCCTAGGTATGATGTACTACTTCGTTCCTAAGCAAGCTGAGCGTCCAGTTTATTCTTACCGTCTATCAATCGTTCACTTCTGGGCTCTTATCTCTCTATACATTTGGGCAGGTCCTCACCACCTACACTACACTGCACTTCCAGATTGGACGCAGTCGCTAGGTATGGTTATGTCTCTTGTTCTGTTTGCGCCTTCTTGGGGTGGTATGATCAACGGTATCATGACGCTTTCAGGTGCTTGGCACAAACTTCGTTATGACCCTATCCTTCGTTTCTTAATCGTATCACTATCGTTCTACGGTATGTCTACGTTTGAAGGTCCAATGATGTCTATTAAGACAGTAAACGCGCTGTCTCACTACACAGACTGGACAGTTGGTCACGTACACTCTGGTGCTCTAGGTTGGGTTGCAATGGTATCTATCGGTTCGGTATACCACTTAATCCCTCGCCTATTCGGTCAAGAGCGTATGTACTCTGTAAGCCTGATTAACGCTCACTTCTGGTTAGCGACAATCGGTACAGTTCTGTACATCGTTGCGATGTGGATTTCTGGTGTTATGCAAGGTCTGATGTGGCGCGCAGTTAACTCTGACGGTACGTTGACTTACAGCTTTGTTGAATCAGTAGAAGCGTCTTACCCGTTCTACTTTGTACGTTTCCTAGGTGGTTTCATCTTCCTAAGTGGTATGTTCCTAATGGCATACAACACGTACAAGACGCTTTCAGCACCAAAAGCTAGCTTAAAAGCAATCCAGCAACCGGCATAAGGAGATTTAAAGAATGAGTTCTAATTCTAACAATCGCCACGAAATTGTTGAACGCAATGTCGGTTTGCTAGCGATTCTTATTGTTTTTGCAATCAGTTTGGGTGCTTTGGTTGAGATCACACCGTTGATCTTCCAAAAGCAAACAACTGAACCTGTTGAAAACCTACGTCCTTACACAGCTCTTGAGCTTGAAGGTCGTGACATCTACACCCGTGAAGGTTGTAACGTATGTCACAGCCAAATGATTCGTCCATTCCGTTCTGAAACGGAACGCTACGGTCACTACTCTGTTGCTGGTGAAAGTGTATGGGAGCACCCATTCCTATGGGGTTCTAAGCGTACTGGTCCTGACCTAGCACGCGTTGGCGGTCGTTACTCTGACGAGTGGCACCGTGTTCACCTTCTTGATCCTCGCGAACTAGTTCCTGAGTCAAACATGCCAGGTTTCCCTTGGTTGGCTGACAATGTTCTAGATGGCAAGAATACAGAAAAGAAACTACGTCTTTTCCGTGATCAATTTGGTGTTCCATACACTGATGAGCAAATCGCAAATGCGTCTAAAGATGTAGAAGGTAAAACAGAGATGGATGCCATCATTGCTTACCTTCAGTCTCTTGGTCACGCAATGAAGTAATTAAAGGGGTGAAATTATGGATATCGGTACTATTCACAGTATTTGGACCATAGTTCTGTTCGTTAGCTTTCTGGGTGTAGTTTGGTGGGCTTACGGTAAACGTCGCAAAGCACGTTTCGATGAGGCTGCAAACCTTGTTTTTGCTGATGAAGAAAAAACGCCCGAAAAAGAACAAGGAGTGACTAAGCAATGACTACATTTTGGAGTCTTTGGATAATCATCATTACAGTCGGTACTCTTGTCGGCTGTGCTGCACTGCTTATCTGGTGTCTAAAAGACAAGATGGGCGTAGAAGAAAGTGCAGATATGGGTCACGAGTACGATGGTATTCGCGAGCTAAACAACCCACTGCCGAAATGGTGGACTTACCTATTCGTGGGTACGTTCTTTTTCGCGGCGATTTACCTGACTCTTTACCCGGGTCTTGGTAACTTCAAAGGTGTATTAGGCTGGACCAGTTCAGACCAAACAGTACGCTCTCTTGAAGAGTCGAAGGCATCAGTAGCAGCTGCGCAAAGCAACAAGCAACTGGACCAATACGCAAAAGAGCTAGACGATGCAGATACCTACTTTGGTGAAGCATTCAAGAGCCTCGCGTACGTGAACGGTTCAACTGAGCTACGCCCGATTCCTGAAATCGCGGCAGACTCTGAAGCGGTTAAAGTAGGCCAGCGCTTGTTCCTACAAAACTGTTCTCAGTGTCACGGTTCGGATGCTCGTGGTCAGAAAGGTTTTCCTAACCTAACTGATGATGCGTGGCTATACGGCGGTGAGCCTGCAGCTATCGTTACGACTATCATGCACGGTCGTATCGGTCAGATGCCATCTTGGAAAGATGCTCTTGGCGAGCAAGGCGTTGAGGAAGTAGTGAGCTACACTCTTAGCCTTTCTGGTCGTAGCGTAAATGCTCGTGATGCAGAAGCTGGTAAAGCACGTTTTGTCGTGTGTGCAGCCTGTCACGGCACAGATGGTAAAGGTAACCCAGCAGTGGGTGCTCCTGACCTGACTGACCAAGACTGGTTGTTTGGTAGTTCTCGTGCGGACGTAACAGAAACAGTAACGAACGGTCGTTCTGGCGTAATGCCTGCTTGGAAAGATATTCTAGGCGAAGACAAAGTTCAGCTTGTTGCTGCTTACGTTTGGAGCTTGAGCAACTCAGATAAATAAGTAACTATTCAATAACAGCCCCTTTCACAAGGGGCTGTCTTTCCTTTAAAGTTAAAGCCCTAATTCCATCTTACAAATTGAGAACTTTTTTATGGTAAAGCCTTGGTATAAGCAGTTTTGGCCGTGGTTTCTAATTGTATTGCCACTTACTGTTGTTGTGTGGACGCTGATCACTGTTGTGATTTTCTCGCAAAATTCTGTCTCGTTAGTGACCGAGGATTACTATAAAAAAGGTAAAGGCATTAATGTCGACATTAGTAAACAAAATGTGGCGAAAGACCTTGGTCTAAAAGCTGCCGTTTATTCTGACGGTAATAGTGTTGTTATCCAATTCGACAAAGGTCAGTTGGAACACTACCCTGCAATCACAGCCATGTTTGCCCACCGTACTCTTCCTGATAGAGACTTCTCTCAAATCATTACTTCCGATGCGAAAGGCGTTTACCGCTTCACGTTGGACAAAGAACTTCAAGGTCCTTGGTTTATTGAGCTAACTCCACATGATAAGCAATGGTTGGTTCAAGGCCGCGTTACATTCCCATCGTCATCTCCTGTTCAATTGGATAACTAAGCAAAATCATGTGTAAGTCGTGTTACCACTGTGGTGAAGAAGTACCAGTAAACACGGATTTTAAGGTTGAAATCCTAGGTGAAGTCCGCGATATGTGTTGTCCAGGCTGCGAAACAGTCGCACAAACAATCGTTGATAGCGGGCTTACCTCGTACTACCAGTACCGTACAGCACCTGCCGAAAAAGCGGATTTGGTGCCAGAACAACTGCAAGCACTTATCCATTATGACAATGAACAAGTGCAGTCTGAGTTTGTACGAAGTTCTGATGACAGAGCTGAAGTCACATTGTCGCTTGAAGGCGTCTCGTGCGCCGCTTGTGCTTGGTTGATAGAAAAACAAGTCTCTAACAAAGAAGGCGTACTCTCTATCCGCGTCAATACCACGACTAACCGCGCTATTTTGTCTTGGGATAAAACCAAAACACGCCTAAGTGAGTTACTCTCTTCTATTCATAAGTTGGGTTATACCGCCGCACCGTTTGAAGCCGATAAACAGGAAGCCGCTTACCACCAACAAATGAAGCAGTATCTCTATCGCTTGGGGATCGCTGGTTTGGCGACCATGCAAGTCATGATGCTGGCTGTTGCTCTTTATCTTGAGGTGTTTGGCGATCTTGAACCCGAGTTTAAGAACTATTTCCGCTGGGTTAGTTTAATCTTTGCCACTCCAGTCATGCTTTATTCCGCGTTGCCTTTCTATGTCAACGCTTGGCGAAGCATTCGCAGTCGTACCCTCGGTATGGACGTGCCAGTTTCTATAGCGATGATTTTCGCTTATTGCGCGAGTTTAGTCGCGACCGTTACCGAACAGGGTGAAGTGTTCTTCGAATCCATTTCTATGTTTGCGTTCTTCCTGTTGGTGGGACGATTTCTGGAAATGCGAGCACGCCGTAAAGCTGCGGCTGCGAGTGGAAACCTGCTTAAACTGATCCCTGCTATTGCGACCAAACTCGATGGTGAGCAAGTCCCCGTTAAAACATTGGTTCTAGGCGATCGAATCCGCGTATTGCCGGGTGAGCATGTTCCCGCTGACGGCAAGATCATCTCAGGCCGCGTTCATATAGATGAATCGATGTTAACAGGCGAATCTGTCCCGGTAGTAAAGACTATCGATGATTACGTCTACGCAGGCACACTGAACGGTGAAGAAGCGTTTGAGTTGGAAGTTATGTCATCTAAAGCCGACTCTATGATATCTAATATCGTTCGCCTTCAAGACGAAGCACAATCAAGCAAACCAAAGATCGCTGAGATTGCCGACGTAGTCGCACGTTACTTTGTTGGTATTATTTTGATTATTGCCGCCGGTACTTGGTTTTTCTGGCATGAAGCTCGTCCAGATGACGCGTTCTGGATCATGCTATCTGTGCTTGTTGCGACCTGCCCTTGTGCACTCTCCTTGGCGACGCCAACGGCGCTGACTTGTGCGACATCGCGTATGGGTAGCTACGGTATTCTACTACGCAAGAGCCACGTGTTTGAAACGCTGTGCAAGGTTAATCATCTGATTATCGATAAAACAGGCACGCTAACACACGGTGATATTGTCATCAGTTCTGTCTCAACCCCTTCAATCTACACCGAACAACAAGCACTAGCGCTTGCTGCAGCGTTAGAGTCACACGCTAACCACCCTATTGCTCGCGCATTTAAAACATATACTGAGCAAGGCATTGAAGTGACTGATGTTGAAAATATTATTGGCTCAGGCATTCGTGGAATTTACCAAGGCCTAGAGGCCAAAATTGGTAGCGCAAGCTATGTTTTGGATGATGGTGTAACGGCAGAAGCTAACTCGGTTTACATGTCTTTAGGCGGTGTCCATATCGCAACGTTCCGCTATCAAGATCCAATTCGTAAAGAAGCGAAATCATTTATCGAACAGTTTAAACAAGCCGATATAAAAATTACTCTGCTGACTGGGGACTCTCAAACAAACGCAGAGAGTGTTGCCAAAGAGATTGGCATTGAGCATGTTGTCTCTGGTGCTAAACCGCAAGATAAGCTGGACTATCTAAAAAGTGTCGATAACAAAGATATCACTATGATGATTGGCGATGGCATCAATGACGCCCCTACCTTAGCGGGAGCGCACCTTTCAGTCGCTATGGGCGGTGGTACTGACGTGGCAAAAGCGTCTGCCGATATGGTTCTGCTTGGCGATCATCTTGAGCGCATCTTAGAAGCTCGTAAGCTCGCGTTACAAACTCGTAAGATCATTCGTGAGAACCTTGCATGGTCATTGGGCTACAACTTACTGGTTTTGCCTCTTGCCGTGGCGGGATTAGTTGCGCCATATTTTGCAGTTGTGGGTATGTCTGCGAGTTCAATTATTGTAGTATCTAACTCCCTTCGTTTGCTTAAGGAACAGGGTAAATAGATGGAAAGCATATATATTCTTATCCCTATTGCGATAGTTTTAGTGTGTGTCGCTGTGGCTATCTTTCTTTGGGCGGTAAAAAGTGAGCAGTTTGAGGACCTTGAACGTCAAGGTCACAATATTCTGTTTGATGAAGAAGATAACAAAGAGAACGATAAGCAATGACCCCCGATTGGATTGGTGCATTTGTTATCGGGCTCGTCGGCGCCGGCCACTGTATGGGAATGTGTGGTGGTATAGCTTCGATGCTGTCTATTGGCCAATCCCAACCTTCTAAACTTATTCCGCTATTCTACAACCTCGGACGCTTAACGAGCTATGCCATCATCGGAGCGTTGGTGGGCGGTGCGGTATCTTCGATTTCGGAAGTCAGTCAACTTAACAACGTCTTGATCTGGCTGAGAATTGCTGCTGCCATCTTTATGATACTTCTCGCTTGCTATATCGGGCGTTGGTGGCATGGATTGGTGTACATTGAGAAACTTGGTCAAACACTGTGGAAGTTTATCTCTCCTGCTGGGCATTCGTTACTTCCACTAAAATCCCCCGCTCACGCTATTCCGTTTGGCTTCGTATGGGGTTGGCTGCCGTGTGGGCTTGTCTACTCCACCCTGACTTGGTCAGCTGTCTCGGGCAGCGCAACGAATGGGGCGATGGTAATGCTAGCATTTGGGTTGGGTACGCTTCCCGCAATGTTGTTGCTCGGCCATTCCGCTAATTTTTTAAATAAGCTTCAAAATAATGTCATATTTCGACACATTGTCGCATTAGCACTCTTAATCTATGGCATTTACACTGGCTATGGTGCATTTACCATCTTATCAATAACTTAATCGTCCAATGTTTTTATGCGTCTTTTTACACTACCCTTTAGAGTTAAGGGATGCTAAAATATTGATGTATATCAAATAGTGAAAGGTTGTTATGATTTCTGAAAAGCCTGCAACAAAGCGTATTCAATCAGGTGGCTGTGCCATCCATTGTCAAGACTGCAGCATCAGTCAGCTTTGTATTCCATTTACTCTTAATGAGTCAGAATTAGATCAACTTGATCAAATTATTGAGCGCAAAAAGCCGATCCAAAAAGGCCAAGAGCTTTTCAAAGCCGGTGATGAGCTTAAGTCTCTCTACGCTATTCGCTCAGGTACGATTAAGAGTTACACAATCACAGAACAAGGTGACGAGCAGATTACTGCTTTCCACTTGGCTGGTGATTTAGTTGGTTTCGATGCTATCACTGGCGACTCTCACCCTAGTTTCGCTCAAGCGCTAGAAACATCGATGGTTTGTGAAATTCCATACGAAACATTAGATGACTTATCTGGCAAAATGCCGAAGTTGCGTCAACAAATCATGCGTTTGATGAGTAATGAAATCAAAGGTGATCAAGAAATGATTCTTCTGCTTTCGAAAAAGAATGCTGAAGAGCGTTTAGCTGCGTTCCTTTACAATCTTTCAACTCGCTTCTCACAACGCGGCTTTAGTCCTCGCGAGTTCCGTCTAACAATGACTCGTGGTGATATTGGTAATTACTTAGGCCTTACGGTTGAGACAATTTCTCGTCTACTTGGTCGTTTCCAGAAAGCAGAAATGCTAAGTGTGAAAGGGAAATACATTACTATCTTAGACCACGATGCACTGATGGAACTGGCTGGCGTTTCTGCAGAATCGTAATAACATCAATGATGTAGCTCAAAGCTGAGCTACATCATACTTCTCTTACTCTCCTTCAACTTTTCCTAATATTTCCCACTGAACTAGGCTACAGTAATCATATGTTCCTCCTCATGTTTAAGGAGTAGATATGAGCATCTATAATAAAATCTTAGTTGTGGCGGACATCAATAAAGATGACCAACCCGCTTTAGCCCGTGCAATGCAGCTTGCTGCCAAAAGTCGCTCGCCTAGCCATGTGACTTTTTTCCTTTCTATTTATGACTTCTCCTATGACATGACATCTATGTTATCTGTCGACGAGCGCGATGCGATGCGTCGTGGTGTAATTGGACAACGTGAACAATGGATGCAACGAGTTGCCAAAGAATATCTGCTTGAAGGTGTGAACTTTGAAGTGAAAGTGGTTTGGCACAATCGCCCTTACGAGGCGATTATTGCTGAAGTATTTGGTGGCAGCCACGATATTTTGATTAAAGGAACACGTAAACACGATGTGTTGGAATCAGTAATCTTTACCCCGACCGATTGGCATTTGTTAAGAAAATGCCCTTGCCCAGTTCTGCTGGTTAAAAACGAAGATTGGCCAGAGGATGCGAGTATTATTGCCTCTGTTCATGTGGGTTCGGAAAACGAAACCCATCTGGACTTAAACGACAGCATGGTCGATCAAATGAAGAGCCTGACGGAACGTCTGGGGGCGACCCCTTACCTCGTTAATGCTTATCCTGTGACTCCGGCAAACATCACCATTGAGCTTCCAGAGTTTGACCCAGCGACGTACACCGATGCAGTCAGAGGACATCACTTGACTGCGATGAAAGCACTGCGTCAGAAACACGGTTATGATGATGAGCAAACCATCGTTGAGCAAGGCCTCCCTGAAGATGTGATCCCTGAAGTTGCAGAGCGCTTAAATGCTGCAATGGTAATCATCGGAACCACCGGACGTACAGGTTTGTCTGCTGTGTTTATTGGTAATACAGCTGAACATGTCATCGATAAGATCAACTGTGACGTATTGGCCTTGAAGCCAAGCGGTTACATCAGTCCACTCGACCCAGCAACTGCTATCTAAGCGTTAGGTATCTACCGTATTGTCACTCAAATCCTCTCGATTGATTCGAGGGGATTTTTTGTTTCTGAGAGTGATTAGATCTGGCATCTGCGCTATTTATCCGTATCATACGCACTTCATTTTGTTTTGAAGATTGATTAAAGAACGCAAGCTGATGACAGAGCAAACTCAAGAGCGCACTAAAGCTCAACAATACAATTTCAATAAGCTACAAAAGCGCATTCGCCGCAATACAGGCCAAGCTATCCAAGACTTCAACATGATTGAAGATGGAGATCGCATTATGGTGTGTCTATCTGGCGGTAAAGACAGCTTTACTATGCTTGATATCCTAATGAGTTTGCAAAAGAGCGCGCCGATCTCTTTCTCTCTTATTGCAGTCAACCTAGACCAAAAACAGCCAGGGTTTCCAGAACATATTCTGCCTGAGTACTTGGAGTCATTGGGTGTTGAGTACAAGATTGTAGAAGAAGATACCTACTCTATCGTTCAAGATAAGATCCCAGAAGGTAAAACGACTTGTTCGCTTTGTTCTCGACTACGCCGTGGTATTTTGTACCGTACGGCCAATGAACTGGGTGCCACCAAAATTGCACTCGGCCACCACCGTGATGATATTTTGGAAACACTGTTCCTGAATATGTTCCATGGCGGAAAAATGAAAGGTATGCCACCTAAGTTGGTTTCTGACAACGGTGAGCACGTAGTTATCCGTCCTCTTGCTTACTGCCGAGAGAAGGACATTATCAAGTACTCTGAAATGCGTGAATACCCGATCATCCCTTGTAATTTGTGTGGCTCTCAGCCAAATCTTCAGCGCCAAAACATCAAGCAAATGCTGAATGATTGGGATAAACGCTTCCCGGGACGTATCGAGACTATGTTCCGCGCAATGCAAAACGTCGTGCCTAGCCACTTAGCTGATTTTGAACTATTCGACTTCAAATCGATTAACAAGGATTCAGGCGTTATCAACGGTGGTGATATTGGCTTTGATAAAGAAGAAATGCCAAAAGTTGAGTTAGACGCAGATGATCGTGTACAAGAGTTCGATCCAAGCCTTCAACTCAATGTCACTAATATCTAGTTGAAATAGATAATAAAGGGTCGCTTGTTAGCGACCCTTTTCTTTAGGCTGTTAAGGCAGAGCCGTTAGTTCCGGTTCGATAGATATTTGCAAGGTATCTCTGTACAGTCCTGCTGGTTTATCTACGGTATCTCCCACCACAAATTCCATCGAAACAGGTCTGCCAAAAGTAGACTCACTGCTCCGCCAATAAGCGATTGGACTTGTTATTTCGATTTGTTGGCTATCTAGGTACATTTTGTATCCTATATCCCAACGAATATCTTCCGATTGATGACGAAGTGACCCACGGTTCAATGACTCGACAGAGACTCGGTATCCTGAGTTGCTCTCAATCCACAGCTTTGGGGCATAACCAATCGTTTTGTTGGTTGTTAATACACCAAGATCAAGATCATAGTGATTTTGGGATAATCCATAAAATTGTATCTTTGCGGTCGGTGGTACCGAAACTGAAACGTCCAAAGACGCTTGTTTCACGTTGAGATCTGGATCACCTACGGTCGCTTGCAGTCGCCCAAAGTAACTCCCTGCATCGATTTTTTGCTGACTTGGGTAGTTCAATTGAAATATTGCATCGGGCTCAGCAGAAGAAAGTTTGGTATACCAACGCCCAGCTCTCTGATAACCGTTACTACTATGCCAATCGAAGATTAAGTTTTGCTGGCTGTCACTGACTAAATGGTTGAGTTCATTCTCAACGCTGAGTTCAACCTCAACTTCACAGTCTTCATCTATGATGTCAGATTTCAATCGATAGTTTTGCACCAACGCATTAGTACCCGATTCAAAAACATTGTAACTTCTCGATGCCGTAACAGGCTCGATTGCTAAGTAGGTTAACGTGCACGCTGAGTAGCTAAAAAACGGTGTTAGTGAAGCGGGCAACAGTAGTAACCCATATTTAGTTAATGAATTAATCCACATATAAGTCTCCTAGCATGACCAAGACGTTACCATCTTCAGGTAGATTGACCGTAACGGATTGTTTTTCTTTGTTGTCGAGTTCGAGCTTGTAATCACCTGGTCGTAGACCGGATAGCGCAAATAACCCTTGTCTGTTGGTGAAAAACTCGACAGGCTCATGCTCTTTATCGCCTAAATAGATCGCTTTACCGGCAACCAAAGTGATAGGTTCACCAGATTTTCGGTCATAGATTTTACCCATCGCGGTTAGCACGGCATCAGAGCCAATCAACAGACGATAGCCTCGGTTGTACCCTGGGTAGAGTGAAAAGGCACCATCGCCTAAGTCATATCCAGGGGGCAAATCTTCTACATCGTAACCAATAAGCTGAGAGTTATACGCGACGAGGTCAGGTAACAAAACGTCATAGGAAGATTCGCTGAACACACGGGCGTAATCACTATTTAAGGTTGGATCCACCGCTACACGATTTTCAGCCAAACTTGGGTGCTTCTCGATAACGGCAAAAGCTTCTTTGACCGGTCGACCAATGGTGACCGCACTTCCTGCAAACGCAATTGAGCTTGAAACCTCAACTCTAGTATTGTGCGTTAGACTGCTCTCATCAAAGTTTTCAACTCGTGTTGTATGGTCCGCAAGCGTTTCAAAGCGGTTACCGGTGTAATTTACGCCTGCATTGAGGTTACCATCAGTCTCTTTGTTCGTTTCCAACGATGCGTAGGCAGACACACCACCAGTGCTGCCAATACCATCGCGGTATGTCACATCTAATGAGCCCTGTTGGTTTTGGCTTGAGTATTGCCCGACTGCACGTAGCTCCCGGCTAAAAGGCCAACTAATAGTAAATGATGCAGAAAATTCATCTTCGGTGTATTGATAATCACGATAGTTTAAACGTGTACTCCAAGTCGCAGGTGTCCCAAATAGTGGGCCTGATAGGCTCGGGCTTACAGACCAATAGTTGCTGGTCTCCTCTACACCTGAACTGTATGTGGAAGTAAGTGCAGTACGCAATCGCTGCGTTATTGCGATAGAACCAAACAGTGATGCGTAATGTTGAGTTGCGTTTACCGGTGAGTCAGTTGTATCGAAACTGTTTATGCCAACAAAATCTTCAGATTGATACTCATAAATAAAGCTCAGTTGGGGCTTTAAGTCGTTACTATCATCAAACTCGGCATCGAATGATAAACGATAAGCGTCACCACTTTTCAACTCTGGATGATGGCTTTGAGAAGTTACGAGCTCCGTTACACCAAGTGTTGATGCATGTAGTATTGATGCGCCGTACTGGTAGACATCTTCTCTACTTTGAGCATCAACCCCTAGCGTTAGTGACGGCGTAACACCCACATCTAAATAACCGTGTAGAATCTGTTGTTCAGATAGGTACTTAATCTCACCATCACGAAATTCACTTGGCATCCCCGCCATAATGCTGTATTCAAACTCACCTTGTGCAAGTAATCCATTACCTGTCGCGATTGAAAAACTGATTCTCTCCTCTCTTCCCGCCGAGTCGGTAATGATGAGCTCAACATCATTGTTACCCTGTGCAAGAGGGATATCACTTAAGTTGTAACTACCCGCACTCAAAGTTAAACGTTGAACAACTGCACCATCGATGACGACATCCACACTTGAGGTTCTTTGGAGAGTGAACGACTGGGCAGCTTTCGGTCTAACGTTTCTTGTTGGGATAAGAGTGAAATCTCGCGTCAAGCCAATTCCAAGTACGTCGGTACCATCTTGAAACAGTTTACCGCTGTTATACATATCGCCTAAGACGAGTCTTGTCCCTTGACTCGGAAAGTCTACGTTGAGTCTTGTCCCTTCACGTACGTACTGTTCGTTACTCTCTGCGCTCGAGTCAAACGATGCTTCATATTCGATGCTGGCAGGTCCAGCACTGAGCGCTGATTCTAAACGGTGATAATAGTTGTTCTGTGTCTCTGTGTCTTCTGCTCGAGTTTCATTTGCGGTCAGCGTGATATTCATATATCCACTAAAAACCTCTGGCTCAAGATGATTCTGGTTTGGATTTTGATGGGCAAAGCGTATTTGCTGAGTAAACGCTAAATCAGCAGGAATAGAAATAATGCATTCAAAAGTAGAGGAATCGAAACGCATGTCTAGGCCGACTGTTTGGAAGTCTTGCTGAGAAAGTACAGAACTGTTACTAACGTTTCTAAGATCATTGATAGTGTCTTCAGACAAAAGCGACCTAAGTAACTCGAGAGTATTCTCTTTAGGTAACAAGACTTCGTCATCAGCAGTAATGGTTACCAACGCTTCGCCAAGTACACTATCACTAACTCTAAGCAAAGTTGTTAGTTCAATATCTCTGCCTGTTGGATTGATCTTGGCGGCTTGGACAACTGAAATATTGCCAAGTACATAAAACAAGGCAAACAGGGCTAGAATGATGACCCTAACGAATGAATTTATCTTAGTGTTCATATCCATCATATTCACCAGCCGGAAGATTAACTACAGATTGAACGTCTAAGCTTGTATTTGGCGGAATAAATAATGTACCAACGGTATCTTGGATTATTTGATTATGTTGAGAAAACGTCAGCAGACTACTGTAGGTATATTTATTGCCACTATTTACCAAAGTAGCCTTACCATCTTTTTCAACTTTAAGTGCAACATTTGCTCGATTGTTATTTGCATAGACATGTAGTAACGCGTTGTAGTGGACTTGCAGTGCTATTCCTGATTGTTCATTGTTTTCTAGCGGAGGTTGGCTAAAGCGAACGAAATAGCTTCTAGATTGACGAGGTGTCCAAGAGGCTACCCATTGAATGCGAAATACTTGGCTCGCTCCTGGCTTGAGGATTGCAGCAGGTGGAAACACTAAAAGATCAAAATCATTGACTGGTTGAGGAGTGAAGCTCCCATCTTGGTTAAAGCTAAGTTCTAGCAATGAGGCTTCAAGTGGTAACTTATTGGTCGTGTTGTTCGTTACCACAATTTGTGCGGAGTTACCTTTCTGTACGTTAAACTCCACGATCGATGGAGACATCACAATAGCATGTGATGTCCAGCTAAACAGCGCAAGCAAATAAGCAAAAATGTGGTTACAGCGCATTATTTGCTATTCCGTTAATTCAATATCTATCGACAATGAATCTACATCAAAACCTTCAAGTGGCTTCATGACAAAGCTTCGCTTTGATTTAGGCAATACTAAGCTACCTGCAATGAGTTCTCGTATTTCTGTTCCAGTAACAAAAGAATTGTGGGTCTTATCAGCTACTTGCCAGTTAGTTTTATTTAGTCTCGCGTAGCTTGTACCTGTATTGCTTACTTCAAGCAGCCAATTTGCGCCATCTTGTTTTACATTTGTCACTGATAGCTCAGGTCGTGAGTTCTTTGGCTTTACGTTGATTAGTGTATTGAACTCTAGCAGTAAACCAACGTTCGCAGCTTCCGCGCTCGCGCGTTCAACTTGAACTTGCTTCACCGTAACACGATAGGCTTTCGACTCAGATATAGATGGGTTGCCAAGATAGCGGATCATCACCGATTGGGAGCGCCCTGGCTCAATAACCGCAGTAACCGGAATAACAAGTAACTCATCATCAGCAGGTTGAGTGGTTTCGTTGCCCATTTCATCCATAGTCATAGATTTGGGAATCAATTCAACGGTAAGTGGTTGGCTGCCAGTGTTATCCACGCGCATCACTATTTGAGAGCGTTTACCTAATGGCTCCATTTCAGAAACCATAGGTTCAACTCGGTACGCCTGAACAGAAAAACTGACCATGATGGATAAGATGATAACTATGCTTCTAAACACTCATACACTCCTTGAATAGAAATCGGGAGGCTATGAATAGCCTCCCTTAGCTTAAGACAATTAGTTTGAAGTGATACTAATTGTGATTGTATCTGAGTAACCACCTGACCAAGGTGCTGTTTGAGTGTTAGTTACTTCTAGAGTTGCTGAAAGGCCATCAGCTAGGTCTGTTGATCCCGCATATGATTTAGCATCAGACTCAAAGTTGTTTGGACCAGTACCGCCAGGAGGAGCAAAAGATAGTGGATCTAGACCTTCTGGAGTAAATGTTGCTTCATATGCAAGTGCAAAATCATCTGGTAATGCGTCGTCTGCTTCTAGACCACCTTCAGCACTTACCATCTTCACAGTTGCACCGTTACGGTCATTACATTTCATTGTAAAGTTAGTTGTAGCAGTGTTTTGAGCTGATGGATTCTTAAGATCTAGCACTAATTGGTTTGCTGAAATTTCACAAACTGAAGGGTTGATTGCTTGAACTTGTATCGCTGTCGGCGCTGCAAGAGCTTGAGTGGCAAACGCACCAGAAATAACAACTGCACAAACTGTTAACTTATTCATAATTGCTCCTTAGAGAGTTTTTTACTGACTTACATGTCGTAGCCCAGATACGTTTGGGCAGATTGCGACTGACGTGCTCACTCGCATGAAGTAAGCTATTTACTGTTTGATGTCATTGATTGATGGATAGACATCAATTTCGATAACATCTTGGTAATTGCCTGCGTATAGCAGGTTATCTTCAAGGGTTACCCGTATTTCTCCTTGCGTTGAAAACGGAATAACACCGGAACTATCGACAGAGCTCTCAGAAGTTAAGTCACTACTGGATATCTGCTTTTTAATACCTAATTTGGTGATCGATATTTCTAATAAATACCTATTTAACCCATGTTCCTGATTGGCATCGCTTGCTAACAAACCACCATTTCGTGAGGAAATACTCATTCTCAAAGGTTGGTTGCAATAAACATTAAACGGCAACGTTTTTGAGCGTATATTTGACAAATCTATCGTGTTGTCTGTCATCAAGCTTAATTCACAGCGACTTTCAATTTGTCCTACAAGATCTAAAGACAAATCGCCTGCTTTAGCTGAGTATGAAAACAAGGCTGAGTTTGGCGATATAAAAATCACTAAAATAATGTACTTAATTAATTCCCTCATAAGAGGCCTTTGCTCTATCTGAGATGAGATTAAATATACCGCTTTCAATAAGATAAAAAGTATGAAACTAAGACGGATCAGAAATACAAGTAGTAGAAAAAGTTGTAGGCGCCACGAGTTTAAATAACTGTAGAAAAACACACTTAAAAATAGTGTGGATTTATTTACAGAATAAAAATTGTGTTCTTGGCTGAAGTTTTAGAAATTGATGAAATTTATTACGAATTGTATCAGTTTAGAAACACGATAGCGCACCGAGTGCGGTGTATACTCGTGCCCCTACGTTCATATAAATGCATACATACGCCGGAGTCCGTTATGGGAGTTAAGCTGGACAAGAAAAAGCACTGGAATGTTCTACTGGATGAAAAGAACAATTTTCACTCGCAACTTATCAAACGAGAACTAAGTAAAAATGAAAAGTTGAATGTGATCATTGGCCATGCGAACGAAGTCAATCAAATCATTGACAATAACGACGTTGATATTGTTCTTGTCTCTTTTACCTGTCTTAAAGAAGGCCAATATTTAAACGATATCTACGCGAATAGTTTAAATACAAGCCTAGTCGTTTATGGTATTCCGAAGCACATTGAATGCGTGGAACTTTCAACTTGGTTTGGTGTAAAAGGAATGATTTATGAAGATGCACCGATTGAGCACTTAATTCGTTGTGTCGATGCTGTTCTTAATGGCAGCCTGTGGTTACCAAGAAGCCTGATGGCGCAAATGTTAAACCAAATTCGTCCTTATATATTATCGACACCAGATGGCATCAACGAATTAACCAAGCGAGAAAAACAAATTCTCGATCATTTAGTGTGTGGAAATTCTAACTTAGAGATAGCAGAAAGTTTATATATCGCTGAAAGCACGGTGAAGACACATCTATATAAATTGTACAAAAAATTAAATGTAGGTTGTCGACGAGAAGCAATAGAACTAGCTAAAAAACATTATAAGTCCGCAAATGTATATAGCATCAAGTAATAATGAGATTATAAAAACAAGGCGTCACTTATATAAACGACGCCCTATTTTAGTGATATAGGTCAAATATCTATTTTGCGTTTGGCAAATAAGGTAACACTCGAGCTGTTTGTTTTGGGAGTGTCATATAGCCGCCCTCTCCAATCTCAGAAAGCGCGACCTGCACTTTTCCATCAACGATAGGTTTAACATCACCGTTGGAAAACTGAATCGTCGAGTTGAGCTTGTTGGCAAACTCCAGTGTGACGCCTTCAACATTCGGAGTGAACCAACTCGCAAACATACCCCCTAAGTCTTCCAGCATCGCCTGCATTTGCGGCATAAGCTTTTCTACGTCTTGGTAGCTAACTTCGCCCTCGAATGGTTCTTTCGTCATCACAACCATAGAAAAATCACAGCGTCGATCTTGCGGTGTTTGCACAAACACGAGCGGATTTGCTTGGCGCAAATTGTCGTCGATTGGCACAAGCAACTCATTGTATTGGGAGGATTTTAGCTCTTCGTAATGTTCTTCTTTTTCCATCCAAGCTTTATCGATGGGACAAAGTTGTTTGCTTTGCGCATCGAGAAAAAAGAAGCCGATTTTCACGTCATCGTGCCCTTCCTTCACATTCTGTTTCATTTGAGTAAAGAGCTTGCTATAGGTGAACATATATTCTTGAGCATATGAAGGTGCTGCTACAGTCGTCAAAGCAGCAGCCAAGAAGGCTAATGATATTTTCTTCATTGAATTTATAATCTTATTGTTGAGTGGTCTGGCTTTCAAAAAACGGCTTATTATGACGAATCATTGTTTGTAAGTCGTTGACGTATGCCTCACCTCTTTCAGAGTATTTGAGTAATCCGTTAGTCAGTGCGATAGCTGCGTCGATATCCGTTAAACTTTGACCAGCGATATGACGTTGATAACGGATCTCGCGCAACGCTTCGTATGCGGCGTTACGATTGACGTTCATAAAGTAACCATGAATCGACTGTTGAACAGAGCTAAATTTGGCCACTTCGTGGCTCATCCCATCAGCTCGCTGTAACGGAACCAGCCCACACCCCTTGCTATAGCACCATTGCCCAAAGTAGTTATTCGCTTTAGTCGCAAATCGCGATGTTCCCCAAGCTGATTCGTTTGCCCCCTGTACCATGACTAATGCTTTAGGTAACACGTCGACGCGATGTAACATCTTGTCCATCCAAACTTGAGTGACTTCTCCCTCATTCAGTTCTAGGTTGTAGAGCTTCCCTAAACGTTTGGCTGTCTCAATATCGTCATTTGAGAGCTGTTGTTGCTGCAAATGAGTCTGGATATTTTCTAGACGTTCGCGCTCTTTCTTTACGCGCTGGTTTTCAAGCTCAATCCCCGGTCTTAAATAATCGAAGAACGCCTGCTTTTTTGCTCGCGTATCGGTAAACGCAGTGAAATCAGGTGCGTCACCGACTTTCGCGGCAGCCTCAGAAGTGACAATTTTCTTTCGCTCTTGAGTACTTTCATATTGATAGGTAGTGCAACTCGCGAGAATACCCGCAGCTGCAATCGCAAGGAACTCGCCCTTACGCATCGAACACTTGTGAATTTTTGTCATGGTCATCATCATTTTTAGGACGGTCTGAAGCGATAATTCTTAATTTAATGCCAAACATGTTGCGGTAGATAATACCTTTAACATGGAAGAAAAACGGCAGTACGATGATTAAGCCTAAACCGTAAAACATCATGCCGATTACAAACATGATGGAAACTACTAGATAGATACCAGCTAAGACAAATATCTTTTTGTTGGCCGCTCTTAACGATAACAACAACGATTGCATCGGTGGCACTTTCTTTTCACAAATCAACAAGATCGAATTGCTGAACGCGATTGAAAGGTACAACGATATGAATGGCAGCAATAAACCCGCAATGCCCTGAAGCATCAAACTGAACAAGGTTGCCAGAATTACAGGGATAGTAAACTGAAGCCCTTTAGCAATGTGACGAGACTTTGTCGTCAGTCCTGCCGCGTGACTCATCGCCATTAGGCTGATGCCGGCATAGATAGGCGCACTGATAACTTCGTAGCTGTAGTTTGCCACCATAATCGCATTGATAATATTAGGATCAAACGCATCGGCGCTGGTAAACGCGTCGATGATCATTGATGGGTCACCTAATTGTAATTTGAGTGCGATATAAAAGATGGCAAACTGAATCACGATCAGCGCCACTATCGCTGGTGAAAATGAAAGGAAGTTCTTGATGGTTAGGTTCCATGCTTCTTTTAGCACATCGCCTATTTTAAGTTCATAGTCTCCTGAAAGTGCACGCTCCACACTTCCACCTAAATTAAAATCTTTCTCTATATCATTATTCATTATTGAATCCAGCACTTAGTATTCACTAAGCTAGCTTGTTGTTTGAATGTCAGGCTGTAATTGTGTGACATTATACTTAAACGTTTGAAAGTCTAAAATCAGATATCCACCAATCACTTGCTTTCTCATCTGTATGATTAATAATTGACCGAAAACATGTGCTTGGTAAGGTATAGGCTCTTGATTCAGATATGAAATTCAAGCCCTATTTGCGCATATAAATCGCTTAGAAACAGTATGGTAAGAAATGTTTACTTTTACCTGCAAAATTTTTTGTGTTTCAAGTTAAGAAATTGCTTTGAATTCACCATTTTGGTGATTATGATGCGCGCCTCTATTTTGTATAACTACGGGTATATTTACGAGTTAAATATCCAATGTGGGAGAAAGACAGACGTTGAACGCTAAACAACAAGCAGGACAACCAGTTATCCGTCTAACTGGCATCAGCAAAAGTTTCGATGGCAAGGAAATCATCGCCAACCTAAACCTTGATGTAAACCATGGTGAATTTCTAACCATCCTTGGTCCTTCCGGCTGTGGTAAAACGACCGTTCTTAGGATGATTGCTGGTTTCGAAGCCGCTGATAATGGCGACATCATTCTTGATGGCCAGACCGTTACTGAAGTCCCTGCTGAACAAAGGCACGTCAACACTGTATTCCAAAGTTATGCACTCTTCCCTCACATGACCGTATTTGAAAACGTTGCATTTGGCTTGCGTATGCAAAAAGTGCCTTCGGCAGATATCGAGCCGCGAGTCATGGAAGCGTTACGTATGGTTCGCCTAGAAAAAATGGCGCAGCGTAAACCGCATCAACTTTCAGGTGGTCAGCAACAACGTATCGCAATCGCTCGTGCGGTTGTGAACAAACCCAAAGTTCTTCTGTTGGATGAATCTCTTTCTGCACTGGATTACAAACTACGTAAGCAGATGCAAATTGAGCTGAAACAGCTTCAACGTCAACTTGGCATTACATTTATCTTTGTCACACACGACCAAGAAGAAGCTTTATCTATGTCTGACCGTATTATAGTAATGCGAGACGGAGTTATTGAACAAGACGGCACACCACGTGAAATTTACGAAGAACCAAAGAACCTTTTCGTAGCCCGCTTTATCGGTGAGATTAACGTCTTCAATACAACGATGCTTAACCGCATTGACGAGCAGCGTATTCGCGCAGAGATTGAAGGTGTCGAATCTGTCGTCTATTACGACAAGCCAGCACAGGCTGGTGATAAACTGCAAGTTTTGCTCCGCCCTGAAGATTTGCGTATCGAAGAGATCAAAGAATCTGAGCAAAAAGGCATTGTTGGCCACGTTACTGAGCGCACCTATAAAGGTATGACGTTAGATTCCGTTATCGAACTCGAATCGGGCATGCGTGTGATGGTAAGCGAATTCTTCAACGAAGATGACCCAGATGTAGACCACTCTATCGGTCAAAAAGTGGCGGTCACTTGGGTTGAGAGCTGGGAGGTCGTCCTTAATGATCAGCAAGAAGTTTAATCTTCAGAACGCAATCATTGCTCTCATCGTTGGTTGGCTGACACTATTCGTCCTAATTCCAAACGTGATGATCATTGGAACCAGTTTCCTAACTCGTGATGAAGCCAATCTGATTGAGTTAACGTTCACCTTTGATAACTATTTAAGGCTGATTGACCCACTGTACGCAAAAGTGTTGTTGCACTCTTTCTACATGGCGATCGTAGCAACGATTTTATGTTTAATAATCGGTTATCCATTTGCGTATATCGTGGCGAAAATGCCCGAAAAATGGCGGCCAATCATGCTGTTTTTGGTGATTGTACCGTTTTGGACCAACTCGCTGATTCGTACTTACGGTCTAAAGATTGTTTTGGGTACACAAGGGATTTTGAACAAATCTCTAATCGCAATGGAAATCATCGATAAACCGATTCGTTTAATGTACACCGAAACCGCAGTAATGATCGGTCTGGTCTACATCCTATTGCCATTTATGATTCTTCCTTTGTACTCGGCGATTGAAAAACTTGACCATACCTACGTAGAAGCGGCAAAAGATTTAGGCGCAAACAAGTTCCAGATCTTTACTAAAGTGACTCTGCCTTTAACCATGCCAGGTATTATCGGCGGTTGTTTATTGGTATTGCTACCAGCACTCGGCATGTTCTATATCTCAGACCTATTAGGCGGTGCGAAGAACCTTCTAATTGGTAACGTGATTAAGAGTCAGGTACTGAACGCACGTGATTGGCCATTTGGCGCGGCAACAAGCATTGCCTTAACGATTGCCATGGCAATTATGCTTTACGCCTACTACCGAGCAGGCAAACTTTTGAATAAGAAAGTGGAGCTAGACTAATGGGACGTTCAGTTAGATTTAGCTTTATGGCGTTGGTATACGCATTTTTGTACCTACCGATCGTTGTACTAATTGTGAACTCATTTAATGCCAATAAATTTGGTATGAAATGGGGCGGCTTTACCACCAAGTGGTACGAAACCTTAGTAAACAACGACAGTTTAATGCAGGCTGCGTGGCATTCTTTGAATGTTGCGGTGTTTTCTGCAACAGCGGCTACAATTATCGGTAGCTTTACTGCTGTTGCCCTATTCCGCTATACCTTTAAAGGTAAAGGCGCTGTGAATGGCATGCTATTCGTAGTGATGATGTCTCCGGATATTGTGATGGCAATTTCGTTGCTTGCCCTGTTCCTTGTTTTAGGTGCACAGCTTGGCTTCTTTACACTATTGATTGCGCATATCACCTTCTGTTTACCTTTCGTTGTCGTAACGGTTTACAGTCGATTGAATGGTTTTGATGTGAAGATGCTAGAAGCAGCAAAAGATTTAGGTGCGAGTGAATGGGTTATCTTAAAACAGATTATTCTGCCACTTGCCAAACCTGCGGTTGCTGCAGGTTGGTTATTGAGCTTTACCCTATCACTGGATGACGTGATTATCAGTTCATTCGTGACGGGGCCAACATATGAAATTTTGCCATTAAAAATCTACTCGATGGTAAAAGTGGGAATATCACCAGAGGTGAATGCTCTCGCAACAGTCATGCTGATTGTTTCCTTGATTTTGGTAGTCATATCTCAGTTGCTAGCAAGAGAAAAAGTGAAGTAGAATCCGCGTGAATTACCAAACAGAATGGCCAAGAATAGCCATTCTGTTTTTCTATCTACGC
The DNA here is from genome assembly GCF_011806575.1 of Vibrio hepatarius. Taxonomy (GTDB): domain Bacteria; phylum Pseudomonadota; class Gammaproteobacteria; order Enterobacterales; family Vibrionaceae; genus Vibrio; species Vibrio hepatarius_A. The sequence goes on from NZ_JAATOO010000032.1 coordinate 26,917, forward strand.
TCGTAATGAGCAACGTTTGGTTTGGAGCTAACGTCAATGAAAAAATGGGCTACTTTATTAGCTGGTAGTGCATGTGCGCTTTCTCTGTTCTCTGGTTCAGTGGCAGCGGACGAAAATAAGGAATTGGTATTCATGAACTGGGGGCCGTACATCAACAGTAGCCTTCTAGAACAATTTACCAAGGAGACTGGAATTAAAGTGATCTACTCGACTTACGAGTCGAACGAGACTTTATACGCAAAGCTAAAAACACATAATGAAGGTTATGATTTAGTTGTTCCTTCGACGTACTTTGTTGCAAAGATGCGTGATGAAGGCATGCTACAAAAGATCGACAAATCAAAGCTGAGTAACTTTGACAACCTAGACAAAAACTACTTGGACAAGCCATTTGATCCAAACAACGAGTACTCCATTCCTCACGTTGTCGCTATCACAGGTCTAGCGGTGAACACTGACATGTATGATCCAAATGACTTCCAAAGTTGGGCTGATTTATGGAACCCAGAGCTTGAAGGTCAGTTAATGCTGATGGATGACACGCGCGAAGTGTTCCATATTGCCCTACGCAAATTGGGTTACTCGGGTAACTCTACCGATCCTAAACAGATTGATGAAGCGTACGCAGAGCTACAAAAACTGATGCCAAACGTATTGGTGTTTAACTCTGACAACCCGGGCGCACCATACATGTCTGGTGAAGTCGGCGTTGGTATGCTTTGGAACGGCAGTGCGGCTGCGGCACAAAAAGAAGGCCTGAACCTTAAACTGGTTTTCCCTAAAGAAGGCGGTATCGGCTGGGTTGATAACTTTGCGATCTCGTCTGGCGCAAAAAACGTCGATGCAGCGCACAAGATGATCAACTTCCTGCTACGTCCTGAAATTGCAGAGCAAATTTCAGCTGACACTGGTTACTTGACTGCGGTCGCTGAGTCTAACGCCAAATTTAAAGATGTTGCGCCGCTATTCCCATCTCAAGAAGACCTTGACCGTGTTGAATGGCAAGACGCTGTTGGCGACTTAACAGTTAAATATGAAGAATATTTCTTAAAACTGAAAGCCGGCCAATAATCTCTTCCTTTTACTTTAAAATAGGCAGCATTCGCTGCCTATTTTGTTTATTGACTGATATACTTTCTTTTTTTGTATAGTTTGTCTTTCGACAAGCACTTAACCCACTGCTTAATCAGAACATTTCGTCCCGATTGACGCTCTGATGGCTAGGCAAAAACAAAAACGGAAAAGTAATGAAAAGTAAATTCTATGCAAGCGCACTGTGCGCAGCGGCACTAACCGCTTCTTCTGCAATGGCTGCTGATCAAGAACTCTACTTCTACAACTGGTCTGAATACATTCCTAACGAAATTCTTGAAGATTTTACCAAAGAGACAGGCATCAAAGTTATCTACTCGACTTACGAGTCTAACGAGAGCATGTACGCGAAGCTAAAGACTCAAGGTTCTGGTTATGACCTTGTGGTTCCGTCTACTTATTTCGTATCTAAGATGCGCAAAGAAGGTATGCTTCAAGAAATCGACAAGAGCAAGCTTTCTCACTTTGCAGACCTCGATACTAACTTCCTAAACAAGCCGTTTGACCCAAACAACAACTTTTCTATCCCATACATCTGGGGTGCAACGGGCATTGGTATTAACTCAGACATGCTAGACAAATCATCTGTGACCAAATGGGATGATTTCTGGGACAGCAAGTGGGAAGGTCAATTAATGATGATGGACGATTCACGTGAAGTGTTCCACATCGCATTGACCAAGCTGGGTTACTCGCCAAACACCACTAACCCTGACGAAATCAAAGCAGCATACGAAGAGTTGAAGAAACTGATGCCAAACGTGTTGGTATTTAACTCAGACTTCCCAGCAAACCCATACCTCGCGGGTGAAGTATCACTCGGTATGCTTTGGAACGGTTCTGCGTACATGGCTCGTCAAGAAGGCGCATCCATCGATATCATCTGGCCAGAAAAAGGCACGATCTTCTGGATGGACAGCCTAGCCATCCCGGCAGAAGCGAAAAACGTTGATGCGGCACACAAGATGATCGACTTCCTACTTCGCCCTGAAAACGCGGCGAAGATCGCTCTAGAAATCGGCTACCCAACACCAGTGGCAAGTGCGCATAAACTGCTTCCTGAAGAGTTTGCTAACAATCCAAGCATCTTCCCTCCTCAAGAAGTAATGGACAGCGGTACTTGGCAAGATGAAGTTGGCGAAGCAAGCGTGATTTACGACGAGTACTTCCAAAAACTTAAAGTAGATAACTAATCTATTGCTCCAGTAGCGATTTAGATAATAATAAAGCGGCTTAAAAGCCGCTTTATTTGTATGTGGGGAATGACTGCTGTTAAGCACTTTGCGAGTCAGGTTTCTGCAGATCGAGGATCTCTTCAACCAATTTTGGCACTTCAATACTTGCCTTGCCGTAACGCTTCTCTTCAAATTCGCTTTCTACAGCACTCGGCTCTAAGTTGATTTCGATAGTGTGCGCCCCGTGCATTTTCGCATCATGGACAAAACCCGCTGCTGGATATACCACACCAGAAGTACCAATCGAAATAAATAAGTCCGCTTGCTCGAGTGATTCATAGATGTCACCCATGCGCAGCGGCATTTCACCGAACCAAACCACGTGCGGGCGCAACTGAGATGGAATTTGGCAGCAATGGCAAAGATCACCAGTTTTGATCTCACCCAGTTCCTCTATCACTTGGTTCGACTCGCTACAGCGCGCTTTAAGCAGTTCACCGTGCATGTGGATGACATTGCTACTACCACCACGCTCATGCAGATTGTCGATATTCTGCGTAATTACCGTCACCGAACCTTCAAGCTCTTTTTCTAAGCGCCCTAGCGCTAAATGCGCAGCGTTTGGCTCAATATGCGACTCTTGCAGTTTTAAACGGCGTTGATTATAGAAATCTTGTACTAGGTCTGGGTCGCGTTCGAAGCCCTCTGGCGTAGCGACATCTTCAATTCGATGATCTTCCCACAAGCCATCCTGGGCTCTGAACGTTTGTATTCCTGATTCGGCAGAAATACCGGCTCCCGTTAATACAACTACATTACGATACGGAAACTTCATACCACATCCTTCTTCATATCCTTTGTCTGTAGCTTAGCATTTGATGAATAACATCAGAAGTTATGAGGGTTAGACCATAGTCGAAGTTGGCGTTTTATCAGCAGGGATTGTGAAGTGATACAAAAAAGAGCGGTCAAAGCCGCCCTTTCCATGATTGTTTTTGCTTTAGTCTTCGTTGGTCGCTGAAATTTTATGAATCGCTAAGTCTGCACCGTTGAATTCATCTTCTTCAGATAAGCGTAGTCCGGTCATGCTATTGATCGCACCATAAACAACCAGAGCGCCAGCTACAGCGATTGAAATACCCGCTATGGTTCCCAGTAGCTGAACAGCAAAACTTACGCCGTCTAAGCCGCCTAGTGTGCTTTGACCAAAGATACCTGCAGCGACACCACCCCATGCGCCACAAACACCGTGCAGAGGCCATACACCCAGCACATCATCAATTTTGGTTTTGTTTTGCAAGTAGGTAAATAAGTAAACAAATAACGCCCCTGCCACCGCGCCAGTCACCAAAGCACCAATTGGGTGCATCAAATCAGAGCCAGCACAAACCGCCACCAAGCCTGCTAACGGACCATTGTGAATAAAGCCTGGGTCGTTCTTGCCTGCAAGCAGCGATGCCACAATACCACCAACCATCGCCATCAACGAGTTCATTGCAACCAGACCGCTGATGCCGTTTAAAGTTTGCGCCGACATGACGTTAAAGCCAAACCAACCCACACAAAGGATCCAAGCCCCTAGTGCCAAGAAAGGAATGTTCGAGGGAGCAAAGTTGGTGTGCTTACCTGCGCGAATACGTCCCTTACGCATGCCTAAAAACGTAACCGCGACCAGAGCAATCCAGCCGCCAACAGCGTGTACAACAACAGAACCAGCAAAGTCATGAAAGCCATAACCAAATTGCGTTTCAAACCACGCTTGCAAACCAAAATTGCCGTTCCAGATCATACCTTCAAACAGTGGGTAAACGATACCAACGGTAAAGAAGGTCGCAATCAAGACGGGATAGAATCGAGCGCGCTCTGCAATTCCACCTGAGACGATGGCAGGGATAGCAGCAGCAAAAGTCAGTAAGAAAAAGAATTTCACTAACTCGTAACCATTGCCTTGCGAGAGAGTTTGCGCGTCGGCGAAAAAGTTAGCGCCATACGCGACCCAGTAACCAATAAAAAAGTACGCAATGGCTGAGATACCGAAGTCGGCAAGAATTTTAACTAAGGCGTTGACTTGGTTCTTGTGCCTAACGGTTCCCACTTCAAGGAAGGCGAAACCCGCGTGCATTAAAAACACCATTATTGCGCCTAGTAGCAAGAATAAAGTATCGGAACTTTGGGTCAGGGTTTGAACGGCTCCATGAACCTGACTTGCGGTTACACTCATCGTTTTTGTTCTCCGTTGTGTTTGCGTGCACTTATCCTGTGCAGTAGCACATTCAATTCACCATATTGGTGATATGAATATCAAAAACGTGTTGGAGCAATGAATGTGCCAACTGACAACATAAAAAACAATGAGATATAAGGCACTGATTTTATTGATTCTTGATGGATGACCACTTAACTCTGTAATCAAAGTCAGACGCCAGGTTGCACAATTATGGTGACAACGCACCAATTTAAAGCGTTCTTACATTGTGCATCGAGAAGAAATGAGCCCTGATTGATTCAGGGCTCTGGGGGAATTAAAGGTTCGGACCTTTAGAGAATTTAAACGGTTGATTGTTTCTCAGTTTAGTCATCCCTTCATACATGCGGATAAACCACAGGAAGATCGCTAGCAAGCCAAGTAACATGCCAGCATAAGGAATGTAAAACGCGATGCTGTCTAACACGCTGCTCTTATACCAGTAGTCATTTAGACCTACCAACACACCGTTTGACGTGGCCACTGTGATGATCAGCACAACGAAATAGGTCAGATTAAGGAAAAAAGTTCGAATCAGACCATAGTAGTGCGAATCAATCACTTCTCCATCCTCTCCTTTATCCAGACGGTAGCCCGCGTAGATAATCGCAACTACGCCAGAGATAAGGCATGTAAACGGAGTGAAGCAGCTCAGGATATACGCGACCCAAATACCTTTATGAGGTTTGTTCATTTGCCGTCGCTCCTTTCACTTTATCTTGAGGCTCTGCAGCTTGCGCGTTTTGTTCTTTCGCCATCACTTCTTCATACCAAAGGTCATGGTGCTCTTTCGCCCATGTTTCATCAACTTCGCCTGTGACCATACCTTCCAGCGCGCCTTCCATACCAAATAGACCAATGTAGATATGGAAAACAAAACCACAGATAAGGATTAACGCGGCTAGCATATGTACTAGGTTCGACAATTCCATATCACGGCGTGTTTGGCCAAAGATAGGGAAATCAAGCACCAGACCACTCACAGCCACTACACTACCAACAACGATCAGTAGCCAAAACAGCGCTTTCTCACCTGCATTCGAAAAACCTGCAGATGGGTGCGAGCCTTTGTGTTTACCTACCATACCACCCAGCTTGATAAACCAAACAAAGTCGACTTTAGTAAAGATAGATTTACGCCACCATTTCACCAACACACAGATCAACAACACACCAAAAATAGGACCGATGTAGTTGTGGTACTGCTTAGCCAGCATAATAATGAATCCCCACAAATCCGCGGGAATATAAGGCTTCAAGAAGTGCTTGCCGTATACAAGCATCAAGCCACTAAAACCAAGGGTTAAAAAAGTAAATGCCATACTCCAGTGCATTGCTCGATCGAGACGAGACCAGCGCTTGATTCGCTTGCCAGTTCTTGGCGCACTTAACATGATTGGTCCCATGAAGAGGTAAACCAAAATCACGAAAGCAATACTACCAAAGATCGCGATAGCGCCCGCAGGAGACATCCATTTCTCTTTCAAAATGTACCAGGTTTGTCCTGGCTTACTAATTAGCATTCCGTGCTCTGGGAACTGAGACGTCGTATAGCCCTCTTCACCCTGACGAACCTGACGCCAAAAATCAGCGCCAGCCAGTTGGGTCATTTCGCGTTGTGCAACATCAGACTCTTTTTGCTCAGCATGCGCGGGCAACGACAAAGCAAAAACCAATGCTGCCAACAATGACAGCATTGTGAGAGATGCACGTTTAAACATTGAAAACATGACTCTCTCCAGCATTAGCTTTTCGTTGCGTCGTAAGACAGATCATTGCCATCTGTCCAACCAGCGCCTTTCGCACCGCGCTCAACCACACGTTGACGGAAGATGTCAGATACTTTCTCTGCATCGCCCGCAAGTAGCGCTTTTGTTGAACAAAGCGACGCACACATTGGCAGCTTACCTTCTGCGATGCGGTTTGCACCGTACTTCTGACGCTCTTCAACTGAGCCAGGTTCAGTTTCAGGGCCGCCCGCACAGAATGTACATTTGTCCATTTTGCCACGCTCACCAAACGCTTCCTGTTTAGGGAACTGAGGTGCGCCAAATGGGCAGGCAAACAGACAGTAGCCACAACCGATACACAGGTCTTTATTGTGTAACACGATGCCGTCTTCAGTATGCTCAAAACAGTCTGCTGGACACACCGCCATACAAGGCGCATCGGTACAGTGCATACAAGCAACTGAGATTGAGTTCTCGCCCGGTTCGCCATCATTTAGAGTAACGACGCGACGACGTTGAATGCCCCACTCAAGAGCATCATCGTTTTCGTTTTTACATGCAGTGACACAGCCGTTACATTCGATACAGCGCTTGGTGTCACAAAGGAATTTCATTCTAGCCATTAGTAGACTCCTTACGCTTTGCGAATGTTACATAGGGTGACTTTGGTTTCCTGCATTTGCGTTACAGGGTCATAACCGTAAGTCGTAGCGATATTGGCAGACTCACCAATCACGTATGGGTCGGCTCCTTCTGGGTACTTATCACGCAGGTCAACGCCTTCAAACTTACCGCCAAAGTGGAACGGAATGAATGCCAAACCCGGTTTCACACGACGTGTTACCAGCGCCTTGACGTGAATGCGGCCTTTCTCTGCCCCTTCAACCCACACCATATCGCCATCTTTAAAGCCAAGATCGTTAGCGTCTTTCGGGTTCACTTCCACAAACATCTCTTGTTGGAGTTCAGCAAGCCAAGGGTTAGAACGGGTTTCTTCACCACCACCTTCGTATTCAACCAGACGACCAGACGTCAGGATAATCGGGTATTCTTTCGACTTATCTTGATCCTGAATCGACTTGTACATCGTTGGTAGACGGTAAATTGACTCACTGTCATCCCAAGTTGGGTAGTCAGCAACCAAGTCACGACGTGGTGTGTACAGTGGTTCGCGGTGTAGCGGTACACGATCTGGGAACGTCCATACAATGGCACGCGCTTTCGCGTTACCAAACGGGTTACAGCCGTGCTTGATAGCCACACGTTGGATACCGCCTGACAGGTCCGTTTTCCAGTTTTTACCTTCGGCTGAAGCTTTCTCTGCTTCAGTCAGGTCATCCCACCAACCTAGGTGCTTCAATAGCTTGTCGCTAAATTCTGGGTAACCGTCTTGGATTTCACTACCTTGTGAGTAGCTGTCTTCCGCCAACAGGTTCTTGCCTTCAAATTCAACGCCAAAACGCGCACGGAAAGTACCGCCGCCTTCAGCAATAGGCTTAGACGTATCGTAAAGAATGTGCGTGCCAGGGTGTTTCATTTCTGGTGTACCCCAGCATGGCCAAGGTAGACCATAAGTGTCGCCATGAGCTGGACCACCTTCCGCAGCAAGCGTTGTCTTGTGGAATGTGTGCCAGTTTTGTTGGTGTTGCTTCAAACGCTCAGGGCTTTGGCCTGTGTAGCCGATCGTCCACATACCTTTGTTGAACTCGCGGGTAATGTCTTCAATGACTGGTTGGTTGTTTTCTACTTTGATGTGTTTGAACAACTGCTCTGCGAAACCAAGTTTCTTAGACATTAGATACATGATTTCGTGGTCTGGTTTTGAATCGAACAGCGGTTGAATAACTTGGTCACGCCACTGAAGTGAGCGGTTTGACGCCGTCACACTGCCGTATGTTTCAAACTGAGTGGTCGCAGGCAGCAAGTAAACGCCGTCTGTACGATCGTTCATTACTGCAGCTACTGTTGGATACGGGTCAACGATTACCATCATATCCAGTTTCTGCATCGCCTTTTTCATTTCAACGCCACGGGTTTGCGAGTTAACCGCATGGCCCCAGTAGAACATGGCGCGAATGTTGTCTTTCTGCTCGATGTTGTCTTTGTTTTCCAACACACCGTCAATCCAACGAGAAACCGGAATACCCATGTTGTTCATTGGTTTTTGGCCGCGGTATTCGTTCTGGTCAAAGCGGTTTTTAATCCACTCAAAATCCAGATCCCATACGCCTGCCCAGTGTTTCCACGCGCCATCAGCGAGACCGTAGTAACCTGGTAATGTGTGCGATAGTACGCCAAGGTCAGTTGCACCCTGTACGTTATCGTGACCACGGAAAATGTTTGCGCCGCCGCCAGATTTACCCATGTTACCAAGCGCAAGCTCAAGCACACAGTAAGCACGAGTGTTGTTGTTACCTGTGGTGTGCTGCGTACCACCCATACACCAAACCACACAACCCGGACGGTTTTCAGAAAGGATCTTCGCGGTGTTGTACACTTCTTCTTCGCTAACACCTGTTACGCGTTCAACTTCGGCTGGGTTCCACTTGGCCACTTCTTGGCGAATCTCATCCATACCGAATACACGCTGTTGGATAAAATCTTTGTCTTCCCAGTTATTTTTAAATACGTGCCATAGGATGCCCCAAATGAACGCGACGTCAGAACCAGGACGCAGAGAAACGTAGAAATCAGATTTTGCTGCGGTACGAGTACGACGTGGGTCAGCAACGACGATCTTACAACTGTTCTTTTCTTTTGCGATCAAGATATGCTGCATCGCAACTGGGTGAGCTTCCGCCGGGTTTGAGCCGATAAATAGCATCGATTTACAGTTGTGCATATCGTTGAAAGAATTGGTCATCGCGCCGTAGCCCCAAGTGTTTGCTACACCGGCTACCGTGGTTGAGTGACAGATACGCGCTTGGTGGTCAACGTTGTTCGTCCCCCAAAGCGACGCCATCTTACGGAACATGTACGCTTGTTCATTGCTGTGTTTCGCACTGCCTAACCAGTAAACCGAATCTGGACCTGACTCTTTGCGAATCTCTAGCGCTTTATTGCCGATCTCTTCAATCGCTTGCTCCCAAGAAAGCTTTTTCCACTTACCGCCTTCTAGCTTCATTGGGTATTTCAAGCGGCGCTCACCATGTCCGTGCTCACGCAATGCTGCACCTTTCGCACAGTGGCCACCAGCGTTAAATGGATGGTCAAAAGCAGGCTCTTGTCCTGTCCAAACACCGTTTTGTACTTCGGCGTAGATACCACAACCCACTGAGCAGTGAGAACAAATAGTACGTTTGATCTCTGTCTTTGCATTTGGATCAACCGACTTCGCTTCGGCTTTTTTGATCATGCCCGGCGTGAATAAACACGCTCCTGCAACAGCACCACCAGCAGCCAGCGAACTGTTCTTCATGAATGCGCGGCGTGAAATGCCCAATTGATTTTGTTCTTTGCTCACACTATCGGAGCGTTTAATTAGTTTCATTACTCAGCTCCTATAGGGTTTCGTAATAATCTCGGATATGTTGCGTTTCGCGGTATCCGGTCTTGTTAACGTCTTTTTCTACTTCAACGGATTCTGTCGCATTGGCAACTTTTGTCGTACCTGCGACAACAGCACCAGCCACTGCTGCAGTGGTTAATCCTTTAAGTAGATCCCTACGGGATGTATCTATTGATTTCTCATTATTGTCTTTCATTTTGCTTCCTTACCTTGCGGTACTTGGAGACTCTGAGCCTCTCTATCGACGCGAACTCGTTACGGCTGAGTTGGGTCGTACTCAGTGACGTTTTTCACATCAATTTTTATTTTGCTTTTACTGCTATGGGTGTTCTCACTGAAACGAACTTGCTCCAGTGTTAAAAACGTTTGGGTAAACTGCGCGACTGGCAAATAAAACGCAGTATGTTGTGCGCGAAGAATTTGTCCAGTGAACAATGAAAACCAAGGCGCGATATGTTTATTGAAGAAAGCTTGCTGCAGTCCCTCTTCTTCTTGGGTAAGCATCGCCATTACTTCACAAAGCGCTGCAATGTGATCTTCCGGCTCTTTGACTTCAGCCTCTCTCTCTAATCCGAGCAGTTCTAAGTCTCGACGAATCTCTGCTAACGGTTTTTCCATTAGCGAACCCGTGCGATGCCAAGAGGCAAATGGAATCACTTCCCCGCGACCAATACCGATAAACAGTTCTTGATATTCATCGGCAAGTGTTTCTTCGTTGGCATTGCGTGCAGCTTCAATCAACTCAAGCCAAGCTTTCTGCATATCGCTAGCGGCAGATTCAGGCTCTAAGCCCGCCAAAAATGCCAACACCTCAGAATTCGGACTCTGGCGGTAAAGTGCAGAAAGGAGTAAGTAAATATCTGAACGTAATGTGTCTTGTTGATTTTCCACGAGAACTCCTAGTATTTCAGCTGCTGCATTGGGTCTTCTGCCATTGACTCGAACATGTCGATCACTCGGCAGTCTTCACACATCGCGATACGGTTGATCGCCGAATCATCTTGGAAATGAGAGTGACCGCGTAACTTACTCTGCAACATATCAATCATAGATTGCGGTGCGAATGGTTTGTGACAACGCGTACATTCCGCCGCTTTCTCTTCATGAAGTACAATCGCTTGTTGACGCGCTGAAGCATCCCAATTCATTCTCGAAGTTAAGCTTAGTGCATTCTCAGGGCATGCCTTGGCACATAAACCACATTGAACACAATCTTGTTCAATAAACTTAAGTGATGGTGAATGACCTTCAGTGTGTAGCGCGCACGTTGGACATACCGCAACGCAGCTCATGCAAGAGGTACACGCTGTTTTATCGCAATCGACATTGCCAAACGGCGCGCTTGCTGGAAGCGCTTGAATGGTTTCAGCTGGAATATGGTTCTCAGCCAGAGCATCAAGTGCAGTAAATAGACGTGCACGTTTGTTGCCAGCCAAATCGCCTAGCGACAAACCGAAAGGTTGAGTCGTCAACGTCGGTTGCGCTTCGCGTAGAGACTCTAGATAAAGAATGTCGATCGTCTCTTTCGCAATTCCCATCTGTTCAAGCAGTTCTTGAGCGGTCGATATTTCGCTAGTGAGCACACGAATGATAGTTGCGGGCATAAAACGACTCGCTGCAAACAACACTTGTGTCGCACCGTTCGCCAAAGCCGCAAACCAGCTATCAATACCAACAGAAGGTAGCTCTTCAACGACAACAGGGATAACGTTATCTGGTAGCGCTTTTAGTGCCATAACGTTGTAGGTCTCATGGCGAGAACTACAAATAAGGACGATTGGATCAACGCCTCCGGCTTGCTGATAATTCGCCAGCATACGTTCAATGAATTTTTGCGTGTCTTGTGGATTTGGCAACGCATAATGAATCGCTTCTGTTGGACAAGCCGTCGCACAAGTCCCCACCCCTTGACAAAGGTAAGGATTGATTTCGATGCGGTGACCAATTTTGTCATTACCTTCGCTCGACAGCGCACCAGCAGGACAAGCATCGACACAGCGTTCACAGCCTTTCACGCCACGTGAACTGTGGGCACATAAGTCTGTGTCTAAACGGAAAAACTTTGGCTTATCGAATGTTCCCATCAACGTGGGAATTTCTTCTAATGCTTCAGCCAGTTTTGGATAACCGCGTCCAACGGGGTAATAACCCGGGACGGGAACTTCTTCTGCCATGCAGCTATTTAGGCAAAGGTCGAGCACAACATCAAAGCAATCATGGTTAATCGCGACTTTTGCCAAATTGCTCGACACATCGCGATTTTCGATAATCACTTCGAACGTACCTAAAAAGCCCGACACCTGAACGCTATTTGCGTAGTAGAGGTTTTGATGCGTCCCATCCTCACCGTCTGTCGACAGTAACGTTAAGCTATTCATTTGAGACAGCTGTTCAGCCGCACTCTCAATGATTGCTGTAGGACCAATAATCAGGGTATTCCCGCCACTTTCATAACTGACCGTAGGAGGAATGAGGTTTGTCAGTTCAACAGTATTTTCAAACGCATACAAACGCGCTTTACCGTTTTCAGACGTAGATTCTTGTAGTAGTTGTCTAAGCATTGCTCTGTTCCAGTTAGAACATGAATATTCACTCTGGATAGTAATAGCAAATGCTGTACCAACTTTTATTTCAATTAAAATCAGTAATTTATATAACTACTGAGTAAAAACAGAATAAATAAAAAACGGATGAGACAAAATGTCGCACCCGTTCAATTGATGACTTAGTCAAAATGTACCTAGTTTTCGTGTGGTATATTTTGTCCCACTTGCAAATCTTGTTCTGAATCATCGATTTCCGCAGCTTCTGTATCAACAGACGCTAATTGCGTTTCTTCGTCAACGAGTTGAGCCTCACTCTCTTCTGACTCTTCTTCTGCTGTGTTTAACCATTCACGAAGTTTGGCTGCAGCTTCACTTGGCAATGAACTCACAGCAGCATAGTCATGGTCATAGTCAACAAGTCGGTCAACTTCGCTGAACTCACCAGACAGGAACAGTTTTCGTAGTGCGGCCTTTTTGACTGCCGCTTCGGCTTCCGACGCCAGTAACGCCGCTACTGATAATTCTTCCCCTTCGTCAGTTGAGGCTACATCAATAGTGTTCTCTTCATCAGGTGAAACAACGAGCTGTTCATCTTGATCATGAGTTTCAACTGCAAGTTCGCTACTGTCAGAACCAACCACATCCGGTTCCTTGTTATCACCTTCTAGCTTACGCTTTGACCAGCGCCCTAAAAAACTAGTTGCCACTTGCTCGCCCTGCACCTTTGCGTTTCTTACGTCGTGTTTCTAACAATTCACCGTGACGCCCGATATAGGCTTCCATCCAAGCCTGAACAGGCAGTGGCATATCAGCCGACAGCACCAGATAGTCTCCGTCCATGTATTGTCCCGCAACACCTTGAGAGGCAGTGAGCAACACGATGTTAGGGTCGTCCTCACACTCTACGGTATCCAGCACCAAGAACAATTTCGGCTGCTGAGAACTTAAGTTAAAGCGATAGTCAGTTCGCTCATCACGATGCAGTTGAAGCGTTACAACGCGTTTGCTGACGGTCTCTGGCTTTAAGTTAAACCCCGTAAGTTGCCATTGCGTGGTCAGCCACATACCAGTCGTGATCTCGTGCGCAACTAAATTGCATTCCAGAGACCAAAGTTCCTCATTTTTCTCTAATTTGCTGTCAGCAATATCTTGGTTGGTCATTAAGTTTTTCCCTATATTCTCGTCATCTATCAAGCTAAGCAATATTTATACCTATCTTCAAGCTCACCAGCACAAGTGGGCGACAAGAAACAATCAGCGAGAAATAAAATTATGACGCGCTTAAACAAGGAATAGTAATTGCTTGTAGTATATTCTTAGAATTCGTAACCAACTCTAAACATAGGACAACTCGTGGTTAAGCCAAATATTATAAAAACCAGTGAAAACCCTCTGCAGACCATTGAAGTCGAAGTGTATGACGAGTACGGCGAAAAGCTCGTCAAACAAATTGCCTGTGAACGCCCTTTGACCGTTATGCTTAACTGGAAAGAAGTCGTCACCTTGATGACGCTCGGTTCAAGGCCTGAGTCTTTAGTACTCGGATACTTAAAAAACCAAAGTTTCCTATCTAATCCAGAAGCACTTGAGTCAGTCATCATTGATTGGCAAACCCATACTGCTGCGGTTATCACCAAAGAAAATACCGAGCACCTTGAAGGCGCACTAAAGAAAAAGACGGTTACGTCGGGCTGTGGTCAAGGCACTATGTACGGCAACGTAATGAAACAGTTGGAAAACTACCAAGTACCACAAGTCGAGCTGAAGCAATCACAAGTGTATGCGGCGTTAGAAGCGCTAACACATTACAACGATACCTACAAAAAAGCGGGCGCGGTACATGGCTGTGCGGTTTGCCGTGGCGATGAAGTACTGTCTTTTGTTGAAGATGTCGGTCGCCATAACGCGGTGGATACACTGGCGGGTGAAAAGTGGCTCAATGGGGAGTCAGGTGAAGATAAGATCTTTTATACCACCGGCCGTTTGACGTCTGAGATGGTAATAAAAGTCGCGCAAATGGGTATTCCTGTGTTGCTGTCTCGCTCAGGTGTTACGCAAATGGGGTTGGATCTGG
>NZ_JAATOO010000033.1 GCF_011806575.1 Vibrio hepatarius
AAGAAGTTTTCACCTCTCTAACACCGCTGAAGCCTTGTGCTGTCTGCCGTGTCAGTGGATGCGCATTATAGGGAGTTCTTTCGGCTTAGCAAGCGAATTTCGCGTTTTTTTTCATTAAAAAAGCCTGAATGAACACGTTTCATCCAGGCCGAGTTTTACACTCACGATACCCTCATCTTACTCCAAGCTTATTCACAAAATCCTGTGGATAAGTAGCACCAACACTACAATAAAGCCTCTATCTGTTTTATGAGGCTCGTGAAAAGCGCGTTTTAGCAGATTCATTTCCTTTCTATATAGAGAGAAACATAGCCAAACGTCATCGTAAGTGAATTGAGATGTTTTTTAGTCGTTAGCTCTGAGCGCTAGGCGATATTACAGTGCAACATCCAACGTACGCCGAACTTATCTTCTACTTTACCGAAACGTGCGCCCCAAAAGGTATCAGCTAATGGCATCATGATTCGTCCGTCCAGTGATAACTTATCAAACAACTTAGCCTGCTCGTCTAAACTATCCAATACTAAGGATAATGCAACGTTGTTGCCTTTCAGCTCTTTCGCTACCACACCATCGGATAACATCAGCTTCATACCGAATGCTTCAAACTCAGCGTGCATTACCCAATTTGGGTCTGCACCTTCTATAACTTGAGGAGCGTCTTTAAAGTGTTGCTTCGTTACCACAACACCTCCGAAGCAAACAGAATAGAAATCTAAAGCCTCTTCACAACGACCAGCAAAGAACAAATATGGGGTTAAGTTGTACATCATTTATCTCCTTCATCTATCTAAAAGATAGACAACTTTTTGATAAGTGGAGGAAAAATGATAGTTAGCTGTCAAATTCTTTAAGTGAATCACGTTCAATCAGTCGCGGCGCAAATTGCATTTCAACTTGACACTGTTTGCCCACAATCATATTGGTCAGTAGTAATGCGGCTGCTCTTGCCATTTCACTGATAGGGAAATGAACCGATGTGACGGTTGGATATAAATCTTCACATCTCTCGATACTGTCAAAGCTAACGATCGACAACTGCTCAGGCACGCGAATGCCAACTTCGTGAAGGTATTGCATCGCCCCTACGGTCATCTCTTCACTACAGGAAAAGATAGCGCTTAGCTTTTGGTTAGACGTTAACAACTGTTTCGCTGCCTGATAACCACTTTGTCGACCGTAATCTCCTTCGGCGCACCACTCTGTTTTGACTTCTATCTTCGCCGCTGCCATGGCATCAAGATAACCTTGTTTACGTCGAAGGCTGTTCTCTCTAGAAGACGGACCAGAAATACAAGCTATATTGGTGTGTCCTTTACTCAATAGATGCTCGACAGCTATGCGGCTGGCTTGAGCATGGTCAAAGGTAATGCAGCGATCTTCGAGGCCTTCAACGTCGCGGTCGAGTAAAACAAATGGCGTGGGTGACTGAGCGAGGACTTGCAGCTCTTGATCCGACAAGTAACGACTATGGAGAACATATCCTTCGCAGCGCAAATCGTTAAACCTTTGCACCGCTTCTTTTTCTCCATCTGATGAATGATGGCCTTGAGCAGTGATCAAGAATTTACGGTGCAGGTCAAGCTCCGTTTGTACTTGATCCATCATGGTACCGAAGAAGCCACCGGTATAATAAGTCACTAGCAAGCCGACCATATTCGTTGAAGACGTCGCTAACGAACGAGCAATCGCACTTGGGCGATAGTTCAACGTTTTCATTGCTTCTTCAACTTTACGGCGAGTCTCTTCTTTGAACTTACCTTCACCATTGATAATACGAGATACCGTCGAGCGGTTAACACCCGCCAGCTCCGCAACATCTTTAATCCTTGCCATACATTCCTTTACGTATAAATAGAGGGAAGACTGCCAGAACAATTGAATTTACGTTAGGGGGAGTTCTGGCAGCCTTTAATTATCATACTCTTACGTTATGTTAATTGACATTTAAAGCGGAATAATCCGTGACTTCGATTGCGTGACGCTGCAAAAGCACCGCTAATTTATCGTCGGTTAGAATCGAAAGTTCTTTCTCGCGCTGATTGGCGTAGCTACTACCATCAAGCAAAGGCTGATCAACGATAGCCGGATGACACATCACTTCCACCACCTGATACTCTTGGCTGAGCTCAACAAGCTGCTTAACCAATCGCTCAAGATCCACACCTTTATCATAGAAATCATGACAGAACTTATAACGAGTAGGATGTGTCGGATGGTCAGTCATATCAACGCCGCGCAGTGGAACCGCATACTTCGCCGCAACCTCTTCGACAACGGGAAGTAAACTAGGATGCACATGTACATGATGATGGCTGTCAATGTGGCTCAATGTCAGTCCAAGGCTTAGAAAATGTTCGACCTGTGCAATGCACTCGTCGTACACCGCGCTCGCATCAAAGCTCTCTTTTTCCCAGAACTGGTTGTAGCCAAGGAAATGACCACTTTCATCGCTAAAGCCCGCATATGACATAAGCGGTTTTCCTAGTGTAAACCGCAAGTGAAGACCAACCTTTAAGCTCGGTAAGTCTTTTGCTAAGGCCACTGCGTGTTGCTCTGCAGGCATACCCACCAGCATAGTGGTTGATTTCACTACCCCTTCTAGGTTTGCTCGTACAATACCGTTGTTCACCCCTTCCGTCAGGCCAAAATCATCCGCGTTGAAAATGACTTTCATCGTTTTATCGTTCCTTACAAACTGGTGAGTTTAAATTGCGGTAAGAATTCACTGTTTTGCTGCAGAATGTCGTCTAAGATCGCCTTGGCTCGGCCAATATCCGGCACTAGCGGGTTGTTGGCTAAGGCCATCAATGCACTGTCATAACAGCCATGAACTGCAGCTTCGATAGCCAATTGTTCATATGCTTTCACCTGATGCAACAGTCCACTGATGTTGGGTGACAACTCACCAATCGCCAATGGTTTTGCCCCCCAACTTCCAATCACTGCGCTACATTCGATGACCGCATCATCTGGTAGAGAGTTAATCGCGCCGTTATTCAGCACGTTAACCACATGGATTGAATTCTTGTTGTTGTAGATTGCGTCGACCAAATTGAGTGACGCATCAGAGTAATACGCACCGCCACGCTCCTCTAGTTGAGCAGGCTTATGATCCAAGTCAGGTTGCTTATACAACTCGAACAGTTCCGCCTCAGTCTTCATTACTTGCTCGGCTCGAGTTCCTTGTTCCTGTGCACTCTGTTTCTCTTCCGCTAACATAGCATCAGTTTGGTAGAAGTATCTATGATATGGGCAAGGGATCGCGTTTAACGCTTTCAAAAAGCTTGGGTCCCAAGGTTCTTCCCAGATATTCTTCATGCTGAAATTGGCGCCGTCGCCAACTTTGGTCAATACCTGCTGAGTGATGTCTTCACCCGCTAACCAGGCTCGATGTACCCACACCAAGTGGTTTAAGCCAGCGAACTCTAACTGCAACTCATCTGGCTCACACGCCATCATTTCAGCAATCATCATTTGCATAGAGACCGGAACGTTACACAAACCGATACTCTTCACTTTGGTGTATTTATTGACGGCTTCCGTCACAAGTCCAGCAGGATTAGTAAAATTCAACATCCAAGCGTTCGGCGACAATTCTTCTATATCGCGGCAAATATCTAGAATAACCGGAATCGTACGGAGTGCTTTAGCAAAACCGCCCGGCCCTGTGGTTTCTTGACCGACCACATCGTATTTCAGAGGGATACGCTCATCGTTCGCCCGGGCACTCAACCCTCCTACACGAAATTGGGTCATCACAAAATCGGCGTCTTTAATCGCCGCTCGGCGGTCAAAATCAGCAATAATTTCTATCTCTGCGCCTGCTTTCTTCACCATTCTTTCAGATAAATCGCGGATGATTTCTAGCTTTTCAGCCCCTGCTTCGATATCCACAAAATGGATAGTTTTGACTGGCAATGTATCCAGACGCTTCAACACGCCTTCTACCAATTCTGGCGTATAACTACTCCCACCACCAATGATGGCTAACTTAATCGACTCTTTAGACATGTCGCCTCCTTACTGAGATATCTGCTTATGTAGCGCCACCATCTCGGTCGCCAGCTCTTGTGCTAGAATCGTTGTCATCAAGTGGTCTTGGGCATGCACCATAACCAACGTCATTGGCACATTGCCTTCACCTTGATCTTCTTCAATCAACTGAGTTTGGATTAAGTGCGCTTTATTCAGACACTCTTTTGCTGAGGCCAGTCTTTGTTCCGCGGCTGAGAAGTCTTTTTCTCTCGATAAACGCAGAGCTTCATAACATAGGCTGCGCGCTTCACCTGCATTGCAGATGATTTCCATAACGACCAATTCTTGTTCCATCTCTTTACCCTTATAAATAGAGGGCCGCAGAGTCGCAGCCCTAGTGTTGACTTACGCAGTGACACCTTGCCCCGCAACGGTGCTCGGTTGTTCAGCTTGTTTCTCGGCGGGTACTTCATCCGCGAGTAGCTGCTTTTCAAACATCTTGAAGAATGGCAGGTAGATAAATAGGTCAAGGATCAGCAACCCACCGACCAATAAGACAGGGGCAAATGTCCAACCACTACCCCAAGACGCACCGACCAAAGCTGGTGTTGTCCAAGGTGTGGTTGCGACACCCATGCCGACAAAGCCCAAATACACAGCAAAGTAAGCGATGGTGGCATTGATAACCGGAGCAAAAACGAACGGAATAAATAGAATTGGGTTCATTACGATTGGGCTACCAAAAATCACGGGTTCGTTGATTTGGAAGAACCCTGGCACCGCACTCATACGACCGATACTTTTAAGGTGTGCTGAGCGGCTAAACGACATCAGGATCACAAGCGCCAGTGTTGCACCAGAACCACCGATAAAGATGTAGAAATCCCAGAACGGTTGTGTAAATACGTTCGGAATCGGGTCGCCCGCTACAAAGGCTTCAATATTGGCACCGATGTTAGTTAAGAAGATTGGCGATAGCAGACCAACAACAATCGCTGCACCGTGGATACCCGCAAACCAAAGTAGCTGACAGAGCAACAACGCACCGATAATCGCAGGCAGTGAGTTAGACGCACTGATCAGCGGTTTAAACATCGCCATTACGGCATCTGGGATCAGCATGTCGTACTGACTTTGGACGAACAGGCTCAATGGATACAGAGTGATAAAGATCGCCAGTACTGGAAGTAAAACTTCAAACGAACGAGCGATCGCTGGCGGTACTTGTTCCGGCATTCTGATCGTGATGTTATGCTTTTTCATAAAGCGGTAAAGCTCTACCGAGAAAAACGCACACATAACCGCGGTGAAGATACCTGTTCCGCCCATATGGGACATCGACAATACACCATCTTTTGCTGGCGCCGCGACAAGCAAGAATGACATCAATGACAACACCGCACTGGTAATCCCGTCCATTTTGTAGGCTTTGGCCAAGCTATAAGCGACACCAAGTGAGACAAAAATCGTCATGATCCCCATCGACATGTTAAACGGCATCATGATGGTATCGAAGTTACTGGTAGCAAAATCGACCCAGACACGACCAAATATATTTTGGGTATCTTCAGAAAAAGGAGGAAAAGCAAAGATTAAAATAAAGCTACCGACAATAATAAACGGCATAGCCACAATAAATCCGTCTCTCATAGCTCGAACATGTGGTTGATTACCAACTTTAGCTGCTAGCGGCGCTATATGCTTTTCGACGATTCCGATAATTGAATCATAAAGCTTCATAGATTCCATCCTTAAATTTTGGACAAAAGAGTCCTTACGCCAAAATATATTGGCGTGTGTTAAACGGTTTAAATTAATGAAATTTAATTAGTTAATTAAATCGAGTGCTTGCTGAAGGACTTCATCCCCTTTCATCATTCCGTATGCTTGAGGAGAAATAGCCGCAATACTCTTACCGTGCTCCTGAGCAGTCTTGCTCAACTCTTCAAGCTGAAAGCGCACTTGCGGGCCAAGCAAGCACACATCGTATTCTTTGATCGCCTCATCAAACGCATTGACCGACAATGCATCAATTTTGCATTCAATCCCTTTAATTTCAGCAACTTGCTCCATCTTCTTAACTAACATACTGGTCGACATACCAGCACTACAGCATAAAAGTATCTTCTTCATAACCTTACTCCACTGTTCAATATTCAATCTAAGCAAACTGTAGCAAGTTTAAGCACAACAAAAAAGCGCAACCGGTTGCGTTGTGCGTGAACAAAATCTCATTTTATGAAGAAAAATAAGTGGGTATTGTGCGAAAAATGACTGAAATCAAATAAGGCACTTCCTCTAAATCGACTATTTAATTGTTAAAACAATAGATAAAGAGTGACCTAACCATTTCGGGTTAGCTACGAACCAATAATTGCATTTACTAATAATTAGTATGTAAAAGAGGTATTCAATTTAATTATCTAACTCTTATAGAGTTAATTTTATAAACTGCCACATACCGTAACAAGCCGTTCCAATTGTTGATAATTAAAAGAGAATCCACCCATTTTCGTCCTAACAATCATAATTAGTAAGCAAAGATAAGACCGAAACGGAAATTTTAATCTTACACATTAGAAGCATCCGATTTTAAGTCGTAGATCGTTGAAGATTATATTCCCGATCGTTCACTTAAGATCAGCGGAAATAGCGCCTAAGTTTGTGTTTCCTTGTAGCATATTGAATACGCATAAAGCCGCGTATGAAATCCTTGCTCAGATGTATACTACTCCTTGCTACTAAATCTCTTGTTACGTTCATACTTAGCTCATACCAGAAGAAAATCAACAAATTAAGCAATTGATTTACAAGGAATTAATAATAACCCCAAAAGAGAATCCTTATCCGTTCAACCTCTCAAGTTAGACCGTCTTATTTACGAGACATTGCTATTTCACCGAGTACCTATACTCACTTTGCCTGAAGAAAAAAGCACTACTCAAGGCACAAATAAATACCTATTTAATACATGGATATACATAGAGATACACGGAGATAAGATCATGCAACTTAAAAAAACTTCAATTGCACTAATCGTCTGCTCATTATTTGTTTCTGGTGGCGTACTTGCTAATGGGGGCCATGGCGGCGGCCCTTCTCTAGATGTTGCTGACAGCTTCAACACGGATGACAGCTTCAACAAAACCTATTCAAACTCAAACAATGGTGATGATGGCAATACTCTAACATCAACATCAAACAGCGCAGATGACAGCTTCAACCACACTTACACCAAGTCTGACAACGGTGATGACGGTAACAGCTACTCTAACGATCAAGATTGGTCAAACGATCAAGATTGGGATTTGGACTACACCCAAACAGATATTGATACTGATATTTCCGTAGATCTAGATATGGATACTATGGTGGCAACTAGCGCACTTCAAGGTACATTATCAGGAGTTTCTGTTTCATACGATTCTACAAATGCTGTTGTAGCCTGCTGTAGTACTGTGAGAGTAAAAAACAGCAACTCACTAAACGGCTTTGATAGTGCGTCTGGTATTACGTCGGTTGCACAAAACGTTGGCGGTAATGCTCTGACTCAACAAAGTGTCGCAATTAACGCACAAAACTAAACCATTAGAGGGAGAAAGCAATGCGTATTGCACTAATCACTTTAGGTGCGATGGCTGCGCTATCCGCTAATGCCGATGATATTGTAACTGCAGATCTGGAACTGTCCGAAGCAATTCTGGACAGTTCCAGAGGCGGCGAATATCACATCGACATTGAGAATGTAACAGCATCCTCAGACATTAATGGGGTGATCAGTAATAGTTCAGCGAATAATGCAGTGACCGGCAACAACTACCTTTCATCAGGTGCGTTTGCTGATACAGCGGGGGTCAACAGCGTTATTCAGAACACTGGTAATAACGTGCTGATACAGAACTCTACGGTTGTTAACCTGACACTTAAGTGAATATGAAAATATTACGTAACTCTATTTGGGCAGTGCTGATGTTATCAGCATCTGCTCATTCTTTAGAATTTTACCCAGCTCGAGGTCAATTTTCGGTGCCGGTTAAAAGTCTGAAAGAGATCCAGTTTGGAGATGTCTATCGTCAGAAATATGACTTTAGTTGTGGCTCCGCGGCGCTGGCTTCGTTATTGACCTACCACTACGAAACCCCCTCCAACGAGCAAGATATCTTCGAGAAGATGTTTGAGAAAGGCGACAAAGCCTTGATCGAGCAACGTGGATTCTCGTTACTTGATATGAAGAACTACTTGGCGTCTATCGGTTATCGGGCGGATGGATTTCAAATCGGGTTAGAGAAGATGCAAAAGATTGGCGTTCCAGGCATTACCTTAGTGAACTTTGATGGCTATATGCACTTCGTAGTAATCAAAGGAATCAATTCCGATTCGGTCATTATTGGTGATCCATCACGTGGCACCATTACGTTGAGTTATGAACGTTTTAAGCATCATTATGAAGGCGTGACTTTATTGATAAGAAACCGTGCCGACGTTGGCAAGGAGCACTTTATCACGAGTGACGAATTCGCTTTATACACACCATCCCCAATAGAAGTTGGTGTAAGAAGGGAATCTTTAGGGGTGTTCAGTACCACGCTGCCTGAACCTGGCGAGTATTGATTTCACCTAGAGGAGATCAGCTATGGGATATATGACAACAGTTGGTGGACTACTGGTAGTGTTCGCAGCAGCTCCAGTTTCAGCCAGCTCATACACGGAGGAGAGCAATATAGATGCGTTTAGTAATCTAGCTCCCTTACAAACCGAAGCCCTCTCATCATATCGAGGCGGTTTCAGAATGAGTAGTGATTTTACTATTGATATAGGATTAAGTATCACAACCTCGTTTAATGGGACCAATATCTTTAATAACCACATCGCCAATTTCACCATCAAAAATGGCAATTTGGATAAAGTGTTTGGTTTTAATCCATCAGGGGTAACCAACGTTATTCAAGTCGGTGAAGGTAACGTCATTGACCAGGTGAGTAGCGACAATGCAGCGGCCGGAGACAGTAACAGTGTCGCAACAGAGAGTGTACCAAGTGTCGATGGTGTGAATGTGGAAACCAGTGTGCCTGATTTTACGCAGTCAATGCTCGTCTCCAATTCGATTACTAACATCATTCAAAACACTATGGATAATAGTACGATTGGTTTGAGTACAGTGGTCAGTATTGACGCTCAAGTCAGCAATATTATTCAGCAAATAAAAGTGAATCAGAAGCTCGAAGACTCCATCCTTTCAAGCTTCTACTAATCTTCACACGCTCACCCTACAAGCTAAACGGCATTCTAAATGTAAGTTGAAAATCAGGACTATCTTCTGTTAGTCCTGCTTGTGCGCTGACGCTAAATGAATTGTTTGGGCTGTACATATAGCTTGCACCAAAGTTAATCGTATCTAACTGGAGGACTTTTGAGCTCTCAGTCGTACTACCATTGACTTTACTTTTCAGGATAGTTTTGTGGTTTAAACCAAAAGACAGCGATAAGTCAGGGTTAAGTGCAAAACCAATCCCCGCACCAAGAGAAATGGTATCTCCTAGGTCGATATCGACACTCGTGCCGTCCACATTGACGTCATCTTCAATGTTATAGATGTAACTGACATTGGCGAACAACACCGCCGGGTCGGTTGGGTACAGCATTGAAATACCCGGCTCGACACTCCAAAAGCCTGAGCCTGTCGGTACATCTTTGAACGCACCGGTATTTGGGTCAGTGTCGACTTCATAAGGAGAGTCACCAGTAGTGGACTTCACCGTCAAACTCCCCACCCAATATGGTGTGGTTTCAAAATTAAACTGATGTCGAATAGCAAACTCAATATCGCCTAAACCGCCGCCGTCGATACTATTGTCGTCGGTTTCTGCTTCCGCACCGTCCTGAATTGGCCTAGAGCTAATATCATCATCTCGATAAACATAAGGCACTCGAAGTTCAATCTCAGTATCGTCTCTGATCCCGTACCTCGCTGACAAACTGGTGGTTAACGTGGTCCTATCTGAATCTGAAACTTCAATTCGACCCACCAGCAAAGCCGGCAAAATGGTATAGCCGACAACAGAAACTTTGTTGGAAGAGTTTTGTGTGTAACTAAATGAAGCATCAAAAGTCAGTTGCCCTTTTGGTGTTAACACCCCGGATCGGACGATCACATCATTCACGGTTTGAGCGCGTCTTGCTTCGGACTCTTCTTCTGCAAGCGCATTGGCAGACACGCACAGAGTGACGAGTGAGCATAAGGTTGTGGTTTTCCTTAACATAGATAGCCTCTTACAGTTGGTAGTATCAAGGCGATAGGGACGCATCATTTCCTTACGAACTAAATCATTAAAACTACATCAACGACTTATAGGACACCCAAACGCTTGTGGTACGATCGAACCAATACAATCACCTAGAATATTTAAAACACTTAGCCGCTACTTCTTTGCAGTACAGCTAACCAATAAACCGAACTAGCCAAGATCATTGAAACCGCTTTTTGTTAGCGTTATAGCCTCTTTACGGCAATGAACATCGAGCTTTTTATACAGTTTGTATATATGAGTTTTGATAGTGCATTCAGCGAGAAATAACTGATCTGCAATTTCTTTGTTTGAACACCCTTGCGCCAACAGATCGAGAATCTGCCGCTCCCGACTGGTCAGCAGGTTGTAGCGAACACTCTTATAAACGCCTAACTCTCGATAGCAGTGAAGCATCTTTTCCATAAAGCTTCGCGGCAGCCACAACCCACCGTTCAAAATATGTTTGACGCTGTCAGTGAGATGTTCAACGGACGCGTTTTGAAGCAACAAACCTTTTAAAGAACGGCTACTCATCACCGTTTCATTAAAGCCGTCACTAGGAACATTGTGTAATAGGATGCTTAACCCAAGTACGTCAAAATTGGGCAGAGCGTTTGCACTGGTTAAATCTTCAAGATACTGGTAGTCGACAATCACCAAGTCGACCACTAGATCCCAACAGAGCTTTGTAAGTTCATCAGGATTACAGACATGGATGGTCAAATCCTCTATAGAAGCCAACTGCTGCTGCACTAAGCTACTGTTTAAACTTTGCTCTGCTAGGATAATGAGAGTGCGGCTATTCATTATTATCCTCGATGCAAAATCATCAGTATTTGGCTTAAGTGTATGCTATGCAGAGCGACGTAAATCCTTATCTACAGAATTCATACTTTAGTATCAGCGATGAGATAGAGCTCTTCCAAGATGTGAGATAACGTTGCACAAGGCGCTGCGTTTGTCTCAATCTTTGCTACGACCTAGGATGGACTTGAAGTTAAAAAGAAAATCATAAGAAAGCGGTAAAAATGGTAAGCGATAGGCCTCAGAAAATTGTCCCTGAGACCTATAAAAATGAAGGGGCGTAAATAGCGTTACAGTCGATTAACTGTGATATCCGAAATGTAGCCATTTCCGATACTCGTCAGTGCGTTATGAATCATAGCAGCAGCGTCTTCGGCACTCATAAACCCGCTGGTATCAAGTGACTTGCCACTACTAGGCCAAAATTCAGTGTCCATACCGCCAGGATAGACCGCAACGATTTTCATCGGATGACCTTTTAACTCCAAGCGAACAGATTCAATCAACCCTTTGACAGCCCATTTGACCGCACAATAGGTTGATTCTTGTGCCTTGGGTTGCTGAGCTGCGGTCGACATGATCATGACAAGATTAACGGGGTGATCTTTGTATCGCTTGACCGCTTCCTGCACGACGTTAATCGCGGAACTTAAGTTATTTTGGATTAGCTTGGTGACTTCTTGCGGGTCCTGATCTTCCAATAAACCAAAATATCCACTGCCAGCACAATGGACGATAACCTCTGGCACACCTTCTAACCCATCAAATAAACGAGCGACGGCGCCATGGGAAGTTAAGTCACACGTCAGATGACCTGCACAGTGCGCTAAACTTCCAACAACCGCGGAGAGCTTCTCATCGCTTCGTCCGGTAAGGTAAGTCGATTTGTCTTGTGCATCATAACGTTTCGCCAACTGTGCCCCCAAACCGCTACTCGCGCCAGTAATCATTATCATCTTGTTGTACCTCTTGTTTTTGTAGTTTATGGCTAGAAATGGTATGACATTTCACCCAACTCTTTGCTTCCACAATAAGGCGGCTATGGTACGCGAATTATCAAAAGCAAGTCTTAGCGCCGTACCACAACACCACAATAAAATAGGCAGTAGCGAACAATTATCACTACTGCCTAGACTAGACCAATAAACCAGTATCTACCGATGATTAAATATTAGGACGCGTCGTCTCATTGGTTGACGGCGGCAAGTTTGGCAATACAACGCGAGGCTGTTCACCGGTCAAAGAGCGTAAAAACTCTGTGATTTTCACCGACTCATCTTTAGACAGTTTCTGACCTAGCTGTAAATCAGCCATCATCTCTACCGCTTCCTGCAAATCCCAAACCGAACCATCGTGGAAATACGGATAGGTCAGCTCGATATTACGCAGCGTTGGTACCTTAAACACAAACTTATCGAACTCGTTACCCGTAATCGCCTTGCGACCTACGTCTGGGTTGTCGGTCGCAAACGGCTTCACTAGCCCCATTTTCTGATAAGATTGCCCACCAGCCAACGGACCACTGTGACACGCAGTACAACCTTTGGCTTTGAACAATTCGTAGCCTTCGACCTGAACCGCAGTTAACGCACTGTCATCCCCTTTCAACCATAGGTCAAATGGCGCGTTTGGCGTTCGCAATGTTAGCTCAAATATCGCGATGGCATCGGTAACATTGTCGATGGTAATGGTGTCACTGCCATATGCTTGCTTAAACCAATCACGATATTGTGGAATTGATTGAAGCGTATCAACCGCAAGTTCATGACTGAACGCCATTTCCAACGGATTTTCAATCGGACCTGCAGCCTGTTCTTGTAAGTCTTTTGCTCGACCATTCCAGAACTGGACAAAGTTCAAATCAGAGTTAAACACCGTCGGTGAGTTGATCGGACCTATCGACCATTTGTGGCCAATCGAACTTGGCAGGTTATCCACCCCACCTTTCGCTAGGTTGTGACAAGAGTTACACGAAATGGTATTGGACGCCGACAAACGCGGTTCAAACCATAAGGTTTTGCCAAGTTCGACTTTTACTTCATCCAAACCAACCACAGGTTCGATCACCTGAATTGGCTCACCATTTTGTCTTTCAGCGTGGGCGACAAATGAAAGGGCTGACAAAATGCTCACTGCTATTAGAGTTTTCATAACAATTTCCTTTGTTAGTAGGATCGAATCCTCACTACTTGGTGTACTTCTTGGTTGGTACACTCTGCAGGCAACGCTATAAC
This sequence comes from Vibrio hepatarius, assembly GCF_011806575.1. Classification (GTDB taxonomy): domain Bacteria; phylum Pseudomonadota; class Gammaproteobacteria; order Enterobacterales; family Vibrionaceae; genus Vibrio; species Vibrio hepatarius_A. The sequence continues at coordinate 13,304 of NZ_JAATOO010000033.1, forward strand.
AGTCGTTTTTATCGATAAAACGCAAAATATCGATTACTTCTATGGCAAAAATCGATGTTAAAACTGATCGTTTTTCACACACCTTGATTTCATTGACCCCCAGCAATTTGGTTAACCTTTTGCTTACAAAAATATAAAAAACGACATCGAACCAACCTTTGATTTAAGTCAATTCGCATAACTGGCTACACTGTGTTTTTAACGTCATAAAATCAGAACTTCTTCCAACAAAGTGCACCAAAGAGTCCCAATTTTCATACAGTTATTACTTATGACACCAGTGACACATAGGGATTAATTAAAGAGATACAAATCACATTTAACGCAATTCCCTTTATTTTAAATAACTATATTCGTGATACTTTACGCAAAATTCACAACAAACCATTGCGAAATTTAATTTAGACAAAAATCAACCACAGCATATGAAATAAATACAATATCCACACAACGAAGTCAGACTAGGGTCTCAGGACAGCTAATGGAGTATTAACAAATACAGAATATTGACACTTTTGTTGTGTGTATAAAAAACTATCCAATTTATTGTAATTTTGTTGTGTTTTATGGATGTGTATCTCTTTGAGGTTTAGTATTGGTTATTCTGATAACATCTAATGATAATGGAGCTCATCATGTTTTCAGTTGAAAATATAAAAAGTGGCATAATAATAAAAAAAGGCTCTACTTATGCAGAATTAGATTTTCTAGTACAACCAATCATTGATACTGAAAGTTCAGAAATTAGATATTTTGAAGTTCTATCGCGAGTAAGCAAGCACTCGGGCGAACAGTTAAATAGTGAAGACTTCTTTAATGAAATTGATGATGAATTCATTAAATTAGTCTCAATTCATCAGATCTATTACTTTCAAAGATACGAAATAGACAAAGATTTCTCTATTAACTTGACGATATCAACTCTGCTTGATGAGAAATTTATATCTAAATTACTGAGTTTTAATAACAAGAACTTTATTTTAGAAATAAATGACGTAAACCATGATGTTAGATGTAGCACTCTACTTCACAATATAGCTAAGCTACAGAGAGCTGGAATAAAGATATGGTTAGACGATTATTACCACGAATACAATAGTGCCAATCTCACCTTTGGTCTAATTGCTTGGGATAGAATCAAAATCGATAAAAGCGTTCTACATCATAACTCAGACGTCAGCTTTTTGGCAGACTCTATATACTATGTGCTGCAACCATACTGTAAAGATGGATTGGTTTTTGAAGGAATCGAGAGCTCGTTCCAGCACAATGTGGTTAAAGGAGAAAAAATATTAGGTCAGGGGTATTATTACGCCTATCCCGATACATTGGATTCATTCAAAGAGCAAACACTTCAGCTGCAAAAAGATAAAAATGTTACTTACTAGAAAAATAACAATAAACAACAGCAATTTTAAAGTTAGATTTTTTTCAAAGCGTTATCATATAGTCTCAATTCAAGGTGCTGTAGGGTATATCTCTTATATCGGAAATGTAATAAAAGTTCCTAATAATGGATGTATTCTTATACCTAAAAACAGCTTAGTTAATTGTGCTATTGTACCTATGAATGGGTGTGATTTTTATATAAGAGTTTACAAGATTAAAAAAGTACGACGAGACATATGTTTAAAAATAAACTTTGAGAGCATCTCTGCATTAACCGAAGTTGAAAGTTCAAATTTATTTTCAAAGTCAGTTTTAATAGATGCTCTAAATGAGAAAATTTTCCAGTCTCTATCTAACGAAAGTCGGATATCTGATTGCTCTTACTCTGGAAAAGTCTATAGTGTCATTCGAAAAGACTTATGTAGGCGCTGGGAGCTTGAAGATATATGTTGTATTCTTTATTTATCTAAAACAACTTTATATCGAAGGCTAAAGGAAGAAAATACTTCTCTTTCACAACTCCTTGCTACTGCAAGGATGGCCAAAGCTGCACATTTATTAAAACATAGCTATTTGTCTATTTCTTCCATATCGGACAAATGCGGATTCAACAGCACCTCGTATTTCTGCAAAAAATTCAAAGACGCTTATGGCTTCCCTCCAAAAGTGTACCGTACCCTAGATGATTAACTAGCCCACCTTCCAATAAATATGAAACAACATACCCATTCTGCATACCTCTTCTCGCTACTCTTTAATGCTGGATAGCTTTAAGCATCTTGAGTTCATTGGCTTTAGAAATCCCGAGTAGACACTAAAGTCTTATTTTTAAGACAAGTAATTTAAATTAACCCCTCCTATGCTTAAGCAGCAAAGCCAACAAGAACATACTAAATTGATGCGCTGTGGTTATTAAGAAAATGCATATTTTATTGTTCCGCAAAATCGGAGGACGCATGAATACTCACTTACAAAGATGTTTAACCATTGCAATATTCACAACTACCACACCCACTGTATTCGCGACGAGTATTGAAAACCCTAGTTTTGAGACTGGCGATCTTACAGGGTGGCAATCAACGGCGATGACCAATGTCGTACAAACGTATAGCGGTGCCTCTAGCCCTTACGAACCTGACCATGTTCCACTCACTTACTCAGCGCAATGGGGAGAGTACTTTGCAACGATAAAACAGGGATGCTCTGGGGTGACATCTTTATCGCAAAGTTTTTTCGCCAACGAAGGAGAGACTCTTCTGGGCTGGTCGCTCTAAAAATCAAGCAACCTGACTTTTTCTCATCTAACTGGAGAAGAGATAGCAGCATTCGCAAAGGTTTCGGTAGCACCTATAAGTCAGAGAAACTCAACGACAGCAACGTTTTTTCTCGGTAGCGCAAACGAAGATTCAACATTGCTCCTTTTGGCTATGATGAATCCTGTTTATATCGACACGCCAGAAGTCAACGAATGTTGAATTATCGATTACTCGTATAAATAATGAAACAATATTTCATTAAAATTAATTACACCTTAACCAAAATGAAACAAAAGGTATCTATGCTCGGTTCCCACTGCTACTTAGTTAATTTACGGAAGGGACGAACATGGCAAGCTGCCGAGTTGTTATCAAAAATTGTATATCTACTACTATATTATTATTATCTTTGACTGCATGTAATGGTGATCGCAATGAAAGTTTAGATGCCGATACTAGAGCAACTAAAGAAAATGCAACATCAAGAAATAGTTTTCTCTTTGACTACGGTTCACAATGGAAGTATTTAGATACTGGTTATGCACCACCAAGTGAATGGACACAAATAACATTTGACGATTCAGATTGGAAAAATGGGAAAGGTACATTTTTTAATAACTACGACTATCCAAAAGTTATAAATACTAAGATTCTGGATTATGAAAAAGTGCCAGAATTTACCGATTCACCAACCCCAAGCGCTTATTATTTCCGAAAAAACATGATAATTGATGATATAAAGTCAGTTAAGGACTTATATCTTAGATTAATTATTGATGATGCCGCTGCAATTTTTGTGAATGGTAAAGAAATAGCACGCTCTCCATTACTAGACCCAAACATCGAACTAACAAATACGACAAAACCTTTCGAGTACTCGAGATATGGGAAAGGTACAGAAAATCGCTTTATATTACCTAGTAACGCTTTTGTAGAGGGAAAGAATACGATTGCTGTTGTTGTCTTTAATCAAGTTGAAGATGGTAGTGATGTCCAGTTTAATGCATCACTTACTGATGAGTTAGATTACTCTAACGGTTCAGATGGTCCGTACGTTACTCTAAATGAAGATGGAACGGTGAAGGTTGAAAGACTAAATAACGATAGATGGGAAAGCCAAACTTATAATAGCACCGCTGACGCTGAAGTCTTAGTTGAATTACCGAATGAACTTGGGCAATTTAGTGTCAGCCTTAAAAGTGAATATACAGCCCCGGCTTACACATATGATAAACCAGGCAAGTTCTTTATGACCGCTGACATTGAGGGTAATATTGAAGCCTTAGTCTTTATGCTCATTCAAGCAGAAGTTATGGATGAAAATTACAATTGGACTTATGGGACGGGTCACTTATATTACTTAGGCGATATTTTTGACAGAGGTGAATATGTAGCCGAGAGTTTGTGGTTGCTGTATCATTTAGAGAATCAAGCTAGGATTGCGGGGGGTGATGTACACCTTATTCTAGGGAATCATGATCTTATGAACATGTATGGTGACTTCCGCTATATGAATGCTCGCTACTTTGAGACACAAACCCTTAGAAATAAAACCTTCAAAGAGATGTATTCTAAAGATACGGTTCTTGGAAAATGGTTGCGCACAAAAAATATATTAGAAATTGCTGGCGAAGAAGTATTATTTGTCCATGCTGGCTTCAACCCTGACTTTATAACCGGGCTTAAGGATAAAGTAATAGATCTTAAGGAAGTTAACGAAATAGGTCGAGAGCACGCTGATAAAAAATATGATAAAGGGGACTATAAGTACTATCTACCTTCACGCTTATATTGGGCGAGAAACATTCCCCAAGGAAAATTCAGTCAAGCGCAATTGGACGATGCTTTGACAACTATTGGAGCTAAAAAAGTTGTTCTCGGTCATACCGTTTTTACTAAACCCACATCAATTTGTGCTGATAAAGTCCTCATGGTCGATGTTGATCACAATAAGAACTTTTATGAACAACAAAGAATTCAAGCAGCCGAATATGACGGTGGCAATTACTACCACTTCGAGGCAAATAAAGAAAAAGGGACAGCGACGCGTTCTCTTATCGAGTCAGCGGCGGCGGGCTCTTACTGTAAGCAATAATGTCATTTATTTTTCAGACTTCTTAGCCTGAGATCAGTTTAAGCCATCGCTACGTAACTTGTTTCGACGAGTTCGACATTGAGCGATGGCTTTTCTGGAAACGATTTCGTCTAAATTAAACCTTACCATCCACAAATAACCAGATACTAAATCCTGAAGCTGTCTATTTTCATCACAATGTAAAATAATTTTCTATAAAGATCATAGTACTACAACTCGGAAAAATTTGACTGAAAGGCTATTATGGCTTTGTTTCCTAAGTCAGGGAACTAAATCATCACCCTGTGATCTGATCAGCTAAGTTCACTCAAATACTCAAACCAATGGCTAAGCCTCGCTACAAAACAACCAATTGGAAACACTATAACCAAGCTTTAATTAATCGCGGCTCACTGACATTTTGGATTGATGAAGAGACCATTCAGCTATGGAAGCAAATCAAGCAGGGAAACCGTGGAAGACCTCGCTTGTTTAGTGACTTAGCCATTACGACGGCTCTTATGGTTAAGCGGGTATTTTAACTACCGTTGTCATGCCCTCATTATTCATGCATTAGCAAGCGAGCTAAAACGGTCAACGTCACGTTAAAGACAAAAACTAAAGGAACAATCCAGCATTTAGCAATTGATGCGACAGGACTAAAGGTCTACGGTGAGAGCGAGTGGAAAGTCAAAAAGCATGGCACTGACGGGAAGCGTCGTGTCTGGTGAAAGTTACATTTAGCGGTCGATACAGACACGCATGAGATCATTGCCGCTGAGTTAAGTTTATTGAATGTGAGCGACGGTGAAGCGCTCCCTAATTTGCTCAAACAGACTCGCCGAAGAATCGCAGAGATATCTGGCGATGGTGCTTATGACACAAGGTTGTGCTACGAAGCCATTCGCATCAAACGAGCCGCCCCGCTCATTCTAGGCGTGCTTTTAATTGAACTCGAATTAGGAAACAAAGCCCCTCTAGTACCTCAGTTGTCTCTTCATAATTGGCAAATTTTAAGAGTAAGCATCTGCTGGATTTACTAGGATGTCTTTGTGTACCGAATCTCTCACTTATACTTGCTCAACCAGTTTTTGTAATATGCGAATCATTTCATCACGCTCTTGTCGTTCAAGAACACTTAGCATTTCTTGATTGACGCCTACCGCAATGGGCTGAAGCTGCTCTTTTAGAGCTCTGCCTTTATCCGTTAGAAAAATACAAAATGAACGTCGACTGTTTGGGTCCGTTTGTCTCACCACCAAGCCAAGATTTTCAAGCTTATCTAGGGTTCGCGTGGTAGTCGAGTTTTCTACTTTGGCTTTCTGAGCGATTTCTCTTTGTGTGACACCTTCTTTCTCCCACAAACACATCAATGTTGGCCATAAGGCTATTGTTAATCCGTGTTTTTTTAACTCCGTATCAAGTACTTTGGCGGCATTATTTGCCAACACATTGATCAACCAACCGAAACTGCTCTCTCGATCGAATTCCTCACTCATATCACCAATCACTACCTTTACTTTTAACATCACGAAAATACAACTATTGCTATGGTAACTGATGTCGACACAGCTAGCACTATTAATGCGCGCCATTGCGATACAAACATCAGGGGCTCGGTTGGTATCACGTGAATGGATTTTCCTGTCACCATAGTCCATGTCAGAGGTTTCGAACGAAACTTATAAAATAAAATGGCCAGCACATGCAGTCCCACAAGCCCAAGCAGTGCTTTAGCAAACAGTGAATGGATATTCTCAAGTAAAGCCACGACTTCATCATTAAGCAAAATTTCTGCATACGGCCAGCTGTCCAGAAAACCGGCAACAGCCAGACCACAAAGACATTGGATGAATAGTGTAAAAACTATGGTAATAACCATCCATCCACCAGCAGGGTTATGCCCCGGCGCGACTGTTTCTTTGCCAGAGATATAACGCAAAACATAGATCGGAGAACGAAGAAACTGTTTAAAGCGGCTAGTTTCGCTCCCTACAATCCCCCAAATCAAACGCCAAATGACCAATGTCAAAATAGCCAGACCAAAGGGAATATGAGGACCACTCCCAGTAAACCCGGTTACTAGAAGAGCTGCGAACAGTATCATTTGCACCCAGTGATATAAACGAGTTGATAAATCCCAAATTTTCATTTCTAGCCCCTCGCAGGATAAGTATGCTCTCCACATAAATTTACACCGCAATTATTGCAATAGCAACAATTGCGGTGTAAATTTATGGAGTATGAAATGTCCAGACCAGAGGGATAGCCAACATGAAAAAAATCATTATCTGTCTACTATATTCGACTCCCCTTCTTGTATACGCGCAAGATTACTCGCAACAAATTAACAGCAGGCAAGAGGCGTTTGAACAAATTAAAAGCTTGATTAAAAACACTAAAAGAACGCTTGATGGTCCCAATACCAATTGGAGCAAATTACAACAACATACTACGTCTTTGACGGAGCGCAGTAAGTCACTTCAGACACTATTCCCGTCAGGAAGTCAATCTGGTAGCAAAGCGAAGGAAAGTATTTGGACCAAACCAGAGAGGTTTCAACAACTCTTAGCGCGAATGGACCAAGGGTTTCAAGAGCTGTATCAGGCGAGTAAAAACCAAGACGTAACTCTTGCAGAGATGGGTTTGGACAAGGCAAAAAGCACTTGCAAGAGTTGTCATCGCAGCTATCGATCTCGTTGGTAAAAGCGCTGGGTTACGACAGCAATTATTTGGCCTAAGTAGCTGTGTAGCAAAGAGCCTTTTCGTACGTCTGCACTAATGACCTACTAAAATTGTTTTAAGGAAATGAAATGGAATATTTAATTTTAAAGTACTTCCACATTCTAGGCGCTGTGGTGATGGGCTCAGGCTTAATAGGTGTTTGGCTCGCAGATATGCGCTCAAGACAACATAGAGAATTGATCCGATTTTCCGAAGCAATTCGATATGTTGCTGTTTTCTATGATGGTCTTGTCGTACCTGGCGCAATTATTGTGCTGGTTTCGGGGACATGGTTTATTGTTAAATACTATGGCGGTTGGGAGTTTATTAACTTGCCCTGGTTAGCGGGTATGGTCATTCTGTTTGCATTGGAGTTTATCGAAGGCAATACAATCACAAGGCTGTATTTCATGCGACTGAGGCGCATAACTAAATATGCGTTGGAACAAGGGGCGATTACTGCTGAATTGGAACAAGAGAGAGCAAAGCTGCTCCCTACTTTTACTCACTACTTAGATATTCCAATGCTATTTGTGATCATCGCATTAGGTGTAATCAAGCCAAACACCTGGGATGTGTTTGTTTATGGTGTGATCATATCAACGGTGATTGCAACACTGTTTACTATTGTCGTGCCAAAACTCTATCCATGGAATGTAGAAGTGAGTGATGATCACTCAAAAGACAGACCTCATTGACAAGTAAGTGAGCCATCCCATTCAGTTTGCGTCAGTGAAAGTGCCTCGAAGCTTTTAATGTTGATCAAGCGCCTCTTAAAGATAAGCCACCATCGACCACTAGCGTATGCCCAACAATATAACTGGCTTTTTCAGAGAGAAGAAACTCTATTGCATCCACTACTTCATCAATAGACGCAAAGCGTTTCATTGGCACCACCTCAGAAACATCGTCCTTTACACTGGGGTTGTCTTTCTCTCTCTGTTCCCAACGTGGCGTCCATGTTACCCCCGGAGCAACATTATTAACTCGAATCCCTTTGCTTATAGTTTCTATCGCGATTGAACGAGTTAGTCCCTCTATCGCATGTTTTGATGCGCTATACATTGAAGCATTAGGCGTTGGCCTTAAGCCATTTACTGAGCTTACATTTACGATAGATGAACCTTCTTTCATTAGGTTAATCTCATGTTTTAAGCATAATGCTTGCGCCCAAAAGTCTATATGGAGAGTTTCCTTAAGTAAGTCATTGTTAATTTCATTAAAATTTCCTATTGAAGCAATCTGTGGTGATGCATTATTTACTGCAACATCTAACCGACCATACTGCTTGTCGATATACTCAAACAAGCCCTCTAACTCTGCCTCTACAATCAGGTCGACCTCTTGATAATCGACAGCATCAAGCTCGGGGTATTTGGTTTGAGATTCTAACCAATTCGATTTTGAACGAGAACACGTTATGACCTTGTATCCAGAATTAACCAATCGACGAACGGTATACAGCCCGATTCCCCGTGAACCACCTGTTACTAGAGCTACTTTCAATGTGACCTCCTTTTCTTGTCGATGTTAGACGGCGAATCGCTATCGAAATAATAGGCACCATATTTCATAGTGAAGAGTAGATAAATTAATTTAAAAAGAACGTGGGAAATACCGCAAATGTTAACTCTAACGCATTTCGGGAGATAAATACGTCAATAAAAAATACCTTCCCCCAACATCACTAATGCCCCCCAAAAAAACATTACACAAGTCTTTCCCGCTGCTGCCAAAATGACAAGCTCCACATAAACATCTGAATAGATAAAGAAAAGACTGTGATCTTGTCCTACTGGTCTTCTTGGCGATACTGGCTTGCGAACTTGTGGGAGTTTATAACTCTTGGATTGATCAGGGTTCCCTTGCGAACAGAATTGACTTTCGATGTACCATATAGGGACCAAAAGAGAGATTTTAAGGCGAATATAGTGAGTCGATTGGGGCGAGAACATCGTCGCTAGCAAGACAGGAAAGCACAGGTAAGCTTTGATTAGCCAAGAAAAAATTAAAGCCCCGATGCACGTCGAGGCTTTACCATATAAATCATGCTACCGGCGAGTGGACTTAAACCGCCACGACCGAAGGTAACGGATTTGAAATTGCTCTGGATGACTATGAACAATTAAAACTTACACTATTTGTTCCTAGCTTGTTGATTCCCAACTTAAGAATAGCACCGCGTTAAGGCCTCACTTTCCAGCCTCACTAACCAACAACTTAATACTTGCTGCACCAAAAAATAATGCGAATACACTTTCAAAAAACACTTTAGATTTCAAGTATATTTGCCTAACCCTTTCATGTGAGAAGAGAAAAGCATAACCAAAGAAAACCAAAGAACTAACCGTTCCAACAACTAAGATTACTGACAGCAACTCTAACGGAGTGGCGGTAGGGGGAACTCCTATTGAATAAAGAGCGCCAAAAAACAAAATCGCTTTCGGGTTAGTTATATGGATGAGCAAGCCGTGAAAGTAGCTTCCCTTTTCTGTACCTACCTGTGTTTTAGGCAGATTTAATGGCACTACGCTGGAGGCAGAGCGTAGAGATTTCAAGGCCAAATACAAAAGGTAGAAAGCCCCACAGTATCTGAGTACTTCAAACAGCCAGACATTGGTATGTAATATGGCAGCAAGACCAAACGCTGCTGATGTTGACCAAACCAGAGAACCTGTCAGAACGCCTGCTGCTAAGTATAAGCCAAAGTGGCGACCATGGTTCATTGAGGTTCCGGCTATCGCAAGTGTAGCTGGACCGGGGCTAGCTATTGCAGCAATTGCGGATACGGCAATAAGCAAATAATTTATCTCTTCCATTTAATCCCAAGCCTCCATGTGAACTTCTAACGTCGCGTTAAGGGTCCGCAACGCACTACCACCAAGTTTCAATTTACCACCGAAAACACAAATGCCAAGATTTGTACTAAATTCGCCATGTGTTGACTATTTCTCTTGGACGCTATGCATGCCTGACGATTAATAGTTTTAAGCAGATCCAAAACATGATTTATCGCAGCAGGCGCATAAGACGTCCCTTTAATCATAACGGCATTTTGCATTTTCATTTGAATTTTGATGATATCGGCGGCGGTTAGGTTGTGGTTCGATATGTGATGTATCGGCTTTGCTAAACGAAATCGCGCTGCATCATCCTTCCAGCTACGTTTCCGTTTAGCCAATGGCAGGTACACTTCATCAAAGAACCTTTCTAGAGTCATCGTCTTCTCGGTAGTCTGATTGTTACGCTCAAGCTTGGGATCAACGCCTTCTATAATTTGCCGGCGATACTCTTTGACTGTTTCGGGGTCTGTTAGCGTGTGATTCATTGTTAATATATCTCCCCAACGCCTTTCCAACACACACCGCAAAACCGCCTATCTCAAGCCGACTTTTCAACAATCCATCAAAACGATCAGTTACTCCATAAAGGCAAAGCTAAAACCTCATAGCACCGTAAAGTCACCATGGTCGTACCATGGTTCTTCTCACTCGAAGCCCTTGGTAATACTAGCTTGTGCGACGGCTGCTTTTTGCATTTGTTGGATTTACTGAGATTGCCTTGTGCACAGAATCGTCATGCGATGAACCATATATGGACCATGGGCGAAATTTTAAGGTTGATAAAGAGAGTCTACTTTGGGAAGAAAAGAGGCGATAACAGGAAAGAAATTTTGAGATAAGCACCTGAAAAATCGAATATTTTCAAACACCTAAAACGACGAAAGGCCGCTATAAAAGCGACCTTTCTAATATGGTACCGGTGGGCGGACTTGAACCGCCACGCCCGAAGGCAACGGATTTTGAATCCGTCGTGTATACCAATTTCACCACACCGGCATCTTGGACTAACGTCCTTTGATGTTTGGCATTATACGTAACCGTTCACTTCGCGCAAGTGCAAAAGTCTGAAATACATATTGTTTGCTGATAAATTCGCCACAAAGCAGGGATAAATGCATTTCACGTCGATTAATTGGTGCCATCTCCCCTTGATATAACCTTAATTGCTGTGGCGCTAGTGTCGTCATCCAAGTAGCGAAACAAACCACCTGACACAATTACTCTAATCAATAGGTTCTACTGGGTTATCTCATCGACGCTGAATAAATCCGCTTAACACAAAAGTTGCAGCAGAATAAAACGGACTATCTGTGGCTGAAAGTCATGAACAGCATTGCCTAGCGCGGACTAAATAAGATTTAAACGTGAACAAGATCCCTTGCCTTACTCTATGACAAACCAGTACTATTGAATGAATTGTCTGCACTTTAAATATTGATTAGTCATGAAAATTAAAAACTGGTGTTGTGTCGTGCTAGGTGGTCTTTCTTTTAACGCATTCAGTGCGGTTGAACTATTGGACGCCGAATTGCTTGCCAAAAAGAACATCGATAATAAATACCAAGTTTATAACTCTGAAATTGAGCTTAAGCAGTTGTACGATGAAGCTGACGTTTCTCACTACAACATTGAAAGTGTCTCAAACTCGCTTAACGCCACGTTAAACAATTTTCAGATCATCGCCGAATCGGTAAAAAAGACCATGGGCGAGAACTCAGAAATCAATAACAACTCACTCAACCGTCTGTCAGAAAGCATCAACAGCTACAACGCGGACCTTGCTAAACTGGTCGAAGAACGAAACAAATACGTTGAATTGCAAAACAAGATTCAGACAACCGAAGCGAGAAAAGTCGCGGAAGACAGCGCAAGAGAAGAAGAGCTGGATACACTACGTGACTCAATCATTGCGCGACTGAAAAAAGAAGCCATCGAAGTTAAAACGGTCAACTTTACTGGATCAACGAAGTGTAGAAGTGTTGAAGCGCCAGCGGCGTGTCTAAAGCGTAAACAAGACTTACTTGTCGAAGACCACATGCGTACGGTTAGCAATGGGTTCCGAGTGCAAGATACTAAGGTTCAGGATGCCAGCCTAAACCTTGAAGGCATCTTAAGCTACAACATCAAAGTCGACTATGTAATTCCTTTCTCTGCTGACCACATCAAAGAGATCAACAATCAGTTAGGCATAGATTCCATCAACCTCAAGCTGACGTCGAATGTTGATGCGTCATACTCGATTAACGGCATCAAAGTCGGCAGCGGTAAAGAGCTAATGATCAAAGATAAGTTCAATGGAAAAGTGGTCATCAAAGCGAATTACAACGGCTACACCCAGTCGAGCATTGAAGACTTAAGTGAGAAAAGCGAGTTCTACTACCCGTTTCAATAGGTTTTAAGCTCTGGTAAACCAACGGCTTTGATACTCAGTCAGTATCAAAGCCGTTTTTGTTTTCAGCGCGACACTTTCCAAACCACATCAAACAACCTAACTCTTTCTTCTATATCTCATTGTTGAACAAAGCATTTCATCTATGCTTAAACAACAATAATCATCCTTTCCCGGCATCACCTTAGCTGACTCGGTTAAAGATAGGAGAACATATATGACGGGGTCTAAATGGCAGTGGCTACTCTCTCAAATGACGCGCAAACTCTGGTTTCGTACTTCCTTGTTTGCTCTACTCGCAGTAGTCACGGCGCTGTTATCGATTGCACTCAATCAAGTCATTACCCTCCCTGCTTCTTTCAACGTCAGTATTGAGTTGTTGGATAATATTCTTAATATCCTCGCCACCACGATGCTCGCGGTCACAACCTTCTCTCTGAACATTATGGTGTCCGCTTACAGTGCGGCCAGCGCTGGGGTAACTCCCAGAGCGACTAAATTGTTAATGGAAGACAGCACCACACAAAATGTGCTCGCGACTTTTATCGGTTCTTTTTTGTTTAGCCTAGTTGGCATTATTGCGCTCGGCATCGGCGCTTACCACGAACAAGGGCGGATTTACCTCTTTCTTGTCACCATGGTGGTGATCGTAATGATCGTATTGACTTTGTTGCGTTGGATTCAGCATTTGTCGGTACTCGGGCGAGTCAGTGAAACCACCGCCAATGTTGAGCAGGCTCTATTGAACGCAATTCAAAAGCGTGGTGAATCCCCTTGGTTAGGCGCACACCCTTGGAGTCACCCTGAGAGTAAACCAAGAGATAGCAGATCAATCCACAGCCCTGAGATTGGTTACTTGCAACATGTCGATATGCACCATTTGGATAAACTCGCTCAGGACAACCAGTGCTCGATATATTTAGCTCGTCAACCGGGCAGCTTTGTTTACTTAGGGCAACCTCTTGCATGGATATGTGGCGAGTTGCCTGATGAAAATGAACTGACCAGTGCGTTTACCATTCGCTCAGAACGTTCGTACGATCAAGACCCACGTTTTGGTCTAGTTGTGATGGCAGAAATCGCTTCGCGCGCGCTCTCTCCAGCGGTCAACGATAACGGCACCGCTATTGATGTGATTGGTCGTTCGGTGCGTGCGTTGTCGCTGTGGGGAGAGCTGCTTGCAGAGCCACCTAAGAAAACACAATTTCCCAGTTTATTTGTTCCTGCGCTCAATTGTCAGGACTTGTTTGAGGATGTGTTTCTGCCGATCGCACATGACGGCGCAGGACAACTGCAAGTTCAGATTCGTTTGCAGAAAGCTCTCTTCGCGTTAGCCAGTATGCATCCCAAACTATTCGCTGCACCTGCGTTGAAGCTCTCTGGGAAAGCGTTGGAACTGGCACTGACCCAACATTACACAGAAGACGAAAAATCTCAGTTATCTCAATTGGCGCACCAAATCGCCGAAAAAAGCCAGAAAGGATAAATACTGAGTGCAAGCAAAAGCCTGAAAAGCTGATGCTTTGCTGTTAAAATGCCCGCAAGTTAACAAGCTGTGCGCGCGGTCTCTTTTCACGGCCAAAGCGAAGCTTTATCCTGACGCCTACTGAAATTTGGGTAACGAACCACTATGTCTACGACTGACTCTCTGCCACCAGCAGGTTTGATGCGCCGCTTGGGTGCTCTTTTTTACGATTGCCTTATCGTGATTGCGATTGAAATGATGGCTGCCGGCGTTGTTATTGCTGTACTACACGCATTACTGGCAATGGGCGTATTTAGCGTTGCGCCTTATGCAGACGTCAGCGACTTACTCACTAACCATCCGTTGTGGAGCCCTGTGTATACGCTCTATCTAGCCGTGGTATGGATTTATTTCTTTGTATTTTTTTGGACACGAGCGGGGCAAACGTTGGGAATGCGAGCATGGAAAATCCAAGTCAGAAACGCAGACGGCTCGCCAATCTCTGCCACCCAAGCTCTGATTCGTTTGGCGACTTCAGGGTTTGGCTTGGCTAACCTGACCGTACCATTTGACCCGAAGAAGCGTGGCTTCCATGACATTTGGGCGAAAACACAGGTGGTTGTCTTACCAAAAGCGAGATAAAGAAAAAGGAAGGCATCGCCTTCCTTTTTTAATCAATTGCTTTTGCTTAGTCGACTCGCAGTTCTTTCAGCATCTCTTCTGGTAGTGCTAGCTCATCATTCTTATTGACGCTGATTCCAGCCGCAATGATGGCCTGCGCAATTTGCTTCGCTTCATCCAGTGAATGCATTGCTGCTGTACCACACTGGTATTCATTCAGTTCTGGAATCTTGTTTTGGCTTTCCACTTTCAGTACGTCTTGCATCGCTGCAAGCCAAGCGTCCGCCACTTGCTGTTCCGTTGGCGTACCGATCAAGCTCATGTAAAAACCTGTACGACAACCCATCGGTGAGATATCGATAATCTCAACACTCTCACCGTTAAGGTGATTACGCATAAAACCAGCGTATAAGTGCTCCAAGGTGTGGATACCTTTCTCTGAAAGAATGTCTTTGTTTGGCGCGGTAAAACGCAAATCAAACACAGTGATGGTATCCCCTTTTGGGGTAGTCATGGTTTTTGCCACACGTACCGCAGGCGCATGCATACGAGTGTGGTCAACAGTAAAGCTATCTAATAACGGCATTATCCCTCTCCTATCCAGCTGGTTTAAAACCACCAGCTTTGGTTATCTTCCAGTTCTTGTCGGCACTGTTTCAGCTGCCAACCATAATCCTTTGCTTGCTGCTCAACTTTTCGAGCAACCCTAATCAATGACGGTTTGGATTGGTAGCTTTTGCGTTTAAAGCCGCCTCTTCCCTCATGATAGGCTAAATACTGATTGTAAGGGTCCCACTTAGAGACGCCTAATTGCTTTTGCGTATCACTAGTATACCAACCAATAAAGGCGAGTGAATCAGCAAAGTCAGTGCGCGAGCCACCGTGGTCAGTGGCGGTTTGGAAATCTTCCCACGCAGGGTCTTGCGCTTGTGCATAGCCATACGCACTGCTTACCCGTCCCCAAGGAATAAATCCCAACACGTAATTTTTGGGTGGGCGCGCATCATGACGAAAAGCACTTTCTTGCTTTACAAATGCCATCGCCACTTGAATCGGCGTACCCCAGTCATCCTGCATCTCTTTCGCGTCACTATACCAATCAGGCTTTTCACGAAAGATCTCGCATAGGTTACTTTGATTATTAGGCGGCGACGTCGCACAGCCGCCTAACGTGATGGCCGCGAGAATGACAGCTAAGGCTCGCACAACGAAACCTTACGCTTTTAAGTAAGCAAAGTAGTCGTCAAGAAACTCATCAAAATTCAACGTATCTGCGGCTTCTACCGCTGCCTGAGCTTCTCTTGAGCGAATCACTTCCTCTTCCATCTCAGCTTCACTGTAAGTGAGGTACTGATGATTGAGGTGTTGCTCACGGTATTGTTTGCCGAACTCACAACCCACTTTACCCAATCCACCTAAGCGCTTGGTGTCTTCGAGCAGTTGACCTGAAATGGTCAGCTCAGGGTTATCAATCCAAGACAGCAGTTTGAAGCATACTTGTTGGTACTCTTCGTTACCGTTTGCTTGGTCCATTTGCTCAGCAATTTGTACCAGTTCAACGAAAACGCGCTTCGCCCACGCTTGCAAAGTCAAAACCTCACCTTTACAACCAATCTGTAGCTCAAGGCCCGGCTTACGTCCTTCAACGATCACTTTGTTCCAGTTCTCACGCCAGCACGATTGCTCGCAGAAGTCCATTGGCTCTGAATCGCTTAATGCCGCCCAAGCTAAGAACAGATCTAAGAAACGCACCTGATCTTCATTGATACCAACCGCGCTGTAAGGGTTTACGTCCAGAGAGCGCACCTCAATGTACTCAACACCACCACGAGCCAAAGCTTCCGACGGTTTTTCGCCAGACTTAGCCACGCGTTTCGGGCGAATCGGTGCGTACAACTCATTCTCAATTTGCAGTACGTTGCTGTTTAGTTGGCGGTATTCGCTATCGACTTTAACACCGATCTCAGCAAATTCTTCCGATGGGGTGCGAATCGCAGTGTTCAAGCCTGTTAGGTACTCATCTAGGCTGTTGAAACCGATCTTCAACGCACTTTGTGCACTGTTGGTGTAACCCAAATCACTCAAACGAAGAGACGTTGCGTAAGGCAAGTATAAAGTACCACCAATACTCTCGAACGGCAGTTTGGTATCACGACCTTGAATAAACGACGAACATAGCGCTGGCGATGCACCAAAGAAATATGGGATCAACCAACCAAAGCGATAGTAATTTCGGATCAATCCAAAGTACGCTTCTGACTTCGCCGTTTGACGCTCTTGCTCTGATTGCTGGCCAAACAATTGGTCCCAAAATGTCTCTGGAAACGAGAAGTTAAAATGAACGCCAGAGATAATTTGCATCAAACTGCCATAACGGCGTTTCAGACCTTCGCGGTAAAGTGTCTTCATTTTGCCCGAGTTGGACGTGCCGTATTGGGCTAAATTAATGTCATCTTCACTACCGACGTAACACGGCATCGAAAGTGGCCACATTTTCTCTTCACCCAGTTTGGTTTGGGTAAAGTGATGAATATCTTCCAACTGCGCTTTGAGTGTACCGATGTCTTGAGACACAGGAGTGATAAACTCGAGCAGTGATTCAGAAAAGTCGGTCGTAATCCAGCTGTTCGCATAAGCTGAACCCAGCTCGGTGGGATGAGGTGTGGTAGCGAGATTTCCGTCCAGTTCGTAGCGCAGAGTTTCGCGCTCTACACCACGACCAAAGGACTTAAATACTTCTGGGTTTTGTGCAACTCGCTCAAGTCGCGCAGCAAAATCAGTCAAAATGGTGGTTCGCTTATGTCAATTGGTCCGGCTAATGCCGAACCCGGCTAAATTGATGAATAAAGAGTGATTCGCATCACTCTTTCTCGTAGCTTTATGTTATGTGTACTCTAACGGATGATTTCAAGCTCTTCTACGGGGATCTGCAAACTTTCTAACTGAGGTTTTAGACTTTTCGCATCACCAACAACGATGATTTGGTAATCTTCCGGCGTGAACCACTTCTGAGCAAGCTCGTCTAGGGTCGATTTACTCACCGTCTCAACAATGTCATTACGCTGCTTGAGGTAGTCTTCGTCCAAGCTGTAGGACAGAATACTACTTAGCAACATACTTTTCTGTGAAGGCGTTTCATACTTCAGAGCATCTTGTTGACCGACCGCCAAGCGTAAAAATTTCATTTCATCGTCAGTCATGCCACTTTGGCTGTATTGCTGCAGCTCTTTTTCAATCTCTTTGATTGAAGCAATCGTCGAATCTGCACGCACTTGTGCCGAGAACACAATCGCGCCCACTTCACGGTTTGCCGCTAAGTAACCACTCGCACCATAGGTGTAACCTTTGTCTTCACGCAGGTTCAGGTTAATGCGGCTGTTAAAGTTTCCGGCTAGGTTAAAGTTGGCTAGCTGAGTCAGATACGTTTCACCAGTCGCATCAAACGGCAATCCTTGACGCACAAAACGAACAATACTTTGTGGCGCGCCCGGTTTATCAACTAAATAGATTTTTTGATCCTTGAGTGGCGTCACGACTTGAGGTCGCAGTAGCGGTGCTTCTTCCCCTTTCCAATTTTCGATAAACGCTAATTCACTTTTGATCTGACGAGTTGAGATATCACCGACAACGACAATTTGTGCCCCTTGCGGCGTGTAGTGTTTGTTATAGAAAGCCTTCACATCAGCCAGCGTCAAACCACTGATCGATTTTTCCGTACCGTCATTTGAGCGTTGGTAAATAGAACCGGCAAACAACACGCGGCGTGTTGCTTGAGACGCTAACCAACCCGGTTTTTGGTGTTGATAAACCACGCCTTCCAACATTTGTTTCTGGATTCGCTCAAAGTCTTGTTGTTTAAACGCTGGCTCAAACAGAATCTCTTCCACGATCGCTAGGGTTTCAGGCAGGTATTTGTCTAGGCTAGAAATCGATATGCTGGTCGTGTAGTTACCCGCATCGATTGACACTGTACTGCCGAGCTTATCCAACTCGCCTTGCAACTGTTCAACACTCGATTTTAACGTGCCTTCTTGCATCAGCATCGCCGTCATGTTCGCCAGGCCTTCTTTGCCTTTCGCCACGTAACGTTCACCCGCAGGCAAACGAATACTGATTTGTACTGTTGGCGTTTCAGAGCTCACCGCGCCCAGCAGTTCAGCACCGTTATCAAAGTAGAGTCGGTACAACGGTGGCATTTCCGCCTTGACGGCTTGTGCGACCTGCGGCATCACTGAACGGTCAAAGTCATCTTCGGCAACCCGGTATTGGAGATCATCTTCGCTGGTTTCCACATACTCAGGCAACGTCCGTGGAGGTGTGGTAAAAGTCGCTGGTGCGACGGCAAAGTCCGTCTTACCTTGCGGAACCACACTTAACGTCACCTTGTGATGACCGTTAATGAAATTTTTATAAACTTGCATGACAGACTCAGGCGTTACCGCCTTAATCTGCTCTAGCTGTGTTTGCAGTCGGTCAGGTTGACCATAAAACGTCTGATTCGACGCCAGTTGTGAGACTTTGCCTTTGACGCTTTGCAGCGCGAATACAGCATTAGCTTCGGACATGCCAGTGATCTGATCCAAACGCTCTTGTTGAACACCTTGTTTTTCAAAATCATTCAACACTTGCATCATTTCTTGGTAGAGAGGCTTCAATTTGCCTTTTTCACCCGAAGGTGCCATCGCATAAACATAGAAGTTACACGCGAGTTCGGCACAGTCGTGGAAAACTCCGGCATCTACTGCTTTTTGCGTCTTCACCAATTTTTGGTAAAGCAGGCCGTTCGCACCACCGCCTAGCACATTCGCCAGCGCGTTGAATGACGCTTGCGTGTCATCACCGCGGTAGGTCGTTGGCCAGCCGACCAGCACCATTGGCTGCTGCACTCGGTCTTCTAAGGTAATGTAACGATCTTCATTTAACTTCGCAGGTTGTTTGGGCGCTTTCTCGACTTTCGGTCCGGCAGGAATCGAGCCGAAGTATTTGTTAACCCATTCCAGCGTCTGCTCAACATCGATATCGCCACCAATCGTAAGCACCGCATTATTTGGTCCGTACCAACGGAGGAAGAACGCTTTTAAATCGTTCACGTTCACGCGGTCCAAGTCCTCTACGTAGCCGATGGTTTGCCATGAATAAGGATGCCCTTCAGGGTACATCGCTTCGCTCATTTTCTCCCACATCAGGCCGTACGGACGGTTATCGTAGTTTTGTGCTCGCTCGTTTTTCACCGTATCGCGCTGAATTTCAAACTTACGCTGCGAGACAGCATCCAATAAGAACCCCATGCGGTCAGACTCAAGCCAAAGCATTTTTTCGAGCTGATTCGAAGGCACCGTTTCAAAGTAGTTGGTGCGATCACGGTTGGTCGTACCGTTGAGCGAACCACCCGCTTCCGTGATCAACTTAAAGTGCTCTTGGTCACCAACGTGTTCGCTGCCTTGAAACATCATGTGCTCAAAGAAATGGGCAAAGCCTGACTTGCCGATTTCCTCTCGCGCAGAGCCGACGTGATAAGTGACATCGACGTGTACCAAAGGATCAGAGTCATCAGGAGAAAGTATCACGGTTAAACCGTTATCTAATTGATACTTCGAGTAAGGGATCATCGCCTTACCCGGCTGGGCATCAACTTCTTCAACTAACGTCACGCCATCAGGTAACGCAGAGAACAGAGAAACATTCGAAAGGTCGTTGCTAGAACAACCGTAGAGGGCGACGAGAGAAAACGCACCAAGCCAGATTTTTCTCATGACATATCCTTAGAAAAAACCAAAATATATGGCGGCAAGCAAGCTGTATCTGAAGGCTTTCCCCACAAGGATAAGCCATAAACACGGCCAGAATCGCATACGAAGCCAACCTGCAGCCAAACATAGAGGGTCACCGATAATTGGTAACCAACTGAATAAGAGAGACCAATAGCCATATTTACCAAGCCACTGCTTAGCTCTATGACCTTGATTTTCGTTATGAGTTCGATTGGGTAACCACCAGCCTAGCCAGTAGTTGGTCAAACCACCTAAGGTGTTCCCCAAAGTGGCGACAAGAATAACGGCAAAAACCGAGTATTGATTGAGGCTCAGCGTTGCCACCAAGCCAGCTTCGGAGCCACCAGGGAGTAAGGTGGCACTTAGAAAACCCGTGAGTGACAATACCCACAAGGCAGAATCAGAAAACCACAGCGCTATCGCCTGAAATGCGGAGTTAAACGCCTCTAGCATTGCATATCAAGCAACACTTTGCCTCGAGTGTGACCAGTTTCAATCTGATGATGCGCTTCAACCGCTTTATCCATCGGGTAGACTTTAAAAATCTCGGTCTTCAACAAACCAACGCTCACCATATAGATCAGGGTATCGAGCTGTTGAGGATTCGGGTCGACCAACATACCCGTGGCTTCAAAACCAAGCAGCTTCGCTTTCTCGCAGATAAGCTCTGCGCTCAGAGTTGGAATAGTAACCACGGTAGCGCCATCTTTTAGACACTTGAGTGCATCCAAAGCGGCATCCCCACCGACCAAATCAATGAGCACATCAGCGTCCGTCACGCGTTCAGACACTGGTGAGAATTTATAATTAATCGCGTGCGCACCTAACGTCGCCATGTAATCAAGGTTAACGTCACTGCAAGTGGTAAACACTTCTGCTTTGGCCGCCACCGCGACTTGCACCGCAATATGACCGACACCACCAGCACCGGCTAAAATCAGTACGCGCTGCCCTTCCTTTACACCACCTTTGTCGAGCGCCTGCACTGCGGTTTGTCCGGCAAGTGGAAGGGCTGCTGCTGCTTCTAAAGTGATGGAATCTGGTACTAAGCTCAGCTCATTTTCAGGCACACACAGATACTGACTATAACCGCCACCTTGCAATGGAAAGCCAATAAAGCCCGCGACATTCTGCCCGACATTAAATCGTTCGCAGCCTTCACCACACGACACAACCTGACCAGAGATATCATAACCCGGTACCCACGGTAATTTGTCTTTGTTTTGCGAGGCAGCCCAGCCGAGGCCTGCACGCGTTTTTACATCGATAGGGTTAACACCCGCAAAGGCCACTTTAACCAACACCTCTCCAGGCTTCGGAGAAGGTACTTCTGCGGATTGAATGGCTAATACTTCCGGCTCACCAAACTGTGTAATGACGATTTGTTTGTTTTCCATTTCAACGTTTCCCGATCGATAAAAAAAGGGATGCTAAAGCATCCCTTTGAATATATACCAATTCTTTTGGTCAAGTTAACAACTTACTCTCAAATTGACCATTAATTTACCAGTGCTAGCAAAATACCCGCCGCAACCGCAGAGCCGAGTACCCCGGCAACGTTTGGTCCCATCGCGTGCATCAATAGGAAGTTTTGTGGGTTAGAATCTAAGCCCACTTTGTTCACCACTCGCGCAGCCATCGGCACCGCAGATACACCAGCTGCACCGATCAATGGGTTAATGTCTTCTTTCGAGAACTTGTTCAATAGCTTCGCCATCAATACACCACCAGCAGTACCAATACTGAATGCGATTGCGCCTAAAGAAAGAATACCTAACGTCTCTAAGTTTAAGAATTCTTCTGCTTGCAGCTTCGAGCCAACACTTAATCCCAAGAAGATGGTTACGATGTTGATCAGCTCATTTTGGGCTGTTTTCGATAAACGATCGACCACACCCGCTTCACGCATCAAGTTACCCAGACAGAACATACCCACAAGCGGCGTTGCAGACGGTAAAAATAGTATCGTCATCATCAACACTGCCAGTGGGAATAGGATCTTCTCTGTCTTACCCACATGACGCAGTTGAGCCATTGTAATCTTGCGCTCTTCTGGCGTAGTTAGCGCTTTCATAATTGGCGGCTGAATGATCGGTACCAAAGCCATGTAGCTGTAGGCTGCAACCGCAATCGCACCAAGCAAATCAGGCGACAGTTTACTGGCTAAGAAAATTGCTGTTGGACCATCTGCACCACCGATGATCGCAATCGATGCAGCATCCGCCATAGAGAACTCCATGCCCGGAACATAGTTAAGTAAGATCGCGCCGAATAGAGTGGCGAAAATACCAAACTGTGCCGCGGCCCCTAGCCACAATGTTTTTGGGTTAGCAATCAGTGCACCGAAGTCCGTCATCGCCCCTACGCCCATAAAGATAAGTAGTGGGGCAATACCAGACGCCACTGCAACTTTATAGAAGAGGTAAAGGGTTCCATCGGTAAACTTTGCGTTGGCCGCCATATGCTGAAGCAAAGTTAGCTGCTCTGGTTCTGCCATTTTGTAAGCGGCTTTCACCGCATCAGCAGAAATATCCGTAATACCTAATATTGAAGCAAACTCAGTTAGAAGATGAACATCACCAGCATAGATAGCATTAAGCACTGCGCTATTAGCTAAACCCACTACAGGGATATTGGCCAAAATAGCGCCAAAACCAATAGGTAGTAACAATAACGGCTCGAAACCTTTACGAATAGCTAAGTA
This sequence comes from Vibrio hepatarius, assembly GCF_011806575.1. Taxonomy (GTDB): domain Bacteria; phylum Pseudomonadota; class Gammaproteobacteria; order Enterobacterales; family Vibrionaceae; genus Vibrio; species Vibrio hepatarius_A. The sequence continues at coordinate 36,540 of NZ_JAATOO010000033.1, forward strand.
GAGCAAAGTACAACCGACAGCAATCATGCATAGTTGGCCGAGCTCAAAATTAGCAATACCAGTTTCTGACCAAAGGGTCATTAATCCTTCCATGATACTCCCTTATGCAAGACTCAATAGTGGAGCGCCTACAGTCACAGCATCGCCTTCTTTAACGTGAAGATCCTGTACGATACCGCCACGCGCAGCACGTACTTCCGTTTCCATCTTCATCGCTTCAAGGATCAGAAGCACATCGCCTTCTTCCACTTGTACACCGCTTTGCACGTTCACTTTGAAGATGTTGCCAGCGAGTGGTGCAGGAACCATCTCAGAGTCACCCGCAGGTGCAGCAGCCGCCGCTTGTGGTTGGCTTGATTTAGCAGGAGCGACCGAGGTCAACTGACCTTGAGGGCCCACTTCCACATCATAGACTTGCCCGTCCACTTTAACGCTATACGTTTCGATACCACCCTGCGCAGGTTGAGCTACTGCAGTTGGCGCCGCTTCCTCTTTACCCGGTGCTGGTTCGAATGCGTCAGGGTTACGACGGTTTTTCAGGAACTTAAGACCAACTTGTGGGAACAATGCGTAAGTCAGTACGTCATCCACCGTGTCTTCCGCTAACGAAATGCCTTCGTCTTTCGCTTTCGACAGGAGTTCTTCAGTCAGCGTATCTAGCTCAGAAGTCAAAAGATCAGCAGGACGACACGTGATTGGCTCACCGCCATCCAGTACTTTCGCTTGCAGTTCAGCATTTAGCTCTGCTGGCGCTGCGCCGTATTCGCCTTTTAGCACACCTGCGGTTTCTTTGGTGATGCTCTTGTAGCGTTCACCCGTCAATACATTGATCACGGCCTGAGTACCCACGATCTGCGACGTTGGTGTCACGAGTGGGATGTAACCTAAATCTTGACGAACACGTGGGATCTCTTCCAGCACTTCATCAATACGATCCGCAGCGCCTTGCTCTTTAAGCTGGCTTTCCATGTTCGTCAGCATACCGCCAGGTACTTGTGCGATCAGAATACGTGAATCGACCCCTTTTAACTGGCCTTCAAACTTCGCGTACTTCTTACGTACTTCGCGGAAGTAAGCCGCAATCGGCTCAAGCTGGTCTAAGTTAAGGTTGGTATCGCGTTCAGTACCTTGTAGCATCGCCACTACGGTTTCCGTTGGAGTATGACCGTAAGTGCAGCTCATTGAAGAAATCGCAGTATCAAGAATATCAACGCCCGCTTCTACCGCTTTTACCGCAGTCGCGGTCGAGAGACCGGTTGTTGCGTGGCAATGAAGTGCAAGTGGGATATCGGTAGACGATTTGATACGAGTGATCAGCTCTTCCGCTTCGTACGGTTTTAGCAGACCAGACATATCTTTAATACATAGCGAGTGGCAGCCCAGGTCTTCTAGTCGTTTTGCTAGATCAACCCAAGTCTCAGTATTGTGCACTGGACTGGTTGTGTAAGACAGCGTGCCTTGCGCATGTGCGCCCACATCTACCGCGGCTTTGACCGCTTTTTCAAAGTTACGCACATCGTTCATTGCGTCAAAGATACGGAACACATCCATACCATTTGCATGTGCACGCTCAACAAATTTCTCTACGACGTCGTCAGCATAATGACGGTAACCTAAAAGATTCTGACCGCGCAGTAGCATTTGCATCGGGGTATTCGGCATCGCTTTCTTAAGCTCACGCAGACGCTCCCATGGGTCTTCGCCTAAGAAACGAATACAGGCATCAAACGTCGCGCCGCCCCAAGTTTCTAGTGACCAGTATCCGATTTTATCGAGCTCAGCTGCGATAGGTAACATATCTTCAAGACGCATACGGGTTGCAAACAACGACTGATGGGCGTCACGAAGAACCACATCGGTTAAAGCTAGTGGTTTAGACATGCTCATTAACTCCTTTTAATCCATTTTCAAATGCTATTTAGCGGTAGAGGTACGATATTGGTGCACCGCAGCAGAAATAGCCGCAACTACCTTCGGGCTAACAGCAGAAGAGTTTGGTTGAACTTTATTATTTTGCTTTGGGGTAGCGATCGGCTCAGGTACTTCTTCGGGTACCAGTTTTGACATTAGCCGAACGAGATAGACGAAAATAGTTAGAAATAAAAATACAACCGCCATGCCCGTAAACATGAGCGTCGCTGCATCTACTAGCAGGCTTCCAACATTTTCCATTTTAGCATCCTTTCTTTGTCATCCTGACAACTTAAGTAAGCAACTTATTGCACTACATTTATATCTAAAGTGCTTCACTTACACCAGTTATATGCTGGTTTTCTTGCATCAGGAAGAACATTCGTGATCCCGACAAGAGGTCTAGGATTATCTCGATTGGTAAAACTTTGTCAATTTTGTTTAAAGCAGTCTTGACGATATTGCACATTTCTAGGGGTGAACACGTCATACAAATAACATAAATCTGCCATGTTGGTATAAATAAGGATAAATAACTGGTGCTTTTTCGACACTATTCGAAAGTTAGTGTCAATAATGCGATATGGGTAATGTTTCCTAAAATTATCTTTAAAAAACATCACCTTGTGATTGCAAGGTTACAAGAATGATACAGAAGTGTTAATAAAAAAGCCCTACTATTTCTAGCAGGGCTTCTGAAGGATGGCGCGCTCGGGAGGATTCGAACCTCCGACCGCCTGGTTCGTAGCCAGGTACTCTATCCAGCTGAGCTACGAGCGCGCAATGTTCGACATCGATGTTATCGATATCAGGTCAGTGACCTAAAGAGTGGCGCGTCCTGGAGGATTCGAACCTCCGACCGCCTGGTTCGTAGCCAGGTACTCTATCCAGCTGAGCTAAGGACGCACGGGGTGTTCAATCAGTTAATCAACTCATCAAACTAAATAATGGCGCGCTCGGGAGGATTCGAACCTCCGACCGCCTGGTTCGTAGCCAGGTACTCTATCCAGCTGAGCTACGAGCGCGCAATGTTCGACATCGATGTTATCGATATCAGGTCAGTGACCTAAAGAGTGGCGCGTCCTGGAGGATTCGAACCTCCGACCGCCTGGTTCGTAGCCAGGTACTCTATCCAGCTGAGCTAAGGACGCACGGGGTGTTCAATCAGTTAATCAACTCATCAAACTAAATAATGGCGCGCTCGGGAGGATTCGAACCTCCGACCGCCTGGTTCGTAGCCAGGTACTCTATCCAGCTGAGCTACGAGCGCGCAAGGTTGTGAAGTATATCACAAAATTTTTCACTTAAAACAAAAAAATTGACCAAAGGCCAATTAATGGCGGTGAGGGAGGGATTCGAACCCTCGATACGGCTACAAACCGTATACTCCCTTAGCAGGGGAGCGCCTTCAG
>NZ_JAATOO010000034.1 GCF_011806575.1 Vibrio hepatarius
AATTGCCCCTTTCCATGACTTATTGCTGTTACCAAGCATGGCGTTAACCTTGTCGCTACTGAGCAATCTGGAGTCGAGATCCAACGAGTCCACTGAGTCCAACCAGTCTTGGTAAATGTCCATTTGTTGCTCGGTATCAGCAAGGAACATAATCCCCGCTTGCTTGTAGCCAAGATCATGCCCGACTCTTTGATTCATACCAGCCCACAAACGGTCTGCTGCTAGCGCTAAAGGCACGTCTTCTTTGTGTCGACTGGTTTTACGGATCCAGCCAAGGTTTCTTGATGACTGCTCACCCGCTACATAACCTTTCTCGATCAAAACCACAGGGACATTGTTCTCAGCTAATGTCAACGCAGCACTCGCGCCAACTATGCCACCGCCGATAATCACCACACTGGTGGATTTCGGTAAAACGTTAGATGTTTCCAGTCGTATGATATTTTTTGTCATCCTAACCTCTCGCTCTTCTCGATACGGCGAACACTTAGCCGCCTTTATCTTGAAAGCACGATTTCCTCTACATCTGCCTGTGACGCGCCGCGATAGGCCGTGACTTCGATTTCAACTTCGTAAATCGAAGAACCAAGCGGAGGGCACGTGACTGTAGTGGTCGGGTTCACACCGCGAAACTTGGTGCCAACAAACTCCATTACGGCCGGAACGTTGTCTGGATTCTGGATAAAAACTTTCGACGTAATGACGTCTTTAAGGCTTGCATCAACAGACGCCAAAGCGACTTCAATATTTGTAAACACTTGCTCGGTTTGCTCAAATACGTCTTTTGGCATTTCACCCGTTTCAGGGTTACGGCCAGCGGTGTTCGAAACAAAAATCCAGTTATCGACTGCGACTACTCGCGAGTAGCTTGCGATTTCTTCCAGTTTTGAGCCAGTTTTTACCTTTACGATACGTGTCATGAGACTTCCTTTTAAATGACTAACCTAGTGTTCTGCGTTGTTATTTGAGTTCTGGTTGATTCCAAAGATTGAGGTTGACGCCAATACCTTTCTCTACGGCGTTGCGATAAATCTTGGTTGCCCACGCCACGTCTTCTACTGGCATACCACCAACAGAAAGAATGATGATTTCGTCTTCACTTTGGCGCTTTGGTGTTTCGCCTGCGACAATAGAACCAAGGTCTTCCAAGTCATTGATGGTCAACTTGCCCTCTTCGATCATGTCCATAAAGCGAACGCCAACGAGTGGAATTATGTTGTGCGCTGGTTTTGGCACTTCTTCGTACCACGCTTGGTAAAGGCCTGTGTTATCAAGTACTTTGCGTACGTCGCCCTGCTCCATGCCCTCATCTAAGCGGCAACTTGCAGGCATTGCTAAAAATGCGCCCGGCTTGACCCACTCACGTTTCACTTCTGGGTAAAGGCTTGGATCCCCTGTTTCACCCGAGTTGCAGTAAGTCACGATGTCTGAGCCGCGAACGACATCTTCAACGCTCTCGACAACTTCAACATTGGTAATTTGTGGGAATGTTGCCGACACCCAAGTTAAGAAGCTATCCAGGCTTTTCTTGCCACGGCCTTTGATTTTGATGGTGTCGATATTCGGACACGCTGCCATAAATGCGGCCACTGAAGTTTTACCCATCACACCTGGACCAAGCAGACCAATCACTTTGGAGTCTTTACGAGCAAGGTAGCGTGCGCCCACACCAGGAATCGCTCCAGTGCGGTAAGCTGAAAGCAAGTTTGCCGACATAATTGCTAATGGCGCACTGGTTTCGATATCGTTGAGAATGAACATTAGGATGGAACGCGGAAGATCTTTCTCGCGGTTGGCAATGTTCGAGCCGTACCATTTCACGCCACACGTACCAAAGTCACCGCCTAAATAAGCTGGCATCGCCATCAAGCGGCGGTCTGCAGTTGGCTTTGGCATTGTTGGGATTGGTGACTCTTCTGGAAATGTAATCATCGCACCATGAGAATCATTATTTGGCCCAGCCATGCGGTAATCACCTTGGTGCAACAGTGCGAACATCTCTTCCATTGTGTCCACACATGCCGCCATATCCGTTACACCTGCTTTGATCATGTCTGGTTCAGACAGATAGATAAAATCGATTTTTGTATTGCTAGACATACGTGTTCCTACTTCCCTGTATTAGTCTCAGCAGGTCGTGAAAGGCTTATTTAAAGACCCACAATCAACTGAGTGATTTATCTGTTAAAACTGATACTAGAGTGAAGACACGCATCGATATTGAATTTTTGCGACACAAGTCATGGGCTAGGTCACAAAACTGATTAACATATTAACAATATAAATTTACATCCAATTAACAAAGTGGGACTTTGATACTTTGACGTTTAGCGAGTAGAAAAGTATGCCCGACGCGAATCTTGAGTTTAAAATTGCCTCCTTGCACTCAGTCCAGCCTTGGTTTGTGCTTGGGGCAAAGCGTTTTAATTCATTGCTGACACCTGAGAGTGCGCTCACTTCGCACTTCTACTCGTTTGATGCGAGTGATGGCACAGATTCCACTATCGCTATTCCAGATGGGTGCATCGACCTATTATTTGACTGCAACCCAGACAACCCTAAAGCCTACATTTGTGGCTCTCCCCTTGAAGCGATCAAAGCGGATTTCAAACAAGGCCATAGTTACTTAGGTGTTCGATTTCGCCCAGGTGTCATACCGGATTTGCTTAAACTTGACGTTGAAGAAGTGATTTCAAATCGATTGGATTTAAGTGAATTGGTTTATGGAGCAGATCGCATTCTTGAGCAAGTCTGCGAAGCAGATGATTTCTTAGGTAAAGCGCGAGCGGTGAATGACTTTGTCGGCCAATTTGATAGCCGCGCTTGTTCTCATCTCACGATGGAAGTGATCGCGCGAGTCACTAAAGCGCGCGGCAATATTCAGATAAAAGATCTGGTTCACGACACAGGTTACTCTGCCAGAACGTTGCAACGTACCTTTCGTAACGATACTGGCCTGACGCCGAAAGCCTTCAGCCGCGCGATTCGCTGTCAATCAGCAGTATATAGGATTAGTCACAACAGTCAGACACCACTTTCTGACCTAGCGTTCGATTTAGGATTCAGCGATCAAGCGCATTTCCAACGTGAGTTTAAGAAACTCGTCAGTGTCACACCAATGGATTATCAATCGTTAACTAAGTTGGAAAGATAGGTGGGTAAACAATCGTACTGATCGTTTTGAGCCCACCTAATATACCGTGCGCTCTAATTGATTCTTGTCCAAAAGGTCATATTCACCGATTCTTTATCAAGAAGTTCCAAATACGCTAACGCAATATCGTCTTCTAACCACTGCTGGCAGTACTCTTCTGCTTTTTCCTGCGAACTCGCAATCGCCACATCAGCATAACTCCCATCAGAGCCACGAACTAAAAAATGAAGAATGAGTTCGTCTTGCTGACTGAGAAACTTCTGCTCAACTTGTTGAGCAAGCTCTATTAAGTGAGCTTCTGTCACACCTTCTTTAAGTTTAAAAGTGGCGAATTCCAATCCGCCAATGCTATTGATGTTGTTGTTGGTAATCATATAAATGCCCCGTTTGTTGGTTCGAGCCAACTGTAAGGCACACCTACTGACAACATTGTGTCAGTAGCTTTGTGAATTTTTTGTCTCCATGTATTCATGCAAAGAAACGTGCTGTGGGAAACCCGTGTTGCATTCACTAAATTTCAATTCCGCGATACGATCTAACCGAAGATCTCGGTACGCATGGCGGAGTTCACACCAACAGCCCAGTGTCCATTTCCCTCCCCAATAAAACAGTCCTAGAGGAATCACGACTCTGGCTGTCTCGACATCTGAGAGCGAACGGTACGTTATCGTTAACCGACGCTTAGACTCAATGGCTGAATGAACTTTACTCCACGTCTGATGTATTTTGGCATCTCGATACAACGTAGGTACACGGACAACTCGCTCTTCGTCGGAGATCATATTTGCACTATTGGGCAACACCGCTTCAATCTTGGCGAGTAAGGACCGCGCTGATGCGGCTAGGTCTTTCCCTGTTAGAGATGCGGTGAAACTGACACCCGTAATCAGCGCTTCTAACTCCTCCCGCGACAACTGCAATGGCGGTAGCTCAAACCCTTCAACTAAGCGATAACCAATACCAGGCTCACCATAAATAGGTATCCCGGAAGCGGATAAGTCATCAACGTAGCGATATATAGTTCTTTCAGAGACCATTAGCTTTTCCGCTAGCTGTTGCGCGGTAAGGGGTTGATGCTTACGCAAGATATTCGTCAACTGAAAAAGTCTGTCTGATTTTCGCACGTTCACTCCTTCCGCCTATTACAAGGTAGGCTAAGACCTATAATCACGTATATCAGTCGGCCAAAACTAGCTCTATACCCCAGACTTAACCATTGCCATAACTTTAGTGGCTTTTTCAAAATGGTCGAGTTTATGAGTTTGAATCCACCAGGTTGCGGCTTCCATCAATAGCTCTGGATCGTCATTTTTGTTGGCGAAGAACGCATAAAATGACACCCCTACACTCTCCCCTTTTTGCTCAATTTTCTTAGAGCATACCTGCACGACTTTTTCTCTCAGAGAACTCCGCATTGTCCTTGCCTATTTAGTTGAAACAACGGGTAATAACCATACATAACTGATTAAGTGAAAACAACAAACAACTGTATATAAATACAGCCTCTTGTGAGTTAAAGTGCGCTCAATCCGATGTAATTATCTCGTTTGCCAATCTTAGTACCTATTTGATAATCCCAAAAAATACGTGCTAGTAATTTGTAACTATTTGTTTCTTACAAATAACAAACAACATGATTAACGCGTAAGTTCTTTACCACCTAGCTCACACAAAACCATATTTAAAGTAAGGAATTAATCTAAACCCTAATCGACCGATAATTAAAACACATGACATTTCATATACATGCCAAATATATGCAAAAATATTCATGGATAAAGGGGCGATTTCATACTAAGCTTTGCAACGATTGCTAAATAACGGGGAACAATACGGTATGGATAAATTGCTTTCATCCGCATTAAAAATACAGCAGCGAACTCGAGTAACCAGCCTGTTTGCACGTAACGGTTACAAGATTGCTATGACGGATTTCGATGACGTGGTGTTTGAAAAGGCAGGCAAACAAGTCAACGTGCATTTTGATCGTGCATCAAATGCTGAATCTATTTCGGTACTGGAGAACACACTTAAACACTGCATTAAATAATAAATGATATGAGTGGAAACTTGCTGACAAGATTGGAAGCCTTGTCAGCTGATGTCGCTGGCTAACTTGTCTAAGATAAGCCCAGCTCTTTCTGAACTGATAATATCAGTAATTTAATTAACTCTGTTTAGATTAATGAGTTACGCTCATACTTGCTGCACCGTACGAACAGGTACCCACCCGACTTCACCACTTATTCTTGATACCCGATACCAAGCGTTGAGTTCAAACAACACTGTAAGCCTCTCACCCATTGTGGTATTCAACTCCCACGCATCATAATCATGAAGCAGTGTTCCTTTTGAGCCACAACCTGATTTATCAATATATTGAATCGGAGCCCAACCTTTTACGCCCGCTTCTGTCGTGACGAATATCCAATTTGGGAACTCATCATCCATTTCACCCAAAGTCACCCTATCGCCTTGGTTCAAAACGATCGGATTGGGATACTCTGAGGTATGTTGTTCAATGACGACGACGTCCATTCTTTGCTCCATAGTTCTAACTCTTTACTGCCGTAGTTTAAGTAGGGCTTATTGAGCCATTAACCGGCCCTCGCACCATTGGGCATGTCATTTTCTGGACAAGCGAGACATGGCTGCAACTTGTCTTCATAACCAATATCAAAAAGCATACCTTGCGAGATTTCACCGGCCATTTTTCTTTCAGGCAAATTCACGACAAACAGCGCTTGTTTACCCTCAATTTCTTTTGGATCCTCTCGTTCCTGTTTGATACCAGCCAAAATCGAGCGGGTGTGGTCCCCAAAATCCACCGTTAGCTTCATAAGCTTGTCAGACTTGGCAATCTCACTCACCTCAATAATTTTACCGACGCGAATGTCTACTTTCGCGAAATCATCGAAGGTAATTTCAGGTTTAATTGGAGCGTATTTCATGGAACATTCCTTAATTTCATCACAGATAAGGGGGTAAGAATGACATGGTATTCGAGTCGGCATTTAGGATTTAACCTTGGCTCTTCGCATATTCTTCAAGCAACTCGGGAAAGCTCTCCATTGGTGGAAACTTTTTAAAGCTGCGCACTGCGCCAGTTGTTGCCCACTCTAGCTTTTCATCAGTATACGTTTCGGCAAATGGTTTGTAGCTGTGCGAATCTTCCAACATTGTTGAACGTACATTGACGAACTGTTCCATGCCGTCAGGACGTGTAAACAACCAACTCATACAATGTTCGCAGAAGAAATGACGAATACTACCGTGCAAGCCGCCAATCACTGGTTCGCCAGACGTAACGCTAAATGATTCGCTTGAAAACAGAGAGCTTAAGCTGAACGCACTTGAGCTCATTCGCTGACAACCGGTGCAGTGACAAGCCATCGTAATCAATGGTTTAGTTGTTACTTCAAACGTTACGCGACCACAACGGCAGTGTCCTTTAATCTTACTAGGCGTAGTGTTACTCATGGTATGTACCTCCGTGTTTGTATGGTTACTGTAATCGATCCATTTCGATCGTAAGGGAGTGTCAAGTCACATAAAACCGCATTAGCACGTTCTCTACGCCATCATGTAAAACGCTTGAGCTAGCTAGAATCTAAGCCAAACGGCTGAGATAACAACTTAATCCTATGTGCATGTGAAATAAGATTATTATTAAAATGTTAATTTAATGTTTCATTTTTAACTAATGCGTAACTCAAACCAAAGGACTAAGATTTGTTATACATTCACCGCCGCTGAAAATAAGAGAGGGCCTATGAAAGTATTAATTGAGTACACCGAAACAGGTAAGTACCGAGATCGCGCATGGGATGCTTTGACGATAAAGTCTAAAGGTGAAATTGGCGCTGTTACTCCATCATCCGCAGTTCAGTTAATCGAACAGCATAAAGCCGTACTTTTTATCGATGAGAATGATGAAATCGTCATCATCTCGTAAGCTGCCATGAGCTCTGATCATAGAGCTCACATTTCCCAAGCTCTAGCGTTCACACTAAAATATTGGCTCAACAGTGCGCTTCAATCTCTGCTTTAAGGCTTGCTATAACGAACGGCGAACGCTCCAAATCACTGACTACCAACGTGATATGATTTAATCCTGAAATCACCGTATTACTCCATAAATGATTGCGCTACATAAATTGATCTAGCTGCTGTGTCATTTTGCCGCGCAAGCCAATTAAGTTACCAAATGGGTCTTCTACTTGGCACATTGACAGCCCTCTTTCTATTTCCATTGGCCCTCGGTATAGCTTGGCGCCAAGAGCTTCAAAATAAGCTAGAGACTCAAGTAAATCGTTTACAGACCAATAAACGATACTACCTTTTTTACCTGCTCCCACCTTCTCATCCGCTTGCACTACTTCAATTGAAAAACCGCCTAGGTCTAGTACCGTGAAATCAAACTCTGGATGATAAATTGGAGTCGCTTCAGGAAAGGCTTTTTGATACCACTCCAAACCTTTAGGCACGTTTGGAACATGAACAAGAACCGATACTGGGGTCATAATTTCCTTCCTGTCACATAGAGCCACTTGTCATGTGATGTGTTTTATCAACTCTGACATATGTCGAATTTGAACGTCAGCAAGCCCGCATACTTTCGTTTCTTCCGGCGCGTAGTAGATGCTTTTCATTTTAGCTTGGTTTGCCGCTTCTAATCCAAGCAAGCTATCTTCGACAACCGCGCAATATTCGGGCTTTACCTTCATTGTGCTTGCAGCATGCAAAAATAGATCAGGTTCAGGCTTCCATGAACCTACCTCATAAGAACTGAAGATATTGTTCTCGAAATATTTAGAGAGCCCAGTGACATTTAAAGCACGCTCTATTTTTGCTCTAGGCGCCGACGATGCAATACAAAACGGAATCGTTAATGAATCCAGAACGTCTTGGATTCCATCAGTTGCTACCAGCTCTTTGTCAAACAGCTCATTCACCTTTGAACGATATTCAGATTCAAATGACTTAGGAAAAATCATTGAAAACTCGTTTTCTAAACTAGAAATAATTGAAGCTAACTTGCCACCGCGATACTTAGCGAGCAGCTCATCTGCTGAACATTTTAAGCCAAGATCCGAGAGTTGATGCTCCAGAGCCAAATTACACAACAACTCACTATCGACCAGTGTTCCATCACAATCAAAAATGACTAACTTCATAATATCCCTATCAAATAACACTCAGATATTGTCATTATCTGATGCTCCTTTTATGACACTCAAAGCATACGTTCAGTTTCTGTATAAATAAACAGTCAAAGCTTATCTGATAGCTTTTTAAGATAAGACTTAGCTAGCTCGTGATTGTCTCGACTCATCCATTTTATGCAGTCGAAGAGCTCCCATATTAAGCCCTGATCGCCGTTTGTATAAACGGGGAAGTCTTCATGCTTAGGAGCGGGGTCATCGGTTAGCCTTGGCTCAACAATGCCCGTTTTATCGAATAGGATTTTAAAAGGCTTAGAGATATTGAAGGACTCGCTTACATCCAGGCAATGGATCTCCGCGCTAGTTATATCGGTGAAAATGTATTTTTTGAAATACGCATTATCATTATGGAAACCATTGAGACTGTAGAAAATATCTTTACCTGCCTCAAAGTGAGCAAAACATGATTCTGCGGTTTTGTGGAAACCATTTTGTGTGAAAATGAGTATATCAGCATCAGACACTCGATCGCCTGTTCCATTCGCTAGCGAACCCAACAATACAGCAGCTAATACATTATCTTGAGACGAAAATGCAGCAACAGCAGACTTAACTAGCTCAGCTTGCAATGGTAAATATTCAATATTTAGATCATCCTGATTCACGGCACTCTCCGTTCTTTAACGCCAAACTAAGCAGCAACTATAACTTCCTCTCACACAAGCTTAGATACAAAATCAGCGTCGCCATGAGTATGCTCGCCCATTGAGCTGTCTGGCGACATGATGACAAGTGCCGTCAACCTGTATCGTATTTATTTTACGCGCGATCTTTCTACCACTTTTTTGTATTTCGATTCCTGATACAACCACAAGCCCCAAAAGACAAAAGGTAGGACTAAAGCAGTTATTCCTAAATTCATAAGCTGAGCTGATAGAAACTCCTCAAAAGGAATTTGCTCACTTGAGAAAGCATGGACGACAAGTCTAACCAAAAATATACCCAGTACTATCGAAATACTGTTTAGTGCTACATATTTGAAAAAGCCACCAGACCTGATTTTTGACCATCTTTGGTGTTGGGTTTGATTCATTTGTGCAATTCTCAAATTGATGAAGAACGAGATATTGTTGGCTGGCGTGAAAAAGCACTATCACCGCCTCTATTAATTTCGACCAAAACAGCGGGATAGTTTATGCCCTAATGCAAAACTTACTACCAAAACTGTTGCAACGACCAGTATTGAGAAGAAATAGCCAATCGTAGTCGATACACCAAAACCCCAAACGAAAGAAAAAACCAATCCTTGAAAAGCTTCGTAAGGCCACTGAAGGAGTGGAAAGTGAGTTCCGTCCATCATGACAAAAATTAGGGTGATCAAAACAAAGAACGACAATAAAAAACCAATTAAATTGTGACGAATCATACTCGCACTCACTGGAAAATGATCACTCAATTCTAATTGTTACTCGTTGATGGTAAAAGAGAAAGTTCGCAAAGGCGCATAATTAGTCGCCCAATAACAGTAAAAGCCCTTTATTTAATATCAATCAAATAAAGGGCTAGAAAGCTGATTTTAAGCGATTAGCTAAGCTGAAAGTTCTCACTAGAAGATAAATTTATAACCCAACGAAATCATCAATAGGCTAAGCGACAAAGATATTGTACGTTGGATCAGTTTAGGCCCATATTTCATCGCCGAAGAGCTGCCGACGTGGTTGCCTAACAAGTTCATAATCACCAAAGGAACAGCCAACGCATACAGCACACTGCCAGCTAGCATGAAAGCAATTAGAGCCCCAACATTAGATGCAAAGTTGAACAACTTTGACGTCGCAGATGCCGCCACTAAATCAAATTTCAATAGATAATGCAGAGCAAGGATCAGAAAGCTGCCAGTACCAGGTCCAAAGAATCCATCATAGAAACCAATCACAAACACGGCTGCTGGGACACCAAATAAGATAACGTTTTTGTTAATTAGCGCATCCTTATCTTGCTCGCTACTCTTTTTAGGGATGAACGAAAGCACGATACCAATAGGAAGCATTGCAAGTATGATCTTACCAACCGTATCTGGGTCGAAGTAAAGAATAGCTTCTGCACCTACATAAGCACCTATCAATCCAGCAGGTATACCTGTTGCAACCGCAGTCCAAACTACGCACTTGTTTCTGACAAAATTGCGTATTGCTGCAATTGTGCCGAGAGTACTTACTATCTTTTCTTGTCCTAGCGCTACTTGAGGAGGTAAGCCCGCTAGAATAAATGATGGCACTAAAATCAAACCGCCTCCACCAGCTACTGCGTCAATAAACCCAGCAGCGAATGCGGACAGCATCAGTGCAACTAACACCCATAATGTAATGTCGTTCCCTAACCATTCCATGTTGAAAAATCCTTAATTCATTAATTATTCGTAAACTTTAATTAGTACCGATGTATCCATGCGCCCTAATCCACGCTTCTGCAACTCTTGATACTCATTGTCTACCGTCGTAGTCAGTGGAAGTTCGATACCCAACTTTCTGCTTTCGTCTAAACAGATACCCAAGTCTTTATGCATCCAATCGATCGCAAACCCGAAGTCAAATTCACCTTTTGACATCGTTAGTGAACGATTTTCCATTTGCCAAGAACCCGCAGCACCATGCTTTAATACATCTACAAGCTCGCCAATATCTAAACCTGAACGTTGAGCTAGCAGCAGCCCTTCACTCAAGCCTTTCAAAACACCCGCTATGCATATTTGATTAACCATCTTAGCTCGCTGGCCTTGGCCATTTTCACCCATTAGCTTTGATTGCTTACCATAGCTGCGCATGATTGGGGCTACTTGTTCATATACGTTAGGTTGACCACCACACATGATGGTCAAAGCGCCATTTTCAGCCCCGGCTTGACCGCCTGAGACAGGAGCATCAACAAAAAGGACTCCTTTCTGTTCACATGCAGCCGCCAATTCAATGGCGAGTTCTGCAGACGTCGTGGTGTGGTCAACTAGCGTGCTCCCTGGTTTCATGTTTGCCAAAAGCCCATCTGAACCATAAACGACACTTCTTACGTCATCATCATTGCCCACGCATACAAACACATAATCACTGTCTTGCGCCGCCGACCCCGGCGTTAAACACGATTCCCCGATATATTCTTGAGTCCAGTCGTGCGCTTTCTTCAATGTACGGTTGTAAACTTTGACAGAATAGCCAGCATTAGATAAATGCCCCGCCATTGGGTACCCCATTACACCTAAACCTATAAATGCGACATTCGAGTTTTTCATAACGTTATCCTTAATCCTTTCCAATATGGTTTGAGTTTTTGTGGGGGATGATTCGATCCAGTGAGCTCATTCCAAAGAGCCGGATTAACCATCTATCCGAGCCGTCCTCTCTTGGATGAAACCCTTCTCGGCCACAAGCCACAGTGACGTTGTTATCACTATCTTTGAGTTATATTAATTACATCAATTGACATATGTCAATTGATGTTTATTGACTTCCCTTAATAACTTTAATAGCGAAAAGACATAAGTAATGTTTTATAATGAGTTATTCGAACTGAGGAGAAGCAGATTGAGTAACAGCAAATTCATCTTTATCGCTGACGTCATCGAGGAACGAATCGATAGCGGCGAATACCAACCCAATGCCAAACTTCCGACTCATCGCGAATTAGCGGATGAGTTCGAGACTACTCCGGCTACAGTATCCAAAGCCTATAAATTGCTGAGTGATAAAGGGCGCTTAGAATCTTTTGTTGGTAAAGGGACATTTGTTGCAGCTCGTTCGGACTTAAATGAAGCGATCCAAGTTCCAGAGGATGAATCTGATTTCAACTTTTCTCTGCTACAACCGTGTTTGTACAAAAATGTCCCAGCAATAAAAAAAGCCTATCAACAGTCAGCCGAGCTACTCACAGATTCACTGATCGGATATTGCGAAAACTCTGGACATAAAAAGCACAGGGAAGCTGCGGTTAGGTGGGCACGAGAATACGGCCTTGAGGGTGGAAACACTCGCAATACCGTTCTCACAAATGGTGCTCAACATGCACTGTCTTTACTTGTCGAAACACTGACAAAGCCGGGAGACACCATCTTAGTTGAATCTCTCACCTACCCAGGAATATTAGCGATAGCGAACCTATCAAACAGGAACGTGGTGGGTGTTGATTTGGACGAACAAGGTGTCCGTCCTGATGCGCTTGATACTGCGATAAAGGTGCATTCTCCATCGCTGGTTATTTTGATTCCTTGCCATCAGAACCCAACTGGCGTATCGATGCCAGAGGCGCGTAAAAAAGAAATCGCCAAGGTCATCAATGAAAATCAAGTGTGGTTGGTGGAAGATGATATCTATTGCTTTTTGGATGCTCAGCCAGTCCCTCCAATCGCAAACTTTGCGCCGAATTATACCTTTCATATCTCTGGGTTATCCAAAGCAATAAGCCCTGCAATGAGGTGTGGATTTGTAAAAGCCCCCGAAAGTCAGGTTGCCGCTTTAAACGCTCACATTCGCGCAAACATATGGTTGTCTTCTCCGATTAACTTTATTGCCGCCACGTTGCTGATTGAATCAGGTGAAGCATTTCAGCTAGCTGAAAATCAAAGAGAAATGGCCGTACATAGACAAGAGCTTGCTCGGCAAATATTTCCGTCTATCAACGCGAATGCATCTGGGTTTCACATCTGGTTGCCATTGCCCCAGCATTGGCAACAAGACAGATTCACGATGGAAGCCAAAAATAGAGGTCTGATTGTTACGAGCGGCAGCTACTTTAGTGCCGATGGGTCTAATACCCAGCACATAAGGCTGTCACTGACTTCAATTAGTAGAGAGAGCAAGCTTATTGATGGACTCAAGCAGATTGAGACTCTTTTAAACTCAAATCCAAGTTCATTTTTGCCGTTCTAACATGTAAAAAGCCACTGCCCGTAAAGGATACTCATCTCAGTTTGCAGACATCATCCACCAACAGTTTGGAATCGAAAAACTGTTAAGGGGAATCAGAAACATGAGAAGTTCTTTGCGGGTGATACAACTCTTTGGGAGTAAATACAAACGTGGTAAGTAAAATGCGTTTTTCTAAGTATGCTTAGCGCGATGCTTTTTACTGCGGTAGTAATAAGATGTGGGCGTGAAGTTTGGTAGTTTGCTGAAAAGCGAGAAGAATTGGAGCGTGCAGCGGGAATCGAACCCGCATCATCAGCTTGGAAGGCTGAGGTAATAGCCATTATACGATGCACGCACATCGTGTAGACAAGATTTAATATGCCAGATCTAACTGAAAAGAAAAGCCTTTTTTCACCTATGGATGCTTAAGCGGTTGGTTTATCATCAATTTGCATAAATATAACGCTACACAGAGTGCAATTCGCGATTTGATGTCGTGTTTAAAAGCTCCAACGGATATTGGCAAACAGTAAAGTCGCGGGTGTTTGACCAAACAAACTGTTGGATGAACCATCAAAACGTTGTAACACGGTAAGTAGCTGCCAATCGTTCGCGAGCGAATAGCTGTTAGAAATGCCGATAAAATAAGAATCGTCATCGTAGTACGTAGACGAGAATGTTAGTCGGCTTAGTGGTGTCACGTCTACCCCGACTTCAGCGTAAGCGCTGTTTTTGGTAAAGCTTAATGTTTGCGCGTCTAGCGGCAGGTTCAAATACAATTTTGCGTTGCTGATTTCAACAGGATTATCTATCCAAAGCCACGCCGCTCGTACTAACCAATTCCTTTCACTGGTGAAGCTATAATCGGTTTCTAGACTCAGCACTTTGTTTTGCTCGAGTTTCCGTTGATTGTAGTGGTCGCGACGCGGCTCAAACCAAGTAAACTCCCCTCTTACACCAGCCCCTAACCAGTCGGTTGCAAATCCAGCCCCAATGACGTTGTCTAGACCGGATTTGCCAGTGATTAGTTGATAGTCCCACCCACTGACATTAGCGAAATATCGTACAGCGTAACTGTTTAACTCATTGTCTTGATTTGGGTTAACCACGAGATCAATACCGCCAGCAAATCCGAACTTTCTATTTACAATAATTGCGTCGGTTCCTGCTCGTTCTTCGTAGTCGAAATCGTAAATGGAATAAGCATTGAACACGTCATTTGGATTCCAGATCGTGTTCACAGCCCAATTGATTCTTGAACGCCCTATTCTCGCTTGCCAATCATCATGTCGCCAATCGACATAAAGCCTGTCAAACTGGCTGTTCATTAATACATCCTGCGAGGAAGAGATGTTCTTGTTGAGATCTAGGTAACCTGCATCGTATCCAATAAGATCGTCATATTGTGGAATTTCGAGGCTGTCACCAGAAAACAAGCGCGTACGCAACCCCGCGTTGAATGACAACCCATATTCAGAGCGATATTCAAAATTAAACCGTTGATGGATTAGGTGATCGAGTGCGTTGTCTTGATGGTCAGGCAGTGAATAACTCACCATGTATTTTATGTAACCGTCTAAGTCCCAGTTTTTGCTTGGCGCCACGCCTGGAACTTGGGCGATTGAGACCATCGGACCCAATACAAGCAATGTGAATCCCGCAACTATCTTCCACCGTTTAGTTGTCATCGTTGTGCTCATTCAAAGCAATCCCTGACTGGCGTTTATCTTCTTTCAGTTTGCCGTCTTCAAATACGATTACGCGCTTAGCACGTTTGATAACACGCGGATCATGCGTGGAAAAAATAAACGTCGTTTGTTCTTGTTCGTTGAGTCGTTGCATGATGTCGAGCAGTTCTGCTGTGCTTTTCGCATCCAGATTAGCGGTCGGTTCATCTGCCATCACAAAACGCGGGCTGGGTGCTAATGCCCGTGCAACAGCGACTCTTTGTTGCTGACCACCTGACATCTTGCTCGGCACTTTGTCACGTTGCTCTGTCAAACCCACTTGTTCAAGCAGCTCCAAGGCGCGTGTGCGACAGGCTTGTTCAGTTCGACCTTGTAACTGCATCACAAACTCCACGTTCTCTAAAGCCGTCAACACTGGCAACAAGCTGTAATCTTGGAAGATAAAACCGATATGGTCACGACGAAAGGCTATTAACTCCTTTTCTGATAACGCGCTGATATTGCAGCCGTCAATTTCCACTTTCCCCGTGCTTGGGCTATCGATCCCGCCAATCAGATTAAGCAACGTAGTTTTTCCAGAACCAGATGGCCCCATCACGGCAACAAACTCACCTTGATCAATGGTTAAATCCACGTTTTGCACCGCATGAACCGGATACTCTGAGCCTTGGTTGTAGGTTTTACATAGCTGGCTTAGTTTAATCGTCATTAACTTTTCTCCGCCATTGCGTCGACTGGGCGACGGTGCAGGATTTGATACGCGGGATAAAATGCCGCAAGGACGCTTGCCGCCACTACGGTAACAAAGATCATTTGATACTCAAGATACGAAACACGTGGATACAGCACAGTATCAATGCCGTATGCACCGAGTCCGTCAGACATGCTCGTAAGAGAAATCCCGTAGTGATGCATTAAAGCCACCAGCCCCATACTGCACAGCACACCGACCGTAGCCCCTGTGAGTCCGAGCAGAGTGGTCTCTAGCATTACCAACAACAGAACTTTGTGTTTTTGCATCCCAACCGCCATCAGTACGCCAAATTCGCGGGTTCGCTCAAACACTGACATCAGCATAATATTGATGATGCCAAACATCATAGCGATGACAAAAATCACCAAAATCACCCGATTACTGACTGCCATGGTGTTCATCATCGTGGCTAACATGGGTTGAACTTTCATCCAGTCCCGAACAGCAACCTGTTTATCGAGTTGCGAAAGCAAAACCAGTTGTTCTACCTCAGCCAACACGTGAGGAAGCCTGTCTAAATTGGTCGCTACAATCGCTATCTCATGTACACCTGTCATACCGGCGGTTTTCTGCAAATCCGCTTTACGCACAAATACGTTGTTTTCATCAAACTGGGTAGACGGTGTTTTAAATATGCCTTTTACCCTGAAAGCTGCGCCAACGACTTGCCCCGTCGCATCGGTAAAAGTCACAACGACTTTTGAACCAATTCGGAGCTTGAGGCGTTGCGCGAGCTTTTCCGAAACAAGTACTGGATTATGCCCGTCAGATTCAAACCAAGAGCCTTGAATAATGTGGGAACTTAGCGGTGTTATACGTGCTTCGTCATCCCTATCGACACCGTTAATACGCACGCCACGATTACTTCGCGCAGAAGCCACCATACCTTCAACGACGAATCGCGCCGAGACGTTTTCTACTCCAGACAGCTGGCGTAACTTGTTCGCGAGTTGCTCCCCATTCGGGATCGTCAGTGAGATATCTGGATTGGTCAAATATGCACGATGGTGAATCTGGATATGGCTGGTTTGCCATTGAATCGCGTTTTTGACCATGCTGTCGACAAAGCCAGTCATAAACCCCATCATCGCGGAGACACCAACCAGACCAAACACCATTGCGCCAAGAATGATTGAGGTGCGCAGCTTATTGCGCCAGATGTTTCGCCAAGCCAATTTAACCAGCATGCGCGCCTCCTTTTAATGAGGAAGCGACATCCAGACGCGAAACCCGCAACACGGGATAAATAAGACACAGCAGCATCAGCAGCAACACGGTAGCGATTTGGCTTACCATCAACCCAACATCCACTGCAACTGGCATGATAGGCTCAAATCCAGAATCAAGCATCAATTGAGCGGCATCGCCAGTAAGACAAATAGGATTGAAATAAAAATACGCCAGCACGGGAGCAGAAATAATCAAACCCAGAGTAATCCCCAAGCAAGCGATAAAACTCGACTCAACCATAATCAATGCTGCGAGTTTACGCCGCAACATTCCTGTAGCCAGCATTACGGCGAACTCTCTTTGTCGCTCCAATGTCATCATCAATATGGTTGCAAACAAGCCAAAACCGACCACACCATACAGCACGTAGACAAGAAAGATCCCACCCGCTTTATCCATCATGATCTGCTGCGCCATCTCAGGTGACAAGTCTTGCCAAGATTTCACCGACGCTTTGGTTTGATATTGATCTTTTAACGTCGCGAGTGTTGAATCCAGTTGTTTTAATTGTTTGATATCGAGAACCCAGTTCGACACCTTGCCTTGCGCGGAGTAGAGCGATTGCGCTGTCTGAATCGGCATGTACACCAGCTGGCTATCAAGCTGTTGCAGCGGAAAATGAAGAATACCTACGATTTGATACAACCCAGCGGCTGTTTGACCGTGATAACCTTGTCCGTATAAGACAAGTTCATCACCTAAAGCGACCTGCAGATAGCGCGCCAAACTCTCTCCAAGTAGCACACCTTGTTCACCAGCAGTAATGAATCGCCCCGAAATCAATTTGGCGCTAATACGCGAGTATTCGTCCTCTGCTTGCGGATTCACACCCAACACTAAAACGCCTTTCGAACGCTCTGCAAAAGCGGCCAACGCCACCGACTCCAATCTAGGAAGTGCCGTTTTCACGTTAGGAAGATTGAGTGCCGATTGAATAAAGTCCGCGCTTTCAGGGAGTAAGTCATCAATGCTGTTTGAGGTGTAGAAGTCCGGGTGTTGAAGTTGAATCAGCCCAGTGTAAAATCGCGCGGAATTTTCGATATTAGCGCTGTAGCTGCCCTCTTGAAAACTGCGCGTCATCAAAGAGAGAAACAGCGCTAACGCCAATGCGGAAGACGTCAGAAGTGTACGTCGTTTTTGTCTCCATAGATTACGCCACGCCAGCCGAATCAGCATGGTTTACTCTCTTAGTGACTTCATTTGACTGAGAGAGAAGAAGTCGTCGTCAATCTTAAAATCAAACTGAGCTTGATGAGTGGTTAAAACGGTTTTTTGTCCTGGTTTATCAACGGGCATCATTTCCATCTTGGTGGCTAACATGCGCCCCCCCATCTGTTTTATATCAAAAGTCTGTAGAAGATTGACCTGTTCTTCGAACTCGTCATAAAACTCGACCTGACGCTGCAAATACGTTTGTTTAGAGATCCAGAGTGTCACTTTGCTCCATACTACCGGCGCATCGGGTTTAGCAACCGCATCGATGACCCATACTTCATCATTATCAAAGCTGGCTTCGCGCACGTAGCTATGCTGATAGTCGACCACAATTGAAGACTGGTTAATCAAATCATCGTTGGTGAAATCAGACCCCATCCAAGATTGGCTCAGCATTGAGGGCGCAATTTTGATCACGCGTTCAATTGACGGTACCCAGTTCCACATTTCGCGTTCACGCTTCAATGAAGCAGTGCCTTTGTCTTTGGCTGGCGCGGTGACGAATACCATCGAAAGCTGAGTGCCTTTAGTCCAGCTTTTCATACTCATCGATCGTGTCCATTCTGGGCGGATGATCTCCATGGTGGCTTCGCTATAGCTGGAATCACCACGCATCGCTTTATCGGACTGTGCAACTATTTCAGTCACCTGTTGAGGAGAAAGTGCCTGAGCGTAACTAGGCGGAAAAACAAACGCAGATAATATGAGTGGAAGACTGACTAGTGCACGCATAGTCCCTCCAATTAATGGCTGGCTTTATGCAACTATAGCAACCTAAGTGAATGTATCGTTGAGAGTTTGTTCAAAGTTCGAACAATGGGAATGGATTTCCTGCCGAGACAAAAAAGCCCCCGCAAATGCGGAGGCTTCGAATACAAGCAAGATGTATTAGATGTTAGCAGCTGAAACGTAGTTGTTTAGCTCATCGTTAGATACTGTTGTTACGTATTGGTCGTCTAGGTAGAAAGCAACGCTGTCTTCTGACTTCTCACCACGTAGAGTTTTCGTCGTACCGTCGATGTAAGAGATGTCCATCTGCATAGTGTTTTCATCGATTTGTTGCATTGTAGCGTGGTCGATGTTTGAGTTGTTTGATAGAGGAACTTCTTTTAGTGAGCTATCTAGAGAGTCGTTCACTTTAATGTAGTTTTTAGTTGGAGTATCAACAACTGCTGGAGATTTACCAGAGATTGGGTTTTTACCCGTCCAGAATTCAATCGCGTTGAAAATAAATAGGTCAGCTACACTCGCGATACCGTAAACAGGTGAAAGAAGAAGGAACATACCTTCACGAGCGTAACGGTTATCTACTACTTCAAGGTTGAATTTAGTCACTAGGCCTGTTGTAGCCATTTGACCCATACAACCAGTTAGAGACGTTAGACCTAAGCCAGCAACAACCGCAAGTTTTAGTGCATTTTTTTTCATGATTTCCACCACCTATGTAAGAAGGCGCTTATTCTACTCCGACCATCTTACAAATCAAAACAGCTCAGCAAATAATTGACACAATACTTACTTTGTTAAGATACTGTTTTTCATAGGATAATTCCTACATAACCGCCCTTTGCTTTATATTTGAACAGTATTTTTCTGCTAAATAGTGAGGTTAATTCAAATATTAGGACATCATTCAATCGGCAATAAGTTTCAAAGCTTGCTAAATCCTGTCCTATTGCTGAATTTCGCTGCTTAAATCCGCTTAAATTATAACCAAGCAGTTTCATTAACTAAGCAAATGTTAAAAATAATATTTCAATCCCTCACACATTACACAGGACATACATCTAACACATAGAAGTTAATTAGATACAAAGACCAAATTTATCACCTTCATATAGCAATTATCAGAACTGTTCTCTACTTCAAATTTTCCAACATAAATGTTGCGACTGTACTAATAAAGTGAACAATAGCCTGTGTTACGCAAATGTAACAAAACACAACTTCTAATAAATATTATTCATATAAACTTTATTTCACAGGCAGGAAAAGCATGACAAAGCGTATCTCGCTTGCCCTTTTTGCAAGCATTTTCACAGGTAGTGCTGTGGCATCCAACTTGGATGATACGATCAATGAAGTGGTCGCCCCTATCGTCAACCCTTTTGTAGGAATGATCTTCTCGACTATTCCGTTCCCTTTTACTGACGTACAGGTTCCATGGATCGTTCTTTGGTTGGTAATCGCAGCAACGTTCTTTACTTTCTATCTTGGTTTCATCAACGTCCGCGGTTTTAAACACGCCGTTCAACTGGTATCGGGCAAGTTCTCTGATCCAAAAGCGAAAGAAGATGGTGAGGTATCTCACTTCCAAGCACTAACGACTGCTCTTTCAGGCACCGTTGGTCTAGGTAACATCGCTGGTGTGGCAGTCGCTGTTTCAATCGGTGGCGCTGGTGCAACATTCTGGATGATTCTTGCTGGCCTACTGGGTATGTCGAGCAAATTCGTAGAGTGTGCACTGGGTGTTAAATATCGCAACACTAACCCTGATGGCTCAGTCTCTGGTGGTCCGATGTACTACCTAAGCAAAGGTCTGGCTCAGCGTGGTAATGCTGCGTTTGGTCGTACACTAGCGGTACTGTTCTCAGTGTTTGCCATCGGTGGTTCACTTGGTGGCGGTAACATGTTCCAAGCAAACCAAGCGTTCAAACAGATCGTTGGTGTAACAGGTGGTGAAGCTTCATTCTTCGCAGATAAAGGTTGGTTATTCGGTATCATCCTAGCGGTTATCGTCGGTATCGTAATTATCGGTGGTATCAAGTCGATTGCGAAGGTAACCGAGAAAGTGGTTCCTTTCATGGCGACTATCTATGTCGGTGCTGCAATCGTTATCTTGCTGATTAACTTCGACCGTATCGATGATGCGTTTGGTGCAATCTTCAACGGCGCGTTTACTGGCGAAGGTATCACGGGTGGCGTTATTGGTGTGCTAATCCAAGGCTTCAAACGTGCAGCGTTCTCGAACGAAGCGGGTGTTGGTTCCGCAGCAATTGCACACGCGGCAGTAAAAACCAAAGAGCCAATGTCTGAAGGTTTCGTATCTCTACTAGAACCGTTCATCGACACTGTGGTGATCTGTACCATGACAGCGCTTGTTATCATCATTACAGGTTACCTAGATACCGATACAGGTCTAGCGGGTGTTGAGCTAACTTCTGCAGCATTTGGTAGTGCAATTAGCTGGTTCCCTTACGTACTTGCAGTAGCGGTTGTACTGTTCGCTTTCTCAACGATGATCTCTTGGTCTTACTACGGTCTGAAAGCTTGGACTTACCTATTCGGCGAGAGCAAAACCGCTGAGATGATCTACAAAGTGAAGTTCTGTATCTTCGTAGTTATCGGCGCAGCGATGAACCTAGGTCCAGTTATCGACTTCTCTGATGCCATGATCTTCGCAATGGCGCTAGTGAACATTGTCGGTCTTTACATTCTAGTTCCTGAAGTGAAGCGTGACCTTGCAGATTACCTAGAGCGTTTTAACGCAGGTAAAGTCTACAAAGTTCAGCAACAGCAACCACAAAGGCCAGCGTACGAATCACAAGCTGACTAATCGCTCAAACACTGTGTAATTAAAAAGCAGCAGGCCTCCCCTGCTGTTTTTTTGTTTGTTGAGCTAGAAAAATTTAGACAATCCCCCCTTGCCAACCACCACAGTCTATCCACTCATAGTTGTAAACTCTGTTTTACTTCCTGCGTACTAAAGAAATTAAGCAATATTTAACATTTTGATTACACTTAGGGAAAACAGTAGATGCTGAGATTCATCACTAAATCTTGGTCTATTTGCAGTAAAAAAGAACGCCTAATTGGGGAATAAAAGTCGCTTATATAACTCGGAATTCTCATGAGGCGCGAAATTTGGCATCTACCCCGACTCAAACCGAAACATGGTTGCAGAGTCAGGATTCTGTCTCTTAACGGTGCGATCCACCAACCAGAGACCATGGAGGAGATTCCAATGAATGTTCAATCTTTGCCGATGCTTCGCTATATCGACCATACTGGCGCAGCCGTTGAGCAACTCCCTGCGTGGGCAGACGACAAAACGTTAGTGAAGTTTTATCGCGATATGGTGCTGAGCCGAACTTACGATAACAAAGCCGTCGCCCTGCAACGTACTGGTAAACTAGGTACGTATCCTTCCCATTTAGGCGCAGAAGCGTTTGGTGTTGCCGTCGGGCACGCTATGCACCCAAAAGACGTGTTCATCCCCTACTATCGCGATATGCCAGCGATGTGGGTGCGTGGTATTCCAATGGAAAAGAACTTGCAGTACTGGGGCGGTGACGAACGCGGCAGCGATTTCACACCGATTGACGGTATTGCATCACGCGACTTACCTTTTTGCGTGCCAATCGCAACCCAATGTACACACGCTGTTGGCGTTGCTACCGCGCTAAAAATAGAGGGCAATCATCAGGTCGCGTTGGTAACTTGTGGCGACGGTGCAACCTCAAAGGGTGACTTTCTCGAATCGATCAACTGCGCAGGTGCGTGGAACTTGCCTTTGGTGTTTGTCATTAACAACAATCAGTGGGCGATTTCTGTTCCGCGTGCACTGCAGTGCGCCGCCGATTTTCTATCAGAGAAGGCCAAAGGGGCAGGAATTCATGGTATCACCGTTGATGGTAACGATGTGGTCGCGGTGCATGATTGCGTGTTGTCGGCACTAGACAGAGCGCGTAAAGGCAAAGGGCCAACATTAATCGAAGCAGTCAGTTATCGCTTAAGTGACCACACCACCGCTGACGATGCCAGCCGCTATCGCAGCGAAGATGAGTTGCAACAAGCGTGGGAGTATGAACCCGTTAAACGCTTAAAAAACTATTTAACAGATAGAGGTCTCTGGTCGAGTCAACAAGATTCAGACTGGCTGGCAGAGTGTAAGCAGCTCGTTGAGCAAGCGGTCGATAACTATGTGTCTCTTTCGCCGCAAGCACCGGAATCAGCATTCGATTATCTCTATGAATCTTCGCCAGCAGAGCTTAATGCTCAACGCGACGAACTGATCCAAAAAGCAATGCGTATGCAAGGAGGTCACCGTGGCTGAAATAACACTTGTTGAAGCGGTTAACCTCGCACTCCACCATGAAATGGCTCACGATGAGAATGTGGTGGTGCTCGGTGAAGACGTCGGTGATAACGGCGGTGTGTTCCGTGCAACCGTGGGGTTAAAAGAAAAGTTCGGTTTGCGCAGAGTGATTGATTCACCGTTAGCGGAAGCCTTAATTGGCGGTGTTGCCGTCGGCATGGCAACCCAAGGGTTACGCCCTGTCGCTGAATTTCAGTTCCAAGGGTTTGTCTTTCCGGCAATGGAGCACTTAGTGTGCCACGCGGCGAGAATGAGAAATCGAACTCGTGGACGACTAACCTGCCCTGCGGTGTTCCGTGCACCTTTTGGTGGTGGTATCCATGCGCCTGAGCACCACTCTGAAAGCGTCGAAGCTTTGTTTGCGCATATCCCCGGTTTTAAAGTCGTTGTCCCTTCCTCACCGCAGCGTGCTTACGGTTTATTGCTAGCCGCAATCCGCAGTAACGATCCCGTGATGTTCTTTGAACCCAAACGCATTTATCGCACCGTTAAATCCAAGGTGTTAGATAACGGCGAAGCGCTACCTCTCGATACTTGCTTCACACTAAGAAAAGGACGCGACATTACTTTAGTCACCTGGGGGGCTTGTGTGGTGGAATCTTTGCAAGCTGCGGAAACCTTATCTGCGCAAGGCCTTTCGGTCGAGGTGGTAGATTTGGCATCTATTAAGCCGATCGATATAAACACCATCATCAAATCGCTCGAAAAAACCGGACGCTTGTTGGTGGTTCACGAAGCCAGCCGCACCTGTGGTGTGGGTGCAGAGATCCTGGCACGTGTTGCAGAAAGTGCAATGTGTATGTTGAAAGCGCCGCCTAAACGTGTCACCGGAATGGACACGGTAATGCCGTATTACCGCAATGAGGATTACTTCATGATCCAAGAGCAAGACATTATTCAAGCCGCTCGTGAACTAGTGGAGGGTTGGAAATGAAAAACTTCCTATTACCAGACTTAGGTGAAGGTTTGGCCGAATCTGAAATCGTCGAATGGCACGTCAATGTTGGTGATACGGTCGAAATTGACCAAGTGGTACTGACTGTTGAAACTGCTAAAGCCGTGGTGGAAGTGCCCTCACCTTGCAGCGGTAAAGTCGTCAACAGACACGGAGAAGAAGGCGATATTGTCAATATCGGTGCATTACTGCTAGAAATTGAAGAGCCGGCAGATGCTTCGAGCAAAGCCAAGCCGAAAGAGGCTCAAAAATCCGATGCGGCTACCGTCGTTGGTAACGTGTCTCAGCACGCTCATCACGTGAACGTCGATGACTTCTGGATCGGAGGCGATAATTCCCATGTGGATCAACGCCCGGTGACCGCAATGCCTTCGGCTCGTTTGTTGGCCAAGAAGCTTGGTGTGAGTATAGAAAATGTGGAAGGCACTGGCCCAAATGGTCTGATTACCGACAGCGATATCTACCACGAAGCAAGTCGACAACAGCCAGGTACTGAGGTGTTAAAAGGCGCTAGACGAACCATGGCGGGCGCGATGGCAGAATCTCATCTCAACGTGGCAGATGTAACCATCACCGAAGAAGCGAGCTTAGAAAACTGGTCTGCCAACGAAGATATTTCCGCAAGGCTTATCAAAGCGGTAGTCTACGCATGCAAAAAAGAGCCAGCTCTCAATGCTTGGTTTGATGCCGACACCATGACGCGCTGCGTGCACAGTAAGGTGAACATAGGTATCGCGGTTGATAGTTCACATGGGTTGTATGTACCTGTGCTGCGCGACGCGGACAACTTCTCGGCTGAAGGAGTTCGACGCTGGTTGGATGAAACCGTCAAAGGGATTCGTGAGCGTAAAATTGCCCGCGAGCAGCTACAACACGCAACAATAACACTGACCAACTTTGGGGCGATTGCGGGGATTTACGCAACACCTGTTGTTTCCCCTCCTCAAGTTGCGATTGTGGGCGCTGGTCGCATTATCGAAAAACTTGTCATGCGTAATGGACAGCCCGTCGCCATCAAAGCGATGCCACTATCGATTACGTTTGACCACAGAGCCTGCACGGGTGGTGAAGCAGCTCGTTTTACCAAAAAACTGGTGTGGCACTTAGAAAGCCGCTACCAAGACTAGATCACAAGGACTCAGGCAAACCCATAACGCGCCATCAGAATGCGTTATGGGTTTGCTCTGCATGCTATCTTTGTTCAAACCGTTATTTAGCCCGATGAAAACAAACCTCAATACATTAACCATCTCACAATTAATACTTCTATTCATTCATCACAGTGATTTGTAAATATCCAACTAATCGCATTTCAATCATTTGAGAAAACTCTATTATTGATAGACAACTGTTGGCACATCCAACCCACCGATAAAAATAGAGAATATGACTCGATGCAACGTCGCTATAAAGCTTTGCCTATTCACATACATCTATCCACCGTTATCATTTTGGTCGTCGTCATTGTCTCTGGCGTGCAGATTTATCTCTCCAATGACGGCCTGAATTCGCTTATCAAAGATGCTAACGACAAGCTATTTAGCCGTGTCGCGTCAGAAACGCGCTATAAATTGGATTCTTACTACCACTCCGCTTTTCTAGCGTTAGGGGCATTTGCGAAAAGCCAAGTCGCCCACTCCAACGTCGCAGAAGAAAGAGAGTTAGCCTTGGCGGGGATTGCTCACCTGCTTGACGAACATCCTCATGTATCGTCATATTCATTCTATTATCCCAACGGCGATTTCTACTCCGTAATGCAAGTTAAGAGCGATAAAGTCAGGCAGTTTTTTGGCATTGATGAACGCACGCACTATATCGAAACACACGAGGTGAACGAAATCGCTACCATCACCGGATTAGAATCTTCGCTCAATAAAGTCGATGAGTTTGAACTGGATAAGAAGTTACTCGTACAACATCACGATGATTTCGCCGATGCAAAACTGGACGCCAATATTATCTCTGCGCCGTTTGTGCTTCCGGCTTTAAAAGAGCTAGGGCTGACTGTTTATAGAAAGAACTCATTTGGTACGATCATCTCGATTAATATCTCTCTCAAAGATTTGGAAAAGACGCTTGCTAGCACCTTAACGACGCCATCTTCGATTCGCGCCCTGTACACCGATTCTGGTGATATTTATGCCGCCAGTGAGCGTGATTTACTCGACACCGAAACCAGTGGCCGTGCGATGAAAGTTGCGGATTTGTCTCAATCTGTTTTGGCATTTTCAATCAGCCAGCATCAACGTACCAATACGATTGAAACGTTCAACTTCAACGGCGAGCAATGGTTTGGAAAAGTCGTTCCGCTTGCGCCGCACAACAACGAACCCATCAACCTACTGATGGCGACCAAAGCGGCTGACTTGTTTGATTCTGGTGTGGTAATTAAACAGCAAACGCTTTACGGTTCGCTGCTCGTTTTACTGATAACGCTGCCTTTTATCTATGGCGTATCGCGTTACGTTGCACAGCCGATCAGACGAGCGACTCAAAAAGCGCAAGACATCGAACGTTTCCGTTTCTCGTTTGAGCCACAGAAACCAAGCTACATTAAAGAGATCCGAGAGCTAACCGAAGCTCAGGCCAGCACACAACTAACGATTAAGCAGTTTATTTCGCTCACCAACAACATCGCGCGCAAAGAGAATGTCGACGACATCTTGAGTCTGGTTTGCCAAGACATCGCGAAAGCGGTCAACGCTCAAGGGGCGTTTTTGTACTTGCTCGATAAAGAAACGAATCGCGCAATCCCTAAATGCCTTTGGTGGGAAGAAGAGAATGACGACAGCTCAAATGAAATCTTCCAACAGCCGATTCCATTGGCCAGTCAATCTCCGTTTGTGCAGCGTGTCTTCGTACAGAAAGAAGCGCATATATTCAAACTTGGCGACATTGCCTTCTTTGCTTCCACTCAAGTGGTCAATCAAGACGCTCAGTTTATCTGTTATCCACTGATTGACCGAACTGGTGACGTCATTGGTGCATTTACCGTGATGTATCACCAAGGTGATGTGCAGAAGCTGCACGACAAGTATGCACACTATTTGAAAACGCTGTTGGGCTTTACGTCGGTGACGATTGAAACGCTCAACATGTACGACGCGCAAAAAGCGTTGCTCGAGTCCTTCATCCAAGTGTTTGCTGGCTCTTTGGATAAGAAATCTCCTTACACTGGTCACCACTGCCAACGAGTACCCGTGATTACCGAGTGGTTAACCCAAGCAGCAGATAAATCAAAACTCGCCCCGTTCAACTGCTTTTCATTAAACGTTAAAGATTGGGAAGAGTTGCGAATCGCGAGCTGGCTGCACGACTGCGGAAAGATCACCACCCCAGAACATATCGTCGACAAAGCGACAAAACTGGAGTGCATTTACAACCGTATCCACGAAATTCGCATGCGTTTTGAAGTGCTCAAACGCGACAAACGCTTGGAGTCTTACGCTGAAATCTTTGGTGAACTACCCAATGACGCTGAACAAAAGCTGTCTCACGTTCTAACGCAAATAGACGAGGATTTTCAGTTTATCTCGGAGCTTAACGTCGGTGGCGAGTTTGTCAGTGACGACGACCTTGAGCGTTTAAATACCATCGCTAAAAGCAACTGGACGAGAACCCTGTCCAAGCGTTCAGGTACAGCTTGGGTAGAACAACAACGTTTCTCTGGTGAGGAAATAACACCTCAAGAGGAAAGCTTGCTCGCTGACTTGCCGGAGCACATCGTGCCGTGGGAAACGAATCCGCCGCAAGACAAACGCTTTTCGATGAAGCCACCGCAACACCAAGCCAACTTGGGAGAGCTCTACAATCTATCGATTCGTCGTGGTACGTTAACCGATGAAGACAGATTCATCATTAATGATCATATTATTCAGACCATTAGAATCTTAGAGTCGTTACCTTTCCCACAACATTTGAAAGACGTGGCGCGGATTGCCGGCGGACATCACGAGAAAATCGATGGCACTGGCTATCCTATGGGACTCAAGGGAGAAGACATGCCGCTGACCGCCAAAATTATCGCGGTTGCGGATGTGTTTGAAGCCTTGACCAGTACCGACCGTCCTTACAAGAAAGCTAAAACACTCAAGGAAGCAATCAAAATCATGAGCTTCATGGCCAAAGAAGGCCACCTTGACCAAGACGTATTCGAGCTGTTCCTAACCTCCGGCGTTTACCAACGATTCGCAGAAAGCTACATGCTGACTGAACAGTTGGATGAAGTCGACGTTTCCTCGTACGTCGCTTAACTAGCAAATGTGGCTTTAGTAGAAAACGGTCCCGCTCAACGCACAACAGTGTTAAGCGGGACTGATTGTATTCAGTCACGAGTCAGACAGAGTCAATTAGCTCAGGCAAAATCTCAAACAAATCACCAACCAGACCGTAATCTGCCACTTCAAAGATTGGCGCATCTGGGTCACTGTTGATGGCGACGATCACCTTGGACTCTTTCATCCCCGCGATGTGTTGAATCGCACCTGAGATCCCAACCGCAATATACAGCTCAGGAGCTACCACTTTACCCGTTTGCCCTACTTGCAGATCGTTCGATACATAACCCGCATCGACCGCAGCACGCGAAGCACCGATCGCGCCACCTAGTTTATCCGCTAGTTGTTCTACCAACTGAAACTGCTCTTTGCTGCCTAGCCCGCGCCCGCCCGATACCACAACACGAGCCGCGGCGAGTTCTGGACGTTCGGAAACCGTAACTTTGCGCTCAACAAACTCGGTATTCGACGCATTAACCTCCGCTGGCACTTCGATAATCGGCACTTCTTGGTTGCTGCTTGGTTGGGCTTTATCAAATGCGGATTCACGTACAGTGATGACTTTGATCGCGTCATGGGATTGCACTTTTGCCAGCGCGTTACCAGCATAGATTGGTCTGATGACGGTATCAGCGGAGACAAACTCGATCACATCGGACAATTGCCCTACATCGAGTAGCGCCGCCACTCTTGGCATTAAGTCTTTACCAAAGGTGCTGGCCACCGCCAATACGTGCGAATAGCCACTGGCTAGCTTTACGACCACAGGGGCAATCACTTCACTCAGCGAGTTGGCGTAAGCGCTGTGCTGTGCGACGAGTACCTGCTCCACTGTTCCATATTCCTTCGCTTGCATCGCAGCGCCCTGGCAATCATCGCCGATGATCAGAAGATCAATCGAACAATCCTGATTAAGTTCTGCTAGTTGCTGAGCGGCGGTTAGTGTCGCTAACGTTCCCGAGCTAAGTTGAGAGCCATTGTGTTGAGCAATCACCAAAATTTTTGTGCTAGATTCACTCATGTACGCCTCCCTTTACTCGATGACTTTCGCTTCGTTACGCAGTTTGTCCACCAGCTCGGCAACACTCGTCACCTTTTGTCCTGTTTGACGAGCTTTTGGCGGCATCACTTCTAGTGTGCTTTGTGACGACGACAGACTTACCCCTAACTGCTCAGGCGTGAGTTGCTCCATCGGTTTGCTTTTGGCTTTCATGATATTGGGCAATGATGCGTATCTTGGTTCATTCAAACGCAAATCAACACTAATCACTGCTGGCAACGATAACTTAAGCCGTTCCAATCCACCATCGATCTCTCGTTCAACCTCTACGTTGTTACCCTCAATATGGATTTCAGAAGCAAATGTCGCCTGCGGCAATCCCGTAATCGCGGCAAGCATTTGTGCCACCTGATTGTTGTCGCTGTCGATTGATTGCTTACCAAGTAAAACCAGAGTCGGTTGCTCTTTTTCGATCACCGCTTTAAGCACCTTAGCCACGCTCAGCGGCTGGCATTCAACATCGGTCTCAATATGAATCGCTCGATCAGCGCCAAGCGCTAACGCGGATCTTAGTTGCTCTTGGCAAGAAGATTCACCCAGCGATACGACGATCACCTCTTCTGCTAGACCTGATTCTTTGAGTCGTATTGCTTCTTCGACAGCTATTTCGCAAAACGGGTTGATGGTCATTTTGGCGTTTGCGGTTTCTACGCCACTACCATCTGCTTTGACTCGAACTTTGCTGTATGGGTCGATAACACGCTTAATCGCTACTAGAACTTTCACGTAACCTCCTGCCGATGTGCCAAGTTATTTTGAGCTTAGTAAAGTTTACGTTTACGTCAACTGGACTATATTTAACTAAGTACAACGAGCACTAACTGGAAATCAGGTTGGGTTGGAGTATGGAAAGAGAATCGATGGAGTTTGATGTTGTCGTCGTTGGCGCAGGGCCAGCGGGACTCTCAACGGCCTGCAAACTTGCCCAATTGAGCCAACAAAATAATCGAGATCTCAGCATTTGTGTGGTCGAAAAAGGTGAGCAAGTCGGTGCTCATATTCTATCCGGCGCGGTGTTTGATCCAATTGCGCTTAATGAGTTGTTTCCTCAATGGCGAGATAATCCTCCGCAGATGACGCCTGTCAGCAAAGACGAGATGTTGCTGCTTTCTACCCAATCCAATCACATCCACATACCTCAAGTATTCGTACCTAAGAGTCTACGCGTCGGACACGAGCAATACGTACTCAGTTTAGGCAACTTGTGTGTATGGTTAGCCGAGCAAGCTAGCCAGTTGGGCGTTGAAGTGTTTCCCGGCTTCGCTGCACGAAGTCTGATTAAAGATGAGCAAGGCAAAATCGGTGGCATCGTGACCTCTGACATGGGGCTAGATAAAGATGGCAAGCCGAAAAGCAACTTCCAAGCAGGTGTTGAGCTTAGAGCCAAATACACCGTGTTTGCGGAGGGCGCGCGTGGACACCTTGGACGAGAGTTGATCAAACTCTTTAAACTAAGTAAAGGCAAAGCGGCGCAACATTACGCCATCGGACTTAAGGAGTTATGGCAACTGCCAGAAGGCGATAAACGATACCAACCTGGCTTAGTGATCCACGGCTTTGGTTGGCCGTTAAGCGACTCTGAGAGCAACGGAGGCAGTTTTCTTTACCATCTCGACAATCATCAAGTGGCCGTGGGTTTGATTGCCGACCTTAATTACGCCAATCCTTACCTGAATCCTTTCGAAGAATTCCAACGCCTGAAACATCACCCAGCGATTTCAAAGCATCTACTTGGCGCAGAGCGTGTTTGCTTTGGTGCTCGCGCCTTAACGAAAGGCGGTTTGTTTGCCCTACCGAAGCAGCAGTTTCCCGGAGGGTTATTGATTGGTTGTGACGCAGGGACACTGAATAGCGCCAAAATCAAAGGCAGCCATACCGCGATGAAATCTGGATTGTTAGCGGCAGAGGCCGTATTTGCAGAATTGACCTCCCATTCACCGGCTGATGAGCCAGATTATCAGTCTCGATTTGAATCGTCTTGGCTGTATGACGAGTTAAATCAAGCGCGCAACTTTACAGGTGCTATCCACAATTACGGCAGTTTGCTCGGAGGAGCAATTGCGACCTTGGAATACAATATTTGGCCATACTTGAGTAAAAAACCGGTGCCGTGGAATATTGTCGACCCTCAAGCCGACTACTTATGCATGAAAGAGAAAAGCGGCTGCAAAAAAATCGAATACCCGAAACCAGATAAGATCTTGAGCTTTGATAAGCCGTCTTCTGTGTATTTATCAGGAACAATACACGAAGAAAACCAGCCAAATCACTTATTAATTTCGAGCCTGAGAATCGCGCTCAACAACCATATCCCGATGTTTGACGGACCAAGTCAGAGGTTCTGTCCGGCGGGTGTGTATGAAATATTGGAATGCGAAGGCGGACATCGTCTACAGATCAATTCTACCAACTGCTTACACTGTAAGACGTGCGATATTAAGGACCCGTCTCTCAACATTACTTGGGTTCCGCCCGAAGGTGGCGGCGGGCCTAACTATCGTAATATGTAACCGCAATTTAACGGTGTAAGTCACGATTAAACTACATGGGCACAGATGCTATTTTTATCATCGAGTTTCGCTTTGTACATCGCGATGTCGGCGTGTTTAATGATCTCGTCATATTCCACACCATGCTCTGGAATGAACGCAATGCCTACACTACCAGTAAGATCGACCTCAGCGCCGCCCGGTAAACTGTATGTCGTAAATACCTCATTAAAGAGCAACTGAACTTGCCTATAGACCTCTTTTTTGCTGCGAATGTTTTTAAACAAAATGGCAAATTCATCACCACCTAACCTGGCGGGGATAATATCAGGTAGCTCATCGAAATATTCGAGCAAGCATACCTCTTTGTTTTCTATGTCAAAGTAACGGTTCAAGTGAACCGCAAACTGAAACAACAACTCGTCACCGATTTTGTGCCCATAGGTGTCGTTGACCAACTTAAAGCCATCGAGGTCAATAAATACCAAGGCGCCAGTTAGATCTGACTCTTCAGCTTTGCCTAACCATTGTTCTGAAAGCATTTGGAAATAACGCCTGTTGGGTAGCTCAGTCACCACATCAAAATACGCCAGCTTATAAATCTCACTTTTATTGCTCTCAATTTTTTCCATCATTGAAGAAAACGAGTTTTTGATTTCGCGAATTTCTTTTGGCATCACACGCGACGTTTTAAAGTCTACGTCCACCGCTTGTTTTCCGTTTTCAATACGTCTAATTGTTGCCAACAGACTTTCCAGCGGTTTAATTAAGCTAAATGAAATAGGAATGGTTATGAGCAGTGCCAACGCTACACCCAAAAACATCACCAGCATTGCGGTTTCATCAATGTGCTCGGCTTTAACTCTTAGCTCTTCTAGCGGCTGTGGCACCATCACGCCCCAACCAGCATTCGGCACGAATGTGTAACCAGCAATCATGTCACCTTTTAATGCGGGTGAATAAAACTCTTCGACTCCTGTTTTTCCGGCAAGCATTTTTTGCACCGTACTGACTGCCAATATGTTCTTACGCGCGTCTATCCAAGAGCTCATAGGGTGAGCGAGAACATTCCCCGCTTGATCGACGATCGCAGCATGACCTTTTTCACCGAATGAGACCTTTCTCCCCATATCAACAATGTACTGCGTAGTTAAGTAGCCTAGTAAGTAATGGTCGGAATACTTTTGCACCACGAGCAGGATTGGCGTGTTGGAATAACTTTCGTCTACGGTCACAGTAGAAAGCGAGACTTTGTCACTGTTGGCTGTGTCTACCAGCAAACGCAATACATCACTATCGAGTCTCTGAGGACATGAGTTCTGTTTATAAAACAAACAACCAGTCAGATTTCCTTGCTTGTCGAACTTTCCCACCATACTAAAGTTATAACTGGCCAAAAGTTGCTTGAAGTTACTTGAATTAAGCTGATTTTCCGACTCAGAATCAATGATGGTAAAAATACCCGTCACATCTTGATAGTAACGCTCAAATGCCGCTGAAAGGTTTTGCGCGATAACTAAGTGTCGTTGTCGAACGTCTCTCAGCTCAGATTCTAATGCTTTGGAATAAGGCCAAGCCCAGAAAAGAGCCAAGGGGATAACGGTTAATAAACAACATGTGATAACAAACAGATGTCTAAGCTTCATATCTACAACTCTTTCTATTCCAATGAAGGTTCAGCACATTAGACACTAAACGCTGAGCACTATTTCCTATACGCTCGTCAGTTATCCCGACAAAGCACTCTTAGCCAGAGTGACGTAGATTGATGATGTACTAATACTAAGGTTCGTTT
>NZ_JAATOO010000035.1 GCF_011806575.1 Vibrio hepatarius
TTGCGGTGAATTTTGTGTTTAAGGCGCAATGCGGTAGCCGTTGTGTATTGCGTTGTTCACGCCTTAATGCGGCGTTAAGTGTAAAATTCGAACTTTGAAGGAACAAAGGAAACAGATATGGAAATTCAACATATACCAAAAACATTTTGGCACGCTTTAAGTGTAGCAGTGTTGGTAGTGTCAAGCGGGCTTACTTACATAGCATATAAATCGAGCAGTGTATCTATTGAGTTAGCTAACGCAAAGATTAATTTATCATCGGAAGTCGCTTCTTCTACCATTGCATTAAAGAATGCATTAGATAAGGCGAAGAAAGCAAAGGAAGAAGCAGAACAAAAGTATGCTGCATTGGTTAGCAAGCATGACTTAGTCAACGAGCAGTTAAAGAAACTACAAGCAGAGGCACGAGTTAACAAGAATGTATCTGACGTACTGAAGGGTTTTGAACTAAATTGTCCTGAATGTATCGAGTTAAAACCTTTACCTAAGTCATTGCAGCTAAATAACTTCGACATGAATATCGAGGAAGTCCAAAAGTCTTTAGATAGGCTGGAAGAAATTAACCAGCAAATTCAGCCAATTAAATGATACTGCATGTAATTTACACTTAACAAACTGTTTAAGAGGGATTCGCTACGCGTGGCATTTTCACTATGCGTTGTTTTTAGTGATTAAGTTGGTATGCGGCGGCTTCGGTATTGCGTTGCTCACCCCTTGACAGGGCGTTATATGCTTTCAAGTTTCAAACAATAAAAGGACTTAAAAATGATTCTAAATCACGTCTCAGTTGGTGCTTCTGATGTGGTAAAAGCAGTTGGTTTTATGACTCAGTTCTTTCTACGTTGTCTATCAAGCGTGCTCACTATATAGAAAATATCGCAGCGGCTTATGGTGAAAGCTTTGAATTTTGGGTCGGGAGCCCTTGTGAAGGAAAAGCTACATCAAGTAATGGTGCTCATGTTGCTTTTAATGCGCCGTCAAAAGAAGCTGTTGATCAGTTCTATGCTACGGCCATCGAATTGGGTGGTTCATGTGCAGGCAAGCCAGGCTTAAGACCAGAATATGGTGGAACTTATTATGCAGCGTTTGTACGTGACTTAGACGGAAACAAAATCGAAGCAGTTTCAATGTAGCTTCGAGTACGCATATAACAATAAATTTAAGAGTGATTCACAACGCTTGGTGCTTTCACTTCAAGCCAGTTTAGTGTTTATGGCACAATGTTTTAGGTAAGGTGTTGGCGTTGTTCACCCCTTAATTTGGCGTTAAGCTTCACTATGAAACTAGATCTAATTATTCTTGATTTTTTGCTATATAACTCCATGATATGTAATAAAAATAATGCTGCTATAAAGGTAATTTATGACCATTTCATCCACAACGAATACCATCAATCGTTTATCTAAAGATCTAGCCAATCTTCAACAAAGATATAGCCTTGAGAGTAAAAAAGAGGCGGATCTAAATACAAAAATATCTCAGGTCAGCCGTAGCATAACCAAAAATACATCGGCATCAATACTTAAAAGTAAAATGGCGGATATTGCACGTAAAGAGTCAGATATTGCAAAAATTCAGGTTAAGAAAGCAGACTTGTTAAAAAAGCAAGCTGATGTTGAAACTAAGTTGCTCAAAGCGCGTCAAGAGTTAGCGAAGAAAGAAGAGCAAGAAACTAAGAAGCGACTTCAAGCTCAAGAGCGTGAACAAAAAAAGTTAGTTGAATTGGAGAAACGAACTCAACGTGAGCAAATAGCGCAACAGAAACGGCTACAAGCCGAAATTGAGCGCACGATTCAATTATCAGAACAAGTAAGTAAAATCAAAGCACCTGAAGATAGCCCAAGTGTTTCAGAGGCCAAGTATGATTTGTTTATTTCACATGCTTCAGAGGATAAAGAAGAGTTTGTTCGTCCACTTGCCGAAACTCTTGAAGGTATGGGGGTTAAAGTGTGGTATGACGAATTCACCCTAAAAGTAGGTGACAGTTTGCGTAAGAGCATTGATAAAGGTCTGGTTAATTCTAAGTTTGGAACAGTAATTATTTCGTCGTCATTTTGCACAAAAAATTGGACACAATATGAGCTAGATGCAATGGTCGCTAAAGAAATGAATGGTCACAAGATGATATTGCCGATTTGGCACAAGGTTACTAAAGATGACGTTTTGAATTTTAGCCCAACTTTGGCTGATAAAGTTGCTCTAAATACTTCCGTGAGCAGTATCGAAGAAATAGCTAATGAGCTACGAGAGGTCGTCTTGGGCGTAGAAGCTTAACAAAGCGTTTAAGACAGATTCCCAACGCATGGCATTTTTCATTCCATCGTTGGGCTTTGTGTTTTGCCTTTCAACCTGAGTTGGAACAATTCTTGGCACAGCATCCTACGGCAGAGGTTGACTGGATAATGGGTGGGCTAGCTCCTGATAATGATGAGCCTATGGATGATAATCTGAAGAAAACAATTTCTTCTTATTGGTATCAAATCGAGAAGGTATCTCACGTAACTTTTAATCATAGTTACTGGGAGTTGAACATACCTTATCGTTCAACATATGAAGCTTGTAGGGCAGTAATATCAGCTGAGAACATGGTAGAAAGTAGCTCTGAGAACATGGTAAAGGCTATCCAATCAGCTTATTACTTTGAAGCTAAAAATCCGTCGTTGAATCAAACATTGATTGACTGCGCTAAGTCGCTCAATTTAAGTGAATGCCAGTTTGCACTAAAATTGAAATCGAAAGAAATAGAGCAGCAGTTTCAAGCTCATTTGCATATAGCAGGTCGTTTACAAGTAAGCGGTTTCCCAGCTCTTTTCTATGTCTCAGAAAGTAATCATGCTTATCCTTTAGCACTTGGATATTGCAAGTCAGAGGAGCTTTCTAAGCGATTTACCCACGTAAACACATAACAAAGCGTTTAAGAGGGATTCTCAACGCTTGGCAGTTTTGGTCCGAAGCTTAGCGTTTGTGTTTATGGCACAATGGTTTAAGTTGGGTGGTATAGCATTGTTCACCCCTTAACGCGGTGTAATGTGCGTGGGAGAGTTTGAATTCAGTCGTAAAGCCTAAATAGACAACTAATTTCTTATTCTTAGTTCGTTATACTCAAATCTCGGCTTTATATAAATAAGGGATGAGAGAATGGTGTCTAGGTATTGTGAATGCTGTAAAACTGCAACAGAACATAAAGAAACTCTAGAAAGAAAACCTTCGAGTTATGATACAAATAAATCCATTTTCGGCCGATTAATGCTATTAGTTCATGAATTTATAAATGGTGGCCATTACTACAATATGAACCGTTATTTAGTTTGTAAAATTTGTAGGAATAAGGTTCTAGATAATATGGGGAGTGAATTCGAGTAATGCACATAACAAAGCGTTTAAGAGTGATTCTCAACGCTTGGCAGCTTTGGTTCAAAGTTTAGCTTTAGTGTGTATGGCACAATGGTTTAGGTAAGGTGGTAGCGTTGCTCACTACTTAACGCGGCATTATGTTTACCGAGGAAATATGCTAGTACATGTTGAAATAGAGCTCAAATCAAGCTTAGGAGTCGATTGGATTTTATCCAAATTACAAGAGTTTACGAACACAGACACTTCATGGACGTTTGAGTTAGCTAAGAGCAAAACGTTGGCGGGTGGCGCACCAGAAGGTAAAGCGATTGTCCTAACTAAAATTTATGAATTTATGCATGTTGCGTTGTGCATATTTGGAAGTTCTTCTAAGTGTCTAAAAGTGAGTAACATCGTGCCTCAACGTGATGGGCTTTCGGTTGAAACTTATAACCAGATCGCTACGAGCTTCGCCAACGAGTTTAAGGTATTTGCGAAAGGGGAAAATATCCGGGTACTCATTTCTAATCCTAACCCTAGTATCAAAGATATAATTTCTGCGAATGTGCCAAGAAAAGCTTTTGAAGCTTACTTAAGTCATTATCCTCTGAGCTTCCATCCTCTTGATGTAGCGAGGTTAGATAATTTTATATGTGCATTCGCACGATACTCAAGAAAGCCACTGGATAGCGTTTTACTCGGGGCGTACCTTCAGGAACAATATGGCTGGACGTCAGAGCAAGCTAATTGGTTGGTCAACCGGATAGATATCGGGTTGGAAGTCATCAAGGCTTATAGGAATTATTACTAACAAGTAAACATAACAAAGCGTTCGAGACGGATTTACAATGCTTGGCAGTTTTGGTTTGATTCAGCTTTAGTGTTTACGGCACAAAGATTTAGGTTTGTTGGTCGCGTTATTCACCACTTAACGTGGCGTTATGTGCTTATGAGGAAAATCGACATGGAAGTGGTAGAGGCCAACCCTGATTTGGCTCCAATATTAGTGAGTTACGCGAAAGAATGCCTAGATTCGGGTATCCCTAAGTATTCGGGTGTACAGCAAAATCCGGAAGCTTATTTGTCAGGTTTGATCGAACGTTCTAAGGCAACTTATGAGTTGCCAAACGGACATTTACCCAGCACAACTTACTATTGTGTATCGAACTCTGAAATTTTAGGTGCAATACGAGTTCGCAAAGGTACTAATGCCAACGTAGAAAATGTCATTGGTCATGTTGGCTACGAAACTAGACCGTCAGCTCGCGGTAAAGGTGTAGCCTCATTTCTTCTTGCTTGGGTGCGAGACAACGTTGTCACTGACTCAGTTATTGTTACTTGCTCAATTGATAACCCCGCATCTCAAAAGGTCATCGAAAACTGTGGTGGTGAACATCTCGGTAACTACACGGATGACAGTGAGGGTACGGTAAAGCGCTACCGTATAGCACGCACATAACAAAGCGTTTAAGACAAATTCGCAATGCTTGGCTGTTTTGGTTTAAAGTTTAGCTTAATTGTTTACGGCGCAATGTCTTAGGTTAGGTGGTGGCGCTGTTTCCTCCCTTTAATGGTAAGCGCCATGACCCCACAGAGCGTTTGCTCTTCATTTAGTGATTTCTATGTTTTGTAATCCCTCCAGAGCGACGAGTGAGATTATGCCTATTTATAATAGTCCTGGTGGTCTATAAATCAGTTACGCAATGACTTGTGAGATAGGTTTGAAGTAAAAACATGGCTTCAGGCCTTGTCCTTTGCTCTACCCAAGGGGACGTGTATCTGGGGGAAGTTCATATCTCCTTGAGTTTTAGTTATTCTCTTTAAAGTTATATATTTCGCATTTTGAACTAAACTCCCAAAATTTATCAGATAAAAAGTGTAAATTGCTCACCATATACAAGTAAAAATTTTGCCGTTCTGTTGGTAAGTATTCATGAACATTTCCAATATTTGGAGGTTTAGAATATGCAAATCACCTTTATCGATAAAAACAATGTTTGTGTATTGAGGGAGAAGTTAAATGTCAATATGACAGAACTCCTAAATAAAAGCTATGCGATCTTAGACAGCTATGTTTCGGAAGAAAAAGCCTTCTACAAGAAAAACCTCCCTTATGAGAGTTTGGAAATAGCATCGTTGTTAGGTAGTGGCGTTGTTCATCCCTAAATGCGGCGTTAGTTGAGAGGAGAATACTATGGGTTCAGAACACATCACCAATGTTGTCTTTGATATCGGGAACGTAATTGTTCGTTGGGCTCCCATAGAAATCGTTCGGCTTACATTTGGTGCAATTGAATCGCCGGAACAAGCGGCAACGTATATCTTCCAGTCTGAAACTTGGCGTGATCTAAATAAAGGTTTTATTTCTGAATCTGAGGCGAAAGTTCAATACCAACACTCGTTGGGGTTATCTGAGTTGGAATGTGAGCGCCTGTTTTACTATGTCAAACAGACACAACTCCTTATTTTTGGCTCAGTAGAGCTCCTCAAGCGGGTTAAATCCGCGGGCTACAACGTTTATGCGCTAACAGACAATGTTCATGAAATTGTTGCTCACCTCAAAGCTAAATACACGTTTTGGCCTTTGTTTGATGGCGCGACAGTGTCTGCAGAGTTAGGGGTGCTCAAACCTCAAGCTGAAATGTATCTGTCGTTACTCACCAAGTATAAGCTGAGTGCGTCGGAAACCGTATTTATCGACGACATGCCACATAATGTTGCCGGCGCAAAGGCCGTTGGCATGGCTGGAATTCGATTCGAAAACGCAGCCCAATGTGAAGATGAATTGAAAGCGCTCGGTTTGTCTTTCTAGCCAATGGTTTTTATACGACAAGGTGTTTTAGCGGGTTTTACAACGCTTGACGTTTTCCGCTCAAGGTTGGGTTTGGTGTGTACGGAGTTGTGGTTCCGTTTCGCTGGTCGCGCTGTGTACACTTCGATGCTGAGCGTTTTAGCAGAAAAACATGACAATTCCAAAACAGTTTAAGTTGTTTGATTATGCAAAAGAGGTTTATTTCTCGGACAGTTTTTCACGCGAAATCGCCAACAGGGAGCAGATGAAACTAGATGGGTGACACCGCGACTCACAGCTTAATGTGGAGAAATCGAACAAGGAAGGTCTATGGATAAATATGACATAGAAGGACTGATTAAATGAATGGAAAGTGAGCGGAAGTGTATTTGGCGCTGGGCTAGGTTCTGGACGGGGTGCTATCACTTCTCGATTTATGGCGCGGCTATTCTCAGTGCAACAGCAGCATTAATGCTAGAAATGAATGCCTTAGAAGAGTACCAGAATTTGGCAGCGGTTTTTGCAGGACTGGCAGCGTTGTTAACGACAGTCTCTGGCCTTGGTGGTTTTCAACGGAAGTGGCAGACCTGTCGAAAAACAAATAAAGCACTTAGTGATTTACGAGTTGACGCAAAGTATGGACAGACATCGGCATCAGAGGTGTGTGAGCGATACAAGGCGATATGGAGTGAGCACGGAACGGGCATTTCTGGTTCAGAGTGACCGTTTTATAACCCAGCGTTTATGCAGATTTCTAACGCGTGGCATTTTTGTTTCCACGTTAGGTTTTGTGGTTACCGCTCAATGAGTTAGGCTAGGCGATAGCATTACTCATCCTGTAATGCAGCGTTAGTTTTAAACTAGGTGTCGCCAAAATGGTCAAGAACGATTTTAAATTTGTCGCAATGTTAGTTGCCGACTTTTTCAAGCAAAAGCACATTCAAAAGCGCCTCGATTTGATTGGAGAAAGGGGCATTACTGGGTGGGAGATATGGCTGCAAGTAGAGTTTTCGGTATTTCTAGACACTCATATTGAGGTGGCTGAATGGGGGCGTGAGTTTCAATATTCTATTGACAGGCGAAAAGCGAAGAACCGAGAACACATGGCAATTGATTTTGTTATTCGCAAGAGAAGTGCGTTAAAGCACTGGTATATCGCGCTTGAGATCAAGCAAAACTCAAGTGTTAAATCTTGCATTCGAGGAATGATGGAAGATACACGAAAAGTTGCGCTTGTTAGAGGCTCGCACGATGACTTGAGAAGTATGTGGACATTGGGTATTCACCCTTGGATAGAAGGTGAGGAGCTTGAAAGCATTGTTCATAAATACGCTGATGCTTTTGATGTTGACTTAATTCCAAACTGTATGATCTCAGAGCCGATCAAGCGTACTGAGTTGGCGTATACGATATTCTAAAAACGAATCGATAATTGCTATCTTGCGTCCTAGCATCTTTGGCAAGTTGTACAGCCCCTGCATGCTTGCCTTGTCTCTTTGGTGAACTGCGAGCGTTGCACTTTACAATAGGCATTTTTGAGAGTTCTGCGTGCAGCAAACCAATCGTCTGGTTTTGCTAGTATCAGGTTGCCGTTAA
This sequence comes from Vibrio hepatarius, assembly GCF_011806575.1. Taxonomy (GTDB): domain Bacteria; phylum Pseudomonadota; class Gammaproteobacteria; order Enterobacterales; family Vibrionaceae; genus Vibrio; species Vibrio hepatarius_A. Next base: position 7,721 of record NZ_JAATOO010000035.1, read on the forward strand.
ATCGCTTCACTATCTGGGAACGGTGCTCGTTGATAAACTTACTTTCGTAACCGATTTCAAAGTAATCAAGTGCCTGCTCAATTCCAAAGTCTTCCGATTATGGTTGAAGATGACGTTTGGATTGGTGGTAATGTTGTGATTTGTCAGGGGGTGACAGTGGGTGCGCGCGCTGTGGTTGCGGCGGGCTCGGTTGTCACCAAGGATATCGCACCGGATACGCTTGTTGGTGGGACACCCGCGAAATTTATTAGAAAACTCACTCCGTGAAGGACGGCAGCGAAAAAGGCGTTTAACAGGGAAAGTTAACGCGTGGCGACTTAAGTTCTTCTCTTGTCAAAGGTGGCTTCGGTTGTAAATCGAGGTTTGGTGTCGTCAGTTCGTTGCCGCCCTTAATACGGTGTAATGCAATATAGAGGAAGCGTAAGATGAGCAAGACATATAAAGGCGCTTGTTTGTGCGGAGGCGTTCGGTTTTCCGTTAATGGTTTCAGTGAAAGAGCCGCGAACTGCTACTGTTCAATGTGTCGTAAGTTTCATGGTGCGGCTTTTGGAACCCTAGTTGGAGTGCAAGGGCTTCGGTGGTATTCAGGCGAGCAGTTGTTAAAGGAGTTCGTGGCACCCAATGGCACTATTCGAACATTCTGTTCTAATTGCGGTTCTAGTTTAGCTTTTCGTGTTAAAGGTTCAACTGATGATAACATTGAGTTGGCGATTGCTACGTTTGACGAGGATATACCAGTCAAAATCGATGCCCAAATTTACACCGCGTATAAAGCAAATTGGTGTCACTTAGACTCTACTCTACCTGCATTTACAGAAGGGCGCGAAGAGTCGTTGCCCGTCACTGGTCCGGCTGTATAGCGTAGTGCTGGAGTGGGGCTCACAACGTTTGGCATTTTTTCCTACGATCTGAAATTGATATCTCTCATCTTTCTTGAAATATTTTGTTGCAAATTCATAGTTTGTAAATGATAATAAAACTCACTATCACTTTGGCGAGTTGTGTTGAGGAGTGTAGGAATGAGTGGTACTCAAGAGGAGACTATTTCAGACCAAAAAAACAGAAATAGCGATCCTTCTCCAATCAATTACTTTGCCAGCCTCTTAGTGGTTTTGCCTTTTTTGCGCCAACAGATACCTAAGCTGAGCGCTGCCGTTATCCTCGCCACCTTATCTGTAGCATTAGAACTGGTCCCTATCTACGCCATCTATCGGGTATTGGAGTACGCCATGTGTTCCTCTCTTACATTGTCTCTGGTTGTCTACTACGCTGTAATGGCTTTGGGTTCAATGGTAGGAGCTTATTTATTACTCGGTATTGCGACGACTTTGTCACACTTGGTTGCGTTTGAGACCTTGTACCAATTACGGCTCAAAATTGCCCAGCATCTAGCTTCTCTTCCGATGGGATATTTCAGCCGAAAACGTACTGGTGAAGCAAAAAAGCTGCTGATTGATGATCCAGAAAAGCTTGAACTCATTATTGCTCACGCTATTCCGGAAGGCATGAGCGCCTTAAGCACCTGGCTGGCAGTCTCCGGTTGGCTGATTTATGTAGATTGGCGAATGGCGATCGCATCTATCATCATTACCCCAGTATCTTTCGGATTATTAATCACCAGCATGAAGAGAGGCAGTCGTCACTCTCCCCTCTATCAGCGTGCCGGACAAAGGATGAATGCCTCCATAGTGGAATACTTGAACGGGCTTCCAGAAATCAAAGTTTTTAATCGAGCCAATAGTCGTTATAAAGAAACCGAAAAAGCGATAAAAGCATTTACTGATGTTGAGTTAACGTGGGCAACGGCTGTATTGCCATTAGGTGGGGCATTCTTTAGTCTGGTGCTCAGTAATATTGTTTTTATTGTCTCTTTTGGGGCGGTGTTGTTTACATATGGTGCTCTGGATGTGGCGACTTTCACGTTTTTTGTAATTGTCGGCTCGAACTACAGCCGTCCACTATTAAAACTATTTCACCTCTTTCATGAATTGGCTCATATCAGCATTAGCTCTGAAGCAACAAGCAAAGTACTAGCTACGCCTCCACAACCTAACAGCAAGCAAGATATCCCTCTTAATCATTATGACATTCAGTTTGAGCAAGTCTCATTCGGTTATGACAGCGATAGATACGTACTGGATAACATCAACTTTATTGCCAAACAGAACTCTACCGTGGCCCTTGTCGGCCCGTCCGGAGCTGGGAAAAGTACCATCGCGACTCTGATCCCACGTTTTTATGACGTTACCGCTGGACGCATTACCATTGGTGGCGTCGATATTCGCGAACTCTCGATAGAACAATTAATGGGTACAGTCGCCTTTGTTTTCCAAGATACTTATTTGTTTACTGGAACCATTGAGGAAAACTTACGTTTTGGCTCACCGGATGCGTCATTTGACAAGATCATTCAAGCCGCTGAAGCGGCTCAACTCCACTCATGGATACGCTCTCTTCCTGAGGGATATCAGACCCAAATCGGCGATAAGGGACGAAAGCTGTCCGGCGGCGAAAAGCAACGCCTCACGATTGCACGAGCAATTCTTAAGGATGCTCCTATTGTTATATTGGATGAAGCAACGGCCTTTACTGACCCAGACAATGAAGCGGCCATTCAACGGGCTATCGAATCCTTAACCGTTGACAAGACGGTCATCATTATCGCTCATCGCCTCAACACCATTAGAAACGTCGATCAAATAGTTGTTATTGATAAAGGAACCGTCTCTGGTTTGGGCACCCATACAGAATTGATGGCCAATAATCTGGTTTACCGAACGTTGTGGGAAGATTTTATCGCGTTACAGGAAACGCGCGCGCATTCACAAGGACAATAACCATGGCTCAATATACTCACTCGCTACAGCAAAATCAGGCTATGCCGTTGCGATCTGACTGGCAAAGCTTGGTTCGATTGTGGCAGCTTGCTGGACCATTAAAAATACAGATAGCAAGCGGCATTCTGTACCGATTCATTCAGTCATTCTGCATAGGAATGTCATATGGTATTGCCATCATGGTCATGACCGATCTGATCAAAGAGGACTTTTCACCAAACAGTCAGTGGCTGATGAAGATAGTCATACTCTCCATCATTGCGCTGACTGGACAAATACTGTTCAGTTTTCTAGCAGCCAAGCAAACTTGGTTCACCAGTTATCAGCTTGCTGGTGAGTTGCGGCAAAAAATGCTTGAACACTTAAAAAATCTACCGCTTGGTTTTCACCTTTCTCGCCACAGAGGCGATAACGTCACTACGCTAACCACTGACGTACAAACGATAGAAGGTTTTCTTTCCGACGGTCTTCCCCGCATTGCAGAGGCTCTTGGTCTCCCTGTTGCGGTGTTATCTTTCTTGTTATATCTGGATACTCACTTATTTTCAGCGGGCATTTTTACAGTAATTTTATCACTGCCAGTGTATTTTTTAAGTAGTCACTATATGGCAAAACTCGGCATTGAACGACAAGACAAACAAGCGGAAGCAGCCGCCAAAATGCTGGAGTATGTACAGGGACTGATCGTGATTAAAGCGTTCAACCGTATTCATCAGGGCAAACAGGAATTTACAGCTGCACTCACACAATTTCGTGATATATCCCAAAAGATGGTGAAACGACTTGTGACGCCTTTTATCACGTTCTGCATGTTAACTATGTTGGGGGTACCACTCATGATCTTCGTTGACAGTACACTGTTGCTCTCAAATGAGATTGGGTTGGCTACGTTTGTTACTGTTTTGATGTTGATTTATGCGTTGTATACCCCTCTGCTCGGTTTGACTGAAGTTTTGGAGCAAACACGGATGGCGGACGCTTCGTTAACTCGTATGGATCGGATTTTTACGCAAGTCCCGCTTCCTGAGACTTCTCAGCCAGAGAAACCAACGTGTTATGACATAACATTTGATCAGGTTACTTTTGCCTATACCAAGGAAAAGCCAGTTTTGAACCACCTTTCATTTCAAGCACGGGAAAATAAAATGACTGCCATTGTGGGTCCGTCCGGAGCAGGGAAAAGTACGGCATTGAATCTGATCGCCCGCTTTTGGGATCCTGAACAAGGCAGTATCCGAATTGGTGACGTCGATATTCGTAATATCAACTCTGAGGAACTAAACCGCATGGTAACGGTTGTTTTTCAAGAAGCCTTCCTGTTTTCTGGCACTATTTTAGACAACCTGATGATGGGAAAGGATGACGCGTCAATGGCAGAAGTGGAGCTGGCCGCTAGGTTAGCACAAGCTCATGACTTTATTACTGCTTTACCGGATGGATATCATACGTTTGTGGGTGAGGGGGGCTCGACCCTTTCAGGTGGTGAGCGTCAGCGTTTAGCTGTGACGAGAGCTATTTTAAAAGATGCCCCTATCGTAATAATGGATGAAGCGACCGCTGCTATTGATCCAACCAATGAGCGGGCGTTTCAACGTGCGTTGTCCGCACTTATCGCCAAGAAAACAGTCATAGTTGTGGCGCACAAACTTTCTACCATTATGAATGCTGAACGTATCTTGGTATTGGACGAGGGGGGCTTGGTTGAACAGGGCAGCCATGATGAATTGCTAACACAGCACGGGCTTTATTTCCGATTGTGGCAAAATTGGGTACGAGCAGCACAGTGGTATTTAAGTTGAGTGATCAAATCGGTCGTGTGCTTAACGGATAGTCAATCTATTTAGAAGTAACGATATTGATTTCTTAGCATTGACAGGTTCTCTAGGCAAATTCCAAGGAATTGTCAGATATAGAGATGTCGTTAATACGATTCTATTCGCAGCAATCAGAGAGTGATTAAGTCTAACAGTGCCTAAGGGTAAATTCTGCCCGTGTGGTATTTTTACTATGCGTTGGTTAATTGAGCAAAGGAGTGTTCAGTGAGTATAGCCACTTGGGTCAGCGATGTTCTTGCTCGTCTATCTAATCGTGACTTTGTCCCCCGGGCCCAATGATGCCTTTTGGGTGGATGGTAGAAGTCACGAAGAAGCAAGAAAGCAATGGAAAAAAAAGACCATTTCTTACGAGTAGAAATGGTCTAAAGCACCTAAAATAAAGCATGCGCCTCTTTATGTCATTAAGGTTGTAGCTACAACAAAAAACAATGAGCCCAGTTATTTGTTCATCCCGAATGAGGGACTTAATTCGCTACCCCCCTGACTGTGACAAAACGCTGCTCAAAATACAATCAAGTCTCTTATAAACAAAGACATTAATTGATAATAATCAGTCAATTAGTAACTTTAACCAAATATACCCACAAAGCTCTATTTACTTAATCGCCGTAGCCGATCTTGGATTCATATCCCTTTCTCAACGCCTTTTCCCTCGCTGTACCAACAGCGATAGCAGGTACTCATTCAACAACGTTGAAGGATACATATGTCGATTCAGACCTATCATGAATTCGCAAAACAAGCCAGCAAGGTTGAAAGAGAAAAACAATGGCATTTGGTCGCCGATTTATCGTATTTAGCGTTTAAAAACACAACCTAGCCACCCAAATACTCATTGGGCTTGCGCGCGAGCAGAATTTTGCTTATGCCGAAAATAGTATGAGTACCATCTCTATTGAACTTGATTGTTTGATTTTTCATCCCCATATATCTGATGCCAGTATTTCTCTTAAAGATAAGCATGCAAATTAAGAAAGACTTCGATTATTACTACAACTTACATGACACCGTCACGCACGCTCTACTTCATCTTCTGTTCAAAGTTTCGATGAGTGAGCGCTTTGTCCCAACAGCCAAGCGCAACGAAGTGTTGGTAAAATATCTCAAGCCAAAACTTAACGATAAGTCGCTCTCCAATATAAGAAAAGACATTAAACTGATGCTTAATGTGGCAAGGAAAAAGACGGGGAACTTAGAAATGAGATTGTACCAACTCAATGAGCAAGCTAACCGAACCCAAATGGCTGGCGTGGAAAAACTCTATTCTCTATTAATGTACCTGCATGAAGAGGAAGGATTAGAATCACAGCTTTATGAAGAGGGGGTTAAAGCAGAGCCTGATGTCTTATATTTACTTGAAGGGCATATTGAACACGGTTTTGACCAGAACAACAAACAAACCGCTCCAGTATCAATACTGACCGAATCTGAACGTGCACCGGATCTGTTAGATGTGATTCACCGTTTTGGTTGGTTTGTAGCAGAAATGAAAGAGTGGAATCCCGACAAACATCAAGCGCACATTTTACTACACCCACCATATTAAGTGGTTTAGTCTGGACTCGAACTGCCAATATCCAAATCACGATGCAATCAGATCCGACAGATTGCTCTAACTCATTTCTGCCCCGAAACAAGTTAGCGACTGCATGAGTCATGACTCTCCATGCCATCATTCGAATATTTTTCTAACCCAAAGCAAGGGGCTAATCTGCCTTTAGAAATATAGATAATTGAAACTTTAGCCCAGTTGCTTCAATAACTAGGTATTGGATAGCGCCTCGTGATGAGGATTTGAAATTAACCTCTACATCCTTACTTAGCTCGGCGACTGATGCAAGAAAAGTGGGAACAAACCAATGGAACGTTTGCCAATCTAAAAACAGAGTCGATGAAGCCTTGCAGTGCCCTAGATGCGCTTTACCATGAGAGCAATGGTGATAGCTAGGTCACTAAACAATCGTGATCTACCACATCTATTCTGTTTAGGCTGTCTCCACTCAGTTATTGCCTCTTCGTCACTCCAAAGCGTGAGTGAACCTCAGTTGACCAAGGAGTTATTGTTACTTGCGCCAGTTAATAGTTTTGTAGCGAGGCTTCGGCGTGAAATCAAAGTCAATGAACACCCCTGACCTGATCGTAAGGTTATGATTTAGTTCGTTATATTTCCGAGAGAAAGCTTTCGCCAAGACCTAAGTTCTCATTTTTGAAGTTTAACTTTCGTCTTAACTGTGATCATCGTTCAAAAATCAATATAATACGCCACAAGTTTATATTAACCAAAGAGCATACAGAGAATGCAAACGAAAAAAGTTGGCATGGTTTTGCAGGCCTTGTAGCCTCAGATGCACAAGGTTCAATGGAAATCGATTGCCTAATTATAACGCATGACCGACTTCTACTAGTAGAGTTGAAAGAATGGAATGGCAAAATTGAATACGACAATGGAATGTGGATACAAAATGGCCAAAATAGAGGAAAGAGCCCTTTTTCAGTCAAAAGAGAGCATGCTTTACGCCTACAGAAACTTCTAGATAAAGAGTTATCACACAAACTTGGTTATTGGTTGACTGTTGAAGCTCACGTCGTCCTGTGTGGTAACGCTACTCCCGACAACTTGCCTCCGGCAGAAAGAACATTCGTCCATTCTCTTGATGAGTTTTTATCAATTAAATCTCCTGAAAAATATGAAGCCCTTGTGGCCAATAAGAAACTGGCCGGATTCTTCACCGCAAGTGGGAAACCGAGACCAAACTCTGAGTTTGCTCTACCTATAATCTATGGTTTTTTCGAAGGTCCAAAAATTCAAAAAAAAGAACTAATCGTAGGCAATTTTCAGGCTCAAACAAACAAACCTTGGTTTGACCATCGCAACAACATTTATAAAGAATATCAAGCTCAAGATCGTTCAATGCCAACGACAAAAGGGTTGGTGCGTCGCTGGGACTTTAACACGCTGGGTACTTTGCATGCTCTACAGTCAACTTGGTCTGAGATAGCTCTGCGGGAAAATCGCATTGGAAAGTTCATACGTGACAACAGTAGTATGAGAGACTACTTACTAAGATACGTCAATGATGTGTCCGCAGAGGACGTTACGGAGGATTTTTGTGAGCTCTATGAACTACCTCGAAATACAGAGCGACTTGATGAAGTCTTAGCTAGTGAAGCATCTACGTGGTCAAAAGAACAAAAGCTCGACCGTGTAAGAGCTCTTTTGGCCCCCTTTGCAGAATTACATGCATTGAACATAGCCCATCGTGATATCGACCCTCATAACCTTTGGTACGCTAATAATCACCAAAGTATTCTTGCATCAGGGTTTGGTGCCGCTTTTTTCCCAGAAACAGGAACAGTATCAGATCACCGAAAGCTACTTCAAAGTTCCCCTATAGCGCTACCCGAGGATGAGATGTGTGAAGGTGAAATAATTGATGCATTTCGTATAGATGTATTTCTTTTAGCATCAGTAGCATATCAAATATGTTTTAATCAAAGGCTAGAGCAAACAGATGGTGTGCCTGAATGGACCCCACCAGTCAATGACCCTTTCGATGAACTATTAACGAAGTGGTTTGAAAAGTCTCTTTCATGGGATGCTTCAGAACGATTCGAAGGTGCTCATATAATGCTGACTGAGTTCAATGCTCTTACTGGTGCGTGCCCAGCTGAAGACAAAGAGTCACAACAGATCTTTGAACAACTAATGCATAGCCCACATCGAAGACAAGAAATTACACCCTATCTGATATTGCAAGCTTTTCCACCTCCAGCAGAAAAACTACAAGATGCCTTAAATGCACTAGCTAGTAGTAGCAGCAAAAAAGTTTACTTTGCAAACAAAGGCAACACAGAAATGTTGGTCAAGATATGGGATGGCATTCATATATCTCAAGATCAGGCTGGCTCGAATAGACGTCTGATGCAGTTCCTTAAACGGCTTGAAAACTTTCAATCTACAACTCTAGCAACTCCTAAATTACTAGATTTTGGTTTGATGAACCCTCAAGGACTGTTTGTTGCTACAGAATATATAGAGGGTGAAACTTGGGCCAGCTTCTTAATGGACGTTAGTCTGTCTAGTGAAGACAAACGAAACTTGGCAGTAAACTTAATTAACACTGTCAAAGACTTTCACGATAATTGTTTCTCTCATGGAGATTTACATCCGGAGAACATCCTATTGCAGGAGTGCGATATAGATAAAGTTCTACTTTTGGACCTTCTTGACTACGGAAGTGAAACAGAGGTTTTCAACACTGAATATGGTCCTAAGAACCCGGCTATAACTGATGCCTACGGACGAGATCGATTTGCCGTATTTAAAATGGTAGAAGAACTTTTCGCTGAAGATTTGCCATCAAATGTTAAAGATGAACTAGCTTTAGCTCGTGACAGTCAAACTGAAATCCCTGTAGCCCTCGAGCCACTTTTGAATGCTTTGCTAGAACCCATAAATGAAGAAGTATCAAAAGATATTGAGCCTGAAAAAGACACCCCCCAAGAGAATATATATCTAAGCTGGATATCTCATACTTTTCCCTCAGTACCGACTCTACTAGAGCCAATCGATGACGGTTATTACTTTAACTGCAAATGGACCAGAGCTAGAGGGCAAAACCCCAATAATGAGCAAGTGCTGTCTTGTTTCATTACGGGTAAAAATGCGTATCTCCAAGTTAACCTCGACGTAGAGGCTAGAAAGATTGTTTTCGTCAGATACAAAGATTCGCTTCCACTTAGCGAACTTGTAAGCGCCCAGCACCGTTCTACAGGGCGACTATCACAACATATATACATACAAAATGGTGTTCAAGGTGAGCAATGCTCTCTAGTTGAGGCTCTTCTTAACCTTGAACCCGTTATAAATGAAATATGCGAACAATTTGGTACATACGAAGAAGTCTATGATGCTCCTCTTACTGATGAAGAACGCCAAGAGTTATCACCTGTAAAACTCTGGAAAGCTTTGGCAGATACTGAAGGGCAATTGCGTCAAAGCTTACAGATAGAATCTGTCACTGAAGATAAAGTAAGTGATAGTGGATATCCGATGTATCCTTATTCTTGCCTTGACGGAAGAGATCTCCAAATAGACTCCGATGATACCTATTATGCATACCAATCTAACTCAGAAGAAAAACTAGGTGAGGTTGTTGTTACTGAAACTACTCGTAACTACATTGTCATTAGGCCAGTCAATCATTGGGCATCTAAGCAAATAACTTCTGGAAAAACACTTCAGATTGAGTCAATACGCAGCAAGTCTTCTCGAGACTTAAGACTCAAAGCATTAAATCGGGTAATGAGTAAGAAGTCAGTTTTGCCCAACCTTGCTACATATTTCGATATAAGACAAAAGCCTGAGCTATATGAAATGACTGAAAGACCTAGTGTCCAGAAGCTACGTGAGCTATATGATGTTCCAGGTCAAGAGGCGAACAATAAGCAACTTGAAGCTTTTCAGTTTTTAGTAGGTCAAGGGCCTGTTGGTGTTTTACAAGGACCGCCAGGAACAGGGAAAACAACTTTTGTCAGCAAGTTCATTCACTATCTGTTTGAACACGCGGAAGCGAACAATATCCTCCTTGTAGGACAGCAGCATTCTGCTGTGGATAACGTGGCAATAAAGGCACGTGAACTTTGCGCTGATAAGGGACTAGAGTTGGATACCATCAGGATTGGTAGTGAGTCATTAATTGATGATCGCATGTTACCTACTCACACAAGAGCCTTACAGCAGAAAATTCGTCATAAATTTCATCGAGAATATGACATGCGAGTGAGTGCATTATCTGCAAGGTTACAATTGCCTCATGAACTTGTTCAAGAAGCTACACGCTTACATAGATCGCTGGCCCCTCTTCTAGTTCAATTGGGGCAATATGAAAGAGAACGAGAGAAACTAATTAGAATTGGCGGTGAAGCTAGTGATGCAAATGCTGAACGTTTAGCTGTTCTGATGAGTAACAGAGACCAAACTCTCCATATCATAGACACTATTATACGAAAGAAATTCGATAGCATTGTCGGAGATATGCCAATAGAAAGCTCTCTATTGTTGGATAAAGTACTTCATATTTTGGCTCAAAGTCATGGTGTGAACAACCCAGCGAAAGTAGATCGTCTTCATCGATTACTCACTCTAAGTCAAGAATGGTTGGATGTCTTACGTTCTGGTGAAGCGGGTTATGAGCGCTTTATGCTAAAAACAAAACAATTAGCTTGTGGAACTCTCGTTGGTGTAGGCCGTCGTAGTCTCGAACTTGAACATACTCAATTTGACTGGGTCATCGTTGATGAAGCAGGTCGTGCTCAAGCTAGCGAGTTGATGGTAGCTATGCAAAGTGCGAAACGAATTCTGTTAGTTGGAGATCACAAGCAATTACCTCCATTCTATCAAAGTGGCCATATCAAACACGCCAGTAAATTACTTGAAGTTAGCCAAGAAGCTTTCCTAGAATCTGATTTTGAGAAAGCTTTTGAAGCTTGTGATGGGGTCACATTAGATACTCAATATCGAATGATCGAACCTATTGGAGACCTCGTATCTGCCTGCTTCTATGCAAATGATATTGGTAAATTGCACACAGGACGCCCACCAGCCAAGTCTTGGTACAATGAATTACCATCGCCTTGGAACAAAGGAGTTAGCTGGATTGATACTACATCAGAACAGGGAGAAAAAGAGGCGAACCCAGGGTTTACCAATCAACGTGAAATAGATCTCTTACTACGTTCCCTTCGTTCACTAGTAGATTCTGGCGCAGTTGATAAATTACGAAAAACGGTCACCACGGAACACCCTCACCCAATAGGCATTATCACGATGTACAGGGCACAGAAATACGAAATTGAAACTCAACTCAACCAAGCTGAGTGGATGGGACCACTAAGACATTTAATAAGAATTGATACCGTAGACTCATATCAAGGTCAAGAAAACAAAATCATTATTCTAAGTTTAGTTAGGGACAATCAAAAAGCGATTCAAGGATTCCTACGAGACGGACCAAGAATTAACGTAGCTATTTCTCGTGCTCAAGAAAGACTAGTCATTTTAGGCGCTAGCCGAATGTGGCGTAAAGATAACAATGATTCTGCGCTTGGGGCAGTATACGAATATATTGCGGGGAATGCCCACAAAGACAATAGCCATTACCAGTTGATTACAACTCAAGAATTCAATAAGGAAGCGGAGCCAGCATGATAACTCATTCTATTGATACTAAAGCGCGCTTGGGTAACAAAATAACAATACTAATCCCTGCTCGAAAATACATTATGAATGTAGCTTGGACAGAAGAAAAACCTATGCCTGCTATAGAGTTATTCGCCTGTAGACTGTTAGTGCTCTTCGAACGTATGTCACCTTTTGAACTTAGAGAGTTCTTTGGGCTATCAGAAAGAGAAGAAGAGGAACTACTTAACTCTCTCGAAGACAAGAGATTAGCCACATTGGATAACCAAGGCTACCTAATGCCGAGTCCATTATTGCTGAGTCAAGCAGGACAGGGCGAAGGAGCACCGATGCTAGTAAAGTATAACGAGCAAACAGAGCATGTTGTATTTGATGTTTTTGCCCTAACTGTACGCAAAGAACAACGCTTGGGTCGTCTGATGTTTGGACTGCCCGAGTTATCGATGCCAGAGAGTTCAAAAGACTTAGGAATGGACATAATAATCGAAGAGTTTGGTAGGCAATTTAGAAGCTACTTAGAAATAAGTCGATATAATGAGCATGAAAGGCAACGAACTCAGTTATATAAAGTTATGGGCGGCAGTCCCAGCGACTTACTACAGTTACCTGTTGATATAGAGTTTACATATCAATATGCGCAAGGGGAGCCCAAACAATGGATACGTTCAGTTGAAAGATTAGGCGCTAACCAAACACGCCCATTGAGCAGTGAACTAGAGTCTCACATAGCAGATTTCCTTGGTTCTAACTTTATTAATGAAAGCGGTTCCGATGCGGAAACGTACTGCCAGCTAGCAAAAGATGATGTGCTACAACGATTCACAAAAGGCTATCAAATAGATTACTCGAAGTGGATGCTTGCTCGAGAGGAAAAGAAGACTGGCTATGGTTCTCCGGATACACGAGGAGTTTTTGGTCCTATCTATCTATATGAAAATCGACGTGAAGCAATACAGTGGATTAGAAAAGCTCTTCGTTTTCATGAAGACACAGCAGACCTTAAAGCCCTTTGGATACCCGCAAATGTACCTTTTTGGGGGGCTAATTCAGAGGATTTGGACCGATTTGTGCAGGAACTGAGAAAAGTTCTAGAAACCAAAAGCGAGAATTCAAAAATTTCACTAGTGCACCAAGGCGAGCATTGGAATGTTCGAAGTAATCTGAAAAATATATTTCCATTTGGGCTTTCGACACCAATTGATCACGATAGGATCGAACTACTAGTTGTTCCTGGTGTATTTGCTCTCGTCCAATACCATGGTCAACCAAATGCAGATAGTGGTGTGAGTGTACCAATTGGCTATATGACAACAGAACCCGAACGTGTACAGCATTTAGAAAAAGTTTTCCGTTCTAAAATCGGCGATTTCAAACATTTGAACGTTAGCTGGCCTGGTTTTATGAAGTTAAATGAAAGTGCTGTGTCACAGGAACTTATCCCAGAGAGTTGGACGGATAAAGCTCTATTTAGGAAAGCAAATAGAAACAGACCCATGCTTAGCTTAAATAAGTAATTTGGGCGAAGTTAGCACAGCTAAGTAGAGATTAGAATGTAAACAGTCCGAGGGTTCAAAGCTCGATTGGGGGGATGTCATAATCAGTGCAACCTCAATCAATATTGCGTCTATATCGCGGTGTCAGGGGGCAATCATAGTATCGGTTTTCCACGACATGATCGTTGAAAAAATTGCCCATGCCATGTAAGTGCTTAAACTTAAAGCTTCAGAATACTCTTACTAATCTGTTGTGATCGTGTTAGTGCAATTGTACTAACACGATTATGTCCAATTTCGATTCAGTCATGTGTGATTGTGATTGCCGACACACCCATTTATTGTTTCTGTTAACGCTAGTTAATGGTTGTGTTCCTTACATTTACGGACATTGCCTGTTAAACATGTCTCAGTCTCGGTTAAGCTCCGGGGGAATTAGTGTATTTTTGTACCAGTGATATCCTACTTAGATCAAATATTTGACTAAAGTGCATAACTATTTGTGACCCGCCTCGTTTACATATTCAGGTCTCATATAAATTCGACTTCATTATTGTTATATTTCCAACGTTTTATACTCAGTATGCAGTGACAAACAGACCGTTCAAGAAGCGCAAGTAAGCCGAGATTGATACTGCTTCGCCATTCGGCGGTTGTGACTCTATTCGCTGCAGCATGCTCAATGTAATAGGCATGCCAATGGAGGCTCGAATGCAAATAGATGGACATCATACTCTTACTTACGTTATCGCTCGGTATGCTGGGATTGAGCATCACGACGCTGAAAAAGTAGCGTATTCGGCTCAATATGTAGATGAGGCGACAAATGATAAGCCAATCCATTTTGATAATGGTGCGATGTACGACCGTATTGTATCTGCTCACAAAATGCTCGACTATCGAAACACGCAAGAGCTTGCAAATCATAAGGTATGGATACCATTTCACTTTCTTCCTGGCAACCAAGGCTTTCCTTCAAACGTTAAACCAGATGGACGATTTATACATCGACTAGTTTGCAAACCAGACAGCGCGGTTGCAAGAGATATGCTGAGAATGGTCGCGACACATTGGCATAAGCCCTACGGCGTTCATCTGATGGGGATCGCCATGCATGTTTATGCAGATACTTTTGCCCATCAAGGTTTTGCTGGGGTGATCCACGACTACAACAAAGTCGATAACCTCGAATCGTCTTCCAGCTCTCTGTTACAACGAATTAAAGATGATTTGTTTAGTGGTGGGGTATCTGCTTCTTCTCCTCTTGGCCATGGTGCGGCTCTCTCTTTTCCTGATAGACCTTACACTTCTTGGAATTATCTAAATGGAGAAGGGGAACACGTAATAAGAGACAATACCTTGATATTTCTACAAGCTGCGGATGCGATGTGCAAAGCATTGCAGTGTTGGAAACATGGTGACGCCGAGATCAATATCGATAATCAACCAGGTTTGACCGCGCAGCAGCGCTCTTTAATAGAACACGCTTTAACAACCATAGATGATGAAAATGGTGAAGCTCGCCATACCAAGTGGCTTGAGTGGCTGCGAGAAGGAAAATTTGGCTTTGCTGCCGTCGATTTGTCGTTTGACAAAGATGGAGAGAACAGTTGGAAGCAACAGGCGAGGGGGCAAGGTTTTACACAAGACGGTGAATTTGTTTATCGCTACTCGTCATCTTTTTTAAATTCAGACTGGAAACTCTTTCATGATGCGCTCAAAACCTATCGCATAGAAGTGATCAGAGATGTCCTGCCTAAGTACGGAATTTGTATCGCTTAGCGCGCACACTCCATAATAGTAAAAGGGAAAATACATGACTAAATGGATTAAAGTCTCCGCTGTTCCAAGGTTGCGGTTTATCACAACGGCTTCGCTGGTAGTGATAGGTCTTAGTGGTTGTGCATCGAATGAATCGATTACAATGGTGGGAGAGTACGCCAAGCAATCTACAGAAGTTCAAGACGCGCTAATCGCTGTATATGAATCTGCCGATGACGCGCGCATTAACGCTGAACTGATGAAAGCAACACGGGATGGTGTCACTGGATCAGACCTAGATATTTCTATCATCGACAATGCTGGTCAAGAGGCTCTACTCAAGAACTTGAATACATTTTCCCAGAGTATTTATCTGCTTGCGACCGACGATAGAAGCGAAGCTCTGGATAAATACTCGGAGAAGTTAAATTCGTCGTTGGTATCTCTATCCCAGATGCCCCAAGTCGGAGAGATTGATGTAAACGACGTTGAATTGCTCTCAACTAGCGTGAATGCAATCGCGCGTGCTTATACAGAGAAAAAGCGTTATGACCTATTAAAGAAAATCGTCATTGAATCAGAGAATATAGTTCAAAGCGCATTTAAATCATTAGAGGGTGAATTGGACTCTTGGAAGAAAGCGACAAAGGTTTCTTTGGAAAAAGAACTGCGTATTCGCCTGTATCTACTCAACAACCCCAATCGCTGTGAAACCAGTGAAAACATACGCTGTGTGACGTTCTATCATTCACTTGAAGAGCGGGCCGATGCTTACAAGAAAGCTTATGAGATCAGAGTGCGCATAAACGAGCTAGATGCGAAGTTTGCAAAACTTGAACGTGCCTTAGTGGATATTCAAAAGTTGAACCAATCGATAGTCATATCTTTAAAAAATGATGACGACTTAACGAAGGACGCGGCCAAGAAAGCGCTCAAATCTACTAAGACACAGATCGATGCGATCAAAGAGTTTCGCGATAGCCTAGAGGACTAACTAATGGACCATAGCCACAACACTGCATACGCTGAATTGGAAAGTATGTATGACGAACTTCAAAGCTATCTTGACTCCGTCATGTTAGATCCAGAAGATGAGCCGTTGTTACTACAATGCGAACAACTGGGTGACCAAATTTATGCCTACAATGTGGCCATACTGGAAAACAATTCGGTCACACTCGCTAAAGGACAAGGTAGTCTTAAGGAGCTTATCAATCAAGCGAAAGGAGCGAAAAAAGCGTTAAAGAGCGCAGAAGATAAGCTTAAAGTGCTAGCTCAGGTAGCGAATGCTATCGATAAGGTATTAGCACAGTTGGCTAAATTCTTATAAACACTTAACGTTGTCGTATCTTAACGCTGCGTTAGGCCTAAACTCACAAATGTCGCTTATTTAACTATACGAGCTCAAAATGTTGAACTTAACTCTATGTACATATCAACATGGAGATTAAGGCAATGAGCAAAGAAATTGCGGTAATTACATTACATGGTATGGGGGATTATAAACCCAGCTATTTTGATGGGTTAAGGAAAAAGCTGATTAAAAGTTTGCAAGATGATTGGTCAAAAGTAGCTTTCATTCCGGTTCAATATCAACCAATTTTACAAAATAATCAGAACGACATTTGGCAAAAGATGAACCGCTACCCGTTAGACGGTGCAATACTGCGCCGATTTTTGTTGTTTGGGTTCTCTGATGCGGGTTCATTAGAACATAGCGCGCGTTCAAAAGTTAGTGATCAGTATGTTCAAGTACAATTGGAGATCATCCGCGCGCTCGATGAGGCCTATTTGAAGTTAGGTGACAGTAATAAGCCTGTTGTTATCGTGGCTCAATCCTTAGGATGCCAAGTGATTTCCAACTACATTTGGGATTCACAAAATGATCTCGGTGTATTTAACGGTTTGGAACCAGATGCGGTGCAAGATGTAAAAAAATTCAGGCGCCTAGGAAGCTGCGTCTATCTGTTAACAACCGGCTGTAATATTCCAATGTTTGTTGGAGGCCTTAAACCAATAAAACCTATACGAAAAATCAGTGACGATTTTAAATGGGAAAATTATTTCGACAAAGATGATGTTTTGGGTTGGCCGCTTTCGCCATTGAGTGACGAGTATGGTGAGCTGGTGGATGACCACGCTATTAATGCTGGTGGCATTTTTACAAGTTGGACACCATGGAGCCATGGCAAGTATTGGACCGATAAAAACGTAACCAAGCCACTAATAAAAAAAATTAAAGCCTATATTTAAGTGTATGGAAAAGTATTAAAGAGTCATTCCCAACGCTTGGATTTTCGCTTTGCGTTGGGTTTTGTGTTTACGGTAATGTGGTGGCATTGCTCACACCGTAACGCGGCGTTAGCCTTGTTTAGAGATAAAATGAGACTAGAGCAATCGATGGAAGACTTCTCAATTATTTCCACCTTACTTCTTTAAGTTTTTAGGTTAATCCAGTTAAGCCAGTCAAAGGTTACGTGAGTATCACTAAGCTCGTGACATGAGTCAGTTAGTCTAAATAAGCCGTCCCAGACATCAAAAGACGTGCTGTCTGCCCTAGTTGAGCACGACGGTTCTGGTAGTCTCAACCGATGTCACAAATCATGGCATCGATCGACATCGTTCCGCCTGGATGGCCTAAAGAGACCCTCTGTGGATGATCACTCTGACCTGTGTTTTTTATCGCTAGATAAGGTAAGGTGTGTTCGATACACGCAGCCACAGCGGTTCCGACCGCTCCAGTTCCTAGGTAGGCTTTGGAGAATTGCCCACTGACGAATAATGCAGCCGAACGAGCTCTACGCAACTACGTTTTAATGCGCAAGTGTTGCTACGTGACTCGCTCTTATCTAGGAGAGCGGTTCCGTGAACGCAGGTTCTCGCTGACTGAGACAGCAAATTAAAGTTGCAACAGTGCTCTGCTTATCATTGGCTTCGAAAAATCGTTGAACACCATATGTTCCAAATGGAGTATGAGACCCCCGTATTTTTGGCGTAATCCCTGTTAAAAGCTTGCGGGTGAAGAGTTACCATTTAGTTGCTCTGTGTTTTGGACTCTGTCTATTCTTAACTAGTATACACAATAGACAGAAAGAGCTTTTGAGAAGCGAGAAGTCACTCGTAAATAAGTGTGCGATCATCAGAAATGTCTTCTTGTCTTCGTTTGTTTCGCTGGTAGTACTATGGGCTCTCATTGTGTAGTAATTCAAATGCAGGGCTATTATTGACGATAATGTTTAGCAGCACGAAAATGAGCGAATGGCTGCCACCACTCAGTCAGTTTCAACTGTGGTGTCCGGGGAAACGGAAGGGTGATCAACAGCATCCCTCCTATGGGCGGATTGGCTTAGGTTCTTCCACTTCAGTTATGTTCTGATTAAACGGCAGCCATTTCAGCGAGCCATTGGTTTCAAAATCGTTGGCTCGTTGACAAGTCAGATACATCTCACCAGCTTGAATCACTGCACCTTCAGAATGAGCTTGGTCTTGGTAATAACAGACTTGTTTTGCAATATCACCGCTCACAATCGCTGGGATTGAGGTGTTCAATTGATTAGCATGCAGTGGCAAGCTAATCAGCCCTACCACAACAATCCATCTAGTTTTCATCAGATCTCCTTTTATCGATCTCACTAAGTATTCAATCAGACAATCTCTAATAGTATGGCAGCACGCTCTCGTTACCCAGTCAACCGTCCTGATTAAGATCACATTCAAGGCATGTGGTCATAATGTGATGAGTGGGGGGAGAGGAGAGAGATCGATGAGTGGAGTGTTCATATTTACTTGGTTGCTATTGAACAAATAGAAAGGCTGAAAAGAGCTCTTCTTTAAATCATCGATATCAATCATTTCCAATAAGGCGTAAAAGCGATTGATATACTGCTTTGTCTCTTCGGGTAGTGTAAGTTGAGAATACTGAGTACTGCCCGCAGATTTTATTGCTTTTGAAACCCGACCCTCACCAGCGTTGTAGGCAGCCAGTGTTAATGCAATATCATTGTCAAATTTGTGGTAAAGAAACTGGAAATAGCTAAGGGCGGCTTGCGTACTTGCTTGGCTATCAAATCGTTGATCTTGGTCTTGAGTGACCTGAAGACCAAAACGTTTTGCTGTTGCTGGAATCAATTGCCATAAGCCCGCGGCTTTTGCGTGTGACACAGCATTGGCGTTATAAGAAGACTCCAACATTGGCACTAGTACCAGACTCAATGGCAAAGATTTTTCTTCAAGCTGCTTAAATATGTTATTCACTAGAGGGCCAAATTTGTTCAGACGCGTCTCTATTTTTCTCTGATAAGGCTTAAGAACGCTATATTGCTGTTGAATATCCTTGGCCAAAGGTTGTGCAACAGTGGAGGGGCAGAAAGAAAAAATAGCGAGTGCAGAAAAAAATAAGCCTGCCTGACACCAACGGAGTGATGAGGACAAAAGCCGGCAAGGCGTGAAGTGTTTAATAGAACAGGCACTCTTCATAAGTGTATTGCACAGGATGTTTAATTTGATTGATAAGTTCATAGAGCGCGGCAGAACTTTGTCCATTACTCCGATTCATTTGCTGACATTCTTTTACTAATAGCTTTAACAGGCTCCACTGTTCTCTTACTTGAGTCTTGAACCTGGATGGTAGTGCATTAAAGATGCGGTAGACACTCTGCTCATTGTTTGGTAGGCCAAGTTTTCTAATGCACTGACTTCTTTCTGATGCAGAACGGCTTAGTTGCTCAATAATAGCCATTTGCTGGCTGACAATGCTGCTCAATGTGTGTTCATCAAACTTGAAATAGAGCATTTTTTGCTGTTGTAAGAGATCCAGCAGCTGCTGGTAGCGTTTGATATCTTCATCGATTGAGTGCACAAAAGCCCGGATCAGGTGAAAGGTCGTCACAGCCATATTTCACTCCTATTTAATGATCCTTATTTTACTCGTGACCCGTATGAAACTGCAGAATAGCTTTAGAGAGTGCTTTGGTATCTAAACCTAACTCACCACGAGACAACGCATTGCGAAATTGTTCAACTTTTGCCATGTCGATGTCTGGCAGCGTAACCATTTCAACTTGAGCCTGCTCAATTGCAGCAATATCATTGTTGAATACGTTCTCGTTCCCATGTACTTGTGTCAGTGTTTTCACTGATTCTCTGCTTGTTTGCTGAAATTCAGGCTGTGGAACATCACCGCCTGTGACTTTATCAACTTTCATCCTGAATTCTCCAAAAACCATTGCCTATGTTGTAAAGGCGACTGCTGTCGAATAAACGTTAAATTTTATTTTTATATTCAATAATGCAGATAAAGGTAGAAAATCTTGAGATCAAAATTGAGTATGTACTTGGTTTAAATCGGTGACGACTGCGCGAATTACTTTGCCTGACGCACTATTCTGCACTTCAATTTGTTGGCCTTTTGCTCCTTGCTCTAGAGCTAAACCTTTTGTCGTGGCAGTAAACCCATCTTTACTTGCGATGATCATCACTTCATTACCTTTTTCGACTAACGGCGATGAGCGGAGGATATTTGGGCTCACTATTTGGCCCGATCGAATACGGCGGGTGGTTTCTAATCCTATTGCTTGTTGAATGCCAGTATAAAAATCTTCCTGACGAGTTAAAGTCCGCTTTTCCATTTTTAGGTCGGATGCTTGAATGGTTTCGTCACGCCTTAAGGTTGTTTTTGCGACCACTACAGGAAGAGTTAGCACGGATTTTATCGTGACATTGATACGCCAGGGCGAATTGAGATCTTCACAGTTAACCGAGCGCTTTAAATTCCCAACTGGTAACGGCTGATAATCTTTTCCCGTTATGACCAGATGAGTGGGACAGTCAGGAAGATAGTTCGCAGCGCCGGGTATCCAAATATCGTAAGTCAGTAGATAGTTTCCCCATTGCTGAGAATTGGCTATTACCGCAACTTCTTGCTTTAAATGTTCAGCTACTTGGCTTTTCAGCGTTTCTTCAAAGGACGTATCTTCTGCCGAATAAACAGCACAAGAAAGCGCCCACATCAAGGTCATGATTAATAGAGAATTCGAAGAATTGGTCATTTTCCCCTTCGAATGAATGAGTTCCGCAATCCGGAAGTGTTTTTTCCTTTCTTTTATGTAATTCATTGGTTTTAAAGCTTTTTTCTTCTGGCACGTATCTTGTAGTTATCCTGTTGTCTTCAAGCTGATTTTACGACTTTAAGTTAAGGATACATGCATGGCGATTACATTCGAAAATGCGTTAGGTGTACACCCAGAGGCGCTGAACTTTCGTGTTCAGCGTACCAAAGTCCTTGCCAGTAACCTAGCAAATGTTGATACACCAGGGTATTTGGCGAAAGACTTGAGTTTTACCACAGTCATGAATCAAACGGGCTCGGGCAGTGTTCACGAACCCGTGCAGAAGTTTCAAGTAGAGACGAAATACCCAGTGCCTTACCAAAATAGCAAAGACGGTAATACAGCAGAGCTGGGTATAGAACAGGCTAAGTTTACTCAGAACAATATGGATTTTCAGACCAGTCTGACATTTCTTAATTTGAAATTTAATGGCTTGGCCAAAGCAATAGAAGGACGCTAACAATGTCATTTACTGATATTTATTCCATTGCTGGTTCAGCAATGTCGGCACAAACCGTTCGTCTGAATACCGTAGCCAGTAACCTAGCTAATGCTGATGCGGTGTCGGCAAACTCGGATGATGCCTATAAAGCGCTGAAACCAGTTTTTGCGACGGTATACAACAAAACTCAAATGGCGGCGAGTGACAGCGCATATCCAAGCGCGGAAGTTCGCATTATGGATGTGGTACAGAATGCGGGCCAAGCTGAAAAGCGTTTTGAACCAAACAATCCTTTAGCGAATGATGAAGGGTATGTCTACTACCCAGATATTGATGTGGTGGCGGAAATGGCCGATATGATGTCAGCCACTCGCAGCTTTGAAACCAACGTTGAAGTGCTTTCGAATGTGAAAAGTATGCAGCAGGGTTTATTAAAACTAGG
>NZ_JAATOO010000036.1 GCF_011806575.1 Vibrio hepatarius
TGAAACCTAATTTGAAACCGAAGTTTCGAATTGGATTATCATCAACGAGTGCCCACACAGATTGATAGGTCTATATTTTTAAAGAGCTTTTTCTAACTCACTCAGCATTGAATGCTGCGTCGTTAGGGGTGCGTATCTTACGCTTCCCGCTTTGAGAGTCAAGAAGTTTTTTCAACTTTCTTTTTCTCTCTCAACCGATTCGAGTTGTGACTTCCGTCTCACTCCGTGTCGGTGAGGCGGCATTATAGGGAGGTCTCAAAGTATGACAAGTCTTTTTTTGAATTTATTTTCTGTTTGGTTAAAAAGAAATCAAAATGCTGAAAATAGAATAAAATTTCAACATTTGAGTCATGTCACATCAATACGTTGGAAAAACAACAACCATATACGTAATATCTCTGTGTCTATTTTGTTAACAAGTAGACGTTACCTTTTTGCGAACTAAAAAAGTTGTATTCCAATATGAATTCGAATAAATCGACCTTTATGGTTATCGCCTTAGCGGTAGTAGGCGGGATCCTTTTCTCTCAGGTTCTAATCCATCCAGCTATTACTTTTATTATTGGTGTTTTTACTTGCGCTTTAGTTATCCAATTTTCGAACACCACTTCAATTAAAGATCAACCAACGGACCAATCTACTAAGACTTTATATGTTGGTAACCTTCCATATAAAGCTAATGAGTCGAACGTTAAGGAACTGTTTTCTCAACACGGCGAAGTATTTGCCGTCCGACTAATGAAAGACAAACGTACAGGTAAAAGAAGAGGGTTTGGTTTTGTAGTGGTGGCTGCCACTGATGCAAAAGCAACAATTGATGCGCTCAATGAACACGAGTATATGCAGAGAACATTAAAGGTTCGTATTGCTAACGATCCTAAATCGTCAGAGGAAAATGCTGAACAGGACTAAAACCTAATTCGTTAAGTGCCTTATTCAACGCTCCCTCTTCCCATGGGGGAGCCGTTGCAAAGATTTCTCTTCTCCCTAACTCTGCAATCTTATCTTCTATCTCAAGTAACCCTTGCACTCGACGAGCAATGGCCTCTCCAGAGTCGACTAATATAACCTCTTCACCGAGTACACTTTGAATCTCTTCTTTAATTAGCGGGAAATGAGTGCAACCCAACACAGCGACATCAATATGATGAGCGACGGGCTTTAATACTTCACTTAGTTCTGAGATGTCTATTGCATTGCCTCGAAGCTTTTCTTCCGCCATATCGACTAGGCGTGTCGAGCCCAACATCTCTACTGGTTTACTTTGAGAAAAGCTACGCACGAGGTCATGGGTGTATTCGCGCGTGATAGTCGCAGGAGTCGCGATTAACCCCACCGCTTTATTCGCCAGATTTGAGGCAGGCTTGATAGCTGGCACCACGCCCACCACTGGAATGGTAAGGTTGGCTCTGAGTGTCGGTAAGACGATAGTACTGGCAGTATTGCAAGCAATGACAACGATATCGATTTGATGCTGTGCGACTAGGCGTGTGATGATCGCCTCTACTCGACGGATCAGTGTGTCATGGTCAAGCTCACCATACGGGTACGCTTCATTATCGAAAATATAGGTGTAGTTGAGCTGTGGAAGCTTGGCGACTATCTCTTTATAGACAGATAGACCACCAACACCAGAATCGAAAATTAGAACGTTAGCTGTTTGTGACACTTGAAAAACCCACTTAACTCGATGTGGCAATCATACTCAGAACACGAGCTTTGGCAATCTCTTCGCAGTGTAACGTTGATAAGAGAAGCGTTCTCCTTGTTCTATATCAGTAAGTTGTAATTCAATCGAACCTTTGAAGCTGGCAGTTTGCGTCACTAGGGTATGAAATTCGCCATGTTCGCCACACGGGTCTACCGATTCTGGCAAGCTATCAATAAATGCTTGGTCATACCAACGACCGCAGTAGTCTTGAGTTAATGCGTCGCCATCCACGGTTACCACCAGCGTTTTAATCCCGCGTTGAATGATTTCTTGCGCTAACACTTGGCTATCTTGTCCCATTAACGGAAAAACGCACTCCCAACCTGCGGGTTCGATGTAACTACGGCGGTAGTCTGCGATACCGTTGCAAAACATGTCGCCGAACGCGACAGCATCAACCTTCAAGCCACTTTGTTTGAGTGTATTGACGATCGAAGATTGGTACACCTCGTTACTCGGGAAAACAGCAGGCAGCTCGATTTTGATAAGTGGGAGATCAAGTAATTGCGCTTGAAGTTCCAAAACCTTAATCGGCGTCGCTTGAAAGGGCACTTCATCTTTAACAAAAGTCGTGTAAAGCCCTACGACATGGTACTCATCGCTTTCTACTAGTCTTTCGAGGGTAAGCGTCGAGTCTTTGCCACTCGACCAACTGATAATGACGTTCTTTTTCATAGTCTTTAGAAAGTAAAACCGCCCGAAGGCGGTTTAAGGCGATTAGAATTGGTAGTTTAATGTTGCTAGTAAATTGCGTTCAGCACCTATGTAGTCAAGAGTACCGCTAGCTGCAGTTTGGTACTCTTCATCAAGAAGGTTGTTAACTCTTAGCCCTAGCTTTAGTTGCTCTGTTGCTCTAACACCCAAGCCTAAATCAACCGTTGTATAGGACGGCAAATATTCACCATTCGATTCAGGTCGCTCACCTGTATGCAAAACAGTCAAAGAAGCATCAACTTTGTCTACACTGATTGTCGGGCTCCAACTGAACTTGTGCTCCGGACGACGGATAAGATCTTCTTTGGTTTCCTCATCTACTGCATCCAACCACTCAGCACCCAGTTTGTGATCAATAGGTCCTGTAGAGAAATCAACAGCTAGCTCGATACCTTTCATCTCAGCTTTATTGACATTCTGGGGCACCCATTGTCCAGAACTGTTTGGTGCCCATGCGATCAAATTGTCGAACTTAGAACGGTACGCCACCAAACTCCAGT
This sequence comes from Vibrio hepatarius, assembly GCF_011806575.1. Lineage (GTDB taxonomy): Bacteria > Pseudomonadota > Gammaproteobacteria > Enterobacterales > Vibrionaceae > Vibrio > Vibrio hepatarius_A. Next base: position 2,926 of record NZ_JAATOO010000036.1, read on the forward strand.
CAAACAAGTCATGGTACCCATACACACCGACTTCAGTTGAACGTGACTCTTCTGGGTCCAAATCAGGATTCCCACTTTGAGGCCAGTACAAATCATTAAACGTCGGCGCATTAAACGCTGTTCCCGAAGAAGCAACTAGCTGAAATTGGTCAAATAGAAAATACCCAACAGCAACATTCCACGTGTTATAACCACCAAACACGCTGTCATCATCACGACGTACACTCGCTTCAGCGGTTAAGTCGCCAAATTCACCTAATGCGGTTAGAAACGCCGCGCGGTTATTTTTATCCGATTTATCATAATCCTGAGTATTAGTACCGCCACGTTTTGCTTCTTCTTTGGAGTAATCAAGGCCTGCATTCAAAACAATATTATTGAGACCTGTGTAAGTATTCAGCCAAGTTACTGACTGACGTTCTCCAGTTAGCGTCGACTTTGCAATTTTTCCTGCGGCATCACCATCTTCACTATGATCCTTACTACTACCGATTTGTAGTTCAGAAGCAAACTCATCTCGCAAGTATCGAACCTTACCAGTTAAGCTATAAAACTCACCGTCCGTTTGCTTGCTTGGTCCATCAACAACATATTGATCGGCATACTCAACTTCAGAGTCTCTACTATAACCCGCAAAAGCCAAGCTCCAATTCTCTGTTAGCTGATGTTCCAAGTTGCCGAATACGGTTTGGCTATCATAACCATGTGTTTCATCTTTTGGCGCACCTTCATAAATACGGTAGCCATCACTTTGTTCACGGTTAAATATAAACGAACCTTTGGTCGCTTCAGATAGTTGTCCACTCGACTTCCAGCCTTGTTGATTCTGACCTTGGTCACCATAACCTAATAACAACTCATGGGTATTTGCTGCGCCCGTAGTCGAGATACTGATAACGCCTCCCATTGCATCAGAGCCGTATACCGCTGCACGAGGGCCGCGGATAACTTCGATTTTCTCAATTGCAAAGGCAGGGAGCAGCCCAATAGATGCCTCTCCTGCTGTTGGAGAATTAATACGAACGCCATCAACAATAACTAATGTATGTTTGCTAGCAGTACCACGGATATAAATTCCCGTGACATTACCTTTACTGCCTTGAGAGTTGATAGTAACCCCAGGAAGTGTCTTTAGAAGGTCTAACGCTGTCGTAGCCTGACTAACTTCAATGTCTTCACGAGTAATAACACTAGTCGACGCTAGTACGGACTGCTGGCTTTGCTCAAAACGGTTAGCAGTTACCACCACAGTTTCATCAACAGAAACTTCTTGGGCTAAAGAATAGGTAGAAGGAAGCAGCGACGCCACGGCAATCGCTAAAATAGATCGGTTCATTTTGTTGTCCTAAATCGCGTAAATCCTACCGAGTTTGAAGCGAGAGCTTCCAGTGATTAATACTCGGTTGCTGGCAGGTATTCGGACTCAAGAGCTGTTAACCTACTAACCCGACTTCCCGCATTTTTCCGAAATACAGTGTCAAATGGGCGTTTGTTCTCTTTTACCGCTGCGCGTCAGTTCCGGATTCACACCGGATTCCCTTTTCAGCCATCTATACTTCTAGATAGCACCAGCTTGTGGCAGATACTATTAAGCTATTGATAGTTTGTCTAGTTTAGATTGTTATAAGCTATCGTTTTTACAGCGGGTAACAGGGTGAATTCCATGCAAGACTGGACATCAGGCGGGGATTGAATAAAATCTGCGCTCTTAAATAAAACGCGCTACGCACAGGCAATAACCCAAAGGTAATAATCATGGCGACTCTTGATGTAAATCCACAACGCTACCAAGAACAACTGGCAGAGAAAGTCGAGCGTCTTAACGAGATGTTCACTCAGTACAATGTGCCAGAGTTGGAAGTGTTTGAATCTCCAGAGCAGCATTACCGTATGCGCGCAGAGTTTCGCGTTTGGCATGAAGGTGAAGAGCTTTACTACATCATGTTCAACCAAGAAACGCGTGAAAAGTACCGTGTAGACCAGTTTCCTGCGGCTAGCCGTTTAATCAATGATTTAATGCCACTGCTTGTCGATGCGATGAAAGACAATGAATCGCTGCGTCGTAAACTGTTCCAAGTCGATTTTCTGTCAACGCTGAGCGGTGAGATCTTAGTGTCGCTGCTTTACCATCGCCAGTTGGATGAAGAGTGGACTGAAAACGCTAAGGCACTAAAACAACGCCTGAATGACGAAGGATTTAACCTCAACATCATTGGCCGTGCGCGTAAGATGAAGATTGTTCTAGACCGTGACTATGTGATCGAAAAGCTTGATGTTAATGGCCAGTCGTACATCTACCAGCAAGTCGAAAACAGCTTCACTCAACCCAACGGCAAAGTGGCGGAAAAAATGCTGGAATGGGCGGTTGACTGCACTCAAGACAGCAAAGGCGACCTGCTAGAGCTTTACTGTGGCAACGGTAACTTCTCTCTGGCACTAGCACAAAACTTTGACCGCGTCCTCGCGACTGAATTGGCAAAACCATCGGTAGAGTCGGCACAATACAATATTGCGGCGAATAAGATCGATAATGTACAGATCCTGCGTCTATCCGCGGAAGAATTCACCCAAGCGATTGAAGGCAAGCGCGAGTTCCGCCGCCTTAAAGATGCCGGCGTTGATTTGAAGAGCTACAACTGCAATACGATTTTTGTCGATCCACCACGCGCGGGCATGGATATCGATACGTGTAAAATGGTTCAAGGTTATGAGCGTATTCTTTACATTTCTTGTAACCCAGAGACACTAAAAGAAAACCTAGACGTGTTGTGTGAGACTCACAACGTGACTCGCTTTGCTCTGTTTGACCAATTTCCGTTTACCCACCATATGGAAGCAGGTGTGATGCTGGAACGCAAAGCGTAATCCAAGCTTCGAATTGTTAAAGCGCTCATCACGGGCGCTTTTTTATTGCGTGGTGAAAGCTGCTACTTCATATTCGTGGTTTCAGTTCCACCACGTTACCTTCGGGATCTTCGATATAAGCAGAGCGCCCAAATCCTTGTGCGCCATAGCGCTCGGCAAATTCTGTCACTTCAATATCGTGCTGGCGCAAGTAATCTACCAACTCTTGTTCATTAAACGCCGCAATTTGTAGGCAAAAGTGATCGAGATTACGCCCATCTTGTCGTGGTGCTTTACCACCGAGTTGCCCTAATTCACTATCGACCACCACCAGATCGATGATCGACTCACCTGCCCTTAACTGGGTTAAGCCTAAATCTGGCAATGTCCTTTCAATTGGACACCCGAGTATCTGCTGATAAAAATGCAGCATAGCGCTAAGGTCGGTCGTTCTCAATACCACGTGATCAATCGACTGTACGACTATCATTGTTCCTCCTTCCATTCCCCCAGTCTGTCAACAGTATAGCCCTTGACTGGCTTTATAAATCGGCGAGATTTAAGCAAATAATTGAGGCATTTCTTGATCTTAGCCTCTAAACCACGGCATTTCTTTCATTCATGGTGATTTCTGGTATCTTCATTTTAGCTTTCAAAACGGCCAACGTTAGCGTGAAATCTCCCTACCTTACTCACATTTGTTGTGCCATGTGGTTGAGTCTTTAAGAGGTACTAATGGCAACAATCTCAGATGTATCGCGTATTGCAGGCGTCTCTAAGGCAACGGTGTCCCGAGTGATCAATGGCACTGGACCGGTTAAACAGAGTACCCGAGATTTAGTCGAATCGGTCATGAAAGACCTCAAATACAAACCAAGCTCGGTAGCTCAAGCACTTGCGACCAAAAGCGGCAATAGCGTCGGTTTAGTTTTGTCTGACTTTACCGGTAGCTACTTTGGTATCTTGCTAAAGCAGGCTTCGGTTAGCTCAGAGAAAATGGGCAAACAGCTGTTGATTGCCGACGGACACAACTTGGCTGAACAAGAACTTGCAGCCGTTCACTCCTTAGTAGAAAAGCGTTGTGATGTGATTGTGCTGTACAGCCGCATGTTAACGTCGGAACAAGTGATTGCGCTCAACCACTCGATTGATATCCCGCTGATCAATGTAGGGCGTCAGTTACCACCCGAAGCGGGCTATTCGATTGCCTTCGACCAACAGCACGCAATCTCAATGGCCGTGGAACATTTGGTTGAACAAGGCCACCAGCATTTACTGTATTTAGGTCCAGAAGCGACGACCCCAACCTCAACCTCGCGCAAAGACGGTTTTTATCGCACCGCAGAAAAGCACCCTGAATTACTCGGCAACATTGCCCACCAGCCGTGCGCATTTGGTTTTATTGAGGGTTATGAAGCCACTCAAGAATTGATTGCCAAAGGACTCAACTGCACCGCAATCGTCGCAGGTGCCGATGACATCGCTATCGGTTGTATCAAAGCCCTGACTGAGCATGGAATTGCAGTGCCGCAACAAATCTCAGTCATCGGTATAGACAACGACCCATGCAGCCCATTTATCACGCCTTCGTTAACCACAGTAGATATTCCGATCCAATCGATGATGGAACGAGCGATGGAAGTCGCACAGAGTCTTGCAGAGAGTCAAACCTCTCCAGCATCAGAAATGATTCAAGGCCAGCTTATCATCCGACACTCCACACAAAACATCGCTTAATGCCGCCCCCTCGCCACGATCTTCGTGGCGAGTAACGCCATTTCCTCTAGATCATTCAATTCACTTTTCATTGTGCAAACTTTCGACACACTTAACACGATTGTTTAAAAAACACCCTCCTCATGTGACTTAACATGCATAAGTGAAACCGGTTACAGAAACCGGTTTCACTTTTATCTATAGTCAATGTTGTCTGATTAACATTGAGAGAATAACCATGAGAATTTTTCTATGCTGTGCTGCTGGCATGTCGACAAGCATGTTGGTCAATAAAATGGAACACGCTGCAAAAGAGAAAGGCATCGAGTGTACGATTTCCGCTCACTCGGTTGCGGAGTTTGAAGAGTGCATTGTGCAAAGTGACGTCTGTCTTGTCGCACCACAAGTGAAGTTTAAGTACGAAGAGTTCAAGCAACGCGCCAACGAACTCGGTAAAGGCTGTGGCCTGATCGACATGATGAGTTACGGCATGTTGAAAGGCGATGTTGTTCTCGACCAAGCGATTGAGTTGTACCAATCTCATCTCGGTATGGAGGCCTAACAACATGGCATTATTCGATAAAGTGTTGGGCTTCGTCGAAAACTACGTCGCCCCTTTTGCTGGCAAGATTTCCGCTCAGCGTCATGTCAACGCTATCAAAGATGGATTTGTCTCGACCATGCCGTTTCTGATCGTCGGTTCTCTGTTGTTGGTGCTGGCGTTTCCACCCTCAGAAGGCAATGCGTTTTTTGATGGATGGCACGCACTCATCAACATGATTGGCAAAGATAACATCATGGCCCCTTTCCAACTCAGTATGGGAATCTTCGCCCTTTACGCGGCGTTTGGTATCGGCTTTAGCCTCGCTGAGTCATACAAACTCAGAGCGATGAACACTGGTATGCTCTCGATGTTCGCCTTTCTCCTCGCGGTCGCACCGATGGCCTCAACCGACATTGGCAGTGCACTACCCGGCGCTTTTCTCGGCGGGACAGGCGCTTTCACCGCGATTCTCTGTGGTTTATTGGTTCCAGAAATGCAGCGTTTGCTGATCAAATACAACGTGCGCATCAAAATGCCTGAAGCAGTCCCGCCTAAAATTTCTGCTTCATTTGACTTGCTGATCCCGATCGTTTTTGTTTCCGTCATCGTAATGACCATCAACGTGACACTAGCAGGCTACGACCTACAAATCCCAAGCGCGATCATGATGCTCTTCCAACCTTTAGTCGTCGCGTCAGACAGTTTTATCGCCTGTCTTATCGCGGTGTTGATTGTGCAAATCCTCTGGTTTAGCGGCATTCATGGCGGTTCCGTTGTCGGAGGTATCATTGGTCCAATGCTGCTTATTAACCTAGGCATGAACCAAGACGCTTTGGCGGCAGGTGAGCCACTCCCTGCGATTTTCATCAACCCAGTGATGGACTTCTTCATCTTTGTCGGTGGCGCTGGCGGTACATGGGGCTTAGTGGTTCTGATGATGCGCTCGAAAGCAACGCAACTAAAAACCATCGGTAAGATGTCGATCATTCCAGGCACGTTCAATATCAACGAGCCAGTTATCTTCGGTACGCCAATCGTCATGAATCCGATCTACTTTATTCCTTGGTTACTCGCTCCAACCATCAACACATCTATAGTTTGGCTGGCATTCAAAACTGGCTTTGTCGCAAAAATCATTGCCATTCCCCCTTGGACAATGCCAGCCCCTATTGGCGCCATCATTGCAACCAACTCAGGAACCGCCGCGCTCGTCGTGCTCAGCAGTGTCTGTATCAGTGCAATGGTGTTCTACCCGTTCCTCAAAGTGCATGAGAAACAACTACTCGCGGAAGAAAAAGCTCAGGCAACCGCCGAAAACCAACGCAATAAAGGTAAAACCTTAGAACAAGGAGTCGCGTAATGACGTTCGAAATCAACTCAAGTGCCGATATCAGTGAAGAGTTTCTGATGACGTTACTTTGCCAGGTTGGCGAAGCTCGGGCCGCGTTTATGGATGCGATGCGAGCAGCACGACGCGGTGAGTTTGAACACGCCCAAGCTCTAATGAAAACAGGTGACGAAGCCTTAGTCGCCGTGCACAAGTCGCAAACCTCATTGATAGGCTTCGATCAAGGCGAAGGGAAAGTCACCATGACCCTTATCCTGACCCATATTCAAGACCACATCATGACCACCATGCTGTGCCGCGAAATGGCAGAAGAGATCAACGAGATTCATCAAAAATTACAGAAGGTACTCGACCGTGAAAAAGCGCATATTTGATTACACCTCAGAAGACTTTCGCCACGCGAATCGTCAGCAAATCGTAGACAGTATCCGCTTGTCTGAAGGTCGTACGCTGATGGTTGAAAATGTGGTTGCGATAACGCCACCGATTGACGTAGTTTCCGGCGCTGATATCGCTGCGGCCTTTGGCGCGGACATGATCACGCTTAACTGTTTGGATGTCATGTCACCTAAAATTCGTGTCTTGTCTGAAGACCCTGAAGCATCAATGTCGATTGCACAAGTCAAAGAGGCGACCGGACGCTTGATTGGCTGTAATCTCGAACCGGTTCCCGCCGATGTGCAACATATCGATATTGGGCGCACAGTGACAACGCAAACCGTCGAGAAAGCGATCGAGCTCGGTTTGGATTACGTGATGCTCACGGGCAATCCTGGCAACTGCGTTACCCAAGAAACGATACTCGACGCAATCTCTTTGGTACGCAGTGTTTCGCAAGAGATCATTATCGTCGCAGGCAAGATGCACGCTGGCGGCGTTGGGAATGACTACAACTTGTCGATCGTACCAGCGTTTGCAGAAGCGGGGGCTGACATCATGATGTTCCCTGCACCGTACACTACGCCGGGCGTAGATCCACAACTTGCCAAAGAGATGATGGCTGCGGTGCACAGCAGTGGCATGTTGGGTATGTTGGCAATCGGAACGTCACAAGAAGGTGCGACCGAGTCCTATATTGAGCAAGTCGCGATAGCGTCCAAAGCAGCGGGCGCAGATATTGTTCACATCGGTGACGGAGGCTACAGTGGCATCGCTCCACCAGAGAACATCCTTCATCTCGGCATCACGTTGCGTGGTCGCAGGCATCAATACAAACGCATGGCAAATCGCCGTTAAATAACAACTCAACTTGGCTAGTTTGGGCGTGTAACGGAAGTTGGCGCCCTTTTTTCGTTTTCTGCGAACCACATGACCCCAAAACAAAAAGTCCGGCAATGTGCCGGACTTTTTAAATTCGATTCAAACCGATTACTCAGCTTTTGACTGACGCTCCATAAAACCAAGCTTTTTCGCCACCCAAAGTAGCAGACCTAAGGTAATAAAGATCGCCAGCATGTTTGAGCCAGCACCAGGGTGCTGAGCTTTGATGAAGGCTGAATGGCCAAATGCGCCAACAAAGAAGCACGCTAGGCCCACTAGAGGGATATCCTCTGATACAGGTTTACTTAAATACTCTTGATAAAGTGCCTGTACAGAAAGCACTAAAGCAATAAGTGGAAAAATTGAGAAAGAAACTTCGCTCATAGTTAGCCACGACAGCATTGCGTCGCCACACATACCAGCTATTACAGCCAGAACTAATGTTTTTGTCTCAGAACCACGATCAACTTGGTTTGTTTCGTTCGACATTAATCTATCCCACCTTTTAATCGGTTACGTTCACGTTCTTTGCGATACCAATAAGCCCCTTTGGCTATCACTCGCAATTGCAATATTAGACGCTCGGCGAGTTCATCGCGCGCGCGTGTTTCTAAGTCTAAGGCTTCTGCACCAGAGCTGAAGACCAGAGTGACAGAGGCTTCTGCTTGTATAAACGCTTCTTCACGTGTCATCCCTGTGCCGATCAAATACTCGGTCAATTCCGCTGCGAAGTGTTGAATTTCTCTCGCGACCGCGGCACGAAACTCGGCCGAAGTGCCTGAGCGTTCGCGGAGCAACAATCGAAATACGTTAGGACTACTTTCGATGAATTCCATAAAAGTTTCAACCGAAGTCCGAATCACACTGCCTTCTTTGACAATGCGCTGTCGAGCCTGACGCATCAACTGACGAAGGAGTAAACCGCCTTCATCTACCATGGTTAAGCCTAGTTCATCCATGTCTTTAAAGTGACGATAAAAGGATGTTGGCGCAATCCCGGCTTCACGAGCCACTTCTCGTAAACTGAGGTTAGAGAAGCTTCTGTCAGCGCTCAATTGGCTAAATGCAGCGTCAATCAAAGAGCGACGTGTCTTCTCTTTCTGCTGTGCACGGATTCCCATGGGTTTCATATCAACGGTTCTACTTCTTGTCTCGATAGCCACTAATATACAACGATTGTCTTAGGTAAATAACCTAAAAATCTCCGACTGTGACTACCGAGAAGCAATTAAACTTAGTTAGTAGCAATTTTCAATCTTTTCGCCCTTAATTAGAGACACACAGCATACCCTTCATTACATTTAGACGATTCTGCGTGATCCGCTCGACTCTCTAGTGTGGTTTCCATTTACCACCCTCGCGAATCAGTTAAAATCTCGCTAAAGCAATGTTAAGACTATATAACAAGGATAGAACTATGGCGGAGAGTAACCACTTTGATGTAATCGTTATTGGTAGTGGTCCCGGAGGTGAAGGGGCTGCAATGGGATTAACCAAAGCCGGTCTAAACGTCGCCATTGTGGAAAAAGAAAGTAGTGTCGGTGGTGGTTGTACTCACTGGGGAACCATTCCATCCAAGTCACTACGTCACGCGGTGAGTCGTATTATCGAATTCAACAGCAACCCACTTTTCTGCAATAACAACACCAGCATCCATTCCACTTTCTCGAACATCCTCGGGCACGCAAAAACGGTCATCGATAAACAGACTCGTCTGCGTCAAGGATTCTACGACCGTAACCACTGCAGTATGATATTCGGTACCGCGCGTTTTACTGATAAGTACACTATCGCTGTGACGCAAAGTGACGGTACAGATGAGTTGTACAGCGCTGACCGCTTTGTTATTGCCACAGGTTCACGCCCGTATCAGCCGAGTGACGTCGACTTCCTTCACGAGCGTATCTACGACAGTGATTCGATTCTTAGCCTCAAGCACGACCCGCGCCACATCATCATCTACGGTGCCGGTGTGATCGGTTGTGAATACGCGTCTATCTTCCGCGGTTTAGGGGTGAAAACTGACTTAATCAACACCCGTGACCGTCTACTGTCTTTCTTGGATAACGAAGTGTCTGACGCACTTTCTTACCACTTCTGGAACAGTGGTGTAGTGATTCGCAACGATGAAACCTACGAAAAAATTGAAGGTACCGATGACGGCGTGATCGTCCACTTGCAATCGGGCAAGAAGATGAAAGCCGATTGCCTGCTGTATGCCAACGGTCGTACAGGTAACACAGACAAACTCAACTTATCAGCGGTGGGCTTAGAAAGTGACTCTCGTGGCCAACTAAAAGTTGACGGTAACTACCAAACAGAAGTCGAGCACGTCTACGCTGTTGGTGACGTGATTGGTTACCCAAGCCTTGCAAGCGCGGCGTATGACCAAGGCCGTTTTGTTGCTCAGGCGATCACCAAAGGTCAGGCCGATGGTCGCTTAATCGAGGATATCCCAACGGGTATCTACACCATTCCGGAAATCAGCTCTGTTGGTAAGACCGAACAGGAACTGACTGCGGCAAAAGTACCGTACGAAGTCGGACGCTCGTCGTTCAAACACTTGGCACGCGCGCAGATTGCAGGTAAAGATATCGGCAGTTTGAAGATTCTGTTCCATCGCGAGACCAAAGAGATCCTCGGTATTCACTGTTTTGGTGAGCGTGCCGCAGAAATAATCCACATCGGTCAGGCGATTATGGAACAAAAAGGCGAAGCGAATACGATTGAATATTTCGTCAATACCACGTTTAACTACCCAACCATGGCTGAAGCGTATCGCGTCGCGGCGTTGAATGGGTTAAACCGCTTGTTCTGAACAGCAACCCAATAAAAAAACCGCAGCTACGAAGCTGCGGTTTTTTCGTTTCTTTCAACGTTATTTAACCTGAACTCGGGATCAGAAAGACTATAACTCTTTGATTTTAAAATACAGATATTTTCTAGTAACTCAGTGCTGCTATTTTAGATGCATAACTAGGCAAAATCATAAGTCAATAGCTGGTCTATTGCGTTGATTTTAACGACGTTAGGCGCTAAAAGAGCGGTACTGAGAGGCTTAGGTTATCCCAAGTTCAGGTTATTTATTTAGATGCTTGGCGTGAAACGCTAAGTGCTCATCAATAAAGCTCGAAATGAAGAAGTAGCTATGGTCGTAACCCGGCTGCATTCTCAGTTTCACGTCCGAGCCGTGCACTTGCGCCGCGGCGAGTAACGCTTCGGGCTTCAGTTGCTCGACTAAGAATCCATCGGCATCACCTTGGTCGACCAAGATCGGCAAGCCAGCCTTGGCATGCTTGAGTAGTTCACTCGCGTCGTACTGCTGCCACGTGGTGAAGTCATTGCCCAAATAAGCGTTAAACGCTTTTTGTCCCCAAGGACACTGCATTGGGTTACAAATCGGGCTGAACGCCGAGATTGAGCGATACGCCGCTGAATTTTTCAGACCAATAGTCAATGCACCGTGTCCACCCATGCTGTGGCCAGAAACCGATTTGTGATCTGAAACCGGGAAGTTCGCTTCAATCAGTGCTGGTAATTCCTGCGTCACATAGTCGTACATATGGTAGTGACGCGACCACGGTTGCTGCGTTGCATTGAGATAAAAGCCTGCTCCCTTACCTAAATCGTAGCCTTCATCGTCGGCCACATCATCGCCACGAGGGCTGGTATCTGGTGCGACAATCGCGATACCCAATTCTGCCGCTTTGCGAAATGCTCCCGCTTTCTGCATGAAGTTTTCATCGCTGCAGGTTAACCCTGACAGCCAATACAGCACTGGTACAGGGTTAGACTTGGTTGCGTTTGGCGGTAAAAAAATGGCAAAACGCATTGAGCAGTTGAGTACCGCAGAGTCGTGAGTATATTGCTTATGCCAACCGCCAAAGACTTTGGCTTGGCTAACGTTTTCAATCGTCATGGTTTGTCCTCAAAGAAAAGTATCAAAGCAAGTTTTGGCTCCCATTACGAGAGCCAAAACGAATTACTTATCCATGTGAACAACAGAGCGAATACTCTTACCTTCGTGCATTAGGTCAAACGCTTTGTTAACGTCTTCCAAGCCCATGGTGTGAGTAATAAACTCTTGCAGGCCAAACTCGCCCGCCATGTAGCGATTCACAATCTCAGGCAACTCAGAACGTCCTTTCACGCCACCGAATGCGCTGCCACGCCAAACTCGACCCGTCACCAACTGGAATGGACGTGTTGAGATCTCTTGACCCGCACCAGCCACGCCGATGATGACTGACTCACCCCAACCTTTGTGACAACACTCGAGCGCCTGACGCATCACATTGACGTTACCGATACACTCGAACGAGTAATCCACACCGCCGTCGGTCATATCGACGATCACTTCTTGGATTGGCTTGTCGAATGTCTGTGGGTTAATCACGTCAGTCGCGCCAAGTTGCTTCGCAAGATCGAACTTGCTTTCGTTGATATCGATACCAATGATGCGGCTCGCGCCAGCCATGCGTGCACCAATAATCGCAGACAGACCAATACCACCTAGGCCGAAGATCGCAACTGTCGCGCCCTCTTCCACTTTAGCGGTGTTCAGTACTGCGCCCATGCCGGTAGTGACACCACAGCCCAGCAGACACACTTCTTCTAGAGGTGCTTCTTTATTCACTTTCGCCAGTGAGATTTCAGGCAGAACCGTGTACTCAGAGAAAGTCGAACAGCCCATGTAGTGGTAAATCGTTTCACCGTTGATAGAGAAACGGCTAGTACCGTCTGGCATTAGGCCTTTACCTTGGGTTTCACGTACCGCCTGACACAGGTTGGTTTTACCTGACTTACAGAATTTACACTCACCACATTCAGCGGTGTAAAGCGGGATAACGTGGTCGCCCACTTCCACACTAGTCACCCCTTCACCAACCATCTCAACGATACCACCGCCTTCATGGCCAAGGATCGCCGGGAAGATGCCTTCTGGATCGTCACCAGACAGAGTGAATGCGTCAGTGTGGCAAACACCCGTCGCGACGATGCGAACTAACACTTCACCTTTCTTCGGCAGTTCGACATCCACTTCTTCCATTTTCAATGGTTCGCCAGCCGCCCATGCAACCGCCGCTTTAGACTTAATCGACTTTTGACCTGGTTTAATATCAAGTGCCATTGGATTTTCCTTTTCAAACGTAGGGTTAGATACAACGCAAGCTTTCGTCCACGCCGTATCTAAGTTGGTATAAGCGTAGCTGACGATCAATCTCATCGCTGCGTCGTTTTGTTGTTATCCATTTTAGGCACTTTCATATCGATGATAATCCCATCAAACTGAAAATGATTTTTACATATACGTAATAATGAAAAACCGAGCGGTCCGCCAGCTCGGTTTTAAATGAGGATAAAGGTAAGAAATCGTGCGACTAAACTAGGAACGTTCCGCGGCGCCACTGATACTGTAGCATCACGGCCAAAGTTATCCCTCTCATCGCCATAAAGCTCAGCATTGCCATCCATAGCGCGTGATTGCCCAGCCCTTCAGCAAGATAAAAAACCGCGAAAAAACTACAAGTCGAAAAGAACATGCCATTGCGCATCTCGGCCCCTTTCGTCGCACCGATAAAAATACCGTCGAGCAAGAAACACCACATAGAAACCAGCGGCATCGCCACCAGCCAAGGCAGGTATACCAACGCCAGTGTATGTACTGATGGGATATCCGTGATCAATCCGATCAGCGGCGATCCAAATAGTGCAAACAGCAGCGTCAACACCGTGCAAATAACCAAGCTCCAGAAAAACGTCCCCACGAGTGATTGGCTTAACTGTTGTCTGTCTTTCGCGCCGATCGCTTTCCCCACCATGGCTTCCATCGCGTAAGCAAAACCGTCCATGGCGTACGAAATCATCATCAAGAAACTCATCAACACCGCATTAGCCGCAACGATTTCATCGCCAAAGCTCGCGCCCTGAAAGGTCATAAAGGTAAAGGCAGCTTGCAGGCAAAGAGAGCGGAGGAAGATATCCCGATTGAGTTTTACAAAGCGGCTCAAGCCATGGCTGGTTGCTTTAACAAGAACGAAGGGAGAAGGAAGCTGACTTTGAACCCAGGTACGACAAACACACCATAGACCAAAACCCATCCCAGAGTAGTCAGCAATCACAGATGCCAATGCCGCACCTTCTACTTTCCAGCCCAAGCCGATGACAAACAAAATATCGAGCACAATATTGGTCACGTTGGCGATGATCACCATCCACATCGGTGCCTTGGCGTTTTGTGTCCCGAGCAACCATCCGAGCAAAACAAAGTTGATCAGTGCCGCTGGGGCGCTCCAGACCCGAATGGCAAAATATTGCTCGCCAAAGTGTTTCACTTCTTCGCTGGCGTCACTAAAGCTGAATACCCAATTGGAAACTAACGGATGGAGCAGCAGAAACAGCGCCGCAAAACCGATCGCCATGGTGATGCCTTGAGTCAACACCAGCCCTAGCTGGCGCTTGTTATCCGAGCCGTACGATTGCGCCGCCAAGCCAGTGGTCGCCATACGCAGGAAACCCAGTAGCCAAAAAGAGACGCTGATCATAGTGCTACCGAGCGCCACGCCGCCTAAGTACCAAGCGTGCTCAAGATGGCCGATCACCGCAGCATCCACTAAGCCTAATAGCGGTACAGTAATGTTGGACAGCACCATAGGAATGGCGAGCAGAAGAACTCGCTTATGCAGAGCTTTATCGGAAAGAGTTTGAATTATTTGCACGTGACTACTCGCTTTTATTGCAAGCGGTCAGTGTAGCGAGATCACCAGCGAAGCTGAACTACTACTGGTGTTAATCTTTGTCTCATCGGATGGATCTTGGTTATCCAGCGTTGCCAAAGTTTCCAACGACCACACTCTCGGTCGAGAGGCGAATAGGTTTTTACCCACCTTGCCCAGGGTAAGTACCCCAGCACCGCTTCTCTTGGTGCCTGATAACCGTGAGCATACTGAGCTGAACCCATTTTTTGCCCGAGCTTAGAACTGGATAGGTCACCCGCAAGAACAATGCAGGCTCTGGCACTCTCAAAATGGCAACCTAGCGCTTGGATAAACTTCGCGACTTGTCTTTTATTGCAGTCGAGCAACGCAAGCTCGCAAACAATCATCACAGGTGACTTGTCTGGAATCGGTAACGCATTCAACCAATCGATCTCATTCACGCTGCCGCACATATGGTGATAGCGTTCACTACGATGGAAGAGTTTCTGGCGCCACAATAGATTCTCCGTAACATCCAGCTCCAGCCAGTTACAACGGCCGTTATCCACGCGATAAAAACGCGTATCTAAGCCCGCTCCGACGTTGATGATCCAACCATCCGGATTGCGGCGAATAAACTGGGAGACTTGTTGGTCGCAAAGCTGAGTTAACGTGACGTGCAGGAGTTGCTTTTGATTGATGTCACCCGCGAGGCATTCTGGAGCGAGTTGACAACGTTGGCAGGCATACGCCGCGATAGGGTCATAAACCAAACCGTTATCGACGAGGCTTTCTCGGCTACGAAGCCATAAAGGCTGCAATAGATTTGCAGGGATTTGATAGCGATGTTGAGCAATTTTGTGGCTAGCGACCATTATCATCTTCCTTTCATAGCGACAAAGAAGATGATAATGAATATCAATTACAACATCAAGGCAAATGAGAGTTTATCTCATGTGAGGAATTACATCCAATCGGTGTTGCGAATGATACCGACCGCGAGGCCTTCAATAGTCAGGTGCTGGCAAGTCAGGTCGACTTTGATTGGCTCAAACTCTTCGTTCTCTGCGTGGAGCAGTACGGTAGAGCCTTTGCGCTCTAAACGCTTTACGGTTACGTCATCGTCAACACGAGCCACGACGACTTGACCATCACGCACATCTTGAGTTTTGTGAACCGCCAACAAGTCACCATCCATAATACCGATGTCTTTCATACTTTCGCCGTTTACGCGCAGCAGAAAATCAGCCTGAGGCTTAAACATACCAGGGTCAACTTGGTAGTGGGTTTCAACATGTTCTTGCGCAAGGATAGGTTCACCTGCCGCTACCTGACCGATAAGCGGTAGACCTTCGTCGTTTGCTGCGTCTTCGAGCAGAATACGAATACCGCGCGATGCACCCGGAATAATTTCAATCGCTTGCTTACGAGCAAGGGCTTTTAAATGCTCTTCGGCTGCATTAGCAGAGCGGAAGCCAAGTTCACGTGCGATCTCGGCACGAGTCGGTGGCATCCCTGTGTCATCAATTTTACTTTTGATCAGATCAAATACTTGTTGCTGGCGTGGCGTTAACGGCTTCATAAGTCACCTGTCTTTTTATACAGTTAACTGTGAGTATATCCAGTAATCTACAAAATGAAAAGACAATTGCTTATTTTTTGATTCACCACCAGTTTTCACCCAAGAAACACGATTTCTAGCCAGACATATCCGGTCACAAACATGGTGACCATAACCGCGGCGGAACCTAAATCTTTTGCCCTACCAGAGAGCTCGTGTTGTTCGCTACTAATACGGTCGATAGCGGCTTCAACGGCGCTATTAAGCAACTCCACCACCAAAACGAGCAGCACACTGACGATCAGGAGGATGCGTTCGACCTGCGTCACGTCGAGAAAGCACGCCACCGGAATCATGATTACTGCCAACAACAATTCTTCTTTGAATGCAGGCTCTGTTTGAAACGCAGCTTTCAGACCCTGACATGAATAGTGAGTTGCGTTTCGCAGACGTTTAAAGCCATGCAGTGATTTTCGTGGCACTAGAATCTCTTTTTTACGTTGATGATGTGGATCAAATCCGACGACATTGATGCATTCATGTTCAATTATAAGTAAAAGGTTCGACCAGTTTCTGATATCCTTGCAACCCTAAAAATATCGGCTTGATGTGCGCGTGGCTCTAACTGTTGAGTAAACGCGATATGAATAAGCTATTTACTATTTTGAGGCTCAGAAGCTTTATGTCTTCCGGACAATCATTTTCTAGTTCATTACTAAAACTGCCACTTTCAGTGCTGGTAAAAGGAACCGCGATTCCTGCCAACCCGATTGACGACCTTAGTATTGATATCAATAAGCCCATTTTTTATGCACTGCCATACCGTTCTAACGTTGATTTAGTAACGCTGCAAAAGCAGGTTGTAGGCTTAGGTCTGCCTGACCCTTTTGAACCTGTTGAAATTAATGGTAAGTCTTTTAAGCGTTTTGTCTTCACCACTTCACGCGAAACTGTGATGCGTAACGACCAAGACGTGCCAAGTGAATCTATTGCTCAGTTTTCTGAACTATTAGAGCTGCATAAGCACGACTCTGAGTTGGACGTGCAAGTCATCCCTACGACTGTATTGTGGGGACGTAAACCAGGCAAAGAGCACCAGAACAAGCCTTACTTGCAATCTCTTAACGGTCCGCAGAAAGCGAAAGCGGTTCTGTTGTCAGGGCGCGACTGCTTAGTGCGTATTAGCCCAGTGGTATCGCTACGTTACATGGCGGACTCTCACGGCACTGACGCATCTATCGCGCATAAACTGGCGCGTGTGGCTCGTATTCACTTCTCACGCCAGAAGTTAGCGGCTTCAGGTCCGAACTTGCCGAGTCGCCAGGCGCTGTTTAAGCGTCTGATGAAGTCCAAAGCGATTGAAAAAGTCATCGAAGATGAAGCGAAAGCGAAAAACATCTCGATTGAGAAAGCGCGCAAAGAAGCGCACGACATCATGGATGAAATCGCCGCAGACTTCTCTTACTCACTCGTCAGAAGCGGCGATCGTGTGTTGGGTTGGTTATGGAACCGAATCTATCAGGGTCTCAACATCAACAACGCGTCTACCGTACGTAAACTGGCGCAAGATGGCCACGAGATTGTGTACGTGCCGTGTCACCGCAGCCATATGGACTACTTGCTACTTTCCTATGTGCTTTATCACGAAGGTATGGTGCCGCCGCATATCGCCGCGGGGATCAACCTCAACTTTTTCCCTGCGGGACCGATTTTCCGTCGTGGTGGCGCGTTCTTTATTCGCCGTAGCTTCAAGGGCAACAAGCTGTACTCGACGATTTTCCGCGAGTACCTAGCAGAGCTGTTTGCCAAAGGTTATTCGGTGGAATACTTCAGTGAGGGCGGTCGCTCCCGTACAGGTCGTCTGCTACAAGCGAAGACAGGTATGCTGGCGATGACTATCCAAGCGATGTTGCGTGGTCTGAATCGTCCAGTGACCTTGGTGCCGGTCTACATCGGTTACGAGCACGTCATGGAAGTGGGTACCTACGCGAAAGAGCTACGTGGAAAGCGCAAAGAGAAAGAGAATGCAGGCCTAGTACTGCGCACCATTCGTAAACTGCGCAACTTCGGTCAAGGCTACGTGAACTTTGGTGAACCCATTCCACTTAACCAATACCTCAACGAAAACGCGCCTGAATGGACCAAAGACATCGACCCGATGGGTAGCAGCAAACCACAATGGTTGAACCCTGTGGTGAATGGTCTCGCAACTAAGATGATGACGCACATCAACGACGCAGCAGCAGCAAACGCATTGACCTTATGTGCGACGGCATTACTGGCGTCTCGCCAGCGCGCGTTATCACGTGACAGCTTGGTTAAGCAAATCGACTGTTACCTAGCCCTACTGCGCAATGTTCCGTACTCATCGACCTACACAGTTCCGGAAGAAGACGCAGAAGCGCTGGTCAAACACGCGGAGTCATTGGATAAGTTCGTTATCGAATCCGACAGCATGGGCGAAATTGTCTCGCTTGACCGCAACCAGTCGATCTTGATGACTTACTACCGCAACAACATTATTCATCTGTTGGCGCTGCCATCGTTGATCGCACAGATGCTGGTTCGCCATCAACAATTATCGCTGGTGCAAATCAAGCACAACGTGGCATTGGTGTATCCATTCTTGAAGCAAGAGCTGTTCTTGAGTATCGACGAAAGCAAGCTTGATGAATTAACGGAATCGTACATTGAAGAGCTTGCCCACCAAGGCATCGTCACTATCGACAGCGAAGAAAATGTCGCGATCAATCAATCCAATACTCAGGTACTGGTATTACTTGGTCGCACCATTACTGAAACTTTGCAACGTTACTCAATCGCCTTGAACCTGTTGGTGGCGAAGCCTGAGTTAGGTAAATCTGACCTTGAACAAAAGAGTCAAGATATTGCCCAGCGTTTAGGCCGCCTGCACGGCATCAATGCTCCAGAGTTCTTTGATAAAGGCGTGTTCTCAGCGATGTTTACCACGCTGAAACAACAAGCTTACTTAGATTCAGACGGCAACTGCGATACGCACAAGAGTAAAGCTCTGGCGGAGCTGCTCTACTCTATGCTTTACCCTGAAGTACTACTGACGATTAAAGAAAGTATCTACCAGGCCACTGAGCTAGAAAACAAATAAGCAAAAAGGGCATCCATCGGATGCCCTTTTTATTGGATTAGATTCTAGCTAAAGGAACGCGACCAACAGCCCTATCGCAATGATCATTCCCACGTAGTTGTTGTTTAGAAACGCTCTGAAACATAAATCCCGTTCGCGGTGACGAATCAAGTGTTGCTGGAAAACAAACAGCGCGCCCGCGACCAGTAAGCTCCAATAGTAACTCGCACCGAGTTGATACCAAATACCTAAGTAAATCAGCATCGCTAACGTGACCAGTTGCAACACGCCAATAATCATCTTATCCAAGCGACCGAACAGAATCGCGGTCGATTTAATCCCAATTTTAAGGTCATCATCGCGATCAACCATCGCGTATTGAGTGTCGTAGGCGATGGTCCAAATCGCATTGATAACAAACACAAACCACACCATCATCGGCAGTTCATTGGCTTGTGCCGCCCACGCCATCGGAATCGACCAACTGAAGGCTAAGCCTAAGAACAGCTGAGGTAGATGGGTAAAGCGCTTCATAAACGGGTAGATAAACGCAAGCACAATGCCAGCAAAAGACAGTTTGATCGTCAATGGGTTCATCGTCAGAACCAGTAAGAATGATGCGACGCCCAAGACAAGAAACAGCGCGATCGCTTCTTTGGCACTTACACGGCCAGAAGGTAACGGGCGCTGGTGAGTACGCTTAACGTGGCCGTCGACTTTGCGATCAGCGAAATCGTTAATCACACACCCTGCCGCACGCATGAAAATGACACCAAGAATGAACACCACCAGCACCTTTAAGTCTGGCATGCCTTCCGCTGCTAAGATTAATGCCCAAAACGTTGGCCACAGCAAAAGCAAAGTGCCAATGGGTTTGTCCATACGCATCAGTTGCCAAAAAGCGCGAGCTTTATCAGCAGTCATTCATGTTCTCCTTGGTATACATAGGTGCGGTCGGTAAAAACAGTTCAGCCACCAACATGGGCTTGTGATTCATCCACAGCCTAGAGCGACGCGCCAACATCTTGCCTTGTGGGGTGTCAGCCCAACCTACCTGCAACGCATCTCGCTTCACATTCTCGGCACTAAATACGGTTAACCCCAGTGGGATATCGCCCTGCTGAGACAAATCATATTGCTGATCTTGCATCGAAGATTGTGGGATCAAGGTGCGACCTAATACCCAAGCTTCCCCGTCACCTTTTAAAACCACTTTTCGTAACAGACACGATTCATTCGCCAGCAACGCCACCTCTTGAAGGTTGAGTTTCTCGGCGCGGACAATTTTATTGTGCACAAGATCGACCGTTAACTGCTGGCAATACGAGTTAAGCAGGCGTGATAACGACCCTTGTTCTTTTACCCATCGTTCAGCGTTCGGACTCGGAAAATTAAACTCTGCTGGATTTTGCCAATCTACTTGGCGAAGCGCAGATAAATAAAGCGCAATCGATTGATTCATACTAGTATTCAATAAGTCGCCTTATCGTCGTACAATAAAGCTTCGATTTGAAGTGTTAACCACCCCATCGAGTACTTAACGCATTTTTATTACAAATAGAAGCTCTATTGTAACAAGACTCTGGCGATTCGAGTATCGTGATTGGAAGAAAGAAAAGTTATAAATATGATTAAACGTTACCTAGCCCAAATATTTGTCGTTTGGGCAATGTTGATTAGCCTTCCAGCGATGGCCGAGGAAGAGCAAGAGTCCAAGCTAGCTTACTTCACGCTTGAACCCGATTTAACTACCAACTTTTACACCAAAGGCAAGAAGCTCGGCTACATCCAAGTCCGTATTGATGTGATGGTCGCCAGCGAAGCCGATTTGGCCGTGATTGAACTGCACCAACCGTTGATCCGTGATGCGGTCATTGAACTGCTGGGTCAGCAAAGCGAAGATACGATTACCTCTCTCGCTGGACGTGAAGATTTGCGCAAGACATTGGTCGAGTCGCTCAACGCGACGTTACTGCCTGAAACGGGCAAAACCATTATCGCGGATTTACTCTTCACTAAGTATCTATATCAGTAAAATACAACACGAATAAAAACAGCGGCTTGAGCCGCTGTTTTCTTATCTGTGCTTCGCTTTACTGGCGTCGAGTAATCCCATCGCAACCCCCGACAGCAAACCAACTAAATGCGCGGTATTGGCAATCGCCATAAACGGCTGAAGAAAACCGAGCACCAACCACACCAACATAAAGCCGATGACCGGTTTTGGCATGCTCAAACCAATCTGCGGAGCCTTATAGCCAAGCATCCATAGATAGCCCACCAGCGCGTAAACCACACCTGACAAACCACCAAAATTGGCCCCTTCTACCCAGAACTGTCCGGCACCAGAAAGCGCGGCTGAAACCACAAACAACTGTACCAGCTTGCCAGTCCCTAGTCGTTGCTCGATATCCCCACCCAATTGCCACCACCACAGTAAGTTAAATGCGATGTGCATAACAGAGAAGTGCAGCACAGCGTGGCTGACCCAACGCCATAACTGCCATTCTTGACTGGCAAATGCTGGGAAGTGAAGCAAGTTAAACACTGCATCACCAGCACCAATTTGCAACAAGATAAAGATCACTGCACACACTGTCATGATCGCCAGTGTGAATACGCCCGCTTTGGCTTTCACCATCGCCAACATACTCGGCGAGCGATAGCTGAATTGGCTAGTGCGCGTATCGGCCATATCCCAAGACGCGGCTTGGTATTTCGTCGCGGTTGGGTTGGCTAAAAAATGCTTGAGCTCAGCCTCTACTTCGAGCTTATGCTGTTCATCACTGAGCCATAACGCAAACTGACCACCGCCCTCTGGCATCATTTGAATATCAATATGATGCGACGCCATATAATCAATAAATGCCTGCGCCATTCTCGGGTTTGCTAACGTGATCAGTCTTACCATAATGATTACCTAAGGAGTGTTGGATTCAATCGGCAGATCTGCTCGATGCCAAGCTTCAAAGCCACCATCCACACTATACACCTGCTCAAAGCCTTGGTTAACCAAATATTGAGCTGCGCCTTGACTGCTAATGCCGTGGTAGCACATCACTAAAACCGGTTGTTCGAATTCCACTTCATTCATAAAGCTCACAATCGAATCATTGGTTAAATGAAACGCCGACTTTGGGTGCGCTACGGCAAAAGATTGTGGGTCACGAATATCAACTAAACGCGCTTCGCCTTGTTCTAACAGGGCTTGTGCCGCGGTGACATCGATGTGTTGAAACTGGTCCATTTACTGTCTCTCTAGTACTTCATTATTTTGCTGGCATTGTAACCTATCCAATGCTCACAAAGTACACGGGGTTAATAAGGTTATCCACCAGCGTTTGAATTTTCACCATCTGTGGATAATTTTGTGGATAGCGTTGATAAAGTGGTTGTAGAAAATTAGATCTACTATATGTAGTGATGATCCTTACTTTTTTGTGTGTAATAGAAAAACTATCCCCACCGAAAAAGCACCGCTAATGCCTTTATTCACCCTGCTTGCTGACATATAGCGAATAAATTCCTCACAGAGTTACCCACAGGCAGGCGTACAAAAAACGATCCCACAGACTCATCACAAAAGCATTTATCCGATCACAAATAAAAAAGCCGAGATCAAATGATCTCGGCTTTTTTAAATTCGATTTAGCGCAAGGTCTAGAAGTCACCCACCGCTGTTTTCAACTTCTTCATCGCATTCTTCTCTAGCTGACGAATACGCTCTGCAGAGACACCATACATTTCTGCCAACTCTTGCAGCGTCGATTTGGTATCGTCTAACCAGCGAGAACGAACGATATGTTGGCTACGATCATCTAAGCTAGCCAGCGCTAGGCTCAGGCGATTGTTGGTGTGCGCTTCCCAGTTCGCCGCTTCCACGCTCTCAGCGAGATCAGAAGACTTGTCTTCTAAGTACAGCATTGGCGCGGTGTATGAAGTGCCTGTTTCATCATCATCGGTTGGCATCTCGAATGCGGCATCTTGAGCAGCAAGACGAGATTCCATCTCACGCACTTCAGAAGGTTCTACACCTAGCTCTTTTGCAACCGTTTCGATTTCACCGTTGTTGAACCAGCCTAGACGCTTCTTCGACTTACGTAGATTAAAGAACAATTTACGCTGAGCTTTGGTTGTCGCAATTTTTACGATTCGCCAGTTACGTAATACGTACTCGTGAATCTCTGCTTTAATCCAGTGCACAGCAAATGACACAAGACGAACACCAACTTCTGGGTTGAAGCGTTTTACCGCTTTCATCAGACCGATGTTACCTTCTTGAACTAGGTCTGCCATTGGCAGGCCATAACCAGAATAACCACGTGCAACATGCACGACAAATCTCAGGTGCGAAAGGATCAGACCTTTTGCCGCCTCAATTTCACCGTCATAATGCAATCTTTCGGCAAGTTCACGCTCCTCGTCAGCGGTCAGCATTGGATAGCTGTTCACTGTGCGGATATAGCTGTCTAGGCTATCTTGTGTAACTACTGCCATTGGATACGCTTGGTTAGCCATTCAATTCCTCATCAATCTCTGATCTGGAGTATTTTTTAACCCATCAATCTTGAACGTAAAATGAACACGATTCAAGCAGGGAAAGTAATTATGCATAAACAAATTGTTTACACAAGTGAGAAGTATACGGTAGCGTCTACTTTTTTCAATAGTATGACAAGCCCAAATTAAACTGGTTCAATTTCTTTTAGATGACGCTGCGCAGAGACGCGCGCCGCTAGGCAACCTAAGAAAGTACCGAGCATCAGCAGTAACAAGCTTTCGTCCCAACTCAAACCAATCAATCGGAAGCGACTATCATAAAGCAATGCCAGCTTCTCAACACTGTGGTTAAGTAGAATTGTGATAACCGCTGTAACAATCCACGCAAACAGCGCACCCAGCAAACCAAACCACATTCCTGAGTATAGATACGGACGTAAAATATAGCTGTCGGTGGCACCAATCAGCTTCATAGTCTGAATTTCGTCTTTGTTTGCCAACACGTTAAAACGCAAGGTGTTACCGACGATCAAAAATACCGAACCGAGCATCAAAATTGATAACGTCACCACGATGCCACCAACAAGATTCTTGATAGCGTCCAACCGTGTCAGCCAGTCTTCGTCTAAACGCACATCGGTAATGTCCTGCTCCGCACGTACTTTGGTCGCGAGCTGCTTTATCGCCTGATTGTCTTCAGTGCTCGGGGTAATAATCAACACCCCTGGTAGGGCGTAATCATCGAGTAAAGAAATCGCGCGATCAAAACCAGAGTACTGGCTTAGATCGTCTAAACCTTGCTGCGGCGAAATGTATTCAACTTTCGCCACTTCCGCCAAGCTCTCAAGTTCATCTTTGATCACCATAATGCGCGCTTCTGGCGTTTGCTCAGCAATGTAGCCACTGACTTGCGAAGGACTGGTGACGTGTTCAGAGGCAACCGCTAGGTTTTTACCCAGTAGATACAACGCTGCAGGCATCGCCAACGCCATTGAAATCACCGCCAAGGTTAAGATATTGCCAAGCGGGCGCACCATCAAAGCTTGTAACGACGCTTTCGCTTGCTTGTAGTGTACTGTTAGGTAGCTATCTCGCTTCACTCGCGTGGCAGCACGTTTGGGTGCTGCTTTGGTTTGACGTTTACGCACATTAACGACCATAGTCTTCTACCTCACTTAAAAAGCCTTGGTTAAGCTCAAAATGGCGATACTGTGGGCGAGTGTTTACTAACTCGATGTCGTGCGTGGCTAGAAGGATGGTCACGCCAGCTCGGTTAAATTCTTCAAACAGATTGAGCACACGGGTCGACAGCTCTGGATCAAGGTTACCGGTCGGTTCATCAGCCAAAAGCAAGGTTGGACGATTCACCACCGCACGAGCAATACCAACGCGCTGCTGTTCACCACCGGAAAGCTGGCTCGGCAGACATTTGGCTTTATCGAGCAAATCGGTTTTATCTAATGCGGCACTGACGCGACGTTTGATTTCGTTTTCAGGTACAGACTCAATGCGCATTGGCAGTGCGACGTTGTCGTATACCGAACGGTCCATTAACAGACGATGATCCTGAAATACAATGCCGATATTGCGGCGCAAAAACGGAATGTCTTTGCTAGGGATACGGGTGATATCGTGCTCATTAAAGCTGATTTTGCCGTCGGTAGGACGTTCAATCGCACAAATTAACTTCAGTAACGTACTTTTACCCGCACCAGAGTGACCACCTAAAAAGGCCATCTCACCACGACGGAGGTGAAAGTCGACTTTTTGCAATGCTTGTCGACCACCACGGTACGCTTTACTTACTTGCTGAAACTTTATCACCCGTCTTTCCTCTTACCGAGTCGCGATTAGTCTTCGCGGCTAAACAGTGCTTCAATAAACTCTTGTGTTTCAAATGGACGTAAATCGTCGATGCTTTCACCAACACCAATGTAACGAATTGGAATCTGGAACTGATCCGCTAGCGCGAAAATCACACCACCTTTGGCCGTACCATCCAGCTTGGTCAGCGTGATACCTGTCAAAGGCGCTACATCGCTGAACAACTTCGCTTGGCTGATCGCGTTCTGGCCTGTACCGGCATCCAGGGTCAACATGATTTCATGCGGCGCCGAATCATCGACTTTCTTCATGACGCGGACAATCTTACGCAGCTCTTCCATCAAGTTAGATTTGTTCTGCAAGCGACCGGCGGTATCTGCGATCACAACGTCCACGCCTTTTGCTTTCGCAGATTCGATCGCATCGTAGATTACCGATGCACTGTCTGCGCCAGTGTGCTGAGCGATCACAGGCACGTTATTACGTTCACCCCACACCTGAAGCTGTTCTACAGCTGCTGCTCGGAACGTATCACCTGCCGCCAGCATTACCGACTTGCCTTCTGCTTGGAACTGCTTCGCCAGCTTACCGATAGTGGTGGTTTTCCCCACGCCATTCACACCGACCATCAAAATAACATAAGGTGTTCTGGTTTTGTCGATGACCAATGGTTGCTCTACTTGAGAGAGGATTTCAGCCATCTCTTCTTTTAGTAGGGCGTACAACGCTTCGCCGTCTTTAAGCTGCTGACGCGATGCTTTTTCGGTCAGGTTCTCGATGATCTTGAGCGTGGTGTCCATGCCAACATCCGCGATAAGCAGTTGCTCTTCCAACTCTTCAAACAGGTCATCATCGATCTGCTTACCTTTAAATAGGCCAAAGAACCCTGCGCCGATATTGGCTTTAGTACGAGCCAAGCTACGCTTAAGACGCGCAAAAAAGCTTTCGGTTGGTTTTTCCTGTTCGACCACTCGTGGCTCGGGTGCAGGTTGCGGTTGCGCTTCTTCCTCAACCACTTCTGCTTCTGCTTCTGCTTCTGCTTCTGCTTCTGCTTCTGCTTCTGCTTCTGCTTCTGCTTCTGCTTCTGCTTCT
>NZ_JAATOO010000037.1 GCF_011806575.1 Vibrio hepatarius
CTGCTTCTGCTTCTGCTTCTGCTTCTGCTTCTGCTTCTGCTTCTGCTTCTGCTTCTGCTTCTGCTTCTGCTTCTGCTAGTTTAGTGTCTGAGTCTGGTTGTATTTCTTCAACGGTTTGCGCGTCTTCAGCTGTTGCTTCTGTTTGATTCTGTTCTTTTTCTTCTACTGGTTGTTTCGCTTGGTCTTCATCACCAAAGCCAAGCCAAGAAAGTAATCCGCGCTTCTTTTTTTCCGTCATCTGGGGCTATCCTAGATTGTCTTATATTTACTTTGGCTCTTTTCCGAGGGCATTGTGCCTATTTAGAAAAGAGAAATGACAACAGAGTGAAAAGTTTCCTGCGTAATAGCGATGGTATACACTCTGTCATCAACGAAATTTGGGCTGTACTCAGAGCTTAATTGCTGAGCGACTGGGTATAGTATCACTTTATTAGCGGTCAAAAAATCTATGGTAAGACGTCGCCAGCAAAACACATCACAAAAAAAGCCATCCAGCGGCTTTGTACGCATCATTAGCGGCTTATGGAGAGGTAGAAAACTGCCTGTCCATGATGCCGAAGGATTACGCCCAACCACTGACCGTGTCAAAGAAACGCTCTTTAACTGGCTAGCGCAAGACGTGCCACGAGCCAAGTGTCTTGACTTGTTTGCCGGTTCAGGAGGCTTAGCATTTGAAGCGGCTTCACGCCAAGCAGAAATGGTGATGCTGATTGAACTCAACCCGCAAGCCTTCAAGCAACTAGAGAAAAACATTGCGGCGCTGAATGCCACCAACCTCAAAGCTGTCAACACCGATGCATTGAGTTTTCTCAAGCAACCGGGAGAGCCACAACACGTGGTATTTATCGACCCACCTTTCAGAAAAGGCTTACTGACAGAAACAGTTACGCTTTTGGAACAAAATGGTTGGCTTGCCGATGACGCTATGATTTATATTGAGACAGAGAAAGAACTAGCGCTGGAAGGTATCCCAGCTCACTGGCATCTACACCGCGAAAAGACCGCTGGGCAAGTCTGCTATCGCCTATTTGAACGACAAAAAATCTAATTAGGAAGTCGCAATGAAAGCATTACTGTTATTGGCAAAAGCCGCAATTGGCTTTGTTTGGCTGGTATTACTCTTAAACATCTTTATGCCGTTTCCGGGCAAAGCAGCTATCGCGCTCTACATTATGGCGGCTTTCCTGTTCATTATGCACGGCTTACAGATGCTGATCTTTGTTGGCGCGTTTGGCGATAAAGTCAAAATGAGCAGTTGGGAGAAGTGGTCGATTCTCATCTTCGGCATTTTTTCCCTACTCGATATCCGCCGTAAACATATGATGTAAGACACTCTTTATCACAATAAAAAACGCCGCTCCTATGAGCGGCGTTTTTTGTTTTATTAGCCAATGTAGCTTTTGACACCATCAAGGAACATTTGTGTCGATATCATAATCAGCAGTAGTCCCATCAAACGTTCCACCGCCTTTAAGCCTCGCTCACCGAGAATGCGATGGAAGAAGCTGTAGAACATCAAGATAATGAAGGTCGTCCCCCACGCCAACAGGACGGCACCAGACAGTTCGATTAGCTTGTCAGGATGTTGGCTGGAAAGCAGTAACAGCGCTGCCAATACCGAAGGACCCGCGATCATCGGAATTGCCATCGGTACAATAAACGGCTCTTCACCTGCCGCTAACCCGGTAATGCTACCCGCACTTGGGAAAATCATCTTAATCGCGATAATAAACAGGATGATACCACCAGAAATACTCAAGGTTTCCGGCTGTACATGTAAAAAGTTCATGATGCTCTTACCTGCAAATAAGAACAGCATCAGAATGCCTAAGGCAAAAAATAGCTCGCGAATTAGAACCTTACGTCTACGTTTTGGATCTAAGTGCTTAAGGATGGAAAGGACGATAGGAAGATTGCCAAGCGGATCCATGATGAGAAACAACATGGTTGCGGCAGAAAGAATGTCCATTAATTAGCCTCCAAAACAAATAGCACTACTCAGAATGAATAGAAAGTCGGCGAAGTATACCAACACAACTGTACAATTTGGAGGCAAATAAACGCGTTAGTGGCGACAAACTCGCGCGGCGTTGACGGTCCACTTACCGCCAGACAGGATCACTTTCTCGCGTATAACAAAGAATTCCAGTAAAGAATCCAAATCAAACCCTGAAAGTTTACATGTTCTAAAACGTACTTCTTCACCAAATTCGCTATTAATCAACTCTCTAAGCTCGGTTTCACTCATTGGTTGTTCACGTAATAAATCTAAAACCGCATGGGCATGAATTTCTGTTGCCATCGAATTACTCCACTCATCAGTTGATGCTTGGAGATTAAATGTAATCCTCGTGGCTAACCTTGATTTCAGATAATCAAAGTGGCAGTAATCATTGAGTGGGCGAGCAAATAGCTGCCAGAAATCAGGTAACGACCATAAGCAATGGGGTGGCGATAGTCGTGCACGGCCAATAGCACCGCAGATAAGGTGAGTGTTAGCGTACCGAGAAAACCGACGAGACTCGCGGTGGTACCGGTAAATAACCACACTTCTCCTGCTGCCCAGTTAAGCTGCAGCAGCATCATTCCCATGATCACGACGGGGAAAAGTAATTTGTCGATCTTAGGCAACATCAGAAAGAACACGACGATACCGATCGCCAACAACATCGCTGGTAGCCACCAAACGATTTCACCTGAAAGTTGCGTCCAGAAAGAAGTGCTGTAACAAAGCTGACCGGCAATGTAAGAAGCAAAACAGAGTTTTTTCTGTCTATTAAGGATGTAGAGATTATCAGCGAGCAGAGAGATCAGTAAACCCAACGTGATCCACCAAGCAGACAGCCCGAGTGACGTGCCTTGACTCCAAAGCATCACCACCAGCATCAACATCGACAATGTTTTAAACGCTGCAGCTTGTTTGTTTTGATTGCTTTCACTAGCAGAAATACTAATAAAACCTGACAACGCGACTGAAAGCCAGCTCCACATGAGATCACCTCTTTTAAACTGAGTCGCCAGTGTATGGAGGGCTTGCCAGAAGTCCAGAGTAGAAAAGCAAAACTTGGATCTTGATTATGCTTCTGCAGCCTAGCTAAACAGTACAACAAAATTGACAAGGCGCGTTGAGATGCCGTTGGCTTATACTGGCCAACCTCAGCAAACAAAGAGAAACACCCTCTACAGCCACTCAAGATCACCTACAACCCAAAAAGCCAATCACACAAAAATACAGAAACCAACAATCAATAATTAAGCCATTAAAAACAACAAGATAAGCAAAATACAAATCTAAGAATGAACATTCAAACCGTTTAAAACACTCATAATTCTCACTCGACACCTAGAAACTCAAATACCACTTCTAAGAAAAATTCTCATCCAATGAAAATACCGCCAAAAAATCAAAGTAAAACTAGGATATAAGCCATATCACAATGATAAGCACCAAAAACACAAAGAACAAATTAACAACACTATCAAAACAACATTATACCCATTAAAATACAATAACTTACAAACAACAATATAAGTTTAGAGCATATATTAGACAGATTAAAACCGACAAAAAAAGCAAAAAACTAACACCATTACGTGTAAAATCATTGTCAGTAAGATGAAATTTTAGTGCCATTTTAAAAGAATCACTTGATCAAAGCCCAAAAACACTGCTATTCTAATTTACATAGATTGAAACATCACTTTAAAGGAGCAGTGTTATGATTACTTCATCTCAAAAACAAGGACTTGTAATGATCGCGGTTGTTGTTGGCCTAATGACGCTGCCGATGATGTACTAATACAAGACTAAGAAAACAAAAAGGGACGCTAATGCGTCCCTTTTTGTTTTTCAGCAGATTTTTCGTACAAAACACGCCTAAGACATAGACGCATTTCTAATTTTTGCACAATACGTAAAAGCCATAGTTTTGATCGCTTTCTATAGATGAGACGACAAAACATCCCAATGAGCGTAATAAAAGAATAATGCTGCTATCGTGATCAACGTCATCAAAGCAATCGCAGCCCGCCATACAAAGCGACTACTACGTGGTGTCAGCTCTTTTTCACATTCATCGCAAACACGCAAAAAGTCTTTTCTGTTTTCTAACTTATACTCATGTTCGTGTACGATCTTATTTCTAATCGTCGCTATAAAGCGCAGCTTACTGATAACATCATGAGGTAAACGCTCTTCACAGCTCGTAATCAACTGATGCAGCCCTTTGCCTTCTGCGTGGTACTGAGTGCGAAGCAGGCTTTCTATTTTCCTCGTTCGCATGACCACTCTTTCGATATCAGACATAGTTTACCTCCACATTGGTAAGTTTAGGGGTCTATGAAGGGCTAATCCAACTTCGGTATCCATTCCCATTAACTTATTGTCAAACCTGAATTAAAACCGCGACAACCAAGCGCTATTAAGGAACCTCTTTCTTAAGGCTACTTTTGCGCTACCTCGCAATACAATTAAATTAATGTATAGGAATCAACAACTAGCTATATTAGCTTACTGACAATTTTCCTTCACCCATGTGACTTGTCTCTAAGAAATTCATCAAGGTTCATACTGTGCTATCACACAATTGCGCTAACCCGTCTTTCCGCAGCAAATTAGAGCTAAAATACTCGGGGGTAACAAGGAGGACTCATCATGCCTATCTCATTGGTTGTCGCGATATTGGTGTTTATCTTATTAAGCGCATGGGCGTTTAATCGTTTTTTTCAGAAACACATTCAAGGTGTCGGCGCGCCAGAACAAACCGCTGAAGTCACTGTACTAGATAAGCAGACAATTGAAGTTGAGGACGCAGCACCAGGGCAAGACGATCACGAGTACTGGATTTACGTGCAGAAGGGCCGTTTAGGTCCAAAGAGAGAGTTTCAGGTGGGTGTGCACTACTTTCATGCACTAAATCCCGGAGACAGAGGAACTCTTACCTATCAAGGCAACAAGTTCCTCCACTTTGCAATCAAGCATTAAGGTAACAACCAACGAGTTTTGCTCGAGCGAGACAGCAGCCAACTGACCGCCAACGAGCCTACGCCACTAAGTACAATCCAAACAGGGATAACCCAAGCGGGATGTCCCTGATACCAAGCAAACTCTTTCATCGGCCACAAAAAGATTGGATGCAGTAGGTAGATACCCAAACTGTGCTGACTAATCAGACTGATCACTTTCATCGCCGCAGGACCGACTTTATCGGCAACAAAGCGACAAACAACAAAAATCATGCTGGCGACCAACACCACATTCAGCGTCTTGTACGATAGCCATCGGCCCACGGTGTATTCTCCCGCAGATAAGCTCCCACTGACCACCATATAGACAGTGGTCACCAACGCCCCACCACCTAATAGCACAAAACTCCATAATGTCGTCTTATCTAGTGGCAGCTTTTTCCACAATAAGTAACCCAGCGGTAAATAACCACTGTATAGCCAAAGTTCGTTATCCCAAGGCCCAGCGACTCTAAATAGGTATAGCAAGGTCGTAATCAACCAAACCGTGACGAATCCGTAGAGCAGATTCAGTTTGTCGTTTTTGACTATCCACTGGAATAGCGGCATAACAAAATAGAGCGGTATGAAGTAATAGAAGAACCCCAAGTGGTAATACGTTTCATGGGAAGGGCTATTTTTTAGCACATCCAACGCTGTAGTACCGTCAAAGCCAGTCGCAGTCCAACCGGATAAATACGCGTAGAACAACGACCAGATAAGAAACGGAACCAACACCTTACCAAGCCGTCTTTTTACGTAATAGCCCAACTCAAATGGCCGCTTATCACTGAGCATCAACGCGCCAGAGATGAGAATAAACACAGGGACAGCCCAGCGAGTTACGCTGTTGGTCGCCACGGCGGTAAACCATTGGTCAAACGGGATATTCCCTAACTCGTATCGATATGGCGCCAGTACGTGAATCGCGATCACCGCGACTGCGGCAACACAGCGTAATAAATCAAAAAATAGAACTCGCTCTCTCATCGTTGCACCTTTTTCATTAAACTTGATGACTATAGCAACAAAAAAGCTGACACAAGTGTGGGCTTGGTCAGCTTTTAGTCATAATAACACCATGATGTGTATGGATATTATGCTTTGGCGGTCTGGGTAGTTTTTGGCAAACGTATCGAGATAAGCGTGGTTATCGCCAAGAACGCGAACGAAACCCACAAGCACGCCGCCAGTCCCGCAATTTGGAATATCCAACCCGATAGAATCGTTCCGATTAAGCGTCCCATCGCGTTGGCCATGTAATAGAAACCGACATCGAGCGATACACCGTCGCCTTTCGCGTAGCTAACAATCAAGTAGGAATGTAGCGACGAATTCACCGCAAACACCGCACCGAAAATCATCAGACCAACCACAATCACCAACTCAGGTTGCCAGCCAATTTGCACCGCATAAGCAATAACTGCCGTGATCAGTGCTAGTAGTCCCGCCCACCATAAAGCAGCACTACCATCAGGAACTTTCCCCTGAGCCTTGCCAGTAATCTTGGGCGCTATTCCCTGTACAAACCCGTAAGCAATCACCCAAGTGGCAAGAAACCCGCCGACCCACAAGTGGTCCCAACCAAAGACACTGCCGAGATAAACGGGCAACGCAACCACAAACCATACGTCACGTGCGCCAAACAAAAACATACGCGCCGCAGAGAGGATGTTGATCGAACTCGATTTCGAAAAAATCTGGTTAAACTTAGGTTTATCCTTGGCTTTACCCATGTTGCTTTCAAGACCGAGTACACTGCCGATAAACACCAGAGTTAGCACCGCCGCCATCAGTAACACCGCAGACTTAAAACCCACCAGCGACAGCAGTAATCCGCCGACAAAGAACCCTGCCCCTTTGAGCGCGTTCTTCGAACCGGTTAGGATCGCAATCCACTTGTATAAAGCGCCTTGCTGCTCATCCGGTACCAAGGTTTTAATCGAACTTTTGGCACTCATCTTGTTGAGGTCTTTTGCAATCCCAGATAAGGCTTGCGCTGCCATCACCCAAGGGATCGTCAACCATACATTGGGGACCGCCAGCATGATTAAGGCGACGATCTGCATCGCCAAGCCCAGATTCATGGTCTTATTCAGCCCAAGACGTGCCCCCAACCAGCCCCCGATAAGGTTAGTCACCACACCAAAAAATTCATAGAACAGAAACAACGAGGCAATTTCTAAAGTGCTGTAACCAAGGTCATGAAAATAGAGCACAACCAGCATACGCAGCGCGCCATCGGTAATGGTGAAGTTCCAGTAATTGAAAGTCACCAGCATGTACTGACGAACACTTTTACTTAGATGTGAGAACATGATTTCCTGCTTTCCGTGTGCCGTAGACAGAGCTTTTGGACAGCCATGTTCCAAAAGCTCTAAACGCGACTATTTGTCCGCAACTTGCTTGATGTAATCGACTTGCACCGACTTAGTAAATGCCCCCGGACGGAGCGCTTGTACTTCACGCACGATGTCATCCAGTTGCCATTGTTTCTCTAGTAGAAAGTGAGCAGCCAGCAAACCAGTACGGCCAGAGCCACCCATGCAATGCATCGCAACTTTGCCACCTTGTGCGATCACTTGATGCAGTTCAGGGCTCGCTTGTTGCCATTTCGCCGCAAACTCATCACCCGGCGCACAATCATCTTCGATCTCGATCTGGAACCATTTCATGCCCAATTGCTGCGCTTTTTCGCCCAGCTCAGCAACACCTTTACTCGCCAACTCACTTTCATCTAGCGCGGTGACAATCGCCGCGACGCCTTGTTGCTTTAACTGCGTCAATGACGTGTCTAAGTCAGCGTCTTTGGTACCAGGACACGGAGTAAGTACTAACGCACCAGCGTCTACGTTTAATTGCCATGTAGGATGTGTCATTGCTTGTCTCCTTACGCCAGACCGACTTTACGAACCAGTTCCGCGGTGCGTGTCGCGTAACCCATTTCATTGTCGTACCACGCGTAAATCTTCACCATACGAGTGCCTACCACCATGGTTGACTGCGCATCGACGATGGTTGAACGTTGGTCACCTTTGTAATCGATTGACACCAGTGGACGCTCTTCAAAACCCAAAATGCCCTTCAGTTCACCTTGTGCCGCCTCTTTAAGCAGCGCGTTCACTTCTTCTGCTGTGGTATCACGTTTCACGTCAAAGATAATGTCCGTCAACGACGCATTCGCCAACGGCACACGCACTGCGTGACCATTGATCTTACCTTTCAGCTCAGGGAAGATTTCTACGATCGCGGTCGCTGAACCCGTCGTGGTTGGAATTAAGCTCATGCCACATGCGCGAGCACGGCGCAGGTCTTTGTGTGGCGCGTCCAAAATCGTTTGAGTGTTAGTTAGGTCGTGGATAGTGGTGAAGGACGACTGCTCAATGCCTAGTTTTTCGTGGATAACTTTCACCACAGGCGCGATACAGTTGGTGGTACAAGACGCCGCAGTCACGATTTGATGAATAGCAGGGTCGAAAATTTCATCATTCACACCAACAACGATGTTCGCAATCCCTTCTTCTTTGACGGGTGCAGATACCACCACACGTTTGACGCCTTGCGCCAAATATTGGTTAAGGAACGAAGTTTTACGATGCACGCCTGTCGCTTCAATCACAACGTCGCAGCCAGACCAATCAACCGCGCCGATGTCTTTCTCTTGGCTGGTTTTGAGCACTTGGCCGTTAATGACAATCTCATTGCCTTCTGCTCGCACTTCGTGGTGCCAGCGACCTTGCACCGAATCAAACTCAAGTAAATGCGCCAGTGTCGCTGCGTCACCCGCAACGTCGTTAATCTGTACAAACTCTAGCTCTTGCCAGTCAAATGCTGCGCGCAGTGCTAAACGTCCAATACGGCCAAAACCGTTGATCCCTACTTTGATTGTCATCGTTCTATCTCTTTAATTTCTATTAATACGTTTACAATTATTGGCAACACACAGGACGCGCCTGCATGGTGTGAAGTCGTTGGATATCTAACCGATATTCGGTTTTGAGGCAGTTCGACGCCACCAAGTCGTCGATGAGTTTACGCATCCAGCCTGGTAAATCTGCCGCCAGTCGGTAAAACACCCATTGCCCTTGGCGTACATCCACCAGCACACCACTCGAACGCAACTGGGCAAGGTGGCGTGAAATTTTTGGCTGGCTCTCTTGCAGCGCTTCGGTCAATTCGCCGACCGATAGGCACTCCTCGCGCACAATCAGCATCAGGCAACGCACGCGGGTTTCATCAGAAAGCAATTTGAAAAACTGGTGAGGTAACATAAAACATACTCATATATGGATATGCGTATATATTTATCTGTCAGACAGAAAAGATCAAGCCGCGCTGGCGACTGTCACGAAAAGTTCACAGAGAAAATGAGATAAATAGTCCCGAACGGAGGTTAGTTAAGGCGGTTGACGCTTTGGCTCCAGCGCTGCGCTTCAGAGATTTGCAGCATCACGTCTTCAACCGACAAATTCAATTGACTACACGCTTGCTGCAGGCCGCCCCAGTCAGCACGCTCATAACACTCGCCCGCGCTGAGCAGCACACCAAACGGCCCTTTTCGTTCCAGCAGAGCCATCTTAATGCAGTCAGACAGCGGCAATTGCGCCACGACATCGTCGAGTGAAATATCCAACAACGCATCCAACATCGAGAACAATCCGATCAGAAACGCTTGGTCTCGCTGCTGGCTAAAAGCCTGATATTGCGACATTAATTGGCACAACTGCGCGCGTTGAAGTGAGAGCGTATACAGCTCTGGCGGCTTATTGGAAGAGATAAACGAAGCAATCGCCAAAGAGACAAACATCTTGAGTTTGTCTTGGCCTAGATAAATCAGCGCCTGACGAAACGAAGAGATCGACACTTCTAAGCGGTCAGACATCGAGTTGACAAAGCGCAGCAGTTTGTACGATAGCGAAATGTCACGGGCTATAATTCGCTCGATCTTGATAAAGTCGACATCAGGACGGCACACTTCGCGGAACAATTCCATCGCGATAACTTGCTCTGGTCCCAAATAACGCTGCTTGGTCAATTGAGGCTTACTAAAGAAGAATCCTTGGAAGAAGCTAAAGCCCGCAGAACGCGCGGCAAGGAACTCTTCTTCGGTCTCGACTCGCTCGGCCAAATAGCGGCGATTGCCCCCTTTGGCCAGTAAAGCTTTTACTGTTTGGCAAGCGGAGTCTAAACCCAATGCCATGATGTCCAGCTTGACGATGTGTACCAAAGGTAAAAAACGCTCCCACTCTGGGGTATAGACGAAATCATCCAGCGCGATCAGGTAACCCGCAGCATTAATTTCCTTTAGCGCCTCAAACAACTCGTCGTTGGGGATACAGGTTTCCAATACCTCAATCACCACTTTGTCTTTGGGCAAAACCAGCGGAAGCCGGTGCAGTATGCTTTCGTGCGGAAAATTGATAAAACAGCGCGAATTCTGTCGAATTGGATTGGTACCGATCGACAGGAAGTTTTCAACAATCAGGCGGTAAGTAGCGCGATTTAAGTCGATATGGCTAGGATAGGCATTATTTTCGCCGTCACGAAATAGCAACTCGTACCCTAGGGTTTGTCGCTTAGCATTGAGAATCGGCTGTCGAGCCACATAGGTGTCGCGCATCGATTGCTGCATGAGCAGGTTACGCCTTCGCCGTCGCTAGTAAGGCGCCACAACCGACAAACATCGAACCAAAAACTTTGTTAATTTTGCTCATCACTTGCTCCGAGCGGATAAAACGCCCCATTTGTGATGCCAAAGAGGTGTAACCCAGCATCACCATCGCATCAATCACCACCGTCGTTACGCCCAAAACCAACAGCTGTGTCACTTGGTTTTGGGTTGGATCGATAAACTGTGGGAAAAGCGCGACCAGAAACACGATCGATTTAGGGTTAGTCAGGTTAATCAATACCGCGTTTTTCATCAAGGTCAAACCCGATAACGAATCATCCGTTGACGCCATAGATAAACTGCCGCGATCACGCCATTTTTGAATCCCAAGCCAAACCAGATAAGCTGCACCGACCCATTTGATGATACTGAACGCGAGTGCGGACTGAGCCACTAAAGCACCGATGCCCGCACCAACGAGAATAATATGGATCGAGAGACCAATTTGCAGACCAGCGATTGCCGCCAGTGATTTACGCGTACCATAGCTTAGACCGTTACTGATCGAATTCACCGTTCCAGAACCCGGTGCTAAGCTAAATACAACCGCAGTCACTAAATACGCTAACCAAACATGAATATCCATTGTGTTTCCTCTCGACTAACGCGTGTTAGACTCACATAATCTAGTTTTGTATCAGAATAAGAACTCTTTGGGTTATCTTCAATCATGAATATTTCGAGTTCCGCTATTATTGCCCCTTATACTCAAGAGACAAATTTTGAGCAAGCCATCGATGGAGAAATCGGTCATTTTTGGCAATCTCGCGAAGAAGGCTTCTTTAAATCGTTCGATAAAAAGAAGTTGTTCTGGGTTAAGTTGACCAAACCAGAACACACCAAAGCCATCGTGGTCGTCAACGGCCGAATCGAGTGCAGTTGGAAATACCAAGAGCTTTTCTACGACCTGTTTAATCAGGGTTATGACATCTATTCTTACGACCATCGCGGTCAAGGGTTATCAGACCGTCTTATCGACGACAAAGAAATGGGTTACGTCGAAGAATTCGAAGATTACGTCGAAGACTTGAAACTGCTGGTTGACCACTTTGACTTGGAGCGCTACCAGAGCCGCTACATACTCGCCCATTCAATGGGAGGCAACATTGCCACGCGCTATATCCAAACCCAGCCACAACACCCTTTTCAAGCAATTGCACTGAGCGCACCAATGTTTGGCGTCAATCTGCCTTGGCACCTAAAGCCAGTGGCAGCGATGCTCGGTCAATTGCTGACAATGTATCACCCTAAACCAACCTTTGCGCCTGGTCAGGTCGCCTATTTCCCAAAACCTTTCGATGGTAACTTTTTAAGCCAAAGTTCTGCACGTTATCATTGGTTTCGCGATTTATACGAACAAAGACCAGAATTTAAGATAGGTGGAGCAAGCACTCGCTGGGTTTGGCAAGGGTTGATGTCAGCCAAAAAATGCTTGCTGATGACCCGCCAGGTCAAAATCCCTTTGTTGTTATTGCAAGCCAGCGAAGACCGTATCGTTTCCAACCTGCACCAAATTAAGTTCATCAAAAAGTTGGCGAAAACCAACCAAGAGTGCGCGCTAAAGATCGTTTACGGCGCACGCCACGAATTGCTGTTTGAAGCGGACGAACACCGTAATCAAGCGCTGGATACAATAATCACTTTCTTTCATAATTCGCAATCCTCAAAATAGGAAAATGTAGAGGGTGATCTTTACCCTCTTTTTCCTCCTTTCCTTCAAGTAAACTATGTCGTCTACCCTGATTGGGTTGAACTACGCACTGTTACGAGGGTGATATGACCGAAACACGCAAAGAAACGCCATTCCGCATTGTTGCTTCAGATCTTGATGGCACGCTACTGGCACCAAACCACCAGCTAAGTGACTTTTCCAAACAAACGCTGAAAGAACTGCACGACAAAGGCTACACCTTCATATTTGCGACGGGCCGTCACCATGTAGATGTGGCAGGTATTCGCGAAATTGCGGGCATTCCAGCGTACATGATCACATCAAACGGCGCCCGCGTTCACGACCAGAACGACCAACTGATGTACAGCAAAAACGTACCAGAAGAGTTGGTTCAGCCAGTGATCGATGTGATCCGTCACGATCCAGAGATCTACATCCATCTCTACCAAGATGAACAATGGTTGATGGACCGCGACGACGAAGTGTTAGCAAAATTCCACAGCGAATCTGGCTTTACTTACACTCGTTTCAACGCCAGCAACGCACCGACGAATGGCATTGCCAAAGTCTTCTTTACCCACCCAAAACACGACCACG
The DNA here is from genome assembly GCF_011806575.1 of Vibrio hepatarius. Lineage (GTDB taxonomy): Bacteria > Pseudomonadota > Gammaproteobacteria > Enterobacterales > Vibrionaceae > Vibrio > Vibrio hepatarius_A. The sequence continues at coordinate 12,945 of NZ_JAATOO010000037.1, forward strand.
AACACTTGGTGCAATATGAGAACCAGTTGCGTGAGAAGTTCGGCGACCAACTGAATATCGCATTTTCAACGCCTTGGTGTTTAGAAGTCATGGCTGCGGACGTATCAAAAGGGGATGCGCTGGACGCGGTGGCTAAGTCGCTCGGTTTCTCTTTGGAAAACTGCATTGCGTTCGGTGACGGTATGAACGACGTAGAGATGTTGTCGATGGCGGGTAAAGGTCTGGTGATGGGCACATCGCACCATAAAGTGAAAGCCGCGCTACCTAACAACGAAGTGATCGGCAGCAACGAAGAAGACGCCGTGGCGCAATATCTGCACACGCACTTATTCTAAAGCCTCGTCGAAACACTAAGGGCAGCCTATCGCTGCCCTTTTTTATCGCTGGCTCGGGAGTTTCTCTTTATCGAGGATCGCCTGCCACTCGCTGTCACTTACCGGCATAATCGAAAGGCGATTGCCGCGTTTTACCAATGGCATGTTCTCTAGTTCCGGCATCGCCTTGAGTACCGAAAGCGGAATCAATCGCTCCGTTTTGCGCACAAACTCGATGTCCACCATCACCCAACGCGGATTCTCTGGTGTCGACTTCGGGTCGTAGTAGTCGCTTTCTGGGTCGAACGCAAAATGGTCGGGATAGGCTTGTTTAATCACCTTCGCAATTCCAGCAACACCGACTTTCTTACACGATGAGTGGTAAATCAGTACTAAATCGCCTTCTTTCACCTCATCTCGCATCATGTTTCTTGCTTGATAATTGCGTACTCCTTCCCAACATGAGGTTGACTGTGTGCGTAGCGTGTCAATTGAGAAGGTGTCAGGTTCTGTTTTAAATAGCCAATATGCCATAATGCTTCCGATAACATTCTAGGGTCTATAGAGGAGATATAACATGAAGGCGTTACAAAACCCAGTCGCACTGGCTACTTTGCTCGCTCTCCAGGCGTGTTCCAGCTCCACAACGAATGTAGAAACGCCTCCTGCAGAGCCACAGGCAACACTTGACCAGCCAAAGTCGGTCGTCGCGCAGACTTTTGTCATGCGTGGCCAAGTCGTGCTGGGCAACGAAGTGCGTTCTATCACACCTTGTGGCAGTCAGAATCAATACTGGCTAGATCTTCCTCAAGACCGTTTCCAGCAAGGACTGACTCTAGTCCGCGGACCATACGAGCCGCTTTATGGTGAAGTAATTGGCCATTTGGAAGCACCAAGCAAAGACGGTTTCTCGTCAGACTACAAAGCACGCTTTGTCGTTGACCACATCAATGTGCTCTCCGCTGAAAATCCGAATCGATGCGACCTAGCAGAGAAACCGACGCACGCATTTGGTGTTGAACCGTCTTGGTCGGTCAAGTTTGCTAAAAACCAATTAGTGTTTGAGCAGTTTGGTGCAGAAAAGCAACCACTGACGATCGAATCAAGCCGAATTGAAAGCGATCGTAGACGCTACCAGTTTGCTGGCGGCAGCTTAGACATGAAACAACAAAGCTGTGTCGATGGGATGAGTGACAGCTTGTACGGCTGGAGTGCGACCTTTAAGCTCAATAACAAGACTTATCACGGCTGCGCTACGCTGTCGAATCGTGATGCCACCCAGAATTGGGCAGCCACGTATCAAGCGCAATCAACACAGAACACGCCTTTTAGCGTCACGATGACGCTTAATCCCGACCACTCAGCCAATACCACATACAGCTACCAGAACGGCGAAGCGGATACAGTCGAACGAGGATACTGGCAACAGCTCAACCCAAACCAAGTTCAGGTCGCCAATACCCTGCTACAAAATCAGCCACTTAACTCAGAGCGTATCTACACACGCGATGGCTACCAGCTGACCGCCAAGAAAGAAAAAGTCGGCGACGTAATCTATGAGATCGCTGACGGCGGCATTACGCTGTTCAAGACCAAACAAACACTGACTGAGTCCGTCTCTTCGCCTACGACTCGAACGCTCGAAGCAGGCAAAGTGGCCTCCAGCGCCGAGTTTAATCCACAAGTCGATAAAACCCTGCGCGAGTACTTCCGACTGCACAAGACCGATCCAACGGGTACGCGCTACCGTTGGTTGACGTACGACCTCAACGGGGATGGCAACGAAGAGCTACTGGCACAACTGGATTGGTGCGGCTCTGGCGGCTGTACACTACTGATATTTGAAAACCACCAGCAAAAATGGCGCTTCAACAGTCGTATCACTTTAGTACGTACGCCAATCAACTTAGGCACCCAAGCCCACGACGGATGGCAAGACCTGATCCTGTTTGTCAGCGGTGGCGGCGCGGTACCAAACCAGCATGTGCTTAAACATAACAGCATCAGTTATCCGCAGAATCCAAGTGTGGCACCGACGGCCAATTACGATGAAATCAGTCAAGTGCAGCTATTTTCGGATGGATTAACCCCACATCAGGGCGGAGTCACACTATAAATGTCTGATAACGCTCAATGTCCGGATTGCGGACTGAAGTTCAACTGCGTATGCACACAACTACCGACGGTGACCGTCGCCGCGCATTTTGCGCTGTTGACGCACGAGAACGAACTCAGTCGTGATACCAATACCGGGCAATGGTTGCTCAAAGCGGTATCGTCATCGAGTAAGCACATTTGGCATCGTAAACAACCGTGTCCCGCATTAATGCGCTTGCTCAATGACGAAAACTATGCGGCCTACTTACTGTTTCCCGGTAATGAGAGTGTGTCTGTGGCAACTGCTCAGCAGACCAGCCTTGCAGACAACAAGCAGCCGCTGTTTATTGTTTTGGATGGGACTTGGCAGGAAGCTAAGAAAATGCTGCGTAAAAGCACTTGGCTACAATCGTTGCCATTGGTGCACATAAACCCACAGCAAGAGTCTCAGTACCAGTTGCGGCGCAATCAAGCTGCAGGGCACCTGTGCACGTTAGAAGTCGGCGCAGAAGTGATTCGTGAACTGGGGAATGAGCAAGATTCAGCGAGTTTACGGACCTTCTTTAGCCACTATATGAACGTCTTTCAAGCCGATAAAAGTGGTCATCGGTATACTGGCGAGCAGTTTAGCGCTCAATAAGACGCAGTAAGTCGGCCAACTGGCTGACTTCTGCATCAGGCAGCACTTTAGTTTTTGGGTGATCGAAGAGGGTTTGCTGATCGCCATTGAACCAACATGCAGAAAAGCCGCTGTTCTTTGCGCCTAACACGTCGGTCACCAAGTGATCACCGACGTGCAGAATCGATTCTGTAGGCAGCGCTAAGTGCTGCGCCGCTTTTTGAAACAGATCCGGATGAGGTTTTGCGTAGCCGTCTGGTCCTGCTTTTAGCACCAACGAGAAATACCCATCAAGGCCGATTCTTTCGACATCGACGTTACCGTTGGTGATCGCCACTAAAGGCAGTCGCTCGGCGAGCAGTGTTAAAACGCGATGTGCTTCATCGGGTACGGTAAAGTCACTACGCAGTCGCAGCACTTCTTCAATCGCATCGTCTGCCGCACGCTTGGCTTGGTCATCTTCATAGCCTAACAGGGTCAAGCCATGTTCAATTTGTCGATGACGCCACAAGGTGACGTCATTGAGCAGCCAATCGTCTTCCCTAGCCACCTGACGCTTAATCTGATTCCACCAGCGATGAGGCTGAGTCGCAGAGATCGGATGATACTTATGCAGCCACGCCGCCATACTCGCTTCCACTTGACGGATAACTGGACGATTATCGTAAAGCGTATCGTCTAGGTCGAAAGTCATCGCCTTGATTGGCGCTAGGTGGCGATAAAACTGCATCAGTTATTTCCTTTCTTTCTCGCTCTTGGGTGCGCTTGGTCATACACCTCAGCTAAGTGTTGAAAATCCAAGTGGGTGTAGATTTGGGTGGTTGAGATGTTCTCATGCCCCAGCAGCTCTTGAACCGCACGCAAATTGTTGCTCGACTCCAACATGTGGGTGGCAAATGAGTGGCGCAACTTGTGCGGGCTAATATGGCTGGCGACCGATTGTTTTTGTCCCCATTCCGCCATTCGCTTTTGTACGTTGCGGTGGGAGATACGCACACCGAGCTTGGAAACAAACAACGCAGGCTCATCGGGATTGGCCAAGCTAGCACGAACTTTGAGCCATTTGGCGACCCATTCCGCAGCCATGCCTGAAAACGGTACTTTACGCTCTTTGTCACCTTTACCAACCACACGCAATTCACCGGACGACAAGCCAACGTCTTTAACGTTCACGCTGACCATTTCCGCCAAACGCAAACCCGCGCCGTACATCAGTTCCATCATCGCCCGGTCTCGCACCGAAAGTGGATCGTCTTCATTCACTTCCAACAATTGACCGACTTCATCCACATCAAGGTTTTTCGGTAAAGGACGCTTTTTGCGTGGCGCGGAAACCCCTTTGGCTGGGTTTGCATTCATCTCTCCGCGCAATATCAGAAAGTCGAAAAAGCTGCGTAGTGACGACAAACGCGTGGCCAAACTGCTCGCTTTCATACCATCACGCATGCCTTTACTGGCAAGTTGGCGTACCCAACCCGCGTCCACTTGCGACCAATCTTTGATCCCTAAGTGAGCTAAGTGCTGCGCCATGGTTTCGAGCTGTTGTTTGTAGTTACGTTGGGTGTGCAAACTCAGCCCCTTTTCGCTTCTTAGATATTCATAGAAGCGTTCTAGGGGCCGTTGAAGACTGTTAGGCAGAGGTATTGCTGATTCGTTCATCGTCTTCGTTTTGCCATGGCAAGAATTCAATTAGATGGGAAAGTACCAGCGCCAAATGACGCAAGAACAAGGTATCCATATGCGGTTGGAAATGACCACCGTCGGTACTCGAAAACGCTAAAATACCTTGCAACGCTTTCCTCTTGAGCGGCAAAACCACATACGACCCCATCTCAGGCGCGCGGTTGTTGTCCCCAAAGATCACGTCACGGTCGACCTTACGCAGACGACCTAGATACGCGCTCTTACCGTTGAGGTGGTTCGTCGCAAAGCGTTGGTAACCCTCTTTGCTCAACTGATAGTAATTTGACTCACTATCGAGCAAGCGCACATACGCCACCAAACCCAACGATTTCGCCATTTCTTCAATCGCTTTGACCGCGGTGAGCAACGAATCACACTGCAAAATATGTTCTTGCAGTCCCATAAACTCGTGAAACGTTCTGTCGTTACTCTTCGCCATCGACATCAAGCTGGTGATCTCTTCTTCCAGCTCTTCAATACGTTGACGCTGACGGTTCATTTGTACATGGACCAATGAAACCGCGCCCTGCTCTTGATGGTTTAACGCCAATCTGTCCACCAGCTCTGGTCGAGAGGTAAAAAAATCAGGGTTATCACGCAGGTATTCAGACACCACCTCAGCGGTCAATGCATCTGCTTCGATGTCAGATACGTTTAATTGTTTTTCCATCACTCTCTAACAGCTTAGCTGACCATCATAAACGTGTGTTGCAGGACCGGTCATAAACAGAGGTTTACCCGGACCTTGCCAGCTGATTTTTAGCGAACCGCCTGGGAGGTTAACCACAACGTCTTCATCCAATAGATCTTGGACAATACCGACCGCAACCGCGCCACACGCACCACTGCCACACGCCTGCGTTTCACCCGCACCACGTTCGTAGACGCGTAAATTAACTTCATTGCGATTAAGCACCTGCATAAAGCCAGCATTTACACGCTCAGGAAAACGCTCATGAGACTCAAGTTGCGGGCCTAGCGCATCAACATCAGTGGTCGCTACGTCATCGACAACAGTCACCACATGTGGGTTACCCATGCTGACGGCACCGCAGAACAAGGTTTTCTCTTCGGTGCGCAAGATGTAGGTTTTCTCCATCTGCTTCGCTTTGAACGGAATCTTATTCGGTTCAAATTCCGGCACACCCATGTTCACCGTGATCTGGTCATCTTCTTCGATGTTGAGGATCATCTTGCCTTTCTTGGTACTCACGCTGATGCTGTACTTATTTGTCAGCCCTTTCATGCGTACAAAGCGGGCAAAACAACGCGCACCATTACCACACTGCTCAACTTCGCTACCGTCAGCGTTAAAGATGCGGTAATGGAAGTCGGTTTCTGGATCGTAAGGCGCTTCAACCACCAGTAGCTGGTCAAAGCCGATTCCGGTATGACGATCCGCCAAGCGACGGATCAAATCCGGTGAGAAAAAAATGTTCTGGGTAATGCAATCCACAACCATGAAGTCATTACCCAAACCATGCATTTTAGAAAAATGGAAATGCATAAAGCTCCAATTACTCCGGCAGAATGTTCTCTAACGCCCATAGACTGGACAGCTCTTCACGTTGACGTACAAGGTGAATTTGCTTGCCATCCACCATCACTTCCGCCACGCGAGCACGAGTGTTGTAGTTCGAAGACATCACAAAACCGTAGGCTCCAGCTGAGCGTACCGCCAGTAAATCGTTCTGCTCAAGTACCAACGCACGGTCTTTACCAAGGAAGTCACCCGTTTCACAGATAGGACCCACCAAATCGTAAGTCACCGCTTCGCCTTGGCGTGGCTTGACCGGAACGATATCTTGCCAAGCTTGATAAAGCGCTGGACGCATCAGGTCATTCATCGCCGCGTCGATAATCGCGAAGTTTTTGTGCTCGGTATGCTTAAGGAATTCCACTTTGGTCAGAAGTACGCCCGCGTTTGCCGCGATCGCACGTCCCGGTTCAAAGATAAGCTCTAGGTCTTGGTGGTTCTCCAGACGGCCAAGCAGCGCTTTCGCGTACTCAGATGGCTCTGGTGGCAGTTCATCGCGATAAACCACGCCTAGGCCACCACCAACATCTAAGTGTTTGATGCGGATGCCTTGAGCTTTAAGATCATCGATCAGTGCCAGTAAACGGTCCGTTGCATCGATGAACGGTTCAATGTCGGTTAACTGCGAACCAATGTGACAGTCGATACCTTTTACATCTAGGTTTTCTAAGCTAGAGGCAAACTTGTACACCTCTGGCGCACGGTCAAACGCGATACCAAACTTGTTATCACGCAGGCCAGTGGAAATATAAGGGTGTGTATTAGCATCAACGTCTGGGTTGATACGCAGTGAAATCGGCGCGATCACACCCAGTTCACCCGCCACTTTGTTTAGACGTTCAAGTTCAGGTTCAGACTCAACGTTGAAACACTTAATACCAAGCTCTAGAGCGCGTTTCATCTCAGCTTCGGTTTTGCCTACACCGGAGAACACCACTTTACTCGCATCGCCACCTGCGGCGATCACGCGTTCAAGTTCACCTGCCGATACGATATCAAAGCCAGAACCCAGTCTTGCTAGTGCATTCAGTACGCCTAAGTTCGAGTTCGCTTTAACCGCATAACACACCAAATGTGGATGCTCGCCAACCGATTTGTCGAAGGCGTGCCAATGGCGCTCTAGAGTCGCTCTCGAATAAACGTAGAGTGGTGTGCCGTACTGCTGAGCCAAATCAGATAATGCGACATCCTCGGCCCAAAGCTGGCCATCATCCTGATAGTTGAAGTAATCCAAAGTGCTTTCCCTTATATTCTGATATTACTTGTTAATTGTTTGAAGGTTGCTCGTTCTGTGGTGCTTCTTCAGGCATATAAAGTGGGCCAGTTTGACCACAGCCAGCCAAGCCAAGAGCCGAAACAATAAACAGAGCTAAGATTGATTTTTTCATAGGTTCAATCGTGATTATTTTTCCAATGCCCCCTATAATCGCACCACACTCAGGAAAAGCAATAGGATAGATAAGATGAACGAGACTGAATTTCATCAGTTGGTAGATGTTCAAATGCAAATCATCGAAGAAATGATTGATGATTCAGGAGCGGACATCGATTACGAAGTGTCTGGCAACGTAATGACACTGGAATTTGAAGACCGTAGTCAAATCATTATCAACCGCCAAGAGCCAATGAAAGAGATCTGGTTGGCGTCAAAATCAGGCGGTTTCCACTTTTCATACCAACAAGAACAATGGATCTGTTCTAAGACGGGCGTAGAGCTGATCGCTATGGTGAAGGAAGAGTGTGAAAAGCACGCTGACGAAGAGATCGAATGGCCTTAAGCCACTCGCTAAAAGACGTTAACAAAAAGGCCATCGTTACGATGGCCTTTTTGTTTATGCATTCACGATTTTGCCCGACTTTGGGTAACCCGTGCTATCGCTACGATACGGCACGATATAAGGTTCGCCGTCTTCAGGATGAATAATTTGGTAGTACTGCGGTAAGTTAAAGTTAATAAACTTAGACGAAACGGTACTCTCGTCTTTTACCGAAGTGTAGAAGCTGTTTACGCTAGCGATCATCTCGTCTTTCTCACCACTAAACTGGTGGTAAACCTCAACACGATTCGACTCGTCTAACACGTAAATGTTGAAACCTTGATCGTTATCTTCAAAGAAAAACTGGATCAGACCTTCGCTGGCAAATCCGTCGACCGCGTCCGGAAGTTGGTAGTCTTGCTCTTTGTCCAACATCAACAACGGTGAGCCCTTGAGCTTGTTAGTTGAAATGCTGCGATAGAAGTCGACCGAATTCTCCAGCATCTGCACCGATACACCACGACGCTCGAAGAACAATCCGTACATTTGCTGACCAATACGCATCGCCTTAAAGCGACGACGTTTTTCTTGCTCGACCGGCTTAAGGCGCAGGTCGATACACTCTGCCAACAACTGATAAACCATATTGCGCATCACACCGCGTAGGTTTTTGCTGTAGCAGAACACATCCACCGACTCTGGTGGTACCGCATCTTGGTGCATTTTGCCCAGTATGGTTTTTAGCGCGTCCAGCATCGACGTCTCGCCTTTAAAGTGCAAGGTACGCACTTCCTGCCACGAGTTACGATAAACCAGATCAACACTACCCACTAAGCACTTCTGCTCAGGGCCAAAGCTGAAGATATCGGTGTTTTTCGGGTCGAGCTTGAGTGATTTGCCTGCAAGTTCTGTCGTTGGGTCGTTTTCAAAGTTAATAAACATCGCCAACTGGCTGATTTCACAAGGGCTAGCCAGAGCTTGCATGGTCGGACGCGGCTTACGTAACGAGAAGGTGTTACGTAAGTCACTCACCATCTGGTAAAACTTGTCGATGTCTAAGTGTGCTTCTCGTATTACCGAGTGCAGGCGTGTCGATTCGGTAATCAAACCGTTAAAGAAAGACCAAGCGACCAGCTTACTGAGGTATTCGTGATGCTCTAGCGGCGCACGACCAATGATGCGATGCGGCGTTAGCGGTTGTTTGTATAGATACCAGCCCTGCTTATTGGTTCTGCCCGGTCTTACTTCGATAAACGTTAAGTCGGGTTCGTGCAGGTCTGGAGAAATTTGTGGGTTTAGCAGCGTGACTTTGCCCGGCAGCACTTCGAATGCCGCATAAAGCTTACGCGCCAGAACACTAATGTCCTGTGGACTGATCGCCGAGGTAATGTTGTTACGGCGAGCAAATTGGATCAGGTTACGGTAACTCTGCATCAAAGCATCAAGTAACGCGTGGTGCACCACTTTGACCTGTTCAACTTTCCAGTTACGTCGGTCATCCAGTTCACGGATAACGCTCTCGTCCCATTGCCATTGAGTCACTAACTCACCTAACGCTTTGCGGCGCCATTCAACCGAGCCAACACTCGGTTCACGCGAGAGCTTTTCGTGTGTCTTCAAATAGAAACAGCGACGAACGAGGTCTAAACGAGTTTCATCACCGATTCGCTCTAAGTAGCGCGTCACCTTCTCTAACATGAGGTAATACGCGTCCATACCATACAGGTCTGGTTCATGAGTAAAGAAGCGGCGTTTGGTGTCTAAGCTTAAAAGTTGGGTATTCGGGTATTCCCAAGAGTAGGCTTCAAGCAGAATCGCTTTTAGGACCGATTTATACGGCGAGTCGATACTTTTGTAGAGTTGCCACAAGTTAGAGCCAAAGTACTCTTCAGCGGGGATTCGGTTCAGCTTACCGAAGTCAATCCAGTTACTGCAATCGATGTAACCGTTGTTACACAGGTCATTGACGTATTCGTCGTAACACTCTTCCATTTCCGGTGGCACGATTTGCCACAACAGACGCTTACCCGCAAGACGTACCGCGCTACGGTAAAATTCATCCAATAGCAACAAGTGCTGTGATGAACCACAGTTGTCACCTGTCATCTCTTCGGAGTGATTTGAACGGAATCGCTCTTCGTCCATCAAGAAGAAATTCGCTTCAACACCTTGGCTTTGCGCCCAATCGGTGATCAACAAACATTTCGTGGTCAGTGACTCGCGCTCATCTTGAGACATGCTCGACGACACACACACCCAGATATCCAAATCACTGGACGTACTTTGTCCTATCGAGGAAGTGCTCCCCATAGTGTACAGACCAAAAATCGATGGATTATCGCTAGAAACCAGCGGCTGACCGAGGGTCAACTCTGTGTCTTCGACAAACTGTCGCTGAGTTTCATTTAGCTCGAACTGACAAATACCAAAAGGCACTTGATTGTCGTAATAGCCAGGAATCGCAGGGTGGTTGAAGTGAAGAAGAGTAGGAATAAGATGGAATACACGCTGACTTTGCAAGTCCATAAGCGCCAGCGCACGCTCAGTGCGTTGCTGGTTCAGATTATCAAGTCTCTGAATTAAAGTCTTAGTGTAAACCTGCAAGGGATATTCCTTGGTTAAATACCTATCGTGTGCTGACGAAAAATCAGTCTAAAGCACCGCTTAAACGTGATCAATCTAACACTTTTATTTCAATTGGTAAAGAATTGTACGATCGAATCGACATAACTATCCGCTGTAAGTCGATTTCGCCTTAGTGTGGTACGGAACCCATTTTTATTATAATAGCCTTTCGTCCAAACGAGACATAGATCACACTCTTTTGATGATTTCATAATCACCCCAGTACAACTATTCATCCTGAGGATATTGCAGTAATACTTTTCGATTCAGAATGGTAGGATTACGCCATTACTTTGAATCAACCAGTAGAACATCATGACTCAAACTACCCCTATTCGTATCGCTACGCGCAAAAGCCCTCTCGCCCTTTGGCAGGCATACTTCGTTAGAGACGCTCTGCAAGCTGCTCACCCTGGCTTAGAGGTTGAGTTGGTCACTATGGTTACCAAAGGCGACGTCATCCTAGATACCCCGCTAGCAAAAGTGGGTGGTAAAGGTTTGTTCGTAAAAGAGTTGGAAGTGGCTATGCTGGAAGGTCGTGCAGACCTAGCGGTTCACTCGATGAAAGATGTGCCGGTTGATTTCCCAGAAGGGCTCGGCCTTGTGACAATCTGTGAGCGTGAAGACCCACGTGATGCGTTTGTGTCAAACACATACAGCCAGATAGACGACCTACCACAAGGTGCGGTTGTGGGCACTTGTAGCCTGCGCCGTCAGTGCCAGTTAAAAGAATACCGCCCAGATTTAGTCATTAAAGAGCTGCGTGGCAACGTAGGCACACGACTAGGTAAACTGGATGCGGGTGAATACGACGCTATCGTATTGGCGGCAGCAGGCCTTAAACGCCTTAAGTTGGAAGAGCGCATTCGCAGCTTTATCGAGCCAGAGCAGTCTCTTCCAGCTGTTGGCCAAGGCGCAGTAGGCATTGAATGCCGTCTTGACGACGAACGCCTAATCAAATTGCTAGAACCACTTAGTCATAAAGAAACTACTGACCGCGTACTGTGTGAGCGCGCAATGAATTTAACCCTAGAAGGCGGATGTCAGGTGCCAATCGGCAGCTACGCCCTGATCGACGGCGATGATATTTGGCTACGTGCCTTAGTTGGTGAACCTGACGGCTCTAAGATCGTTCGTGGCGAAATCAAAGGCCCGAGAAGCCAAGCCGAAGAGCTGGGCGTTACACTGGCCAACCAACTGCTTGATGATGGCGCGAAGGAAATCCTCACTAAGCTATACGCTGAGCACGAGTAATCCAGTATGGCAGTGTTGGTCACCAGACCTGATGAGCAGGGACGCACGTTATGCCAACAACTCAATGACGTAGGGATAAGTGCCCTTCATCTTCCTCTCATAAAAATCGTACCGGGGAGTTCCCTCTCCGGTATTGCTGATGAACTGAACCAGTTCGATATCATTATTGCCGTCAGTCAACACGCGGTTACTTTGACCAATCAAGCGCTTGCGGACAACATGTCTCAATGGCCAACTAAGGCCACGTACCTTGCCGTTGGTCAAAAAACTGCACATGTCTTAAGCAAAGTAACACGACAAAAAGTACACTATCCACAAGTTGGTGACAGTGAGCACCTGCTTGCATTGAAGCCGTTGCAAAGCATCACCAATAAAAGAATCGTCATCTTGCGGGGGAATGGCGGCCGCGAACTCATTTTTGACACACTAATCAGTCGTGGCGCCGTTGTAGAATATATAGAGATATATAAGCGGGAAAACATAACTTTCCGCTCAGAAATGCTCGTACCGTTCTGGCAAGATAGAAAAATTAAGCAGTTAGTCATCACCAGTTCAGGACAACTGAATCACTTTATCTCTCAGATCGCTGATGAGTACTTAGAGTGGGTGTTAGGACTAACGCTGTATGTACCGAGTGAACGTATTGTGCAAGAAGCACTTTCGTTGGGGTTCAAGCAAGTAATCAACACTTGCAGTGCTTCAAACCAAGATTTGTTGGCTACTCTCCGGTCAACTGAAACAGGACAATAAACAATGACAAGCAAAAATAAAAACGATCACATTGAACCTGAGAAAGAAAACACTTCAGCGCCAGAAGAGGTAGAGCAAGCCTCTGTTGCTGACGCAGCTTCCGCCGACAAGGAATCGAAAGTCGAAGAAAGCGTAGCATCACCTACCCCACCTAAAGCAGAACCAGCCCCTGAGTTTGAAGAGAAACAAGGTAAGCGTGGCGTTAAACTAGGGACGGTTGCGATTATCCTATCATTGCTATTCGGTGGTGGTCTGACTTTCCACATGCAGCAGAAGGATGCTCAGTACCAAGCGCAAATCAGCGCGCTGCAAGCTCAATTGCAACAAACTCAAAGCTCAGTGAAACAAGAGCTAGAAACCACGCAAAAAACCGCGGTAGCGAAAGCGACCGAGATCACCCATAAAGCAGAAACAGTATTAGCGCAGCAGCAAAAGAGCATTGAAAGCCTACAGTTGGCAATTGCAGATGTTAAAGGACGCCGTCCAAACGATTGGTTACTAGCAGAAGCAGACTACCTAGTTAAACTCGCGGGCCGCAAGCTGTTTTTGGAGCACGATGCGTTCAGTGCAACCAAACTGATGGAAAGCGCTGACCAACGTATTGCCGCACTCAATGACCCAACCCTTGTCCCACTGCGTAAGGCGATGGCGAAAGACATCACCAAGCTCAAAACCGTACCATTAGTCGATAGAGAAGGTCTGGTATTGCGTTTGACGGCGTTACAACAGCAAGTCGATCAGCTGCCTCTCGCAAACGCCTTGTTACCAGAGGCGGAACAAGTAGAACAACGCAAAGTGTCGGAAGACATCTATGACTGGCAAGATAATCTGATGACTTCGTTGAAAGAGTTCTCAGAAAACTTCATCACGTTCCGTACTCGTGATGGCAATGTCATCCCACTACTTTCTCCTCAGCAACACTTCTATTTGAAAGAGAACATCAAAGCTAAGATCGAAACCGCGATCAAAGCTGTCTACGTTGAACAGCAAGAGATCTATACCACGGCTTTATCAACCGCAGATAAATGGTCAAGTACCTTCTTCTATCAAGACTCTAATTCTGTCATTGAATTCAACAAGACACTTGAATCTCTAAGTAAACAAACCATCCAAGTTGAATACCCGGTGAAACTAGAAACACAAACAGTGCTTGCAGACGTTATTCGTGACCGTCTACGCCGTGAGGTGACAACTCTAACCTCGGAGGAAAAATAATGTTTCGAATTCTTTTCCTCTTTGTTGTATTGGGGGCCGGTCTATTCGTTGGTAGCCAATACTCTGGTCAACAAGGCTATGTACTGATTTCTATCGCCAACAAGACCATCGAAATGAGCGTAACGACGCTGGCCATCTTTGTTATTGCTGCACTTGCGGGGTTATTTCTACTTGAGTTTCTGATCAAACGTACGCTCTACGCCAGTTCGGCAACCTGGAACTACTTTAATGTGCGCAAAATGCGTCACTCTCGCCGTCTAACAAACGAAGCGATCGTAAAACTGTTAGAAGGCGACTTTAAGCAAGCTGAGAAAAAGGCAACGCGTTGGGCAAATCACCACGACATGCCATTGCTTTGCTATCTCGTTGCATCAGAAGCCGCTCAAGGATTGGGGGACGCAACCAAGCGTGACAAATATCTAGAGTTGGCTAGCCAACAAGAAAACTCGCTTCTTGCGGTTGAATTGACTCGTGCTAAGCAGCAAATCCGTGAAGCAGATTACACAGCCGCATTCGACACGCTATCGTCACTTAAGTCGAGCTATCCAAATAACGCTATCGTGCTTAACTTACTTAAGACAGTTTATGTTGAACTGAAACTGTGGCAGCCACTACTCGATTTACTCCCAGCACTAGGTAAATCAAACGTAATCAGTGCCGATGAACAGACCAAACTGACTCAAAGAGCGCAGTGCGGTTTGTTAACCGAAGTCGCAGAGCAGAAAGGCAGTGAAGGGCTGATTACTCATTGGAACAGCCTATCGCGTAAAATGAAGAATGACAGTCATCTGGTCGAGTGCTTTGCGAAACAACTTATCGCTCGTAAGGCCGATAACGAAGCGTTCACTCTGGTAAAAGAGAATATTAAGAAGCATCCAAACTCAAGCCTTTATGCACTACTACCAGAGATGAACTTAGCAGACAGCCATCCTGCAGTTGTTTTCCTTGAGGAAACCCTGCGTAAAGATGGCAACAATGCAGAAGCACACAGTGCTCTTGCTCAGTTCTATCTTCGCAACGAAAAGTGGTCCGAAGCTCAGCAGCACTTTGAAAAAGCGCTGACGGTACGCTCCAACGTCTCAGACTACGCCTACTTAGCCGATGCACTAGAGAAGCAAAACTTAACCAAAGCAGCTCACGAAGTCTCTCGTAAGGCTCTGACTCTGGTTCAAGAGTAAGTTAAAATCTCCATGTAAAAAGCCGACCGCTAGGTCGGCTTTTTTATTACCTGCGATCTGTCAAAGCTATTTTGCCGAGAAAGCGTTTAATGCAACAAATCAAACAAGTCTATATCTTGTTTAAATAGATAGGGTGTTTGTCCCATAACGCAGTGTTTCGTAGATCTACGACCTAACCACACTCACTATCTAGCACCTTCGTCGGTCAAGTTGGTAAACACATCATGACCGTAGTAATTACTAAATAGCTATAGTTTGAGATAAGACATGATAAAGGCGGGTAGATCAGCGGTACTGGCTTAGCTGCTGCAAGATCGAAGAAAGTGAGCCATAAGACTAGGTTGTGAAATGGGACGCAAAGCAGTGGGATTAAGTGAGACTATGATTCGTTGCTTAAAGAGCAAGAGACCTAAGCTCAAACAAAAAGACTCCAGTATTAAAGTAAGTGTGAAGCTTTTTCTAGAGAGGTTTCCGAACAGATGGCGAAGTGACTAGGCATAGACTCAATTGGACTCGTGGGTTGGAGAGCAAATTTCTTTGCATATACGATAAAGCCCTAGCATCTCTGCTAGGGCTTTGTCTGAATAAATGGCGGACGGCCGGGGTTGCGGACAACCGGGACTCGTTGGTCGAAGACCAAAATAGCCTGACAGAAACGAAAAGACCTCAGCATTTCTGCTGAGGTCTAAAATAAGTGGCGGAGCGGACGGGACTCGAACCCGCGACCCCCGGCGTGACAGGCCGGTATTCTAACCAACTGAACTACCGCTCCGCACTGGTTAGACCTAAGTCTAAATTTAAAGCCTGGCGATGTCCTACTCTCACATGGGGAAGCCCCACACTACCATCGGCGCTAATTCGTTTCACTTCTG
>NZ_JAATOO010000038.1 GCF_011806575.1 Vibrio hepatarius
AGGTCTACGTTTCGCGATCCGTGAAGGTGGCCGTACAGTAGGTGCTGGTGTTGTTGCTAAGATCTTCGACTAATTCTCCGGAATTACTGAAGACTTCTGAAAAATCTTTGAATAAGATTTGACGAACCAGTAGCAAAAAGGGCATCATTTGATGCCCTTTTTCTGCACTCAAAATAATGTTTGCTGAATTGTTGTACAAGCAGATGTTAAGCAGGATTTTTTGATAGAAGACGGGCTTTTCTATCAATTTAAGAGTGCGTCAGTCCTTGCGACTGACGTTTTATGGATTTGCCCTGCAACAGCGGGGTTGTCGTCGTCTATATTAAGACTTGTGACAGGTTGGTTTTATGAAAGCAAATAATGCTGAAACTCCTGAGAGCTCAAATGGCGCAGATATCTTTAAGTGGATTATCACTTTTGTTCTGCTAACTGCCGCTGTTGTGGGTAATTACCTGTATGGTGAAATGTCTGTAGTGATTCGAGCTGCAGGTGTTGTTGTACTGATTGCTGCTGCACTTGGTGTGGCTGCTACAACAACGAAAGGTAAAGCTGCGATCAGTTTTGCTAAAGAATCTCGTATGGAAGTTCGCAAAGTAGTTTGGCCTACACGCCAAGAAACTATGCAAACAACTCTGATCGTTTTAGCTGTAAGTATTGTAATGGCTCTAGCGCTATGGGGCATTGACGGCATTATGGTTCGTCTTGTTGCTCTAGCGACTGGGGTATAGAGGGTTGTAATTCATGAGTGAAGCTCCTAAAAAACGCTGGTATGTGGTTCAAGCCTTCTCTGGATTTGAAGGTCGTGTAGCCCAGTCTCTTCGCGAGCATATCAAAATGCATGGCATGGAAGAGCTATTTGGTGAGGTTTTAGTCCCAACTGAAGAAGTTGTGGAAATGCGCGCAGGTCAACGTCGTAAATCTGAGCGTAAATTCTTCCCAGGTTACGTCCTTGTTCAGATGATCATGAACGATGAATCATGGCACCTAGTACGCAGTGTGCCGCGTGTCATGGGCTTCATTGGTGGTACCTCTGACCGTCCAGCTCCTATCACTGATAAAGAAGCTGACGCTATTCTTAATCGTCTTGAGAAAGCAAGCGAAGCTCCACGTCCTCGTACTATGTACGAAGCGGGTGAAGTGGTACGTGTTACTGACGGTCCATTTGCTGACTTCAACGGTACTGTTGAAGAAGTGGATTACGAGAAGAGCCGCCTGAAAGTGTCTGTATCGATCTTTGGTCGTGCAACACCAGTTGAGCTTGAATTTGGTCAGGTTGAAAAACTGGACTAAGACTCTTAATTAAAGAGTATAAAAAATCACCTTTTTAGGGTTGTACAAGGCGCGAATTATGACTATAATTTCGCGCCTTTTTACTTCTAGTGAAGTAAAAAGTTTTTTACGTAAACGGGGAGCTGATCGATTGATTAGCGTCTGAACCCAAAACTTAGGAATTATCATGGCTAAGAAAGTTGAAGCTTACATCAAGCTGCAAGTTGCTGCTGGTATGGCGAACCCAAGTCCACCAGTTGGTCCTGCTCTAGGTCAGCACGGTGTTAACATCATGGAATTCTGTAAAGCGTTTAACGCGAAAACAGAATCTATCGAGAAAGGTCTACCAACTCCAGTTGTTATCACTGTATACAGTGACCGTTCTTTCACGTTCATCACTAAGACTCCACCTGCTGCTGTTCTTCTTAAGAAAGCTGCTGGCGTTAAGTCTGGTTCTGGTCGTCCAAACACTGAAAAAGTGGGTACTGTAACTGACGCTCAAATCCAAGAAATCGCAGAAACTAAAGCTGCTGATATGACTGGTGCTGACATCGAAGCGATGAAACGCTCAATCGCTGGTACTGCTCGTTCAATGGGCCTAGTGGTAGAGGGTTAAGATCATGGCAAAACTAACTAAGCGCATGCGCGTAATCCGCGAAAAAGTTGACGTAACTAAAGAATACGAAATCAACGAAGCTGTAGCTCTTCTTCAAGAACTAGCGACTGCTAAATTCGTTGAGTCTGTAGACGTTGCTGTTAACCTTGGCATCGATGCTCGTAAATCTGACCAGAACGTACGTGGTGCAACTGTACTACCTCACGGTACTGGCCGCGATATCCGCGTTGCAGTGTTCACTCAAGGTGCAAACGCTGAAGCAGCTAAAGAAGCTGGCGCAGACATCGTTGGTATGGAAGATCTTGCTGAGCAAGTGAAGAAAGGCGAAATGAACTTTGACGTAGTTGTTGCTTCTCCAGATGCAATGCGCGTTGTAGGTCAGCTAGGTACTATCCTAGGTCCTCGCGGTCTAATGCCAAACCCTAAAGTTGGTACTGTAACTCCTAACGTTGCTGAAGCAGTTAAGAACGCTAAAGCGGGTCAGGTTCGTTACCGTAACGACAAGAACGGCATCATCCACACTACTATCGGTAAAGCTAACTTCTCTGCAGAGCAGATCAAAGAGAACCTAGAGTCTCTTCTAATCGCTCTTAAGAAAGCTAAGCCATCTTCAGCGAAAGGTACTTTCCTGAAGAAAGTAAGCATCTCTACTACTATGGGTGCTGGTGTTGCTGTTGATCAGGGTAGCCTGAACACTCAAGCATAATTTATTTGATTAGGCGTGAAATTAATGTATAATTTCGCGCCTAATATTTGTGGTTGGGGCTGAACTTTGGTTCATTAAATTCGTTAAGAATTTGCTGTGAATTATGACCCAGTCTCCGTCCAAGACCGTAGGTGTCTGAATTTGTTTTACAAGTACAGACTTAATCGTCCTACGTAGATGGTGCCCGAACTGACAGAAAGCTCTATGTAAATAGTTACCTTTCTTCTGGGAAGCACCTCAATAGCTCTCACTGTTGTGATAATAGTGAGTGGTGTAACGACAACCAGGAGTAAATCCAAGATGGCTTTAAACCTTCAAGACAAAAAAGCAATTGTTGCTGAAGTCAACGAAGCTGCCAGTGGTGCACTTTCTGCAGTTGTAGCTGATTCTCGTGGCGTTGAAGTAAGCGCAATGACTTCACTACGTAAGCAAGCTCGTGAAGCTGGCGTTTACGTACGAGTTGTTCGTAACACTCTAATGCGTCGTGCGGTTGAAGGTACAGACTACGAGTGTCTAACTGACACTTTCACTGGTCCTACTCTAATCGCGTTCTCTAACGAGCACCCAGGTGCTGCAGCACGTCTTTTCAAAGACTTCGCTAAAGAGAACAAAGACTTCGAGATCAAAGCTGCTGCATTTGAAGGCGCGCTAGCTGACGCTGAAGTACTAGCGACACTACCAACTTACGACGAAGCAATCGCACGCCTAATGATGTGCATGAAAGAAGCTTCTGCAGGCAAGCTGGTACGTACTATCGCTGCTATCCGCGATCAAAAAGAAGCGGCTTAATAAGCCTTGCTTTTTACTGGTTGCTTAATAAACTTATTGTTGACTTAAAAGAGAATTGTTATGTCTATTACTAACGAGCAAATCCTAGACGCAGTTGCAGAAATGTCTGTAATGCAAGTTGTTGAACTAATTGAAGCAATGGAAGAGAAATTCGGTGTTTCTGCTGCAGCTGCTGTTGTAGCTGGCGGCGCTGCTGGCGGCGAAGCTGCTGCTGAGCAAACTGAATTCGACGTAATCCTAGAATCTGCTGGCGGTAACAAAGTTGCTGTAATCAAAGCAGTACGTGGCGCAACTGGCCTAGGTCTTAAAGAAGCTAAAGCTCTAGTAGACGGCGCTCCTGCACCTCTTAAAGAAGGCGTAGAGAAAGACGAAGCTGAAGCTCTTAAAGCTCAGCTAGAAGAAGCTGGTGCAAGTGTTACTGTTAAGTAATTATTGCATAGTTTCTTAGCCTAACGGCTAATGGCTGGTGGTTTTTTAACCACCGGCCTTTTTGCGCTGTAGGGCATAGGTGAATTTTCCGCTGTTTAGTCACCTACGTTCTAGCAAAAAACGTTTCATGACACCTTAATGAAACGTCACTACAGTCAAACAGTTGTTTAGTCACTGTCTCACGCTACCCGAGACAGTTTGGGTCACTTATCAGCGAGCTGAGGAACCCCATGGTTTACTCTTATACCGAGAAAAAGCGCATCCGTAAGGACTTTGGTACTCGTCCACAAGTTTTGGACATTCCATACCTGCTATCGATCCAGCTCGATTCGTTCGAAAAATTCATCGAACAGGATCCTGAAGGTCAATACGGTCTTGAAGCTGCTTTCCGTTCTGTATTTCCGATTCAGAGCTACAACGGCAATTCCGAGCTGCAATACGTTAGCTACCGTCTTGGTGAGCCAGTTTTTGACGTTAAAGAATGTCAAATTCGCGGCGTAACTTACTCAAAACCACTACGCGTTAAACTACGCTTAGTTATCTTTGATAAAGACGCGCCAGCAGGTACTGTAAAAGACATTAAAGAACAAGAAGTCTACATGGGTGAAATTCCACTCATGACTGACAATGGTACCTTCGTAATCAATGGTACCGAGAGGGTTATCGTATCCCAGCTGCACAGAAGCCCTGGCGTATTCTTCGACAGCGATAAGGGTAAGACCCACTCATCAGGTAAAGTTCTATACAACGCACGTATCATTCCTTACCGTGGTTCATGGCTTGATTTCGAGTTTGATCCTAAGGATAACCTATACGTACGTATCGACCGCCGTCGTAAGCTTCCAGCATCAATCATTCTTCGCGCACTAGGTAAGACGACAGAAGAGATCCTGGATATCTTCTTTGAGAAGATCAACTTCGAAGTGAAAGATCAAACTCTACTTATGGAGTTGGTTCCTGATCGTCTACGTGGTGAAACTGCGTCATTCGATATCGAAGCGAACGGTAAAGTTTACGTTGAGACGGGTCGTCGTGTTACTGCACGCCACATCCGTCAACTTGAGAAAGACGGCATTGACCATATCGAAGTACCAGTCGAGTACATCGTAGGCAAAGTTGCATCTAAAGATTACATCAACGAAGCGACTGGCGAAATCATCGTTGCAGCTAACCAAGAGATCTCTCTTGAAGCACTAGCGAACCTTTCTCAGGCTGGCCATAAGTCTCTACAAGTTCTATTTACGAACGACCTAGACCACGGTCCATTCATGTCAGAAACCGTACGTATCGACAGCACTGTTGATCGTATTTCTGCTTTGGTAGAAATCTACCGCATGATGCGTCCTGGTGAGCCACCAACGAAAGAAGCTGCTGAAGCACTATTCGAAAGCCTATTCTTCTCTGAAGAGCGTTACGATCTATCGACTGTTGGTCGTATGAAGTTCAACAGCTCTATCGAACGTGAAGATGCTCAAGAGCAAGGCACACTTGATGAAACTGATATCATCGAAGTGATGAAGAAGCTTATCGCTATCCGTAACGGCATCGGTGAAGTGGACGATATCGACCACCTAGGTAACCGTCGTATCCGTTCTGTTGGCGAAATGGCAGAAAACCAATTCCGCGTTGGTCTAGTACGTGTTGAACGTGCTGTTAAAGAGCGTCTAAGCCTTGGTGATCTTGATGCAATCATGCCTCAAGACCTAATCAACGCTAAGCCGATCTCTGCTGCGGTTAAAGAATTCTTTGGCTCTTCACAGCTTTCTCAGTTCATGGACCAAAACAACCCGTTATCAGAAGTCACGCACAAGCGTCGTATTTCTGCATTGGGTCCTGGCGGTCTAACTCGTGAACGTGCTGGCTTCGAAGTACGTGACGTACACGTAACTCACTACGGTCGTCTATGTCCTATCGAAACGCCTGAAGGTCCAAACATCGGTCTGATCAACTCTCTATCTGCATTTGCGCGTTGTAACGAGTACGGTTTCCTAGAGACTCCATACCGTCGCGTAGTAGATGGCGTAGTAACAGACGAAGTAGATTACCTATCTGCTATTCAAGAAGGTCAGTACGTTATCGCTCAGGCGAACACTGTTCTGACTGAAGAAGGCACATTTGCTGAAGAGCTAATCACAGCTCGTCAGAAAGGTGAATCTGGCCTACACCCACGCGAACATGTTGACTACATGGACGTTGCAACTAACCAGGTTGTATCTATCGCTGCGTCGCTTATCCCGTTCCTAGAACACGATGATGCGAACCGTGCATTGATGGGTGCGAACATGCAACGTCAGGCCGTTCCAACACTGAAAGCTGATAAGCCTCTAGTTGGTACTGGTATCGAACGTAACATCGCCGTTGACTCTGGTGTTACAGCGGTAGCGAAACGTGGTGGTGTAATCCAGTCTGTAGATGCTTCTCGTATCGTTGTTAAAGTGAACGAAGACGAGTTGATCCCTGGCGAAGCAGGTATCGATATCTACAACCTAACTAAATACACTCGTTCTAACCAAAATACGTGTATCAACCAGCGTCCATGTGTGATGCCGGGTGAACCAGTAGCACGTGGTGACGTTCTTGCTGATGGTCCTTCAACAGACCTTGGTGAGCTAGCGCTTGGTCAGAACATGCGTATCGCGTTCATGCCTTGGAACGGTTACAACTTCGAAGACTCGATCTTAGTATCTGAGCGCGTAGTTCAAGAAGACCGTTTCACGACTATCCACATCCAAGAGCTATCTTGTGTGGCGCGTGATACTAAGCTTGGTGCTGAAGAAATCACAGCTGACATTCCAAACGTAGGTGAGTCTGCTCTGTCTAAACTAGACGAGTCAGGTATCGTTTACATCGGTGCGGAAGTGAAAGGCGGTGACATCCTTGTAGGTAAAGTAACGCCTAAAGGTGAAACTCAGCTAACTCCTGAAGAGAAGCTACTACGTGCCATCTTCGGTGAGAAAGCGTCAGACGTTAAAGACACGTCTCTACGCGTACCAAACTCTGTTTCAGGTACTATCATCGACGTTCAAGTATTTACTCGTGACGGTGTTGAAAAAGACAAACGTGCACTTGAAATCGAACAGATGCAGCTGAAAGAAGCGAAGAAAGACCTTACTGAAGAATTCCAGATTCTTGAGGGTGGCCTTCTAAACCGCGTTAAAGCTGTACTTATCGACGGTGGTTACACTGAAGCGAAACTTGACTCTATCGACCGTAAGAAGTGGTTAGAGCTAACGCTTGAAGATGACGCTCTACAAACTCAGCTTGAGCAACTAGCTGAGCAATGGGACGAGCTAAAAGCTGACTTCGACAAGAAGTTCGAAACTAAACGTCGCAAGATCACTCAAGGTGATGATCTAGCACCGGGCGTACTGAAGATCGTTAAGGTTTACCTAGCGGTTAAACGTCGCATTCAGCCTGGTGATAAGATGGCGGGTCGTCACGGTAACAAGGGTGTAATCTCTAAGATCAACCCTGTTGAAGACATGCCTTACGATGAAAAAGGTCAGCCTGTTGATATCGTACTGAACCCACTGGGTGTACCTTCGCGTATGAACATCGGTCAGATCCTAGAAGTACACTTAGGTCTGGCAGCGAAAGGTATCGGTGACAAGATCAACCAAATGGTGAAAGAGCAGCAAGAGCTAGCTAAGTTCCGTGACTTCCTACAGAAAGTCTACGACCTTGGTGAAACTCGTCAGAAAGTAGACATTGCGTCACTATCTGATGATGAAGTTCGTACGCTGATCAAGAACCTACGTGGTGGTCTGCCGATCGCGACTCCAGTATTTGACGGTGCGAATGAGACATCAATCAAAGAGCTTCTAAAACTAGCAGACCTACCAGAATCTGGTCAGCTAACGCTGTTTGATGGTCGCACAGGTGATGCGTTTGAGCGTCCTGTAACTGTTGGTTACATGTACATGCTGAAACTGAACCACCTTGTTGATGACAAGATGCACGCTCGTTCAACTGGCTCGTACAGCCTAGTAACTCAGCAACCACTTGGTGGTAAAGCTCAGTTCGGTGGTCAGCGTTTCGGTGAGATGGAAGTATGGGCACTAGAAGCATACGGTGCTGCTTACACGCTACAAGAAATGCTAACCGTTAAGTCGGATGACGTTAACGGCCGTACTAAGATGTACAAGAACATCGTAGACGGTAACCACAGCATGGAACCTGGTATGCCAGAATCGTTCAACGTATTGTTGAAAGAGATCCGCTCGCTAGGTATCAACATCGAGCTAGAAGACGAAGAGTAATCCCCACGGGATTATTTGGTTGAAGGTGCTCACTTTTGCGGGTGAGCCCCTTTTAACTCCTTACAGGAGCTGATTGTGAAAGACTTATTAAACTTTCTAAAAGCACAGCATAAGACCGAAGAATTTGATGCAATCAAAATCGGTCTATCTTCACCGGACATGATCCGTTCATGGTCTTTCGGTGAAGTTAAAAAACCTGAAACGATCAACTATCGTACGTTCAAACCTGAACGTGATGGTCTGTTCTGTGCGCGTATCTTTGGTCCAGTTAAAGACTACGAATGTCTTTGTGGCAAATATAAGCGTCTGAAACACCGTGGTGTTATCTGTGAGAAGTGTGGCGTAGAAGTTACACAGACTAAAGTTCGTCGTGACCGTATGGGCCACATCGAGCTTGCTTCACCAGTTGCTCACATCTGGTTCCTAAAATCACTACCGTCTCGTATCGGTCTACTAATGGATATCCCTCTACGTGATATCGAACGTGTTCTTTACTTCGAAATGTACGTAGTAACTGAACCGGGTATGACAGATCTAGAAAAAGGTCAGATGCTAACGGAAGAAGAGTATCTAGACCGTCTAGAAGAGTGGGGTGATGAATTCACGGCTAAGATGGGTGCGGAAGCGATCAAAGACCTTCTAGGTGCAATGGATCTCCCTGCTGAAATCGAAGAAATGCGTGAAGAGCTTCAGTCTACTAACTCAGAGACTAAGCGTAAGAAAATCACTAAGCGTCTGAAGCTAGTTGAAGCGTTCGTTCAATCTGGTAACAACCCAGAATGGATGATCCTAACTGTGCTTCCGGTACTTCCGCCAGATCTACGTCCTCTAGTACCACTAGACGGCGGTCGCTTTGCGACTTCAGATCTGAACGATCTATACCGTCGTGTGATCAACCGTAACAACCGTTTGAAGCGTCTTCTAGAGCTAGCGGCTCCGGACATCATCGTACGTAACGAAAAACGTATGCTGCAAGAGTCTGTTGATGCGCTACTAGACAACGGTCGTCGTGGTCGTGCGATCACAGGTTCGAACAAGCGTCCTCTGAAATCTCTTGCTGATATGATCAAGGGTAAACAAGGTCGTTTCCGTCAGAACCTTCTAGGTAAACGTGTAGACTACTCTGGCCGTTCTGTAATCACAGTAGGTCCATACCTTCGTCTACACCAGTGTGGTCTTCCTAAGAAGATGGCACTTGAGCTATTCAAACCATTCATCTACAGCAAGCTAGAGACTCGTGGTCTTGCGACTACAATCAAAGCCGCTAAGAAGATGGTTGAGCGTGAAGAAGCGGTTGTTTGGGATATCCTAGACGAAGTAATCCGTGAACACCCAGTACTATTGAACCGTGCACCGACACTTCACCGTCTAGGTATCCAGGCGTTCGAACCAGTACTAATCGAAGGTAAAGCGATTCAGCTACACCCACTTGTTTGTGCGGCGTACAACGCGGACTTCGATGGTGACCAAATGGCGGTTCACGTACCTCTAACGCTAGAGGCACAGCTTGAAGCTCGTACTCTGATGATGTCGACGAACAACATTCTGTCGCCAGCGTCAGGTGATCCGATCATCGTACCTTCTCAGGACGTTGTATTGGGTCTGTACTACATGACTCGTGACAAGATCAACGTGAAAGGTGAAGGCATGTACCTTGCTGGCCCTGAAGAGGCTGAGAAGGCATACCGCACTAAGAGCGCTGAGTTACACGCACGCGTTAAAGTACGTATTACAGAAACGGTTGTAGATGAAGATGGCAACAGCACTACTGAGACTAAGATGGTGGATACCACTATCGGTCGTGCAATGCTGTGGCAAATCGTGCCAGCTGGCCTACCGTTCAGCATCGTTAACCAAAAGTTAGGTAAGAAGCAGATTTCTAACCTACTTAACGAGGCTTACCGTAAGCTTGGTCTTAAAGACACCGTTATCTTCGCTGACCAAATCATGTACACAGGTTTTGCTTACGCGGCACTATCTGGTGTTTCTGTTGGTATCGACGATATGGTTGTACCTGCAGCTAAGTACACTGAGATCTCTGAAGCAGAAGAAGAAGTTCGCGAAATCCAAGAACAGTACCAATCTGGTCTTGTAACTGCGGGCGAACGCTACAACAAAGTGATCGATATCTGGGCATCGACCAACGATCGCGTTGCGAAAGCAATGATGGAAAACCTATCTTCTGAAACGGTAATCAACCGTGACGGTGAAGAAGAGCAGCAAGAGTCATTCAACAGCATCTACATGATGGCGGACTCGGGCGCTCGTGGTTCTGCAGCACAGATTCGTCAGCTAGCGGGTATGCGTGGTCTGATGGCGCGTCCAGATGGTTCAATCATCGAAACGCCGATCACTGCGAACTTTAAAGAAGGTCTAAACGTACTTCAGTACTTTATCTCAACGCACGGTGCTCGTAAGGGTCTTGCGGATACGGCACTGAAAACAGCAAACTCGGGTTACCTAACTCGTCGTCTAGTAGACGTTGCTCAAGACGTTGTTGTAACTGAACATGACTGTGGCACTCATGAGGGTGTTGACATGATGCCTCACATCGAGGGTGGTGATGTTAAAGTTGCGCTGTCTGAGCTAGCTCTTGGTCGTGTTGTTGCTGAAGACGTTCTAAAACCTGGTACTGAAGATGTTCTTATTCCACGTAACACGCTGATCGATGAGAAGTGGTGTCAAATCATGGAAGAGAACTCAGTAGACAGCATGCGTGTACGTTCTGTTGTAACGTGTGATTCCGACTTCGGTTGTTGTGCACAGTGTT
The DNA here is from genome assembly GCF_011806575.1 of Vibrio hepatarius. GTDB lineage: Bacteria > Pseudomonadota > Gammaproteobacteria > Enterobacterales > Vibrionaceae > Vibrio > Vibrio hepatarius_A. The sequence goes on from NZ_JAATOO010000038.1 coordinate 10,839, forward strand.
ACGGTCGTGACCTAGCACGTGGTCACCTAGTGAACCAAGGTGAAGCAGTAGGCGTTATCGCTGCTCAGTCTATCGGTGAGCCGGGTACACAGCTTACGATGCGTACGTTCCACATCGGTGGTGCGGCATCAACAGCGGCAGCAGAGAACAGCATTCAAGCGAAGAACAACGGTTCTGTTAAGCTACACAACGCTAAGTTCGTAACCAACAAAGATGGCAAGCTAGTTATTACTTCTCGTGCATCTGAACTAACCATCATCGATGAGTTCGGCCGTACGAAAGAGAAACACAAACTGCCATACGGCTCGCTACTAAGCAAAGGTGACAACGACGCCGTTGCTTCTGGTGAAACAGTAGCGAACTGGGAAGCGCACACAATGCCAATCATCACTGAAGTGGCAGGTCGCATCCAGTTTGTAAATATGATCGATGGTGTAACAGTATCTCGTCAAACAGATGACCTTACAGGTCTATCTTCAAGCGAAGTGACTGACCCAGCAGCTCGTCCTTCAGCAGGTAAAGATATGCGTCCAGCAATCAAGCTTGTTGATGAGCAAGGTAACGACGTAATGATCCCTGGTACTGATATGCCAGCTCACTACTTCCTACCTGGTAAAGCGATCGTGAACATCGAAGACGGCGCAGAAGTAGGTGTGGGTGATACTCTTGCACGTATTCCTCAGAAGTCTGGCGGTAACAAAGATATCACCGGTGGTCTTCCACGCGTTGCTGACCTATTCGAAGCACGTAAGCCGAAAGAGCCTGCAATCCTTGCTGAGCACACAGGTACTGTGAGCTTCGGTAAAGAGACGAAAGGTAAGCGTCGTCTAGTGATCACTCGCGAAGGCGGTGATACATACGAAGAGATGATTCCTAAGCATCGTCAGCTTAACGTATTCGAAGGCGAGAAAGTTGAACGTGGTGATGTGATCGCAGATGGTCCTGAGTCTCCACATGACATTCTACGTCTACGTGGCGTACACGCTGTGACGCAATACATCGCGAACGAAGTTCAAGAAGTATACCGTCTGCAAGGCGTTAAGATTAACGATAAGCACATCGAAACTATCGTTCGTCAGATGCTACGCAAGTGTACTATTACTCACGCTGGTGACTCTGAGTTCCTAGCGGGCGAGCAAGTAGAATACGCGAACGTTAAGATTGCTAACCGTCTGCTTGAAGCTGAAGGCAAAGAGCCAGCACGCTTCGAACGTGAACTACTAGGTATCACGAAAGCATCGCTAGCAACAGAATCGTTCATCTCTGCGGCATCGTTCCAGGAGACAACTCGCGTACTAACAGAAGCTGCGGTTTCTGGTAAACGTGATGAGCTACGTGGTCTGAAAGAAAACGTAATTGTAGGACGTCTAATCCCTGCAGGTACGGGTTTCGCTTACCACCAAGATCGTCAAGCTAAGCGTGCAGAAGCGCAAGAAGGCCCATCAGCTGAACAAGCGACGGATAACCTAGCAGCACTGCTAAATGCTGGTTTCTCTTCAGAGGAATAAGCCACTCGGCGAGTAATCGTCCAGATGGATAAAATGACAAAAGGCACCTTCGGGTGCCTTTTTTGTTTTGAGGGCAATATAAAAATATTGAACGTGTCGACGGGTGAATTGCCGTAACAAACGCTACGGCCCATTGGTCTAACGAGCCGTACTATATAGTAATACTGGGCAGCGTTTATGCGCCCGGTGGTACTGCCAGACTATTAGCAATCAACTGAATTAGCTGATCTTCCACTTCAAAACGTGCTTCGATGATTTCCCCAATCATTGAAAGGTCGCTATCGAACGTGTCCAAATCATCATCTTCAGGGACATCAGCATAACGGTCAGTAAAGTTAAGCAGTGGCTCTGTAGTGAGTACGATTTGCGCGTAAGTCTGGTTAATATCGTCTGTCGCCTCAAAGCCAGTTGAGCGCCACTTATCCATCACCATATCGTAGATTTTGAAATGGCCTTCAGAAATGTAGTCGACAACGTGCTGACAGAAAATTTGCAGTTCTTCGGGAGTAGGAAGCGTAGAAACTGCGGACTTGGTTGAGCATGGCTGAAGCGCAGCCAATTTACAGTACTCAACGATTAATGACTGTCGGGTTTCTAACCAATGATCGATGACTTCACTAGAGCCACCCCACTGTTCTTGAGTTCTTTTGAATTTATTTAGCATGACCATGCCCTCATGATCGGATCACACTCCGGTGATCATTACGCTCTGCCTTAGCAAAGCTCTTCTAGAGATACAACCTCTTGTCCTTACTAGAATTTATAGCCAGAAAATTGCTTCACTACAAACTCTGGTATGAATTTAGATTGCCAGTAAAATGGATGGACTGCAAGCAAAGAGGAAGGGTAATGTTAAAGAATAGTGACACAAACCGTACGGAAGATGCTTATTGGTGTGTCGTGTCAGGAAGTGAGATCTGGCTGGTAGATGATCAATTGCCTTGCGGTGCAGCCCAGCAATATTCGCTACCTGAAGAGAAGGCGATCCTGATTGGCGAATACCAACAAAGTCCCGTTTACTGGTTGAACGCTGGGGATGTGGAACAAGATCTAGAGTTAGTTTCTCTTAGAGAATGTCTCGTATTTCCGCAAGAACTCTTTTTAATGATGAGCAAAGCAATACAATTTGGTCATATGACGCAGTCAATGCGCTTTTGTCCACTGTGTGGTGGCCGAAACCACTTTAATCATAATCAACTGGCCATGCAGTGTGGTGACTGTCGTACGCTGCATTACCCGAGAATTTTTCCCTGTATCATTGTCGCGGTACGCAAAGAAAATGAAATCCTTTTGGCGCAGCACCCAAGGCACAAAAATGGTATGTATACCGTGATCGCCGGATTTCTTGAAGTCGGTGAAACCTTGGAGCAGTGCGTTGCGCGTGAAGTCAAAGAAGAAACGGGTATCGAAGTAAAAAATATCCGTTATTTTGGTAGCCAACCGTGGGCGTTTCCGTCGAGTATGATGATGGGCTTTCTCGCCGAATACCAATCAGGGGTGCTAAAACCTGATTACAGTGAGCTAAGTGACGCACGATGGTTTAATGTTGAAGAGATGCCGCCAGTCGCGCCAGTTGGCACTATTGCACGTGCGTTGATAGAACAGACGTTAGCCGAGATTAAAGATATAGATATCTGAAAATTAAGTAAAAAAAACCCTCCGAGAGGGAGGGGGTAAGTAAGATGTCGTTATGAGATGCTGAACACTTGAGTGTTCAGTTTATAATTGTAGTTTTCGCTAGCACACAAATTTTTAACACCCTTACGGGGTGGGTGCAAATTAAGCTCTGATTTTATAGTTAATAACTTGATCTAGGGCGCAAAGCACACAGCTTTTGCGAGGCAAACGGTGTTAGAATATTGGCCACAAAAAAGTGAGTCTATTGAATCGGAAGAACAGAATGACTGAATTAAAAAATGATCGCTATCTGCGTGCATTATTAAAAGAACCTGTAGATTACACGCCAGTATGGATGATGCGTCAGGCAGGTCGATACCTACCAGAATATAAAGCGACTCGTGCAGAGGCAGGCGATTTCATGTCGCTGTGCAAAAATGCAGAGTTAGCGTCGGAAGTGACACTTCAACCACTACGTCGTTTTCCACTTGATGCCGCGATCCTTTTCTCTGACATTCTAACCATCCCTGATGCAATGGGGCTTGGTCTACGTTTCGCAGCAGGCGAAGGTCCTGTATTTGATAAGCCAATTACCTGTAAAGCCGACGTAGAAAAGATCGGTCTTCCAGACCCAGAAGGTGAGCTGCAATACGTAATGAATGCAGTGCGTCAGATCCGTAAAGATCTTAAAGGTGAAGTACCTTTGATTGGCTTCTCTGGTAGTCCTTGGACACTGGCGACCTACATGGTTGAAGGTGGTAGCTCGAAAGCGTTTACTAAGATCAAGAAGATGATGTACGCAGAGCCACAAACGCTACATGCTCTTCTAGACAAGCTGGCAGACAGCGTCATCGAATACTTAAACGCGCAAATCAAAGCCGGTGCGCAGTCTGTAATGGTATTTGATACTTGGGGTGGTGTACTGACTCCGCGCGACTACAATCTGTTCTCGCTTCAGTACATGCACAAAATCGTTGATGGTCTGATTCGTGAAAACGAAGGTCGTCGTGTTCCAGTAACGCTGTTCACTAAGAACGGTGGTATGTGGTTAGAGCAAATCGCGGCGACAGGCTGTGATGCAGTCGGCCTAGACTGGACAATTAACATCGCTGATGCCAAAGCGCGTATCGGCGACAAAGTGGCGCTGCAAGGCAACATGGATCCATCAATGCTTTACGCACAACCTGAACGTATCCGTGAAGAAGTGGCGACCATCCTTGAAGGATTTGGCGATGCGGGCACAGGTCACGTATTCAACCTTGGCCACGGTATCCACCTAGATGTACCGCCAGAAAATGCAGGTGTCTTTGTAGACGCGGTGCACGAGCTATCTAAGCCGTACCACAAATAACTTAGCAATATAATGAAAGCGCCTGATATGACCAGGCGCTTTTTTGTTTCAGGTTACACTAACACGCTATACTGATAATAATCGTGGAAGAGGATACGGAAAATTAATGAAGACACGCGATAAAATAGTGCTGGCGGCATTAGAACTTTTTAATACTCACGGTGAAAGGAATATCACCACTAACCATATTGCAGCGCATATCGATATCAGTCCTGGCAACCTTTATTATCATTTTCGAAATAAGCAAGAAATCGTGAGAGAGATATTCTCACTTTACTCAAACGAGCTGCTTGAGCGTTTTACCCCGATTCAAGGCCAGCAAGAGAGTTTGGTGTTACTCAAGCACTACTTGGATTCGATCTTCACCTTAATGTGGAAATACCGCTTTTTTTACGCCAATTTGCCAGAAATTCTACAACGTGACGATCACTTGCACGAAGACTACATCCAAGTGCAGGAACGGTTGCAAGGCAACTTAATCAACATTATGCGCGCGTTTGTCGAGCTTGAGCTATTAGACGTTAAAGAAGACGAGATGAAATCGCTGGTCACCACGTTGCACCTGATTGCGTCAAGTTGGCTGGGTTATCAGTCGGCGATGTCGCAGAAGACTCAAGTTACTGAGCAGGTCATTTATCAAGGTATGTTGCAAATGATCGCTGTGGTCAAACCAAAGGCGACAGAACAAGGAGTCGAACAGTTACAATTATTAGAGGATGGCGTTAAAGCAATTCATGCTTAGTCATAACTAATTCAAATTGTTTGTTTTATTCGAACCCATTAGAGTAACAACAGATACTTTAATGGGTTTTTATTTATGCACTACGACGTATTCAACGGTGACGCCGACGGCATCATCGCCCTTCTTCAGTTACGTTTAGCTGAGCCTAAATCGTCAACCTTAATCACTGGGGTAAAGCGAGATATTCAACTGCTGGACAAAGTACCGGCTCAAGCGGGAGATACCGTGACTGCGTTGGATATTTCGATGGAGAAAAACCTTCCAGCGTTGGAAGCCCTGTTAGCTAGAAACGTGAGCGTCTTCTACGCCGACCACCATAAGTCAGGTGTGATTCCTCAAAGTGACCAACTACAAGCTCATATCGATTTAGACGCTAACACTTGTACGGCACTGATTATCGATCAGCTACTTGCAGGCAAATACCATACTTGGGCGATCACCGCCGCATACGGTGACAACTTAATTGCGAAGGCCGATCAATTGGCGGATGCCATCGGACTCAACGCTGAGCAAAAAGCACAGCTTAAAGAACTGGGTACCTTGATCAACTATAACGGCTACGGTGAAGTCACTGACGATCTGCATTTCGACCCAGCGGTACTGTTTAATGAGTTTTTGGCCTATGATGATCCTTTCGCTGTTATTGCTGATCGCGACTCGCCATATTCACTATTAAAGAATGCTTATCAGCAAGATATGCAACAGGCAATCGCGACCGAAGCTAAGTATCAAAGCGCGGTTGTTGGAGTGTTTGAGTTACCTAATCAAGCCGCATCAAGACGCATCAGCGGGGTGTACGGAAACTGGTTGGCTAACCAATCGCCAGACTCTGCTCACGTCGTACTGACCGAAAACAGTAATGGTACGTATACCGTTTCTTTGCGTGCGCCATTGAACAATAAACAAGGGGCTGGAGACATCTGTGGTCAGTTTATCAGTGGTGGTGGACGCGCAGCGGCAGCGGGCATTAACGCCTTGCCAAAAGACGAGTTGGCAAAGCTGATTGAGGCGATTGAGCAGTATTACACGTAGCCCGCTGGTGGCGGAAGACTGGCATTTGCCACCGTTATTATTGGGTTAGCCAACGCCTTGGGTTTTGGGTTTTACTGTTTCGGCGAATTTCGAAATACAGAGAAGCTTGCGCCTGACCACCTGTGTCACCGGCGAGTGCGATAGTCTCATTCGCTTTGACTTTATCGCCTTCTTTCTTTAGTAGGCTTTGGTTGAAACCGTATAAAGTCATATCGCCTTTACCGTGGTCGAGTAACACGACTAGGCCGTAACCGCGAAGATAATCTGCAAACACCACAGTCCCTGAGTAAACCGCTTTTACTGATTGGCCGTAGTTTGCATCGATCACCATCCCTTTCCAGTTCAGCTGACCAGTTTGGCGTGTGCCGTAATTATGCAATACACGACCTTTGAGTGGCCAAGGTAGCTTACCTTGTTGTCTCGCTAAGCCATCCATAGGGACGGCGTTACGTTTCGCCGCTTTGGCGATTTCTGCTTTCAGACGAGTTTCGTTACGCTGCAGTTCAGACAGATAAACTTTGTCGTTGGAGATCTGCTTGCGAATACCGCTCAAGGTGTTCTTACGCTTTGACTGTACTTGAGTCAGTTGATTACGTTTTTCGGTTTGTTCATCGAGCAGCCGAGTAAGTTGGTTCTTTTCAACATCCAACTGAGTTCGGCTATCTGCTAGCTCTTGCGCTGTTTGCTCCAGCTCTTCAATGGTGTGGGCACGTTGCTTGGCAAGATGTTGGAAGTATTGACTAATACGGTCTTCTTCAATGCCCTGGTTGAGAAGGTTTGACGCGTCTTTCGCGCGTTGGGTCACATAGTAGGTTTTGAGCAATTCAGCGAGTTTCTCACTTTGCTGCTGTTTTTCTACTTCCAGTTGTTCCACTTTCTTTTCTAACGCCGAGATATTGCTGTTGGTTTGGCTTAGCAGCGCCTTGGTTTCTTTGATCTCTTTCTCGATTCGTGCGATGCCCACTTCCTGTTGCTTAAGGGATTTTTGCAGCGAGTCGAGTTGTTTTTGTTGGCTGGAAAGTGATTGTCTCTGGCGGGATATTTCACTGGAAACGCCTTTGAGTTCAGCTTGGGAGGCCGACCAAACAGGTGAAGTGACAGTCATAGCGGCAGCGAACACGAGTGCAGATAGCGTAGTGGTAATCCGAAGTCGTGCTTGATGTCTTGATGCCATGAGTGCTTTTATCCTGATTATGGGACAGTCAGTATACCTAAACCCTTTCCTCAGAAGAAAGGGGAATGTCAAAACTTATTGAGCTAGAAATGAAAAAGCCCGAGCAATGGCTCGGGCTTAAGTTTTCTTTGCCAGTTAACTACTTAACTAGCACGTCACCCGTCATTTCAGTTGGGATTTCTAGACCAGATAGCGTTAGCATCGTTGGTGCTAGGTCAGACAGTTTACCGCCTTCTTTGAACTCAACCGCTTTGTCACCTACGTAGATCAGAGGAACTGGTAGGTTAGTGTGCGCAGTGTGAGTACCGCCAGTCACAGGATCAACCATCATTTCTGCGTTACCGTGGTCCGCTGTGATCAGCATTTGGCCGCCCACTTCTTTGATTGCTTCAACTACTTTGCCTACGCTTGCATCTAGCGCTTCAATCGCTTGCTCTGCGGCTTCGTAAACGCCAGTGTGACCAACCATATCTGCGTTCGGGTAGTTACAGATGATAGTGTCGTATTTACCAGACTTGATCGCTGCAACCATTTTTTCAGTTAGCTCTGCAGAACTCATTTCTGGTTGTAGGTCGTAAGTTGCGACTTTTGGAGAAGCAACAAGCTGACGCTCTTCGCCATCAAATTCTTTTTCAACACCACCGTTGAAGAAGAAAGTTACGTGCGCGTATTTCTCTGTTTCAGAGATACGTAGCTGAGTTTGGCCTTGCTTAGATAGCCATTCACCGTAAGTGTTCTCTAGTGACGCTGGTGGGAATGCGATCGCAAGAGGAATATCAGCTGCGTACTGAGTCAGCATGACAAAGTTAACCGCTGGGAATGCTGCGCGCTCAAAACCATTGAAATCAGAAACGAATGCACGGGTGATTTGACGAGCGCGGTCTGCACGGTAGTTCATGAAAATCACTGCATCGCCGTCAGCCATTGCTGCGTCTTCTTGAGCTTCAGTTTTGATCGCCGTAGCTTTTACGAATTCGTCGTTCTCTTCACGAGCGTAAGCCGCTTCTAGACCAGCAACCGCTGAATCGTAAGTGAATTCTGCTTTACCTTGAGTCAGTAGATCGTAAGCAACTTGAACGCGTTCCCAGTTGTTATCACGGTCCATTGCGTAGTAACGGCCAACAAGTGACGCGATGCGGCCTTTACCCAGTTTCGCGAATAGCTCGTCAAAACGTTTTAGTGAGTTTTCTGCGCTGCGTGGTGGTGTGTCACGGCCGTCTAGGAAGCAGTGTAGGTAGATTTTTTCTGCGCCACGTGCTGCTGCCATTTCTACTGCTGCATAGATATGGTCTTCGTGAGAGTGAACGCCACCTGGAGACATCAGACCCATGATGTGTACCGCTTTACCAGCCTTGACTGCAGAGTCGATGGCTTCAACAAGCGCTGGTGTTTCCACGAATTCACCGTCAGCGATAGACTTAGTGATACGAGTTAGGTCTTGGTATACGACACGACCAGCACCGATGTTAGTGTGGCCAACCTCAGAGTTACCCATCTGACCGTCAGGTAGACCAACGTCCATGCCTGAAGCTGAGATTAGAGTATTTGGGTTGTTTGCAAGCAGTGCATCCATTACTGGTGTTTTTGCATTTGCAATCGCGTTGCTTGCTGTGTCTTCACGGTGGCCGTAACCGTCAAGAATAACTAAAGCCAATGGCTTCTTTGCTGACATAGTGATGTCCTCGTCAAATTTCAAAGTAACTTTGGAAACAAAATTAGCGTAATTTTACTACACTTTTTAACCAAAACTGTAGGTCAAGATCAAACATTGTTTGTGATATGGCGTTGTTATCTTTCAATTGAAACACCTTTCACCTTGAGTCGTGACTGGATATTTACGCTTAGAATATGGTCTATTCTCTCAATCTGAGCGCAAATTAAAAATCGTATTTATCTATCGTTGTAATTGCAGATGAGGCGATTAACTAACCAAAATTCCCGTGCCAGTCACCGCGACGATGGCTCCAAGCCAAGCATAGCGGTTAGGTCTCTGTTTGGTGTAAATCCATAGTATAGGCAAAAGCATGATCGGTGTGGTTGAAGAAAGCAGTGCCACCATTCCGACATTGCCTTCACGTAGCGCGTAGAGGATTAAGGTCATCCCTACGGCCATTGCCAGGAATCCGTTGACCGCAGTGATGGAAAAGATCTTCATTGTCATCGGTTGAGTCGCGCGTGCGATCTTGGCGCCCGAGATGAATAATACAGAGTGGGCGACAAACGCCGTCATCATCCTCACCGCTGACGCAGCAACTGGGTCTATCTCGGTTTGCATTATGGGTTTCGCAATAATGCCGCCCATCGCTTGGCAAAGTGCCGCGAGCAGGCCTAGCCCGACACCAGCCCAGACATTGCCTTTGATCGATTCGAGTTGATTATTGGCTTGGCCTCGGCGACCAAAGAAGATAGCGGTTAATACGCCTGAGAACACCAGTGCTGAGCCTAATAACTCAAGTGCAGTCATGTGTTCGCTAAACAGAAAATAACCCAATACCGCGGAGAAGACGGCGTGGCAGGAGAACAACAAGCCAGCTTGACGAGGCCCCATGCGATTTAGGCAGGCAAATAGAGCCGTATCACCGATAAAAATACCGATTAATCCTGACAGCGCCATTGCAGAGATTGAGGAGGGCTCCACGCTAGACCAGCCACCCGTAATCAGTGCCATAGTGCCGAGAATGACGGAAGTACAGCCCATACGCCAGCGGCTATAAGCAAACGTACCTAAATGTTGTGCGGGTGCGACCGAGAGGATGCTGGCGACAGCCCATAGAAAGGCGGCCGCCAAAGCCAGCCATTCGTATCCCATATCTATTCGTCCTTGAGGGAGTGTGAATACTAATGGCTGTTAATATGCATCAAATCATTGGTTATACAAAGCGTTAAACTTTAAAGCGTTCCACTTCTTTACGAACCGTGTTTGCCGAATCAAACATGTTTGTTGCACTTTGGCTACTGCGTGCAGCTTGATCGGCGAGAATGTCAGACGCATCTTTAATCCCTTGCGTATTTCGACTAATGTCTTCGCTGACCGCGCGCTGCTCTTCTGCCGCGCTGGCAATTTGCAGAGCCATTCCGTTGATTTCGTTGATCGCAGTCGTAATCGTGTCGAGGCTTTCTGAGGCTTGTTGCGCGTAGTCGACACTGGTGTCCGCTAACGTTGTACTCGCTTCCATACTGTTGACCGCGAGCTGAGTATTCCCTTGCAATGTTTCGATCATCTGGCGGATCTCTTCTGTTGAGCCGTGAGTGCGTTGGCTCAGTACTCGAACTTCGTCTGCCACCACAGCAAAGCCGCGTCCTTGTTCACCGGCGCGTGCTGCTTCAATCGCTGCGTTGAGTGCCAGTAAGTTCGTTTGTTCGGCAATGCCTTGGATAGTAGAAAGGATCTGGTTGATGCTCTGGGTATTGTTTTCCAACTCAGAAATAATGTTAGAGGCGTCAGCGACTTGCTCGGCAAGTTTGATGATCGCTTGACGGTTTTTCTCGATCACTTGCTGACCATCTTCACACGCAGCCGATGATTCTTGTGATGCGTTGGCGGTCAGTTCTGCATGACTGGCGACCTCTGCCGCAGTCGCTGACATTTCATGGATAGCCGTCGCAATTTGGTTAACGTCATTTTGCTGCGTTTCAACTTGCTGTGCGGATTCCTGAGACAACTGATTAGCCGCTTCGGCTTGTATCGCCAGTTGTTGGCTGTGCTGGATAATATCACCAAGCATTTTCTGCATTTGCGCCAAGAATTGGTTGACGTGCTGAGCGAGTTCGCCGATTTCATCCTTTCTCTGGATTTCAATCCGCTGAGTAAGGTCACCTTCGCCCTCTGAAAGCTCAGACAGCGCATCAGACAGCGTTTGCAGCGGTTTGAGTAAGCGGGTAACGACGTATGTGCTAATAGAAGCAATCACGATGTACAACAGAATTGAGGCAATCGCAGTAAACTGAATTTGCTCAGCTACAGACGAGAACGCAAGCTCTTTGTCGACCACAATACCCAGCGACCAATCGGTTGATGGCACGTTAGATACGAAGATCAACTTGTCGCCTTGTCCCGGCCAAGTGATGGTTGAGATCCCGGCGGTCTTGATTAACTGCGCGACTTTATCGGCTGAGAGCCCAGGATTTAGGTTGGTTAACGGCTTCTGGCTGAGTTTCTCGTCTTTGTAGGCGACGATGTTGTTGTTGCCATCGACCAAGAATGAGAAGCCGTCGTTGTCGAGAGTCACGTGAAGGACTTCTTCAATGATGTTACTTACGGTTAAGTCTGCTGCGAGCACCCCATCTTTACTGCCGCTGAACGCTTTGGCAAAACTGATCACGATACTGCCATCGAAATCTTGGTAAGGTTCGGTAATGATCAGTCCAGGTGCCGCTTTTGCGTCAATGTACCAAGGTCGGCTGCGTGGGTCGTAGTCCGTTGGCCAGTCTTCGGTTTTGTCGCCATAAGCGATAGAGCCGTCCTCAAACCCTGCATAGACAGAAAGGAATCCGCCCGCACGTTTTGTCAGCAGCATTTCCCTGTCGGCATCTGGTGAATCTAAAATGGCTTTTTCGTTGGCGAGCATCATATCACTACGAATTTCTAACCAATCGGAGATGTAACGAGAGGTCGCGTGACTAACGTTCTCCATTTCGCTATTGAGTGCGGAGGTTGTCTCTTGCTTCAACTGGCTGACAGAGATCCAAGCTTGAACGCCACTAACAACAGCGATGATGACAGCAATAGCAATTTGTATTTTTAGCTTTATTGTATATTTCATTGTCTTTCCTTCAGTACTTAGACAACAAACAAAGGTGAGGTTTAGACTCAAATGTGTTGTTTACCTAATGCTTTAGAACGGGCAAAAGGCAGGTGTTTTAATAGGGAGTAAGTAAATTAACGGTCAGATGTTATACAAAACTGACAGTGATATGTTTGATCTAACTATGTATTCGGCAGGTGCAATAAAGTGTGTAGGTGGCTTTTGTTTGTTTTGCGACTTCTTACACAAAAATGCGTAAGAAGTCGCACAATTCGTTAAGTGAGTAGTAGTGCTGCAGCGTAGACAATCACTAGGCCAATCACGCCGATAATTACGCCGGTTTTCGCCATGTCGCGGCTTTCGATTAAGCCAGTTGAGTAAGCGAGCGAGTTTGGTGGTGTCGAGACAGGGAGAATCATGCCGAGTGATGCCGAGAATGCGACCACCACGAGTAGCCCTTGCAATCCACCCACCGACGATAGGCTTTCCATCGAAGCGCCAATCGCCGCTGCGATCGGCATCAAAAGGTTTGCGGTTGCGGTGTTGGACATAAAGTTAGCCATCAACCAACAGACAATCGATAGCGTAATGACGACCGCAACTGGCGATAACGATTCATAGTCGATTGCGTGGGCTAGCGCAGAAGCCAAGCCGGTTTTATCCAAACCGATACCAATCGCAATACCCCCAGCTACCAACCACAATACATCCCAGTTGATTTGCTTGAGCTCAGCTTTGCCCATGATGCCAGTCAGTGTGAAGACGGCCAGCGGGATAATTGAGACAACATAGGTGTTCATACCGTGCAAGCTGGTGGTCATCCATAAAATAATCGTCGCAGCAAATGTGACGTAAACGACCACTGCGCGCCAGCTTTTTTGGAATTCGCCATCCAGCTTTAACTGCATGGTTTTGTGTGAAGAAGGGAAGAGTTTTTGTAGCAAAAACCACGCGATAGTCAGTTGTATAATGACAAAAGGTAAGCCCATCATCATCCAGCTCAGAAAGCTAATGCTGTTTTCGCCGGTTAAGTATTGCAGCGCAATCGCGTTGGGCGGTGTACCGATTGGTGTGGCAATACCACCAGTATTGGCGGCGATAGGGATACACAACACCAGCGCTTTGATACCTAAATCTCCTTTGGGCGCAGAGGCGACGATCGGTCCAAGCAACGCTAACATCATCACAGTCGTAGCGGTATTGGACATAAACATCGAAAACACCGCTGTGATCAGCATCAGACCTAGCATGATAAATTTTGGCTGCTGACCAAACGGCCGTAACAACACGCGCGCTAAGTTGTTATCCAATTCATATTTAGACGCCGCAATCGCCAGAGCAAAGCCTCCCATGAACAGGATAATAATCGGCGATGAGAACGCACCAAAGATATCGGTATAGTTCATCAGCGTACCAATATCATGGCCTGCAGGTGGTGTGCGGAAGAGGTGTAAGCCTTTATCAGAGATCATTATCAGCTCAAGCGCAATGATCAGAATGGAAGTAGCAAAAACAGGGACGGGCTCAAGCACCCATAGCAAAGCGGCAAGCAGGAAAATCGCCAGTAAGCGATGCTGGATCAGTGACAGGTCATCGATAGGGATAGCATCGATTGGCATCAATAGAACACCCAATGGTATCCCGAAGCAAATCAATAGCTTGACCAATATCCCTTGGTCTATTCGCGGCATAAACTTTAACCTTAAAGAAAAATCTACCCACAAGAGTAATTAATAATCAAATTAGGGTCTTAGACTGAGGTGGAAGTTTTGCAATGAGGTTAAAAAATGTTGCGAATGTCTTGTTTTCAGTCAAAAAAACGCCCCGACAGTGCGGGGCATTTTTTATCAATCTTGTTTGAGGGTATGGGCGTATGGGGTACCCATCACGGTAGGCTTACCGTAATCCATACTCTCATCAAATTTGACCGCATCTTTAGCGAATAGGTTAATCACCGTTGAGCCCAGTTTGAAGCGACCCATTTCTTCGCCTTTTTTCAAGATAACCGCTTTGTCACCTTGAGCTGGGTAATCCCATTTGTACACAGAGTTACCGCGAGGTGGAGTCACTGTACCAGCCCAAACTTGTTCGATGCTGCCTACGATAGTTGCACCCACCAATACTTGTGCCATCGGGCCAAACTCCGTATCAAAGATACATACCACACGTTCGTTACGTGCGAATAAGTTTGGCACGTTTTCCGCAGTGAGTGGGTTGACCGAGAACAGATCACCAGGAACATAAATCATCTGACGTAGCGTACCATCACATGGCATGTGCACACGGTGGTAGTCACGTGGTGAAAGATAAAGTGTCGCAAACTCGCCGTCTTTGAACTCTTCAGCCAGCGTTGCGTCTCCGCCTAATAGTTCTTGTGCGGTAAAGTCGTGGCCTTTCGCTTGGATAAGCTTGCCATCTTTAATTGGGCCGAATTGGCTTACACACGCATCAGCAGGGTGGGTGATAACCGAATCACCTTCTGCAATCGGACGTGCGCCTTCTTTCAGCTCACGGACAAAAAATTCATTGAACGATGCAAAATGCTTAGGATCGGAGTGCTTCGCTTCGTCCATGTTCACGTTGTATTGCTTGATGAACCAGCGAATAACCGCTGTTGTTAGACCGCCAGCTTTTGCTGAAGCCAGTTTACCCATCAAACGGGTTAAACCGTGTTGTGGGATCCAGTATTGCAGTCCAACTTTAATCTTATCCATTGTCTTCATTTCCAATGTTAACTGTATGTTGCTCACTTCTTTTGGGCGCGAGATAGTACTCAAATTCAAACCAAAAGTCAGTAGAAAGTCATTCGAGACGATTCAAGAAATCGTTACAGATCAGCTTTTTTGTTGCGAGAGTACTGACGGTTCGCTTTCATTTCCGCCATGCTTTCAAGAATTCGATGGTAGTTTTCAAAACGAACTTGATTGATCTCACCATCTTCTACCGCCTTGACTAAGATACAGCCCGGATCATCTAAGTGTTTGCAGTCACGGAACTTACAGCCACCTAAATATGGTTGGAATTCGATAAAGGCTTTGGTGACTTCTTCTGCCTCAAGGTGCCATAAACCAAATTCACGCACTCCCGGTGAGTCAATCAGGTCACCGCCTGACGGGATGTGGTACAGACGCGAAGCCGTCGTGGTATGTTGGCCAAGACCGGAATTCTCTGAAACCGCGCCCTCTTCGATGTCAAAGCCAGGCATGAGTGCGTTAACCAAGCTCGATTTACCCACACCGGATTGCCCAACGAAGATGTTAATTCGGTTGCTCAGTAGCTCTTCAAGTGCCGGAATTCCTTCACCTGTTTCTTTACTTACCAACAGAACTTTATAGCCAATTTTCTCGTAAGTGCTTAGCCAATCTTTGTAGAGTTCCAGTTGTTCTTGTTCTAGCAAGTCAATCTTGTTGAGGACGATCAAAGGCGCAATCTTTAGCGTTTCTGCGGCAACCAGGTAACGGTCGATGATATTCAGTGACAGTTCAGGGAGTACCGAAGAGACAATGATCATCTGGTCAACGTTGGCGGCAACAGGCTTCAAGCCGTCGTAGTAGTCTGGGCGAGTCAAAACCGAAGTACGTGGCTCAACGGCTTCAACCACTCCGTTGATACCTTCCATCGACTCCAAACCCGGACGCCAAATGACCTTATCGCCTGAGACGAGGCTTTCGATTCCCCGTCTTAAGTTGCAGCGGTGAATGTCGCCACTTTCTTGATCTTCAATATCGGCATGTTGGCCAAAGCGAGTGATCACGAGTCCTTTTTGCGCCGTGCCGAGCATCGATTCATCCCATTGAACGGACTCTTCTTTTTTCAGCTTACGTTTTTGATTGCTGCGTACGCGTCGAACTTGACCTTTGGTGAGCTTTTTCTTTTTTGCCACAATTGTCTACTTAACTATTAACCATCACTTAGTATCCGCTAGACTGCTATCTAGTGGATCAGAATTTGGGTATAGTACCCTTTTTATCATAAAACCAATAGGCAACGATTTATGTCCTTTAGCGATCAAAACTTAATTTGGGTTGATTTAGAGATGACGGGCCTTGACCCAGAAACTCATAAAATTATCGAAATCGCTACTATCGTCACCGATAGTGAGTTGAACATTCTAGCTGAAGGGCCGGTTCTTGCCATCCATCAACCAGAAGCTGAACTGAGCAAAATGGATGAGTGGTGTACGACGACACATACTGCCAGCGGTTTGGTTGAGCGTGTCCGTGCCAGTGATGTTGATGAACAGGAAGCTATCCGCCAAACGGTCGCATTTCTAGAACAATGGGTACCGAAAGGTAAGTCACCAATTTGCGGTAACAGCATCGGTCAGGATCGCCGCTTCTTGTACAAGCATATGCCGGAACTGGAAGAGTACTTCCATTATCGTTACCTCGACGTGAGCACGTTGAAAGAACTCACTCGTCGTTGGAAGCCAGAAGTCTTAGATGGTTTTTCAAAGCAAGGTAGCCACTTAGCGTTAGACGATATTCGTGAGTCTATTGCTGAGCTAAAGTATTACCGAGAAACAATTTTTAGTATCTAATATTCTCCTCTCAAATATAGGGCTGGTCTGTTAAAGCAACGTTTTGGAACGAAAAATGTTCGATTCTGTGTGCTTTTTCATCAAAAGAGAAAAAATCGATTTTTTTTTGCAGGAAGGACTTGCATCACAAAATAAAGCTCTTATAATTCGCAGCCCTGAACGACGGAAACGTTGTGAATGCGACACTAGCTCAGTTGGTAGAGCGCAACCTTGCCAAGGTTGAGGTCACGAGTTCGAACCTCGTGTGTCGCTCC
>NZ_JAATOO010000039.1 GCF_011806575.1 Vibrio hepatarius
GATGATGTTTCTGCCGGTTACGGCGACAACTTGATTCTAGAAAAGATCCGCTTGAACCTAGTCCCGGGCAGCCGCATTGGTCTGCTTGGCCGTAACGGTGCGGGTAAATCGACTCTGATTAAACTGCTGTCTGGCGAGTTAAACAGCCAAGGCGGTGACCTGACCTATTCTCAAGGCGTGAAAATTGGCTACTTTGCGCAGCATCAGTTGGAGACCCTGCACCCGGAAGAAACACCACTGCAACACATGATGCAGATCGCGCCGAAACACACCGAGCAGCAGTTACGTGACTACTTAGGTAGCTTTGGTTTCCAAGGCGATAAAGCGCTAGAAAAAGTGGCGCCATTCTCGGGCGGTGAAAAAGCGCGTCTAGTACTGGCGTTGATCGTCTGGCAAAAACCAAATCTACTACTACTCGATGAACCGACCAACCACCTTGACCTCGATATGCGCCAAGCGCTGACCTTAGCGTTGCAAACCTTTGAAGGCGCGATGGTGATCGTATCGCACGACCGTTACTTATTACGTGCGACCACGGACGATTTATACCTTGTCCATGACCGTCAAGTGGCACCGTTCGACGGTGACTTGAATGACTACTACAAATGGTTGACCGAGCAGCAAAAAGTGCAGCGTAAAGAAGCACAGTCAGCGCAACCGGAAAAAACCACCAGTAACAGCGCGGCGGCAAAGAAAGAACAAAAGCGCCGTGATGCAGATTTCCGTAAACAGACCGCGCCAATTCGCAAAACGCTGACAAAGCTTGAAGAGAAAATGGATAAGTTAACTGCAGCCCTTGCAGAAGCAGAGACACAATTGTCAGACAACTCACTGTATGACGCAGAAAATAAGGCTAAACTTAACCAAGTATTAGCAACTCAGGCGGACAGCAAAAGCGAACTCGAAGACGTAGAAATGGAATGGATGGCTCTACAAGAAGAGCTTGAACAAATGGAACAGGAATTCAATAGCCAATGAGTCCAAAGCACGCTGACATATCACTTACCGTTGAAAGACTGTGGCAATTTAGCTTGCAGTACTACAGTATGCGAGGAGTGAAAGACGCGTGCCTGAATTTGCAAAACCACTTCAAAGGTAACGTTAATCTGCTGTTGTTGCTCAAATGGCTCGACGATCAGCAGGTATGCTTCAAAGACCAAGACTGGCTCAAAGTGGAAGAGTGTCTTGGTCATTCCGAATCTCTGCTGCACAGCTACCGAGACATTCGCCGTCGACTCAAATCGCATGTTCCAGATGCCCTGTATCGTGAATCGTTGCAGTTTGAACTGCAGTTAGAACGCTGCCAGCAATCTGATCTGGTCGACTGCATCAATAGCTTAAAACTCGAAACAAACTTAGGTTCGCCGTTAACCTTGCGTTACTGTCGCCAACTAGGAGCAGAACACCTCTACCCTGCTTTCGCCGAGCCGATTGATAACACCGCCAACATGTAGACGTGCCTATGACTCAATTTGTCGCTGCTAAAGGATTGACCAATCCTCACTTACAAACTCTGGCTCCACGCTTTATCCGCAAGAAAGCGTTGTTTGAACCTGTATGGCACACGCTGGATACCGAAGACGGCGATTTTCTCGATCTCGCCTGGAGTGAGGATTGGCAATCTGAACAAGCGAAAAACAAACCTATTTTCGTATTGTTTCACGGTTTGGAAGGCTGCTTCTATAGCCCTTACGCCAACGGCTTAATGCACGCTTTTGCCAAGAACGGTTGGCTGTCGGTGATGATGCATTTTCGCGGTTGCAGCGGCAAACCAAACAACCTTGCTAGAGCGTATCATTCGGGCGAAGTCGAAGACGCGCGACGGTTTCTTCAGCACCTCGATTCGTTGTTTCCAAATCAAACCAAAGTAGCGGTAGGTATTTCGCTCGGCGGGAACATGTTGGCCAACTATCTTGCGCAATACAATCAAGCGCCTCTATTAGACGCAGCGACCATTGTTTCTGCGCCGCTTGACCTTTCTGCCTGTTCACAGCGTATTGAGCAAGGCTTCTCCAAGCTGTATAAAACCTATCTGCTCTCTTCGCTGAAACGAAACGCTCTACGCAAACACCATTTATTAAAAGGCGAACTCGACCTGTCTTATCAAAGCATCAAGCGCGTAACGAAGCTTTACGAGTTCGACGATTTGATCACCGCGCCGTTACACGGATTTAAAGACGCCCAAGATTATTACCAGCGCTGCTCCGGTATCCATCGCTTAAAAGACATCAAACTGCCGACGCAAATCATCCACGCCAAAGACGACCCGTTTATGACCGAAGACGTCATCCCAAAATACGTGCTTCCGGACAACATTGACTACCGTTTGTTTGACCAAGGTGGTCATGTGGGGTTTGTCGCTGGTAGCGCACTAAAACCAAAGTTCTGGCTTGAAGAAGCCCTTCCGGCGTACTACGAAAGCTTGAATGCTGGACGCCAGTAAATGTGTATCTAAACCACGCTCCAATTGAATTGCTGCATAAAGTTTTGAGGTATTTATGATCATCCCATGGCAACAAATCGCCCCCGACACACTGGATAACTTAATCAAAGAGTTTGTCTTACGCGAAGGGACAGACTACGGCGAAAACGAGATATCGCTCGACGACAAAGTCGCACAAATTAAAGCGCAGCTCGAAACGGGTGAAGCCGTGGTTGTGTTCTCAGAACTGCATGAAACCGTTGATATTCAGCTAAGAAGACAGTTTAATCGTTAAGATTCAATGCTCAGCGAGCACATCCATAAACTGTCGTAAAAGCATGTTATAGTGTGGCTGAAATACAAGGTAAGTAACTAACAGACAAGGTTTGTCATGTCAGCAAAACACCCGATTATCGCCGTCACCGGTTCGTCCGGTGCGGGAACAACAACGACGTCTGAAGCCTTCCGCAAGATGTTCAATATGATGGACATTAAGCCTGCGTGGGTAGAAGGCGATAGCTTTCACCGATTCACGCGCCCAGAAATGGACGTGGAAATCCGTAAAGCACGCGACCAAGGTCGTCACATCAGCTACTTCGGCCCGCAAGCGAATGATTTTGCCGGACTTGCAGAATTTTTCCGTCAATTCGGTTTCGACGGCACCGGTCAAGTGCGCCGCTACCTACATACGTTTGACGAAGCAGTGCCGTACAACCAAATGCCGGGTACTTTTACCCCGTGGCAAGATCTGCCAGAAAACACCGACGTACTCTTTTATGAAGGGCTGCACGGTGGCGTGGTTGATGGTGAGGTCAATGTTGCGCAGCACGTTGATTTCTTGATTGGCATGGTGCCGATTGTCAACTTGGAGTGGATCCAAAAATTCGTCCGTGATACCCGAGACCGTGGTCACTCACGTGAAGCCGTGATGGACTCGATCGTGCGTTCAATGGACGATTATCTCAACTACATCACCCCACAATTTTCGCGTACCCATATCAACTTTCAGCGTGTTCCGACCGTGGATACGTCAAACCCGTTAAACGCGAAAGGTATCCCGAGCTTAGACGAAAGTTTTGTTGTCATTCGCCTGCGTGGGATAAAGAATGTCGATTTCCCGTACCTGCTTGCAATGATCGATGGCTCATTCATGTCTCGCCATAACACATTAGTTGTACCGGGCGGAAAAATGAGTTTCGCCATGGAGCTGATCGTAAGACCGATTCTCCAGCAACTCATCGAAACGGGAAAAATTGGCTAGAGCTAGTGTCCAATGTGCGATTACTTTTCATACCGTGATCATGTGCACATTTTTGCGTAGATATTTAGCATGCGGACCCGATTAAAATCAAGAAATCGGTTTCGAAAAAGGATACTATTTGTAACCGAAACACAAGATAGCTTGCAGCATTTATAAAGTGCTCCTATCCTAGTAAGCCAAACTTAAGGCTTAGCTAAAATATGGAAAGCGGCAAGCGTACCCTGCAGAGGAAGTGAGATATTATGGTTCTAGGTAAACCTCAAACCGACCCAACATTAGAGTGGTTCCTTTCACACTGTCATATTCATAAGTACCCATCAAAAAGCACGCTGATCCACGCGGGCGAGAAAGCAGAGACGTTGTACTACATCGTTAAAGGTTCTGTGGCAGTACTTATTAAAGACGAAGAAGGTAAGGAAATGATCCTTTCTTACCTAAACCAAGGTGACTTTATCGGTGAACTTGGTCTGTTCGAAGAAGATCAAGAGCGCACAGCTTGGGTTCGTGCTAAATCTCCTTGTGAAGTTGCTGAGATTTCTTTCAAGAAATTCCGTCAGCTAATCCAAGTAAACCCAGACATCCTAATGCGTCTTTCTGCGCAAATGGCAAGTCGTCTTCAGGTAACTAGCCAAAAAGTTGGTGACCTAGCGTTCCTAGACGTAACGGGTCGTATCGCGCAAACGCTACTAAACCTAGCGAAACAACCTGACGCAATGACTCACCCAGACGGTATGCAAATCAAGATCACTCGTCAGGAAATCGGTCAAATCGTTGGCTGTTCTCGTGAGACAGTAGGCCGTATCCTTAAGATGCTTGAAGAGCAGAACCTAATTTCTGCACACGGTAAGACAATCGTTGTCTACGGTACTCGTTAATCTCTGATTAACCGAGCAAGAATACAAAAGCCACCAAACGCAAGTTTGGTGGCTTTTTCTTTATTGGCCTTTTATCGAGAAGGCGACGCCATAGCTAAGGCTCGATAATAGCTATGGCGTCTAAGAACTCGATGTTATCCGTTGGTGCTTTCGAAGATCTTGTCCGCTGATGCTGCGACAAATCCAGGATAAAGCTCACCGTTACTCATTGGGTAACGCTTAGCAAACTCATAGAAGCCACCCGGCACGATTTCTGAGCCTTCGCTAAACTGCACTGGCACTTTATCCGCCATGGTTGAAGACTGCTCTAATAGAACCTCAGGTGAGCCTTTCACTTCACCACCAAACTCGTTGATTGCAAAACCGGCTTGGCGTAAGTGGTCATTCACACCTTTCACCTCTGTAAAAGCACTGAGTTGGTTAACGCTCACGGTAAAGTGGTTCGCACCGTAACCGTGCGCCGCTAGCCATGACGCATACTCGCTTTCTTTCGCCAGCACTTGGTAGTCAGCAAAGCTCAGATCCCACAAACGTCC
The DNA here is from genome assembly GCF_011806575.1 of Vibrio hepatarius. Classification (GTDB taxonomy): domain Bacteria; phylum Pseudomonadota; class Gammaproteobacteria; order Enterobacterales; family Vibrionaceae; genus Vibrio; species Vibrio hepatarius_A. The sequence goes on from NZ_JAATOO010000039.1 coordinate 5,095, forward strand.
GCCGTATAGGAACTCATGACCTTTTAGCTTATCGGTGTCCAATTGCTCTACGAGCTTCGCGACGATCGCTTGCAGCTCATCAGAACATTCGTTGACTTTCAACTCACTGATGAACACTTTCGGCTGTTTTGGGTCTGGGTGTTCAAAGTGCTTTGCCACCAGCTTCTTGCTCTCAAACTCGTAGTCGCCGCAAGGCTTGTAGCCCGCATCGAGGAAAGGTTGAGCAAGCGTTGCAATCCCCAAAGGAGCGACGTTAAACGTGCGCAGCGCAATATGGTCGTTGATCAGTGGCTCATCTTCCTGAAGCAGTTGATGAACTTTTTCTGCAGAGGGACATAAGCGTTGAATATAGTCATTCCATAACGACTGGAATAAAACATCTGGCGTCATAACGCCTCCTTGTTTAAGGGTTGTTTACGGTTATTGGATTGTAAAAAAGGCCATCTAATCGACTTGTCCAGAGAATCAATCAGATAGCCTTCAACCTGTGACGTTCTATTATTAAATTCTTATAGCTCTACACCCGGGCTTAGCGTAGCAGGTAGCAAGGTTTCACCACCTTCCATTGAAGCCATTGGGTAAGCGCAGTAGTCTGCTGCGTAATAAGCACTTGGGCGTAGGTTACCTGAAGCGCCTGGACCACCAAACGGGGCATCACCACTCGCACCCGTCAGCTGACGGTTACGGTTGACGATACCCGCACGGATATGGTCAACAAAGTAGTCCCACTCGCTGTCGTCGGTTGAAACCAAGCCCGCAGACAGACCAAAGCGAGTATCGTTCGCCAGCTCAACCGCTTTCTCTAGACCTTGGTAACGCACCACTTGCAGCAATGGACCAAAGTATTCTTCATCTGGAAGCTCGGCAATCGGTGTCACGTCGATGATACCCGGGGTGACAAACGCCGCTTGGCCGCCTTTCGCTTCAAGTAAGCTCACGCCGCCTAAGTTTTGTAGGTTCGCTTGCGCATCAAGGATGAACTTCGCTGCCGCTTCTGAGATTTGTGGCCCCATAAACGGTGCAGGCTCAGCAAATGGTTGGTCGACACGGATCTTCTTAGTTGCCGCAACGAGTTTCTCAACCAACACATCGCCCTTTTCACCCACAGGTACATACAGGCGACGCGCACACGTACAACGTTGACCCGCACTGATAAAGGCAGATTGAATGATGGTGTAAACCGTTGCGTCTAGATCACCGTAGTTATCAGTGATCACCATTGGGTTATTACCACCCATTTCTAGCGCCAGCATCTTATCCGGTTGACCTGCAAACTGGCGGTGTAGGATATGACCCGTGTTCGCGCTACCGGTGAACAGCAGTCCATCGATACCTTTTGAGTCAGCCAGAGCGATACCTGTCTCTTTCGCACCTTGGACTAAGTTGATCACGCCTTTTGGCAGACCTGCTTTTTCCCAAAGTTTCATCGCAAGCTCACCCGTCATTGGAGTTTGCTCAGACGGTTTGAATACCACGGTGTTACCCGCTAAAAGCGCAGGAACAATGTGACCGTTAGGCAAGTGACCTGGGAAGTTGTACGGGCCAAATACGGCCATCACGCCCAGTGGACGGTGACGTAAAACAATTTGGTTACCCGCCGCTTCGCGTGTCGACTCACCAGTACGGTCGTGGTACGCGCGAATAGAAATCGCAATCTTACCCGCCATTGCGCCCGCTTCGGTACGCGTTTCCCAAATCGGCTTACCGGTTTCTTTGGCGATCACTTCTGCGATTTGCTCGCTGTGTTCTTTTACTTGCTCGGCAAACGCCAGCACAATCGCTTCACGCTCTGCAAAGCTGAGTTTTTTCCAGCTCTGAAACGCTTCACGCGCAGCGCTCACCGCCGCATCTACTTGAGCCGGAGTCGCACTGTCGCCTTCCCATATCACTTCATTGTTGTATGGGCTTAGTGAATTCATTGGCTCGCCTTGTCCAGCGACCCATTCTCCTGCAATCCAATGTGTCATTACTCTTTCCTTAATTTACTGAGGCAACATACGAACGTATTCACCATCGTTAACCTGTAGCGCTTCTGCTACCGCTGGTGAAAGAATCACTGCATCAGATTCTTTGTCGTACGCCGCTTTCGCTGCGGTTGCACGGAAGTTTTCAAATGAAGTGTTCGAGATTAAGTAATCCTGCGAGCTTGAATGCTCAGCAATCGTCACTTTCGCACGGAATGAATGACGCACTGATTCGATATTGCGCAGGTCACATTCTACGGTCGGGCCACCATCGAAAATATCGACGTAGTTACGGCAGGTAAAACCTTCTTTCTCTAACAGGCGTAGTGCTGGTTTGGTGTTTTCATGCACTTTACCGATCACTTCTTGTGCTTCTTTGCTCAATAAGTTGATGTAGATAGGCAGTTTTGGCATCAGGTCTGCGATGAAACCTTTCGCACCGATACCTGTTAGGTAATCTGCCATAGTGAAATCAATCGAGAAGAAGTGCTCTTGCAGCCATTGCCAGAATGGCGAGTTACCGTCGTCATCAGACACACCACGCATTTCAGCAAAGATGGTTTTAGAAAAACGGTGCGGGTGTTCAGCCATCATCAAGAAACGACATTTTGACATCAAACGGCCATTCAGTCCTTGGCGGAAGGTCGGACGCAAAAACAGCGTACAAATTTCACTACAACCTGTGTAGTTGTTACCGAATGTCAGCAGCTTAACCGTGTTGTTCACGCCAAGCTTTCTTGATGAATGCACAACGGTACTGATGTGGTATGAGTAAAACGGTACATCCCAGCCAATCGAAGCTTCGATGCCCGTACAGCCAGCCACTTCGCCAGTATCACTGTCAAAGCCAACCATTAGGTAACCCTCATCACCCGGTTCTGTAACCTCAGGTTTTGAGAAGCTGTATTCTGAGTGTGTAATGCGGTTAGTTAACAGTTCTTCGTTAACCGGTAATGATGTAAATCCGTGACCCGATTCCACTGCGCACGTGTGCAGTGCATCGTAATCCGACATTGCGATAGGGCGGACAACCAGCATCGATACTCCCTCCAGATGCTTGATACCACTGCCACCGGTCATCTATTCATCCTTGCTTGCTAAAATCACTAATAACTGCGTTGTAGATTTTGAAGTTAGACCCGCTAGCTCGCTGCAATCTACGCCTTGTTCTAAGTGATTTTCCCTAAGCAATATTTTGAACACATGACCAGTGGCAATGGTATGGAAGATCACTTGAATAAGCGATCTTCCTAGGTGTTATAGTTATTTTGTTAGTGTCGCTAGAGCTTTATCTAGTCGAGATAATCCTTCTTGGATTTCTTCTTTAGTGATGACTAGTGATGGAGTGAAACGAACCACGTTCGCGCCAGCAACCAACACCATCAAACCTTCTTTACCCGCTGCAACCAGTACGTCGCGAGCGCGCCCTTGCCACTCATCATTCAGAGCAGCGCCCAGAAGTAAGCCTTTACCGCGTACTTCTGCAAAGATTTGGTATTTATCATTGAGTTTAGCTAAACCTTCACGGAACAGTGCTTCACGCTCCGCGACGCCTGCCAGTGTTTCAGGTTGGCTAACTACATCAACCACCGCTTCTGCAACCGCACACGCCAGTGGGTTACCGCCGTAAGTTGAACCATGTGTACCCACTTTCAGGTGCTGGGCAAGTTCAGTTGTTGTCAGCATTGCACCGATCGGGAAGCCACCACCCAGTGATTTAGCGGTACTTAGAATATCAGGTGTCACACCTAGGCCTTGGTACGCGTAGAAGTGACCAGTACGACCGTTACCCGTTTGCACTTCGTCAAAGATAAGCAGTGCATTGTGCTTGTCACACAGTTCACGTACGGTCTGAATGAATTCATCTGTTGGTGCGATGATGCCACCTTCGCCTTGTAGCGGCTCCATCATGATCGCACAGGTACGATCCGAGATGTGCTCGCGAAGTGCGTCGACATCGTTGTACGGCAGGTGAGTCACGTCACCCGGCTTAGGACCAAAACCGTCAGAGTAAGCCGCTTGGCCACCCACGGTTACCGTAAAGAAAGTACGGCCGTGGAAGCCTTGTTTAAATGCGATGATTTCTGATTTTTCTGGACCGAATTGGTCTGCTGCATAACGACGCGCAAGTTTAAGCGCCGCTTCGTTTGCTTCTGCACCCGAGTTAGCGAAGAAAACTTTTTCTGCAAAGCTCACTTCCGTCAGCTTTTTCGCTAGACGTAGTGCAGGCTCGTTAGTCATTACGTTACTAAGATGCCAAAGCTTGTTGCCTTGCTCCGTCAATGCGTTAACCATTGCAGGATGACAATGACCCAAGCAGCTCACGGCAATACCACCAGCAAAGTCGATATACTCTTTGCCTTCCTGATCCCATACACGCGCGCCTTCGCCTTTTACTGGAATCATTTCCATTGGGTTGTAACAAGGTACCATTACCTCATCAAACAGACCGCGTTCTACTTTATTTTCAATTGTCATTGCACATTCCCTCTCGATACCGCATGCCAGGTAATTCTTGCATCCTTGCTTTCAAAAATATGAAAGCACACATTGTTTTGCATTTAAGCAATTACGGCATTGCATTTACAATTAATTAACCATTTCAATAGTGATTTGTTCTTTTTGAAGGCGTCAAATCAGACCAACCTTCATAAGCTGTGAGTATTTATGCATCAAGCCACTACTTTTATGAAGCAATATATTCTTATAGCAAAGATAAGCTCTGGTTAAGCATAGATATAACAAGGGCTAAACGGTAGGCGCGACAACGACTGCGAATATTATTTCAAGAAATATCCACAACGAAGAATATGAAGAAAATGTTAAGAAAAGTGATCCCTGTCAGGATTTAGCGGCGCAGAAAGTTCGCTAAAAGCTCGTGGCCTTGCTCTGTTTTGATCGATTCAGGGTGAAATTGTACCGCCTCGATAGGCAGTGTCTTGTGTTGATAGCCCATGATTTCATCCATTGAGCCATCTTCGAGTTCCGTCCAAGCCGTCAACTCGAAGCACTCTGGCAAGGTACCATTTTTAACCACCAAGGAGTGATATCGCGTCACCGTCAGTGGGTTATTTAAACCAGAAAACACGCTCTGGTTAGTGTGGCGAATCGGCGATGTTTTTCCATGCATGACTTGTCGTGCACGCACCACTTCACCACCGAAGACCTGCGCAATCGCCTGATGACCTAGACACACACCAAGAATCGGCAGTTTACCCGCGAAGTATTCGATCGCTTGAAGTGAAATTCCAGCCTCATTTGGCGTACACGGTCCAGGAGAAATCACCAAATGGCTTGGCTTGAGCGCTTCAATACCCGCGATATCAATTTCGTCATTACGTACGACCTTCACCTCTGCCCCTAGCTCACAAAAGTATTGGTAGAGGTTGTAAGTGAACGAATCGTAATTATCGATAATTAACAGCATTGGAATACATCGTGGAAACCTGAAAGCGAGTATTGTGCCGCCTTTTTATCTAAACGCAAGTACGATCAGTTATTCCACCTCGGCTTGCAGGAACTTACTCAGCAGGCTTTCCAGCGCGCTTCTCTCTGCTGGCTCGAGGCACGTCAGGTGTTGTTCCATGCTCGCGACATGCGCTTCAAGCACTTGATCTAAAAAGGCAACACCGTCTTCCGTCAATGTCACTCGATTACTTCTGCGGTCGCTTTCGCTCGCTACACGGTGCACCCAACCTTTTTGTACCAACCCTTCTAAACGGGTACTCACCGCACCGGATGAAAGCATCAGTGTTTTGTACAGCGTTGTTGGAGTAACGGGGTCGATACTGCGTCTTAGTGTCGCCATAATATCGAACTCAATCGCGCTGATACCAGCATCGCCGCACACTTGTCCATGAACCTGTTCCCAGAAGTTTGCCGCGCGACGAATCCGTCCAACCACACCCATCGAAGAACAATCTAAGTCCGGTCGTGCTTGCTGCCATTGCTGAAGAATCTTATCTACACCGTCCATTACTTCACCCTCATGGTCATTGCTAACCAAAAAATCTTTTCAAAAAGATACTTGACCAAAAGAAAAAACACCATTACTTTTAAAAAACAATCTTTCACAAAAGATACTTTTACAGGAGTCATTATGACCAGAGCAGAAAGGATTAAAGCAATACTGCTCACCGCGATTGCTCCCATCGTTTGGGGAAGCACCTACATCGTCACTACTGAGTTGCTACCCGCAGACAGTCCCCTACTCGCGTCTGCAATACGCGCACTGCCCGCTGGATTGTTGCTCATCGCTTATACGCGTTGCTTTCCGAGTCAACAATGGTGGGGGAAACTCGCTTGCCTTGGAGTGCTCAACATCGGACTGTTCTTTTACTGCCTGTTTTTTGCGGCGAGCTACCTACCCGGAGGAACCGCGGCACTGGTCATGTCGAGCCAACCGATCATTGTGATGCTGCTCAGTGGGCTCGTATTAAAAAGTAAGATCGCCTTGAGCCACTGCATCGCAGCAATTTTCGGTGTTCTCGGTGTAGCGCTTATCGTCATCAACGAAACGGTGCAGATCAGCGCGCAAGGAATTGTTTTGGCGGTACTAGGCACATTAAGCATGGCAAGTGGCGTGGTGCTCACCAAATACTGGGGACGTCCGAAGAATATGTCGACATTAGCGTTCACTGGTTGGCAACTCCTCGTCGGAGGCATCCTTTTATTACCTGCCGCGCTATGGTTTGAAGGTCTACCGGACACCATTTCGCTGAAAAACTTGGCCGGATACAGCTACCTAACCATAGTGGGTGCCGTACTCGCTTACGCACTGTGGTTTAAAGGAATCGAGCGCCTCCCTGCAACCAACGTTGCGTTTCTGGGATTTCTGAGTAGCGTCTCGGCGAGCGTATTGGGCTACGTATTTTTAGATGAATTACTCACACCACTGCAATTGTTAGGTGCTGGAGCAATACTGCTCTCAATCTTTTTGGCCTCCCATAGTCCTAAAGCTGCAAATGCATAACACCAATAAACAAGATATTAAATTCAAAAGGAAATGATTATGAAATTAACGATTGTCTCTGGCAGCCAAAGGGCAAATTCACAAAGTCTCAACGTGGCTCGTTTTCTCAAGCAGCACGGTTTGCATGAGTTCGACCAAGTGGAGATCCTCGACCTGTATGAGCTGAACCTGCCATTTTGGAACGAAGGCGTCTGGCAAGGTAGCCAAGAGTGGGATGTCTGGACACCAATCGCGCAAAAACTGAAAGAGTCTGACGCGTTTGTCTTTATCACACCGGAATGGCACGGGATGGCGACCCCAGCGCTGAAAAACTTCCTATTGCTGACAACAGCAAACGAGCTGGCACATAAACCAGCACTATTGGTGAGTGTCAGCGTGAGTATCAACGGTGTTTATCCGATCAGCGAATTACGCATGACCGGCAGCAAAAATAACCACGTGTGCTTTTTGCCTGACCACCTTATTGTACGCAACAGCGATAAACTCATCGATCAAGATGCGCACAGCAATGACAGTGACTTTGTGGCTCGCAGCCAATACACTTTGAAACTGCTCAGCTGCTACGCGAGCGCACTAGCACCAGTACATCAGGACATGCTGCCGCTCGGTAAACCATTCACTTATGGGATGTAATCGTCATTTAAGCTGCTCAGTATTGGGCGGCTTTTAGTTTAACCTCTCTCCAAGCAACTATTAGCAACGCTAATAGTTTCAGTAGTAATCCCGTTTGTTTGAATTGTTTCAATAGTGTTAAATCACTCTCAATTAAAGGGGAGATGTATGAACATTATTGAATTCTTAGAACCTTGGTTAGCCGACGCGATTAGTATCCGTCATGCCATTCATAAGCAACCAGAATTAGGTTTTGAAGAAAATAACACCCAAGCGTTAGTGGTTGCCGAGCTCGAAAAGTACGGCGTCGATGAAATCTGTACTGATTTCGCCAAAACGGGCGTGGTGGGTGTGATTCACGGCTCGCTCGGGGACGGGAAAAGCATCGGTCTGCGCGCCGACATGGACGCGCTACCCATCCATGAAGCCAACACATTTCCCCACCGCTCGTGCCACGAGGGTAAAATGCACGCTTGTGGCCACGACGGTCACACCACTATGTTACTACTCGCGGCGCGTTACTTGGCCCAGTCGCGTAACTTTGCTGGCAAAGCGGTGCTGATATTCCAACCAGCAGAAGAAGGTCGCGGTGGCGCCGAGACCATGATCGCCGACGGCGTGTTAGAGCGCTTCCCGATCGACGAATGCTACGCACTGCACAATATGCCGGGGATTCCTGAAGGACATTTTGCGTTTAAGACGGGCCCAATTATGGCGAGCTCTGACCGTCTGTTTATCACTGTCGACGGTAAAAGCGGTCATGCTGGCTTACCACACACAACCCAAGACCCATTACTGGTCGCGACCCATATTTACCAAGGTATTCAAGGCATGGTCAGCCGCAGCTACGACCCGTTTGACCCATTGGTGGTTTCGGTCACACAACTGCATTGTGGAGAAACCACCAACGCCATCGCCGACCAAGCTCATATGAGCGGTACGTTCCGTACTTTGTCGCAACAAACACGAGACAGCTTGGTTGAACGACTCGAGCAACTGGTGGTTCACAGCGCCAAAGCGCACGGGATGCAAGCGGAATTTAAACTCGGACCAATCTCTCATCCACCGACGGTCAACACCGAAAACGAAACTCAACGGGCGATCACCGCAGCGGCTCAAACCGTTGGTGCTGAGCACGTTAACCCAAGCTGCGAAGCGATGCTGACCAGTGAAGACTTCGCCTTTTTCCTCAACAAAGTACCAGGTTGCTACGGCTTTATCGGCAACGGCACTGAGGAGCAAGGATGCAGCGTTGGCCTGCACAACAAAGCCTACGACTTTAACGACCGGCTGCTGCCGATTGGCGCCGCTTACTTTATCAATTTGATTGAACAGCAATAACAACAAATGGGGGGAAGTGACTCCCCTCTTTACACAAAGGAGTGTTCTAACAATGTCGACTGCAATTACGCAAAAATCGATCTCAGGCGCGTCGATGATGGTGCTATTTAGTGTTTGGGGTGGGCTGTTCCTGATTTGCATGCTGACGGGTTTACCCGTCGGGCCAATATAACCCGCTTAACGACTGGGGATGAACTCAGCATATCCCCAGTCGCTGACATGCTTTTTCAAAATCAAACTGAACTCATCGACTAACTCTCGATGAGTTTCTTTACGTGTAATGAGCCCTACCGAGCGGTACTGAACTGGCTGAACAATCGGAATAAAGCGGGTTTCCGTATTGTTGTTCAATTCGCCGATGGTAGAAGACAGAATCGTCGAGCCTAGCCCGCTGGAAATCATCCCTAATAATGTTGAGGTATGCGAGGCACTCAACTCCGGATAATAGGTTAAACCAATGCGTTGAAACGCTTCGTCGGCAAGGGTGCGTAAACTGTTCCCTGGGCTAACACCGATCGACGCGTATTGATGCGCTTGTTCCCAACTGACTTGCTTATGCTCGGCGAGCGGGTGGTCTTGTCGGCAAACAAAACACAAATAATCGCGAAACAGCAAATCAAAGTTCAATTCTGGGTGATTCGGATTGGTGTTGATGCCGATGTCCGCCTGCCCTTGCAGTACTGAGTGGGTAATGTCATCGACCCGCTCTTCAATTAAGCGAAAAGTAAAATCTGGATAGCGCCTTTTCAGGTCATTGAGGGTTTTCGGCGCTAAGGATGCACACAGCGTGTAGAGCGATGAGACCACCAGCGATTTGTTGTAGCCGTGCTGGCGGTCTTTGTTCTGCTGCACCAGTTTATCCAAGCGATTGACGATAAATCGCGCTTCCTGATACAACTGCTCGCCCGCTTCAGTGAGGATGATTTTTCTGCCTTGGCGCTGATAGAGTTCGCTGGCCAGTTGCTGGGTTAGCTTTTTCATCATCTGGCTCAACGCAGACTGGGTGATGTGCACCTTTTCAGCAGCGTAAGTAAAATTTTGTTCCTCAGCCAAAGCGATAAAAGCTTTGAGCTGACGATAGCTGATGTCCATATCCGGCGTTATCCGTTGCTGTAATAATTACCAACACAGTATACCTATTCAACTATCACTAAGCGCCTGCAACAATAACGGGGTGTGTTTTTCCTCACATTGATAAAAACGCCAGCCGAATTCGGCTGGCGTTGATTACCGTGAAACTACAAGCGAGTTAGCCTCGGCGTCGCCACGCGACCAAACCTAGCATCGCCATCAGTCCACCGATACCGAACGAACCGGCCATTTTCAGCTCCAAAACCGCTGGGTCGTGGTCTGAAGAACGGAAGTGGTCGTTATACTTCGGCATGTCGCCTTTGTACTCATCGTTGTAGTCAAACAGCGTCGACTCACCGCCATTGATATGCCAGTCGGTCGCGTCGACAAAATGCGCTTTCAGACTTGGGCTGATCAATAGATGGTCAAGCGCGCCCACTTCGTCGTTGTATGAGTAGCTCCAGCTATCAGGGTGTTTCATCGCAACTGCGTTAATGTAACCGTAGTTTTGCTCGATTACTGCGCCCGCATCACCAAATTGAGGTTCATCGGCAATGTAAGTGTTACGCGCGGCTTTGATCTCTTTGCCGTACTTCTCTGCACTGTAGTCAGTCAGCACTAACATTGGGTCTTCCATGCCGTAAGAGTTCATATCACCCAAGATAACTTTGTGTCCTTTGATCTCTTTTAGCGCTTCACCCAAGGCAACCGCTGCTGCAACACGGAAGTTCTCACAAGAACCTTGTTGGTCTAAGTCTTTTCCACCCTGACCGCCTTGCTCAACTGGCGCGGCATCTTCCCAACATTTCGAGCCTTTCGATTTAAAGTGGTTAACCGCGACGGTTAAACTCTCTTTTGAGCCTTTAACTTTAAACGTCGGCGCTAACGTATCGCGCTGGTAGTTTTTGCCGTCTTCAATCACTTTGCCGTTGTCATCCAACACCTCAGGGGCTTGTTGACTTGGCATTGGGATCACGCGTGGCGTTTTCAGTTTCACAACTTTAGGACGGTAAATCACGCCAGTGGTGATCGCATCGCTACCGATATAGTCGTTCTCGTCGATTCGCTTATCGCCATTGCTGTCCATCGCGACAAAATCGTAACGCAGTTTTTTGTCATTGATACGCAGGTTGAGCTGTTCTACAAGTTGACGCACCGCGCCCGCGTCGCCAAACCCGTTGTTCTCGATTTCCATCAAGCCAACAATATCAGCGTCTAAGCGAAGAATGGCGTTAACGATTTTCTCTTGTTGGACTTCGAACTCTTCGTAGTTGTCCGCGCCACGGTTATCGCCATGTGGGTTGCTGTCACCACCAAATGGGGAGTTAAAGTAGTTAAGTACGTTGAACGTCGCGATGCGTAGGTCACCTTCTTTCATATTGACCGAATCGGTACGCGGATCGTTGTGGACGAAATTCTCTGCCGTCAATTGATTGGTGACAATCAGACGGTAGTCGTTGTAGCTGTAGCTCAGTACACCCTCTAAGCCAACAACACTATCGTCGATACGAATGTAGTCTTCAGTCGAACCATTTTGGTCAGCGTCGGTACGACCGAATTCTGGGTAATACGGGATTTGGCCGTCAGCGGCTTTGGCATCCGACTCAACAAACAGACGGCGCTCAGCGTTTTCCGCGCTTTGCTGTTTGGCTTCCTCAGACGCGGCTGGATGCACTTGGTTTGGATGCATGTTAATCCGTCCTTGTGCCAGTACCATATTATTGCGGCGCGCCGCGTAATCGTAACCAAAAGTACGCGTCACACGCATATCTAACGCTTCAGCGGTTTTCACCAGCATGCCTTCGTAACGCTCTAGCGTGTCTTCAAACGTTTCGTCCTCAGGCAGAATCACCACTTCCGTAGCGTCTGGTGCGCTGGTTTCACCTTGCTTCACCCAGTTATTGTTTTCTGCTTTAAGCTGAGTCAGATTGTAGTATTCCTGCACTTTGCCTTTCACGCACACAACGTCGCCAGGTTGAAGTTCAGAGCTGGATTGGTTGGTGTAGACGAACAAACCTTCTGAGGTCTGTGGATCGTAGTCATTGTCTAGCGCTTGTAGATAGAAACCTTTGGTCAATCCAGTGGTGACTGCACTGACGACGCCTTTGACGAAAAATTCTTCGTCAGTAATGTATGGGTAACCGTCAATAAATGGTGAGGTTTTGCCTGAACCTTGAATGGCTTGAATCGCAGTAAACTCAGGCTCTAGGCCATCTTGTGTACAGGCAAATGGTTGCGGCGCCGTGCCGCCATCCAGTTCACCCAAACCCGTGATATCGTTTTGTTCTAGCGTTGTCCACTGAGAAGCAAGGTAAGTTGCAGATGGCTGCATCGCATCGGTATTGCGCACTAAAGTTACGTCTTTAGCGAAATAACCTCCGCCCATCTCGCCCAACAGATCATGGACTGCGCCATCTTTAAGTAACGCTATCGGGTCATTACCATTAAAGTTAACGACTTGAGAACTAGTATCTAAATCAGCCTGAGCTAGGATGTCAGCATTAGCACTTTCATGCGCCACCACCCACACACTTTGGGCTTCTAAGGTAATACCGTCTAAAGGTATAGGGGCGCTCCACTCCCCTTTACCATTGGCCATTTTACTCAGTTGATATCCGTCCAACGTCACCGCGCTATCGCCAGTGTTGGCGATTTCGATCGCTTTGTTGAAGCTACTCCCCTCAACGTATTGAGAAATAATAATATCGGCCTGTGCTTGAACCGAAAGCGTGCTTGCGACCACCGCTGCGATCAGGGTTGGGGTAAGTTTTTGTTTCATTATGTCCACCTTAAAATCACTCCCTTCCACCACCGAGAAAGAAAGTGCGTTCCATGTCACTACAAGTACGAAATTTGACTGATAAATCTCGACCAGTGTTGACCTTTTTTATGAAACAAAAAACAAAGTTCCATTACATCGAGATGTAGATCTCATAGATTTAGTGAATATTTGAACCCCTATCAAATTTTACACACCACTAGAAAATGTCTGTTTCAAAACTGAGATTAATCTATTGAGTTAATTAAGAAATAACTAATAAATAGAACAATAACTCGATTACAAAAACAAAAAAAGACGCTCCGAAGAGCGTCTCCATTGAACTGAGTATTTGAACTAACGAGCGGCTTAATTCAACTTGTTACGATCGCCGTCATCTTTGCGTTCGTATTCCCCTTCAAACGTATCGCCGCGTTGAGAATCGAATGGGTCACGATGGAATGGGTCGTTATCAAATGGTCCTTGGTTAAACGGACCTTGCTGAAAGCCACCATGGAAACCGCCACCAACCGACTTAACCACCATTTTACTCATCAGATATTTGGCGATGGCCGCACGAGGGGCTGGCAACAGAACTAACATACCGAGCGCATCGGTCATAAAGCCCGGGGTTAACAACAATACGCCGGCGACCGCTAGCATCACGCCTTCAAAAATCTGCTGCGCTGGCAACTCACCTTGCTGAAGTTTGTTTTGTACCGACATTAACGTCTGTAGCCCTTGGCTACGTACTAAAGAGGCACCGACAAACGCGGTGATCAACACCAAAGCGATAGTCGGCCACAAACCTAAGTAACCGCCCACCGAAATAAACAGGCCTATTTCGATAATAGGAACAAAAATAAACAGTAATAATAAGATAGGAAACACACGCCCTCCTTTGTTGAATTCAGTGTACGTGCTCCGCTGGTTTAGCTCAAATCTAAGCGGTAAAAAATCGTGTCAGCGCAGTTAGTACGCCCGATGTTGGCGAAGAAATAGCAGTCTATTTATACCCTGTTCATATCTTGCAAAACTTTGAGTGATCAAAAGCGAAAAAGGTGATCCAGTTACTATTTTTATGCGGCAAGTACAGTATGATGAGCGCCATAAGTCAGGACAGATTTGACAGCCTAAAACTCTGACGAATGGATTCTTAAATTGCAGATTGGCTAGTAAATTACTTTATTATCAGAATAATTATCTAAGGATCCTGTGATGGCTACTCTTACTGATGCTCCAAAAACAGCAGCCCCAGCTACACGTATCGAAGAAGACTTACTAGGTGAACGTCACGTTCCTGCTGACGCTTACTACGGTATCCACACTCTACGTGCGATTGAAAACTTCAATATCTCCAACGTAACTATCTCTGACGTGCCTGAATTCGTTCGCGGTATGATCATGACTAAGAAAGCAGCCGCTCTTGCGAACAAAGAGTTGGGCGCGATTCCAAAAGACGTTGCTAACTACATCATCGAAGCGTGTGATTTGATTCTTGAAACAGGTAAGTGCATGGATCAATTCCCGTCAGACGTATTCCAAGGTGGTGCGGGCACTTCTGTCAACATGAACACCAACGAAGTGATCGCGAACGTTGCACTTGAACTGATGGGCAAGGAAAAAGGCCAATACGAGTTCATCAACCCGAACGACCACGTAAACAAGAGCCAATCAACCAACTGTGCTTACCCAACGGGTTTCCGTATCGCGGTATACAACAGCGTGCAAAAACTGATTGAAGCGATTGAATACCTAAAAGGTGCATTCGAGCTGAAGAGCCAAGAATTCAAAGATATCTTGAAGATGGGTCGTACTCAGCTACAAGATGCAGTGCCAATGACGGTTGGCCAAGAGTTCCACGCTTGGGCGGTAACGCTAAACGAAGAAATCCGTGCACTTGAGTACACGTCTAAGCTACTGCTTGAAATCAACTTGGGTGCAACAGCGATCGGCACTGGCCTTAACACACCTCAAGGTTACCAAGCGCTAGCGGTGAAACACCTTGCAGAAGTCACTGGCATAGAAGTCGTGGCTGCAGAAGACCTTATCGAAGCAACCTCAGACTGTGGTGCTTACGTAATGACTCACGGCGCGCTAAAACGCCTTGCCGTTAAACTGTCTAAGATTTGTAACGACCTACGTCTGCTATCTTCTGGTCCACGTGCAGGTCTGAACGAATTGAACCTACCTGAGCTTCAAGCGGGTTCTTCAATCATGCCAGCGAAAGTAAACCCAGTCGTGCCAGAAGTGGTTAACCAAGTTTGCTTTAAAGTGCTTGGTAACGACAACACGGTTTCATTCGCAGCAGAAGGCGGTCAGCTACAGTTGAACGTTATGGAACCGGTTATTGCACAAAGCATGTTTGAGTCTATCTCACTGCTTTCAAATGCTTGTGTAAACCTACGCGACAAGTGTATCGACGGCATCACAGTAAACAAAGAAATCTGTGAGAACTACGTATACAACTCTATCGGTATCGTGACTTACCTCAACCCATACATCGGCCACCACGAAGGCGACATCGTTGGTAAGATTTGTGCGGAAACTGGTAAGAGCGTGCGCGAAGTCGTACTAGAGCGTGGCCTACTAACTTCAGAAGAGTTAGACGACATTCTTTCAGTTGATAACTTTATGCATCCTAAGTATAAAGCGAAACGCTACGAATAAACGCTGATTTAAAGGGTCCCTCACGGGACCCTTTTTGCTCGTTTTTGCGCTTTACGTAGCAGCATCCCTTAAGTCTGCTTATCTAAGCATTCCGCATCAGAGTTTTTAGATAATCAAAAATTAATAATTCACTTTACGAGGTATTCTTATGGTAGCGGTCGAACTCTTTACCGTTCTGCTCTTTATTTTCTTGGGAGCACGAATTGGCGGCATTGGGATTGGTTTAGCGGGTGGTGCTGGTGTTATCGCCCTTTCGTTGATCTTAGGTGTTCCAACGAGCCAAGCCTTTATCCCTGTTGACGTTATCTTGATCATCATGTCGGTCATTACCGCGATTGCAGCGATGCAAGTCGCCGGTGGTATGGACTGGTTGGTACAAGTCGCAGAGAACTTTTTGCGCAAACACCCTGAACGCATCACCTTTTACGCGCCAATCGTAACATTCTTAATGACATTGATGGCGGGTACTGGTCACACAGCGTTCTCGACACTGCCGGTTATCGCAGAAGTAGCAAAAGGCCAAGGCGTTCGCCCATCTCGTCCACTGTCGATTGCGGTTGTCGCCTCACAAATCGCGATTACGGCTTCACCAATCTCAGCGGCAGTTGTTGCATTCGCAGCGATGCTGGCACCGAAAGGCGTAGACTACCTAACGCTACTTGCGGTGTGTATTCCAACCACTTTCCTTGCTTGTATGATTGGCGCGTTTGTTGCGAACTTTATGGGCGGTGAACTTAAAGATGATCCTATTTACCAAGAGCGTCTAGAAAAAGGCTTGGTGAAACTGTCGAGCACAACGCAACGTGAAATCCTGCCAACCGCAAAAACCGCTACCTACATCTTCCTAGCAGCGATTGGTTTTGTTGTTTGTTACGCAGCGGCGATTTCTAAATCTGTCGGTCTTATCGTTGACCCTGCACTCGGTCGTAACGAAGCGATCATGACAGTAATGCTAGCTGCGGCGGCGGTTATTGTCTTAATCACTAAGATCGATGCGGCGAAAATCCCATCAGCATCAACATTCCGCTCTGGTATGACGGCGTGTGTCTGCGTTTTGGGTGTGGCTTGGTTGGGTTCAACCTTCGTTAACGCGCACGTTGACGGCATCAAAGAAGTGGCGGGCGCACTACTGTCTGACTACCCATGGATGCTAGCCATGGTATTGTTCTTCGCTTCGATGCTACTTTACTCACAAGGTGCGACCACAGTAGCGCTAATGCCAGCAGCATTGGCCATTGGCGTGGCACCACTAACAGCGGTTGCGTCTTTTGCGGCGGTTAGTGCACTGTTTGTACTACCAACCTACCCAACCCTGCTTGCAGCAGTTGAAATGGACGATACAGGCTCAACGCGTATTGGTAAGTATGTGTTTAACCACCCATTCTTTATTCCAGGTGTGGTAACCATCGCTTCAGCGGTCGCGTTAGGGTTTACTTTCGGTGGTTTATTGATCAAGTAGAATAAAAGATCATCAACTTAAATTAAGAGAGAGCTCCGGCTCTCTTTTTTATTGTTTCAGAACAAATAACCGGTACAAAATACGATTTTGACTTAAATCAAAATAAGTTCGAAAAGTTGTCTATGAATTAAAATCTAGCTTAATGCATAAAATTCCCATTTTTTGCCAACCCTGTATTACAAAACCTTACTTTATTAAACTTATCCAATAACAAGGGAATAGAAATCCGATTTTATCAACCAATTACCCTTAGAAAAAAATCCTGACCAAATGGTGAATATAAAGGGCATTTAAATTTGTGAAGATCACCAAAGTCCGTTGATTTATCTGCTTTTAGAATAGGCGCAAAGGGCGATAAAGAATAACGCCCAAAAATAAATTTTTCCTAGAACTTTAATCCATACAAGTTTTTTATTTCATAACTATTAGTCGCTGATTCACTTTTATTTATTGGTGAATAAATAAAAGTAAGGAGATCACCATGACAACGCAAACTGTACCTACCGAAGAGAAAAAAGGCGGCTTCCTTGCCAACTTTAAGTTCCCTTCTGCCTACACCATTTTGTTTATTCTTATTGCGCTGGTTGCGCTACTGACTTGGATTGTTCCAGCTGGTCAATACGACCGTGCGATGAACGAAGATTTGGGTCGTGAAGTTCCTGTAACTGGCACCTACAAAGCTGTAGATGGCAACCCACAAGGCGTGGTTGACGTTCTGCTCGCGCCTATTGACGGTTTCTATGACCACAACAGCTACGAAGCAGCCGCTATCGACGTTTCTTTGTTTATCCTTGTTATCGGTGGTTTCCTTGGCCTAGTGACTAAAACAGGCGCAATCGACGCGGGTATCGAGCGAGTCACTCATCGCTTGGAAGGCCGTGAAGAAATGATGATACCGATACTGATGGCGCTATTTGCTGCAGGCGGTACGGTTTATGGCATGGCGGAAGAATCGCTACCGTTCTACACCCTACTCGTGCCTGTGATGATGGCAGCACGCTTTGACCCTCTCGTTGCAGCAGCAACCGTACTATTGGGCGCGGGCATCGGTACACTAGGTTCAACCATCAACCCATTTGCTACTGTAATCGCCGCAAACGCAGCGGGCATCCCATTCACAGACGGCATCATCCTACGTGTTGTAGCGCTGCTTATCGGTTGGGTTATCTGTGTGGCTTACGTGATGCGTTATGCGCGCATGGTTCGCCAAGACCAAACTAAATCTATCGTTTACGATAAATACGAAGAAAACAAAGCGCACTTCTTGGGTAACCAATCAGGTGAAAGCCTAGAGTTCACCGGCACTCGCAAGTTGATTCTTTCTATCTTCGGCGCGTCTTTCGCCGTCATGATTTACGGTGTATCGGTTGCAGGTTGGTGGATGGCTGAGATCTCAGCAATGTTCCTAGCGTCAACCATCATCATCGGTATCGTGGCTCGTATGAGCGAAGAAGAGTTCACGTCAAGCTTTATCGACGGTGCCCGCGATCTACTTGGCGTAGCGCTCATTATCGGTATCGCCCGTGGTATCGTTGTGGTCATGGACCGCGGTATGATCACTGACACCATTTTGTACTCTGCAGAGCAAATGGTCACGGGTCTATCGTCAGTGGTGTTCATCAACGTGATGTTCTTCCTGGAAGTGCTGCTGTCATTCCTAGTGCCTTCAAGCTCGGGCCTAGCGGTACTGACTATGCCTATCATGGCGCCATTGGCTGACTTTGCTGGCGTAGGTCGTGACCTAGTAGTAACTGCGTACCAATCGGCTTCTGGCTTAGTCAACCTCGTGACACCGACCTCTGCAGTGGTGATGGGTGGTCTGGCAATCGCACGCGTACCGTACGTTCGTTACGTGAAATGGGTAGCTCCACTGCTCGCGATCCTTACCCTATTCTGCATTGTTGTTCTAAGTGTGGGTGCGCTTATCTAACCCTAGCCCCTCATACTCTCCAAAAGCCGCCTTGTGCGGCTTTTTTATTGCCTGTCGAACAATCCCCCTCCCTTTTCTCCCTTCATCCTTTAAACGCAGCTGGATCGCGGCGGATAAAATAATCATGTATTGATAGAAAATAGCGTTCAGCATACACATCAAATCATGACATTTAATTATTTGTTTATTACACAAGGCGATTTAAATGGTCGATATTTTCAATTAAGGACGAAATAGTGACCTTGATTCGATTAAATAAATTAAAAGTGCCAGTTGAAAAATGTGAGCAAGATTAAATTTATTATCAAAAGTTTTGTTACCAGAGCATTAAATTAGCACTAAAAAGCAATTATCTAGAAAGATTGAATGCATAAATTAATTTAATTCACTTTTTTATCACCTCTCTTTCATTGAATACATTTTCCATAAAAATCCAGATATCTGATGCATACGAATAAATTGTGCATAAACTTCCCAAACAAGTACCTAATTAGGGTATTCACAAGCAAATAACAAGTGCATAGATATTGTTAAAACCCTTGAAAATACTGGGCTGAGGCATAAAAAATGAACTGTGATTGACCTCTAAGTTTCCTATTCAGAGAGGCGTATATTTAATTCCAGAGCAAAGAAGTGAATATTTAAATTCACACCTCTTCCCTTACGAAATTAATTATTAGTTTTATATTAAGACTAAATAAAAATATAAGAGAGATACGATCATGAGTAAGTTATATGTAGGTTCTGAAATCGGTCAATTACGTCGCGTGCTAGTTCATCGTCCAAGACGCGCTCTCACTCACTTAACACCATCTAACTGTCATGACTTGCTATTTGATGATGTACTTGCTGTTGAACGTGCGGGTAAAGAACACGACGTGTTCACGCAAACTCTACGTGACCAAGGCGTTGAAGTGTTGCTACTGACTGACCTATTGGCTGACACACTAGCGGTTCCTGAAGCAAAAGATTGGCTACTAAGCCGTCAGGTTTCTGATTACCGTCTAGGCAAAACTTTCGCGAATGACGTTCGCTGCTACCTAGGTGACCTACCTAACCTAGAGTTAGCGAAGATCCTAACTGGTGGTTTGGCTTACGGCGAAATGCCAATGAAATCGTCTTCTATGATGCAAGGCATGCACTCTCCTGCTGACTTCATCATCGAGCCACTACCAAACCATCTATTTACTCGTGATACATCTTGCTGGGTTTACGGCGGTGTTTCTATCAACCCAATGGCTAAACCAGCTCGTCAACGTGAAACTAACCATGTTCGTGCTATCTACCGTTGGCACCCAACCTTCGCAGGCCAAGACTTCATCAAGTACTTCGGCGACGAAGAAAGCATTAACTACGACAACTCAACTATCGAAGGCGGCGACGTACTGGTTATCGGTAAAGGCGCAGTTCTTATCGGTATGTCTGAGCGTACAACAGCTCAAGGTGTTGAACACCTAGCGTCTAACCTATTCAAACACGGTCAAGCGAAACAAGTTATCGCAATGGAGCTACCTAAACACCGCTCTTGCATGCACTTGGATACCGTAATGACTCACATGCGTGAAGACACTTTCTCTGTCTACCCAGAAGTGGTCCGCAAAGACGTGAAATGCTGGAGCCTAACTGGCGATGAGTCTGGTGCAGTAAACGTGAAAGAAGAAGGTTACTTCGTAAACGCTATCGAGAAAGCACTAGGCGTAGACAAGCTAAACCTAATCACTACTGGTGGTGACAGCTTCCACGCTGAA
>NZ_JAATOO010000003.1 GCF_011806575.1 Vibrio hepatarius
AGCTAGCGAACGTGCGTGGTCAACGCCCCACAGTGCGGTAAACTCGTGACCGATCATGTGTGTTGCCCAGTCATGGGGTACGCCGCTACCAATCAAGCCATTTAGTGCTTGGTTAGCTGACCACATTAGGTTTGCACGCCATTCATCGCTATCACGTTCAGCAAAGGATTCGCCCAGTGTTTTTAGTGTACGAAGTAAGGTTTCAGCGTAGCCATCTTGAACCATTCCGCCATGCGGTAGGGTAATGTACTGCTCACACACGTGCACCCAAGCGTCGACAACGCCATTAAGTAACTGCTTTTCTGGTAGCGTTTTCATTACATCTGGGTCAAGTACCGCGAACTTAGGCTGTACGAACGGAGACATGAACGGAAGTTTGTCTTGAGTTTCCGCTTTTGTAATCACCGCACCCATGTTTGATTCTGAACCTGTCGCTGGCAGCGTAAGAATGGCGCCTAGTGCAACCGCATCGCTTACTTGGTGTGCGCCAGTGAGGATATCCCAGCCATCACCTTCGTATTTTGCTGCTGCGGCAACATACTTTGAACCGTCAATGACTGAACCTCCGCCAACAGCAAGAACAAAGTCAACATTCTGCTCTTTTACGATCGCAACCGCTTTGTCTAGCGTCTCTTTGGTTGGGTTTGGTTCAATACCACTGAATTCTACCCATTCTACACCTTCGAGTGCTTTTGCAACTTGGTCGTAAACGCCGTTTCGTTTGATAGAGCCACCGCCGTAGGTAACGAGTACTTTTTTAGCACCAGCAATAGCTTGAGTAATTGAAGAGATTTGACCTTGGCCAAAGAAGATCTGAGTAGGATTAACGTAAGTAAATTGCATTGTTGTTCCTCTTGCTTCCTAGTGCTGTTCACTAATACATGAACAGTGTTTATCTTATGGAGTGCATAATACTATCTAAAAATGCATAATCGAACGTCAATTCCTCCAATGTTATTGCCTATTTCTACAAATTTATTACTATTAGTGCACTAACGGAGGCAGTATGACCCTAGCGCAACTTTTACAACAGTACGTCGATTATCAGCAATTGCATCAGCTTGAAGGTATTTATCAAACGCCAATTGACGGCGTATGGTTCTATCGTAGTAGCCGTGGCAATGAGCGCAAACCTTTCATTTACCAATCAGGCATTATCCTGTTAGGTCAGGGCAGTAAAAATATCTACATTGGTAATCAACCTGTCCACTACGGCCCGAATGATTACCTAGTTGTGGGGGTGCCGATGCCTTTGGAATGTGAAGCGATCGCAGAAAATGGCGAACCATTGCTTGGACTGTCGATCGATATTGATCCACAGGTATTACATCGCCAAGTGCATAAACTCGAATCATTGGGTTACAAGCCAGATAAATCGAGCAATGAACAGCGATGCGGTTTGAAGTCAGTTCGCATGGAAGCAAGTGTGCTTGATGTGAGCAAGCGTTTGGTTCAGGCTTTGTGTAATCCTTACGAAACCGCATTGCTAGCTGATGCTCTCAAAGAGGAACTGGTTTACCGTGCTTTGACCAGTGATGAAGGGCATATCTTGTTCGATTTGGCGCACCATGAAGGCCATTATGCCCGCGTAGCGAAAGCGCTAGAAAAAGTACACCGAGAATACGCGGGGAACTTATCCGTTCAAGAGCTGGCCCAAGAAGCCAACATGAGTGCATCTGCATTCCACAATGCATTCAGAGAAGTGACGTTGGAATCACCGATCCAATACATCAAGAAAGTCAGGCTCAACAAAGCAAAAGAGTTGATCCATTTAGAAGGAAAGAAGGTCAACGATGCAGCGCGTTTGGTTGGCTATAACAGCTCCTCACAGTTCTCACGCGAGTACAAACGCCATTTCAATGAGACACCACGCGGCTTAAAGTTGGCGAGTTGATCGCGAAGGTAGGGAAAAGAGGAAAAATCGCTTTACAAAATTACTGTTTTATTCGGATGAAACCTCGTTCATACTGTCCGAGTAGTTAACCACTTAGAAGTCGAACCACTAATTTTGGTTACTATACCCCTATAGGAGATCTAGTCAGTCTCTTAAAAAAGCCTCTAAACAGCAATGTGTAGAGGCTTTTTATCTTTTATCTAGCTACATCCAAATTGATAGCTTTCCGGTACCACCACAACACCTTTTTCAGAAATGTGGAACCGTTTTGCATCAGCAACAAGATCAAGACCAATCTGTGTATGGGGCGGTATACGAACGTGTTTATCGATGATGCAGTTCACCAATTGAGAACCTTCACCAACATGAACATCGTCGAATAAGATACTGTCAACAATGGTTGCACCATCGTGGATCCTAACATTCGGTGATACGACCGAATGCTGCACTGAGCCTCCAGAATTCACCACGCCATCAGCGATAATAGAATTAATAAATATCCCTTCATTTCCCGTTTCAGAAGAGACAGTACGCGCTGGTGGACATTGATGCTCGTAAGTGCGAATCGCCCAGTCAGCCTGATATAAGTTCATTGGCGGAACAGGCTCCAGTAAGTCCATATTTGCATCGTAGAATGAATCAATCGTCCCCACATCACGCCAATAACAATCTTTCGCGACACGTCCTTTGTCGTTACAAAAATCGTATGCGTAGACTCCGTGAGATTTGATTAGCTCAGGAATGATGTCTTTACCAAAGTCATGTGAAGATTCGGGGTTGTTTGCATCATTATGGAGCGCTTCTTGGAGTACCTGACAACTGAATATGTAAATCCCCATGGAAGCTAAGCTACGGTCTGGTTGACCAGGGACAGAAGGTGGATCTTTGGGTTTTTCGATAAATGAGGTAATACGGCCAGTTTCATCGGTGTCGAGCACACCAAACTGTGTTGCTTCCTTTCGATCGACGTTCATGCAGGCGATCGTTAAATCGGCTTGATTGGCTTTGTGCTCCTGTAGCATTACCTCATAATCCATGCGATAGATATGGTCGCCAGACAATACAACCACGTATTCAGCATCACTTCGCGAAAGCAACCATAAATTATGATAGATGGCGTCAGCCGTACCTTCATACCATTTACCACCGCCACGCATTTGCGGCGGGACAACAGTAATAAATTCGCCGAGTTCAGGGTTGAAGATTGACCAACCATTACGCAAGTGTTTTTGTAGAGAGTGCGATTTGTATTGAGTCAACACTAAAATACGTCGAAGACCAGAGCGCAAGCAGTTGGTGAGAGTAAAGTCGATGATTCGGTATTTACCACCAAAGGGAACGGCAGGTTTGGCGCGGTCGTCAGTGAGTGGGCTAAGGCGAGATCCCATACCTCCGGCGAGAACTATGGTAAGGGTGTTTTGCATGCTAATCTCCATATGGTGCGGTTTGTCCATATCAGAGTAGTACAAGAATTACGCCATGTTGTAACCACACGGTTTTAAAGGGGTTGCACTGATTATGTGTAAAAGCAGGCTCAGTATTGGTGCATAACAAATTACATATGCACTAAAATCATGCAATCGAGTTTGCTTCCACTGATGCCATTACATTAACTTGGTTACGACCAAGTGTTTTGGACTCATATAGTGCGATGTCTGCACGCTTATAACTGTCACCCGGCTTGCTGCAAATATCCGTCACACCACCACTGACAGTGATCTTCAGATCGCTTTCGGCGTTCACTGCAATACGTAATCGGTTTACCACGATCTCCGCTTCATCTAACGGAGTATGAGGCATGATGATAGCGAACTCTTCACCACCAATTCGCGCAATAATATCGGTTTCACGCAGGTGAGTGGAGAGGGTTTGTGCAACTTCACCAATGACTTTGTCACCAATGTCGTGCCCATATTTGTCGTTGATACGCTTGAAGTGATCAATATCGATTAGAGCGAGCGAAACGTGTTCACTGTCTGGATAGCGTTTAATTCGTTGGCTATGAGCTACCATCTCAGTATCAAACTTGCGGCGGTTCCACAGGCCACTGAGTGGATCTTTTTCACTGAGCTCTCTCAGCTGATCTTCGAGCTCTTTACGGTGTGAAATGTCAATGAATGACGCAACGTAAAATTGAATAGTACCTTGTTTATCCGTTACCGTTTGGATACGAAGAATTTCTGTAATCAAGGAACCATCACGGCGCTTGTTTACCACTTCACCTTCCCATATTCCTTTTGTTTCCAACGCTTTCCACATATTCATATAGAATTCTTGGTTATGGCGTCCTGAAGAGAATATCGTAGGCTGCTTTCCTTTCACTTGATCGAGAGTGTAGCCGCTGGATTTAGTGAATTGTTCATTGACTTGAATGATACGGTTATTGTGGTCTGTAATCACAACCGCAGACATTCCGTTCATCGCTGCACGGGCAATTTTACTCGCCATGCTGTTTTTCTCGTGGTTGTAATTCCAAGTCACGAAAGAGAAGGTAATCAGAGCAATAATAATGAGCAGAAACACCGCTTGAGTATTGAGCTCGCTACGCTCTTCATCTGCGATTGGTCGGATATCGCTCAAATCCGATTCAAGTACAAAGATCAACGGTTCTTTCGTTGAAGTATGGGTGATATCAGTTTTGATAAACGAGTACCAAGAGCCACCTTCTTTTACCGTTCCCGAGCTAGCTAATTGGATTCTGCGCCATAGGTTAGGGTACTGTTTGTTTAGACTGTACTCTTTATGTTCATCAATAATATTGCCTAATATACGCGTACCGTCATTTGGTAAAATATAGTAACCGTTACCACTAAATATTGTCGGTAAGTTATTGGTATTGCGTTTGTAAGCGAGAGATTTATATATACGCTTTAAATCGAGATTAGCGACAAAGTAACCTTGTCGTTTGCCGTCCAATTCGATTGGAACAATAACGCGATAACCTAACGTTAACGGATAAACGATTTGTCCTCGTTCTGATTCTAAATCGATACCGTATGTGCCAACTTGGTTTCTTTTCAATGATTGCGCATAAGCAAAATACTTGCGATCCCCCTTGTATTGGAGGTCGAATGGGGCAACGATTTCGGAACGTAATTCACTAGTATTAACGCGAATCTTTTCCATACCTTGGCTGTCAATGAATCGCAATTGCGAATAAACACCTTGAGTCTTAGCAATAAGTAGCCAAAGGTAGCTTACATTTTGCAGGTTCTCTTGTGTTGGGTTGAGGATCGCTTGATGCAACAAACCATTATTGGACAAAGAGCTTGCGGCGGTAATTATCTGGTCCAGTGAGACTTGCAACTCGGCTTTAGCGTATTCGAGTTTATGGATATTGTTCTGCTCAACAGTCTGCAGCGCACGCTTATCTATCTTGGCGTGCTCGTTGAGGAAATATAGTGTAGGTACACACGCTAACACCGCGAAAGTAACAATAAACTGGAGACAAACTCTGTAGCGTGTTGAAGACATTGAGTGCAAGTTAAGCCTAAGTTGTAATAAGTTAAATGGTTAATGTTGTTGCGTTATTGTAGTTGTATGGGTCGATATTCATAGCGACCTCGAATTGTGCCGCTTACGGTAACCTAAACTTATGCATTGAATCCAGTACTTATCACGACAAACTTATATTTAATCTTCTTTACGTTGCCAAGGTATATATTCTGAATGAAAGTCACAAATTTAATTGCGTAAAAATATGCTTTACCTAACATCATTCGTCTACTTGCGTGAAACAAAAAAAGCACCTCAATGTTGAGGTGCTATTTTTGGATTTCAGTATGATTTACGCTTCCGTTTGCAACTGTTTTTGTTCGCTGCGTGATTTAAGGAATGCATAACCAAAGCCTGTCACAGCGGTACCTGCTGCAATTGCGACTAGGTACATGAGTACTGGTGTAATTGCGTTCGGGATAAGCAGTACAAACAAACCACCGTGTGGAGCCATCAATTTCGCGCCAAACAGCATAGATAATGCACCTGTTAGAGCACCACCTGCCATACATGCTGGAATCACACGCATTGGGTCTTTCGCCGCGAATGGGATAGCACCTTCAGAGATAAAGCATAAACCTAGCACAAATGACGCTTTACCTGCTTCACGTTCGCTTTGTTCAAACTTGTTCTTAGCAATAAAGGTCGCCAAACCCATACCTAGTGCCGGTACCATACCCGCCGCCATAATAGCTGCCATTGGTGCGTAGGTTTGTGAGGCCAGTAGACCAACACCAAATGCATACGCGGCTTTGTTCACTGGACCACCAAGGTCGAAACACATCATTGCGCCCAGTAGTACACCAAGCATTACCGCACTGTCAGAACCCATGTTGTTCAAGAAGTCAGTTAGACCGTTCATGATGCCAGAAACGGGGCCGCCAACGATGTAAATCATGACCAAGCCAGTAAATAGAGTGGCAACAAACGGAATGATCAAGATGGGTTTCAACGCTTCCATTGACTGTGGCAGCTGTACTTTGTCGGCGATAAGTTTGGCTGCGTAACCTGCGATGAAACCAGCAGCGATACCACCTAGGAAACCGGCACCTGTTGAACTCGCCAGCATGCCGCCGACTAAACCCGGAGCCAGACCCGGACGGTCAGCAATCGAAAAGGCAATGTAACCAGCGAGAACAGGAATCATAAGTGCAAAAGCAGAGCCACCACCGATGGTCATCAATGCCGCTGCCAATGTCCCTTCTTCTTTAAACGCTTCGATACCGAATACAAAGGATAGGGCGATGATCAAACCACCGGCAACCACTACTGGAAGCATGTGAGATACACCGGTCATCAAGTGTTTGTAAGCCCCTTTCTTCTCATCGTTGGCTGTTGAAGAGCTAGATCCGCCAGTGTGCTGATAAACGCTAGCTTGCTCGAATGCTTTGTCCATCTCTTCGGCCGTCTTTTTCAGTGCTGGGCCAGTTTTAGTACGGTACATCATTTTGCCGTTAAAGCGTTCAAGTGGTACTTCAATATCTGCTGCGATAATAACTAAGTCGGCTTCCGCAATTTCTTGGTCGGTCAGTTGGTTCTTCGCACCGACAGATCCACGAGTTTCAACTTTGATTTGATGACCACGACGTTTGCCTTCTTCTTCAAGAGCTTCAGCGGCCATAAACGTGTGAGCAACACCTGTAGGGCAGGCAGTAATCGCAACGATCTTTTTCGTCGCTGAGCCTTCCGCTGGTGCTTGCGCAACTTGCGTCGCTTCCGCCAATGTTTCCGCTTTCGCTGGTGCATTTTGTAGGAACGCGACAGCATCAGCAGTTACTTCAGAAATTGGGGCTTGGTAGACTTTCTTGCCGACAAAACGGGATGTATCAACCGGAGTATTTGTCGCAATAACAATACATTCAGCTTGTTCAATCTGGTCTTGAGTAAGAGCATTAGCGTTAACTACGCTAGATTGGCACTCAATAGATGCATTCCAACCAAGCTTGGCAGCTGCTTGTTCTAATAACCCCGCAGCGAGAATGCTGTTTGCTACGCCACTCGGGCAAGCGGTAATAATAGCGATATTCATAGTGATAACCTTCTGTTCCTTAGTTTGCTTTCACGTTCGTACTAGAGCAAATCTGTTTGACTTGAGTGTTTAGTTTGATCTCATCCAGCTCTTGTTGGCTGGTCAATCCAACGCCTACTTGGCTGACGGCCATTGCCGACAATGCCGTTGCAAAGCGTAATAAATCTGTTTTGGGTAGTGCTTGCATATGACCCCAACATAAACCTGCTACTAGGGTATCACCTGCGCCGACTGTACTAACCACGCTCATCTTTGGAGGCTGAGCTTGGAGCCATTCACCGTCGTTTAGCCACATCACTCCGTCAGCGCCCATTGAAACAACAATGTTCTCGATGCCATTTCCGGCTAAAGATTGAGCAGCGTCGCGACATGCTTCAAAAGAGCTGAGATCCTGACCGAGTAGATCACTCAGTTCTTCATCGTTGGGTTTAATCAACCAAGGTTGTGCTTCGATACCCGCTGCCAGAGCGGATTTGCTGCTATCAAATAAGACCTTTTTGCCTTGCTGGCGTAATTTACCGATCCACGAAGCGCAGAGCTCTGGTGTTACACCGTTTGGCAAGCTACCCGCGAGAACAAAATAATCGTGCTCTTCGGCTAGCTTAAAAAGCACTTTTTCGAAGCGCTCAACTTCTACAGGCGAGACCTGTACACCAGGGAAGTTGATATCACTAACCTGACCATCTTTCTCTACCAATTTGACATTGATTCGAGTTGCGCCTTCAACTTGAATGAATTCGTTGATTGCGCCAATTTCGTCAAATAGTTGATGAAATAGCTCTGGGTTGTCTTTACCTAGAAAACCAGTAACGGTAACTTGAGCACCCAAATCGCTGAGAACTTTAGCAACGTTAACGCCTTTACCGGCCGCATGTAGATTGCTGTTATTTACTAAGCTGACAGAGCCTACGTTGAGTTCGTCTAGGCTACCGGTCAGGTCAAGCGCCGGGTTCAGCGTGATGGTGACAACTTTGTTGGTTTTTACGCTTTGCATAACTTGCCCCTTAACCTTCACCGAGGCCAGATGCAATCGCATTACCGATTGATTCAAGCGCCAATGAGGCGTCTGGACCTTCGGCTGTGAATTGAAGCTGGTGACCATGTTTAACGCCTAATGCGATAACTTTCATTAAGCTCTTCGCATTCACGGTTTTACCGTCACCATCTAAGTTGGCAACACGAATGTTGGATTCAAACTTCTTCGCTTCTGCAACCAGCATTGCACCTGGGCGAGCGTGCAAGCCATGCGCATTTTTAATTTTAAATACCGCTTGGTTGCCAGTTTCTGAGTCTTGAGTTTCGACCTCTTCACCTTTCAATAGCGCCAGAAGCTGCTTTGTGTCTGCGCTAAGTAGTTTGTCTTGTTGGTTATCAAAAACAATTTTAGATAGTGTATTTAGCAAGACTTGGTGAGAACCATTACACGCTGCGAATGCAAATAGGGCACGTACAGGCTGCTGCTCATACGTGAACTCATCGACGCTTGAAACAAACGCAGCGCCACTACGAGAAACACTTTGATCGCTACCAACTAACCAAATACCTTTGCCTAGATGCGTCGGCGCTTTAGCAACCACATCGGCAACAAATGCACTGTCAACACAACCTGCGTTTTTCAACAAGCCAGATGCGACTGCGCTAAGTTGAACCATGTCGTTGGCAGGGAAGTTTAGCTGAACTAATGAAGCATCGAATTCCGCTTCGAGTTGTACGTCACCATTAAGCAGAGCAATGATCTCTTCAGCAGATTTAGAGTTACGTAGACGCTCTTCGACGCCATCAGCACCAAGAACTTTAGTCAATTGCTTCAGGATGCTTAAATGTTCATCTGATTTTGCAGCAATACCAATGGCGAGATAAACAACATTGCCATCACCCCAATCGACACCAGCAGGGAAGTGATGCACGGCTACGCCCGTTGTTTTCACCATTGAGCGCGTATCAGTTGTTCCGTGAGGAATAGCGATACCGTTACCCAAAAATGTAGAGTTTTGGTTTTCGCGATCTAACATGCCAGTGACATAAGCGTCTTCCACCAGCCCTTTTGAGCTAAGGCTTTTAGCAACGTTCTTAATTGCTTCGGTCTTATCGTTCGCAGATTGCGACAGAGTAATATCGTTTGTATTCAGCTTAAGCATGGTTCTTCTCCAGCTTTAGTTATTGGGTTGTTCTTTATTTAGTCTTAACAACTGAATCGATTCAGCAGTTAAGCAAATTAAAAGAATTCAGCGAAACCTTGACGAAAAATCCATATCTTAACGATTGGTTTTTAGCATAGTCCGAAATGGCGTATTAAGGTGACCTCGTTCAATTTTTCAGGTTTTGCTGAATCCTTTCAGCTTTAATACTGAATCGGTTCAGCATATAATTCAATTCAAGGTCGGATCTTTAATTGGTAATTATGATCCCGCGCACAGAACAAGGTTAATGATATGACACTAGACGAAGTGGCAAAGTTGGCTGGGGTTTCTAAAACCACTGCGAGCTATGTGATAAATGGGAAAGCGCAGAAGTACCGCATTAGCGAGCAAACACAGCGTAAAGTAATGGCCGTGGTGGACGAATATAACTACCGACCAGACTTAGCGGCTAGCACGTTAAGAGCAGGGCAGAGTCGTTCGTTTGGTTTGATTATTCCCGATTTGGAAAACACCAGTTACGCGCGTTTAGCCAAACTACTCGAACAAAACTCACGCTCCGCGGGCTACCAAATCCTGATTGGTTGCTCCGACGACAATCCAGATACGGAAAGAAGCGTCGTACAGGCATTAGTTAGCCGAAAAGTCGACGCTTTGTTTGTCGCCAGCGTGATCCCAGAAGCAAGCGACTTTTACTTGGAACTGCAAAAAAGCGGAACGCCAGTAATTGCTCTCGACCGTCCTTTAGACGATGAACACTTTTCTTGTGTTATTAGCGAAGACTTTGGTGCAGCGTACGATTTAACGCAATCATTATTGGGTGACAGCGTCACTAAAATTGGTCTGATCGGTGCGCTACCTAACCTAAATATATCGCGTGAACGCGAACTAGGCTTCAATTCAGCAGCGAATAAAGCGAATGTCGAAACAGTAATTGGCTATGGGAAGCACTTTAACCGCGAAGATGGCAAAGCGGTACTCGAGCGTTGGATTGAAGAGCAAACCGTACCAGATGCCATCGTTACGACCTCGTACACCTTGTTAGAAGGGGTGCTCGATGTGTTGTTAGAACAGCCTCAGCTGGTCAAAAAGCTTAAAATTGCTACTTTTGGTGACAATCGCTTACTCGATTTTCTACCCGTGAAAATTAACTCTTTACCGCAGCAGTTCGAATTGATTGCAGACAGTGCAATGGCGTTAGCGTTAAATGCAGCGTCAAAACGTTACCAGCCTGGCATCGAGCTAGTACCAAGGAAGATAGTTGTACGTCGTTAAGATAATAAAAAAGCGCCAAACGGCGCTTTTTTTAGTACTGGAATCGAACGGACATGGTTGCTTGCGGACCGTACAAACCGTTGTTTCGCATTTCTGCGGACAGTGATAACTGTTCGGTAGAATGGAAACGTACACCAGCGTGAACCACCGATGCATCGTCATTACGGCCAAGACGCCCGGTTGCTTCGATTTGGTCTGTTAACCATAAACGGACACCGATATTCATCTCTATCTGAGTATCGTTATCACGTTGTGAATCATCCGGAAAATCAACGTAGTGAAGCAGTAACTGCCCATAAACATCAGCAAACTGGTTTACAGGTCCATTAAAGCCGATGCCTGCAGCGATGTCTGAGTCGTCTTCAAACTGAGTGTCTATACGTGCGACTAGGTGAGAGTTCTGAGTAAGAAACATGCTGCCTTCAACACCGACCATTTCAGGGTTTACAGAGGTGCGGACTTCCATGAAGTTGTAGTTGAAGTTATTAGCGTTTGCGATTCCAGTGAAGCCAGCGCATGCAATAGCGCTGGCTATGATTAACTTTTTCAAAGCAGTCTCCGACTTGCATCAATTTTTTGACTGTTGGTTACAATGCAATATGCAAGCCAGAATACTAACGTAATATCAGATAATGAAACAGTTTTACAGGATTTGGATGTGCTCAACCTCAATTTCTGGCGTATTGCCGCCTTCATACTCACCAAATAGGCGTAATTTCTGCTTTTCGTCTAATGGTGCTTCAAGTTTGATGTCATCGTCTAACTCGACTTGGATCTCAGATTTACCGTCGCTCAGTATGAACGTATCGGCACTAATTTGACGGATTAGACGACCTTCCACAACAACGTCTTTTTCTGCGAAGTAGCTCGTGTCTTGGAGTAACGAATCAATGGTATCTAAGCTGACAGGTCCTTGATACTTAACCACATCTGACTGTTTGTCTGACGCATTTGCCAATGCCGATACCGAAATTAATGTTGCAGCAATAATTGGAAGCATTTTCATAAATTCACCTTTGCCTTTACTTACGTGTTGTTAGTTAGTGTCAGTGCTATTAAACAGCTTGCGCCTTGAACCCACAGTGAGTGAACTATTCATCTTCGATTCATTGTTGTGTATTGCACGTAACACGCTATCATCGGTCGTTATTCTCTTCTTAGATCATAAAGTTAATTATGCAGCCAACGACAAAAGCACTGATGGTGCAGGGAACGACCTCAGATGCCGGAAAAAGTGTATTAGTGGCAGCTTTATGCCGCGTGTTAGCACGTAAAGGTGTCAACGTGGCGCCGTTCAAACCTCAGAATATGGCTTTGAACAGTGCGGTGACTGCGGATGGTGGTGAAATTGGGCGCGCACAATATGTACAAGCGATGGCAGCAAACATTGAAGCCAGTGTCGATATGAACCCTGTTTTGTTGAAGCCAAACACCGATATGGGCGCCCAAGTGATTGTCCAAGGTAAAGCGGTGGCAGATATGAATGCGATTGGCTACCAAAGCTACAAAGAGTTTGCTTTACCTTTTGTTATGGACTCATTCCACAAGCTGCAGAACCAGTTTGATACCATTGTGATAGAAGGTGCTGGGAGCCCCGCAGAAGTCAACCTACGTGAAAACGATATCGCCAACATGGGATTTGCCGAAGAGGCGGATATTCCGGTGATCATAATTGCTGATATTGACAAAGGTGGCGTGTTTGCCCATTTGTACGGCACACTGGCACTACTATCTGAAAGTGAACAGAAACGTGTAATTGGTTTTGTGATCAACCGTTTTCGGGGTGATTTGAGCCTTC
Organism: Vibrio hepatarius; assembly: GCF_011806575.1. Taxonomy (GTDB): domain Bacteria; phylum Pseudomonadota; class Gammaproteobacteria; order Enterobacterales; family Vibrionaceae; genus Vibrio; species Vibrio hepatarius_A. The sequence goes on from NZ_JAATOO010000003.1 coordinate 12,630, forward strand.
TCCAACCAGGCTTAGATTGGTTGGAACAAAAGACAAACAAACCGGTGATTGGCGTGCTGCCGTACCTACACGGGTTTGATCTAGAGGCGGAAGACGCCATCAATAGCTCACAAGTTACTCTAGGTGAAGCGAAGCTAAACGTCGTTGTTCCAGTTTTTCCGCGAATCAGCAACCACACCGATTTTGATATCTTGCGAAGCAATCCAGATATAAACCTGCGTTATGTTGGACCAGGAGAGCGTCTAGACCGTGCGGACCTGATCGTATTACCCGGTTCAAAATCGGTACGTAACGATCTCGCTCATTTGAGAGAACAAGGCTGGGATAAAGATGTCGCTCGCCATATCCGTTTAGGTGGAAAAGTCATGGGGATTTGTGGTGGATACCAAATGTTGGGTAAATCCATTTCCGATCCATTGGGTATTGAAGGTGAAGCAGGCCGCTCTGACGGGCTCGGCTACTTAGATTTAGTGACAGAACTTGCACCAGACAAAACGTTGACTAATGTTACCGGCACCATGATGTTGGCAGGCCAAGAAACCGAGGTCAAAGGCTATGAGATTCACGCTGGCGTAACACAAGTAAATGAACAGCCGTTAATAACATTGTGCAATGGTCAAACTGATGGCGCGATCAGTGATTGCAATCAAGTGATAGGGACCTATTTACATGGTATCTTTGATGCATCAGGTGTTCTGAACACGGTCGCTAACTGGGTGGTAGGTGACACTGTCACTAGTGCTAATCATGCGCAAAATCAGGAAGATGCGATTAATCGAATTGCAGATGCGGTCGAAGAACACCTCAACTTAAAACTGCTATGGCCTGAAATGGACTAACCACTTAATGAAAATACACAAATCGATACTCATCCCTGTATTGCTCGGTATCAGTTTCGCGTCAAACGCAAAAGAGAAACTCACTATTTACGCAGCGTCATCAATGACCAACGTAATAGCAGAGCTTGTTGAACAGTTTGAAAAACAGCAGGATGTGGATGTGACGACGGTGTTTGCTGGAAGTTCTTCGTTGGCTAGACAACTTGCACATGGCGCACCTGCCGATATATTCATTTCAGCCAATCGTAAATGGGTACAATACCTTGTTGAACAAGGTATTACCAAGAGTGACAATGTCACTAATATAGCATCAAATAGTTTAGTTGTGATCACAGCAAAACAGAATACAGAGCGTTTAAACCAAACCAATGCAGACTCATGGTTAAAGCTACTAGGTGACAGCCGACTAGCCATTGGTCAACCTGACGCGGTTCCTGCAGGAATGTACGCAAAAGAATCGCTGCAGAACATGAAACTGTGGGATACATTGAGTAAAAAATTGGCACCAACAAACAACGTACGTATTGCTTTGGCGCTTGTAGAACGACAAGAAGCAACCTTAGGTATCGTGTATCGAACTGATGCGCTGCTTAGCGACAACGTTGCTATCCTTACGACATTACCGGAATCGTCCTATCAGAAGATCTCTTATCCAATGGCGACTCTAAATGACAGAGAATTAACAAAAGCTTTCAACCAGTTTGTTGTTAGCCAAGCCGGTAAAGAAACTTTAGCTAAGTTTGGTTTTAACTAATATGTTCGATTTTCTAACAGACTATGAAACACAAGCTCTTTTACTGAGTTTGCGCGTCGCAACATACGCCATAGTTTGGCTCATTCCTTTGGGCGTCGGTATCGCTTGGGTGTTAGCGAAAAAAGAATTCATCGGTAAAAACCTGCTCGATAGCGTGATTCATTTGCCATTGGTACTGCCGCCCGTTGTGATTGGTTATTTGTTATTGATCTCAATGGGACGACAAGGCGTTTTAGGTAAATGGTTATACGACAGCTTAGGGATTGTATTCTCGTTCAATTGGAAAGGCGCGGTACTGGCTTGTATCGTCGTCGCATTGCCATTAATGGTTCGTTCCATTCGCCTGAGCCTTGAAAGTGTTGACCACAAACTCGAACAAGCGGCAGCAACACTTGGTGCCTCGCCAGTTAAAGTGTTTTTTACCATCACATTGCCTCTTGTTGTACCGGGTATCATCACCGGCACTATGTTGTCGTTTGCTCGCAGCCTTGGAGAGTTTGGTGCAACCATCAGTTTTGTTTCCAATATTCCAGGAGAAACGCAAACCATTCCTTTAGCAATGTACAGTTTTATCGAAACTCCAGGCTCGGAAACCGAAGCGATGCGTTTGTGCATCATATCGATTGTGATTGCATTAGCGTCGATGATGCTCTCTGAGTCGATGTCACGCTATACGCTCAAGCGTTTAAGAGGCTGATATGGCAGGAATACAAATACGTTACCAGCAGCAGCTAGGCACGCAATTCTTTGATATCGATCTAAAGCTACCAGCTAAAGGTATTTCAGCGATCTTTGGGCGCTCTGGTGCAGGAAAAACATCACTGATCAATGTTATCGCGGGTCTAAAAACGCCATCCAGTGGTGTTATCGATATCAATGGCCGCCATTTATTCGACTCTCAGGCTGGCATTGATGTTCCGGTCCATAAGCGAAACGTCGGTTATGTGTTCCAAGACGCCCGCTTGTTTCCCCATTTTAAGGTTAAAGGGAATCTGTTGTATGGTGCCGCTAAACTGGACCAAGCTTATTATCAACGGATCATTGAACTGTTGGCACTTGAACCATTGCTAAATCGCTACCCACATCAACTGTCTGGTGGAGAAAAGCAACGTGTGGCGATTGGCCGAGCTTTGCTATCTAAACCCGATATTTTATTGATGGACGAGCCACTCGCGTCATTAGATCTACCACGAAAAAGAGAAGTGTTGCCGTTTCTTGAGCAACTCGCACATAGCATTGAAGTGCCAATTATTTACGTATCTCATAGCCTCAATGAAGTGTTACGTTTGGCGCAGAACTTAGTCGTGATTGATAACGGTAAGGTAGCGGCCTGCGGAACACTGGAAGAAGTGTGGGCGTCGAATGAAATGAAGCCTTGGCAATCTTTCTCTGAGCGAAGCTCGCTGTTTGAAGCCCATGTTGTAAAGCACAATCACGAATACGCGCTTTCTCAAGTTCAATTGGCGCCAGAGGTAAACTTGTGGGTACAGAAGATTGAAGGGGAGCCGGGCAGCAGTGTGCGTTTGCAAGTTCGAGCCAATGACGTATCTTTAGTGCTTGATCCACCAAGCAGAACATCCATACGTAACGTGCTAAAAGGCGTGATATCCAATATAGAGGCACATAGCCACGGTGAGGATAAAAAGAGCGTCTCAGTAACCATTAAGCTCGCTGAAGGCTGTTTGCTTGTCGCGACCATAACTGGCTGGGCGTGTGACGACTTAGATCTTAAAGTCGGAATGGATGTGTTCACGCAAATTAAAGGCGTCAGTGTGACGCAAAAAGATATAGTCTTGTCTTAATAAAAAACGCCGCATCTCTGCGGCGTTTATCTTATTAGTTACTTCGCGAACACGTCAGTGAAGTCACGTTTTAAGATAGGATCACGGCGCGCTTTCTTGATTTGCTTAACCATGTCTTTCACACAGTTGTGAAGAACTTGGTCTAATAGCTGCGCACGGTACTCTTCTTTCTCTTCATCTGTCATGCCTTCTGGTAATTTTAGAGTTGGGAACTCTTCCATCACGTTGATGCCTGCAAATGCCTGACTTACTGAAATAAGTGCATGGAACTGCTCGAAGTTATCTAGAACGTTTTGAGCACTATTAGGTAGCTCTTCCCATGCTTCACGAACCGCTTCTTCTGAAACTTCGTGGATTGACGTTACCATGTAGTGCATCGCTTCCGGCACTTCATCAAATTCAATTACTTGGCGAAGTTCAGCAGAAACCGTAGCGAGGTCGACTGTTGGTTGTTCTGGTTGATTAACGTCAGACATTATCTATTTCTCTTAAAAGTTTGTATGTGTCGGCGCTATCGTAAAAAAATGGCGATAAATGTCAACCATGATTGGCTGATTCTACGGTGGTAGAGTATTATCCGACATATGCATTCAATTTAACAGAGAATAAATAAACAGTATGATGCAAGCGTCTGGATCATCGATGAAAATACTGCTAGTGGACGATGTCCAGCTAGAACGTATGCAGTTGGCTATTCGCCTAAAACAACTAGGTCATATTGTTGAGACTGCCTGTTCAGGCCATGAAGCACTGGCAATTTACTCTAAATTCGAGCCTGAAGTCATTCTTTTGGACGTTTCAATGCCAAATATGGATGGCTTTGAGTTGTCGGCTAGAATTCGTGCTATGTACCCAGAATGGGTTCCGATTATCTTCCTAAGTAGTCATCATGAACCGATGATGATCGCCAGTGCGATCGAGGCGGGTGGGGATGACTACCTAGTCAAGCCAGTGGATAAAATCGTTCTGAGATCAAAACTTATCGCGATGCAACGCATCGCGTTTATGCGGCGTGAGCTAAAGCAAAAAACACGGGCACTCGCTAAAGCAAATGAAGAGCTGGCTCGCTTGGCGCAAGAGGACGGATTAACTAAAGTAGCAAACCGTCGTTACATCGACCAAAAACTCCATGAGATGATCGCCACCAATGGGCGATATGGCCTACCGCTTAGTGTAATCCTACTCGATGTCGACCACTTCAAAGCGTACAACGATAACTACGGGCATATCGAAGGTGATAAGTGTTTGGTTTCAATTTCCAAAACGCTATCCGAACTGTTTGTACGTAGCAGTGAAGTAGTGGGACGGTATGGCGGTGAAGAGTTTATTATTTTGCTTAGCCACCCAAACCGAGAAAAACTAATAGAAGATGCGCAACGAGTAAAAGGAGCGCTTGAAGGACTTGCAATACCGCATAACTTCAGTGAAACTTCTTATTTAGTTACCGTGTCACAAGGGCTTCTCTTTATTGAGCCAACTGGTCATGAAACTACCGATGATATCTATTCTCGTGTAGATAAAGCACTGTATCGTGCTAAATTAGCAGGCAGGGACTGCTACGAGTTGGCAGACTAACGCCAATCGGTCTTATTTTTACGCTGACAATTACAAAAAACTTATATGAAGAAGCTTTTTCCTTCACGCTATATTGTTGTTTTATATTGCGGTTTGCCTGTTGTTGCTTTGGCAAAAGGGTATGACTCAGTTAGAACCTATGTAGAACAAACATTCGCTACCTCTATTGTCTTAACCGATAGTGACGTGTTTACTGTCGGCATTCATGATTTTGATCCAAATGAATGGTTCAGTCTGGAAAACGAAGCCATCGGTTCTGACGAATCGGTGTCTTTGCGCCAGCAAGTCGCTGTATCCACTTTGCCGTATTCATTTGAACTGAGTGACGAAAACGACCCACATAAGCACTCGATCTTTACTCGCTTCTCCGTTATCCGCTCGGAACAAGACTTTAGTTTAAGAGCACAAGACCCAGCGGATTATAACGACCAATACGTATTTGGCGCATTCGCCGCTTACCGATACCGCTATCAACTTACCGATGAATGGACATTAACCCCGGGCATTGGTCTGCATTTGCAATACTTCCGAAACGAACACGATTACAAAAGCGAATTTTCCCGCCAAGTCGCACGGCCTGTATTGGATGACGTGCTATTCAATACCGATGCATGGGCGCTGAGCTATGAGCCTCATATTGAAGCAAAATACACGAAGCCAACAAAATGGGGCAGTTGGAACTTTTCATCTGCGTTCCACTACTTTTATGGCACAGGTTGGGGGGAAGCGAACTTCGGTGATATTGGCAACCCAGAAGGCTGGTACACCGCCAATGGCATTGAAATGTACTACAACGTGACTCGTTGGGGACCAAGTGTACAGTCGGTTTACGCCAGCTTGAGAAGAATCGACTTGGGCGGCGACACGGACGAACCGTTGGATACGCCTCACTATTACGAAGGGTCAATCGGTTGGTTACTGACACCGCCGTTTGAATCGTCTTGGATAGACAACGTCGGCTTAGGGTTGAGTATCAACTACGGAAGCGCATTTAAAGGTGGCAGTATTGTTTTCTTCTTTAACCAAATCGATTAAGTAAAACAAACTTGGTTGCGTCCTTTTTGCTTGGCCAAATATAGCGCCACATCGGCACTCTTCATCGCTTGGTAAACATCTTTAGCTTTAGTGCTATCACAAACGCCAATACTGATCGTAATGTTGGTCACTTCACCTTTGCGTTGACCACTGCGCTTTTTCGCCCCCGCTTTCTCATCTTTAGGGCGATTGTCTACATCACGCAATACTAGATCATAGGCTTCAACGGACGCTCGAAGGTTTTCAAGATGTACTTTGGCTTGCTCCGCCGTTTTTCCTTTGAACAGAACCGTAAATTCCTCACCGCCGTATCGATAAATACGCGCACCACCGCCAACACGTTCCATTTGACTCGCGACCAAACGTAACACGTCATCACCTGTGTCATGCCCATAGGTATCATTAAACGACTTAAAGTGGTCAATATCGATCATCGCGATAGTGTAACGTTTACCTAAGTGACGGAGATCCGACTCCAACGCTAACCGTCCAGGTATATTGGTCAATTGGTCTTTAAACGCCAGTTCATGACTTGCAGAGAGCAAATAGGTAAGCATCAATACACCAGATAGTGAAAACATCATGCTGGAGATATGAGGAATGTTGAAAAAAATGAATGTCACTGAAGACAATAAACACGCGGAGTAGATGACAACGTCTGATATACGGTTTAAGCTCATAACAAACATAGCAAAAACCAACACCATAATTGATGAATACAACACGAGAATCAGTGGCAATTTCGAGACTGGTGGTACGACGAATAAGAATGTGTCGTTGATGTACTCAAAGCCACCCTCATAAAAGTGGGTCAAGATTAAGTAACACCACATTACGATACAGCCTAGTGTCATCAAATAAAGCACTAGGGACTTAATAAAAGTCGAATTGCGCTTGAAAACAAAGACTAATACTAAGGTAACAGGCAGCAATGCGGCCAATAACGACAGTTCTAAGATCGTCGTTCCAGTTGAAAGAGGTGATTGTAGTCTTTCTTGAATAAACCAGTAGGCTGTGAGCATTGCGCACGAGACCATAGCGATGTGGTTTTGTTTAAATGCATAAGAAAGCGCTAAGCAACAGAAAAACAGGACAAACGGCAAATTCGACAGAATACCAAAGTTAGACTTAGTAAAATCGATGATGGAATCAAGTCCAAGATAGACGAGCGCCAACAACAATAACGGTAACGTCAAACGAAACCAATTTGATGTGACGACAGAGAAAGACATTAGAATTAGCCTGAGAGTACTAGTAAATCGTTAATGTTAAGTTGTCTAGAATACTTTGATTTATTGAATTTCCAAGCTTTTTACTAAACTAACAATATAAATTTGAGTGTATGAATAATTTATGAACAAAATATGCTCAATGCCGATACTTACGTTCGTTTGTTTTTAGAATACTCTTGATAGGAACTATATGCGTATGCAAATTAGCGAAGATGTACATAACTACATGGAAACTTTGGTCGGTCAAGCACTTGCACAACCAGAGTTTAGTGATAGATTTGGCGATGAGCAGCTAGCAGACATGGCATGTATTGCATTAAATCAATTGAAGCCAGTTTACATTCGGCATGATGTTGATTTTCTTTCTTCGCTTCCTGAAAGCCGTTTAGTCGCCTTAAAGAATTCGGCTTTAACGGCGTTAGATGTCGCAAAAGAAATGATCATTAATGATTCGCGCAGTAATCGCGCCGACGTTCCGGCTGTTTTTACCAAACCTGAATTTGATGAAGATAAAGAGTTGGAATGGTACGAAACGCCGATTATACCGCGCACGACGAAACGATAAGGAGATATTGTGGGACTGTTTTCTCGCTTGTTTGGTAACAAAAACACTCAACCAGCCCAACTAGAGGCAGAGCCGATCGAATACAAAGGTTTCTTAATTTACCAAGAAGCCATTGGGGAAGGTGGGCAATTTCGAATCGCAGGGCGAATTACCAAAGAAATTGATGGGGAAGTAAAAACCCACAAATTTATACGCTCTGATCTGTTGCCAACACAAAGTGACGCAAACGAATTTATGCTGAAAAAAGCACAAATGTTCATCGATCAAATGGGCGATAGTATTTTTCAATAAGATACCTGACAAAGTTGACAAACATCATAATTTTAAGAGTCATTAGTCGTTATGCTGGTGGCTCTTTTTTCATGCGCGATGAGATAATCTATTGTTTTGATAACCGTTTGCTTTACTGGTTTGACCTCCGCGTAGTTCGTTAGGTCTTGTTTAAAACAGTTCTATAAGCAGAATGGTTCATTACCAACAGTTATATGTAATGATGATTTACCTATTTTTATATAGGTTGGTTTAAGTGTATAAAATTGTTTGGATAAAAAATCAAAATAATCATTGTTGCCAATAGTCAAGGAATAGCTAATGCAAATTGGTGTGCCAAAAGAAATACTCGCAGGTGAGACGCGAGTGGCTGCATCGCCAAAGTCGGTCGAGCAGTTATTGAAATTGGGTTTCGAGGTAAATATCGAAACCGGAGCGGGGGAATTAGCGAGTTTTGATGATGCGGCTTTTGAAGCTGCTGGTGCAAAAGTCGTGTCTAAAGATGAAGTCTGGGGTTCGGACCTGATTTTAAAAGTGAATGCCCCTTTAACTGAACCCGTAGACGAAATTGCACTACTCAAGGAAGGCGCGACATTAATCAGCTTTATCTGGCCAGCTCAGAATCCTGAATTAATGGAAAAACTGTCTAGCAAAAACATTAACGTGCTTGCGATGGACTCTGTACCGCGTATTTCTCGCGCGCAATCACTTGATGCTCTATCGTCAATGGCGAACATCGCGGGTTACCGCGCAGTTGTTGAAGCTGCACACGAATTCGGTCGCTTCTTTACTGGTCAAATCACGGCGGCAGGTAAAGTGCCACCAGCAAAAGTACTTATAGCGGGTGCTGGTGTGGCTGGTTTGGCTGCTATCGGTGCTGCTGGTAGCCTTGGTGCAATCGTTCGTGCGTTCGACGTTCGCCCTGAAGTAAAAGAGCAAGTTCAGTCGATGGGTGCTGAGTTTCTTGAAGTTGACTTCAAAGAAGACTCAGGCGCTGGCGATGGCTACGCAAAAGAAATGTCAGATGAATTCAACAAAAAAGCAGCTGAGCTTTATGCTGAGCAAGCAAAAGATGTTGATATCATCATTACCACCGCACTGATCCCTGGTCGTCCTGCGCCTAAATTGATCACAAAAGAAATGGTCGATTCAATGAAAGCGGGTAGCGTTATCGTTGATTTGGCTGCGGCTAACGGCGGTAACTGCGAATATACAGTAGCGGATAAAGTGATCACGACCGCCAACGGCGTTAAGATCATTGGCTACACCGATATGGTTGGTCGTCTACCAACACAATCATCTCAGCTATACGCAACTAACATCGTTAACTTGCTGAAACTACTTAGCAAAGAAAAAGATGGCAACATCAACATCGACTTTGAAGATGTGGTTCTACGTGGCGTAACTGTGGTTAAAGAAGGCGAGGTAACATGGCCGGCTCCACCGATTCAGGTATCTGCTCAACCAGAGCAAAAACCAGCTCAAGCGCAAGTTAAACCAGAGCCAAAAGTAGAAGAACCGACATCGCCAGCTAAGAAGATCGCAGCATTGGTTGTCGCTGTTGGTGCATTTGCATGGGTTGCGTCTGTTGCTCCGGCAGCGTTCTTGTCGCACTTCACTGTTTTTGTGCTCGCTTGTGTTGTTGGCTACTACGTGGTTTGGAACGTTACTCACGCTCTCCATACACCACTGATGTCTGTTACGAATGCGATTTCGGGCATTATCGTTGTTGGTGCGTTACTGCAAATTGGTCAAGGAAATGGCGTCGTGTCCTTCTTGTCTTTTATTGCCGTACTTATCGCAAGTATCAACATATTTGGTGGTTTCACCGTAACCAAGCGCATGCTTGAAATGTTCCGTAAAGATTAAGGAGTAACAAGATGTCTGCAGGATTAGTACAAGCAGCTTATATTGTTGCTGCATTATTCTTTATTTTAAGTCTGGCGGGATTATCAAAACAGGAATCTGCAAGGTCAGGTAACTATTATGGTATCGCGGGTATGGCGATCGCGTTGATCGCGACGATCTTTGGCCCAGATTCTCAAGGCTTAGTTTGGATCATCATTGCTATGGTGATCGGTGGTGGTATCGGTATCCATTTTGCGAAAAAAGTGGAAATGACCGAGATGCCTGAGCTTGTTGCAATTCTACACAGCTTTGTAGGTATGGCAGCGGTATTAGTTGGTTACAACAGCTACTTAGATGCGCCAGAAGTGGCTACACACGCAGAGCACGTTATCCACATGGTTGAAGTGTTCTTGGGTGTATTCATCGGTGCGGTGACCTTTACAGGTTCGGTAGTAGCGTTTGGTAAGCTGCGCGGCATTATTTCTTCGTCGCCGCTTAACCTTCCGCACAAACACAAAATGAACTTGGCTGCGATTGTCGTTTCAACACTGCTAATGATCTACTTCGTAAAAGCAGATGGCAGCATGTTTGCTCTGATCGTAATGACCTTGATTGCGTTTGCATTTGGTTACCATCTGGTTGCATCCATCGGCGGTGCAGATATGCCAGTTGTAGTTTCAATGCTTAACTCGTACTCAGGTTGGGCAGCAGCAGCAGCAGGTTTCATGTTGGCAAACGACCTACTGATTGTCACTGGTGCTCTAGTAGGCTCATCAGGTGCGATTCTTTCTTACATTATGTGTAAAGCAATGAACCGTTCATTTGTGAGTGTTATTGCTGGCGGTTTTGGCCAAGAAGTTGTGATTTCGGGCGACGTTGACCACGGTGAACACCGTGAAGCGTCTGCGGAAGAAGTCGCAGAAATGCTGAAGAACTCTAAATCAGTCATCATCACTCCGGGATACGGCATGGCAGTAGCGCAAGCTCAGTACCCAGTTCACGAGATCACTGAAAAGCTACGTGCTCAAGGCATCAATGTGCGCTTTGGTATCCACCCAGTAGCGGGTCGCTTACCAGGTCACATGAACGTACTGCTAGCTGAAGCGAAGGTACCGTACGATATCGTACTGGAAATGGACGAGATCAATGACGACTTCAGCGAAACCGACACTGTATTGGTTATCGGTGCTAATGACACTGTTAACCCAGCGGCGCAAGAAGACCCGAACAGCCCAATCGCAGGCATGCCTGTATTAGAAGTTTGGAACGCGAAAAACGTTATTGTCTTCAAGCGCTCAATGAATACAGGCTACGCCGGCGTACAAAACCCATTGTTCTTCAAAGAGAATACCCAAATGCTATTTGGGGATGCGAAGGATAGTGTAGACGCAATATCGAAAGCTCTGTAAACTCATTAATCTAACTTGAAGCCAGCATTTAGCTGGCTTCTTTTTTGTTAAAACATTATTGACACAGATATCACATTATAAATTTATATTTTTGGCATAATGTTTCGACTTTTACCTAACTCACTGATTTAGCGAATATTTGCATTGATTAAGGCTGCACTTAAATTAGTTTTCGTATGTTTCTCTATGGGAGTGGCTAGCGCGCATGCTGACTCTCTACCAGAACGCATCGACACGTTTATGGATTCATTTGATGAATCAGACTCGATCGTGTCATACGATATCCGAAACTTGCAGTCTGACTATCCAACGCGTTTGTTAACGCCAGAGTCAATGCTACCGCAAACTTCTGTCTACCCATTGCGCGATATTCAGAGGTTATATTCGCTAGCTCAGAGCTGTACTGGAAAATTACCGCTTAGTCCGTTGGTTACCGAACCGCTCGTGTTTACCCGAGCAATGTGTAACGGAAACAAACTAAGCGAAAAATGGTTTGCGAGAAGTGCACTTATCCACCCGGGTGGTGGTACATACGCTAGTCGTTATGCTGCGGTTCATCCCGACAGAAGCGAGCAGCTCACACAATACATGCACATCAAAGAGCGGCCAATGGCGACTGAAAATAGCCTATTAGGGCGACTTCAACGCATGAATGAAGAGACAGTTCTCGCGTTGATCGCTGGATCCAGCATGTTTTTGGAACGTAATGAACTGTGGCTACGGCAAAATGATAGCTACCTCATATATCCAGCTAAAGTTTGGTCTAAAAATGTCGATGAAGCTGGACTTCAGTTCACGTTGAGGAACGAATCCAATAGTTGCTTTGTCCAACGGGGAAATCTTTGTTGGGACGTAAAAGACAGTTCAGATATTCTGCGCGTGACCATGGTCGCGCTGGTGATTGCCAATATATTGTTGGTGATCGGATGGTCTGCTTATCGCTGGAATACCAAACGACAAGAGATGAGAAGTCGAATGCTCATCTTACAAATTCTCACGCACGAACTGCGTACGCCAATCGCCAGTTTGTCGTTGACCGTGGAAGGATTCAGAAGAGAATTCGAGAAACTACCCGAATCAGTATATGATGAGTTCCGTCGTCTATGTGAAGATTCACGTAGATTGCGACAACTGGCAGAAGCAAGTAAAGATTATTTGCAGTCAGATAGCAAACCCCTTGCCACAGAGTGGGTACCATCGGTGCAAGAGTGGTTGGAGTATAAAGTCGAGGAAGAGTTTTCTAACGACATCGACTTCATTATTAATAACGATATCGCTGCCAAGCTGAATGTATACTGGCTTGGTACCTGTATCGACAACTTGATACGCAACGCAGTGAAATACGGTGTGGCACCCGTGACGTTAGAAGTTATCACTTCTAATCAGATGATCACTGTAAAAGTTATTGACCAAGGCCACTTAACAAAGAAAGACTGGCGACAATTACGTAAGCCTTTCGTAAGTAAGAGTGGATTAGGATTAGGTTTAACAATCGTTGAATCGATGGTGACTCGCATGGGCGGTAAAATGTCGCTCATAGGACCACCAACAACGTTTATTTTGGAGATACCTTGTGAAACAGACACTGCTTCTCGTTGAAGATGATAAAAACTTAGCTGATGGCCTATTGGTCAGCCTTGAACAAGCGGGATACGAGTGCTTTCATTCAGAAACTATCGCGGATGTTGCCCAGTATTGGGACAAAGCAGATCTCGTTATTCTAGACCGTCAATTACCAGATGGTGATTCAGTTCAACACCTTCCAGAATGGAAAAAGCTAAAAGACGTTCCTGTTATTTTGCTGACTGCACTTGTGACAGTAAAAGACAAAGTAATGGGCTTAGATGCTGGTGCGAATGACTACTTAACTAAACCATTTGCAGAGGCAGAGCTGTTTGCTCGCGTCCGTGCACAACTACGTGCGCCAGAAAGCGAACTACAAGACGATTCAAAAGTGAAAACAGAGCATCTTGTGATCGACAAAGCAACACGCGAAGTTTTCTATAAAGAAGAATCAATCACGCTAACACGTACCGAATTCGATCTACTGTTGTTCCTAGCCAGCAACCTTGGTCGCGTATTTACTCGTGACGAACTATTGGATCATGTTTGGGGTTACAACCATTTCCCAACAACACGTACTGTTGATACCCACGTATTGCAGTTGCGTCAGAAGCTTCCTGGCTTAGAGATTGAAACTCTACGCGGTGTTGGCTACAAAATGAAAGCGTAATGGTAAAGAAGTACGTATTACTAGGTGCACTCGCAATGAGTGCACCTATATCAGCTCAAGATAGTCCTTGGTTTCAGAGTAATACACCTCTAACGCAAGCGCATAAGCACCTTCTCAATAATGATTTGCCGGCGATGTTTTCTTCGCTCGTCGAAGTGTGGCAGTTAGAGAAGAATCAAACTCTCGCTCCACATCTCAATGAGCTTTTTCTTCAGTCTTTACAAGTGGATTGCGGGAAGGGTTTAGATACTAAACCGTTGCCAAGCTGGCTCGATAGCGTCACTGTTCGTCGAACCGACATCCAAAGCCCGGGGCGAGATTCTTATCGCGCGACGATTAAAGTCGAGTCGCAAAAAGAACTGTCTGATGTCACCTTGACCAAATGGGTATCACGTTCCATTTCTTCTGATAATACGCTAACCTCAAATGCAATTGGTGACACCGTCACTGAGTATACTAAGCGTTACAACCTCAATAGTCGTTTGAAGATGGGGCTATATAGAATAGACGTCACCGCCGCAGACCAAACCTCTTGGAGTTCTTGGTTGGTATTAGGGGACCCTCAAGCAAAAGTCTCTGTAAGATGGCAATCCAAAGATAAATGGAAAGTGGAGAGAAACGCATTACTAAATCCACACTGTCCATTACCTAAGCTTGATACCTCTATTTATGACTACGTCGATGGGAAATACAATCGAGTTTGGAACAGCACTTACGAATCTGACTATCCAAACGCGATCGCTGCAAATACAGTCCCACCTGGACGCTATGTTTTAGCCGTTGCAGTGAACCATGTTCGGTGGCAAGGACCAATAATTGTTGAGCAATCCCAAATGATTAGCAAAACGTACGACGTTTCTCTAGAGGATTAACTAAATTTATTGGAGAATATGCCGATATAACTAAAAAATAACGCAAATTTGATATCGGCATGAAAAACTCAATTAAATTACTTCCAATCGCGCTGGCAATTACCGCATCGTCAGCAACCGCTGCAAACTACGCAGTTGAAGCCCGTGGTGACGCTATGGGTGGCGTAGGGGTTGTATCAGCAAACTTTCTCACCGCTCCTTTTTACAACCCAGCTCTCACTGCAATTTACCGTCGCAATGATGACATTGGCATGCTCTTACCAAGTATTGGTGGATCTTACACCGACGATGGTGAGCTAATTGATGGCATCGACGATGCGAGTGATTTGATCAAAGGGGCATCATCAGATCCATCGAAAGCCTCTCAACTGCAAACTACGCTAGATAATATGCGTGGTGACCAATTGAAAGTTGAGTTAGGCGCTGCCGCTGCATTTGCATTGCCAAACCGTTTTGTCGCTGCAAACTTGTTTGGTAAAGCGTATACAGAATCATTTGTTAGCCCGGAGATCCCAGATACCGGAGATACAATAGCAGACGCGAACAACAGCCGAGTTAGAGCAGTATCAGTTGGTGTTGCTGAAGTAGGCTTAGCGTTAGCCAAGTATCAAACCTTCCTTGGTCAACATATCGCGTTTGGCGTATCACCTAAAATCCAGCGTGTATACACTTATGTTTATGAAGCAAGTCTTGAAAGTTACGACATCAAAGACATTCGTGAAAATGACACGGGTGAAACGGTATTTAACTTAGACGCTGGTTTCGTTTGGTTCTACGGCCCATTGCGCGCAGGTATCTCTGCAACTAACCTAGTTGGTCGTGACATTGAAACTGAATCATTGCCATCAAATCCTACGAAAACGTACGCTTATGAATTGAGACCATCTTACACAGTTGGTTTTGGCTTAGTCGGTGATTACGCGACACTTAGCGTCGACTATGACCTTAATGAAGCGGAGCGCTATACAGATTTCGATGACAATACACAAATGATTCGAATCGGTGGTGAAATTGATATTCTACGTCAGTTGAAACTACGTGCCGGTTGGAAACGTAACCTCGCATATGATGATCTAGACGATACGTTGACCGCTGGTATCGGTTTGTCACCACTTAACTTATTCCAGTTAGATGTCGGTGCAAGTTATACCAACGAAAACTCAGCGGGTTTATACGTAAACTTCTTAACCAGCTATTAGAGCTGCGTCTAGCATTCAACTCTGTTTCGTACTATAGTCGGCTCCTAATTTGATTAGGAGCCTTTTTAATGTTTGACGATTTACCAACACTGAGCCATGAAGAGCAGCAGAAAGCTGTTGAGAAAATCCAGCAATTGATGTCGGAAGGGATCAGCACTGCGCAAGCAATAAAAATGGTCGCTGAAGAAATTCGAGCAAAAGCGGCTAGCAAACCAGAGTAGGGTAGCTAACCTCAGTTTCTTTTCTCCCAGTTTAAGGCGGGCAGTTGTGAAAACAACTGTCCGCTTTTTTGTCTTTTGAATTTGTTCTTAGAACGGCGCAGCTCTTATCTCTTTATGCATTATAACCATAATTCATCCTGTCATTAGTAGCAGAATGCACTAGTCCTAAAACTTAACAATCAACAAATCTAGGCGTTTTATACATTTCTGAAAGTTTTATGTAACCCAAAATTACCCATCACCGGAAAGGAAGAAACCCTTACTAAACAACTAGTTATGGTAGAGTTTTATGCTGACGAGGTTCTTGAATTGCCATCCGTTGTAATAAAATTACAAAACTGTAGTTCATGTCTGCAAGCGCTTACTTTCGTCTGGAGTATTATTCTGTGGTGTTGCAGTGTAACAATACAGGTTGAGTTTATACTTGGTGACTGCATGGCGTGAAGCTAATCGATCAAAAATGTATCTATGAAATTTAAGGCGGCTATATTGGTAGAAATGATGTAGTGACAATGTCACTTAATGAGTATTCTAAGGATTTTGCTAGATTCGAAATGCGACACTTATTAGTAGCCCAGATTCAACGAACAAATTTGAACCGCATAACTATTGGTGCTTGATTGTCCATACGAATCCACAAAAGTTAACCATGGCAATCGAAAGACTGAGACTAGTAAGTATTATTAAAGATTCTTATGCACCTGACCAATTAGGCATGGTTAACCAATGGAATTCACCAGATGAGGTCGCGGGAATCTAGGGGTCGAACCGTTTTATTGTCCAGTTAGAGGGGACTACAAAAACAGGGTATCTACCTGCAACCAAAACAAGCAAAAGTGGTATCACTATTGATTAGTGATTTGTTAGGTGCAAGATCATTGAAAGACTAAAAAGCTTTAGGCTTCGCTCAAGAACTAACTTATAAGCTCAGACCTTATTGTAGGAAAAGGCTTTCTATAAATTAGGCTGCTTTACAGCCTTAGCCACGTACCAAGCGTTCTTTTATGAACCGGTCTTAAACGCTTGTTACGTTGTTTTCTTAAGAAAAAGATAGCTTCATAATTTTTAGCCTTATCGTTATTTTCAAGTAAGTGGTTTTTAATTTTACAAATAATGTTTCTAAGATCATCAGAACCTATTTGATGTGATATTTTATCCGATAAATTATTCATTAATGCAGCAGGCTTTAATTATCCCCCTTTAAATGTAAGGGTAAACAGTACAATATATTAAATCAGACTCATAACCATCAATGCTTAACACAAGTAACAGGTATGTCGAATTGTTCTTAAACAATTGAATCGTCAAAATCTGCACAAATTCTTATTTCATATTTATCTTTAGTTTAGATTGAAAAATTATCGTAATCCTCAGAAAACCAACAGACATAGAGTTTGATACTTAAATCAGTTTTGAGTAGAACAATTATGATAATGCCCACAAATTCAATATGTAAGCACAAGAAAACTTGGGAAAAAAAGCAAACAAATTATACTAGTAAATATAAAGTATAGAATGAGGGAATGTTATGATTCTAAGGTTATTAACCACTCTGCCATTATTAGTGCTACTAGCAGGCTGTCCAATTGACGATGATAAAAGTTCGGGGATTAATTGTTGGGACATTAATATGAATCATGCAAATGATTTGGACGAAGATAAAAATGGTGACGGAGTATATGATACACAAGACTGTATTTCTCAACAAAGTGCGGTTTTTCAGAATCAAGATGCATTTTTTAATCACCAACATTTTTGTGAGGCATTTGCTGCTTTAGGTCAGTATCCAGACGGTTGTCCATCGATCACACATACGACACCAACTGGGACACTTACTATGATTACTACCGCTGTGCTATTTGACGATTCAAATAATGGGTATACCTCCTGTAACTACTCCCCGAGTAATGGGCCTCTAAGTCTTGAATATCGTCCAGACACTGGCTTAGCTTACTGGGTTCTGGAAGGTGGGTATACTGCAAATCGCGTGGTTTTATCCAGACAGGATGTGATAGAGAACAACAGTTGCGTCGATCTTTGTTCAAGTGATAATAAGTGTATAGCTTCATTTGCTCGCACTCACACCAATGAGTCGTTTGATTGTTTTACAATGTATCATTCCGATACTGTATCCGATTTTGAATCCTTGTGTGCTATAGATGAAGCAGGGAAACCAGGTACTGCGGCTCAATATTGCTTGTCTGGTTTGGGAGTTAATTCAAGGTGGAATTCAATATGCCCATAAGACGAATATGATTGAAAAAGAGTAGGAGAGTTAGCTCCTACTCCTAGATATCACTGTAGAGTCCGATCGATTTGCCATGACGACTCAAATGTTCTCGCGTTACCACCACTTGGTCAAAGATGGATTCGGTCTCGCTAAAGCGGAGATTGATTAATCGACCACTCTCATCGTCTATGAAGACCAGTAGGTATCATCAGGCTACATCCTTCTAACCAATCGTGGTGAGAGCCGTCAACTTTTATGAGTTCACCCAGGCAATCACAACGGTAACGAGGCTTATGAAGTTCGATAGCTTTTCTAATGCAAACATTTTGACTAAGTCGATGTTCATGTACGTCTGCTAAAACTTTAAATCGTTGAACGTCTCGGTCACTTATTGAAATTAGCATCGGTTTTGGTCCTCAAGCTAATGGAAATCCATTGAGCATAAGAGGACATTTCTAAGTTACCCAAACCGGACATTGCTAAATTTCCCTATCACCCTTAGTACGTATTATGTACGTTATGTTAAATGTAGTTCATTAATAAATAGAGCACATCGGTGCTCTATTCTATTGTTTGGTAAGTGCTGCGTTTATATGGTAATTCATTCAACATAAAGATTTACCATAAAATACCTAATAATCAGTTTGATAATCAGAGATTAACAAACCAATTGTTAGGTTTAGCCACCTGCAAGTTTTACTGTGAAACCTTTCTTTTCTAGGTGCGCTTTGATTTTCTCACGTGCATCACCTTGTATTTCAATGTTACCGTCTTTAACTGAACCACCGCAGCCACAAACTTTCTTCAATTCTGCCGCCATGAGTTTAAGCGGTGCGTCATCCAAATCTAAACCAGTGACTATACAAACGCCTTTGCCTTTACGGCCTTTGGTCTGACGCTGTATACGCACAATGCCATCGCCTTTAGGACGCTGTTGCTTTTCTTCTTCTGGTTTAATGCGACCCACATCGGTCGAATATACAAGACTCATATTAAATTACTTCTTTAGTTGCTGTTGTTCAGCTTTCTGCTTTGCGACTAAGTATGCCTCGATATGCTTTTGGATGGCAAGCTTGCCACCTTTAATTAACTTGCCGTTAAACATACAGTACCAACCGTTAGCTTCTCCAGTATCGTTCCTTATCGTAAAGCCGTTAAAGGTTTCCTGGGATCCCTTTGAAGCTTGTTGCCTCGATGCTTCTAAGGCACTGAACTCCTTTGGGTCGATCAGCGTCGCAGTATCACAAAACCAATCGATACTCTTCTTAACGGCTGCCAGACTCCCTGACAACACGTGTTGTTTTATTTGCACCTGCCAGATATCCGTTGAATTTCCAGCCGTTTTGAGGGTAAAACCTCTATAAGAAGCAGCAGCCATAATCGTTATTCTATTGGTATTATTTCTCTTAATAATAATTGTATCTAACTCATTATCAAGTATATTTGTACACGATAAGGTTGTTATAGTGCACTAAAATGCAAAAAAAGATACGTTTGATAACCAACGAAGCCGAAAAGAGTCAATATCTGAATCTATTTTCTAAAGAGATATCTGTCGAACAAATGGATGTTCTTACTGATGGACAGTATTCACGAAACTCTTTATTGGCAATGACAAAAGATTGGAATTTATTTGTTGAATTCTGTCAGAAAAAGTCTGTGCGCCCTCTTCCTGCCGCTGCGACAGCGATGCGCTTGTTTATCGAAAAAGAGTCTATATCAAGAAAGTACGCAACCATAAAGCGTTACGCGGTCACTATTGGTTTAATCCATCGTATACTCCAATTGGTTGACCCCAGCGCAAGCTCTTCTGTAAAGCTCGCTATATCAAAACTTAGGTTGGATAAAGCGGGAGACGCTAAGGCGACAGACGCTTTTGAAAAACAGCACCTTGAGCAGTTAACTAAACTACTTTCTGGTTCTGAACACCCGAGAGATATACGTAACTTAGCCATTTATCATCTTATGTTTGAGTGCCTTCTTAAGCGCGGTGAGCTTCGAGATCTAACTGAAGATAATTTATTGTTCGATGCTGAAGGTATTCAAGTGATGTTGGGTAGTCAAACCTATCCATTGTGTAAAACTGCCGAGCTCTGTTTGCGTAAATGGCTTGCACTTCGAAACCCTAATAGCCGCGTACTGTTCACTGCAATAAGCAAGTATGGCAATGTCGATGATCGTCGACTTGATGATTCTTCCATTTATCGAATTCTACGCAATGCGAGCGATAAACTTGGCTTAGATTTGAAGTTTTCTGGTCAATCACTGCGCGTAGGTGCCGCAAGAGAGTTGGCCAAACAAGGAACTAGAGTGAAGGATATTCAGCAGCAAGGCCGTTGGTTAAGCGCGGCAATGCCCTATTACTATGTCGGTAATAAGGCGTTAGCCAGCGCTGAACGTATGGTGTTTAAACGATTTAAACCCTGGAATTAAAGCGAGTTTCGTACACAGTCGGCCAAGAACTCAGAGAACTTATGTCCATTGTGCTCAAGCATTTTCGGGAACATTGAAATTGGCGTCATTCCCGGGAAGGTATTGACTTCGTTCAGGTAGATCTTTCCATCAGGCGTCAGGAAGAAGTCGATACGAGACAAATGACGCAAACGCATTTGCGTAAAGACTTTTTCCGAACTGGCACGAATAATCTCTTGCTGTTCTTCCGTCAGGTTCGTGGCTTCAACATCTGTTGTTGAATGGCTGGCTTCGCTGTATTTTTCTTCGTACGTGTAGAATGCGTCTTCAGGGGCTTTTATCTCGCCAGGCTTAGTAATGAACAGCTCGCCATTCAGTTGGTATGCTGCCACCTCAAGTTCACGAGGTTTTACCGCCTGTTCAACCAGCACTTGGTCTGAATAACTGAATGCATCATCAAGTGCTTTTTGAAGCAACGCTTCTTCAGATACCTTATAACAACCTACCGATGAGCCTTGTCGCGCAGCTTTAACAAATACGGTGCCCCATTTATCAAGCGCTTGCTTGCTACTTTCGAATGACTGCTGATTGTTTTCTGATAGAAAAATATAGGGCGTATTTGGGATGCCTAATGCGTCATACCAAAGTTTTGAAGTGATTTTGTTGAAGCTGTTGGTGCTTGCTTCTGGTCCACAGCCCAAATAAGGAATACCTGATAGCTCCAGCATCGATTGGATGTCACCCGTTTCACCTGGGTAACCGTGAATACAAGGTACAACAAAATCCAATTTGATCGACTCTTGTTCTGTGTTCAATGTACCACTGTTGGTATCTAGGTAGACAAGTTTACCTTCATTGGTATACCAGCCATCTTTCTTCATAGTCACTCGAACCACACTAAACTCTGGGGTCAGCTCGAGTTGTTGTTGAAGAAAATTAGCAGAAATTAGTGACACTTCGTGCTCAGCTGAGCCGCCACCACAAAGTAGTAAGATTGTCGTATTAGTCATTAAAAGATCTTTCCGTGATACAACAGGTGCATTGGTGCGGTTATGATAATAGAAAGCGGCGAAAGTTACACGGGTTTAGCGTGTTTACTCGTACAGGATCCTAATTAACCGGCCAATAAACAGACACTAAAAAGGGGCAAACGCCCCTTTTTAATTAATTGAGTTTGTTTAGCGATGGGTAGTCAGAGTTTTTGATCGTATCGATACTCTTAACAAATGGTTTCAAAGATTGGAAATCTTGTGGAAGTGAACCAATAGCTGCTTTCGCGTCTGCAGGTGTTGCGTAATCACCGTAAAGAACTGTGTACCACTTAGTCCCGTTTACGACTTTATAGTTTTCCCAAATTGGCTGTTCGTTTTGAGGCAGTTTACGTGCAAACTGCTCCACTTTAGCTTGTGAACCAACAGCAACGACTTGAATCGTGTAACCAAAGCGCGCGTTTGCTGACTTCTGTTTTTCTGTCGGAGGCGTGATTGCAACCGTCGGTTTCTTGCTAGGCGTCATCTTCACAACCTGTTTTTCAGGTTTTGGTGACATCTTAACGACTGTTGGCTGAACGTTGGTTTCAGTAATACCTTCCGAAACACCCTCTTGAGTAACAACAGGCTCAACAACTTTAGGTGCTTGGTAATCTTCGCGATAACTCTCAGAGCTAACATCTGTTACGTAATCACTTGAAACACAAGCGCTCAACAGGGCAGATAAGCCAACAATTGCTATTTTTTTCATGAAATCTTCGAATGCCTTAACTAGAAATTACTGTAAATCATGCCGTTAGACACGAGCAGAATCAACCCACCATTTTATAAATGTTCGGATACTCTGTGACACATAACACAAACTCGGCGTGTTCACTCGTGATCTGATTAAAACAACGTCAAATCTTTACAGCATTGTTGCCAGAGCTTAGTTACGATTGTGAGGTAAACCTCTCCGGAGCTCTTCTATGAATCAATTAGTCCAGTTACTAAAGCCTAAATCCGTCGCGGTTATCGGCGCATCATCAAAACCAATGCGAGCCGGTAATATCATTATGAAAAACTTACTGCACGGTGGATTTGAAGGTGTAATCATGCCCGTTACGCCCAATCATGAAGCAGTTTGTGGTGTACTCGCTTACCGCTCTGTTGCTGAGCTCCCTATCGTGCCTGATATTGCAATCATTTGTACTCACGCTAGCCGCAACGTTCAGATTTTTCATGACTTAGCGGCGAAGAAAGTCAAAGCCGCGATTGTTCTGTCTGCAGATATGCATTTCGCCATGGATAGCGGCGAAAGTATCCAAGACCATTGCCTTAAAATCGCTAAAGCCGCCAATATGAGAGTGCTTGGGCCAAATAGTCTTGGCATTGTGCTGCCTTGGGAAAACTTTAATGCCTCCTTTTCTCCCGTGACCGCACAGAAAGGCAAAATCGCTTTTATTTCACAGTCCGCGGCGATGTGTACCACCATTCTTGACTGGGCCAATGATAAAGATATTGGTTTTTCAGCGTTTGTTTCACTCGGCAATGCACTTGATATCGATTTTGCAGATTTACTTGATTACTTGAGTACTGATAGCCATACCTCTTCCCCCCTGCTTTACGTCGATACGATTACTGATGCAAGACGGTTTATGTCTGCTGCTCGCGCCGCATCTCGCAACCGACGTATTCTCGTGTTGAAAGGTGGCCGTACCGCAGCAGGTCGCAAAGCCGCGAAAGCACACACTGGTGGCAGTGACACACTGGACATCATTTACGACTCTGCGATTCGCCGAACTGGTATGTTAAGGGTAAAGAACTCTCACGAACTGTTTGCCGCGGTAGAAACACTCACCCACTCAGTACCACTGCGCGGTGAAAGATTAGCGATCATTACCAATGGCGGCGGCCCGGCGATCATGGCGGTGGATACTCTGCTAGAGCGCGGTGGCAAGCTCGCGACGCTTGCACCAGAAACGATTGACTCTTTGAGTGAAATACTGCCGAAAAGTTGGAGTCACAGCAACCCGATAGACATCGTTGGTGACGCCGACCATACGCGTTACATCAAAGCCCTGAATGCAGTTATGGATGCAGATTGTGCTGACGCGATCCTTATCATGCATAGCCCGTCTGCCGTCGCCCATTCAGAGCAGACCGCGCAAGCGATTGTCGATGCGATTAAGTCACACCCTAGATATAAACGCTTCAATATACTCACCAATTGGTCAGGTGAACAAACAGCCAAACCCGCACGACATATTCTTACTCAGGCAGGAATCCCAACCTATCGCACGCCAGAAAGTGCAGTTATCGCATTCATGCACTTGGTCGAGTATCGACGTAACCAAAAGCAGTTGATGGAAACACCAACAACCGCAGAACCAGTGCATATCGCTGAATTGAACGAAGCGAAAAAATGGATAGATGAAAAGCTACTGGACAAAGATACAGTATCGCTAGATACGCACCAAATTGGTCCATTCTTGAAGAACTTTAGCTTTAACGTTCTGCCCACTTGGATTGCGTCTGACGTCAGTGAAGCGGTACATGTTGCAGAGCAAATTGGCTATCCCGTTGCAGTAAAGCTGCGTTCACCAGACATTGCACACAAGTCTGATATTCAAGGTGTGATGCTGAATCTGCGTAATAGCGCAGAGGTGGCGAGTGCTGCCGAGTCTATTCTCGACCGAGCGAAGTTATTCTATCCTTCAGCAAACATCCACGGTCTGCTGGTTCAGGGGATGGCAAAACTTGCCGGTGGAGAAGAGCTGCGCATAAAGGTCAAAACGGATGAAACATTCGGTCCAGTCATCCTATTAGGACAAGGCGGCTCAGAGTGGGATGAATCGCTAGATGCAGCCTCAGCACTTCCACCACTCAATATGGCGCTTGCGCGCTATTTGATCGTCCGGGCTTTCAAGAAAGGCAAGATTCGACTGCAAAAACTACCCGTCCCGATGAACATTGATAGCCTGTCTGAGCTATTGGTACGCATTTCGCAGATGATAGTCGACTGTCCTCAAGTCCATGAACTGGATATTCATCCACTATTGGCAAATGGCAATGAATTTACCATCTTAGATGCAGATTTAATCCTCAAGCGTTATGAAGGTGATGCGCAAGAACGTCTCGCTATTCGCCCATACCCAGTCGAATACGAGCAGACTTTTACGTTAAAGACCGGCGACCAAGCGTTGCTACGCCCTATTCTTCCTGAAGATGAACCGTTACATGCAGAGTTTATTCGTAACGTTACCAAAGAAGATCTGTACAAACGCTTCTTTACCGACGTGGGGGAGTTTAACCATGAAGCGCTGGCCAATTTAACGCAGATCGATTATGACCGAGAAATGGCCTTTGTCGCGGTAATGCAGTCGCAACGAGGTACCGAAATCATAGGTGTCTCGCGCGCACTCATTAATCCAGAAAATACCGATGCGGAATTTGCAATTCTTATCCGTTCAGATTTAAAAGGCTACGGACTTGGTAAGATTTTGATGCAAAAGATCATCGACTACTGTCGTCAAAAAGGCACTAAGCAAATGTCAGGTATGACAATGCCGACGAACAGAGGCATGTTAACGCTGGCTCAAAAGATGGGCTTTAAGTTAGACGTGCAGTTTGAAGATGGTGTTGCTGATATGGTACTACCTCTCAACGAGTAAGCATAAACTGAACACAAATGGGGAGCCCAACGCTCCCCATTTTTATATCACTGAACTGTTCTTGAAGTTCTTTTTAAGATACTGAATACACCACGATTTCGCTTCACCAATCTTATTACGTTTCCAGGCGAGTATCACCTCTATCGGTTGCGCCTCTGATCCTGCGATTCGTTTGATTGTACCTTGTTCAATCAGTTTTTCTGCGCGCTCTCTTGGCAAGGTGCCGATTCCAAGCCCTTTTTCTAACGCGGCAACTTTGGCTGCGAAATTTGTCACAGTTAAACGTGGTTGCTTCTGTGTAATGTTCACGCTGATCGGCGGCTGCTCTCTAGCTGTATCTGCAATAGCGATAACTCGATATTTCGCTCTCGCGTCATCGTTAAATTCGCCAGAACGTTTATGAACGTAATGATCCGTTGCCGCGACCCAAACCATTTCCATAGAACCAATCGTTTCAGCTTTTACGTCATGCGGCAAAATATCCATCTTAGGGCAAATCAATAAGTCAGAACGTCCATCGTTTAATGACTCCCAGCAGCCTGCCAAAATTTCTTCTTGGAGCTTGATGCGTGTTGAGCTCAGTTTACCTAGTTCGTCCACCAAATTAAAAAAGTTCTCAATTGGAATGATGCCGTCAAACGCAAGCGTGATATCCAGCTCCCAACCGTTTGCCAGCAAACTGGCATCATTAACTAGCTTCTGTGTGGCGGAAAGAATGGTTCTTCCTCTTTCAAGGATTAGCTTTCCAGCATCCGTAAAATTAGCCTTATGACCAGAACGGTCGAAGATCATGATATCGAGATCTTGTTCTAGCTTCTGAATTTGATAACTCAGCGACGAAGGTGCCCTGTCTAGCTCGTTGGCAGCAGACGCGAAGCTGCCTCTTCTATCGATAGCATCGAGAATGTGTAATGCTTCTAATGTAATGGGGCTTTGCATATTTGCTCCTTATAGCCTCGACATCTATGTGACATTAATCACAAGAAAGAGAAATGCAGCAGTGCAATCAAGGCTACAAAACCATCATATATTTATGAATACTAAGGAAATTTCATCCTATCCTATATTTCTTAATATGTAAAAACACAACATCAACTCATGAGAATGATAGTAATTATCGTTTAGATCCAATAGAATCTGGGGCAAATGACAAGTCACCCTTTGGATTTAAGGTAATTATAAGATGTATAAACGCTCAATACTGTCCGCCTCAATCATTTTGGCTTTCGCACCCAACGCTCATGCTAAAGAGTATGCACTATTAGATGAAGTTGTGGTATCAGCTACACGTACTGAACAAAACAAGACTGATGTTTCAGCGTCGGTTGAATCAGTAACCTCGCAAGATATGGAAAAACGCCTTGCCAAAGGCTTGAAGGATGCCGTTCAATATACACCGGGTGTTCAAGCAACAAGCGCGGGACGCTTTGGCTTGTCCGGTTTCAACATTCGCGGCATGGATGGCGACCGTGTCCAAATTGTTGTCGATGGCGTAGCGCAGTCTACACCTTTTAATCCTGGCGGTGGCGGTACACAAGCCATTTATCCAAACATGGTTGAGATTGATACACTAAAAAGTATCGAAATCAATAAAGGTCCCTCCTCTACTCTTTATGGTTCAAATTCTCTAGGTGGAACTGTTGTCTTAACTACTAAAGATCCTGAAGATGTACTGAAAACTAATGGTGATGAACATCGTTTTGTTGTTAAAACTGGCTACACTTCTGAAGACGAGCAATTTAAGAACACCCTCACTTGGGCGATGCGCAAAGGCGACTTGGAAACGTTGCTTATCGGTACGTATGCCGACGGCAATGAAACCGAGACTTTTGGCGATGGCGACGATATTGAAGGTGACAATCGTGGACTAGAAAACCCAGCAGACAAGGACTTAAATAACGTACTCGCCAAAGCGTACTATCGAGTCAATGACGCACATCGCATCGGCTTGCTATTCGAACGTTACAACTACAAATACGATGAGAATCGGTTGAGCGCGAACTATATGCTCAGTATGGGACCGGCAGGCAGTTTTACATACGATGATGCTCAAAGCCATGACGAATCGAACCGCACACGTTACGGCATCAATCACGAATATCAGGCCAACAATGCTATATTCGATAAGCTTTTTTGGCAATTAAACTATCAGACCAGCGAAACCGTTAACAATAACACTTCTTACGTTGAAATTGTCGACCCGTTTAATCGCTTTGGTGGCAATTATATCGGAGACCGCTCTCGTTTACGCCAAGCGAAAGACGATAATGTCCAGCTAGATGTTCAGTTTGATAAGCTGCTTGATATATTAGGCTCGTCCCATGAACTAACCTATGGTGCGAACTACAAACATTCTGATTTTGAGCTGAATAACAAAGATATTTTCCACGATGACCCAAGCAAAAATAAGGCGGGCTCCACCACAATCCCTGACGCAAAAGTTGTCCAATGGGGCGTGTATCTACAAGACAATGCATTCTTGCTGAATGAAACGTTAGTCATTAATGCGGGTATCCGCTATGACAAGTTCGAAGCCGATCCATCAACAGATGAAGGTTTTACGTCTGAACACGTGAAGAACAACAATGATGCATTCACTGGTAAATTGGGTGCGGTCTATCATTTCAACAAAAACCTGAGTACTTTCGCGCAAGTAAGCCAAGGCTTTAAAGCGCCAACAGTTGAGCAGCTTTACTACGAATACGATACCGGAACTATTTTCGTACCGAACTCTGATTTAGAAGCGGAAAAGAGTACTTCTTATGAGATCGGTTTCCGTGGTCAAAATGAGCACGCCAAGTTTGAAGTAACGGGCTTTATCAACGATTACAAAGACTTCATCGATTCACAAGAGCTTGTCAGCAGCGATCCTAACAAAGATTCTGAAACACTAGTGAATAGAGACAAGGTTGAGATTCGCGGTGCTGAGTTCAGCTCCACTGTTTTACTTGATGGGGCTTTCGGCGCTCCAACAGGTACTTACACAAAACTGGCAGTGAGTTACGCAGAAGGTGAAGATAAGAAAACCGGTAAATATTTAGATTCAGTTGCGCCGCTAACCACAGTACTAGGTTTCGGTTACGACAACCTAGAGTACAACTTTGGTGGTTTGGCTAATGTTACATTGGTGGACAGCAAAGATAAGTGGTCAGACGACGATAATGTCTCAGCTAGCGGCTATGGCATCCTAGATTTAACTATGTATTACATGCCAGTAGAAGACTTAACCTTACGTGCTGGTCTATTTAACGCGTTCGACAGAAAATATTGGACATATAATGATTTAAGAAGCAAAGACAGCGATGACAACCTTGATTTCCATAGCCAACCAGGCAGAAATTGGGCAGTTACTGCTAGTTACGAATTCTAAGTCTATTAATCGAGAAGCCAGCGTCTAGCCGGCTTCTATTTTATTTGTCCAATCTCACGCAATAAAAAAGCTCCCATTCAAGGAGCTTTTAAGTCATTCATCAAAAAGAAAAGAAAAATTGGTATGAATGAGCGATTACTTAGCGCTTGCCATCTCTTTTTTAACCATTACGGCTGCAGCAACGATGAAAGCTACAATTAGAGCTAATTCCATGACGACCCTCAGTAAATTGTTGGAAAAACCGAATTGAAACTGCGGATATTCTAACACCTTTACAAAACAATGATAGCCGTTAACGAGATTTTTACGATTTTTATCGACTCAGATCAAAATCGCAGCTGTCACGTTCATTTTACACAAACTTCTTTAACCAACTTAGCGATAAATATATTAATAAGTTATGCTGTTTCACTATCACTTCATAGTGACTTTACCGCCAATGATTTTGTACGCTGGAGTACCACGAACTAAGGTGTCTCGAGCAAATTCTTGCCCACAGCTAGGGCACCTACAGCTTTCCGTGGTGTAATCTTCAACAATCCGTTCTTTAAAACATTTTACTAAGGCGCCTTTACCGCCCTTTCTGTACTTGAACAGTTGGCTTTTGCATTTAGCACAATAAATATCTACGGTCTTTGTAGGCTGCTTTTTGTTAGGTTTCGCCATGTTGTTACTTCCCTAACCTTCACTTTGGCTTGGCTTAACCCAAACCTGGCTGAAGTCAAACCAACCCAATGCATTACACTTGGCATTTTGCAACGATCCACATTGATCTTTGCTCACACCTAGCCAGCAATGGAACATAGGGATAATTTGCATCTTTTCAACTAGCGATTTACCCAAATCTTTCGCCGGAAAGTTGGAATTTTCTTCTGATTGCCACTGCTCGACCACTTTTGTCCAAAATTCGAAGTCTTCGTTCTTACTCAACAAAGAAATATCGCTGTAATTCAATAGCCAACCCGCAAGAGCATCGTCTCGGTTGTTAGCGATCCCCATCGGTTTTACCCAGATATCGATATCTTCAATATTTGGCGCTTCTAAGTCGTATTTGATTAGCTCAACCTCTAAATTGTCTTGCTTAAGCAACGTCTCGATGCACTTAACAAGCGTTGGAAACATTGGGTGTTGAGCGTGGTAAGCAACGGTCACTTTGCGGTAAGACGGCGGTGAGGTGTAACTCCCTTGACGAGTATGGTGATACCAACCCGGCTTCAAGCCATGCGCAGGTAACACACCAAGTTCGACAATTTTGTCTTGCGGTAGTTGCTGATAGAGGTTTAACGCCCCCAAACGTTGACTAAAGTAACTCGCCCAATCGTTAGATTTCGCCAAGCCACTCTTGCGGTTTAGCAATAGATACGTACAACCTGGGTCTAACTCGACATCGTCACTGAATGTGCCCGTCTTAGGCTTAATTGGATTCGAGATACTCGGAAACACCATGGATGAATGCACATCATCTATCACCCACACTTCGACACAATCCAGTAATGGTCTAAAGCCAAAGTAGTTATCAAATGCTCTTAATATCAGGCGTTTATCGTCATTTTGTGTAACTTTGTAAGGCCCAGTGCCAATAGGAAACTGATCATAATCGTCTCCACGTGCATTTTCAGGAAGCAGCACTTTAGCGCAAGATTCAGAAAGCAGCAGCGGCAGATGGAAATCCGAACGATCCAACAGAATATCAATTGTGTTGTGACCAGTGATTTGAATATCGTTGATGTGCGAAAACAACGGTTTCTGCTTGAGTTTAGACAAAGACGCAATCACGGTTTCTGGCGTGAGTAGATCGCCATTGTGGAATCGTACGGCTGGTCTTAGGTAGAAGCGCCAATGAGTAGCAGACAACCGATCCCAAGAATGCGCTAAATCGGGTTGGAGCTCCTCATTTTCATCCAAACGGGTTAAACCGCTGAATACTTGCCTAATGATGTGTTGCTCTGAACGTCGAACCAATTTAGTCGGATTTAACATGGAAAGCGGTCGATAGTAAGGCAAGCGAATCACTTGCAAACCTTCTTGATGCTGTACACCAAGATAGCTTTCAACAACTTGCGCCAGCTTTGCTGTGTCCTTATCTAACACTTTTAGCGCTTGACCAAGCTTCCCTTCTTCAAGGTATCGCCTTGCCAATGTTTCACTGACATCAGCGCGACTACGTTTAAAGATCAGCTCCGATAGTTTTCCTCGTCCTGGCGCGGGGTGCCATTCAATCCACCCTTCTTCTTCCATCTTGTTGAGTACGATGCGCGCATTACGTCGGGTACAAAACAGAATCTCGGTGATTTCTTCTAGCTGTACACCGCAATCTTGCCCTTGATAATGCTCAAACAAGGTTTCAAATTGAACACGAAGACGAGGACTACTCATAAAGGGGAAATCTCTTTAAATGGATATTTTGCTAAGTTTCCCTATTTAGAGCGGGGAATTCAAGGTTATTCCACTTTACAACCTATTTTCTGCGCAATTTCAGTTAATTGCTCAACATTGTCGAGTTTGATTGACCACTTAGTTTCGCTGCCGTTTGCCGCAATAACGTTTGCACCGCGACCAATCAGTTGTACTGCGTCAACCTGTGCTTGTAGCGTTACCATATGCTCACCCCTGAGTTTAATCACCACTTCATGGGGAGTGACAATGACTTTGCCAAACTTAAACTCGACCACCATTATTGAGTCGCCTTAAGTGATTGCTTGGCGTTGCGCTTCTTTTGTACAGAGATGGTTAAACGGCTGGTACAAACCAAACGTTCACGCTCATCAGTAATATTGATCTGCCAAACTTGCGTCGACACACCAAGATGGATTGGTGTTGCACGGCCAATCACTTTGCCCTCGCGCATTGAGCGCACATGGTTGGCGTTGATATCTAAGCCGACGCAATATGAATCTTCGTCCACACAGAAATTGGCCGCAACTGAACCTAATGTTTCAGCCAGCACAACCGATGCGCCACCATGAAGCATGCCCAGCGGTTGATGAGTAAAATGGCAAACTGGCATGGTTGCCTCAATGTAATTGTCACCAAAATCACTATAAATAATGTTTAAGTGTTCTATCAGCGTATTTTCAGAAGTGGCATTTAAGCGTCCTAAGTCGATTGATCGTTTCCAAATAGTCATCGTTATTCTCAATATGTTCGGGTACACCGCATTGTAACCTAATGCTATGATGAGAAAAATATCGAGGATGAAACGGAGAATTCGATGCGTAATTGGCTGAAATTGACAGTTGTAGCAGCTTCAATCGGTATTGCTGCTTGCAGCTCCTCTCCTACGGGTCGTAACCAATTACTGCTTTTCTCTGATCAAGACATGAGTAGTTTAGGCGCTCAATCTTTTGAACAGATGAAGCAAAAGCAGAAAGTAAATACAGACGCTAAGGTTAACGCGTATGTTCAGTGCGTAGCCAAGAGTGTGACTCAATACGTACCAGCACAGCCTGGCTTTACAAACTGGGAAGTGGTTGTGTTTGATAGTGACCAAGTCAACGCCTTCGCTCTCCCGGGTGGTAAGATTGGCGTATACACAGGTTTGCTCGAAGTAGCGAAGAACCAAGACCAACTCGCCACCGTTATTGGTCATGAGATTGCGCACGTGTTGGCAGATCACAGCAACGAGCGACTGTCTCAAACACAGCTTGCAAACACAGGTCTGCAAATCACCGGTGTGGTATTGGGTTCATCTGAATATGCGCAGTATCAAAGCGCGACAATGGCAGCACTTGGCTTAGGCATCCAATACGGCGTCTTACTTCCGTATGGTCGTACTCAGGAGTCCGAGGCGGACGTTGTTGGTTTGGAACTCATGGCGAAAGCTGGTTTCAATCCTAACGAAAGCATCAACTTGTGGAAAAACATGGCCGCGGCATCGGGTGGAAATAATCCTCCAGAGTTGCTATCGACTCACCCCTCTCACAGTACGCGCATTAAAGATCTTTCTGCCACAATCAGAAAGCTCCCAAATTACGGTACGCAGCGACCAAATTGCTCATAGCACATCAATAAGAAAGGGAGCTCATCGCTCCCTTTTTTATGTCCCTAGAATCAGTAACGGTAAACGCAGCAGTTGATCGCCAGTGCCCGCGAAATACCAAATGATACCAATCAACCCCGTTACCAACGCGATGTACCACACCGCAGATACAATCTGCCCATAACGGTCGAGTGGCAATAAGTGACTGTAATGACGTCCTCGCCATTCAAACACAATTTCTAATGTTCCCATGACTAACAAGAAACCAAACAGCGTCAGACCGAGTGAATAGCTAAGCGCGACACCACCGAGCGCAGCCAAAGTGCACAATACGATTCCGGCAACGCTGTTCATCGAGAAGCTGATGCTTTTCAACACATGCCCACCATCAAGTGGCAAAATTGGCAGCAAGTTGAAAAGATTGAGGAAAGCGTTAAACACCGCTAATCCAGCGAAAAACATCTCGCCAGTTACTAAGTAGGCGACCGTTAGAAGTAAAGACAATACGAAACCAAACATCGGCCCCATGATTGAAATGACCACATCTTGCCATCGGGTGTTGATTTTCTCATCACTTAGCGCGAGCCCACCTAAAAATGGTACTAAGTAAATGCCTTTGGTTTTCATCCCAAAGTACTTCATCGCTTTTACATGGCCATACTCATGAAAGATCAAACATGCCAATAAAGACAACGCAAACTGGAATGAGAACAACCAGGAATACGCCGCAAGGCTCGCCGATGCGAGTACCACTTTGATCAGCTTAGCGCTCTTGAGTGCTTTAAATCCTAGGGAGACGAGTCCGACAAGGCTAAAGCGTCGTTCTGTTGCAGGCGGTTGAAAAGGAACTTGTCGCTCGATATCTTTGCTATTGCGACTTCCCTGTTCAACCAATTGATCATTAAGCGTGGCTCGATATTCAATGAGAAACGGTTGCCAATCTAAGCTCGCCTCGAGTTTACAATGTAACTCTTCTTCTCCATTTAACAGCTTAAACTCATGAACGGAGTCTCTGCCGCGCTCTGAATCCGCATCAAGTTGCGAAACCAACTGATTATTCCAAAACAGTTGCTGCCAACCCGCCATCGAGGCCTCAAGCCTTAACGGTTTGCCCAAAAAATCAATAGACAGTAGTTCCAAGGTGTAACCTAAATATTTGTATTTCAATGTGTCAGATTATGCCGAGAGTACCGATTAAGGTAAAGAATTCTCTATTTAGTGACATTGTCACTCAGAGAAAACAAATCACGAAAATACAATATGTTACGTAGTTCAATGGCAGACAAACTCAAGCGCTAAGTTACCAGAAATCATGTTCTTAAGCCTCTACCCCCTTTATTTTTTGTGGATAAAGTGCATAATAGCGACCTTCATTTACACCCTATTATATGTGAGTCCTTTATGTCTTCTGAAGCTACAATGCTAGAACGCTGCGAATCTAAATGTGAACTATGTGCTGCTGATGCACCACTTACGGCATACGCAGTACCACCTCACAGCCACGTAACTGTTGATACAGCGATCATGGTCTGTGACAAGTGTCTAGGTGAAATCGAGGACCCGCAGGACATCAACCACTGGCGTTGCCTAAACGACAGCATGTGGAGCCAAGTACCAGCGGTACAAGTTACTGCATGGCGTCAGCTTACTCGTCTAAACAGCGAAAGCTGGGCTCAAGATTCTTTAGACATGATGTACATGGAAGAAGAGCAAATGAACTGGGCAATGCAAGGTATGTCTGCAGACGACAAACCATTCGATTGCAACGGCGTTGAACTGAAAAAAGGTGACGACGTAACGGTAATCAAAGACCTACCTGTTAAAGGCACTAACCAAGTGATTAAACAAGGTACCGTTATCCGTGGTATCAGCATTGGCAGCGATCCTAAGCTTGTTTCTGGTAAAGCAAACGGCGGCCAATCAATGTACGTAATCGCTGAGTACTGCCGTAAGAAGT
Source organism: Vibrio hepatarius (assembly GCF_011806575.1). GTDB lineage: Bacteria > Pseudomonadota > Gammaproteobacteria > Enterobacterales > Vibrionaceae > Vibrio > Vibrio hepatarius_A. The sequence continues at coordinate 47,074 of NZ_JAATOO010000003.1, forward strand.
AATCCTTACGTTTATCTTCCAAAAAGGGCACCATTTATTATGGTGCCCTTTTTGTTTGTATTGTATATCGCTTGGTTTTAGCTATTCTTGCCAACTTGCTGGTTAGCAGAGCAAAAAAAAGCGCCAACAACATTGTTAGCGCTTTTCAAAAATCAGTCTTTATATCAACGATATAGACCAATATCCTTTTGCATGTGACCAGACAAATCGTTCGCGTAGTACGCACGAGGTGTATTGTCAGTGAAAAGAATATCCAGTAGGTGTGCAATCAATCCTTTGAAAGAAACCGCGTAGGTTTTTTTATCCATAGAGATAGGAGTTTCGATAGCTCCCATTTGCATTACTTGCGCCATGATTGCCTCTCTATAAATCGCATGATTCGTTTCGATGGGCTAATAATAAGCAATATTTAATTGTGCAAAAAATGACAAAATTTGGTTATTCAGATTACTTTTTCTAATGAAACAATCAATTAACAACACCAAATTGCCATTATTCATTGAAACCGCAGTTTATTGACTAATTATCCAGAATGACTGAGATTAAATTTGATTTGAGGTAATCAACCCGATCTTGAGTCACATATTTTTTACAAAATTAGCACGTCAAAATCGGGTTGTTACTCGCAACTTAATTAGTTTGATTATCGCTACTTAGCGTGTCGACTTGTGTGATTCGACGTTGTTTTAGTATTGAAGCAATGACCGCGACAGTCATGGTAAGGATCAATACCGCTAATGAAACCAATGTAGGAATTTCCCACTCAGAACCGACTAGTAGCATCTTGATACCGATAAACACCATGATGAACGACAGCGCTGGTTTCAGATACAAAAACTTATCCATCATCCCTTGCAACACAAAGTACAGTGAACGCAAGCCCAACAACGCAAATACGTTTGCAGCTAACACGAGAAACGGCTCACGCGTAACTGCAAAAATTGCGGGGATAGAATCCAGAGCGAACATCACATCCATAAAAGCAATCACACCTATCACAATTGCCATTGGTGTCAGTAAGCGTTGGCCGCTTTGTACAACCATTAATGCGTTGCCACGGAAGTCGTCAGTTACGCTCGCCCACTTTCTGATGAGTTTTTCAGGTAATGGACTTACCTGTTCTTGCCCTTTATCAAGCGCTAAATGCACACCGGTCCAAATCAGAAACAGGGCAAATATGTACAACAACCAATGGTATTGAACCAATAGCTGCGCGCCCACTGCGATCAGAATCGCACGCAACACCAATGCGCCGATAACGCCTAATAGCAACGCTCTAGGACGCAAATGTTCAGGTACTGAGTATTGCGCGAAGATAATCGCGAATACAGATAAGTTATCGACGCTGAGTGACTTCTCGAGTAGATAACCTGTTAAGAACGATAAGGTCGCTTTCTCGGCGCTGTAACTGCTGTTTGGGGCATAGAAATCCCAATATAGATAGATAGTCGCAGCAAAACCGAACGCGAGTACAAACCAGAAGATACTCCATGCTGTCGCCCTTTTGAGCGTAATATTTCCGCCTCGGGTTTGCCAGATATCGATCAAAACCAAAGAAACGGTCAGCATAGCAAAACCAATGTAAGTAGTTAGGGTCATAATTCCTCCAAAGCAGAGGGATCGATAAGGAATGATAAGAACGATCCCGCCGCAAACAACACTGACTGCGTTCAAATGAACACAGACAAATTGATTACGTTGGTCTCGTCGAAGTACTGAAAACAGTGTCAGGACTTATACTTACCGGATAGATGAATATCTAACGAGATGACGATAAGTAAACCAGAGGCGACTACTCCCCAAACGATCCGCATCGTATTACTCTTAAGTAATTTCGTCCATAGAAAAATCAGAAAAGGAGCAACATTGCTCCTTTTCGTTATATGCCACTGATGGGAATCAAGTAGACCAGTGCGGACCACGCACCTATCCAACTGACTATCATGGCAATATCTGTCCAATCTTTACCCATACTTCCCCCATAACAATAAATACTGTTATTTCGAAGAAGAACCAGCAATCTTTGTGCCGTGTTGGCGTACTGAATCGTCTTCGCGGCGATTGAGTATATTTGGGTTGTCTTTGAGAAAATCAATAAAGCAATCGGCCATAGAAGCACAGGTAACAATACCTTCCCCTTTCATGTTGGTCATCGCTTCATAACCTTCTTTACCTTTCATGGTATACGCCGATGAGGTACCAACATAAAAGTGCGATTCTTCAACGGGTTGCCAACCTAAATCTGAGTCAAAGATCTGGAGATTGGTAATGCGCTTTCCAAGTGGCGCATCGTAGTTGTAGTCATAACTTAAGTTATAGGTATACGGATATGATCCATCACCTGTACCTTCTACACCGTTGTTCAGCGCATTATTAATCGCACCTTCTATTGATGCGGCAATGTCCTTACCCTGAAGTTCGTAGACGCCAATCGGTACTGCAAACGGCAGTAACTTACCGGCAATGTCCGCGACCGATACGTCACCAGCATTGAGTGAATTACGCACCCCACCTGCGTTATGAATAGCAAACTCAACTGGGTGACCATCTTTACGCATTCGGTAAGCAAACGACTCCGCGACTAAAGGTGCAAGTTCACTGCCCCCTTGTTCGTCCGGCACTCGCACATGCCGCAGCTTGCTATTCACTTCGGCAATTATGTCACGTTGTAACTTTCTAACTTGATTGGTGTACTTGTCGAGCAGTAACTGTTGCAGTTCTGGGTCTTTTTTACACACCAATACGTTCGGGTGTTGGTCGACGTATTCACGTGCAATCTTGTACGGGTTTTCATCACAAGATTCACTCATGCTAGCATGCAAGAAGATACGACGGCCAAGCAACAGCTCGTTCTTTCCGTTAAAGGAAATCACTTCGCCATCGGCAGAGAACTCAATATCACAATGCCCCATGCTCAACGCATGATAGCCCGCTTGCACAACATACGTACCGTTAATATGTACACCGTATGGGTCGTCTTTCGTCAACCCAAGGCCACTGAAATCACCTTGTAGTCTGTGGCTATGACCGCCAACAATCACACCTATACCAGCGACTTTTTCTGCAAACTCTAAGTCCGCTTCATAACCCATATGGCTGAGTAAGATAATTTTGTTTATCCCGGACTGGCGAATTGCGGCAACAGTTGATTTCGCGGTTGCTAATGCGTTGACAAATGGCGTATCAAAATCCGGATTGGAAATGTCCGCCATTTTATCGAGCGCTAAAGAGAAGATAGCAACCTCTTCACCGTCAACATTTTTCGTTATCCAACGAGCTGCTCGTCTCTCTGGCTCGTAGGAGTAAACCTTGGGGTTATCGCCTAGCTTGCATGTTTTGCGCTTATCTTCATTCGACAAGTCCCAGTTTCCGGCAAGCAAAGGGAAATTAATTCGTTTCGCAAACTGAGCGACAGGCAAATTGCCCATATCCAGTTCGTGGTTTCCAAGTGCCATCGCATCAATGCCAAGTTCATTTAGCATCACGGCATTCGCCTCGCCTTTAAACAAGGAAAAGTAAAGCGTGCCTTGGAAACAATCCCCAGCGTGTAAAAATAGAAACTCACTTCCTTGTTTTTGTGCGAGCTGCTTGAGTTGTTTCGTGCGGGTCGCAATGCGTGCAAAACCGCCCGCACTGACGTAAGGAGTCAATTCTTGATCGTGGACATGTAATGTCAGTTGAAGTGACGTTGGCTCGAAGTACGAGTGTGTGTCGTTAATGTGCGCCAGTTTGATTTTGACTGGCTTATTATTTTTATCTTTCATATTTTTTTCTCTCATCATTCGCACATCCTATCGCATCATGCATGACAAATTCATTAAATTTCACAAAATTGTTGTAACTCCAAATCTGTATACATAGATGAACATGACGTAAATCATATGCTTGGGCGTTTCACACCTGAGTAGCACAATGAGTTTGTGATGTAACCTTCTGCTTATTCGAGAGTTTTCTATTATGCTTAAAATTGAAGTAGTTCATTTGGAATCTTTATATGCTGTTAGAACGGATCGAAATTTCCGGTTTCCGCGGAATCAAAAGACTGTCAATTGCGTTCGACGAACTCACTACCCTGATTGGTGAAAACACCTGGGGTAAATCGTCATTGTTGGACGCACTATCCGTCGCGTTACCGGCCGAGGGCATTCCGTATCAATTTGAAATGACAGATTTTCACGTTGATTACTCGATATCACATCCGCAAACCCAACACCTTCAAATCGTTTTGAGTTTTCTTTCTACCGATAAACAAGAAATGCATTCGGGCAGATATCGGCGGATTAAACCTATCTGGACCAAAGATGACCAAAACGTTAGCCGCATTATTTATCGCTTAAGCGCAACTCGAACCGATTACGATATAGAAACCCACTACACATTTCTCGATAAAGACGGAAACCCACTCAGATTGCATCACTCGGAGAAGCTGGCACAAGAGTTGATCAGCTTGCACCCTGTCATTCGCTTGAAGGATTCTAGGCGTTTCGACCGCCCGTTTATCGATGACAACTCGGCCAATACTCGCATTGAGAAACGCATCAACAATACCTGCCGCCGTTTAATGGCCGTTCCGGGACACGTAAACAAAGGAGAAATGAAGAGCAGCCTAAACTCGATGGTGACGCTGGTGGATCACTATTTTTCATTCAAATCCAGCGCAAGAAAGAACCCACGTAAACAGCGTGACGGCATTTTTTACAACAGCGCTTCAAGCAACAAGAGCTTGTCTCAGGTATTTGCCGAAACCAACGACAAACAGACTCGCTTGCTGTTTATGGGGTTACTGAATGCCTATTTGCAGGCCAAAGGTCCGAATAAGCTTCGTCGTTGCGCACGCCCTATTTTGATCATTGAAGATCCTGAAGGACGTTTGCACCCAACCCACCTTGCCCGCGCCTGGAGTTTGTTGCAACTGCTACCGATGCAGAAAATACTTACGACCAACAGTGGACACTTGTTAAGTCAAGTACCGTTAAACTCCGTGCGTCGTTTAGTGCGTCAATCTGACCGTACAATTACGACTTATCTACCATCGCAAAAGTTCAGTCGTGATGAGCTTAGAAGAATTGGGTTCCATATTCGCTTCCACCGTTCTGGCGCTCTATTTGCCCGTTGTTGGCTACTCGTAGAAGGTGAAACCGAAGTGTGGTTGTTCAATGAGTTGGCCAACCAGTGTGGATATAACCTTGCCGCAGAAGGTGTTCAAATAATTGAGTTTGCCCAATCAGGACTGAAATCGTTAATCAAAGTAGCCAAAGCTTTTGGCATTGACTGGCACGTAGTGACCGATGGCGATGCTGCAGGGAAGAAATACGCAACCACAGTAAGAGGTCAGCTAGGACACGATCAAGAGCGTCATCGATTGACTGAGCTGCCTGATCACGATATTGAGCACTTTCTGTATAACCACGGTTTTGAACCTTTCTTTAAAGATATGGTTAAAGTCCCACTCGAGCACCCAATTCCGGCGAAAAAAGTCGTCGCTCGTGTACTTAAAAAGTTTGCTAAGCCAGACCTAGCACTCGCGATCGTATCTCACTGTGAGACAAAAGGCATGGATTGTATTCCAATCCTACTACGTTGGACACTCAAACGCGTCGTTACCATGGCTAATGGCAACACATAAAAAAGCGGCATTGACCATCAACGTCAATGCCGCGTATCAAACAGATACAAATCAATCGGGGGTTCACAATTAAGTACGAGTAGGAAGCTCACTACTTGATTGCGTTTGATTTGACTTTTGATGTAGCCATAAACCACTTGCTTTCATCGTGTAACCGAACACGCCACCCAAGATTAATGAAGGGATAACAAGTTGCCAGTTACCATCGGCAGCAAAAGTTGCACAACAGCCGATGAAAGTACCAGGAATGTAGCCAAGCCACGCTTTCTTAGCTTGAATACACATCATGAAAGAAACGATAGCAGTGATAACGTAACCCATGATTTCCAAAGAAACGAAACTCGATGCTTTGATGATCACCATTGCCCAGAACACACCAGTCATGTTGGTCATCAAACTTTCAGCTAGCCCTTTCAAACCACTGTTAGGTGATGCAAAGTAACTTGTGCATCCTAAGAATCCTGCCCAAGATAGCAATCCAAGTGAGATGGCAATCCATCCCCAAAGACCGGACAAAATACCTGTTGTGAGTGAAATAGCGACTAGTGTGCTCATAGTGTTACGCCTCATGTGATTCATACACATCGAAAGTACAAGGACGCATCATAGTGCTAAACGCAGCAAAGATCACAACTCAGATCACATAAAATAAGCAAAAACCCCATCAACAGTCACAAATTACGTGATGCAATCGATGTTTCAACAGATTTAGTTACTGAAGGTTTTCTAGATTGGTGATCAAAGTACCGTTGGCTTACCTTTCATCATCCGTAGCCCTTCTCGTTTAATGCATTCGATTAACGGGTTTTCGACCATGTCTGCGCGCCAGATGAATGACAGCGTACGTTCCATATTGAGATCTGGAACATTCAACGCCACCAATTGCCCGCTATCGATAAACCTTTCTACATCAAGATACGGCAAGCAAGTGAGATACTGACCATTGGCAACCATGCTCCTGATCACAGGTACGTGCTCGTATTCTCGCCACACATCTAGGTCTTCTATTAAATGATGAATGGAGCTATCAAAAATCTTGCGAGTGCCACTGCCGTGCTCTCTCAACACCCAGCGCGCTTGCTCAAGCTGCGCGAGACTAACCGTATTGTGCTTTGCAAACGGGTGGTGAGCTGCAGCAACCACCGTTAAATGGTCACGACACCAGACCTCTTGTTCGATTCGGTTATCGTCACAACGCCCTTCGATAATGCCGAGGTCGTATTTGTAATCAAGCACGCCCTGAATGACACTATCGGTACTTTTTACATTCAGCAGAATACGCAATTCTGGAAATGAATTATCAATAATACTGATAAGGTCTGGAACTAAATGTTCAGCTGGTGTTTGGCTAGCGCCAAGCTTTACGTTACCACTTAATAAATGCTGCTCGTAGAACCCCATTTCGATCTGTTGAGCGTCTTGTAACAGACGTTTCGCTTTTGGCCTGAGCCACATCCCCCAATGGGTAAGCGCCATCTGCTTACCTTGTCTCTCAAATAACGGTCGACCCAACATTTTTTCTAATTGTGCCAACGACATACTGGTTGCTGATTGAGTCAACGCCAGTTTATCCGCCGCCAAGCTAACACTGCCTGTATCCGCCACTGCGTCGAATACAGCTAATTGTTTTAGTGAGTATCTCATTCCACTTCAATCCTTGTTTTCGGACTTATTTTTCTTCTTGGGACTTGTTGTCGAATGTTTCGAATATAACCGACAAATACGCAAACCGTTTCATTTTAACGAGTGACATTGTTATATCAATATTTTTGATAAGGTTTTTAAAAATTATCAATTTTACCTGTAGCAACACGCGCCCTAATCTGGATTGGCAACGAGGGATTTCTTCTTGCAAACATAAGGAGGTAACTATGCATTTTCAGACCCGGGAGCATTTATGACTCAGGCTCAAGCGAACATTCAATATTTCTCACCAATGGAAATGATGGCTGAAGCAGAAAAGTTTGCGCTTAGTAAAGCGAAGAAAACAAGCTCGATGACTTTAAGCCTTGCTGTAATGGCTGGCGCATTCATTGGCCTAGCTTTTCTTTTCTACATTACCGTTACAACTGGCAGCGCAAACGCTGGATGGGGATTAAGCCGATTTGCAGGTGGCTTAGCATTCAGTATGGGCTTAATTCTCATCGTTATATGCGGTGGCGAGCTGTTTACAAGCTCCGTGTTAACCAGTATTGCCTGGGCAAACAAGCAGATCACTTTCGGCAAAATGCTCAAAACATGGGGCAAAGTTTACGTTGGTAACTTTATTGGCGCGATGTTATTGCTGGCCATTGTCACCGCTGCAGGTTTATACCAAATGGATAACGGGCAATGGGGTCTTAACGCGCTGAATATTGCACAGCACAAGCTCCACCACTCTGTCATTCAAGCGTTTGCTTTGGGCATTTTATGTAACCTTTTGGTTTGTCTAGCTATTTGGCTAACTTTCAGCAGCGCAAATGCAATGACCAAAGCGGTAATGACCATCCTACCCGTTGCGATGTTCGTATCCAGTGGATTTGAACACTGCGTAGCAAACATGTTCATGGTGCCACTAGGTATCGTCATTCAGACCTTTGCACCTGAAAGCTTTTGGAGTCAGGTTGGCGTCACCCAAGCGCAATACGCTGACCTCAATATTACGCAATTTGTTACCGCTAACTTAATACCGGTAACGCTAGGAAACATCGTCGGAGGCTCAGTACTGGTTGGCTTGGCTAACTGGAGCATCTACCGCCGTCCACAACTTAAAGCAGCATCACTTTCAACGATCACTACGACTACAAAATTAGCGTCAGTTAAGGAAACCACTATGAGCACTAACATTCTTGTTCAAGACATCATGAACCCAAATCCAATCACTCTAAGTGCAGACGTTCATACTCCTGCTGCGATTGATACATTGCTAGACAATCACATCATCAGCGCCCCCGTCGTTGACGTGGAAGGTCGCTTGGTGGGTTTCTTCTCGGCTCACGACGTGATGGTCGATTTGTGGTGCCAAGATTACTTGCCAGTAGCAGGACAGAAAGTGGTCGACTTAATGTCTCGTGACGTGGTGGCGATCGATGTCGCAGATAAGCTTATCGACGTCGCTGAGTTCTTATGCATCGATAAAGACCAGCTCTACCCAACAACCAGCGTTGGCATCGCAACACGCTTCAGCACTCTATCTTTAGAAGAAAGAGCTAAATCAATGCGCGTTAGCAAACCACATGTACTTCCAGTGCTAGATAACGGCAAATTGGTTGGGATTGTGACTCGTGAAAACGTATTAGCGGCACTAAGAACGGTTTACGGCGAACGTGTGTCTTTGGTTGAAGAAAAAGCACTAGAAACAGCGTAAACCGCACTCAACGACCGACGTAGTGTTTCACTCAGAATTTGGTCAGGAAATAAGTCGCTTGATCAAAAAAGCCCTCAACATCTGTTGAGGGCTTCTCTATATTTAGCAGTAACTTGTGTTACTTTTGCACGCCTTCTACGTGTAGTTCCATATCAACATAGCTAGATGAACCCATGACTGCGATGTTGAAGTCAGCAAGCTCTAGACGAGTTGTACCGTAGAAACCAGCACGTTGACCACCCCAAGGGTCTTGACCAGCACCGATGAACTCAGCATCGATAGTCACTGGCTTAGTCACGCCGTGTAGGTTCAAATCACCCATCACTTCAAGTTTACCGTCACCTTTATCTACAACTTTAGTGCTGGTAAACGTTGCTTTAGAGTACTTAGATGCATCAATAAAATCTGAGCTACGAATGTGCTTGTCACGCTCTGCATGGTTTGAGTCTAAGCTTGTAGTGTCTACATTTACTGTCACTTTAGAAGCCTCAACGTTTGCAGGATCGTAAGAAAACTCACCATCAAATTTGTTAAAGCGACCTTTGATAAAGCTGTAACCTAAGTGGCTTACTTTAAAGTTAACCGATGCGTGTGCACCTTTTGTATCAATCACGTAATCCGCTGCGCTTGCACCAAATGGCAGTGTCATTGCCAATGCTAGTCCAATTAACGTCTTTTTCATTTTGAAGCTCCTATCATTTTGCGTAGCGTGTTGTCTTTATTAATAAAGTGGTGTTTTAACGCAGCCAATGCATGTGCTGCCGCAATTAAAATCAATGCCCATGCAACGTAGAAATGTATTTCACCCGCTAAGTCAGCTTGGCCCTCAAAGAAAGCGCCTGCCCCCGGTACGGTAAACCACGTAAATACATCAATTCCACGACCATCTTCCGTTGAGATCAGGTAACCAGATACAAACAGAGCAACTAAAAGTAGATACATCAAAATGTGTGCAATCTTAGCGCCAGTTACTTCGTAAGGTTGGCCTTCAATCTTTGGTGACGGCGTCACATGTTTCCACACTATTCTGAACACGGTCAGAATAGCTAATAGAATTCCTATAGACTTATGCCAATGAGGTGCGGTGCGATACCATTCGCTGTAGTAGGACAAGTCCACCATCCACAATCCAACACCAAACATACCTATTACAACAACAGCAGATAACCAATGTATCGCTCGAGCAATAGGGTTATAGTTTTTTACTTCAGGTTTCATCGCAAGCTTTCCACAAATAAATGATTCTTCTTATCACTAAAGAATACCTAACACCCCATAGGTTTAACAGATTATTTACCAATCTTTACAAGGGTGACACTGCCGCAACCTGATGAAGTCGTTCAAAATTTTCGAAGGAACTTATATAAGAAGCTAAAAATCACTAATCTGTTCTATCTCATACAATTCATCTGCAATATCCATCATTTTACGTTGCATAACAATTTGAGCGTCGCTCAATCCCTTGTTATAAAAGGCGGGGGCAAATTTATCGACGATGAAATCAAGCAGAAAATCTGCGTCAAATTGACCAATTTCAACGTCTAATTCGTCTTCTAAATAGCCCTTTAACGCGTTGGACATCGCTTGTTTTTGTTGTGATGTAAATTCAATCTTGGACATAAACCATTAACTCTACGTGAATTTTCGGCAATTAAGTGTAACTGAACTTTACACTAGCATGATAACCTAAGCCTGCTTTATGCAGTCATGGAGATAATGAGATTGTTATTGGATGTGCTAATTCAAAGTGTGAATGAGTTTCAGGCAGATTGCATGAAACTGTGCGAAAAGCACTACCCAACCATACATAACAGAGGAATGAGCGAACACCATTTGGGTTTAGCGTTTGCTCGTCGTTTATCGCGCACGTTGAATGAATTTGGCCACGCCTACGAATACAAGCCTCTGGAAAGCATAAGCAGCGCCGAATACCCACATCACTATCGAGTAAGTTCTGAAATCGGTTCGGTTTGGATTCTTACTTCACATCTTGTTAGTGCGGGGTCTTCTTGTCGAAAAAAGCAGCTTAAAACGATTGCTCAATGGAAAGAAGAATATGGATTCGCTGTGCAACCGAATGATTTACTTTTAATGCTGACTGACCATTGGATTACCCGCAGTAAACAAAGCCGCGAGTTACTCCACTGGTGGACGGGACAACTGCCCGATGAAATTGATGACTACCGCACGCAAGGAATAAGCCTGTACGAAAGTGAGTCTCAGTTAGCGCTCTCGCTAGAACAACACTTTAACTTAAGTCCCTACTACGTAAAGTTTACTCATCCGCTTAAACGTGCGACCGACCAGCAAATGGTAAGAAAGTACATTCAGTTATTTTCAGTAGTACAACTCAGCTGATTGATTAAATCAAACCAATCAGCTTTGTGCTTACTTGGTTGATGCAAGCCCAGTGCGTTCAACGATTTCAGTGTCAAAGCCATCTAAGCTCTTTTGATTCCGTGTTTCCCAATACTCTTTAACACCGTCACGTCCGCGTTTATCTGCCCACTTAATGAGATCATCGCGTTCACCTTCATAGGCAAAATACGGAACAGACATACCGCATGATGCCTGCACTAACTCGATATCTAATATGAAGATCTGACGAGCGCCAGTATACGTTGGAAAGAGTTCAACATAGCGTTGCCATTCTGAATCACCTTCGTGTAACACCGTCGCATTGCCGTAGGCACGTAAAATCAACGGTGCACCTTCGAAGGCGCAAAACATGATCGTCATGCGAGCATTTCTAAGTACATGCGCAGCAGATTCATTGCCGCTGCCCGTTAAGTTAAGCCAGGCTATTTTCTTTGAATCAATGACTCTTAATGAATCACCACCTTTCGGGGATAAGTTTACTTTCCCACTTTCCGCTGCCGTCGCAACAAAATAGATATTTTGTTTATCGATAAACTCAATCTGTTTGTTAGTTAATTCTTCAAACGTTTTGCCCATGGTTGCTCTCCTTAGCCAAGATATATTATCCAAACAAAGCTACGTTCCAGTATCCTGCTTGATCGCATTCATTATATAACGCCAACTTGATTGAAATTGATACCGAGCTGATTAAAACCCCTGCGTTTTCTGAAAGAAATCGTAAATATTTCAGTTTTAACTAACAATTATATTCATTATCAGAAAGTAAGCATTCTCTTATGTGCCGTGCTAAGCACAAGTGAAAACAGGCGAGATGTTGTTATGTATCTAGGATAAAGTAATCAAATCATACAAAATAGAATTAGTTATAGTGCGCAAATGTCTAACTGGAGTGTGGAAATTATGCCTAGATAAATGGTGCTTGGATGTCATAGTGCTTTCATTTAACTGAGACATACTCGCTCAAATTAAGAGTAATGACCGTCGGTTCAGTGAAAAAACTAAAACGCTATCAATACGAAAGATATGCCGTTCTGTGCAATTTGGCTTATTCCCGTGTGTTAAAACAAACCCGTTACGGTTTCGCCCCCAATGGCCAACGCGTCATCCATAATCGCTATGGTAAACCGATGATTCGAGTCCTTTGGAGTAATGATAATGATGAAGTCATTGTTGTGATTAAGGGCTCTCATAACCCTGTCGATTGGTTACTCAATCTCGCGATGTGGCAGAAAAAATGTCACCAATTTGGCTTAAATTATTCAATTCACGCCGGTTTTCATTACTTACTTACCCAAGAGAGTATGCCGAGTCATAAGAGTGACCACTTAGGGCTCTCTGTTTATGAGCGTTTGCAAACCATACTGCTCACTCACATTGAACAAGGTAAAAGAATCACTTTTACTGGACACTCTTCCGGTGGTGCACTAGGCTGCGTACTTGCCGACGCACTTGAGAATAAATACCCCAAATCCATCAAACGCGTGGTGACCTTTGGACAACCCGCGTTTGGCGGTTTATCGCTGAGAAAACACTATCAACTGGCGCATAAAACCTTTCGAATATGCTGTGACCTCGACATCGTCACATTTTTGCCCCCTCTTGCAGGATTGTACCTACATACAGGAAAAATGCTTTGGCTATACAATGGACGAATATATGAAAACACTCCTACTCTTATTCGTCTAGGGCGATCATTAGCTTCATGGTTGATGAGGCCTTTCTCGTATCATTTGATGGAGAAATACATTAGAAATAAAGATTTTTTTGATGAACGCTAAATGACAATTATGGGACATTACTTCAGAAAATATTCCTTAGATCTAAGGCATTCTTAAATTACTCTATAAAACACATTGCAGTAGATAGTTGAAATATAACAACTCCTACACCAAATATGCCCTAGGCCATTTACGTATCTTATGTGAACACATCAGTTGATTCATATAATTATCAAATTGGGTTCCCAAATTTTCAGGAAGGTGTACCAACTAAGATGATTCTCAATACCCAAAGTCAGTTTGAAAGTTGTCTGTCCATCAACGACCAACAGCAGTACATTGCCGTCTACAATGGCCTCACGTTGAACAGCGTATTTCAACCCATACACGATACTCAACAAAGTATCGTCGGTGTTGAAGCGCTAGTACGTATATTCGATAGTAATCAACAACCTATCCGCCCAGACCTATTTTTTGGCTCTACTGAAGTGAGTGACAATGACAAAGTGAATGTCGAACGTCTAAGCCGCGTTATTCACATGCGCAACTTCGCCCGCTCAGTGCTTAGAGACAAGACATTGTTTTTGAATGTACTGCCTATTGCAGCAGAGAAATTGGCAATGGGTGATATTAAAAGCGGTTTACTTGTTCGTCGAGTGGAAGAGTTAAAACTCACACACTCTCAAATCGTTCTCGAGCTCATCGAGTTAGATACGCAAAACCCTGAGGTTCTCAACCGCGTTATGCACCAGTTCAAGCAACACGGTTTCAAAATTGCTGTTGATGACTTTGGTGTCAATGCCTCAACGATTGAGCGCGTTAAAGACATCACGCCGAATATCATTAAGTTTGATCGCTCGATGTTACTGGAATACTGCGATGGGATTACTAAACCTCTAAAATTCGCAATTGACCTCGCTAAAAGCATCGGGGCAAAAACTGTTATCGAAGGTTTGGAGACCGAGAAACAGCTTAGGGCGATCCAGCATCTCGATATCGATATGTACCAAGGATTTTACTTTGCGATGCCTACTCCACTCTCTGTAGATGTTGCATATATCAACTAGCGTAATCCTTTGGTTGTGCTCACTTCTACTGCTCCCAGTTAGCAGTTCCGTAAACACCTGTCGACATATTATTAACATCCACTTCGTGATTAAAATTCAACATTTATAACCACATTTCTTATTTAAACTAATTTATTGCTCTAGATCAGCAGAAGCTAATTTAGCACTCGTGCTACAAGACCATTTTTTGTAAATTCCTTTTCATACTTTGAAATACTTTTTACGAAATGTAACTTTTAGGACTTTATATGCTTGAGCTATTCATTGGTTTGGCCGTCACCATTGCTGTCGGCTATTTTATCGTTAAGGGTTATAAACCCGCTGGTGTGCTGTTGACCGCGGGTCTGATTCTATTAATTTTGACCGGTATTCTCGGTCACACCGTCCTACCTTCAAAAGTCGCGTCAACAGGTAACATGGTGACTGACTCCCTTGAGTACGTGAAATACATGCTTCAGTACCGTGGCGGCGGCTTGGGTATGCAGATCATGTTGCTATGTGGTTTTGCTTCGTACATGACACATATCGGCGCTAACAATGTTGTAGTTAAACAGTTTTCTAAACCCCTTTCCGTGATTAAATCGCCATACGTACTACTAGTTGCGGCATACATCGTTGCATGTTTGATGTCTTTGGCAGTTAGCTCGGCAACAGGTCTAGGCGTACTTTTGATGGCAACCTTGTTCCCAATGATGACTGCAATGGGTATCTCTCGCCCTGCTGCTGTTGCTGTGTGTGCTTCACCAGCGGCAATCATTCTGTCTCCAACTTCTGGCGACGTGGTAATCGCTGCTGAAAAATCAGGTATGGCGCTCGACGTTTTCGCCGTTCAAACCGTACTGCCTGTATCAATCTGCGCAATCGTTGTGATGTCTGCGGCGGCATTCTTCTGGAATAAGTACCTAGATAAGAAAGAAAACTCTCCAATGGAACGCATCGACGTTTCAGAGATTGAAGTAAAAGCGCCTGCGTACTACGCGGTTCTACCTTTCCTTCCAATCATCGGTGTTTTCCTATTTAACGGCCGTACTATTCCTGGCCTTTCACTAGATATCTACACCATCGTTGTACTGTCTATTGTACTAGGCGCACTAGTGGATTTCGTGACTAAACGCTTTAAAGGTAAAGAGACACTGGAAGACCTAGAATCTTGCTACGCGGGTATGGCTGACGCATTTAAAGGCGTGGTAATGCTATTGGTTGCGGCAGGTGTATTTGCTCAAGGTCTGATGTCTATCGGCGCGATTGATAACCTACTGCATTTAGCGGAAACAGCAGGCGCAGGCGGTATTGCTCTGATGCTTATCCTAACGGGCTTAACGGTTGCAGCAGCAATTGCGACGGGCTCAGGTAACGCACCATTCTACGCGTTCGTTGAACTGGCGCCTTCGTTGGCTGCGAAAATGGGATTAAACCCTGCGTTCCTAATCATCCCAATGCTTCAAGCATCTAACCTTGGCCGTACAGTATCACCGGTATCTGGTGTGATTGTGGCAACGTCTGGTATGGCTAAGATCAGCCCATTTGAAGTGGTTAAGCGTACATCAGTTCCCGTACTTTGTGGCTTGATTACCGTTATCTTCGGTACACTGGTACTGGTACCAATGACAGCGTAATCGACCGCGAAACAGAAAGGGCGCAACGTGCGCCCTTTTTTATTGTGTGCTGTTTATTGTTTTCTGAGTATACAGAACTGTTATTTCATATCGCCATAGCGTTCTAAGTACATCACTGTTGCTACCGTGCGAGATGGTACTTTGAGCTTTTTCAATAAGCTTTTCATATGTACCTTAACGGTCGATTCCGAGATAAACAGCGCATCTGCGATCTGTCTATTTCGATAGCCTTTCGCCACCTCACGTAAGATCTGCATTTCTCTATCAGTCAGTTCATCAAATACGTCGGTCGAATGTTCTCTCATTTCCAAGTATTTCTGCACTTCCTGACTGTAAGACTTGGTGCCTGTCAGCGATTGTTTTAATAGATCCACCAGCTCATCAGGCTCTGTATCTTTCAGTAAGTATCCGTCAGCCCCTGCTTTAACGATGGCTTCAATATCCGCCGGACTGTCAGAGACCGTTAGAATAACAATCGAAGCATCACAACCATCTGCGCGTAACGCGTTAAGTGTATCGAGTCCGGACATGCCTTTCATATTAAGATCAAGCAGGATCAAATCTGGTTGCAACTCGTGGTTCAACGCAACGGCGTCTGCGCCATTACTTGCTTCTGCAACCACTTCAAATTCGTCTTCGAAACTGAGTAGTTGATTGATTCCCCGTCTCATCAATGGATGATCATCCACCAGCAGTACTTTATATTCGCTCAACGTTTACTTCCTTAGTCTTCGGGTATTCTAATAGTACTTGGCAACCTTCACCCGTTTGGCTCGTTACACTTAGGTTGCCGTTTAATCTAGATGCGCGCTCTTGCATGATGCTCAACCCATAATGGTTGAGTTTCTCGTTTTGTTTATCAAAGCCAACACCATCATCAATCACAGAGACAGTAACCTTATCTTCGGTCTCTTGGCATCGAATCGCTATCTTTGTCGCGTTGGCGTGTTTAATCGCATTAATGGTCGCCTCTCTAATTAACTGTAGTAGATGCACTTGTTGGTTGGCATCTAACTCAATCGACGAGAGCTCATTATTCAGTTCAATCTTCGCTTCAGTTTGTTCGCCCAATTGCTCAGTCATTTCATTCAAAGCAGAACCAAAACTGCCTTCAGTAATCGACAAACGGAAAGTTGTTAGCAGCTCACGCAACTGAGTATATGCAGAAGACAACCCTGTATCTAATTCCGCGAGAATCGGCGTTGTCTTTTCCAATTGATTGGATTCCGGCAGTTTAGCCATTCCTCTTTTAAGCAGTGAAACCTGAATCTTTAGATAAGACAACGATTGAGCGAGAGAATCATGCAATTCTCGAGCGATCGTCGCCCTTTCTTCCATCAGCAGCAACTGCTCGGCCTGACGCTGTGCTTGATTGTAATACACGGCGCGAGACAATATTTGAACGAAGTTATCAATCAAGGCTTGGTCTGGGCACGGCAAATTCACTTTCCAATAAAGCGTACCGAGCTCTATCCCATCAAGTGACAAAGCTTTACTTTGGCAGTTATCACCGCATTTAGTGCACTGACCGCCTTCAGTAAGAATCAGTGGTTTTTCGCCCTCGGCAGTGATTTCCAGTTTGGCCGCCACAATACCTTCTAAGCTCACAATATGTTTCAGGATGGCTTCAAAGTTGTCGTGGGTGATTCGAGAAACAGTCAACTCTTGCGAAGATTTGTAAAGCACCTTCAACGAATCATTCGCGTGCTGGAGCTTCTGTGTTTTCTCGTTAACGGCCTTTTCCAATCCGCGATACAGTTTGCCAAGTTCCGCAGCCATGTCGTTAAATGTTTGTGTCAGTATGCCCATTTCATTTTCTGAGGACACATTCAATTCAACATCAAAAGAGCGTGATTGGATCTGTTGACTCGCTGAAACCAACGAGTTAAGCGGCTTAACGATCTGCTTACGAATATAATGAACGACGAACATGCTGACAATCAGGATGCCACCTAAACCAAGACCACCCACCCAAGCGAGTTTAATGAGCTTCTGCTCTGAAAAGTTCTGTAACTTAAACACAAACGCATCGATTTGCTGAACGAATTCTGCCACCAGCTCAAGGTACATTTCTCGGTCTTGGCTTTTTAAAACGTGTTTTAGCTCATGCCAACGGATAATCAGCATGTAGTAATCATTCGTAATGTCTTTTGGTACGGTCCAACTTTGCAATGCTTTCATCGACGGCGAATAAATCGAGCGTTCAAACATCACAATATGGTCGGTGTAATCGGCCGACGAAGACTGAATATCGTGCGCCAATCGATAGCTTTGCATACGCATCGAACCGGCTACGTTGACTGCCTCTGCATCGTTTAAGCTTGAAGCCAAAGTAATGATCGCGAAGCTTGTTGTCGCCAACGACAAAGCGAGGATTAAACCCATCGCCTTTGCCACTGTACTTGTGACCGATCTCTTAACAAACTTTAACACTGCTTCACCATGCTTAACCGCTTCTTCGCCTTTATTAATACTCTTATTAACCGGCTGGCACAATATGTGATCAAACCATCCGGAATTTATTGATCTAAAACAAGAACTACTGGTAATTAACCCCTAAGGGGTATTTATACAAATATGTCAAAACTTACAATTTATATGAGCTTAAATGACAGTTTATTAATAGGAACTGTGAACTATGCTTAGTTCAGGTTCTTAAAATTTGGATTACACAGTGATCGACATATCCAGACGGCGTTTTTTTTCGCGTACTCGAGTAGACGAATCGGCAGTCCGATTGCCTTGGTTAGCTAACCCTGCGCAGTTTACTGACTTATGTACCCGATGCGGAAAATGTGCCGACAAATGTGAAACGAAGATAATCACAAAAGGCGATGGGGGCTTCCCTAGCGTCGATTTTAATATTGATGAATGCACCTTTTGTTATCAGTGCGCAGATGTTTGTCCTGAGTCACTGTTTCTTGCTAAAGCAGACGCACCATGGCATGCAAAAGCGACGATTAATGATAGCTGCTTAGCGAAACAAAATGTTGAATGCCGCAGTTGTGGTGACGCCTGCGAAGCAATGGCGATTCGATTCAAATTAGAAATAGGTAAAGTCGCCCAACCAGATTTAGACCTTGATGAATGTAATGGCTGTGGCGCATGCGTTTCGGTATGCCCAACTTCATCCATCAATGTGAGCAATTTAAACAATAACGGAAGATAACTATGTCACTTAACGAAGTGCATATTTCTAGCTTAGTGGTTCATGTTTCACCTGAGCACTTAGACGAAATTAAACCTCAAATTGAAGCATTCGAAAATGCAGAGATTTATGGCGATAGCCCAGAGGGAAAAATTGTCGTGGTTCTGGAAACAGAAAATCAGGGATTCATTACCGATACCATTGACGCGATTAACAATTTACCGAACGTTTTGAGCACAGTTCTGGTTTACCACCAAATCGAAACTGAGCTGAATGACGAATCGAACAATAAAGACACTGGAACCGAACATTCCCAAACCGAGGGTGAAGTATGAAGATGACAAGACGAGCGTTTGTGAAAGCAAACGCAGCAGCATCAGCTGCGGCAGTAGCGGGCGTTACCCTGCCAGCTTCTGCAGCGAACCTGATCGCGAGCTCAGACCAAACTAAAATTACATGGGACAAAGCGCCTTGTCGTTTCTGTGGTACAGGGTGTTCTGTTCTTGTTGGTACACAAAATGGCAAAGTGGTTGCGACTCAAGGCGACCCAGAAGCTCCAGTAAACAAAGGCCTTAACTGTATCAAAGGCTACTTCTTATCTAAGATCATGTACGGTCAAGACCGTTTGACTCAGCCACTGCTTCGTATGCGTGATGGTCAGTACGACAAAGAAGGCGACTTCACTCCAGTTTCTTGGGATGTAGCTTTCGATACTATGGCTGAAAAATGGAAAGAAGCACTGAAGAAGAAAGGCCCGACTAGCGTTGGTATGTTCGGCTCTGGTCAATGGACCGTAATGGAAGGTTACGCTGCGGCTAAAATGATGAAAGCGGGTTTCCGCTCGAACAACATCGACCCTAACGCACGTCACTGTATGGCATCTGCGGTAGGCGCATTCATGCGTACTTTCGGTATCGATGAACCAATGGGTTGTTATGACGACTTCGAGAACGCAGATTCATTCGTTCTTTGGGGTTCGAACATGGCAGAAATGCACCCTGTTCTTTGGACTCGTATTACTGACCGTCGCCTAAGTCACCCACATGTTAAAGTTAACGTGCTGTCGACTTACTACCACCGTTCTTTTGAGTTAGCGGATTCTGGCTACATCTTCACTCCGCAAACTGACTTGGCGATCGCGAACTTCATTGCAAACTACATCATCCAAAACGATGCAGTTAACTGGGACTTCGTTAACAAACACACTAACTTCAAGCAAGCGACAACCGATATCGGTTACGGTCTGCGTGATGACGATCCCCTACAAAAAGCAGCAGCTAACCCTAACTCGGGTGCGATGTCTGACATCAGCTTTGAGCAATACAAAGCATCTGTTGCGCCTTACACGGTAGAAAAAGCGTCAGAGATGTCGGGGGTTTCTCAAGAGAAGCTCATCGAACTCGCGAAACAGTACGCTGATCCAGACAGAAAAGTGATGTCACTTTGGACTATGGGTATGAACCAACATACTCGTGGTGTTTGGATGAACAGCTTGATTTACAACATCCACTTGTTAACTGGTAAAATCGCAACTCCAGGTAACAGCCCGTTCTCACTAACAGGCCAACCTTCAGCTTGTGGTACTGCACGTGAAGTCGGTACATTCTCACACCGTCTACCAGCAGATATGGTTGTTGCTAACCCTAAACACCGTAAGATCGCAGAAGGCATCTGGAACATTCCTGACGGCGTAATTCCGCCGAAGCCGGGCTTCCACGCTGTTGTTCAAGACCGTATGTTGAAAGACGGTAAGCTAAACGCTTACTGGGTAATGTGTAACAACAACATGCAAGCGGGTCCAAACATCAATACGGAACGTCTACCTGGTTACCGTAACCCAGAGAACTTTATCGTATGTTCTGACCCATACCCTACTGCGACTGCACAAGCCGCGGATCTTATTCTTCCAACAGCAATGTGGATTGAAAAAGAAGGTGCTTACGGTAACGCAGAACGTCGTACTCAAGCTTGGTATCAACAAGTAGGAACGGTTGGCGAGTCGAAGTCAGACCTTTGGCAGATTATGGAGTTCTCTAAACGCTTCAAGATGGAAGAAGTGTGGACAGAAGAACAACTTGCTGCAGCGCCTCAATACCGCGGCAAAACTATGTATGACATGCTGTTTGCTAACGGCACAATCAACAAGTTCCCAGTTGAAGAAGCGCGTGATTTGAATGATGACTCACACCACTTCGGCTACTACGTACAAAAAGGTATTTTCGAAGAGTATGCACAGTTTGGTCGCGGTCACGGTCACGACTTAGCACCGTACGATCGTTACCACGAAGTGCGCGGTTTACGTTGGCCAGTTGTTGAGGGCAAAGAAACATTATGGCGCTTTAAAGAAGGCTCTGACCCGTACGCGAAGAAAGGTTCAGGTTGGGACTTCTACGGTAAACCAGATGGTAAAGCACTGATCATCTCAGCACCATACGAAGCACCACCAGAATCTCCAGATTCAGAGTTCGATCTATGGCTATGTACAGGTCGTGTTCTTGAGCACTGGCACACAGGTACTATGACTCGTCGTGTACCAGAACTATACAAAGCGGTTCCTGATGCAGTGTGTTACATGCACCCTGCTGACGCGAAAGCGCGTGGCGTTCGCCGTGGCGAAGAGGTTGTTATTGCTAACAAACGTGGTGAAGTCCGAGTTCGTGTTGAAACTCGTGGCCGTAACCGTCCACCTCAAGGCTTGGTATTCGTACCATTCTTTGACGCACGCATCTTGATCAACAAATTGATCCTCGACGCTACTGACCCGCTGTCTAAACAGACAGACTTCAAGAAGTGTCCAGTTAAGATCACCAAAGTTGCTTAATGAGAATGCGATGGTCGCCTGAAATATGGCGACCAATCAAAAGAATTTAGCCATAAGGCGGAGAATGTAAAATGAAAAAATTACTTGTTGCACTATTATCTGTTGGTGCGCTGTTAAGTGGTAGTGTACTGGCTGAACTAGACAACCCAGGTGGCACAGGTGGATTAGAATCTCTACGTGGTGCGACTGAGCTTGAAGATACTCGCCCTGCTGATGACTTCAAGAAGTACCCACGCGAACAAGTGTTAGATACAAGCTTTGTATACCAACCACCTCTTATCCCGCATAACATCCGCGGCTACGAAGTGTCGTTGAACGCGAACAAATGTCTGTCTTGCCACAGCTGGAAAAATGCGAAAGAAATGGGCGCAACTAAAATCAGTGTGACTCACTACGTTAACCGTGAAGATGCGGTATTGTCAGACGTATCACCACGTCGTTACTTCTGTTTACAGTGCCATGTTCCACAAGCAAACGCTAAGCCGCTTATTAAGAACAACTTTGAAGCTGTTGACTCACTTAAATAACCGTTTGTAAGAGGCTAACTATGAAACTATTAAAAGCGTTTTGGAAGCGGCTGACGAGTCCGAGTAAAGCAGCGGTCGGTGTTGTACTCTTTATGGGCTTTGCTGGTGGTCTTCTATTCTGGGGCGCATTTAACACGGGTATGGAAGCAACCAACACCGAAGAATTCTGTTCTGGTTGTCACGCACCTATTGTTGCCGAGATCCAAGAGACGATTCACTACTCTAACCGCTCAGGTGTTCGCGCAATTTGTTCAGATTGTCACGTTCCTCATGAATGGACAGATAAGATCGTTCGTAAAGTTCAGGCTTCGAAAGAGCTGTTTGCCCACTTTATCGGTACTATCGATACGCAAGAGAAGTTCCAAGCACGTCGTGCTCACCTTGCCGAGCGGGAATGGTCTCGATTGAAGAAGAACGATTCACTGGAATGTCGTAACTGTCACCAGTTTGAGTACATGGACTTCTCCGAGCAAGGTGAACGTAGTGCAAAACAACACTCAACTGCCCTAGCATCTGGTGAGAAAACCTGTGTAGACTGTCACAAAGGCATCGCACATAAACTGCCAGATATGCAAGGCGTTGAAGGCTGGCAATAAGGAGCTATAGATGAGTACATTAGAATCGATCATTTGGCACGTACTCGGCTACAGTGCTATGCCAATTATTATTCTATCTGGTTTCGCGGTAGTTGCAGTATTCTCACTGTGGATTCTGTCTCTGGGTAAAGACAAAGAAGTTAAGTAATTCTCCCTTTACTTAGAGCTGCACCGTTTTAACGACTAAAAAGCCACCGAAGATTCGGTGGCTTTTTGTTTAAGCTCGTTTAGGCTTCTGGATAACCTTGCGGGTTGTTTGACTGCCAACGCCAAGTATCTTCCGTCATTTGTTCAAGAGTGCGCTCCGCTCGCCATTCTAGCTCTTTCATCGCTTTTGCTGGATCGGCCCAACACTCCGCAATATCACCAGGACGACGATCAACGATTTGGTATGGCACTTGTTTACCTGACGCAGATTCAAACGCTTTAACCATCTCTAGAACACTGTATCCATTACCTGTACCCAAGTTATAAACGTGCAAACCGTCCTTACGCCCTACTTTCTGTAACGCCGCAACGTGACCATCAGACAAGTCCATCACATGGATGTAATCACGCACACCAGTACCGTCTTTTGTTGGGTAATCACTACCAAACACAGACAGGAACTCACGACGACCAACTGCAACCTGTGACACAAATGGCATCAAGTTGTTTGGAATGCCTTGCGGATCTTCACCAAGCTCGCCAGACGGATGAGAGCCAACAGGGTTGAAGTAGCGCAGCAGCGTAATGCTCCACTCAGGGTTCGCTTTATGGAAGTCAGTCAGACACTCTTCAACCATCAGTTTGCTACGACCGTAAGGGTTAGTTGCGCTGGTTGGGAAGTCTTCTGTAATTGGCACTGAAGCAGGATCGCCATAAACCGTCGCCGATGATGAGAAAACAAGAGTTTTAACGCCCACTTCACGCATTGCATCCACAAGTACTAAAGTGCCGTGAACGTTATTGTCGTAGTATTCCAATGGTTTCGCTACCGACTCACCTACCGCTTTGAGACCAGCAAAGTGAATCACAGCTTCGATGTTGTGTTGTTTCAGTACTTCAACCAGCACCGCTTTATCGCGAATATCACCTTGGATAAAAGTCGGTCTTACACCTGATACTTTTTCAATTCGGTCAAGAACCGTTTTCTTGCTGTTGTATAGATTGTCAAAAATTACAGGAGTCATTCCCGCTTGAATCATTTGAATGGAAGTATGACTACCAATGTAACCCATACCGCCAGTAACCAAGACGTTCATTTGTTATAACCTTTTGAATAAATTGATTTAATGTTAGCGAACCTAGCGCGAGAAATATAGCGCAAAAGTGAGACAATACCAAACGTCATCGTTTAATCACAAAACGACTCTTACCATCATTCTTCGCCTGATACATCGCCAGATCCGCTCGCTTAATGATCGTTTCCATCGATTGCTCTGGCTCATCTACATAGGTTACACCAACACTGACACCCACATTCAAAATTTGGTTGCGGTATACGATATCTTCTCTGATCACTTTCACTATGCGTTCAGACAATGGGGTCAGCGCCTCTTTATCTATCGATCTAACAAACACGACGAACTCATCGCCTGAAAGACGAGCGACCAAATCTTGGTTTCCAACCTGAGCCACCAAACGCTGCGCCACTTGCTTGAGGACTTCGTCTCCCGCGTCATGACCAAAACTGTCATTCACTTGTTTAAAGCCATCAAGGTCTAAGTAGAACAGTGCCCAGCCAGACGCGTCGTCTTGGTCCTGCTTTAACGTTTCGTCTAACACTCGATATAACTGAGCACGGTTTGCGACCCCAGTTAACGAGTCATGGTGCGCCAAGTACTCGAGTCGCTCCATTTCTTTGATGCTAGATAGGTCAGACAGGATAAAAACATAATCATATTGATTGTCAGACTGCGCGGTTTTGATGCGAGAAACCTTGGCGAACATTGGTACTTTCTTTCCGTTGCAGTCTTTCTCCCACACCTCACCTTGCCATTGTCCAAACTGGATAACGGATTCTTTAATCGCAGGCATCAGAGAACGGAACTGCTGCCAGTCAAACACTTGTTCGGGCATTTTACCTAACAAGCTTTCTTGAGGGTAACCGAGAAGCTCTGTGAGCGCTGGGTTTACCATAGTGATGACGTCAGATTCGTTAGTCACCATCAAGCCGTCTTGGCTATTTTCAAATACGCCAGCGGCCAATCTTTGGCGACTTAATGCTGCCTCCACTTCGGTAATATCTTGTATCGCAAAAAGGAACTGTTCACGCTTGGTGAGCTTAGTACAAGTAATTTGCAGCAATTGAGGTTGGTCGAAGATATCTTTTGTCCAAATCTGTTCATCAGTAAATTCTAAGTTATTCTCCAACGCATTCTTAATAAAACGGCGGTTATCGTCATACATCAAATCAACCAAATTCGCTCCCTGACAAATGACACTTGAGCATTTGAACACGCTACATACAGCCGCATTATAAAGCCTCACTTCCCCGCTTGGCTCTACAACGATAAGCGCATGTTTAACCATTTCTACCACTTCATTCGCAAATGACTTTTCTGCCTCTAATTTATCTAGCGTATACGCCACCTGCTGGTCACGTTGGTTTAGTCTCTGCAACATAGTGTTAAACGCTCGAACCAAATCGCCAATTTCATCGTTAGCTGAACTTTCAATACTCACGCCCTTTTGTTGGCGATTGATATAATTGCGCATGCCCAGATTTAAGCTGTGCAGCGGCCGTACGATGAACTTATCAACGGCTAAATACAATACGCTGCAACCAATGATGAGTAAGAACAGAAAGATCACCCCATTCGTCAGCGCTGAATTGTACAACTGCTGGAATGAGTCTTTTGATACGGTGATGCTCATTTCCGCGATAGTTTCTTGTTCGACTTGTACAGGGACGACCAAGAAGATGAAGTCTTCACCGACCGCAAAGTGTTGTTTCGCGATGACTTTACGTTGAGATTCCGTTGGTGTCGGTATTGCATTGCCTTGCTGCTGGTATTCAGCAAATAACTGCTTGTCTGACGAATACAGTTTTACAGAAACAATATCGTTGTCTGCAGAGAATGCATCTAACACTTCAGCTGCGCTCAGACGGTCATCAAACAAAATGGCGGCTTGTAGGTTGTAAGCAACACCTTTAGCCAGCACGCTGACACGATCGATTAAGTTATCTTTCTGCGTCTCGTAAGTGCTGAAAAACGCGTACCCCTGCGACGTAAAAAAGATCATCGCTGCAAACATGATGATTGGCAGGATCAGTTTGCTTTTTAGCGGCATATTACTGAGAAGCTTCATTGTCGCCTCCCTCAATATTTGAAACACGTAAAAAGTTAGATGAAATCGAGTAAGCACCGATGTTATCTAGGTTGACTCTTGGTTTAATTCGCCCATTACTTATGTTCAGTTCGATAGCACCGCCATAGTTGGTAAAATTATCCATATCACTAATAGATACCGTTCTTCGATGTGAGTCTGAATCGGTAGGTAAGTTATCCAATTGCGATATAAACAAGATATGGCAGTCTTCGTCGGCAACCCTGATTGGCTTATTGCGGACCTGTTTGTCTTGAGTTATCTCAGTAAGGATCTGTCTAATTGGCTGATTGTCGGGTACACAGATGTTCACTTGCGTCATCAGTGAATCCTGTTCCCAGTGGATAAAGTTGGCAATACGATAGATATAGACGGCTTTAACTTGCTCAGGAGTAAATTTCGCCAACGCTTGGAACGATATACCTGCCAAAATCAGAAATGTACCGGCGATCGTTAGCTTAAAACTCATGAGACAACCTTACGAAATAAAGTTGTTCGTTCGGATATAGGCTCCAAGAGTCATACAGTTCTTCAGCAAATACCTTCTGCGCAATAATTTCTATGGTCGGCGATTGCTCATTCATCTGCCAACCTAAGCGCGTATCTACCGTGAAATGTGGCTTTAGCTCATCCAATACGTCATTAATTGGGTCGTCTAAGTACTCAATATCGTTGTAACGCACAATGAAGTCCCATTGCCATGAACGGCTAATGTCCCAAACACTCTGGAGACTTGCCATATGCTGCTTAGGTAACGACAAATAGCTTTCGGCTTCTCCATTGGACAAGCTACCACCTTGCCATTTTGCATCGACGGTTAGATAACTGTAGGTTGCGTACAAACTCAGATGATCATTAAATGCATAACGCGATGCTAGCTCCACACCTTTCGTACTCGCGTCATAGTCGTCATTGGTGAAGCAGAACCTCAGATGCTCATAGCCAACAATTGTGAAAGACGTATTGCAGTCTTGAGCGCGTATATTTTTATGGCGACTGTAAAATGCGGTCACATCCAGTTCAAACGATGGAGATGGCTGGAATCGATACCCAGCTTCGTAAGTCCAAACCGACTCAGTATCCAACTCACGGTTGGGCATAGTAAGAAAAGTTAAGCCATAAAGCTCTCCGCCAATTTCCTCGGTGCCTACCCACTGTTGGATTGCGTTTGAGTTCATATAGGATGGTGAAACCACTCCACGACCAACACCTACCCATCCGCTATGTTCAGGTGTAAATTGATAAAGCATACGCGCTTGTGGTGCTAGTTCGGTCTCGCCGTTCTGTTCGAAGTGTTCTGCTTTTAGTCCCAACACCGAACTGAGTTTATCTGTCCATTGGTAATCAGATTGAACAAACACGTTGGCGATATAGTCATCTGCTCCGTCGATATCGTACATACGCAGATACATTGAAGGTTTATAGAGATCAGTATCCAACCAGTGCGAGCCAAACTCCATATCGACATACCGGTAGCCAGCCCCAAGCAACAGCTCATGGCGCTCACTCAACTTAGCAAGATAATTAACCTCAATATCAAGCGTGGTGTACTTGCCAGGCGCTTCTAACGACTCATCATCAACATGGTCGACCCAAAGGCTGGTATTGAGCTTATCGCCCGATTCAAGTGTCTTAGAATAAGTAAACTGTGCATAAGCACTCGACGTTTTGTAGTCGCGCGTTCCGGCGTCAAATTCGATTGGCGAGTAGTACGGATCATTTGGATCGTATTCGACCAAATTGAAATACTCTTTAGTGCTGGTTTTTGTTCCGCCAGCGCGTACCGCCCACGAATCATTTTCAACCACAATTCCTGCGGAATCGGTACGCCAATGATCGGCATGGTGCGACAAATAATTGGGATTATTGCGGGTTTTGAAGAAAGCGCGTGCTGAAACACCACTTTCGGTTTGGAAACCTTGTCGTATCGAAACATCGTACGCGTCATAACGCCCACCAGTCGCAGACAAGTAAGTGCCTTGTGTTTCAGATGCGGGTTTGGTGATGATGTTGATAACGCCATTGGCAGCATTGCCACCCCATACCGCCCCACTTGGTCCTCGCAGTACTTCAATTCGGTCTATATCTGCCAAGATATAGTCTAGAGTGCTCCAGTACACGCCGCCATAGATTGGACTATAAACACTGCGACCATCGACCATGACCAACATCTTGTTGTACAGACCATCATGGAAACCACGAGATGAAACATGGAAAGAGTTTTCATTCCATTTAGAAAAGTAAATGCCAGGCACTAGCGACAATGCTTCCGCTATTGTTGACGCCCCGCTACGTAAGATGCGCTCTCCACTTAGTACATATACCGACGCAGGGATATCTGAAAGTTTTTGTTCAAACTTTGAAGCGGTTTCCATCGTGATGTCTAACATCGACAGCTCTTCTAAGCTCATCGACATTAATTCATCTAGACTATCATTGGCAGATGCAATGAATCCCGTTAAGCAAAGGGACGAAAACAGTATGGAGTGCCTAAACATTCATATTCCTAGCTATATTAGCAGCTGCTATTATTCCACTTATCAATAAAAATAGATATATGGAACGGCATATTTTTATTGAATTCTTAATCAAATAATGAAACCGATCACTGTTTGATTTTGCCTTTTGAAACATCTTAATAACATGATGATTAAAGAGTTTTCATTTAATGAAAAAGAATCGAATCAATTTAAATTGTGATATGGGTGAGAGCTTTGGTCATTGGAAAATGGGTAACGACGCCGCGGTCATGCCTTACGTTGATCAAGCCAGCATCGCGTGTGGGTTTCACGCCTCAGACCCTGTCATCATGGTCAAAACCATAAAAATGGCGCTCAAGCACGACGTTCAAATTGGTGCTCACCCAAGCTATCCAGACTTGCAAGGTTTCGGCCGCCGTAGCATCCCGCTCACAGCGGAAGAAATCTGCAATATGGTGATTTACCAAGTCGGTGCATTGAAGGCGCTGTGTGAGAGCGTTAATGCTGAGCTGAGCTACATTAAACCTCACGGCGCACTGTACAACGATATGCTCAAAGACCTTAATATCTTTGAAGCCGTTGTCGATGCCGTATCTTGCTTTAATGTTCCGTTAATGATGCTGGCAATTGCAGATAAGCAGGAATGGTTAGATATCGCCGACAACTACGATGTACCGCTACTTTATGAAGCGTTTGCCGATCGCCGCTATTTGAGTTCGGGACAACTCGCTCCACGTAACCTACCCGGCTCAGTGATCACCGACGAAGATGATATCTTGGATCAAATCACCCAAATTGCGAAATACGGAAAAGTTCGCACGCTCGACGGTTATACCGTATCACTCGAAGCCGATACCATTTGTGTGCATGGCGACAACGAAGACGCCATACAAATGATTGAACGCATACGCGAGACATTAAACAGGGAGGAATAACTTTGGATATAGAGACAACGATCGATCCCGTCGCCGAGTGTTCAGTACTCATACGATTTGAAGCTGAACCTAGCCCCCGACTATCTTGGGTAATTGGCGAAATAAGCCTCTATCTAAGGAATCAACTTGGCTCTTGGATAATGAATGTTACCCCCTCATTCAATTCTATTCTGATTGACTACCTTCCGCACCGAGTCTCTATTTTCGAATTTGTTCCTTATCTAGAAAAGATCGTCACAGAGGCGCTTGAACATCTGCCCAACCAACCTGAATGCGAGCACATTGAATTGCCCGTTTATTATCATCAAGACGTCGGCCCTGACTTAGAAACTTACCTAGCCAAAGGTTTAAGCCTTGAAGATGTCATTGCTCTACACAGCGAGCAAGAATATACCGTTGGCGCGATTGGATTCACGGCTGGGTTTGCTTTCCTGACTAATGTAAAAGATAAACTCAGATTACCTCGCAAATCATCACCACGGTTAAAGGTACAAAAAGGCAGCGTTGCGATCGCGAATCACCAGACAGCAATATACCCGAGTGAGTCTCCCGGCGGTTGGAACATTATTGGTAACTGTCCAGTCACCATATACAACCCAAACGGCTCTCCTGTCTTGCCTTTCTCTATCGGTACTAAGGTCAAATTCAAACCGATTGATAGAACAACTTTCCTTGAGTTGGGCGGCGAAATTTCGGAGGGATGGCAATGAGCAACATCGCGAGTATT
Organism: Vibrio hepatarius; assembly: GCF_011806575.1. Lineage (GTDB taxonomy): Bacteria > Pseudomonadota > Gammaproteobacteria > Enterobacterales > Vibrionaceae > Vibrio > Vibrio hepatarius_A. Next base: position 77,372 of record NZ_JAATOO010000003.1, read on the forward strand.
ACTGTGGTCAAACCCGGCCAACAAACTCTGTTACAAGATTTCGGCCGTTTCGGTTTGGCGCATCTTGGTATTACGCAAGGCGGTCCTGTCGATGACTACGCTTATAGTTGGGCTAATCATTTGTTGGGTAACTCGACCAGTTGCCCTTGTTTAGAAATCACTTTAGGCCAGGCTGAGTTTGCGATTAATGATGATTGTGAACTGGCAATCGCTGGTGGCGACCTCAACGCAAAATTGGACGGTGTTGCGCTGACAAACTGGTGTACATTCGCAGCAAGAAAAGGACAGACACTGACGTTTGGCTTACCCAAAAACGGCCTGCGTAGTTATCTGGCGATTAAACATGGTTTTCAGGCCAATTATCAACTTGGCAGTTGTTCTGCAGTGACTCGCGATCAATTGGGTGGTCTGCATAAAGGCGAACCATTAAAAGCAAAAGATGAGCTGTTCTTTTCTGCTCATGAGGTGAGAGAAAAGCCAATACAAATGACCTTTCGCTTTAAACCGGATTACAACCTCACGCTCGAACTCAGAGTGATCGAAGGCTATCAGGTTGAAGATTTTTCGCCTGCGCAGCTTGAGCGCTTTTATCAGCAAGAGTTCGAAGTCAGTCAGTTTGTCGATCGTATGGGTTATCGCTTGTGTGGTGGGAAAGTCGCTCCACCTAACAAAGAGTACTTGAGTGAGGGTATTGCTCTCGGTTCAATTCAAGTGCCTCCCAATGGAGAACCGATCGTATTGCTTAACGATCGTCAGACTATTGGTGGGTACCCAAAACTGGGTTGCGTCGCGCGTATTGATCTACCGAGACTGGCGCAAGCAAAACCCGGTCAGAAAGTACGATTTGTTCGTGGCGACCTGCTCGGACTGCAAGACGTTTGGTGCCAATGGGCAAAATACTTTGGTTACTAGGGTTTAGCGATTAGAAAAATGGCCCTGCATGGGCCATTTTTTATTGATGTACTTCACCGTAATATTGTGCAAGTTCTGGCGGGTAACTGCGTTCAACGGCGATTTCCGTCGCTTTCTCTTCGATGCTTTGTTCACTCAGCGACATACTCACTGGATGTAAGCTTTCTATTGATTCTTGGTGGTATTGGTGTAGATGCCATTGTGTGACGATCTTCATCGCGGCTTCAAGGGCAGACGAACCTTTAACCACTTCAATTCGAGCGTAGTGCTCGCCTTCAAAGGTAACGTCTGCGGCGCGAAGCGTTTCATCACTGCCCGGTATTTGCTGCGCACCAAACAGAGGTGTACCGTACTCAACCGCGTGTTGATAATCAGGAACAAAACGCGCCATATGTTCAATTGCGCGTCGGGAACGTTCTACCGCCACCTGATGGTCCCAGCCAGAGGTAATCTTACCTTCCAGTTTAACTGGCAACTTAGGTTGAGATGAATGCTGCGATGAAGCCACCAAACCATCGTCAAACAAAGTAATGTCTTTTGTCATACCGTGGAGTTGGAATACACCATTTGCATACGGAGTTAACTGCGCCATACCATTCGGTGTACCGCGCGGGCCGTGGAAAATCACTTCAGGCCACAGCTCGTTGTACCCCGTCCATTTGGTTACGTATGCCGCTTTAAACTCGACTAAACGACTACGTGGTTTTTCAGCTAAATCATCAATATTGCCGGTTTCGTAGCCACAGGCGTTAACAAGATAGTCGGCGTTAACTTCAACACTCTCGCCTTGTTGATTGACACAAGTGAGTTTCCAACCGCCCTCTTGTTCAACCAGATCGGTTAATTGAGTATTAAGCAGAAGATTGCAGTTTGGCATTTGCTCCAATGCCAACGCTGCAGAAGCTCCGATCCGGAACACGCTCCAGCCCGGTTCTTGAACCACTGCAATTGGGAATCGCAGCATTTCCAGATTGGTATGTTTCGCGAATGGGATCAACCAATCATCAAACGACTTTGGCTGCTCTGGCTGAACTTTATCTTTTAAAGCTTCGATTTCATCTTTGGAATAAAAACGGTAGTAGTCTTCTGGCTCGCCCAACACCTTGTTAGCCGGATCTTGTTCTACCAGCTCTTTGTAGGCGCTCTGAATCGCGATTAGGCGTTCGTATAGCTCTTCAGGTGTCCCACCGTCCAAATAAGGGACCGCAATAATGGTTGGGCGGTTGTTTACCGTATGAGGATACAGGCGAGCAGTATCGATGGACTGCTTTAATAGCTCCAAACATTGCTCGGTTGAGATCTCTCTGTACAAATTTCCACCAGCGTGCAAATGACAGATCGGTGGCCCCGAGACCAAGCTGCTCTTTTTTTCGATAAGAGTGACGTTAAGACCTAGCTCTGTGAAATGGACAGCTGCGGTAGCACCGGCTATACCTCCACCAATGACGGCTATGGAAGATGCTGTGGTTTGACGATTTTCAGACTGCATTTATATGGTTAATCCATTCATTCTAAGTGCATTTTACTGTCTATGGGCTAAGAAGAAAAACACAATTTTTGCAAGGAAAATTAATTGCGTTTTTATGATAAAAAAATGAAAAAAACACTTGACTCAAAAATCGAGATTTCCAGATTTTTACCCAGTGTGAATAAGAAAATTGCTCCACACGTTCACAACACAAGGCTTGTGCCGATTTGTGAGTTATCTACAGGCTGAGTTATCCCAAACTTTATCCACCGATTTTGTGGATAACTGAATAACCCAGCCTAAGTAACATCAGCTAAATGCTTTATTTATAGGGACTAATAGGCCTCTAATCATGCTGTTAACAACTAACGCCAATGTGAAAAACGTGACAATAGGTAACGCAAACCATAACGTGATATGCAACGAGGGTGATAAGTCAAAACCATACACCATCAGGGCTCCAACCACGAGTTCTGCACCGATTGCGGCTATCACACCAGCGATAAGTGACATCAATCCATACTCCGCCCAAATGGTCTGTGTAACACGTTTTTTACTCGCCCCTAGCGTACGGTAAAGTTGTATTTCTGACTGTCTTTGTCCCAAACTTAAGCGTAACAGAGTAAATATCAACATTACTCCCGCAATAACACCTAATCCTGCCAATACAGTTATTGACCAAACAATCTGCGTCAGTAGCTGTTGGATTTTTGCTCCCATACTGCGAATGTCCATCAAACTTACGGTTGGGTGCTCTCTTGATAGCTGGTTGATCAAACTGTCATCTTGCTCTTTGAGCCTAAAGCTGACCAAATACGTCGCAGGGATATCAGCCAAGACATCCGACGTAAAAATGAAGTAAAAGTTAGGCTTCATATCACGCCACTCAACGTGACGAATTGAATTGACCTTCGCACTCACTTCCTGACTATTGATAACGAACGTCAGCTCGTCGCCAATACTGAGACCTAGGTCGGCAGCTACATCCGATTCAACCGACACACCCCCAGTATTAGTCCATTGCCCTTCAAGTACTTCGTTGTGATCCGGAATACCATCAGCAAACGTAAAGTTGATTTCGCGTCTTAACGCATCGGTGCCTTCACCGCCCTGAGCATATTCTTTGGCATTCTCACCGTTAATTTGAGATAAACGGCCACGAATGATCGGATAATCCTGCGAACGTTCGATTTGGTTATCGTCTAACACCTTCAAATAGGCTTCGCGCTCATAAGGGGCAATATTAAGTGCAAACGCATTGGGTGCATCTTCAGGTAACGTGCGTTGCCAATCTGTCAGTAGATCGGTTCGAACCAACCACATCACCGCGAGCAGCATCAATGAGAGCGCCAATGCGCCGAATTGGATCCCGGTAGAAACACTCGAACGGTTGATTCGACTAAGCGCTAACTTAATCGCCGGTGTAAGCGGCATTTTCGCTATGCTTTTAGTGACCACCAAACTCAACACCGCTAACACTACAAACAAAGCAATCATGCCGCCAAAGACAATCCACACCATAGTGTTGTCATAATACGCGACTAACATAGGTACAAGCGGCACTAATACTAGCCAGCGGTATGACTTACCCTTCTCATAGCTGAGCGAATCCTGCATCACATTGGCTGCGCTCACGTTCAACAAGCTCATGAGTGGAATACCTAACGCTGGCACAGCAATCAGGATGCTGGTCATAATAGCAATCAGTGCAGGACCAATTCCGTAACTAGGTAATGGGTCAGGCAACAGATCGACGAGCGGAATACGCAGCAACACTTCAAGCACGACGCCAATCGCGACACCTAATACCGCGGCGGTAACCAATAAAATCAACACCTGAATAGACAACCAGCGGCCGATCCAAGAACGACTCGCACCTAAGCTTTTCAGCATCGCGATGGTCTTTTTCCGAGTTGTCACATAGTGTTGGCAAGTGAGCACCAAAGTTGTCGCAGCCATGATCACCACTATCGCGACGGTCAGTGATAGATACTGTTCAGTACGTTGGAACACTTCATTAGTTCGGCTGGCATTATTTTGGTCACGCCAGCGATCACTTGGTGTTAACGTGATAACGTCTTTCACCTTCTCTATTTGTTTTTCGTCACCATTGACATACAAACTAAAGCGCACGCGACTACCCAACTGCACGGCTCCGGTCTTGTCTAAGTCGGATTCATGGATAAACGCAGATGGCATTTGACGGAAAGGATTAAAACTTAAACCCGGCTCTTCAACAATGTGGCCTGAAATGATAAAGTCCGCATCGCCAACCGTGACACTGTCACCCACCTTAACATCTAACTGAGAGAATAGACGTTCATCTAGCCAGAGTTCGCCCGGTTTGATATTGGAATACGTTGCGTTCCCATCCGATAACACCATTTCACCGCGCAGCGGATAAGCGCTATCGATTGACTTCACCGTAATCAACTTCATCGCGTTATCACTGAACACCATTGTGGCAAATCGGGTTTGCAGCGAAGTGGTTAAGCCTTGTTGCTGAGTGGCGGCGATCAATTGTTCAGGAACGGGATTCGACGATGTATATACCGTGTCAGCCGTTAACGCATCCTTGCCCTGCTTTACCACTACCTGTTCCATACGCTCGGCAAGTGCGGTTAAAGCAAAAATACACGCGATGATCAGCGTTAACGCGATTGAGACGGGCCAAAGTTGTCCGTGGCGAATCTCGCCTAAACTCCAGCTAAATAAACGGCGGTTAAGATTTTTTGATACTTGTGCTGTCATCACGACTCCTCAAGCTGACCCGCGTGCATTCGAATACGTCGCTCGCACAGCTCAGCCAATGTCATATCGTGAGTCACCAGCACAAGAGTTGTGCCGTGTTGCTTGTTCAATTCAAACAGCAGCTCAATCACCTTTTCTGCCGTTTGCTGATCCAAGTTGCCAGTCGGTTCATCGGCAAACAACACTTTAGGTTGGATCATAAATGCACGAGCTAGCGCGACGCGTTGTTGCTCCCCGCCCGAAAGCTGCGCTGGTGAATGATGCATACGATGCTCGAGCCCCACAGAGCTTAGCAGCTGTTTTGCGCGTTCCACGTCTTCGTCTTCACCTTTCAATAAACAAGGCAGTGTAACGTTTTCTAGCGCGCTTAAACTTGGGATAAGAAGGAAGCTTTGAAATACGAAGCCGACAAACTCACTACGAATTGCAGCGCGTGCTTCATCATCCAGAGCGGTAATATCTTGATCCAATAATTCGATACTACCGGTTGTAGGTGTGTCCAACCCTGCGAGCAGCGTCATTAAGGTTGATTTGCCCGCACCTGAGCTGCCAACAATGGCGACGCTTTCGCCAGTTTTGATATCAAGGTTTATACCATCAAGGATTGTTAATTGTTCCTGATTAGTAGACACTACTTTGGACAGTGAGTTTGCTTTAATTACGGATGTTTGCATGTTTCGTCTATTTTCCCTTGCCATTATTCTTGTTTTTACCAATCCAGCTAGTGCGAGCAAATTATTGATTTTGGGCGATAGCCTTAGTGCAGGCTATCAAATGCCAATTGAAAAAGCATGGCCAACTTTATTACCAGATGTGTTATCTAACAAAGGTAAACCTGTTGAAGTCGTCAACGCGAGTATCTCCGGTGACACCACAGGAAATGGTATTGCTCGCCTACCTCAACTGCTTTCCCAACATCAACCCGATTACGTGTTGATCGAGTTAGGCGCCAACGACGGTTTACGTGGTTTCCCACCAAAACTCATCCAAAGCAACCTCGGCAAATTGATCGATATGGTGCGCCAATCAGAGTCAACGCCTCTACTGATGCAAATTCGTGTTCTGCCTAATTACGGTAAACGCTATACCGAAGCATTCGCCGAACTCTATCCCAAAACGGCTCAACAACACCAAGTCACGCTGCTTCCATTCTTTCTTGAAGGCGTGATCACTAAACCAGATTGGATGATGGCCGATGGTCTACACCCTAAGCCTGAAGCCCAGCCTTGGATTGCAGAATTCGTTGCCAATGAGTTAATTAATCACCTCTAGTTGGTCTAGCTCAATAAACTTTACTCAGTTTTACGCTAACTTAATCTAATCCCTTTAGGTAAAGGACGGAAAAGATGATTATTGAGCCCGTTATCAACGGCGTTGTGGCGCGTACCGCCCACCCACTTGGATGTGAGCAAGCAGTTCTCCAACAAATTAATTACGTAAAACAAGCAAAACCGATCACCGATGGCCCCAAACGTGTATTAATTATCGGTGGTTCGTCTGGTTTTGGCTTAGCTGCGCGTACCGCACTGACTTTTGGTGGTGCAAAAGCCGACACGATTTCAGTCTCTTATGAACGAGGGCCGTCAGATAAAGGCACAGGCTCTGCGGGTTATTACAACAATCTATTCTTTAAAAAGTACGCTGAAGAAGAAGGCCGAATTGCGGTTAATATTCAAGGCGATGCGTTTTCTCGTCAGATAAAAGAAGAAGTGGTCGAAGCGATCGAGACTTACTTTGAAGGTGAAGTTGATCTGATTATCTACAGTGTCGCAAGTGGCGTAAGACCGAACCCAGAGACTGGAGACTTATGGCGTTCTGCGATTAAACCAATTGGTCAAGATGTCTCAGGCGCAACCATTTTGCTCGAAAACGACCATTGGCTCGATACCACGATCACCTCGGCGACCGAAGCTGAAGCACAAGACACCATCAAAGTCATGGGTGGCGAAGATTGGGAATCTTGGGTTGATACACTGATCAACTCAGACTCTATCGCACAAGGCTGTAACACTATCGCATTCTCGTACATGGGGCCTGAAGTTACTCACCCTATTTACTTAGATGGCACATTAGGTCGTGCGAAGATAGACCTTCATCAGACCAGCCATTCACTAAACCTGAAGTTGGCGTGTTATGACGGTGGGGCTTACGCGACGGTATGCAAAGCTCTGGTGACGAAAGCGAGTGTGTTTATACCTGGTTTAAGCCCTTACATCATTTCACTATACAAGGTGATGAAAGAACAAGACACGCATGAAGGTTGTATTGAACAGATGCAACGTCTATTCAGTAGCAAACTGTACGGCACAGACAAAGTGCCAGTCGATTGTGAACGCCTAGTTAGAATGGATGATTGGGAGCTGAATCCAGCAACACAGCAAAAAGTTACTCAGCTCATGTCTTCACTTAACAGTGAGAACTTTAAACAGTTGGCTGACTATGCTGGCTTCAAACAAGAATTCATGCAGTTGAATGGTTTTGGTTTCGACAACATCGACTATGCACAACCTGTTGATCTTAAAGTGTTCTCAGAAGCAGATACCGAATAGCGTTTGCGATCTTTAAGCGAATCCTTCGAACTTGCGTGAGCCCTCAAATTTGATTGAGGGCTCTTTTGTTTCTGTCGCACAGCGCACAGAGATAAAGGCTAAAACCACGAAATGAGTAATGTTTACTCAATAAAGGCTATGATTAGTTAAGAGCCAAGGAATGCTCTTACTCAAGAAGAAAGCACATAGGGATAGTGTATGTTAAAGATCAATTGTGCCGACATCAGCATTCCCCGTGAAATGCTAGATGGTTGGCAAACCATCGTCAATTTACTCGCAGAAGTAACCAACGTCCCTGCGGCACTCATCATGCGCGTTCATCCAGAGCGTATCGAAGTCTTCGCCGCAAATACTAATACTAGTCATCCCTACTCTGTTGGCGACAACGAACTGCTCGATCAAGGCTTGTATTGTGAAACCGTCATTAATGAGAAGCACCAGCTATTAGTTCCAAACGCTAGCAACGATCCTGTTTGGAAAGACAACCCAGATATGAAGTTTGGATTGCTTGCTTACTGTGGATTTCCTTTGATCTGGCCAAACGGTGAAGTGTTTGGCACGATTTGCATTCTTGATGACAAAGAAAACCATTTTTCTCAGACTTACCGAACCTTACTTGAGTCGTTTAAAGATTCGATTGAGGCGCACCTAAAGACGCTATATCAAAACACGCGCTTACAAGAGCTCAATTATATTTTGAAATCCCGCGTACAGAATCGCACGCAAGACTTGGTCGACCTCAATTACTCGCTGAATGTAGAAATTGATAAGCGCCGCGCCGCCGAACAAAAAGTGCACTATCAACAAAGACACGATTTAGCCACAGGTTTCTTAAACCGCACTGCGCTTGAAACCGAAACCGAGACTCTACTCAGACAAGCCTCAAGAGATGAAAATGAGCACGTTGTCGTCGTTCATGTTGGGTTCGCTAATGGTAGACGTATCCAGTCCAAGTACGGCTATAAGGTTTGGGATCAAGTCCTAACCCAATATCATCATCGCGCTGGCGATTTAAGTGAATACAACTTGCTGACCGCTCGACCAACGTCAACTGACTTGGCGTTTATTTTCTCATCTAAGCACCTTGAGCAAGACATTCACACGCTGTGTAGCCGTTTGTTGGACGTCAGCCAACTTGAGTTCAACATCGAAGGTGAACAGCTCCATTTGCATGGCTACATTGGTATCGCTACCTCTAAAGATACCACCAGCAGTACTTGTCTGTTGAAGTACGCGTTTGAGGCCATGCTTTCCTGTAAAGACTCAGGACATAAGTTCAGTTTCTACTCTCAGGATTTGTCGGATATTCAAAAAAACATCAACAAGCTAGAGAGCTACTTACTGCAAGCGGTAAGAAACGACGACCTGTTACTCTACTTTCAACCTAAAGTGTCTCCCGCAACTCGAAAATGGATTGGTGCGGAAGCTTTACTCCGTTGGCGGCACCCAATCTTAGGTGACATATCAAACGAACCGCTTATTCACTTAGCCGAGCAAAATGGCTTGATATTCGAAGTAGGTAATTTCGTTTTGCGATCTGCGATTCAGAAGGCAGGAGAATGGGTCGGTCAAATCGAAGATTTCAAACTCAGTGTCAACGTATCTGCGGTTCAACTTCAGAATCCACATTTCGTAGAAACCGTGCAGGATTTACTGACAACCTATCAGTTACCCGCGAGATTCCTTGAACTCGAAGTCACCGAAAGTTGTTTGATTGCGGACGAGGTAAAAGCACTTAACTCCTTGAATAGTCTATCCTCACTTGGAGTGACACTGTCACTTGATGACTTTGGTACTGGCTACGCATCGTTCAATTATTTGAAGAAATTCCCGTTCGATGCGCTCAAAATCGACAAGAGCTTTATCCAACATTTGGAGAGCAATTCTGAAGACCGAGAAATCGTCCGCTCCATTATTAACATTGCTAAAAAGCTCGGTTATCAGGTAACGATTGAAGGGGTTGAAACACTCAAACACGAAACCTTCATCATTTCTGAAGAGTGCGAAGTCGGACAAGGCTATCTTTACGGTAGACCTATGCCGTGCGACGAGTTTGAATCAATCCTGCTGCAACAATCTGATACGCCGAATGCGCACGCCAGTGGATTGTAATAGAGCGACTCAAGCTAGTTTGAACAAATAACTGCCCTACACTCACTATCAGAGTGCTTATCCGCTCGCTTATTGGGTGTAGATAGGTTTATAATTCTGCCCCAAATTTTATCTGACTTGTGAACGTCGTATGGACCAGTTAACCGCAAAACTAAAAAAAATCGAAAAACAAAACTATCGTGCTTACCAGCAAATTAAAGGTCAGTACGACTTTAGCGATTACACTTTCTATATTGATTATGTTCAAGCAGATCCTTATGCGTCTGCATCTCGCGTTCGTGCGGTAAGACCTTGGTCAGTCACTGGCCTACAATGGCTGCGTGACAAATCAGAAGCTTACCAAATTGCCGCGCGTGACTTTATCGCACGTAGCTTTGCTGAGTTCGCCAAACAAGACAACTCGATTGATATTGCGCTATCAGGTCAAACCGTGCTTGATAGCACCGCTGTGTTGTTCACTGAAGAAGGCATTGAGTTACGTTTTCGCATCAACTTACCAGCAGAAGGACGCTCTGCACTTGGCAAGAAAGCCGATAACCTACTGACCTTCCACTTGCCTAAATACATTCGCCGTTCAACATTAGAGCGCGAAATAGATAAAGAAGCCCTGATTCACCACTGTGAAATCATCGAAGATCAAGAGTTCATGCGCGCTCAACTTGACGAGCTTGGTTTGATTGCATTTGTCGGTAATGGCTCAGTGCTACCTCGCGTTGCGGGTAACTGCGATTTACCGATGCAAGACGCGGTTGCGATTACTTCTCCAGAATCCTTTGAAATCACTATCAATACGCCAAACCAAGGCCCAATCAAAGGCATGGCGATTCGCAAAGGTATTACCTTGATCGTTGGTGGCGGTTTCCACGGGAAATCGACGCTATTGAACGCTATCGAGCGCTCGATCTACAACCATATTCCAGGTGATGGCCGTGAACGTATTGTAACCAGTCAAAACGCGATGAAGATTCGCGCCGAAGATGGTCGCTGCGTACACAACCTCAGCTTGTCTAACTACATTAACCATCTGCCAATGGGTAAAGACACGTTAGACTTTTCGACTCAAGACGCATCAGGCTCAACTTCACAAGCGGCTTGGTTGCAAGAGTCTGTTGAAGCCGGCGCAAATGGGCTATTGATTGACGAAGATACTTCTGCAACTAACTTTATGATCCGTGACGAACGTATGCAGGCGTTGGTAAGCAAAGGTGACGAGCCAATCACACCGTTAGTTGACCGCATTGGTCAGCTGCGCGACGAAATCGGTATCTCGACTATCATCGTTATGGGCGGTTCTGGTGACTACCTAGATGTGGCCGATACGGTTATCCAAATGCATGACTACCAAGCAGTCGACGTATCAGAAAAAGCCAAGCAAGTTATTGCGCAGCACCCAAGTGAGCGTCATAACGAGTGTGAATCTCCTTTAGAGACCTTCCGCCCTCGTTCACTTAACCGCGCAGCGCTACAAAAGATTTTGGCTGACGGTAAGTTCCGCGTTTCTGCGAAAGGCAATGATTCGCTACGCTTTGGTAAAGAGTTCACCGACTTAAGTGCGTTAGAGCAATTGGAATCAAGCAGCGAAATCAACGCGATTGGCTGGTTGTGGTTCCAGCTTGCACAATTACCAGGTTGGTCAAACAACCCTGCAAAAGAGATCGCTCAGATGCTTGAAGGCGATTGGTTTAAGACCATGCCTAATCAAGGCGACCTAGCCAAGCCAAGAACGTTAGACGTAATGGCAGCGTTGAACCGTATGCGTAAAGCGCAGTTTAAAGCGTCTCGCTAACTTCGACTAAACACTCGTACATAGAAAGCGCCTCTTACATAGGCGCTTTTTTGTTGTCTAAATGACCGGACTCTCAAGCATCGCACTTAGATTGGCCCCCACTTTGACACTTTCGTCAAATCACCAGAACTTTGACGATAATATCAAACTTAGACATTAAGCGCTCAAAGCCATGCTGTTAAGTTTGACGAAAACGTCAAATTAAACTAAATTTGATAAAAACGTCAAAGTGAGTTTCTTTCATGGCACAGTCTTCCACATCCACACAACAAGGCTCTACACAGTCACCTACGTCTATTGCCGTGATTACTGGTGATATTGTTGACTCAACCAAACTCTCAAGAGAAGAGTTCGATATGATCATGTATGGCTTACAGTCGGCCTTAGCAACGATAAAAAGTGGCAATGATCAGAACGATTTTTACAACAAACGAGGCGATGCGTTTCAAGTCGTTATTCACGATTATCATAACGTTCTGCGTTACGCTTTGTATCTGCGCACCTACCTGAAATCGATAAAGAAACACTTCGATTGCCGCTTGAGTATTGCCATCGCAAGCGAGCCGAATCTGCGTTTTCATGTTGAGAGCTCAATGGGTGAGGCTTTTACCCTCTCCGGTCGTGGCATTGAAAGCATGAATGACGAGAGATTGCTGATTCAAACAGACCAAGACACCAACATTGCCAATCGTAGCCTTGAGCTGATCGTTAAGTTTATCGATAAACAAATCACTGGCTTAACCACAAGACAATGTGAGGTGCTTGTTCCATTGTTAGCAAGCCAAGCAAAGATCCAACAAAAAGAACTGGCTAAAATGCTTAACATTACCGAAGGCACGATAAGTAGCTCGCTAAAACGTTCCGAATGGGGACTGATTTCCGAATCTTTAGAGCTGTTCGAACACATGATGCAAGGTTAGCCGCAATGACTGAACTGATATTCTTAATCTTCGCCCTACTCACTGTTCATATCATTGGTGATTTCTGGCTCCAACCGAATCAATGGGTCGAGTGCAAAAATCAGCACAAACATCGTTCTCCGGCTTTATTCTTCCACGCGCTGATTCAAGGTTCACTCGCTGTCTTACCTATCCTATTTATCACCACAGACTTTAGAAACTTGCTAAGCGTCTTTTTGATTGTTGCTGTCTCACATTGGCTGATTGATCTATGGAAAACGCACCAAAATATACGTTCGCGCTTTTTTATCCTCGACCAATTGCTGCACAGCCTAGTGCTGTTGTTGATCGCCATTCACGCCACCGGCATCAGCGCAAAAGAACTCTTTGCCCTACTGACTATCAACAATAACTCTGCACAGATCATCACCGTTCTATTTGCCTACTTGCTCATCACCAAGCCATCCTCTATCGCGATTGGTTTGGTGTTAAGCAAATATTCGAAGCGTCTGAAACAAGCCGAAAACGATGCTAATACAGACAATGGCGTTAAAGACTTATTAGAGGGCGGCCAGTTAATCGGCTATCTAGAAAGGTTATTGATTCTGACGTTCACGCTACAAGGCAGCTTCGCCGCTGTAGGGTTTGTTCTGGCGTCCAAATCGGTATTTCGATTTGGAGAACTAAGAAATGTAAATGACAGAGCCGCCACGGAATACGTGCTCATTGGCTCAATGCTATCGGTGACGCTAACGGTGCTGTTGGGGATTATTGCAACGTCAGCGATTAAGTTGATTGGGTGAAAAGGCTTGTCTTACGTTAAGTTTGAGGAAGGATCTAGTTAGTAAGTTTGCTGTCGTCGGCTATTTCTTGAACACATAAGTAAAATGCAACAAGTTCTCATTCTCCACCGTACTCTTATAAAACAAGCTTTATAAACCGAAAAATGAGTTCGCTATCACAGCAAACTTTACCCTATGTTGTCGCATTATGCACCATTGAGCATAATAGGAACAAATTTAATGATTGTGGGTTGGGAATTTAGTGGCATTTAACTTAACTAGGATGACTGTCTATGCGTTGATTAGCGCTATTGAGCAGGATTTGCGAGATATGGTTACAAACCATATGACTGACAAAAGTTCACTAAACGAAAGTCTTGCTGAAAGAGCAAGCTTGCGTTTTATGAAAGATAATGAGCTGAATCTTACAGATACAGAAGAAATTGGCTTAGAAGACTTAGTCGGTTACTTTGATTTAGGTGATACTTTCCAAGTAATTAATGGAAATAAAGACTTATTCCCCACGCAGCTCATTTCGCATATAAAGGAACATACTAAACAGCTAGAACTTTTAGTTCCTGTCCGAAATAGAGTTATGCACATTCGCCCTCTCGATTTCGAAGACCTACCCTGCACATCATCTTTGTGTCAAAAGCTGGTAAAAGAAGCACCAGGTTTCTGGAGAAACACCACAGATACTATCCAAAGGCTAGATGCTGAACCAAGTTTTGTTTTGTCATTAGAAATACCATCACTTGATGAAATTACAGGTGTTAAACACAACTTACCACTACCGGATTTCGATGAGACAGGGCTTATTGGTCGAGATGAAGATGTAGCAAAAATTAAACGCCTATGCCTTGGTGGGTTCCCAGTTATTTCGATTGTAGGAGAAGGGGGAGTTGGAAAAACTGCTTTGGCGTTAAAAGTTGCTTACGAATTACTGGAAGATCCCAACTCTCCATTTGACGCAGTAATTTGGGTATCATCAAAAACATCACAAATAACAGTGAATGAAATAGTCGAGTTTAAAGGTGCAATAAGTGACTCGTTAGGTATGTTTAATGAAATTGAATCAGAGTTAATAGGTGAAGGTATTTCGAAGAAGGAAAGCTTCGATGAAATTATTGACTATCTCGCTACATTTAAAATTGCCTTGTTTATAGATAACTTAGAAACCATTCTAGATGACAACATTAGAGAATTCATCGGCTCGTTACCAAATGGGAGCAAAATCATAATAACATCTAGAATTGGGTTAGGTGCCTTTGAATATCCAGTTAAGCTTCAAGGTATTGAGGAAGGATATGCGTCTCAACTACTCCGTACTTTATCAAAATTAAGAAATATAGACACGTTAGCTACGTTACCACAAAAAACTTTACTTAAATATGTAAACAGGATGCATCGAAACCCAAGTTACATTAAGTGGTTTGTAAGTTCAGTTCAAACCGGATTAGCTCCAGAAGTAGTTCTGCAACATTCTGACCTATTCCTAGAATTCTGTATGTCTAACGTCTATAAATACTTATCACCGGACGCTAGAACTTTAACTGATGCCATGCAGTGTGCACATGGCTTGAAAGATTTGCCAGAATTAGCGTATTTAACTGAGTTTGATGCGCTGACAGTGCAAAAAGCCACCCAAGAGCTTATGGCTACTAACATGATGACTCAATCCTCCGATTCAAAAGGAGCAAGTGTAAAAACTCGTTATCAATTGTCTGAGTTAGCAAGAGCTTACTTAAGCAAACATCACAAACCATCACAAACAATTCAAAAACAAATTAGGGCTAAGCAAAATCAGCTCAACTCAGTTTTTGAGCGCCAAATGAAACAACGTTCAAGCAATAAGTATCAAAAGAAAAATATAAAATTCCGTGACAAATCAGACCGCGTCGTAGCAAAAATGCTAACTGATGCTTTGACTAACCTTAACAATAATCAATATGGATTAGCGTACGACCTTTTAGATGAAGCGCATCGAATGGCTCCTGATTACTTTGAAGTTCCTCGAGTGTTTGCGCAGTATTATGAGATTATTGGAAACATAGCCGATGCTAGAGAACAATATGAACTAGCGATAGTTTTAGAGCCTGACGCCCCACAATTGCACTACTGGTTTGGAAAGTTCCTATTGCAGAAAGACGACAACGTAGATGATGCCATCGTTCAGTTTCAACGGGCTCACAAACTAGATCCTAGTTCTTTCGACACCGCATTATCACTAGCAAGGTGTTACATGTTTGCAAGTAGTTATGACGAAACAGAGAAGTTACTGGATAAGCTAAAAGAGCAATTTGAGCGTAGCCCTGAACACTTGCAGAAAATCTACTTAGACACAGAAATTCAGATCAGTTATCGACTCGCAGATGATTTTTGCCGAGATGGCAATATCAAGGCTTCTCTAAAACATTTAGAACGAATGAAAGAACTATTTGATGCCCTACCAGATCACTTTAAAGACAAGTACATGAGAAAGAAACTAGCAAAAGCTAAATATACCTTTAATCACGTTCAGAAAAGTACAGACTTGGAATTACAATCCAGAATAACGCAGTTCGGAGTATGGTTAAACGAGCACGCTATCGACAACTAATGTGTAATAGGAGGTTTACCCATCCTCACTTGCAACACTACTAATATGGGTTGGTTTGGACTCAGGCTTTCAGTTCCCAAATCTTGATACAATCAGATCGTACAGATATGTGTATCTCGCTTATGCTCCGAAACGTTCTAGCAACAGGTAAGATATCCTTACCTGTTTGCTCCAAGAAGTGCCAGCTCGATCCAGAGCCGATATATTTAATCCCTACCTTCTCGACGTCCTTACCTGAAAGTAAGCCGAGGTGTGGGTGGAAGGTTTCTCCCAAAAACTATGACTTTTGACAAATTTAGCTAAAAGTTACGTTTGCATAATCATGCAGTCTTGCTCAAAATGATATATCGCTACTGGCGGCTATAAAGTTAGCAATATTTGGGTAACGCTCTCATTTTCGCCTGATATTGAATGCAGCAAAAAAACAGTCCGACAAAATGCGCTTGTTATGTTTATGTCATTCACCTAGAAATGTTCTCAGATTTTTGACATACACAGATAATGATAAAGTAAATGCTTTATCAAGCAAGAAAGCCGATGAAACCAAGCACAACCACTAGTCCGCTAGGCTCAAATATAAAGTTCAATAATCTTTTGTAAGGAAATCGATATAGTCCCGCAAATATTCTGAGTGCGCCATGACCAGCCAATAGAATAAATGCTGACAGAGGCCCAAGATCTATCAAGAATACGAATACCCCAAACATTAGTATCACAAATGTTATTATTAACTCGAATGATTGGAGTCTTGGCCTAAACGGCCATCCAAAAAAATGTTTATCCTTAATTAATTTTATCCCACAACATCCTAATTTTGCACATCCAATTTTCGCGCCGAAGTACGCTAAGTTTATGAATATACCGAAGGAGACAAACTGATTTGAGTTTATCGACTCTTCCATTATTGCCGTTAGAAAAGAGTAAACTATAAAGCTTAACAATAATCCATTCGTCCATTTTGGCCTGCGAAAGACAAAATCTTGAATATCAAACTTTGAGCCTAAATACAAAGATAGAGCTGTAGAGCATGATACTAAGATAGCAGTAAAGGACGTATATCCTAGACTTAGATATAAATTCCAAAATATTAAAAAAAGTGTCGCGATCGCCACGAAAACTAACCTTGGAATAAATGCACCTCTGTACCAAAGCCTAAGTAAATGACGGTCTATCACGCTGTTTGTCAGCATAATGAGGTATCGTCACAATTATTGTTTACCCAATTATTACATGCGGCCCTGGTGTTTGGCCCATAAACAACTGTATAACCATTGCTACCGTACATTGTTCCATGATGCACAATACAAAGCTGTCCGCGTTTATAAACATACCACTCGGGTTCATTTGGGTCAGTTCCACAATTTGATTCATTTTCGCCGTTAGCAAAGGCAAAAAGAGGATTGACCATTCTTGCACCAAAACTCTCTGTGTCTTTCCCTACAGCATGGAGATCAAAAGTTGCTAGATCTACCTCCTCTAATTCACCAAATTCTGCGAGTATCCATGTTTCTTTATCTTCATCATTAGAGTCTACAAATTTTGAAATTGATGCAACTGTCGAAATTTGAATACTTTTTAACAATTGATATGCTGACCTATCAACGCCTAGCTGTGTAACTTTCGGGAGCTCCAACTCCAGGGGTTCGTCAAATAATATTGTAATTATGTTGTTTTCATTTTTTAAAGTTCCTTTCCAGAGCGCGGGTATGGTTGCAAAAAAATCTTCAATAACGGGATCATAGAACTCCATCCATAGCTCGTCGTCAGCTTCATTTATAAATTCATCTTGGGTAATTGTAAAACTTCCTCGTGTAATCACTTCTTCCGATTGATTTGTTTGTAGAGGCAATAAGTCGACAATGAGGCTTATTGGGAACTGGGCCTGGCCACTATGAGCGTCAACTATCTCTTTTTGTAGCGCAATTATTGAGTCTTTATGTGGTCTAGCACTCATTTTCCATTGATAAATATCAGTAGTCATAGATCACCTCGTTCTCATGTCAAGTTGTAGTCCATATGGTGTGATCCGAGTTCGTATGCGTGAAGCTGTAGCCCCAAAACTGCCAACATACTCGGTAAAGTACTTATTCCTATTAATTTCTTTTTTGACGATTAGCCCCGCCGCACTAATGACTTCGTCGCACACAGGCCAACACCTTTTTGCCTTGATCCTGTAATCCCATTCAGCCCACCTTGCATCAAGTGATAATTCGGTTAGGTTGGAAACAGTAAAGTAAATCCGATAGTCCATACGCACCCATGTTTTAACGGCGATGTGTAAAATATCTCTGGAATCAGACCTGTTTGTAGAAATTCTAATAAATCCATTTTTAAAACTGATGCTATTTAAGGATGCTCTGCCAGCAACATGCCTTCTAATTTCTTTTTCGATTATTTTGTCTTTAACTTTGGCGGCCTGCGTATATCCCCTATTGATATAAGAAATTAATGGTTCAGGTAATTTCCTCTTTGGCAAGGCCTTTGAGACAAATAACAAATAACCCCGACTTAAAATGAAGGTAGATGGCTTTCCACCTAACCGAATATCACCGAATCTCAAGGGTTCAAATTTAACAGAGTTATTGATTAACGCCTGTAGTATTTCAGTTTTCACCGTCTGCAGTACATTCGCTTGATGCTTTACGGGAATCTTTGTATAAGGGTTGTGGGGTGCGTTCTCCTTAATGAATCGAGGGCTTAAAATAATAATCGGAGTTATTCTTCCGTCATCATCCAACGAAAATCTGATACGTAAGCTCATGGTCATCAGGCTTTCATTCTGATTTGAAATTAAGACGGCCATATCAACGAGCATTTCTACAGAATAACTGTATTGGTTGATCTGGCGTGGGAGAATGATTCGTGGCTTATTTTTTGGTGTTATTAGGACTGAAACTCCATCCCCTTCGAATGATATGGGATTAAGATTACTGTTTGCGAATACTTCAGAGGCACGTGCCTCGGTTATCGCAATTTCAAAGTCATTAATTCTTTGAGATATTTGGACGTTTAGATTTTCGAACGATGACTGCTTAAGCCCAACTGCTCCACTATCATCTATCATACTGGATAGAAGCGACACGAGAGAATCGTCAATTTCGTCAAGAAAGTCATTGTCGAAGTCAAGACCATTTTCCAGCCCTTCAATATGAAAGTCTATCTCGTCCAGAATGGCAAGAGTATTGTCCTTGTTCATCGTGGGGTTCCTCAGCCTATTTTCTTGACCGCTTCAGTAAGACGATCAAGCGATTTCTTAGAGTCTTCATTGCCCAATTCAATATCGTGAACTGCTGTCTCAGTATTCGTTTTTATGGGTGTCAAATAGTCGACTCGTTGCAACTCCATTTGGCGGCTGATGGTTTTGAGTCTGGATGCTATTTGCCTTAGCCGAGGCTCAAGAGGATTTTTGTGCAGAGATTCGACCTGGTAAACCAATCTACCGCTAGGTAAGGTTTCAGTAGGATCAAAAATATCGAATGAAGGTGCACCTCCTTCGGAAAATGTTAGTACTAGATTCGGTAAGCTAGATATTTCCTCAGGCTCATTGATATTGAAAGTATTTACATGCCTCTTCCAAATAGCTTGTAACGACATTGGTTTTATAGGCATAAATCGATATAAATAATTCAGGCAATGCAGATTTCCAGACCACCCTATACTTCGATCTCCTAGCTTGGTTAATTTGGCTGCCCAGTTATCATCCTCCGCATAGGCCTGCGCAAATGCCCAGTCAGAGTCCAACTGATCTTCAGGCAAATTCATTGCCTTGCCTAAGCTTATATAAGCTTTCGCGCCTTTAAGGTATCCCATTTTTAACGTGTCATGAGTGTTTTCATCCAGAGATATTACCAACTCCTGAATGAGCGAAGCGGTAACATTATGTTCATTGACATATAGACGAAAGTCTTCCCCTCCAGTCAATTGCGCCGAATTGATGAGCGGCATGACAGATGGCGCCGAATAAAATTGAAGTTCGACATCAGTTAATTCTGAAACCCTAGTAATATCAAATGGAAGCACTAACTCTCTATTTAATGCTGAAAACTCTATACTGCCACTCATTACAGCCCTAACTTCAGCAGACATAACTCCTCCTAAGTTCGATAACTAATGCAAAACGGATTTTGGATTTTATAGGCACTCTTTATATTTACTATTCATCTAAATTACTGGTTTTGGTGCCTTAGGATTGTTCACCTACACCTCTAGGCACATAACACTCTTAATATAAGCATGTTCACCACACTTGTTTTCACCTATCACAACAACCTGTAAAAGATAGAATATAAAGCAGATACTGTCTCTGTCATTTAAATAAAAATGAGCATCTCTAGACATCAAAGCAAGCCATTTTTCATACTTTGCATGTTCTACTAAAAGTTCTGCATAGAGTTAATCTGGTGTGACGAGTTGGAGATGAAACAAATTGTCAAAAAAGCTTTTACGGAAGACTCCTCTTGAAGTGGTGCCGTTCTGCTGATTGGGAGATGGTACACTCTTTGATAGGTAGGTTTCGTCCTAAGCTTCAAACTCACTTCTGTCCAGAAACAACTTTGGTAGTGCTGAGTGTAGATTGTACAGTTAAGTTGCGCTTCACCACCAAAGGTGTCAGATCGTGTATGAGTCAGTACAACTAATAGTCCTCTGATATTAATTACTTGAGCTAGGCTTTCTGTAAGTTTAGTTCATTTACCTAGTTCCAAATTAGCAGTCATTTTAGATGAATACCTCGAAACAATAAATCCAACTCATTCCACATACTAAAGGTACCTAAGTAAAAAAACGTAAAGCCATCTTGTTTTTCGCTAACCTGATGAGTATCTTGACAGTAACCATTTCTAGTCAGTTTGATGAGATATTGTGATGTTGAGTAAAGCCACATCGACAACTTACTTTCTGTTGAGCATCTTGATGGCTCTAGTGCTTTCAAGTGGCTTTGCTCGTGCAGATCTCTCGCCAAACCAAGACCATGTTGCTGAAAATGCAGAAACACACCTCAACTATTGCAACTTGCCGGACGAATCCACAACAAAGGTAGAATTTGGCTGCAGCGACCTGTGTGGAAGCTGTTTCGAAAAACAGTGTTGTTCTCATGGACACGCTTCAGGTAACGCGGTTGTTGAAACTCAGCAACGCTCTTATAACGCACCATTCCGCTATGAGTTGGTGACAAGCAGAGCCATTCATTACACCAGTGCCGATTCGCGCTCCCTCTATCGCCCTCCAATAGCCTAGTTCCTATCTCGCAGCACGTTGCTGCAAACAACTTCACTGCACGAGCTAACGTGCGAATTTGTTACGCGTGTAAATAGCACTCTGTTTGCACCATCCTGTGATAGGAAAACCACCATGAAAACGATTTGCTTTGCTCATCAAGAGCACTTTTTCACATGCCCTGCCCATCTTGTAATTACGGCACTAACAGGAGGCAGTTATGACGTATAAACACCTACCTGCTATCTTGTTCGTTTCAGTGTGCTTGATTTGGGGCACCACCTGGTTCGCGATGGAAGTTGCGGTGCAAACCATCCCACCAATATTTGCCACTGGATTGCGCTTTTTTATTGCCGCACCTTTGTTGGTGATACTCGCGAAACACTTCAAACAGCCATTATTGTTCCCGAAGCGGAAAAGGCACTGGATGTTCATCGTCGCAATCTTTTACTTTGCGATCCCATTTACGCTGATGATTTTTGGTGAGCAGTACATCTCATCAGGGTTGGCTTCGATCATCTTTGCCAACATGCCCATCGCGGTCATGATCACGTCGAGTTTGTTTCTCGGTTTGAGGCTGCGTAAGTTGCAAATGTTTGGGCTTTTCATCGCAGTACTTAGCTTGATACTGATCCTTGCTACAGAAATGAGTCTAGGCGGGAATGATTACTTATTAGGTTTTATTGCTTTAGGCGGCGCGGTTGCGATTCACGCCGTGATGTACGTGTGTGTCGAGAAATACTGTAAAGGCATTTCCGTGCTCAGCTACAACGCATTGCCTAGTTTTATTGCCTCGGTAATGTTGTTTGTAACGTCACTAGCGGTTGAGCAACCGGATGTTAGTCAGTTCTCGATGGACTCGATGACGGCGGTTATATACCTCGGCTTGTTTGCCAGCGTGGGTGGCATCGTCGCCTACTTTAAACTTGGCCAAGTCTCAACGCCGTTTACCGCATCGATTTGCTTTCTGTTCTTCCCGCTGATTGCGTTAAGCATTTCAACTTGGATTGCAGGCAGCAGCTTCTCATCAGTTTCATTGGCGCTCTTAGTACCATTATTGGGTGGTATCTTCGTTACCAAAGCAGAGCCGGAGTTTTGGGCGCGATTTCGATTCGGGCCAAAAGCATCAGAACAGAGTTTGTGTGAGCGTTGTATAAAAGAATTGAACGCATAAAACGCACTCAACAACTAAATAAAAAGTAAGTAAAAAGCCCCAAATTCTGGGGGCTTTAAATCATATAAAATAGTAACGCTAAACTGATACCTCAGCACATTCGTATCCAGCTCCAATAGAGCCTCTGTTATCTCAATACGTTCCACGCTTCGCAGAGGATTCTAAAACGTTCGCTGTTGCCGTTCTCTCGATCAGGGTGCCATTTAAGCGCCAATTTTCGCCATGTTTTACGGATTTCTTGCGCGCTGGCATCATGTGGTAGGTCGAAGAGTTTTAACGCCTTAGCGCGGTCGAGGTCTAACGCGCTGGTGCTACCTACAAACTCTCGGTATCTCGTCCAGAATTCATTGAGCAGACGTTTTACTTCGCCTTCTTCCGCTTCATAGTTGTGCCAGTCAAGATAGTATTCGCGCAGAGGATCGTCGATGTCGATCGCTTGTCCAGCAGCCACATAATGAGACAACAAGGCAATTTCCATCGCTTGAACTTGCACCCAATGGTCAGGATAGAGCGTCTCTTGCAGCTGATAGAGCGCATTCATGATCAAGAAGTTGCGTTTGAACAGGTCTTTGTCTGGACTGGCATCAAGAATCGGCATCAGGCCAAGATCATTCAAATGCGCGGCAAGCGTATGTACCTTCCAATCCGATGGCTTTTTACGTAGTACTTCTAAAATCGGCCACAGTAATGGGTTTTCCATGTACTGTTGAAACTGCGCCCTAACCTCTTGATTCACTCTGCCTTCTACCCTCTTATGCAACTTGTTTATAAAACGTTAAAAATCGGACTTTGTCGAGTGAGTATTGGTTTTTTATATTAAAAAAGCCAGCGAGCGCTGGCTTTCTTGAACAAAGTTAACGTTAGTTTAGATAACGCCAAGTTCGCGTAGACGTTCCATTAGGTAGCTGTCTGCTGTGTAACGCTCTGACAATACCACCTCTGGTTTCGGGTGTAGGAACAGTGGCAGAGAAATACGAGAGTGCTCCTGACGTCCGCCCGTTGGGTTAATCACGCGGTGGGTTGTTGATGGGAAGTAACCACCTGACGCTTCTTGTAGCATGTCACCAATGTTGATGATTAGGTTGCCAAAGTCACAAGGCACATCAATCCAGTTGCCATCTTTGGCCATTACTTGAAGACCAGGCTCATTGGCTGCTGGCAAAACCGTTAGCAAGTTGATATCTTCGTGTGCTGCCGCTCGGATCGCACCCGGCTCTTCTTCACCCGTCATTGGTGGGTAGTGAAGAATTCGCAGCAATGTCTTTTGGCTACCATTGATCATTTCAGATAGCGCCACTGAAAACTTCTCTTGAACTTCTTTCGGCGCGTGAGCTTCAACCCAACCTAACAGCTCTTGAGCGAACGCGTTAGCGCGCTCATAGTAATCTAGGATTTGCTCTTTTAGCTCTTCAGGGATTTGGCCCCAAGGGTAAACGTGGAAGTACTCTTTAATGTCTTTAACAGTGTGACCTTTCGCTACTTCAGAGACAGAAGGCGGGAAGTAACCATCTTGAGTTTCAACGTTAAAGGTGAATTCGTTTTTACGCTCAGAGGTAAAAAACTTGTACCAGTTTTCGTAAATTGACTCGACAAGCTCTTTAGGGATTGGGTGATTTTTAAGAACACCAAAACCCGTTTCGCGAAGCGATGTAACAAATTTTTCAGCAGCGTCCTCTGCAAGATAATCCACAGTTTCCAGTTTCATGACTTTTACTTTTCGTTATTGCTATTAGAGTCGCGATTCTATGTGTGAAGTATAGGTAAATCAAACTTTGATGAAATGCTGCGATTAGTTTGTTGTTTTAATGTGCACCTGAGAGATTTTCCAACACATTTTGTTAATCATGGAGTTTCTTAGCCCAAAAATTGCAATTGAACGGCGTTTTATTCAATGGCATGATAGCCACTCACCCGCTATTAAAAAGGTTTTATATGCCGTCAAACAAATCCCCTGTTCTTTACTGGCTCACTGCGCTCTATTCGATTGTATTTATCTTTTCAGCAATCGAGCCTTCATCTAGAGCGGTGTGGATAGCAGAGATTATCCCAGCAGTTGGCGTACTCGCGGTTATTTGGTGGGTATCGCGCTCTTATCGCTTCTCCAATACTGCGTATGTATTGATGTTTGTTTGGTTGGTTCTGCACACCATAGGTTCTAAATACACCTTCGCAGAAGTGCCGTTCGACTGGTTTAATCAATTGATTGGATCCGAACGAAATCAATTTGACCGAGTAGCACATTACTCTATTGGACTTTATGCCTACCCAATTGCGGAGTACTTAATTAGAAAGAATCTGGTGAGTGCCGGGATTGCGATATTCTTTGCGCTGTTTGCGATCATGTCGCTTGCGGCTGGTTACGAGATCATTGAATGGTGGTATGCCGCCCTCGCCGGTGGTGACGAAGGCATTGCATTTTTAGGTTCACAGGGTGACGTGTGGGACGCGCAAAAAGATATGATGATGGATACGCTGGGCGCGTTAACGTCACTAGTGTTACTGGTTATTCAGCAGCGTGTGTTTTCTTCAATCCAAGATAAGTAAGGGTTGAAGCCTTCTGTAAACGGAATTTGAACAACTTGTGGAGTCTCATACTCATGATGCTCCACAATCACCTGCTCTAGTTCTGCATAACACGCTTTCTTGGTCTTCATGATAAGCAGTGTTTCATCATCGCAGCACACTTCACCTTTCCATACGTAATGGCTTTGAATTGGCATCGTCTGAATGCAAGCAGCCAGTCCCTTATTTAACACTGCCTCTATGATTTGCTTGGTGTTGGCTGCGTTATTGGTTGTGGTCAGCGTAATACAAAATTGTCCACTCATGTTGTTCTAATCCTTACTTCTGAACCGTCACTGGGTAGTCTTGTTCGGTCAATTCTTTGATAAAGCTCGAACCCGCCCCTTTGTAGGTGATCCACACTTTTTTCTTCGCTCGTGTCATGGCGACATAAAACAGCCTGCGCTCTTCTGCGTGCGGGTAGCTATCGCCCGACTGAGTCAGAACATTGTCTAAATGCAGCGTCTTCACCCGCGCTGGGAACTGTCCCTCATCTACCGATAAGATAATCACAAAGTCGGCTTCTTTGCCTTTACTCGCGTGACACGTCATAAACTCAATCGATAATAAACCAAAGCGTTTCTGCCAATCGGAAAGTAATTCCGGCTTGTGGTAGTGGTTGCGCCCAAGCAGCAGCACAGACATGGTGCTTTTTGCTTTGCGGTTAAGATCGTCAAGGATCTTTTCTACATTAGCACTTGGTGCCAGCGTGACCGCTTTGGCTTTTTGCTCTTTATGACTCTGAAGCGTTTTCTCGATCTGCGCTGGGTTTTGCTGCACAAATCGGTTAGCCACTTCACCAATTTGATTGTTGAAGCGATACGTCGTATCAAGGTTGTGTACCGTCGAACGCGGGAAACGTTCGGTGAATCCTGTAGTGAGGTCAACATCAGAACCCGCGAACTCATAAATGGATTGCCAATCATCACCAACGGCAAACAACACACAAGATTGGTGCTCACTTTGCTGACATAGCGCTTCAATCAACGCTAAACGTTGCGGTGAAATGTCCTGATACTCGTCAATCATGACGTATTTCCAAGGCGCGCGGAACTTGCGTTTTTCGACCAGTTTCGTCGCCTGAGTGATCATCATATTGAAGTCGATATGCCCTTCGTTTTTGAGCATTTCTTGCCACGCGGTGTAACACGGCCAAGCAAGCGAAAGTTCACTGTTGAGGCGTGTATATTCTTCGTGGTCCACCAGCTGTTGCTGAATCTCTTTTTTGCTCGGTCCCATCGCAGACAACTGCGCCAACTGTTTTGCCAACCAAGCGATCAGTTTCGGGTTTTCAACGTGGCTACCAAGCTCGTCATCACCAGCAAGATACGCGATTGGCCATTTTTGTAGATGCTTTTGCCAACGTTTGAAGTTGGTTGGTGTCATCCAGTGTTTTTTCAGCCAGTCGATACACCACGCGTTACGCAAGTTGTCGTCCACAGCAAGGGGCGAGATCACCACGTCTTTATCGTCAACTTGATTAAGGATCATCAAACCAAGTTGATGGAAAGTGTTTACTTTAACGTTCTCTGCGCTTAAACCAATCTTGTCATCCAGACGCAGTTTCATCTCTTTCGCGGCATCTTTACCAAATGCCAGCATTAGGATCTCTTCCGCTTGTGCCAAATGACTCTGTAGCAAATAAGCGACGCGCGCAGTCAATACGCTGGTTTTGCCAGAGCCCGCGCCAGCAAGCACCAAGTTGTTATCGTCATTCAATAACACGGCTTGTTGCTGAGTCAGGTTAAGAGGCGATGATTCAATACGCGAGAACAGCACTTTCCAGTTCTCAAGCTCTGTCACCATCCAGTCTTCATTACGCTGTGCAAGTTTGGCATCGGTTTCGACAATCCACGGCATTAACTCTTGCATGCGCTCTGGCATTCGAAGTTGTGCATCTTCCAAATCCATTTCCATTTTTTGGAAGTCTTGTTCAAGCTCAACTAACCAGCTTTCTACTTTGGAGTGAGTTAAGAATGCAGGTTGACGAATAAAGCCCTGTACGGTGGATTCCCACTTCGGCAGATACTGATTTAACTGCTCGCACTGATGGTGGTGCCACTTTTGATAACTGACGATGGCATGGCGGGCGAAATCACGACATTTTTCCCAATCTAATCCTTGAACAAGCCATGACTGTTCTTTTCCATTTTCCGTATGTGCATAAAACTGTAGTCCGCCCCAGAATAGTCCCCTTCTGAGCTTGATCTTTCCGCTCCATACATTGAAAGGGATGCGCTCTTCACTTCGGTCAGAGCTTAATATGAGAAAATCTGGTTCAAGCGAAACTTGATGGTATTCGTTTTGGATAAAAAACTGTGCAGTCTTGTTTGCGATTAGCTGCATTCTTGTAATGTCCTTGGAATTCGTGGCCGTTATCATAACTCAACACAAAACGAGTTTGAAAAAATCATGTCAATATCCGCCAACAAGTTCACGCTGTATATTGATTAATCAAATGAACTTGTTTCTTTATTTTCATCAGAAGTTTACCATTGACTATCTATTAGAATGGTCGTTACCCAAAACAGAAAGTTGAAATCACGTGCAATTTCTCAGTCAGTTACGCCTTTATTGGGCCAACAAAACCATTAACTACAGTCTGCTGATCCTCGTCACCTTACTTGGTGTCGTTATTCCCGCTTGGTACTACGAACTTAACTCTCTGATCATTCCTTTAATTCTCGGCGTTATTGCCGCTGCACTTGCTGAAAGTGATGACAAATTTACCGGCAGGCTTAAGTCCGTCACCTTAACGCTGATTTGTTTCGCCGTGGCGACCTTTTCCATTGAGGCGCTGTTTAACTCACCAATTTTCTTTGCCATCGGCCTGTTCACATCCACATTTGGATTTATCATGCTTGGTGCAGTTGGACCTCGATATGCCAGTATCGCGTTTGGTTCACTACTGATCGCGATTTACACCATGCTTGGTGCGCACGAAAGCACTAATTTATGGCTACAACCGGTATTGTTGCTCACTGGCGCTGCTTGGTATTTTTTGATGTCGATGATTTGGTCGGCGTTTTGGCCGATGCAACCCGTACAACAAAGCTTGGCGAATGTTTTCTTACAGCTTGCTAACTATCTAGATACCAAGAGTCAGTTGTTCCACCCAGTAACGAACTTAGTACCACAGCCGCACAGGATAGAAGAGGCGCGCCTCAACGCAGCAACCGTTACGGCGCTAAACCAATGTAAAGCGACATTACTAAGCCGTTCTAAACGTGGACACGTCGACGGCGCGAGTGACCGATTCTTAAATACGTACTTTCTCGCACAAGATATTCACGAGCGTATTAGCTCCAGTCACTATCGCTATCAAGAGTTAGCAGAGCATTTTGGTCACTATGACATTCTATTCCGCTTTAAATACCTGCTTGAGACGCAAGCTAAAGCGTGTCGTGAGATAGCCAATTCAATTCGCTTGGGTAAAGAGTATCAACACGCGGGTGATTCTATTCTTGCGCTAGACGAGCTAGTGAACTCGCTGAGCTATCTACAAAGCCAGGAAAATCCACAGTGGCGCTCACTACTGAATCAACTTAACTACCTGTTCAATAACCTTTCAACGGTCGAAAAACAGCTCAGCAACGTTAATAACCCTGATGCCAACAGACTTGAAGAAGGCGTACTAGATGATACCGAAGCGCACACATTAAAAGCGATGTGGCACCGTATCCGCTCTAACTTTGATAAACGTTCAATGCTGTTCAGACATGCGATCAGAATGTCGGTTGCACTCACTCTGGGTTACGGGATCATTCAATTTTTCGATATTGAGCGCGGATACTGGATATTGTTGACCACCCTATTTGTCTGTCAGCCAAACTACAGTGCCACACGGCAGAAACTGGTGTCGCGGATAATAGGTACATTGGCGGGCTTGTTAGGCGGCGTGTTCTTGTTAACGCTGTTCCCAACCGAAGAAAGCCAGTTGTTCTTTATCGTCGTGTCGGGCGTATTCTTCTTTGCCTTCAGGCAAGGCAACTACAGCTACGCAACCGGGTTTATCACGCTGCTGGTGCTGTTCTGCTTTAACCAACTCGGTGAAGGCTACGCAGTAGTGTTGCCACGTTTGGCGGATACTTTGATCGGCTGCGCTTTAGCGGTATCAGCGGTTGTTCTTATCTTCCCAGACTGGCAATCCCGTCGTTTACACAAAGTGATGGCTGATGCGATTCTGGCGAACAAGAATTATCTGGCGCAGATCATCGGGCAATATCGAATCGGTAAAAAAGACAACTTGTCTTACCGAATTGCCCGCCGCGATGCACACAACCAAGATGCAAACTTGACCAATGCTGTCAGCTCAATGCTGGCGGAGCCAGGGAAATATCGCTCGGCAACCGATGAGAGCTTTCGCTTTCTGACGCTCAGCCATGCATTACTCAGCTACATCTCTGCGTTAGGTGCGCACAGAACCCGTATCGATAATGAAGATACCCACCAACTGGTGTTGGACGCACACCGAGCGATCCACAAACATTTGGAAGTGCTGTTTAACCAACTCAACGACCATTGCGAAAACTGCGATACATCGGAAATTGACGACCCACACCTAGAAGCGCGACTATCAGAATGGCGTGAAGAGGACGAGAATTCAGTACGCATGGTGTTGCAACAACTCTATCTGATTTATCGCATGCTGCCCGAATTGCATTCACTCGCCAATAAGTTTGCGGCACGAATCACTAACCACTCATAAGCAACTCTGTTAGAGGGAGGCCACATAAGGCTTCCCTTGCTTATCTTTAAAAATACCCTGACAAAACTCGGACATTAATTAACCAATCAGACGTAAGCTTAATCCTACATAAGTAAGAAAAGGTAATGGAGATGAGAACTAGCATCTTTCATACGTCAGGAAAGCGCACACGAAACATTCACAACCAGTTGTCTTTTGACATGGTTCGTGAGCAAGTAAAAGCCCTAACCCCTCAACAGCTTCGCCAACTGCGTGGTGACATAGATAACAAACTCGAGCGCGAAAATAACGTCGTGATTACCGACGAAGAAGCGCAATTGATTTCTAGCTTATTTTCTTAATGAACTTGAAAAAGCAGTGGTACATCATAAGCTATAAGTATCAAAGGAGAGAGTTATGTCAGTGTCAGCCGTTCAACCTAGCTACCAGTTGCTAGAACAGTCATCAAAGATGGCTCACGAAGCTGCGCTCGAAATTAATACTCGTTCCCAAATGCCGATAGATAAAGCATCCTCACTCGATTTCAACAAAGTTGAATTTAAGGCACCTAATGTTTCTGATATCGAGCCCTTAATTAAACTCAATCAAGCTAGCCAATACAGCCGCATCGGTACTAACGTGCTGCAACGCGACCAAGATATGATCGGTTCGTTGCTCGACATTCATATATAACCCTCACTAAGTTGTAGCAAACTATAAACAGCTATTGTTATCCTCAGCCGAGCCGTTAGAATCCTCCGATAACTTTTTGCATCATTTTCGCTATGCCCAAATTAAACTTGTCTCAAAACAGTACTTCCTCGATCTTTGAACAAGGCCCTGACACGAATAAGTTAGAACAATTACTCGAACCTCACTTTGAACGCCCTTCCCTGCGCCTGACACCAAGCCCGTACATTTCAGAGAAGAACCTAACGAAACGCTGGCAAAAACTGGACTCATTAACTGACCAAGATGCTCTGCTCGATAAGCAATCGAAAACCAACGCCGAGCTATACAATAAGAACATCGAACATTTCATCGGCACCGTTAAGTTACCCGTCGGCATTGCTGGACCACTTCGCATCAACGGCTTGTATGCCAACAAAGATTATTTGGTACCACTCGCGACGACCGAAGCGGCGCTTGTTGCTTCGTACAATCGCGGTGCTCAACTGATTACTGCCGCGGGTGGTGCAAGTGCAATGTTGTTAAACGAAGGCGTCACTCGCACGCCCGTGTTTGCCTTTGAGCGCTTAGCAGAAGCCGGACAGTTCGTGGCATGGGTGGTCACTCAGTACGACCACTTTAAACAGGTCGCAGAATCGACAACATCACACGGCAAGTTGCACGACATCAACGTCAATATCGACGGCAACCAAGTTTATCTGGTGTTTGAATTTCACACAGGCGATGCGTCTGGTCAAAACATGGTGACCATCGCGACGCACAAAGTGTTTCAATACATTCTTGAGCATGCACCTATCGAACCGAATGAAGCGTTTTTGGATGGCAATCTCTCAGGAGATAAAAAGCCTAATGCTCATACTTTGCGCCACGTGCGCGGAAAGAAAGTATCTGCCGATGTTCATTTGTCTCGAGAGTTAGTCAACAAGTATCTCCACACCACCCCGGAGAAGATGGTTAAGTTCGGCCAAATGACAACGACAGGTTCAGCACTTAGCGGTGGAATTGGTGTGAATGCACATTATGCCAATGCGCTTGCAGCGTTATACATCGCGTGTGGACAAGACGCGGCGTGCGTAGCGGAATCTGCAATTGGTATGACGCGTATGGAGGTCAACGAGCAAGGTGGTTTGTATGCGTGTGTTACCCTGCCAAATCTGATGCTTGGCACTGTAGGCGGCGGAACTGGATTACCGAGTCAAAAAGCGTGCTTGGATATTCTAGGCTTACACGGAAATGGCAATGCAAAAGCACTGGCGGAAGTGGCCGCGAGCCTCTGTTTAGCGGGTGAGCTTTCAATTGTCGGCGCGTTCTGTGCGGATCATTTCACCCGAGCCCATCAAAAGCTCGCAAGATAAAAAATGGAGAGCTAAGCTCTCCATTTTTTTCTTTATCTGTCCGCTACCGTTAAGACTGATGGTAAAAATTCTCTTTAAAGTGAATCATCGCTTTGTTCAGGGCGAGCTCTTTTATCGGTTTAACCAACACATAATCCGCGCCACTGGTGATAAACGCCTGCTTGGTGTCTTGCATCCCATCGGCAGTACAGGCGTATATCGGTGTTGATAGACGCAGTTCATCACGTATGATTCGTGTCGCTTCGATACCACCCAAGTTGGGTAACTGATTGTCCATCATGATCAGTGCGACATCGTCATTCTCTTTCAAATATTCAATCGCGTTACGCCCATCCTGAACCCAGGTGACTGTCATGCCATATTTCTCACAGAAGGCCTTGGCAATAAACGCGTTGGTGTGGTTATCTTCAACAAGTAGCACGTGTAGTGACTCATCAAACATTTCAGACGGTTCAATCAATAGCGTACGTTGCTCTTGGTCACGCTCACCATTAATAATATCAATCGGCAGCGTGATAAATACGCGTGTACCTTGTTCAACTTGGCTGATGATATCGATCTGGCCGTTCATCAACTCCACTAAGCTATGCACGATAGCCAAACCCAGGCCACTGCCGCCGTACTCACGAGTGGTGGTTGATTCTGCTTGAGTAAATGGCTCAAAGATCGCGGTCAACTGGCTCTCGTCGATACCAATACCGGTATCCTCAACTTCCATTTCCAGCAGATGTTGGTTCTCTTTCTCAACACAACGGATCACTACGTTTACTTCACCTTGATGAGTAAACTTAATCGCGTTGCTGACCAGATTAAATAGAATCTGATTCAGTCGTACCAAGTCGCTGTCTGCCCACGTGTCTTCACTAAACTCACGAGTCATGTTGAGTGTAATGCCTTTTTCACAGCAGAGCGGACGGAAGATATTTTCTGCGGTATTCACCAGCTCGACTAAACGGAAATCACTGTGCTGAATATGGAACTTACCTTGTTCGATCTTCGAGAAATCCAGAATGTCGTTGGCTCCCGCTCTCAGATGTTCGCCACTATTACAAAGCACATCGACATGCTCTAGCGCGTGCTTATCTTGCAATTGATGTTTCAGCAGTTGTGACACGCCCAGAATGCCGTTAAGTGGCGTTCTTAGTTCGTGGCTCATCTTCGCGAGGAAATCTGCACGTACTCTAGCTGATTCTTCTGCTTCTTCTTTGGCCGCTTGACTCTGCTTTTCCGCTTCAACAAAACTGGTTATGTCCTGCCCCAACGCCATCACTTGGTTGGTGGAATCGTCACTGATGATTGGCGACAGGTTCCAACGGAAAGTTTTGCCGTTGATAGTAGTGTTTACACCCGTCAGTGTCGCGCCTTGAGCACACATGCGGATGTGGTGACGCAGCTCAGCCAGCAGACAGCGTTTGACTTCCTCGTCTTTAAAACTGCGCTCCGCCGCTGGGTTATAACGAATGAGCTCGCCTTCTTTGTTCCAAAGCGTGATTGGTGAAAGCGAAAAATTAAAGAGATCAGCGAACTGCTTGTCACGTTCATCAAGACGCTTAAATGACAGCTCAAAGCTCTCACCAATACGATGAAACTCCTCAATTGCCGAACCTTCAAAGTTAACCGCGTGCTGGCTTTTAAGCGTCGACTTGATATAGAGCATCAGTTTTTCAAGCTCCACAGAAACACGCTTGCCTAACCAAAGTCGGGTATAGACAGCAAAGAAAGCAATTAGCACGCCTGTGAAGACCATCCATAGATATTGGTTCTGAACAAAGCTATCAATGTGTTCATTACTTTGGATGTTATAGACAGAAAGAAACGTTGGCGTGTTTGACATGGCCAAATCTGTGCGTGAAACCAAATAACGACTCGCGTTAATCGATTTAAGCGACTGCTCTAGCCATTCGATGTGGCGGGGATCTTCAGGTTTGGTGCTCGATGCAATAATTTCAGAGCCAACCGCAAGAAAAAGCTCGTCAGCGTTACTGCCCGAAGCCAGCACATTAACCAACGAATAGTTGTTGTTTAGCACAACGCCGATATAGAGGTGCGCAACGACCTCTCCGGTTTTCATGTCAACCACTGGCGTTCTGCGCACCATCAAGTAATGTGTTCCCATCGATGACGGTACTTGTGCGACATGCCAATCACTGCCAACCACAATATCTTTACTAATGACGGTTAAACGAGCGCTTTCAATACCATAGAATTGCGAGTTACCATCGTCCCAAACCATGCCGTCGCTGGTGGTCAGAAAGCGAAGATCAGGCGATAAGTTGGGTAAAACATGGTCTAAACCTGAGAAAAATCGGTCGACACCGACATTGTCTTTGGCGTGGATTGCGTCAACCAAAGGCTCGTTTCGGCTATAGCTATCCTGCTGTATTTCTAACGATTTGAGGTGAAAGTTGAAGATTTCCTGAACAAGGCTTTGCGTTTGGGTTTTGGTACGAGCGACCTCTTGAGCTACAACTTCTCGATTGACCTGATAGTTTTGCAGCATCATGACTAATATCAGCACGGCAATAGTCAAAAAAATCGAGTTAGTGAGAAGCGTAGCTAACTGATGTGAGTTCCTACGCTTAAATAATATTCTCATTATTGTTCAGAGTACCTGAATGCTCGTTGCTTGAGTTTCTCGATTGCTTGCGGTGTATCTTCTGAGGTCACCAATTCAAAATCTCCCGAGTAAATGTGTGGCACGCTCTTACCTTCAAGATCCCATTTGATCGCTTCTGCCATCGCTACGCCAGTATCATCATTCATACGCATAACCGTGACATCCAATTCACCTTTCGCAATGGCTTCAAGTTCTGCTGTACCACCGCCCCAGCCGTTTAAGATAATATCTTCTCGGCCAAGCTCTTTTAACGCATCTGCAGCGCCTAACGCGACATCCGTAGAGCAAGCGTAAATAAAGTGTAGTTCAGAGTCTTTCTTTAACGCGTTTATCGCTGCCTCACGGCCAGATTCTCTTGTTGCTGACGTGTAAAACGATGACGACAACTTGTACCCGTTGTGGTGGCTCATCTCTTCGATAAACGTATCACCTCGCGCATAACTGACGTAACCCTCTGAAAAATACAGTACCGAATAGCGGCTGTCTTCGTCCATACGTCCCTTGTAGTACTCCTCAAGCATTCTTGTGCCGTTAAGATGGTCGAAGCCCACATACATAAATGGTCGTTGCTCGGTCCAAGCTCTCACCGGTGTGGTGATATTCTGCAGAATAAGTTTGGTATCCGTCGAGCTCATCACGTGTTCAATGAATTTACGGTGACGTGTAGAATCAAGAGTGAAGATTAGGTAATCCGCATCGTTTTTAATTGCGGCAAGTAAAGACAAGCTTTGTTGTCTGACATCAATGCTTGGCCTAGTGAAAACTTGGTTGATCTCATACCGAATGCCGAGCTTTTCCATCCTCGCTTCAAAAGCGCGAATATTTCTGCTCCAGTAATCAGACACTTGATGCCCTGGATAGACAACTGCAATAGATATTGGTTTATCTTGTTTGAGGGATATCGGCGTCGGAGGCTGTCTGACAGCGCTGGCCAATTCATCGGTTAATGCTTTTTGTGCCGGATAGGCTTCCAGATACTCATCGTATTGCCAATAACCATTCAATACTTGAGTGGTATGAGCGTATGACGTCAAAGTAAAAAGGGAAAGAAGAGAGAACTGCAATGCTTTGAACATTAGGATATTATCCACCCCCGCTATGAGAATAGAGTCAGTATAATAAATCAGACCAATGATGGTAGCGGTAAAGTACGAGAATGCTGCTGAATGTTCAATTTACAGACAATATTGAATAGATTTAGGGACATTACGCCATATAACGACTATCCGCCTATTGAAAACAGGACGAAATCGCGCGCAACTACAGCGAAACTACCGCAATGAGTTCTAACTCTCCCCTCACTAAACGCTCTTTGGTTGCTTTAGGAAGCTTTTTGATTTGGTGTTCTACCTTGGATGCTTCGCTGCGTGACGTGCCCGCAGGGTTGTGCCACACAAGTTGCAAAGGTCCTTTGCCTTTCAGTGCCTTGGCGCCTTTACCACTGGTATGTTGCGAAAATCTGCGCTCTACGTCGGTCGTGATACCACAATAAAGCGCATTTGATCGAGTGCGGATCAAATAGACATGCCAATCCGCACTGTGTTGAGAAGTCATTTGAGACATTAATTTGTCAGTTGTTCCACTAGCGCGCGCAGTTCAGCTAACTCTTCTTTCAGTGTACTCACTTCCGCTTCAAGTGCGTCAATGCGTTCATTGTCGCCGCTTTGTACTGGTGCTGCTGCAGTTGCAAAAGACTCTATATCGACTTCGCCACTGAACAGGTGCATGTAGCGAGACTCACGTTTACCCGGCTCACGCGGTAATTTGACCACTAAAGCGCCCTCTTCACGGCTTGCCATTTTCTCTAATACCACTTCCACTTCTTTTACGTCAGAGAACTCAGCTAAGCGGTTTGTACGCGTACGAAGCTCACCCGGTGTTTGTGGCCCACGGAGAAGCAGACAACAAGTAATGCCTTTTTCTTGTTTTGATAGCTTGAGATCGCCAAATTCAGTATTGCAGAAACGATGTTGAAACTTGCTAGCGCGGCTGTTGAAACCACTCTCGTCACTCACTAATCTACGCGCAATCAAACCATCAACGGCTTGCTGGACGTCCGTATCACTTAGCGCCATAACAGGTTCACGGTTACTTTTTTGATTACATGCAGCAGTCAGGCTGTTTAGCGTCAGCGGATAATAATCAGGAGTGGTGACTTCTTTCTCGATCAGACAACCGATAACACGAGCTTCTACAGGGCTCAATTCAATATTCATTTTGCTTTCCTTATTATGTGCTTCCCAAGCGCCTAATGCTCAGAAAGTATAGCGACCCTTTTCATATTCCCGTTTTCATCAATCATAACGATTTTAGTACGGTTCAATTCAACTTCAGTGATTTCTTGTCTTTTACGTTCGTCACGATAAGCGGTCTCAAGTCGACTCGCAGGTTTTGGCGTTTGCTCGCTTTCTTCTTGATGAACAATGATATCAGACGTTCGCATCTTGTTGCGCAAATGGTTAATCAGAATGTACAAATCATATATCGATCATTGCTTGCTAACAATCACCTGACAAACGGTTGCCTATAAAAGCGTCAACATACTGGAATGATTGATCTAAAGGCTGTTATCAACCTGCATGTTGTGATTTAATCATGAGTAGTTAAGTGAAAAAAATTAGGAAAGGAACCTATGAGTGGTGTATTTGAGATCGTAGCTCAGGCTCGTCGTAAAAATAAACTCAAGCGTGAGCTGATCGATAACGAGAAAAAAGTCCGTGATAACCGCAAACGTGTTGACCTTCTTGAAAACCTGCTTGATTACATCAAGCCAGAAATGACGCACGACGAAATCGTTGGCATCGTTAAAAACATGAAGGCAGATTACGAAGATCGTGTTGATGACCACATCATCAAGAGCGCTGAGATTTCAAAAGAACGTCGTGAAATCAGCCGTCGCATCCGCGAACTGACTGAAGCAGACAAGCAAGTTCTACAAGGCAAACGTAAGTAGTCTTAGTTCAACTGATAATTAATAAAACCTGCACTCACCGTGCAGGTTTTTTCTTTTTTAAACCAGTCTGTTGGTTTTCGGAGATTCAACATTTTTAGTTATTACAATTCAGTTAATAGCGTTAAACGTTTGCGTAATCGCTAACCTTCTCCGTTAGAATATTTGGGGCTTTTATCACAGTTTTGCCCCTGATATATTTCACCACAGATAATCATTTAGACCATTCGAGGCACGGAGCTTCCTCATTAATCTCAAGAAGAGAAGAAATGGTACCGATAAACCATCGGCAAACTTTTAGAGGGTCAAATTATGGATATGGTTGAAATTTTAGGCTACGCAGCTTCTATCATGGTGGCTATTTCTCTAACCATGAAAGACATTGTTAAGCTACGTGTTCTTAACTTTATTGGCTGTGCACTATTTACTGCATATGGCCTAATGATTGATGCATGGCCAGTTGTAGTAACTAACGGCTTCATTGCATGCGTGAACGTATACTTCCTAGCAAAAATGCAAAGTGAAAAAAAAAGTAGTGAAGTGAAAAACGCCGCTTAAAACAGTTTTAAAACCAAAAGCCCCGGATAAACATCCGGGGCTTTTGGTATTTAGGGAATATGGATTGGTTTAACTGACGTATCCGATCAGTTATCTGCAACAATCAGTAGCAGCTCGACTCGGCGGTTGCACGCTTTACCCATTGACGTTACGTTAGAACATGCTGGAACGTACTCACCGTAACCACGGGTAAAAATCGACTGTTTTGCCACTCGATTTCTCACCAATTGCTGCTTAACTGCGTTGGCACGTCTTTCAGATAGGCCATCATTAAACTTAGCCGTGCCAGTACTATCCGAATGACCATCAATCACGATATCGATACCTTGCTGCATCGCCAAGTAGCTACCAAGCATATTTAGCCAATAAGCGGAATCGGCTTTTACTTGGGAAGAGCCAGTGTTGAAGTTGACGGTATCTTTTAGCTTAATCATCATGTGGTTACCCGGTAACAATTCGTACGCGACACCACTTCTTGATAAAAACTGCTGCAAGTCGTCGTATTCATTAGCTGCCACCGGCATTGAACGCGAAGCAGGTTGAATACCTGTTACCATTTTTTGTGGTGCGTAACCCCATTCTGGGTATCGAAGCTCAGCATCAGACTTAGGCGCTGTTTCCAGTAAGTCTTCTGTCATATTTGATACGTTCCGTGCCATATCTGCGCAGCCAGATAGCAATACGAGCAGAGGTAAAGCTAAGTATTTCATCTCTCCACCATGAGGTTAATTTCGATACTCTTTCTATATCGGCCAGAATTCAAAATCTTTAGTGATATTTTAGTCGCCGTCTTCAACTTCTCCCACTCTCTCTGATTGAAACAATTTGCTAAGCATTTGACGGTATTTCCTATTTCGTTCTGATGGTCGAAAGAGTAAAATTCGTCTAACTTTTTACGCGTAATTATTCACTTAATGACGCTAACAACGAGAACAAACTATGAAAAAGCTAATTTCTCTTTTCGCTATTTCGCTGGCTGCGTTATTAGTAGGCTGTTCAGACAGCAACGTGCCTCAAGAAGGACAACAGTTTCAGCAATTACCTGTCAACCTATCTACTTACCGCCTTCCTCAAGTCACTGAAGTTTTTTCTTTAAACTGTGGTCACTGCCGTAAGATGGAAGAAGTTATCCCACAGCTTGAACAATTGACGGACCAGTCAATCGGTAAAGTGCATGTGACTTTCAATGAAAGCGCACAAGTCGGTGCAATGATCTACTACACTGCCGAAATGCAGTTAGGTGGTAAACCTGATCACGACATGATGACTGAGCTATTTGCGGCTGTTCAGTTGGGTGACGGCTCAACGCTGACAGAAAAGAAAGAAGCGATCGATCAAGTGTTCCATTCACGTAACCTGATTAGCCCATACGAGCTAAATGAAGAACAACAAACGCAACTGTTTAAAGCGATGCACTTAGCGGATGAAATTACGCAAAAAGGCGAGATCAACGGTGTACCAACATTTATCGTAAACGGTAAATACATGGTTATCACTTCAGGTCACCAAGATGAGCAAGGCATTGCGAACACCATCAATTACCTAATCAACCAAAACAAATAACCGGACTCTACCAATGTCGAAGATTATTTTTCCCCTCGTTATCGTTATCCTTGCAGGCTTTATGATTTACCGTACTTGGACCAACCATAAAGCAAGTGAAGAGAATTTTGCTGTTGGTCAGGCATTCTTGTTAGAGAACGCGAAGAAAGAAGGCGTTGTGACAACAGAGAGCGGCTTGCAATACGAAGTGATCACCAAAGGCGAAGGTACTGAGCACCCAACGGCGACCAGCACTGTGAATGTTCATTATCACGGTACGTTAATCGACGGCACTGTTTTCGATAGCTCTGTCGATCGTGGTGAACCAATCAGCTTCAAACTGAACCAAGTAATCAAAGGTTGGCAAGAAGGTCTGACTTACATGTCTCCAGGCGACAAGTTCCGTTTGTTTATCCCTAGCACGCTTGCATACGGGAAAAACGGCACTGGCCCTATTCCGCCAGCAGCAACTTTGATTTTTGAAGTAGAATTACTCAAAATTAAATAAGCGAATCAAAAAAAGCCAATCACTCGTGATTGGCTTTTTACTATGTGAACGATCAACCTATTAAGCGTCGCTTACACAGTACTTGCCTAGCTTAGTGTTGATGAAATCAACGTCTGCAGTATGGAATTCATCCAGAGGTAGCTCGTCTGGTTTTAGCCATTTAAACGCTTGACGTCTTTCTGAATCAACGACTTTTGGTTTCACTTGCTCACACGCTCTAAAGACAGTGTAGTAAATACGACCACCAAAATCGTTAATCCCCGCAAACGTCGCTACGTGGTTTAGACCTTCCAAATGAGTTTCTTCATAGAGTTTACGAACCGAAGCGTCAGTGCCTGTTTCGTTCTCTAGCACTTCACCACCAGGGAATTCAACAACCATTCCCTTAACAGCTTTCTGCCTTTCTTGTACTAACACTTTCCCATTTCTGACAACAACGGCCATAGATAAGTGTTTCATTCCATACTCCTTTCATTTTGTGCGATCTCATATCAGACAGCCTCATTGAGATAGAGACTTCCATGATTCACGCTCGATTACGGGAGCATGATATATCAATGCTCACATAGATGCTTATGGGCTAACTCACATTTATGATTTTGAGGCACAAAAAAACCGGTACCCTTTCAGGTACCGGTTTAACAAACGAAGCGAATCTTATTTATGTTTGTCTTGAACGTACTTGCGAGCAACATCGACAACCGCGATATCTTTAAAGAAGCTACGTCCTAGCAATAATGGGAAAGTAAGATGAGTACGATCCGTTAGTGTGAATTCAGTCTTAGATTCCAAGTCACCGATTTGGATCCAAGCTTCAACGACAGCACGGCGCTGAGTACCTTCTGAGCTTGATTGACGGATGTCAACCCAACGCGCAACAGGCAACGCCAGTTCCTTGCTTTTAATTCCGTCATGTTCAATCTTGAACTTAACCCAGTCTTTGCCATCACGCTCAAAAGGAATAACATCTACCGCGCTAATAGAAGACGTTGTTGCACCGGTATCAATACGAGTATTGAAGTTGTCATCAAGACCTTTGACATAAACCCACTCTCGTTCACCAAGAATGAGCTTGCCATCACTGGTCTTCTGCGCTTTTAGCACAACTTCTGGTTGCTCGGTTTTCTCAGTAGGTTTTTCTACTGGCTTTTGTTCAGCCGCAGAACATGCCATCAAGCTGCCACCTAGAAATAATACGACTAAAGCTTTCCAAGATTGATTCATCTAACCACCTAGTATTTTGACGAGAGATACACAAAACAAATCAGGCCCGTATTAACGAGCCTGATTTCATAATTTAGCACACTTTTATAATCGCTTCAGCTACATACGGAATATCTTTTTCCGTTAAGCCTGCGATGTTAATGCGCCCGTCGCCAACACCATAAATCCCGAACTGCTCTCGCAGTTGCACCATTTGATCTTGGCTGAAACCGAGTACCGTAAACATACCCTTATGGCTCTCAATGAAATCAAATTGTGACGTATTGTGTGAGTTTCTCAATTCATCGCACAATGTTTTACGCAGGTTTAACAAACGCTGCTGCATTTCACTCAACTCTTGCTTCCAAACCGTGGTTAGCTCTTGATTTTGAAGAATTGTTTTGACTAATGCAGCACCGTGATCAGGCGGCATAGTGTAAGTTGCACGCGCAAGAGTTAGCAATTTGCCTTTCGCATTGGTCACGTCTTGAACTGACTTACCCACCACAATCGCTGCACCAGTGCGCTCACGGTACAGGCCAAAGTTCTTGGAACATGAGGTTGTAATTAGCATTTCTTCGACGTTATCTGCCATGTAACGCAGGCCTTTTGCGTCTTCTTCAAGGCCGTCACCAAAACCTTGGTAGGCGATATCAACAAATGGGATAAATCCATTCTTTTGTGATAACTCAGTAATCACTTTCCACGCGTCAAAGTCAATGTCAGCACCCGTCGGGTTATGACAACAACCGTGCAGCAACACCACGTCATCAGGACCAGCATGAGACAAATCAGCCAGCATACGCGCGCTATCCACTTGTTTAGTTTGTGGACTGAAGTAGTTGTAGTGCTTGACCTTAAGGCCCGCCGCTTCCATCACTGGGCGGTGGTTAACGTAGCTTGGGTTCGAAATCCAAACCGTCGTATTCGGATTCGCGACTTTCATTAAATCGCCCAGCATGCGGAGTGCACCACTCGCACCTGGAGTTTGGATCGCGGCAACACGGTCCATCGCTGACGTACCTGTAAGTAACAAGTCAACCATGCTCTGATTGAACTCTTCACATCCAGCCAAGCCAACATAAGATTTGGTTTTTTGCGTTTCTACAACGATATCTTGCGCTTTAGAAATAGCCTGCATGATTGGCGTTTCGCCGTGGCTATTTTTGTAAACGCCAATACCCAAATCCACTTTTTCAGGACGCGGGTCATTGCGGTACGCAACAGAGAGAGAAAGAATAGGATCCAGTGTAGGAGTCGGTAAATTAGAAAACATGAAAGTCACAACCCTTTGAAATTCAAGCGATGGCTACACGTTATCATCTAATTAACACAACTAGAAATAAAATTTTATCCAGTTCAATAAAAACAGAATATCAGCCTGAATTATTTAACAAGTTATTAACTTTTAGTCGTGCTGCAGAATATTTCTCTACCCTTCCCCTCGCTTTCAGCGCTAGAGTTTAAAGCAGTGAATAATTTGATTTGAGCTGCCTCGCCATTCAAGGTTGAGATCCTTTTTGTCTTGCTCGAATTTGCCGTCAATCAAAACATCAATATACTCTGTGACTTCACGCTGTTTTTCATCCAGCTCATCCAATCTATAGCCAGTCCAGACCCAAATATCCTTTCCCGGACATTCGCTGCGTACACGCTTAACTAACTTTAAAATATCGGCAACATTGGCGGGATGAAGCGGATCGCCTCCAGACAAAGAAAGGCCACGACGTTGAATTCGTTCATCGTTTAAATCAGCGATGATTCGATCTTCCGCTTCCTGCGTGAATAACACGCCAGAGTCCAAGCGCTGAGTAGATTGGTTGTAACAGCCGCGGCATTGGTGAACACAGCCCGAAACAAACAAAGTACAACGTGTTCCCGGGCCATTAACGACGTCAACTGGATAGTATTGATGAAAATTCATAGCGGCGCTTAGCAAGAAAAGCCCACATTAGGGCTTGAATAAATCTCGGTCGATGCTTAATGCTCATGAAGCATCGACCGCAGTAATAAAGGTGCTTTGCAGGCACTTACGTTTGGCCACAAAACACACTGTGACTAAAGGTGTTTAACTCGGCGTTTCACTTCTTCTTGTTTACCGAAGTTAAATGGACGAGCATCCGGACTACCTAAGTAACCACATACACGACGTGTCACGGATACTTTTGTTGAATCGTGATTGCCGCAGCTTGGGCAAGTAAAGCCTTTGCTAGTACATTCAAATTCACCCATGTAACCACACTCGTAACACTCATCGATTGGTGTGTTAGTACCGTAGTAAGGAACGCGTGAGTAGCTGTAATCCCAGACATTTTCTAGCGCTTCGATGTTGCGCTGCATATTCGGGAATTCACCGTAACAGATAAAGCCACCACTAGAGATGTGCGGGTATGGCATCTCAAAGTCGATCTTATCGTATGGGTTTACTTTCTTTTCTACATCCAAGTGGAAACTGTTGGTGTAGTAACCTTTTTCGGTCACGCCCTCTAACACACCAAACTCTTTAGTATCGATGCGGCAGAAACGACTGCATAAGTTCTCACTAGGCGTACCATACAAGCTGTATCCATAACCTGACTCTTCCGCCCATTTATTTACCGCATCTTTTAGGTACTTGATGATTGCAACCGCTTTTTCGCGCAGTTCACCATCATCGTAAACGTGCTTGTCTGCACCAAACAGTGCATTAATCGTTTCGTGTACACCGATGTAACCAAGTGAAATTGATGAACGGCCATTTTTAAAGATATTTGCAATTGGCTCGTCTGCTTTCAGACGAACACCGCATGCACCTTCCATGTATAGGATTGGTGCAACACGCGCTTTAACATTTTCCAGACGAGAAATACGCGTTTCGAGCGCACGACGAGCAAGCTCTAGTTTTTCATCTAATAGCGCGTAAAACTTCGCTTCATCGCCTTTAGCGCGAATCGCGATACGCGGCAAGTTAAGGCTCACAACGCCGAGGTTGTTACGGCCTTCGTGGATAAGCTCACCGTTTTCTTCGTAAGTACCTAAGAAGCTACGGCAGCCCATCGGTGTTTTGAATGAGCCAGTCACTTCAACTACTTTGTCGTAGTTAAGGATATCTGGGTACATACGTTTAGACGCACACTCAAGCGCAAGTTGCTTGATGTCGTAGTTTGGGTCACCCGCTTTGTGGTTCAAACCATCCTTAATACCGAACACCAATTTCGGGAATACAGCAGTTTTGCGGTTTTTACCTAAACCCGCAATGCGGTTCTTAAGAATCGATGTTTGGATAAGACGTGACGCCCAACTGGTGCCTAAGCCGAAGCCGAAGGTGACAAATGGCGTCTGTCCATTCGCAGTGTGAAGCGTGTTGACTTCGTACTCTAGAGATTGGAAAGCGTCGTAACACTCTTTCTCAGTACGTGCGCGCGCGAACGATTCTGGGTCATGAATATCCCACTCTTTGGCAATGTCCAGATGCTTCTCGTAACTGCTCATTACGTAAGGTTCCAGCACTTCG
This sequence comes from Vibrio hepatarius, assembly GCF_011806575.1. GTDB lineage: Bacteria > Pseudomonadota > Gammaproteobacteria > Enterobacterales > Vibrionaceae > Vibrio > Vibrio hepatarius_A. The sequence continues at coordinate 121,783 of NZ_JAATOO010000003.1, forward strand.
TCAATGCGGTTGATGGTTGTACCACCGTAAATATGACTCGCCACCTGAGCAATGATTTGAGCGGTAACCGCAGTCGCGGTCGAAATCGATTTTGGCGTATCGATTTCAGCGTTACCCATTTTAAAGCCGTGAGTCAGCATGCCTTTTAGATCAATCAGCATGCAGTTAAACATAGGGAAGAAAGGTGCGTAATCCAAGTCGTGGTAGTGAATATCCCCTTGCTCATGTGCTTGCACGATGTCGCGTGGAAGAATGTGCGTTTTTGCATAGTGCTTAGCCACAATACCCGCTAACAAATCACGTTGAGTCGGAATCACTTTACCGTCTTTGTTTGCGTTTTCGTTGATAAGATCTACGTTGCTTTCTTCAATCAGACCTTCGATTTCACGTGTTAGTACACTTTGCTTTTCACGTGCTATATCGCGGTCATGGCGATATTCGATGTACGAACGCGCAAGCGACTTGTACGGTCCTTGCATCAATTCGTTTTCAACTAAGGTTTGGATTTCCGTGATATGAACTTCATCGTGATCTTTCAATTGCAGTTCAACGGCCAGAGCAACATTAAGTGCATAAATTGCGATCTCTTTGTCGACATGCTCTGCTGCTGCTTCAACTGCCGCTTGAATGCGATCCCTGCTAAACGGGGCTCTTGAGCCATCACGTTTGATTACGATTGGTTTCACCTTCTCTCCTTACCCTTAGCATACTCACAGAGTTATCCACAAAGACACTACATAGGGTTGTTTATTGTATTTTTGACACTATATGTTGTGGCGTATTTAACGAGATGCACAGATGAAAAGTATTGATATTGATCAATAAAAGCAGCCCATCGATTAAGATCAAATCGAAGTTAGTGGCATCGATCTCGTTTGAAAAGAAATCCGTGAAATTTGTAATTTTGGACTTTTTCCTCTTGAAATTTTTGCAGGTCTTATAGGATAAAGGGTCTGTGTAGACAAAGGAGCATGTCGAAATGTCAGTGGCTAAAATTTGTTCGCTTGTGGTGAGTATTTTGATGCTGTGGATTATTTATCCGATCAGCGTAATGGCAACCACATTTACCTCATGGAATATTGAATGGTTGAGCTCGTCGCCTTCCGCTAAATTTTCTGAGTCGCATCGAAGTGCGGCCGATGTTCGAAAGCTCAACCAACACTTCATTAAAACGCAAAGTGATGTCCTTGCATTCCAAGAGGTGAATGATCCACAAATCATTGGCAATGTTGTCGGCTCAGATTACCAGCTGTTTTTCTCTGATCGCAGCAAGCGCTCAAACCGCCATCTTCAGTTTGATGACATCAACCAATACACTGGCTTTGCGGTCAAAAAAGATATTCCGACTTCTGATCCGGTTGACTTGCCACTTGATACTCAATCAGGGAGCAAGCTTAGATTCGCGACATATATCGTCCTTTACCCTGATTCAGAGCAACCGATCCATGCTCTCTCTGTTCATTTGAAAGCGCGTTGTGCTGGCACGTACAGGAACAATCGACACTGTAAGACGCTTCAATCTCAAGGCGGCGAGCTGAATGAATGGATAAAGGAACGAGAACGTCAAAACCAAGCGTATGTCATCTTAGGTGACTTTAACCACAACCTCGGTTACTCAGGCGATTGGTTATGGCAAACCATAACAAAGAGCACTAACGCGTCACTTGCAACTCAGCGTACACCTGCAGATTGCAAAGTTCGCTCGCGTAAGCAGCCTAACAAAACCCATCAATTTCGTTCGTTAATCGACCATATTATCGTTGGCGATAAGTTGACGGCTTCAAACGTTCGTCAAGTTACCTATGATTCAAATCAGGTGCTCTCATATCATTTAAGTGATCACTGCCCAATTCAAGCTAGCGTAAAATAAACAAAGCCCCGTTTAATTCGGGGCTTCATTTTATCAGCGGTTAACTTTATTGAGTGGACGATTGAAAGCGTGATTTCATCACCACGTAATAGAGCACTGGAATGACTAACAACGTTAAGACAGTCGAAACGAATATACCGAAGATCAAGCTGATCGCGAGCCCATTGAAGATTGGGTCATCGAGAATGAACACCGCACCAATCATCGCCGCAAGGGCTGTCAACATAATAGGCTTAGCACGGACAGTAGCCGATTGAATCACCGCTTCGGCAAACTCAACCCCTTCACCGACCTGTTGGTTGATAAAATCCACCAGCAAAATGGAGTTACGCACAATTATGCCCGCGAGCGCTATCATGCCTATCATAGATGTCGCAGTGAATTGCGCGCCAAGCAGTGCATGCCCTGGCATTACCCCAATAATCGTCAAAGGGATTGGAGCCATGATGATAAGTGGTACGAGATAAGACTTAAACTGCGCGACTACCAATAGGTAAATCAAGACCATACCAACAGCATAGGCGATGCCCATATCGCGAAATGTCTCGTATGTAATCGTCCATTCCCCATCCCAAAGAACAGAGACACCTTCCAGTCCGTCGGGTTGATTGATGTAGTTCTGCTCAAGGTTCATCTGCGAGTCTAGTGCACTACCGATACTAAACATCCCATACAGTGGGCTATCAAGCGAGCCAGAAATATCACCCACAACCATCACCATTGGCACCATATTCTTATGGACAATATAGTCATCCATACGCGTCTGACGCACCTCAACCAAATCCGATAATGGGTGGGCATTTCCAGCCTGACTCGCGACTTTCATATTCAAGACCTGCTCTAAACGTACTTTCGCCGTTTCACTCGCCTGAATTTGAATTGGGACCGGATACTTGTGGTGTTCTCCGTGTAAATAGGTAATTGGCTTACCACCGACAGCAGTCGCTAATGCATCAACAATCGACGCGTAAGGGACTTGGTAATGCGCCGCTTTACTTCTATCAATCACCACTTGCCATTTTTGATGTGCTTCCGGTAGATACATATCCACATCGACGATATCGTCAGTCGCACGAAATATCTCACGCACTTGTCTCGCAGCTTGTTGGCGAAGCTCTGGTGTCGGTGCATAGACTTCCGCCAGAATCGGCGACCATACTGGTGGACCCGGTGGCACCTCGACCACTTTAACTTTGCCGCCAAAACGCTCTGCGACTTGGTTTAAAGCTGGCCTGATTACGGATGCTATCTCGTGGCTATCTCGGTCGCGCTCTTTACGACCAACCAGATTAACCTGTATATCGCCTTGATTCGATTGACGACGCATAAAGTAATGACGAACCAATCCGTTAAAGTTGATCGGTGCAGCTGTACCAGCGTAAATCTGGTATCCCGTTACTTCGGGGACTTTATCGAGCTCTTCACCCATTTCAAACAGGACACGTTGCGTGCGCTCCAATGATGCGCCCTCCGGCATATCCAGTACGACTTGGAATTCAGATTTGTTGTCGAATGGTAGCATCTTAAGCACCACCGCCTGAAATACCGGCAACATCACTGAACCAGCAATTAACGCCAATATTGCCAGCAACAACATAAATCGATTTCGACCTTGTGCTTTAGCAGTCACAAACGGTGCCATAATTTTATGGAAGATGGAGCGTGTGGCCGAACCCTCTTTATGCACCGTAGGTTTGAGGAAATGACGCGCCAACCAAGGTGACACCACAAACGCGACCACCAGCGAAATCAACATCCCCATTGAAGCATTAATTGGAATCGGGCTCATGTATGGCCCCATCAAACCACTCACAAACGCCATAGGTAACAACGCGGCGATAACTGTTAACGTTGCAAGTATGGTTGGCCCACCGACTTCATCAACGGCCACAGGAATAAGCTCGTTAAGCGTTTGCTTACCCTTTGACATATGGCGATGAATGTTTTCAACCACAACGATGGCATCATCGACCAAAATACCAATAGAGAATATCAGCGCGAATAACGACACCCGGTTAAGGGTGAATCCCCACGCCCAAGAGGCAAATAGCGTGATCATTAGCGTCACTACAATCGCAAAACCCACCACCAATGCTTCGCGCCAGCCCATCGTGAGTAGCACTAGAAGCACAACGGCCGTTGTTGCAAAGGCAAGTTTACCGATCAAGGTATTGCTTTTATCGGCGGCAGTTTTACCGTAATCACGTGTGATTTCAACATCTATGCCCTGCGGTATTAACTGGTTTTCGAGTTCAGCGAGACGGCTTTCTATTGCGTTAGCAACGTTCACCGCATTCTCACCACTTTTCTTAGCTATTGCGATGGTAACCGCTGGATAGATGCCGGACTTGTCACTGGTCCATACATTTTGCGATGGCGTGTCGATTCCCAGCTGTATCTCAGCGATATCCTCAAGGTAGACAGCGGTGTTGTTGTGCAAGCCCACCACCAACTGTTTCACTTCCTCGACTCGGGTTAAGAACTGTCCAACCTGAACCGGAAACTCTTGGTTATCGTGTGTTATACGCGACATCGGTGAGCTAGTATTCGCCGCTGGAAGATGTTGGTTTAATTGGTCAAGCGTAATGCCGAAAGCGTTCATTTTTGCGGGGTCCAGACGCACATCCACAATCGTATTGTGTCCACCAACGGTATAGATATCACGAGTGCCTTTGATGCGTTTTAGCTCGGTTTCCAAGCCATGCGCCACCTGAGTAAGTTGTTGCTGGTCAACGTTACCCGAGCGATCGGACAACGTAATGCTGACAATCGGAACATCCTCGATGCCTTTCGGTTTAATAATCGGTTCACCGACCCCGACGCCTTGCGGCATCCAATCTTTGTTCGAGTAAAGTTTATTGTAAATACGCACCACGGCGTCGTTACGGCTCACACCGACTTCAAAGATCGCAACGATCATCGCTCCGTCTGGTTGGGAGAACGAATAGAGCTTATCGAGGCCTTGAATCTCTGAAATCACTTGTTCTGCAGGCGTGGTCACAAGGCTTTCGACTTCCGCTGGAGAAGCACCTGGATATGGGATGTAAACATCAGCAAAGGTTACGTCGATCTGCGGTTCTTCCTCTTTAGGAGTGATAATCACCGCAAACAGCCCCATTAGCAGTCCAACAAGTGCAAGTAATGGAGTCATGGCTGAATTCTGAAAGGCCGCCGCTATGCGACCCGAGATACCGAGTCGATTGTCCATAATTACTTCCCTTCTATCGCTAAAGCAACGCTGGAAATTACATCCCCTTCTTCTAACCCTGAGAGGACTTCAACGTAATCGCCATACTCCTGACCTAAACGCACTGGATTTAATACACGCTTACCGCCATTCACGCGATACACCGAAGTCAGTTCCGCGCGGCGTACCACTGATGATTTAGGGACCAACAAGGTATTTTTCTCACCGTAACGAAACTCAGTCTTAACCCACATTCCCGGCACGAGGGATTCAAGGTTGTCAGGGAGTTGTAAGCGCATTTTGAAAGTATGAGATTGTGGATCAGCGTAGCTGAATAGGCTGAAATCGGTCGGCGCGATTCGCTTCCCTTGCGCTGCAACGACATCGAACTGAGCGACGTTTTCGACATCACTTTGGTAACGCTGAGGGATTTCAGTTTCCACACGCAACTGATTGAGTGAAAAACCACTCAATAGCGGTGTACCGGGAGCAACAGTTTCACCCAATTCAACATGGCGCTCAGTGACGACACCATCATAGGGCGCAGTGACACTTGTATAACCCAGCGATTCTTTGGCCTGCGTCACATTGGCTTGTGCAGATTTAACCGCAGCGGCAGCACTTCGTGCACGAGCTTCGGCACTGTCCATTTGGTCGCGTGATATTGCACCTTTTGGGAAAAGTTGGCGATAACGCGCAACTTGTGCCTGAGCCTCGCGATTTTGTGCATTGGCACTGGCTAATTGAGCTTGCGCTGCGTCCAAAGAAGCGGATTGCTGAACGGCGCTAATTTCTAAAAGTACAGCACCTTGCTTGACGTAGTCGTTGACATCAACGTGCAACCCCACCACTCTGCCAGAAGTTTGAGCTGCGACCGTTCCTTGATTAACAGCCTGCACAACGCCATCAAGATGGACAATCTGTGGAAGTGGTTCAATTTTAACCGTATATTGCCCACTGTTTTGTTGCGCCATCACATGGCCAGATACAGCCAATGCGACAGCAATACTCCAAGTAATCAATTTCATTGCACCACTCCCTTGTGCAGACATATTCCACTTATAGCGACTGGCTACTATGCGGTTTGAGTCTGTGATTCACGATTGTTTTTCATGCCGATCAACAGGTTTGTCCCTCCTAGACCAACCATCATGCTGGCAAAGAAGATCCAAACGCCCGGATTACCGAGTGCCAAACTTGACAATGCTGGCCCAGGACACACGCCTGCAATACCCCAGCCCAGACCAAAAATAGCTGCACCGCTCACTAAACGAGAGTCGATGGTTTTGCTCTTTGCTAAACAAAACTCTTCTGCAACTAACGGCTTTTGCTTAGGTTTAATGAGTAGAAAGTAACTTGGCATAAACACCATCAACGCTCCGCCCATCACAAACGCTAAACTCGGGTCCCACGCACCGGCTACATCCAAGAATCCAATCACTTTCGCTGGATCAGCCATACCTGAAATGATCATGCCTAAGCCAAATAAAAAACCAGCCACCAAAGACGTAAAACGAAACACTAACTTATTCATTTTTATACCTACTAGGAGTTAAATCAGATGAAGACGAACAAAGACCGTTACCGCTGCAACAAACATGAATACGAAAGTTGCAACCATTGAGCGTTTGGACAGACGTCCGATGCCACATATTCCATGTCCGCTAGTACAACCGTTACCTAGTCTTGTACCAATCCCCACCAATAAACCCGCTAGTGCCAATATAAGCGTACTGCTTGAATACACCGTCGGTACTTCGCTGGCGAATACCAATACTCCGATAACACCGCCTGATACCATTCCCAAGGCAAACAACAAACGCCACGCAAAATCTTTTGATTTAGGCGTGAGCAGCCCCGTCATAATGCCGCTAATACCAGCGACTTTTCCATTTAGCAGCAACATAATCGTTGCTGAGATTCCTAATAAAATGCCTCCTGCAAGAGATTCCCAAGGAATACTGAAAGCCATATCTACCTCTTAATACTTCAAACTACGCGCCACAGAATGTGGACTGCAAACTATGGATCAGTTGAGTGACTCGCGGGTCATTCAACGAATAAAAAACTTGCTGAGACTCTTTACGTGCTTTAATTAGCCCGTGCTTGCGCATAACCGTTAAATGCTGGGAGAATGCTGATTGACTCAACGATGAGCCATTTTGCAACGCACCTACTCCAACTTCGCCTTCCGTCAACTGACAAAGCACCATCAACCGTTCAGGGTGGGCCATGACTTTCAATAGTTCAGCGGTTTCTACAGCTTTCTTTTGCATCTCTGCCATATTCACAGCGACATCAACCATGACTCACCTCAACTTGCACATTTATATTAGATGATACTAAACAATATCAATTAGTCAATTCTAATTTAGATATTTTAAATTTAGATAAATTAACATTAGACTTTTCTAATTTAAAATCCTATAGTGATTGATACCAAGGGAAACGGATTCGTAAGGAGAACGATTATGACTCTTGAAAATGCAGTACGAGTGGTTGCAGGAAGCATGGTGTTGCTTTCTGTTGTGTTAACCGTCACTGTAAACAGTGGCTTTATATGGTTAACCGTATTTATCGGGGCAAACTTAATCCAAAGTGCTTTTACCGGCATTTGTCCTGCGGCGTTTTTCCTTAAAAAATTAGGCTTTCATTAACGGAGTTCCAAATGACTAAGATTCTTATTGTTGGTGGTGTTGCAGGTGGTGCTTCTGCTGCTGCTCGTGCGCGTCGTTTAAGTGAAGATGCAGAGATCATCATGTTCGAGCGAGGCCCTTTTGTTTCGTTAGAAAAGTAAATAATAAACCACTCTTTTCACAGAGAGTGGTTTATTAAGTACTTTCGATTAAATTTGGAGTTAGGTAATGACAAAGATTCTTATTGTTGGGGGCGTTGCTGGTGGAGCATCAGCCGCAGCACGCGCTCGTCGCTTGAGTGAAGATGCAGAAATCATCATGTTCGAAAGAGGCAGTTTCGTCTCGTTCGCTAATTGCGGCTTGCCATACCACATAGGTGGCGATATTAAGGATAGAAGTAAGCTCCTCTTGCAAACTCCAGAAAGCTTCTTAGCTCGATTTAACGTTGATGTACGTGTTATGAACGAAGTCATATCTATTGACCGACACAACAAGCAGGTTGCTGTTAAGAACCTATTGGATGATAGCGAGTATACCGAAAGCTACGACTTCTTGCTCCTTAGTCCAGGCGCAGGCCCTATCGTACCTCCAATTCCTGGTATCGATAACCCGCTGACACACTCGCTACGTAACATCCCAGATATGGATCGCATCATTCAAACGATCCAAATGAACAAACCCGAGCACGCAACGGTTGTCGGTGGTGGTTTTATTGGCCTAGAAATGATGGAAGCCTTCCATCAGTTGGGAATTAAAACCACGCTGATTGAGATGGCGGATCAGATTATGACACCTGTCGACCGTGAAATGGCGGGCTTCGCTCACGCTGAAATTCGTCAAAAAGGCATTGATTTGAAGTTGGGCGTAGCGCTTCAAGCTGTCGAGTACATTCCCAATGATCATATTGCCAGCATTGGCTCTGGTGAAGATACCGAGCACCAGCATATTGAAGGTGAGCTCAACCTAACTCTCAACAATGGTGAGTCGTTAACCACTGATATCTTAATCATGGCTATCGGTGTGCGCCCTGAGACTAAGTTGGCAAAAGAAGCTGGACTTCAAATTGGTGAGCTAGGTGGTATTTACACCAATGAAATGATGCAGACTAGCGATTCTAGCATCTACGCTGTGGGTGATGCAGTCGAAGAAAAAGACTTTGTCACAGGTGCACAAACTCTGGTACCGCTTGCTGGCCCTGCTAACCGTCAAGGTCGTATGGCTGCCGACAACATGCTAGGACGCAGTGAAACCTATCAAGGTACACAAGGCACGGCTATCTGTAAGATTTTTGACCTCGCCGTTGCCTCAACAGGCAAAAACGAAAAACAGTTGAAGCGTGAAGGCGTGGACTATGAAAAAGTCTATGTACACACTGCCAGCCACGCTAGCTACTACCCAGGCGCTGAGATTGTATCGTTCAAGATGTTGTTCGATCCAAAAACAGGCAAGATCTTTGGGGCGCAAGCAGTGGGCAAAGATGGTGTCGATAAACGAATTGATGTAATGGCGGTTGCCCAGCGAGCAGGCATGACTGTCGAGCAGCTTCAACACTTAGAGCTCACTTACGCGCCGCCGTATGGCAGTGCTAAAGATGTGATCAACCAAGCAGCCTTTGTGGCCAACAACATCATTAAGGGTGACGCTACTCCGATTCACTTCGATGAAATGGATTCACTGACAGACGAGCAAGTCTTGCTCGATGTACGTAACCCTGGCGAACTTGAAAATGTTGGCTTTATCAAAGATGCGATCAACATTCCTGTAGACCAATTGCGTCACCGTATGGACGAACTACCAAAAGACAAGGAGATCGTTATCTATTGTCAAGTAGGGTTACGTGGTAACGTTGCATACCGTCAGCTAGTTAATAACGGCTTCAAAGCTCGTAACCTGATTGGCGGGGATCGAACTTATAAATTTGCGAAAGCATAACAGCTACACTGAGCTTTTGTTTTGGAGCACTCTAAGTGCTCTTTTTTTTATGAAGCAAAGAAATAGGTAATGCTACTTTTTTCGCTGAACAAGCTTTACAACATTCCTTTTTATCCAGCGTTGCTGAAGAGGAAACAGGTTTCTCTTTACTAAACTGCTTTACTGCCAAATTAACAGCTTTTGCAAACTATTCAGCTAACTCAGAAGTATAAACTTTCCTAGCTCTGCGCTGTTTTACCTTACCTGCCATACTCTCTCCACTTAACATACGACCTCGACTCGACGAAGTCGGCCAACATACTGGCATAATCAACCTTAAGCATAATGGTATTTCTGCTCCTACTCAATTAATTTGTTTCGAGTCGTTAATTATTAACTTAATTAATCCTAGACCAAAAAATCACCAGACTATACCTCTGAAAGGTAATAAGTTGACTAACTATATTTTTCTATCATACAGGAAGTAAGCCACTTTAATATATCCCATTGTAAGTACTTTATCTTTTAGCAACCTACCAATACATAATTTACTTCATATGACAAAAAAAGATTATTTTCCCAAAGACTCAAACCATACTCAATATTAAACTTCATGTCAGTTGAATAAATCGCATACAGTGGATTAAAATAAAACATAGGAACACTATGTTTATTTACGCCCATGAATAATGGGAATGCACTCCGTGAGTGTGAGCATAAGAATATTCACAGTGGTTCTACTAAATTAAAAAACACGGAAACAAGCCAGTACTAATTATTTCTCGTTCCTCGAATTAATTAGCAGCTTGTCCTGCGGAGCTTCCTCGCTAGCGCTGCGGTGCTCGAACCTTACGGTTCTGCGCTCGTCGCTCCGCTCCTAGTACCACTAATAAAAATAATAAAGGTAACCAGTATGAGTATTTTTGATCTAAGTATCAGAGAAAGACTAGAAAAAATGAGCAAAGCTGAACTTATTGAACAACGTCAGCTTGTGTTCGAAGCACGGGGCGTGTATCGCCATCTACGAGACTCTGAAGAAAAGCTTCAAGCCTTAGAGTTTATTGAACAATACCTCAATAAACCTAACCGTGGTAGGCCACGAAAACCAGCAGAATCCAAATGCAGTGAACAAGTCAAAATAAATATAACTCCGCAAGAAAAAACTGAACTCGAATTCCGCCAAACGAGGCTAGGATACAAACACCTGTCCACCTACATGCGCGATATCACTCTTAACCTTATGCCAGATCTGCAAGTTAGTTCGATTGAAAGGCCCGAATTTGATGAAGAATTTCTGGAATCAATATATGAAGACATCCAGTTCTCAAGCGTTCAACTGATGCATGCCTTGCAAGAAAATGTGTTAGATAAAGAAACAGTAAACCTCATCATCGAATACCTATCACTGATTCAACAAAAACTTGCTGAGCGAGAACAACAAGAGCTGGGTGAATACAACTCTGATTTCGCTTTGATGCTCGCTAATAGGCACTTGACCCAAGAGCAGCTTCAAAAACTCGCTGACTTTAAAGAGCTGCGTGAAGAAGCAACTTACATGTAAACCTGTGGGCGACTATGTCGCTCCCTTCCGACCTCGTCGGGTCGAACTTATCGATTCTACATCACCACATAACAATTATTAAAAGGTGTACTTATGGCTATTCACAAGATATTCAAAACTAAAACGCCAAGCAAAAAACAATCTATTGAAGACCAGTCTGCTGCAACTACCAACTACGCGGCGGGCACAACCAAAGATCTAGAGCAATGCGTGCGCGTCGAATACGCTTCTGGCAAGTTCAAACCCCACGAAGAAAACGACATCATCAGTGAAAAAACAGAATTTCTGATGGCTCACAATATCTCCTCACCATTTCCAACCTTAAAAACACCCCACCTTAAAACCCATGAGATGGATTGGTCTGAAATCGGACGCGAGATAGCGAGCTATAAAAGTAAAACTGGCATGCAGAAACCCACCAGCCACCGAATGATATCCCTTCAAATAGGCGAGCAGCTTAGCCGTAAACAATGGCGAAAACTCGTTAAAAAGTACATGCGCAGGATGGGGCTTCATAACACAAAATATATAGTGTTCATTCATCACGACACTGCACATAGCCACATCCACATCAACTGCGGCACCGTAGACGTAAAAACGAAAAAAGTCGTCAATGAATGGCAAAACCACCCTGAAGCCACGAAAGTTATGCGTGAAATTGAAAATGAATTTGGACTCGGCAGCGTCGCTAACCCAGGCGATAAGTTTAACGATAGTGTTGAGAACTCTAAACTAAAGCCCATTCACATCACACCAAACAAGAAAACTAAAGGAGGTGATAAAGCCCAGATACGACGCAAATTAGACTTTGTACTTGAGCAAAATAGGCTTCTTGATGTCACCCCCACCCTTCCAGTTTTTCTTGAGCAGCTAGAAGCTGTTGGTGTTCAAGTTAGGCTTAGCTACAAATCTCAAGCTGACAAGCTCCCCAACGGTATGTCTTATCGCCTGAGTAAGCCCAACAAAACACAAAACAAGACTAGCAGGCCAGCCCTGTACTTCCCTTCTTCAAAGATGGGACACTGCAATGCATATTCCCTAAAAAATCTGCTGAATAACGGTCGATTCACAATGAGCGAATGTAACAGTCAAAGCCTTAAACAGTTAAACATGCGAGAATCTAAACGTGCTTATGCCATTGTCAAAGACCCAATCCAGACGATTGATACTGAGCAAGGTCATCTTCTGAGTAACGATGATCGCTACTGCAATGTGGTGCTTAGCTTCAGAGATAAAGACTTCACAAAAATCAATAAAGCGGTCAAGTATTCTCGCCTCCAAACTTACCTTCAACTATACAATGAGGGAGGTTCAAGGGAGTACGATTCCAAGCTTCATGGTTTTGTCTTCAGAGTCAGAATTAACAAAATGTGGCACAAAGAAAGCTACAGCCAGTCTTGGTTCAACTCCCCCCAAATGACTCGAGATGAATACACCGCACTGGTCAATCAACGTCTGGCAGAGCTGTTAATTGAGTTCATAGAAACATTACTCCGCATGTTGGGGTTTGACTCCCCACATATTGATGTAGAAAGCCATCTTGGAGATTACAAAGAGCAACCAGGCTTCCAGTTAAAGAGCAACGACGGACTAAACACCGTCCACACCATCCCCCAGCTTCTCAGTGCCATACAAGATGCAAACGCAAGCCGACATATCAGGCGCTACTTAGAGATACGCGAGGAGCAAGAGCTAGATTTAACCTTAGAAAGAACATTCTAGCTTACTTTTTAGTCAACTTATGATCACAACTAACTGAGTTGGAAACTAAGGGTATCAAAAGGAACAGGCATCCTGGTACAGCCTATAACTAAGATGGAAACAGTACAATCAAATGGATTACCATAAACTGATTGTCACTACAGTTTATGGCAACAAGTTATCTATAATCTTATTAAATTTTTCTTGATCTCTACCATACTCGATTAAGTCATCAAAAATTATATTCAGCCAGGTTGCTTCCTCATCAGAAAGAGTGCGAAATTCGGTGTAACCATCACCTGAATCATAAGGCTTTTCTTGAAACAGTCCATGTAATAACCTCTCTATCCGTATTGCATTACCCGCACCGACGATCGCTACTCGCAAGCCTTTTACATTTGTATCGTGTGCTTGAGATACCTCTTTAACTCTTTTCTGACAACGCCTCTCTAATGTAACGCCAATTTTCCAATTGCCACTATCATCTTGCCATGTATAAACAGTATCGCTCGAGCGATTGGAGCACTTAGGACAGGGCGCGGAAAATCTTTTGACATCGCGAGGTAAGATGAGCCATTCATACAAACATTCATCATTGGTACAACGGTGAAGCACCTTTGTTTCCGTATTTTCATATTCACCAATTACTGTAAGATCTTGGCGTCTTGACTCGACATATGCGACATATTCATCATGAGACATTTTATTACTAGTCGCAGCGGCAATAGCTTTTTTAACACCACATTCAGGACAGCCCTTACCCGCTTTAAGACCTGTTGCTATAGCGTCCCACTTTCGACCACATTCTGCTATAAGGCACTTACATTCAACTTTTGCCTTAGCTGTCGTATATATCCCTAAAATTTCAATGTTAGGGTTAATTTCCTTTACTTGAGCTAAAAATTGCTCATGAGGGATACGACTCGCCTTGTTTCGTTGTCGCTTAGCCACTTTTTCACATTCAGGACAGCCCTTACCTGATTTTATATTCGAAGGACGAGCAAGCCATTTATGGCGACAGCTCTCCACCAAACACTGATGATCGATTTCGATGTGATTGGATACATAAGTACCAACGACCTTCACCTTCGGATTGATCTTGCAAACAATCTTTTCATAGTCTTCTTGGCTATGTAACCTTTTTGAACTGTACTTCACAATTCCGCATTTTGGGCAACCTGTTCCACTATCTTTAATCGAATTAGGAGTAGCATACCATTCATTCTTGCAATCAGCTTTGTTACATCGATGCAGTATCTTGGTGCTATTTGTTACGTAATCCTCTAAGTTAGTCAGCTCTGGTCGATTATCCCGCAGGTATTGTGCGTAGACCTCTGGCGACTGCCTTTGAGAACACCGTCTACACCCCTGTTGCTTGAATACTTTCTCTGGAGTAACCATCCACTCATCATTACCACAATGGCATACGTGAAGTGTTTTGGTCTTTGAGTTCACATACTCACCGATAAGCTTAACACCAGGGCGCTCTTGCTTAAGTCTATCCTTATATTTATTTTCATATGGATTGGCTTTTTTACTACTTAAATTCATTTTCTTAACCAAAATAACCCCATAAAATACATGCACTTAATAATATCGAAAAATAATAGTTCAGAAAAGTTACTTGTTAAATGGCCTTGCGAAGACAAAACGATCAACTCATATCGTAAATGCACCATGAATCGCTCAGCCTCCTGTAGACCAGCGTCTAGTTGTAAATTCCAAGCTTTTCATACACCAATGGAGGCATATTCTCAGCGTTGCTGTGCTTACATTTAGAGTTATAAAACATCTCGATGTAATCGAAGATATCTGAACATGCTCTTTCTCTTGTTTGGTAGATCTTTTGCTTAATCCGTTCACGTTTTAGAAGCTGGAAGAAGATTTCCGCTACAGCATTCTCATGACAGTTTCGCCTGCGAATCGCTCGGTATCAGGTTACGCTCTTTAAGAAACGCCTGCCATTCATAGCCCGTGAATTGACTTCCCTGATCAGAATGGATTAGCACTATACTTTTTGGCTTTCGACCCCATACCGCTACAAGAAGTGCTTGTGTTACCAGCTCTTCCATCCTTGAACTCATTGACCGACCGACCACGGCTCTCCTAATAAAGGTCGAGCACGACAGCTATATACAGCTAACCTTCGTGTGTCCTGATGTAGGTGATGTCTGTTACCCAAGATTGATTCTGCTCAGATGGCGAGAACTCACGGTCTAATATGTTTTCAGCGATAAGTGCTGGCTGACCACTATACATTCCACGGTGCTTCTTATATCCGACTTGAGCTTTCAGTCCCTCCTGTCGCATCAGGCGGGCGACTCGGTGCTTGCTGCATGTCTCGCCTAAATCCCGTAGATCACTTTGAACCTTGCGGTAACCATAGACACAACCACTTTCAAGCCAATAATGCTTAATCAAGCCCAGTAAGCGTTCATCCTCAATAGTTCTGGCAGATTTCGGCTGTTTTAGCCATGCATAAAAGCCACTGCGCTGGATACTAAGAATCTGGCACATTAGACGTACAGGGTACTTATCGAGTCTGGATTTTATGAACGCGTATTTTTCTTCAGCTCGCTGGCGAAAAACACGGCTTCCTTTAAGATATCGCGTTCCTGTATCACTCGCTCCAGCTCTTTTTTCAAGCTCTCTTTTCCGAGCTTCCTGCTCATTCATTTGCTGATAATGCTTACTGTCTGAACCGTACTTCTTCATCCAGTTATAGAGGCTATTAGTGAAGACCCAAAGGCGCTTTGACACACTTGCTACAATGTAGCCTTGTTCGGTGACTTGCTTAACGGCTTGGATTTTAAATTCATCGTAAACTACAGTAATAACGCTATAAGGTGAATATGTCGCTTTTTTGGTCAAGTCAGTTTCCAATTTAGTTATCGGTTTCCAACTCGGTTATCACAGTTTCCAACTTGGTTATCTGTGATCAACTTACCATGGATTTCAACCCGAATAATAAATTGACTAAATTTCTTTTTTCAATATAAGTTAATTGATTACTAGAAACACTAAAATAGATTAATCATTAACTTAGTAATCTAATGACAAAAATAAACATAAATCCATGCCAAACATATAAATTATGTCAAATAACTTTTTATTGCACATAGAAAAATAAGCATTTACTATTTTATTACCCTTACTAATAAATATAATAAAAAGGATAACTTATGCTCAGTGTAATTAAAGCTAATAAAATCATTTCCGACATGAGAGAAAAGAACGCCAACACGGAAAACACTAAGGTCTGGTATCAACTTCGTCTTCCAAATGATAATGGCAAGTCTATATCAGTAAGAGGAACTGTTATTGATAACGATTCAGTAGTCTCATCTGAGGTAATCTTCCAAATCCCACTAGATACAGCTACCAAGATACCACGCTCAAAGTACGACATAGAGCGCAGATACGCCACAGAGCACTTTCAACCAAGCATCATGTCTCTAAAGGACAGCTACTTCGAGAAAATTCAGGTGTATTTCAATCTTGCAGTTAAAGAAAACCTCGAACGCGTGGCAAACATTGAGCGAGGGACTGTTACTCTCGAAAATGGCGATAACGTGCATCAATTTGCATCCCCAATTCATCATTTGTGCGAAACAATTGGTCAGATCGAGCGTGTTGATGGCAGTCGCACTATTGGATCAAGAGGATTAGAGCTAAAAGCGGATGAAGCCGAGGACATTCAGCAAGCTTTGGCTCGTCTAGAATCAATATTGTCGAATATGGGGTACGGCTGCAAAAGCTTTAATGTGGAAAAGTACCAAAATGACGAGATCGCCAAGTTCATGGATAACAAATACGACATGGGGCGAATGATTGGAGGCCTAGATAAGCTTGAGAAGCAATCTAAGTTCGAACAATACTGCTTAGCCCGTTTCACTAACTGCGATGAAAATTTATTGACGCCGCTTTCAGAGAACGCTACATCCAACACCACATCTCGCGTTAGAGCAACCTTTGAGGCTTTAAGGGGAAGAAACGTAAAAGTAGTCAAAAGGCCCAAGTAGTACAATTCATGGGGCCTTTGGAGGCCCCTATTGAATATGGAGCTCAAGTCGTCTTATAAAGTCAATAACATCAACGCTCATAAGAAATGTGAAGATATTGTGCATGAGCATATCCATGCTAAACACTGATCGCGATCCAGATCACTTCATATCTCAAGTTGATTTCCGACAATTTGGTAAAAGTATTTTTTCTGTCAGATCAATAACCTTCTATTTGATTAGCTTACTAATAAATGTTGCAGGAAAAAAGTCTGTAATATTGCTGAAAAGCTGGATTGCCGAGTTAGTACAGTGCGGTGTTTAAAAATACCATGAGGTAATGTCAAGGATTCCATTCCCTGAGATGGTGATGTGTATTAGTCCAAGTTATTATCTTTACTTGGGTCTGGGTTTGATACTGGTGTTTTTACGCCGTTGATTTTTCTTATATGGTACTTGGAGTATTCACCACTCTCAATCTTCTTAACAAACTGACTTCTAGTCATATTTTCGCCAGAATAGTTATCACGAAACTTGGTATTTCTTCCACTGCTCGACTCTTGAGTGGTGGTTACACGTTTTCTTCCCATAATGTCACCTCTGGGTTTAGCTGATGATGTAAAGCCTGTCTATAATAACAGTACTCGACTGTTAACAAAACGCTTTCACTTAACTTTTTATGTTTCACTTTACTTTCTTACCCTCCCGTTTACTTACCCTTCATTGATTGACAAATTTAAAAAAACGCAAGATAATTGACGTGTATTTCACCAAACACCCATCAAGGGGCTACACAAATCTTCATAAGGAACAGTTTTACAATGAAGCAACCGTGGGAACTCAATCCAGCACTATCGCAAGACCGCATTAAACAGCTTGCTTCTCTAATGAGGGAAGTACGAGACTCGGTAATTGATTTACATGATGATGTTTTAGGGGACTCGGCAAGGTCAACAGGTCTTAGAGCATACGAGTGCTGTAGAAATCAGATTATCAGAGCATCTAAAGACCAGCACGATTGGGCTTGGTTGGGAGTAGTTAAGGATGATGGTCGATTCACCTTTTCTATTGAATCTGTTCCTGTGCGCTTGTACCGTGGTAAGCCAAGTTGTCCTGAAGAGCGGAGATTGATCCCTTGTATCGAAGCTCTAAGCCAAATGAGTTTGCTTGATGCAGAAGTAGGTAAGGCTGCATCGATTCTTTGGTTTTTTGCAATTGAAGTTGATGAACTCCGTTATGTAGAACGAGTAACCTTTACTGGTTTTTTAGATGGAGTTCAGGTGTCGTGTTGGGAAATTCCATTGGATGAAAAAGTTTCTGCTTTAAGCTCTGTTGATGTTGAGTTGCCCGAGCCTGTTGTAACCCAGAAAGCTTCTGTTTCCATTAAAGCAAAAGAGAATAAGGCTCCCAAAGATGGAGCCAGTAATGGTTAGTAATTATGTCTGTAACATTTTATGGAGAGCGGTTGCGATTAGCCCGCTTGCTTAAGGGTTGTACGTTACAAGAACTGGGGGATGCTGTGGCTGTTACGCGTCAAAGTATCCACCAATACGAGAGTGATGTTAGAGCTCCTGCTGATGACGTAGCAAACGCATTGGCTGAGTTTTTGAAAGTGTCACCTGAGTTTTTTAGCATGCCGCTTTCTGGTGATGTTAAGCCTGAACAGTGTCATTTTCGGAAGCGTCAAACAACTCCCGCAGGAGTTAAAAATCGCGTCCAAGCATACAGCACAATACTTGAACAATTGGTATCTGAACTGCATGAGCATTTGGATTTACCAGAGAACAAGTTCAACTTGGTTGATAACGATAAACTTCCAGAGTTAACACCGCCAGTGATAGAGAAGATTGCAGAAGGTGCACGTGTTAGATGGGGGTTAACTTCGGATGCGCCAATAGATAACATGATTAATGTTGTTGAAAATCAGGGGGCTATTGTTACTTGTTTTGATGGGGTATCTGACAAAGTTGACGCCCTCTCAGTTAACCGAAAGTTTCCGATCATTATTAGAAACACTGCAAAAGAAAGTGTTTGTCGTCTGAGATTCGACATTGCACACGAATGCGGGCATCTGGTCATGCATGACGGTGTCGAAACTGGCTGTAAGCAAACAGAGCGAGAAGCTGATGCTTTTGCCTCTGCTTTTCTTTTCCCTCGGAAGTCATTCGCTCGCGAGTTTCCAGCGTGCCTAGCGGCTAATGGCAGCATCAACTGGAAGGAAGTATATAACCTAAAACTCAGATGGAAAATGAGTGCTAGGGCAATTATTTACAGGGCTCACTTTCTTGGTTTTATTAACGCACAGCAGTATCGGACGGCGAACGTGTGGTTTAGCCAGACTAGGCAAACGCGAAAAGAGAAGTTCGATGATAAGATACCTCTAGAGACCCCTCATGTGTTAGAGGAAGGTCTGCAAGTTCTAAGCGAGCACCTTGGAATTTCCTTTAAAAGGCTGTCGGATAAATTAGGCGTTAGCCCTGAGTTATTGTCAGAAATTACAGGCGTATCATACTCTGAAAACGTGATTGATGACTCAAATGACGTCGTTATCCCTTTTAACTTTTAGGTTGTTTGAAGCCCATCTTCAATGATGGGCTTTCATTCTTTAGGTTCCAGCTGTATCAACCCAAGGTATGCTTAACCTCTTTCTTAGGGATCACTCGATAGTCTCCAAGCTTCCAATCGTCAACAAATACGTCGAATTCGTCTCTACCAAGCAGATCAACTGGACGAGCTGCCAAGTGCTCACTCTGACTAGCTTCTGCCGAAACTAGTGCATCATAAGCTTTTAGATCACCACTGCCCAAAGCTTTCTCTACCAAATAGTAAGGCGCAACCGCCTTGGTCATCAGCACGATTTTCTCAGCAAATAGCCAGTGAAGGACATCAACATCATCTCGGCCCATTCTCAAATCATCAAGGCGTTTCTTGAGTTGTCCCTGTAGTTCCATGTTTTCATCGAACTGAAACACGGGATAAAGGTGCCAACCGTTTATTTCTATACATAGCCCACTTCGACTCCTCTCTTTAACCACCTCATCAGTGTAAAACTCGAGCTTATTAAGCAAGTTCTTAACCACTATAAGTCGCCTTTGATCTAATTCCATCACAACGTTTGTCCTCACAAAACTCCGATTATCAGAAACATAGAAACAAACCTTCAAATCGCCAAATTAAATTTGCTGAGATAGTAGGCAAACAGTTCACACCTACTTGCCAAAATGGCTTTTTGACACCAAAATAATACTGTTTATTTATACAGTATTGTTTATGAAAGTTATCCCAATCAGCGCACATGCTGGCATCACTGGATTTGAGTCGCCAGCTACCGAGTACAGTCAACTATCTCTCGATCTCGATGAGCTTTTAGTCGAGCACCCCAGTGCAACTTTCATCGGGAGAGCATGTGGTGATTCCATGCAAGGGTTAGGTATATTTGACCAAGATTTGCTTATCGTAGATCGACACGTCGATGTAAAACAGAATGACGTCGTTGTTGCGAACCTTAATGGTGAATTCATATGTAAGCAGATTGATATTCATCGCAAGCTATTGCTTTCAGCAAACGATAAGTATCAACCAACCCTGATTACCGAATGTGATTCCTTCTCGTTAGAAGGTGTCGTCATCCGATCCATACGTTGCCATAGACCAAGTCACCTGCTGAGAACAAAATAATGTATGCCTTAGTCGATGCGAACTCATTTTATTGTAGTGCTGAGCAAGTCTTCCGTCCCGACTGGCGAGGTAAGCCCGTAGTTGTTCTTTCCAACAATGACGGGTGCGTGGTGGCTGCAAATCGACATGCCAAAGAAGCGGGCATTGAAAAGTTCAAACCATTCTTTCAGGTTAAAGCACTTTGTGAACAGAAAGGCGTAATCGCCTTATCATCCAATTATGAGTTATACGCCGACCTATCGTCCAAAATGATGCAAGTAATTGGTCGATTCGCTCCAGAGCAACACATCTACAGTATCGATGAATCTTTCCTATCATTCGAACGTTGTTACCCTGCCATTCCATGCTTAAAAACGCATGGAATGAAGCTGAGGCGAGCTGTATGGCGAGAATGTCGCTTACCCGTTTGTGTTGGCTTTGGCCCAACTCTTACACTTGCAAAAATCGCTAACCATGCCGCTAAAAAAATACAAGGGTATAACGGAGTCTGTGTTCTCGATAGCGAGCAAGAGCGCAGAACCATACTGTCGAAGCTCGGTGCAGGTGACATCTGGGGCATAGGTAAAAAAATACAAGCTCGTTTGAAGTTTATGGGCATCAATACAGCTTTAGAACTCGCTGACTATCCAACAGCATTAGCTCGTAAAGAGTTTAACGTCGAAATCGAACGCACTATCCGTGAACTCAATGGCCAACCATGTAAAGCTTGGGATCAATCAAGGGCAGACAAAAAACAAATCTATTCTACGAGAAGCGCAGGTCAGCGCATTACCGACTTGGAATCATTACGCCAGGCTTTGGCAAAGCATGCGAATATAGCCTCTTCAAAGGCGCGTCAGCAAAATAGTTTGTGTAAAGTGATGTTATGCTTCGCCAATAGCTCCCCCTTCGATGAGAAGGCTGTAACGCGTAGAGCAATACATAGGTTTGCCTACCCTACTTCAGATGCCACACATATCACCAAAGCTGCCACTTTACTCGCAGAAGAACTATTTTGTGAAGATGTTCGCTTTTACAAAATTGGCGTCGGGTTGTTGGATTTAACTGATGGGAAGAACGAGCAGTCAGATCTATTTAACCCCATGCCCAACGACCCAAAACTCATGTCTGTTTATGATTCGTTGAACCAACGTTATGGTTCTGACACCTTATTTCTGGGAGCACAAGGAATAGCGCAGAAATGGGGCATGCGGCGTGAGATGTTAACGCCCCACTACACAACTAAATGGCCAGACTTGCCAGTTATCAAGTGCGAGTAGCAAAGTCATGGTTAATGCTATGGGGTTATGAAGACTTTGCAGATGCTTATTAACTATCGTAGCTAGCACGGAGTGGTTAGCTCCGTGCTAGCAACTAGGAAGAAGTGCCACTAAAACAGGGAGAGTTACACCCCCTCTAAAGCCTCTCTAAGCTTGTCGAGCACAAAGTTAACATTGGCAGACTTTAAGCGACAAACACCTAGCCTAGTCAACTCACACAATAACTCTAAACTGCCAAACTCAGCCTTAAATTTCACGCTATCAACCAAATATCGCTTATCTGAAATGATAGTACTAAAATCATCTCTAATGTCTTTTATACCATTCACTGTAATTTTCGCAGAAGCACCCTGAGAAACACGGATGCCATATGAGGATAATTGAGTAACTTTCAAAGAATCAGCCGAGCGCTCCAAGTAACCAACCCAACGCTCGGGGGCCACATTAACTTCAGATAGCACTAACCCCAAACCAGTCATGTCGTGTAGTTTGTTTAAAAACTTCCTTAACGAGCGAGGAGGATTAGTGATGTACATATATTTAGAGCTCGAAGACCAGTTAAACTGACATGTGTAATAGCTTACTGATTCAACCTCAGTAACCTCGCCAAATGGATCTTCAACCACACTTCGTTGGACTTGCTTCTCAACGTATTTACCTGAAAGCTTTGACGGAGTAGATACAGAAAGCAAAAAGCCCAAACCAGTTTCTTCTGAATATTGTTGTTCCTTCATCAATCTTGACAACTCGATAAGAGTTAAAGGAAGTTCAGAGTATAGCCATTTTGCTTTAATCATTATCTACACCTTCTTGTCATACGCTTCAATGGTTTTAGCCAAAGCCTTCTCTGATGCATCTCTCAGACTGACGTTGTACTTCTCATTTTCATAAGGAGTCGCAGCTTTTCTGGTGACGTTGTACTCGACAGTTCTAGAGTTGTACGGATATAGTCCTCTAACGGTGTACATAAATTCCGTGCATAAATCAGGTCGACCAAAACGAGCTTCAAATTCCACCTTAGGCCCTTCATGAGCACTATCTATTGCTGTCCAGATAATTTTGTAAATATAAAAGCCTCGTTTATGAAGCTGCTTAAATTCTGTTGAATCTAGCACTCCTTCTCCTGCCAGCGCTGCTTTATTGATATAGGAAGCTAATCTTGCTTCAACAGTATCATCCTCATCAAGCTCGTCTTTCTCTTCCTGTTCCAAATGATAAACATCCACGCTAGAAACATTATCAAACTCAAAGCCAGGAACATTGCGAATTAAGCTATCAAAAAATTCACTTCTACATTCAGCATCAGTGATAGATTGTAACGAAATGGAAAACTCTTCTAGCTCATTACCCGTGGCTTTTATTACTTGTGCTTGAACAGCTTTTTTAAGTGTCTCAGAAACTTCTTTAGCTTTTTTTGTTGATGGAAGTTTCATCACAACTCCGTCTTTACCTTTCTCAAGCTTTATTTCGCAAGTCTTAAGTGTGCGCTGACGCATCTCTGTTTTTGTGAAGTCATGGTCAACATAACTAACTGTTAGCGTAGTTGTATCACCACTTTTAGTAACCTTTACAGAATCATCACCAATTGCGGTCAAATTCGCTTTTACTGCTGAACAAGCAGCTTGGATTTGTGAGTCCTCAATTTCTCCTTTAAGTTTGGAATGCGTTGTTTTGTCTTTCCTGTTTGGATTTTCTAGTAGCTTACCAATCCAGTTGAAATCAGAATAGCTAAGGGTCAAAGAGCTAATTTTTTCAATTAGCGCATCTTTAGAAGTGCTGCTGGAGACTAAAATACCTCTTCCTCTTAGGAATAAAACTAGCTCACTGTGAGTTACTTTCTTGTGCTGTAAAGCGTCAAATATGTTCTTATCAGTAGGGATATAGATAGACGGGCCAGTTTTGAGTTTAGACATCTTCTCGCATTCCTATTTCCATTGGATTAAAGCAAGTTGTGAACTTAGTGATAGTTTCAGCTTCAATAGCCGCCATCTGCTTCTCACGGGCATCGTCATTACCCCACATTTTTAGATACTCACGTTTTGCTTTGTCAAAATTGACTGAGGCATGCTTAGTTGCATCAGTAAACCGAACTCGTATCGTATAATCACTGCTGAGCATCTGATAATGCGACATAGCGTCGATAAGATAAATAAACTCATCAACCGTTTCCCCTGACTGGTGGTAATAGATGACAAAACCACTATCAAAGTCATCCCCCGCTCGATGCTTGATAATTAACCAAGGTGATGTTAGTGCTTCAACCGTAGCAGGCTTATCCCATTCGTCGCCACAACGACGAGCACGAATCAAATCAGGGTAAAAGAAAGTGAAATCTTTAGGACTAGGGAAACTATCATCAGCCTTCAGCTTTTGCATATCACTTACGACGTCACAAAGACGCTTAATTAAGTGTGGCCCCATTACAACAATTTCTTTGTCTTCCAAAAGTGGGATTTCCCGATAATCCACTCTTCCCATCAAATCAGAAAAGTCGTAGTCGTATTTGTCGTCATGGTTGTAGATGAACAATAATCCTGCAACACTCCCAAAGCCCACATCGTCGAGAAGAAATGTACTTTGCCAACTTTCACTGATGTTTGCGCATTCAACTGACATTGCAAGTGATTTAAGAGCTTTTGAGACAGAGCTGGTATTAATAGTCCCAGCCTTGTAACTCTTAAGGTCAGTGTTTAAATATTTAGTATTACCCGAGTATGGGTCATCATAATAAAACACAACATCTGACGGGTGAGTAGTTTTGCCATGATGATCTGTCACACATTCCCAGTTCTCATCCTTTGGCAAACAAGTTTCCCATTTGAACCACTTAAATATGTCCTTGGAAACTAATTTTGCTAGCTTCTCTATGTTCCCAGTTTCTGCCATTACTCATATTCCCACACAGGCACCGCGACACGATGCGTACTAAACAAGTTTTATAATGCGATATTAATTCATTCTTAAGTTTGCAACAATTGACTTTGCGCAAAATATCAACACTGAACTGCACTAGCAGCTCTGGACAGCAGGTTCAGTGATTTACAATACCTGTAGTTATTCATTTATTGCGAATGTTCAATTCTCCGAAACTGATTTTGTCCACTTACGAGCTACAGTTCCCGTGAGCACGATCACGTAGCTCTCACTGCTTACTGCCTTTGGTCACGAGCCTAAATTCCAATCCAGATTGCTTTGATTGACGAGTGGAGTAACGGTTAGAGAACTTGTCGAAAAAGTCAGACAATTTC
This sequence comes from Vibrio hepatarius, assembly GCF_011806575.1. Lineage (GTDB taxonomy): Bacteria > Pseudomonadota > Gammaproteobacteria > Enterobacterales > Vibrionaceae > Vibrio > Vibrio hepatarius_A. The sequence goes on from NZ_JAATOO010000003.1 coordinate 146,835, forward strand.
TTGAGACCATAATTGCGCGGGTCAAAGTCAGGCTTTAAGCGTTTAAGGTACTGCCCTACTTCACCTAGTTTGGCCCAGCCAGATTCATCACGATAGTTTTGCCATGCGCGATGCATTAGTTGCCAAATTTCTTTCTCTACCCCATTGATTTGAGTGGATTGTTGAGGAGGTTGCGGGGACTCTTCCTGTGGCTTATCTCCGTTGAGGTTTTCAATGGCGACAAAATCATCACAGGCATTTTTAAACGAAGCTGGAGTCATTGCCTTACCGACACCTATCACAAACATTTCAGACTCCCTCAGCCTTGTTGCAAGGCTAGTGAAATCACTATCACTTGAGATAAGCGCAAAAGCATCGACCCGTTGGCTGTAAAGGAGATCCATAGCATCAATAATCATTAGCGCGTCAGTGGAGTTTTTGCCTGTTGTGTATGCAAACTGCTGCTTCGCTTGAATAGCAAGCTCATTGAGGGGGTGTTTCCAGTTTTTGAGTTGCTCAGTCGAAAAGTCACCGTATGCACGCTTGACGATGATTTGTCCGTAGCTTGAGAGCTCTTCGATGATAGAGCTCAATTTAGAATGTGGCGTGTTCTCTGAATCAATCAGAACGGCAATTTTACGACTTCCCATGTACCATTTCCTTCTTCAATACAAAGACATAGTATCCAAGCCATCAGTCAAATGCCACTGTATGCTTATGAGATTAAATAAAAATTGAAAGTACTAAAATCCCATGGGCTTACGCCCATGAATTAGTCGACTTGTTCAAAGCGCAGCTTTGGCTAAGGAAAAAGCCACTTTTACTCTTTTATATATAAATAGAGAAAGTGGCCTATAGAAGTTCAGCGGCTAGAGTCGTTCTTAAAATCGTCGGCTGGGAAACTGTAAGATGTTGTCGACCTCATGGCGCTCCCAACCATCTCCGCTCGAAGTCATATATTCAATGAGCTCTTTATCACTGATCGGACTAACGCTGGCAAGTAATAGTCCTTCTTCCAAAATTCCATCAACCATCGAGACGAAGTGCTTCATTCCTAGGCTAACTGCATCTTCAAATCCAGATTCAGTCATTCCTTTTGCCATACCGCCTAAGTCGGTTAGTACTTTTGCTTCAAAGATCTTTAGAGTCTGGTTAGTTTTTGTATTCTTTAGAGTTATCATCGAGAGCAATCCGTTACTTTCCCATTTTCCACATCAGAGTCTTTTTCGCTAATTTATGTGGAGCCTTCTGCATCCATCGGCTCATTTGGGCTTCACCATTTGAATGGCTTCCTAGTTGTTTTTTAACAGTATTCATCAACTCTCGCGAAAAACCTGCTGGCATTGTTATAGAGCGCAATCCCCTTACTACATTAGTAGAAGAGTCAACAATATGGATATCAATCCAATATCTCGATTCTGGAGTATTCAGTTCCCCCATAACAATGTCAGGAATCAACCTCGCGTCAAACGGGCTATCAAATGTCGTTACCTTTGTCTTGCCATCTAGGAATTGCCAAAGCAACAAAATAGCACCATCCTTTTCAAGGAGACCGCAATGCAACTCACCACGACGTAAGATGTCCTCTTCATATTGAGAGATGTCAGGCATAGCAATTATCAGCCTATGACCAAATGGTCGCATCAGCTCTGCTGTAGCACCTTCTCTATGAGCTTGGATTTGCATTGGATAACGTTGACCTACCTTCAACATTACTGCTTCATTCATTGTAGATTACCTTTATTTTCAATTGTTGGTGGTATAAAGAAGCCAGCCGCACTACATAGGAGCAGCAAGCTTCCAATAATTTAGATGGGTATTTGATTGCGGTGACGTCTTGAATTATTTGGAATTCACAACCATCGTCGGGATCCATTTGTAGATAAATTTACGTTCAATACTATTTCTCGGCCCTGACCAATAACCATGCCAATGAGCTCGTCGAATATGGGCTTTGGGACTCGCATGAGTTCCGCTCTGACTCTCAGAGGGAGTTTGTGCAACAAGATTTGCAATCTTTTTCCCAACGTTCCAAATCTTAGGTTTGTTGGGAGCAAAAAATTTGTGTCTTTTTTTAACTTTTTTGGGGGTTGGATTTGTTGGCAAGTTACCTTCAACACGTTCTATATCTGGTTTTTCAGAACAGAGGTAAAGTAAGAGGCTTAAACACTTTTGAGCAATCCCTCTCTGCCACTCAACGGAGTCGGCCATAAACGCCTCCAATAAAGAAAGTCGGCTGTACGCAACCTCGACAGCTCTGTCGATGGCCTCAGCCACTCCCCAGTCTCCGAGGTGAAGTATGATGGGTATTAACATATCTTCAGAATCAATCAGTAATCGGAGCTCTGAACGTTTTGTTGTCATATCAAACTCTAAATGTGCAAAAAAGCCATAGCATCCATCAACATCTCGTAATTCAATATAAACGCCCCATTCAGGGAGTCTATAAAGCACATCCACAGGAATATCTTTATCCACTGTTGTTTTAACGATTTCTGCGTATACATCCGAGTCGAAACAATAGATTCCCTGTGTATATCTCCACGCAGTAAGCGCTGATATCGTAGATATATCAGATGCAGCACTTAAAGAAATGCCACCACCATTACTTGCTATAGCGTAGCTCGCCGCCATTGGAAGGAAACACCACTCTGGCCAATCACCCAAATCTTTTCCTTTGCTCTTCCTGAAGAGATCTACGTTCTTCCAGATACCTGGGTAACGTTTAGATATGGTATTTAGGTGATTAGTTGGCCTTAAATTCATTTAGTTTCCTTTTATTTTTGGGGTGAACGAATCCCTACCGCTCACAAAAATGAACAGTTATTAATCTATGGAAATTCGATTATTAGCGAATCAGTTTGGCTTCAACCAGCTCAGATAGATTGTGAAACCAATATCTAGTAACTCCGATCAATTAATAGTTAAGCGAATACTGGACTCAGAAAAAACGCTATGGAACGGTTCAATTTGCCCTGTATGCAATTTCATAATCGTTACAAAGTAATCTGGAATCGTGTTTTTGCCCGTCCAAAATTTCTCTAATGCAGAGCGTTTAACAGGAAACACCTTCATTGCCTGATCATAATCAAGTGTGACCATATTTTTTCCCGCATAACGCTTTGATTTCGTTAGGCCGTATACATTGCAAAAAGCAACAAAGTCAGATAAACGCTCTTCTAATTGTTCGTCTTTTTTCATAAAAGCTACTCTTTCGTAATCCAATTGAGTAAACCCAAAGTACTCAAGGTATGAATATATAATGCCGCATTTTTTACGGGATATCAACAGATGCCGTAAAAAATACGGGACTAATTTATGGTCTCGTCGTGTAGGGCTTTTAGTGAGTAAGCTTGTTGGTAAAAGGAAATGACTTGTTCGAAACGGAGGGAGGGGATAAAACTCATCGAAAATAATGAATTTAATCATAAGCTTGCAGTCATTTCCAAAGCACCACAAGCCACTAATACATAGAGAGTGTCAACCTTCTCGACTTGCCTGCTGTTCTATCTCTTGCAGCATTTTTTCCACCTCTTGAATACGGTTCATGCAGTGCTGATACGCTTGTGTTCCTTGTTTTACCAGTGGAATGATGCGATCAACATCTGGAACGTTTTGTTGAGACAGTTCCTCTGCTGCTGATTTTAGCTTTGAGTAATTATCCATATAACTGCTAGTTTGTTGGTTCATGTTGCGGATCCTTCTGAAACGAATGGTTGGTTACCGTCGTACTGCCATCATGCAATTGGACTGTATACTGTTGATTATTTTGAAGTTGTTTAGTGCTTTTAATTACGTGGCCTGCATCATCACACACCAGCGCGTAGCCACGCTCTAAAACCCTTTGAGGGTCATAGGCCTCAATTAATCGCTTGCCATTTCGGATAAAATCTTGGTGAGTAGCCAAACTCCTCTTCGCGTTCACAAAGAGGATATTTTTGTCTTGTTGGATCTGACTCTGTTGGCTTTGCACATGCATACGCGCATACATCACCAATGTATTTGAGGCAGAAACCGCCTGATTACTGGCAATTTGTATCGCGGTTTTAGAAGACTGGCTCAAGCTGTGCCAAAGTTGACGCGTGTCTCGTTTATGATTATGTATCTGATGTTTAGATAACTGTTTTAAGTCTCTGTAATCCTTTAAAACATTTTGCTTCGTCAACGTCACTATCGCAGCACTCGATTGTTTCATAATCTGCTGCTCCGCAAAGGCGGCAGACTTGGCACTAATCAGTGCCTTGTTTGCCTGATGAAACACTTGCTCATGAAGGCGATTAAGCGCAATACGTGATGAATTAAATTTCTGGTTTGCGTTGGAACTAAGGTATTGGAACTGTCGATTAACCAAGTCTCCATTTTCTCTCACTCGGTTTTGGGCTCGCTCGAACAAACGATGACCGAACTGTTCAACGTGATTACGCCAACAGGCTAAAGCGTTACTTTTTCCTTTCTCTATACGTTCACTTTGCTGCGCAATAAACTGTTGCTGATGATTACATAGCGATTGCGCTGAGTTATGCAGCTTAGAGTAATTCGCGCTAACAGACTGAGCGTTTTGGATTATCGTATGTTTGATGTGATCAATGACTTTAGTCGGCGTCGCAAAAGATTGATTAGCGAATTCATCAAGGATGACAGAGTCCGTGCTGTGCCCGATACCCGTGAAAACAGGATATGGACAGCGGCAAACCAATCGAGCCAGTTTCGGTTCACTGAGTTCGTTAAGGCCAGCCTTATCACCACCGCCTCTAATCACGCACACTGCATCATACACATGTTCATTTTGAACCAGTTCTGTAAACGCCATCTCGATAGCGCGTATCCTCGCTTCACCTTGGAATGATGCGTAGAAATAGTCGAACTGACATAGGTAGTGCTGTTCAAGCAAGTGCGCCACACTGCGAAAGTCACTCAACCCAGCCGCATTCTGCGGTGCAATCACGGCAACCCTTGTAAACTCCATCGGTGTTCTCAAGCATTGATTTAACTCTGCCTCGTTCTTATCAGCCAGCCAATTGCGTATCTTCTGTAGTTTTAACTCAAATGCCCCAATCGTGTAGCTGGGATTAATATCTACGATGGTTAAGTTGAGTCCATACTTAGTATGAAACTGAACTTCTACTAAACAAAGAATGCTCAAACCTTCTGCAAATGTCATTTGAGTACTCTTTTCAAACGCATCGATGATAGAGGTTCTATTTGACCAAACAACCGCACGCGCTTGCGATTCCGACCCACCATCACCGTTATCTGATAACTGCAAATACACATTACCAGAGCGATTTCGATTCACGCTGGTTACGTCAGCGGTCACCCAATGCCGACCAGGAACACCTCGACGAATGACGTCAGCGACATGATCAAGTAACTCACTGAGGCTTCGCAAACCTATTTGTTGATCCTGGCTTATCAACATGATTATATCCTCAAAAAAGAAGAGCTAAAATAAGACCGTCAATCACCCAATAACACCGCGGTCTTGGCGATATTGAAACATAGAAATAAATTTCAATTTGAGTAGTGATTTGTACAGATTTTTTCTATCTACTAAAAATTCTGTGATCATAATCACCATATCGTATCGTGTTTCTTACTGGTATTAAGAATTCTTAAACTCGCTAAGAATTACTAAGAAGTACCCCATGAACTGCGTTCATGAACCAATCGACTCTCTTCAAAGCGCAGCTTTGGTTTAGCCACTTTTGGATATTTATATATAAATGGCGAAAGTGGCCTATTCAGTAAGACTGACTTCAAACTTCCAAATACAACCAATATAAAACCAGTGACATAATCGTCACTCTTACCTCAAAAATCACATCTCAGTCGTATATACCGTTAACATTCAAAGCAATCTATTTTGTTTAAATGCAGGACGCGCTATGAAACTAACCCAAGTTTTAAATCATACAAATCAATTTGAACGCTCAAAGTTCATCAACTGCATAGACAAGCTATGCCAAGACAACAAGGGTGACACCGAGTTGGTCAAGCAATTGGATAAAATAGATGGTCAACTTAAAGCGGCCTCTGGCAATGAGATCAAAGAGCTATTCAATCTAGTCAGAAAGCACTTCAAAAAGCACGTAGTAGAACAAGTAGCGACGGGTGGCCCACAGGCATCACTACTGATAAATATCTTAGCTAGGGATGGGAACTGTATCTCTACCATACCGTGGATTGAGAGTCTTTATGCCAAAGAATATGCAGAGATAGATACATTGAGCCAGGAGCTTCTAGCAGAGCTTACCACCAGTGAGTTCGGTGATTTTGATAGACTAAACCGACTCGATATCTATAAGCACTGTATGAAAACGGCATTCGAGAACGATCTTAAATCAAATAGAGCAGCCAAAATTTCTGAAGATGAAAGAAGCATACTTAATGTGCTTGCACAACGGCTAGGCCTGTCTAGAGAAGAGGTCAATGCCATTGAGCACTCTATTGATCCAATCCCACAACTTGGCATAGATGATTCCCTAGAATATTTAAGGGAAAATGGCATTATCATGATCAATCGCCGACGCTCAGAGGTTATGGTTGCTGACGAGGTCGTAGATATTCTCCATGAGGTGCTCGGTAAAGAAATTCACGACAAATATATACTTAGAATTCTTCGCTCTTTATCTGATGCGGAACTCTCTAGCATCTTAAAAAATCATGGCTGCAAAACTAGAGGTGTTGACCGAAAAGAAAAAATCACCACCATCGCTCACTCAGGACTTTCAATCAGAAATATTCTGCTCAATGACATTCATTCAGACAACGCAACACAAAATCAGAGAAAAGAACGAATCAAGCAACTGATTGATGAAATGGATCTCGACATACCCAGAATTGGCACTCGACTTCATGACCGCATAGATGTTTTGATCGAACATCTTAAAAATTCTGAAGAAGATGAGTTTAATGCCCTAAGTGTCAGTGGCTTTAAAGAACTTCTGGAATCACTATCAAGCTCAGATCTTAATGTTGAAGAACGTATTCGAACAGACTTTGAAATAGAAAACAAAGAAACTCTCGATCCAGAAAGGCTAAAAGCACTAAGTATTACCCCACTCGATATTTTGTATCTCTATACAAACGATGAAATTAAGACCATCAGAAATGATATGGGGCTGTCTAGGAGAGGGAACCCTCGTAGTCAAATCATTGAATCCTTCGCTAGTGCCAATGACCGCTTAATTGAAAACTACAACTTGCTGGCAACACGCGATTTGAAAGGTTTACATGACGCTGGCATAGATATCAAAGAGTCGGATATTGGTGTGAAATTCGAAGAAATTACTCGTTCAATTCTAGAGCAGCTTGGAATGAATGTTGACGAGGACTTACGAAAAGACATAAACACAGCCAAGGACAAAGCGGACATTATAGTCTCCTTGGATAATGATGATGTCATTATAGGTGAGGCAAAATCGTTTAAGAATGGCCAATATGCCAAATACTCTACAACATCTAGACAAGTCAAAGCCTACGCGAAGCGCTGCGAGCAAAATGGCCATCGAGTTGCTCAAGTACTGATTGTTGCACCAGAGTTCTCCAAAGACTTTATCGATGCAGCAGATATGGATACTGACGTAAACATATCTCTTCTAGAAGCCAGTGGCCTGCAAAAAATCCTGACGGCATACAAACAACGTAGAACCCCAAACTTCTCACCAAAATTACTTACCAAGGGTGGATTACTGAAAGCTGAGCTCATATCCAAGTCAATCTAATATACAAAAGCAGGCTAGCACCCTAGCCTGCCATTTCCTGACACGCTATTCACCTAGTAATTATGTCTAGAACCCCCATGAGCTGCGCTCATGAATCAGTCGACTTGCTTCAAAGCGGAGCTTTGGTTAGGCCACTTTTTCATTTCTTATATAAATTAGAGAAAGTGGCTTTTCGGTATCGAATGACAAAATATTGATTGTTCACTCGTCAAGCAGTCATCCAAGATTTAGAGACCCAGCATACAAATAAAGCTAAATTTTCTATTTCTTCCTTGTCGTTTCTTTTTTTCTTACTAAGTTAATTCCCACCAAAGCTGACGCTTTGGTGTTCAGATATACCTTTCTATTGATTCGTGTATCCGACTGTTAATAAAAATACTAATAACCTTATGCTCGATTCGTCGAGTAAGTGCGAACTGTATTTTTATTGGCAAATTGGAGACATGATGAACAACTCAAAAGTCACACTCAGACAACATTTTCTGCACTGCTTAAGAGCGGTGGTTTTGTTGTGTCTGAAAGAAGTTCAAATCTAGAAATCAGCCTATGACCGCCACTAGAGGAGTATGATAAGTATGATCAAATTTGACATCGGTGAAGTAACAAAAATTGCTCATTTAACCATTAACTCAAAATCTAACGTTTACATCACCGATAGGTTACCTGCCTATGGACAAACCTATATCAAAGCTCCTAAAGTCGTCTGTTACATACTGTTAATTAAGTTGTTGAATGCACTAGCAATCACTGACTTTGATGTCAAAAACAATAAATATATTTTTCTCCCCGAAGACGCTGATAGAGTTCACGAGCTGCTCGAGCTTTACTCGTCTCAATTTAGCTGTTATTCCCAATATCTTGTTATTCTTGATGAAGATTGCTTTGGCGAGCCTAGGGATCGATTTGAGTTCGATTTAAGTCTAAAGAAGCAATTATTGGATGATTATAGTAGGCAGGGTAAGAACCTAGACCTACTCCAGGTAGCCAGCGGAATCGCCGTTGACGCTTTAAGTATTAGGAAGTTTGGTGGACATGTCGAAGTAATCAATCGGCTTGGTGCTAACTACTCAATTTGATAAGTACTTTGTATTCACCTGTGACATATTCACGAACAAGAGTCAGTCGGTTTTAGGCTGACTCAATTTAGGGTAATACCACCAACACCGAGCACCAAAAACGGTGAGCAAGAATCGTAAGTTGCTTTGGAGTTAGAAGACGATATGAAAGAGTAATAACGAAGTACTTTCGTGCAAGCTAGCATTCCAACCTTTTAGTTGAAAAACCTTGCTCGTCGGCAAACTGTTTGAGCAACTCCTCTCCGATATCGATGTAATGAGAATAACGGCAACACAGCGTAATGAGCCCCTTCTCTGTATCAACGACTGCACGAACGTTATTCATACCATTGTCTATCACAAATTGGGCATGATTCCACTCACATTGAACAGCGCAACCCGATTTGAACTTTGTTCGGGCAAATTGATCTAGTACTTCTCTAGTATTAGTTTGCTGAGTAATGACTATAGCAGTTTTGCAATATGGCACCGCTGTTACCTTAAATAAGATACCTGAGTTTTCAGAATATCAATTCATCTCAGTAGTATCATAGTTTAAGCCTTTAAGCCGTGTATCAAAAGAATGGTCGTTCACAGCAAAGGTCTACACAAAAATGAACTCACTTTTGGACAATTCCGTTTTACCGTAATGCTAATTTAGCAAAACATTGATTACTTGATGTATAACAAAACTCGCTTAAGTCGGTGTCCAGTCTTACAAGAGCAGATCAAACTGAGTTCGCTATGTAACTCAAGTAATCTCTAACACTCGCCTATCCAGTTATCGGATAGGCTGTCCCAAGCTCACTAGAAGGTGATGAACTTAACTGATGTTGAGGCACGCCAAGAGCTATCAATTTCTCTTGGGTATATAATATGCCATCACCATAATTCCAGTTCTCCCAAACAGCATCAGGGTAGGCTTCCAAAATGCATCTAAAGTATGGAACATCAATATCATTGACCGAATGGCCTATGACAATGATTTTTGAAACATCGCCGTAGCCTTCTAGTTGAGCACGATTACTTTCTAGAATCTCAGCTACTGGCTTGTGAAACTTGTCTGTAACTGAAGCAACTGTTCTTTGGGACTCATCAAACCAAGGCTCATCTTCATTCCAAGGCATTGATGTAGATTGGTTGCCATTCCCGATTCCATGACCAAAAATGACGTTCGATCTGGCTTTACCATGAATATGCAGTACATCTTCGTCAGGAACTGAATATATGTCTTGGAGAGTAGGTGTATAGTTGAAGCTAATGAACTTAGATCCATTAGGAAATTCAAATAATTGCGTGGCTATGGTTACGTCTATTGCACTTATCCAAGTTTTGAACGTATCTGTTACTGCATCCACCAATTCATCTACTTTTATAGTCATCTCATCTTCATAGCCATACAGCAAGCTACTTGATGAGTCAGCCAGCTCATCTAAGCTTGGCTGCAATACGGCTTGTTCGATGAAATCATCCTCATTGAAAACACCTAGGTTTTCTTCAAAGTTAGACCACTCTTGATCATCATAAAACTCAGGGAAAAAGACAAAATGCTCGTTTAGATCATCATGATGGTTTTGATGGAAATGCCAATAACTTGTAGGTAATCCATTCTGAATATCAAAACCATTACCGATTATCACTAAAGTTGTCACGCCAATACTCCCCCGTAGATAATATCTCAAAGTACAGGTTGCATAGTATAGCAAGTAATAATCGGATAATATCATGATTATTCTACAAAATTCCAGAGTGAGGAATGCGTTCATTCACCCCAATATTGCCTTTCAATTTAGGAGGCAGTTTATCCCTGAATTTACACGAATCTTCATTTTCCTCCCCTTTGTAACCAGAACAAGCTACATACACACCATACCTACCTAGTCTCGTAATTTTGGGTGATTTACAACGAGGGCAGAGCAGGAACTTAGCCTTACAGCGTAGACACTCTCCATGCTTCGACTTCTTAACTGCTAGACCATCAGAACAGCATTCGCAGTCAACCGCTTCAGTAAGGCAGCCTAGCCCTGTGGAGCATACGTAAGTACCACGCTCACCTTTCTTTGGTTTGAGGTATCCTGTCTTACAGTTAGGGCATTTCCTTGCAGCTAATTTCTCAGGAGTGAAGTGTTCCGACACTATATTGATGTCATATTCGGGACTAAGTAACTCAAGGACAAATTCTGATGGTTCTTTCGGGTCAGCAACCAAATAGCAACGCTTCTTAGAACGAGTGATTGCTACATAAAACAAGCGTCGTTCTTCGGCATGCGGATACATATCAACGGTTGGCATCAACGCACTTACAATCTCGTTCTCTTTCCTTTCGGTCGGGAACCCGAAGTATCCTTGGTTTAAATCCAGGACGAAACAGTAATCCGCCTCCAAGCCTTTCGAACCATGCAACGTCCAAAACTTCATATTCTTGAAACCACGCTTCTTGGTAAAACGTTGGGCTGCTGCTGTTTTGCTCTTACGGTAGCGAGTCAATATACCTATTGAAGTATCAGGATCATCTACATAGATCTCCTTAATCGCTTTCTCAACAGCATTCAATGTAGCTTCAATAGGATCTTTTTCATTGGCATCATAGTTATCAATCAGAAATACTTCTGAAGATTCAACTTGAGTATGCGTGACGATCTGCTTCTGGTATTGCTCTGGATTCTTCATTACAAATCCACCAGCGGTATCAGCAATACTATTGTTATATCGAAATGTCTTTTGCAGTTTGGTCAGGGCATGATTACCAACGTTATTTTGAAACCTTGTCGTGTATTCGAGCTTGCCTCCAACAAATGCATATATAGCCTGCCAATCATCCCCTACTACAGTGAGACTTGAGCCTGACGCTTTCAATAACTCCATCAAGAAGTTCCACCTAGAAACAGAGATATCCTGAAACTCATCAACGAGAATGTATTTCCACTCAGGCTTAAACATGCCCTTTTTCAAATACTGTGTTGCCAAAAGGATCATGTCGTCGAAATCAAGATGATTTCGGCTACGCAACTCACCTACATAGGCTTGTCTCAACCCTTCAATTAATTCCATGTGACTACGGGCATTTTGGATTTCTGCTACTTCCAAACGACGCTGGATTTCATAACCCTCTATCGCCTCTGAACGAACGGCAGATAATGTATCGTGAAGCTCATTAACAGCATTTTTGATGAAGTCTTGCTTTCTTACTGCTTCTAGAATTTCTTCTTTCGATATTGGCTTAGGGACTACATTTAATGCCCTCAACTTCGCTTCTAGTACAATTTCAAGATTGCCCTCACACCAGTCATAGTGATAGGTATCAACCAGCTCAGTGTCCATCCGTTCGTGGAGATCTTTCTTGTCTTTGATTCCCTGGTTGTATTTAGCTTTATTGATGTCAGTCCTCGTATTGCCATCTCTATCAATACCGAAGTGCTCAATGTAAATCTGAGCACTGATTGCTCCCTCAACAGGTTTCACATAGAAATCAGGGCGGTATGGAAAACCAATATTGATACCAAGGCGATTGCTGTAATCAGGCTCATACACGTATTCAATGCCATTTTTGAATAGCCAGTTGCCAATCAGTACCTCTTGATAACCTTTTACCTCAACGCCATTCAGCGTGATGTACTTCTTGCCTTTCAATGCTTCTTGGTGGGCTTCTTCAGACTCAGATAGGAATGGGTTGTATGCGTAATATACAGTCTCAATGAAAATGTTAAGGTTTTCCTCACTCTCTTCGATGAAAGTAACAAGCCAATTATTAATGAATTCAAGCGATGCAGGCTTTTCTACTAACCAGCTCATGTTCAACTTACGGAACTCTTCCACCGATTGTTTCTGTGCTGCTGCGATAATCTGGAAGCCACGGCTATGAAACGTAGAAATTTGCTTATCGAGGTCATAGTGGTGAATATTCGCTGCTTTCAGTCGTTCTTTTGAACGAATACGAAGTTCTTTTGCAGCGGCATTACCATAAGCCAAAACCATTACTTCTTCAGGTTTAGCCAGTTTTCTTTCAAGAATATCTGTTGTCTTTGCGACCATAACAGATGTCTTGCCTGTTCCTGCGGCGGCAAGAACCATATTGAAGTCATCGTGCTGTACTACTGATAATCGTTGCTCTTCAGTAAGTGGATTGCTCTCAATGCTATCGTAGAAGGTTTTGCGGGCATTTAGTACTCTACCAACGTGCAACTCTCTCAGATAGCTTGCAGAACTTGAAATTGGGCTTAACTCAGATAACTTTTTAATCTTTTGTAGTGGTTCGCCTGATAAATGTGATTCCCAAAGATTCGGAGCCTTGTTGAATAACCGAACCATTGGTTCAATGATAGCTTGAACATCAGAGATAGCCGACTCACGCAGATATTGGCCAACCGCGGCTTTTGAGAATCGAGTGTAGGTATCCGCTATTTTAGATTCAATTGCTACTTGAATTTCTCTGTTAATAGCGTGGAATTGCGGGATTGTCTTTCTATGGCTCAAGCCACAAACAGCGACCACACCACTATCAGTTGTCACTTGAAGCTCATAACCAAGAAGCGAACGTTTTATTGTGCAAAAACCAAGGATATCGGAATACTTGATTGTTCTTATGCATGATTTCTCTACTACCTTTAGAGAAAGCTTACCAAACACGATCCCTTTTTGTTTTCCAAGTAAATTGACTCTTGATTTTATGATCTTCTGAAGCATTCAACATTCCTGTACCTCTATACAGCGGTGCATAATGCCACAGTTGACATAAGCAATGAACAATTACTACACCCTCACATCTTGTAAGCCAGATTGATTGCCATTTTGTCAAAATGACCAATAAGTGTGCTCTAAATCACATATCATTAATAAAATCACGTTTCTAATTTGTCTAAAACAAAAAATACTACTATCAAACTGTACAACTCAGATATCCAAATCTGTAAAGGTTCGTATATCCAAAAAGTCTAATAAAAATAGAAATAAGCTTTGCTCGCATTAGCGAGTGAGCTGAATGGTATTTTTGTTAACAATTTGGAGACCGCGATGAACAAACTGAACCTTTACTTATACAGCCCCGCCTTAAACCTCCTCAACACACGACCACCTAGCGGTGGGTTTCCTCTTGTTCAGAATTTCGACACTTGTATCTAACAAAAGGATAAATGTATGACTGAATCATACTGGGAAAATTCTTTCCAACTTGTCATATCTTGTTTAAATTGAAACATGGTATTTAATCTTGGCAAAATTGTCTTGAGCCAAGTGACGAGTTCTACCAAACATTCCGTATGAAAAATGTCATGAAGTAGCCCTTCTGATAGATTCAAAACAAATCGGAAGCCTACCTAACGGATGATAAACGATTAGAGTAGCTATCTATTAGCCCTAGCCGCATTCGTAATAACAGTGTTTTCTAACAAAGATTATAAAGCCAATAGCCCCTCACTAGAGGCTATTTGGCTGAAAACCTGACTAATGACTTACATCAAAGTTGGTCAAGCAAGTTATCGATATCTAGCTGAATTCCATCAATTGAAGACTTGGTGAGACTAAAACCCTTAATTGAGGAGAGGTGTCGAATCGTATCTTTAAAGCCACAGTCAATCAAATATTCTATTTTTCTAGCACTGAAGTCGAGCATCGCCGCTACCTTCTTCTCTGAAGAACCAATAAGATCATTTGAAGGACGAATATCGATAATAGTGCCTTCAAAATCACGGCGGTCGAAATTACTACCGTTGTCCAAGTGCGTGACGATAATGGTGTCGCAGTTTTTAACTAAAGGCGTAATAGGGGTATTACCCTGAGACTTCTTTGCTCCGCCAATCCCACCATCAAAGTAATAACCAGCTTCTTCATCCAGCTCTAAGTGCTTTGCAGGGTACAAGATAGGCAAAGCAGCTGAAGCTAGGATCGCTTGAGCCACCTCTGGCGGCGTTAACGATTTCAGTTCGACAAACTCTGATTTATCAGTATCTAAACGCAAAAGTTCACCTTTAGCAAACTCGAAGATTGAATCGATAGCATTTCCTTTAAACACACTTACCCAAATGTCTTTCCATTCGGGTAATTTCTCAAAATCCACATATTGCTCAAAAAGCTTTTTAATTGGTGAGTCATCTAAGACTGCGAGGTCGATATTTGTTTTTTTGGCATACTGAGATAAACCCAACACGGTAGCATTCGACACTTTTCTTGCCAATGGATGAGGAGAAAGTTGTAACAAACTTGCCAAAGCATAACTCACCATGAATGCAATATTTTTCTGGTTTACTTCTAACGGACTACTTTGTCCTAACAACGTCCAAATCGACTCTAATGTGGCAGCAGCGTCCGACGTTGAGGCTGAGCTAGCTACAATCACGCTATTGAGTGCACCAATACTTGCACCGCTGATCTTATCAACTTCAATATCCATCTCGGCAAGAGCTTTAAGCACACCTACTTGATACGCACCCTTTGCGCCTCCGCCTGACAGGACTAGACCAATACTCATGCTAATATCTCCTCTGACAGGCTGCCTTCATAAAGATCACGCATTAATATTTCAGCACTAACAATCCGCGTCAGTGACGCCGATTTTAGCAGTTCATCTATTTGTTTCTGCTCGTAGCCAAGGGACAATTGCGAATTGATTTGAGGAATCATCATAGCCAAAGCATCTCTATCTATACCTTCTAAATTATCGAACTGCTTGACTAAATGAGCCTGACGAACCAAATCACATTTATTGATTGAAAACTTTTCCATAATGGCGTTCATGCAACGATTAAAACCGTACTTCTTAACTTGTTCATCAACTAGTGCAACACAGCTAAAATCACTCCAGTAAAGCATTTGAACCAGACGAATAGTCTCGAAAAGTATTGAGTTGTCTGGCGAGCAGTGTACCTTCCACTCTTCGACGATATCATCTGCTGTTTGGCGTGCCTCAACCTTTTCTAAACGATACTCAATTTCAGACACCTTATCTTGCAATGCAGAAACATCTGACTCTAGTAATGAAAGAGACTGTTTATTTTTGATGAGAACGCCTGCCATTTTTTTAATAGAAGAAGCGTTTTTAAAGATCTTATTATTTGAGCTTAACACTTCATTTTTTAATGACTCGATTGCTCCCGAAACCTCAACGTTAAAATCGTTTTGGTGTTCCTCCTGACTTCCAGTTAGCAAGTTGACAATACGCTTGGAAAAAACGTTATCTCGTTTTAATACTTGGGCTTTCTCAGAAGCAACTGCGATCTGGTTTACTAGCTCAATTGCCGCAACATCGTTTAGAAATTCATATTTATCAGTCATTGCTAAGCCCCTGTTTAGAAGTAATCAGGTAATTTCTAAATCCACCAAACCATTGTTCAACGGCTTTAAGTTCTGAAATCTCTTCTTTCATTTCAGCTTGACTTTTCTCTTTTGTCATAAGAGTTTGATTGACAATATTAGACAACCCCTCGCCATAGTCAGTAAGTTTTTCCTGGTAACTATACGCCACAAGTCTGCCTTGTTCGAAAGCATGCTCAACGGTGTTATCAATATGTTCTTTCATCAACTTATTCAAAGAAGATAAATTTATTTGGTATGACGTTTCAATTACTTTTTCTTTTCGCTTACCAAGTAAGTAATTCAATGGCTTAAATGTAAAACCAAATAACCTACGATCATGTTCTATAAATGTCTCTTCCTTCTCCTCATCTATTGATAGCGCTCCAAAGTCTATAGACTTTGAGTATTCCTCAAGACTAGGCATGATAAACTCCCAGTCTGAAACCTTACGATTAATACGTTTTGTTGTCGTAATAGCCTCTGATAACTGCTCTTGTACTGTACTGTTAATATCGCCGATTTTTCTGGAGACTTGTTCCTCGGATAGTGAACGTAATTCTGCACCTAACGCTATTACTTTAGTTTCTATTACTTCTTTTAGTCCCGCTAAATCATTTTGCGCACTAGACTTTGTTGAATGTTTCTTCTTGTTTGAGTCATTAATCAGTTGTTCAAGCTCCTGGTATAGTGAACTTGCTTTTTTAGTGCTGCGATGTCCCGTATTTTTGACAACGGAATCTAGTATGCCATTTGACGCCTCTGTATTTTGAAACTGGCTGGAAATAAGATCCTCTGTTCCTTTCTGAACAGATTCAATCTTTTTTATGGTGACCTTCAACTCCTGTCGTATGTTAATGAGAACTTCATGATCAAGTTCAATAGACTTCAGGCGGCCATTAATTGTATGCAAAACAGGCTCATCAATTTTCGCACTGAGTTTATCCACAGCACTGGTAACAACCGACAATGACGCATTTTTATAGATATCTATCAATGAATCACTAATAAACTCATTAAATCCAGAGTTTTTATTCACTCTAGTTGAATGCTTAATAAGAACCTTGGCTAAGTCTTTACCATCGCCCAGTTCATCATCCAGATCTTCAAGGTAACTTTCTAAACCACCTCTGAGGCTGGCAAACTCTACAAACCATTTAGGTGGCTTTTTACGGTAACACGCATAATTATCTGAAAAATCTTGTGCCCTTTCTTTCATCAACGCACAGTAGAGTGCGGCTTTTGATGATAGTGTATGAACCTTATCCACTAGGTCAAAATCCTGAAAGGTATGATTTGAACTTATCACCTCTTTCACATCTAGGCTTCCATCAATCTGGTCTTTCTGGTTCACGATAAGTTGGAGCCTGTCAGCTAAGATATCTCTGTACGTATGTACTTGTTTTCTCAACGCTTCATCAGACAAGTCATCAATTTTCTTGCCATTTATAATGCAATAAACGCCTGATGCATTTTGTAGTACTTGCTTGAGGACAAAAGTAAGCGTTTCATTTTGACCTGCTTCATCTGGCCCAGGAGAGTCAATTAACGCCACTGAGGCATTGGAGAGAATACTTTTACCCAGAGCTTTAAACTGAGTGTAAATAGTGGGAATATCACTCTCCGACTTGATATGTTCCAAAAGATCAATAGGACAGTCATCATTTGCTCGTAACCAAGCGTTCAGCCGAGCAAGATCATTAACAAGAAATAACTCCTTTTGTGCTTCTTCTAAACTAGTAACCCTCTTTCGTAACTTCAATTCTTTTTTTTCTAGAGCTGTAATCAGTTCATTCGCCACTTTAGATCGAATTGCAGTAGTTGTAACTTTGCTTAAGTTACCACCCAACTGCAACCAGTCTGCAAACATTTGGAAAGCTGCGTATTTACCAAAACTGTACTCGACATCATCCACAGCGACTGCGTGTTGAATTTTCGTAGGAATGAAGGTCATACCCAACGTTCTTGAAGGCAGGACTTCTCGTCCAATGATACCATTGATGAAAGTCGACTTACCTGCCTTCATTACCCCGACAACGCCGATAGTAAAAAGGTTTTCGTTTAACTTGCACTTTTCATTCTGAAGAAAGGTTGCAACACTACTTTCAATATCTTTCTTAAGTTTAACTTTATGTACTTTGGACAAAGCAGCATTAGTGTAATCTATTAGATCTAGCCGAATATCATTTATAATTTCTGAATTCATAATTTACTGACGCAATATTAGTTAACTGTGTATGTACAGATTTAACTTCCCCGAATACACTGCCTTTTTCAAGGTGGCTGTCATTACTTGCTTGCTTATTGAGCAGCATTTTCTTCATTATTTAGATGTACGTCACCAACAGGCTTACAGTTACTGGTATCACAAGACCATCATTCAGGGATTTGAAGCGAGTAATTTCTCAGTACTGCCCTTTAAGATCTCTTTATCTTTTCCATTTTGATTCTGTGAAGGCATAACATAATTTAGCTTATTGTGCTTAAGCTCTGTGTTGTATCACTGCACGAAGGCTTCAAACTGCGACTGCTGTCGAGAGCTTCAAAACCTCTTGTAGGCTAGTTTGGCTTGTATTTAACTGCGCGGAACGCACGTATTTAGAAGTGTAACAAACTTCGTGGCAAGGGCGTGTTTGTCGAGATCAACGTCAACACGTCCTTGGAAAATTCCGAGTTACAGCTTTTGCTAAGTTAGTAATTATCGGATTAGCTGAGGTTTAGCAAAACCTTCTCTATGCTGCACAGAATATTACGAACCTATCTTGAAGAGTGTGTCTACAAATTTTAGACCTTACCCGTTGATTCGAACTATAACGACTCATAGCTGTTAGCAGTATTTGTGAAACGCAATGCATTTCTTAGTAGTATTATGCAATCAACCACTTACTAGAGAAAGGGAAATGACCAAGTATTACAATGATACTCCTATTGAAAGTGCTGATGCTGATTTATACGGTATCACACCGTTTGCTGAATCCATCGCAAATAGCATCCAAGGCATTAAGAGTCCGATTGGTACAGCTATCGCACTAAATGGCCCTTGGGGTTCAGGAAAAAGTAGTGTCGTTAACATCATTAGGGCCTCATTGGATGAACGTCAGGACAAAAACTTGGTAGTGACAGATTTTAAATGCTGGTGGTATCGCGGTGAAGAGGCGCTGGCTCTAGCATTTTTGCAAAACCTTCATGTAACTTTAAAGGATGGTTTGGGTGACAAAATAAAAGACCTTATCCCAAGCTTGTCGAAAAATTTACTTCAAGCTGGTTCCGTTGTTGGTCAAACGGTAGCGGTTGCCAGTGGTCAAGGGTGGTTAAAAGGAGCGATTTCTGGCTCATCAAATTACATAGAAAAAGCATTCTTTTCTGAAAAGCAGACGGTTGAAAAATCGTTCAAGAAACTTGCTAAAGTGCTGGAAGAACAAGAAAAAAGATTTCTTGTTGTGATAGACGATATCGACCGATTAACCCCAGAAGAGGCACTGGCTACATTTAGGTTAATTAAATCTGTTGGCCGCTTACCCAACGTTATGTATCTATTAGTGTTTGATAGAGAACTGGCTGAAAAGGCTGTCAATGATAAATACCCTTCCGAGGGGCCTCATTTTCTAGAGAAAATCATTCAGGCTGGATTTGAAGTGCCTTTGCCAATGCAAACTGATTTGAATGAAGCAATACAGTCTTTCATTGTAGATATTTGTGGGCAGCCTCAAGATAAGGAGCTTCGAAGGTTTATGAACATTTTCTACGATGTAGTTGTTCCTTATATGACCACGCCCCGTCATGTAGTCAGGTTTAGGAGCGCTATTAGTGTAACTTGGCCTGCAATTGCTGATGAGATCAGTTTATCCGACTTCGTTGCGCTGGAAACGATACGGCTTTATGAGCCAGTTTTGTTTAATAGAATTAGAAAGAACAGAGACTATGTATGTGGCAATCGTGACAGGGATCGTGATGAAAATGCGATCAATGAATACTTGATTGATATTCCAGATAAACGTCACGAAACTGTAAAAGTCGCGTTGCAGCGTATCTTTCCTAAGTTTGAGTCGATGGGATACGGTGGTGAATGGTTAAGCATATGGAAGTCAGAAAAAAGAGTCTGTGTCAGTACGCATTTTGATACTTACTTTAGACTTTCGTTGAGTAGTGACGCTCTTTCAGCCAAGCAAATAGAGAGTTTGGTTGAACAGTCTGGTAATCGTGATTTCATACAGATTACGATGCTAAACGCTAAAGACCAAAAGCGTAAAAACGGTAAGTCAATGGTGCCAGTTTACTTAGATGAGCTTAATACTCATGCAGCTAAAATCCCGAAAGACAACGTATCAATTCTTATATCGTCTTTGTTTGAGATATTTGACCAAATTGACTTAAAGACTGACGGTGATAGAGGATACATGGCTCTTGCTAATACTGGGCTTAGGTATCATTGGTTAATAAGGCGTTTGACCGAGGGCCGATTTACTATTGGAGAAAAAAATGAGCTTTATGTTGAAGCTATAAAGACAGCTTCCATGAGTTGGGCTACAGACTTCGCAAGCTCGGCAGCAAATTTGCTCAATGAAGAAAAAGGGCGAAGTGAGAATGAGTATTTAATTGATGTAGCTACTCTTCCTATAGTAAATGAGTTGGCCTTAGCAAAGATAAATGAAGCTGCTGAAAGTCAGGCGTTGTTACGTAGCAAAGATTTAGTATCAATTTTGTATAGCTGGGGAAGGCTACGTGACGCTGATTTCACTGAAGTTCGTGAGTGGACAGATAAGAAACTTCTCGATGATGAGAGCCTACTAATAATTTCTAACGCGCTAATAGGCGAGTCTTGGTCTATGGGAATGGGAGGCTTTGGATCTCTGGGTGATAGAGTATCTATTGCGTCCAAAACAGTTAGACTGGAAAACGACAGCGAAATTATTAATACAGAACTACTACGGGCAAGACTTAAGGAGATTCGAACTAGGTCGGATACATCAGTAGAAGTTCGAGATTTCATAGATGGATTTTTCCAAGCTTGGAAAAATACAGACGATTACTAACCTGTGCTAAATACTAGTGCGCCCCCTCTCAGCGTTGCCCCCCAAACTATAGCCGAACCTTTAATGGACTCGGCTTTTTCCTATACGCGATCCCATAAAGAAAAACTGTTAGTGTTTGAAGTTCCAAGGTAGCAACGTATCGATATAAGGCTCCGCTGTCGGCGGTTACTTCATATACAGGGTTCAGTAATCACAGAGGATAAGAGCACTCGCTTTTGCAAGCTAGATGACGCTAAAGAACATCGCGTCGCATTAGCAAAAATAGGGCAGTTTTACTTGTATAACTAAGCTTCAAGGGATCTCGTGACTCATTTTGGAGCTAAGCCTTGTTAGTTCCTAAAACCCGAACCGCACTTTACGAACCACTCCTCAGACACGACTCACCCAAGTTGAGAGTAATTAAAGCGACTAAGGACGAGATCCATGAGCTTCGCTCATGAACCAATCGATGTGCTTCAAAACAACACTTTGGGAGGCCACTTTGTCATTTTGTTAATAGAACAGAAAAAGTGGCCTTTTTTTGTTGAAAAATTCCAGCACATAAATGATTGATTACACGCCGAATCCAAAAAAAATTGCTAATCCATTGATTTTATAAGTAGTAGTGAATTGACGTTCACATTTTCAGGCGGGTATGATTCGCTCAAATCAACGATACAAAGTCATGCAAAACTTCGACAGGAACTCAACAAAACAAGCACTTTCAACAGTCTTATCAAGCGAAACCAACCGTTCAACCAAAGTGGTCTACTCCATTTTTAGGTGCACTTCACTCACGCCAAACAATTGGTTGAGCTTTGGTTGCATACACCTCCTACAGAACCATATCGAACATTTCAAAACGAAGTTTTGGCTCGATTTGCATAAGGGTATTTCGCCGCTGTTGTATGCAATTACTTCATGCTGGCTCGCCAGTTCGAAGATCAATCATCTGATTAGCTAGCTTAACAACTTCAATCTAAAAAACTAACTCTCTTGAACGGTTCGAAAAGGTTATAGCTGTAATCATCGTGTGCCGAGCAAGTTTTAACCCAAAAACATAACTATAAGAAAAAATAACTATGAAAATCTACAATCAATCAACAGGTAACGAATACATCGGCATTAGTGGACTGCAACACAATATGGCCTCTATTCTCATATCAAATGGCATTAAATATGACAAACCAGGCAGACGAATTGTTGCTCCAATGTATGGTAAGACAAACATTTTGGGAATTGCCAAGTCGCACCGTGAGGCTAACATTCGTGATATTGAAATCGTAATCGACTCGAAAAATCACCCTGAGTTATCCGCAAAAGTGCTAGTAGAAAACATGGAAAAGGATCGCCTAGCGATTGTTGATGTTGAGACTGGAATCAACTATGCGAAATGTGATTCATTCACTTCCTTATGGGAAGGTTACAAGATGTACCCGAGCAACGAGATTGCGAACTTGAATGCAAAGTTTCTAATCCAAAAAATCCCTCTACAGTTCAATGACGTTGACTCTTGTCTGGCACACTATCTCGATGCTGGTAAACCTGGCTACCAGGATTTACTTGAAGCTTTGAACAAGGCAGAAAAACAGTATGAGTCTTTGTTGACTGAAGCAACAAACGTTACTGAGTTCGACAATTTAATCGACGTGAAAACATTCGACAACGTTAGCTACCATCTAGATGGCAATCAATTTGATACTACCGTATTGCTAGGCCAGACTGGCACGGGGAAAACAAAATTTGGCTTCCAACCATTGGTAAGGTCAGCGCATAAAAACAAAAGGGTAGTCTACCTCTCTTACCTTATTCCTCTAGTTAAGCAGTTTTGTGAGTCAGTCGGTGCCGTAGCGTACAACAATGCCACCCTTTTTGAGATCGAAAACTCGGTTGCGCTTGGTTCCGTCGTTAACAGCATCCATAAAGACCACCTTGCTTCAGTCATCCTTAACTGCGACATACTCATCATTGATGAATTTGAAAAAGTTATGGCGAATGTTTGTCGAAACAACGACACAATGCCTGAACAAGTGTATGACATTCTGCTGCAAGCAATAAAGAAGGCTCCCAAGGTCGTTGTTGCTGATGCTGATATTACAGATACCACCCTACGCTGGTTGCGTAAGCACCGAAAATGCATCCAAATCATCCGCGCGAAGCAAAACCCATACGCCAACATCAACGTCACTATTGCGAATAAGTTTGCCGCTTTTAGCAACACATCTAGCAAGCTCAAAGGGGAAAATGTCATTCTCTTCGACTCTCTAAGGTCAATGCGCATGACAATGATAGACATGGGATTGACTGATAAGAGTGGGCAAGCTTGTGAAAAAATTGCGTTGAAGAGCAAGGTGTTAGTGCTCACTGGCAGCAATAAAAACATGGTAGCTCAATCGAGTTTTCTTACATCTCCATCAAAAGAATGCACCAAGTACGACATGATCATGGCATCGCCGTGCTTGGCTTCTGGCTACTCATGTGAAGCTGAATATACAGACAATGTTAACGTAGTGAGTGACCTCGTACTGGGGATTGATGAATTGGTCAATTTCTCGAGGCGTTTCCGTACTAGTAAAAATATTACGTTCTACCTAACTCAAAATGACCATTTCAATTATGTCCCTACTCTTCCTTGTGACACTGACTCTGACCGCGACATCCTTCGTAATGAGTTTGAAGACAAGAAAAAACTATTCAATGCGAATCAACCTCTTAGCATGATGTGGAACCTAAAGCGGCTTGGTTTCAATGTCCAAGTACAGCAATCAAGCAAAGAGCAGCTTGAAGAAGGTAATTTTCGATTCAATCTCCTAAAGGCTCAGGATCTCGAAGCTCGAATCCAGGCTATTTTGGCGGCACGCCTGATTACACGAGCCGAGTCAGACAGGCTGCTCATGAGTAACCAAGTCGGTTTTGAAGAATTGGCAATACTCAAGAGGTACGAGATCATGCGCGACTATCAACTAGAGGAAATCACCAAGCAGGACATTCTCTTTGATGAGGCTTTCTATAACAAAGCACTGTACAAACAAATTTGGAACCCCAACGGGGTCAACCAAAACAAGTACCTTGTTGAGCCAGCTAAATTCATTAAGTCCCAGATTTTCCAAAATCCAGACTACCAAGGTGATGATGGCACACTTGTACTTTCTCGCCCCCAAGTTCATGGCATCGCCACAGAAATTTTCGACAATTGGGAGACATTTAAACACTTGCTACCAGATAGCGAGCAACAAAAAGATTGCACGCAGACTACTGCAACCAAACTCTTCAAGGCCTTGATTACGTCATTAGGGTATATCTGGCCAAAGGGGGGCTATCAAAGCGAGCCTAAAAAAGTGAAACTTTCATTGGACGCGAGGGCTCTAACCTACAAGAACAGCCTTCTGTAACAGGAACCAGCGGGTGGAAATCGGGCAACATATGCGCCCGATTTTCATCAAGCTAGTCGGTGTAGCAGAGACTACTCAATATTTCATCGGCGATAAGATCGACACTCTTGGAAGCATTGATAATGAGCCAGTCCCCTACGGGTTTACCACCACACATACCAACATAAAGACCTCGTAGTTCATCATTTGCCTGCTCAGTCAGTGTTTGCCTGTCTTCGAGCGTACAGTGGTTTCTATTATTAATTCTTGCAATGCGTTCATCCACAGGCAAATCAAGGTAGACTGTGAGATCTGGTGCGAGGAGTTCACTTTCGACCTCATCAAGTGTGTAGCATTGTCCATTGCTCATCCAGTGATGATACACTTGCGTCGACAACCAATAGCGGTCTACCACAACGTTTTGGCCTGAATCTATCAAACGTTGAGCTTCACTTGCTACGTTGAGCACGGTAGCCATATAGAACAACTGCCTCGCTTTGGTATTATGTTCGAACACCGTATCAAGTTGTTTTCGTACTTCTTTAAAACCCGCTCCTGGTGTCGTTAATAACTTCGCATTTAACTTTTCTGCTAAGTGCTTTGACACTGTAGATTTGCCACTTCCATCAAGACCTTCGATTACGATAAACATGCTGACTCCTCTAGGTTTGTTAGTTTCATGGCTAAATCTCTCATTGCCTTCCACTCATCTTTTGTGAAACTGTCGCTTTCGATAACATGTGGAATCCCCGAGTCGTCGATATGACCTTCTTTGATACCGAATACCTCTTTATCAGCGGCCAATTGCGTGCCTTCTAACAACATCAACGGAAATGCCTTTACATCTGAGACTCCCCTACGCTTAAGAAAATCAACGCTCTCGAAAAAACTTTCTAGCGTTTGCGTCGGTAACCCATAAATTAGACTGACCTCAAAAGACATATTCTTGTCCTGAAGCATGGAGATCGCCGAAGATACTTTCTCAATATTGTTGCGTCGATTGATTACTATTGATTCAGACTTGATTGCAGTCTGTAAACCAAATTCAAGATGAGTATTTAGTTTTGAAAATAACGCTAACAAGCGTTCATTTATGTCCTCAAAACGCACTTGAAAAACGAGTTCTGCTTCTAACCCAATTTCAATTGCATACTCCAAAATCTCATATGATCTTCGACCTTTTCGGAAGATTGGGTCTAGAACATTAATTCGCTGAACTTTTTTCTCTTTAAATAAGTCAAGTTCCTTTTTAATTGTTTCCATGGAGAAGTCATATACTTTGTTGCCTGCCACATCGCGATGGGCACAAAACGAACAAGCATAAAAGCAACCACGTTGAGTTTCCCAGTGCGCCATTGGTTGGTGTTCAGTAAGCTCTATCGAACCATTTAAGTATGGTGAATGGCGTGAAGCAAACTCAAACTTGTTGTTTAAAGTGAGTTTGCGGATCAATTTTTCCTGCATAAACGCTTCTGGCAAAGAGGCTTCTGCATAGCTGGGCAAATAGATATCACCACTAGGATAGAGTGCTTCACAGCTCGACTCATGAACCTGGTATCCTCCAAGAATAATGTTTCCCTTAAAGCCTTTATCTTTTAGTTGCGTGATCAAGGGCTCAATTAGCTCGGTGTTCCATACGTAACAACCTAAAGCTAACCCATCAATCTCTTCCAGCTTATGTTGAACATTAATTCTGTTTGCTATCTCTCCTGCTGACAGGCTAAGTGCCTTATTTTTATTCATATCAATTGACAGGTGCTCCGCAGTAAACTTCTTACCGTAATCCTTGTGCTGCCTGCACTCGGATAGAAGCACCCCTGCTGCAAAACTAGTCGCACTTTTACCTTTTTGGGTATAATCAAACGTAACTAGCAGGCATCTTTTATTCTTACTCATAACTAAATCCATAGTCCTATCTATGCAACAACCGCAAAGCTATGAAACTTACTTTTTCAAGCTTCGTACTCTCATAACCAATTAATAACACTATTAAAAATGCTTAAAGCGTTGCTCATAGCCTTGTCGTCGACAAAGCTTGAAAGTAAGTCGTTTGTTCCCTTTAGATAGGATTAAGCGAAAGCTGCGCCCAATTCTGAATCGAATCAGGGATGGATTAGATTTAATGTTTTTGCCGCCAAGCACAGTAAATGGCGTACCGTGAGCGATTGAGCTCACTACACTCAGTGTTTTTTTACGAGTCGAGTTTGGCAGATCGCGCCAGATTTTTTTGTCAACAAGACAGATACAGTCAGAGTTTGAGCTGGTCAGCTCAGGACTGCGTGGTTGGTATTTCAATACGATATTTTGCATTTAGACGTACCTTTTTTGTGTTGGTACGTCTATACGCATAGAAAAATGATTTTTTTCGCTTTTTATTTCAAGAAAGGCAACAAAACAATGTAACCCACTGATTTTGATTGATTTAAACTTGCAGTTAGATCATCATTTATCACATTACCATGTATAAATGTGAGCATTACAGCTCCTTCATCAGGTGAAAACTCCCACTTATCATCAGAAGTTATCCAGCCTTCTAAGTCCTCGTATCTATAGTGTATTTGAACCTGTGATTCAGCGTTGAACGACACTGTTTGCTCACCTTGAACCTCAATTAGCTGCTGATTTCCCCACTCGACGGTGATCAAAAGTTGTTCCTGTACCATTTCCGTATCATTTAATGATAAAGCTAAATCACCTAATAGATCATCATCACGCATCAGGGATACTATTGGAGAATTTATAGACTGTTTAACAAAGCACTTTGCTTGCTGATAATAGCGCACAAAATGTGGCCATTTGGCAGCAAAATAGCAAAACTGATCAAGATGCTCTCTACGCCTAACAGCTTCACTCCAGACTCGTTCACGCTCTGGATCTTTAACCAGTTCCTTCCAGTCATCAGTATTGCTGTTTCGACCTTGAACCATCTCATCCAATGAAAGTTTATCTAACGGCATTTTCTGCCTCCTTCTTCGTTGGAGATTTGAGCGCGGTGAGCTTATCTTTTAGCTCATCAATATTTGGATAATCTTTGCTCTTAATTTTATACTGATCCAATAGAGTCGTATTTCCTACAGATTTGAACAGTGCTAGGCATAAAGAGCTTGGTTCATCACTGTGTACCCTACAAAAGTAGTCAATGATTTTTGTCACAACCGATCTAACTTCACTAGTTGTATGATGAGACTCCCTCTCGTTTTTCTTCGCAGTGTACTGCGGCTTGTTTTCCCCTTTTGTTAAGTATTTACTCTTGTACAAGTGAAAACCTGGGATTTTCGACTCGATATCAAGGTACACACATAGATACCTAAATGAGGAGTCCACTTTGTATCTGGTAGTGCTTTTGTCAATACATCCCACAAATTCGGATTCAACGGGAGGCTCTACTTGGCCTAGTTCATCCAACAACTTCTTATTGGCCTGAAACCAAAAATAGACCATATTTGCTGCTACCATCCCACTATAGATTGCAAGGCAATATGAGATTTTATGCAAATCGATTTCAAAGGTACCTACTTCAGCCTGACTATCAGCTATATCAACCTCTTTATCTATCAATTGCTGAAGCCCAGAAAATGTTTTTCCTGACTTGAGTTTGCACCAGTAGTCTATTTGACTGAACAACTTGATATCACGTGGTATACCGTTAGGTAGCTTTTCGTTTTCAAAACCATCAGATAAAAACATATCAATTATCCGAGCTACTGCATTAGCCTGACTACCAAACATCAAGGATACCTTTCGCTCATCAAATACCTCCAATGCCTCATACAAGACCAACTCAATACATGGTCTATGCTGTTCAAGATACTGCTTGCGACCTTCAACGCTCCAGTCAGTTATTGGGAATAAATCATCAAACACGTCAAACATAATTTATAAATCCAGATTTTAATTTTTGTTTGGCTAAGCTGCTCTTTAGCTGATTTACTTCATCAACCGTGAGATCTACTTTATCTAAATAAACAGCTTGATTTATCTGTTCTGCAATGCCACAAAACCTTAAACCAGCCCAAGAAGAAGGGTGAAGGAATAACCTCTCGGCTCGTTTTAACTCATCTTCATTCCGCGACTCTTTTGTCTTCATTGGCCCTAATAAACCATCAAGAGATTCATTACATCCCAACGTATTGAGGTATGGCGACAACCCTAACTCTCTCATTTTGTTAAGTTCGGCTTTTGCTCCCTGTGAAACCCACCAGCGTTGAGCTGCAAGTAGAGCTTTTGATGGTGAAGTACCATTATTCACAAGTTGGTCATAGTAAGATTTGATATGTGCTGTAACAATATCTGGCAATGCCCACAATGACCCTATTGAACTCACTGCCCCCCACTCTATCATCCGCATGTCAAAACCAAATGCTTCGTTAACAGGGATAGAGAAGACACTCAGGGGGATATTACTACCGCTTTGACAAGCCCAAAACTCAACGCGCTCCATTCCAGCAATTTGGTTAAACAGCTCTAAGTCAATCATGTCGAAGTGTTTCGTTTTCAGATAAGGCCTATTAGGAAGTTCATGTGCACAATGGCCATAATAGGATATGACTTCACTGGTACGAACCACTTCAACAAAATCATCTTTTTGAACATCAGCCATGAGGCCTGAAGCGTGTTTGTTCGCTACATTGTGAAAACGTGTTTCACCGCCATTGATACATTTAGAACCATTACGCTTACTAAAGTGCGTCACATGGTTACAAAGATATAGAACTGTTGGAAGCCAATTGATCTCATCAACCAATGTATAAAGTTCTTCACCCTCAATTCCAGTAGCAGCCCACGGTATCTGCGATGCAAAAAAAGAGGTTAACAATCCTATGCGTTTACAGTCATCAGGTAATATTTCACGCCAGTTTATGAAATCTAGAACCCAAGTTCTAAGCCCCTCAGCGTTTCCTTTTACATATTCACCAATATCGTTAACTAAGTTTGTTGGTAAGCTAACACTATGACCTGTTACAACTAGTTTTCCAGCATTCATCATCGCGACCAAAATGAGTACGTCGTCGTAATTTGACTCAATGTCAACTCTGACCAAAGTCAAATTTGGGTTCTTGCATAAGGCTTCTTCAAAGTGCTCGAATTGAACTGAATAATCACTGTTTCTCCGCTTCAAAAATGCAGGGTCTAGCTCGTCAATTAAACTTTCAATCTTAAGAAAGTCAGTTAAACATTCATTTGATTTTTGTCGTAAAAATGCAATTGAATCTTTGTCATCTATCGCCCCCTTAAGCACCGCAGGATATAATGCAGGCTCGTAGAAGTAAGTAGATTCCCCCACTTCTTCTATGATTGAATCTTTCTGTGATCTTTCAAAAACCTCAGTTAGTGCTGCCTCAGCATCCTCTTCACTTAAATGCTCTAACATCAGCGCAAGTTCGTTCAGATTAAAATAAGTAGACCCCATCTGAAGTAAATCACTACGTAAAGGCAAACAAACTTTTTTTTCTGGGACTTGCCAATGTTTGTTTGCGCTTTCACAAAAACGTAGAGCACTACAATTTTCAAGTAACTTGAATGCAGCAGTTAAATCTTTCTGTTCCATTAGTATACGAGCAAGTCCTGAACATGTTCTTTGAACTAGATATGCTAATACATCGGCTTCTGCATCACTCTTGCAAGTTCGCCGAATTTCCATCAATTCATATTGCTTTTTGAATAGCTGCTTTAAGTTTTCAGGTGACGGTTTGGCTTTTGCTGTTCGCAAAAAGTAATCAATTTGTTGCTCAGGCCTTGCTATATCGACCTCAGGGTTAATTGTCATAATTTTAATAGGGTCAACTCCGAACCGAGGTGCTATATCTAAAATGGTCTCACATAGTTCTTTGTGTTTTGGGGAGTCTGAGAAATGCATCAACCTCGCAAAACTTAGTCCTAGACCTTGTTCTGGAGCCATAACATTCATAAAAGGTGGCAAATTGTAGTTCAGGTAGCCTAAGTACAATTCAACTGATTTCGCTTGTGACTCACATGCTTTCTGGTTAAGTCCTTGATCGAAAAGAACGCTCGCTAGATTAAAGTGGATAATTGAAAGCTGGCCATCTCTAATCACCTTAGGAATCTCACTATTAATTAATAAATCAATAGCTTGAATGTGAAGTGCCTTGGCCTTTTCTATGCAATCTAAATCTTTATCAGGCCAAAGATAATCATGTGCAGCCCTACGATAGACTACGGCTAACTGCGAGAGACTGGAAGCGTGCTTCTCAGGGATAAGCTGCCTTTGAGGAGTGTCTATTGCTCGATTAAAATACTGAATAGCCTTATTTAGGTTATGGTAAGTACCACCTGGTAGTTCAGTGTGATATGAAAAGTGCAAGACCCCTAAATCATGGCAAGTTGAAGCTCTTGCTAATGGCTCCTTAAGAGCGATCTTCAATGCTTTGGACAATAACCTCTCTGCTTTCGCGATAGATTTTGCATCTTTTGACTTTATGAGTTGCTTTGCGGTTTCAGTGAGATCGAACCATTTACGTGTTACACGACTACGAAGCTGTAGGTCTTGCATAGCACTGTACTCTATAGCTTGCTCAGTTTGTAAAGAGAAGAAACTCATTCACTTTCCTCATTAATATTATTTCCATTTTTGACAACCGTCTCTCTTACATTTCTGAAAGCTATATCTGTTGTATATCTAGGCTAACAGTTTGAATCAATTAAAAGTTTACTCTAACTCATAACACCATAATAACCAACTTGCATAAGATACCAACAAGGGTAACATTAAGACAGTCAAATAACTTCTGGGAAAGCATATGTATCAGGCACTTAAAGAGCGCCAACGTATAGAAAGAGACTCCTACCCTCAAGCGCTATCTCTTCGCGTCCATCGCGCACTTAGTTGGCTAAAAAAGGCTGAGATGTGTGATGATGACCACGACTCGAAATACATCTTTCTTTGGATTGCCTTCAACGCAGCATATGCTCAAGATTTCGAATACAAGGCTGATTTCGGTGAGCGAGGCCTATACCAAGAGTTTCTAGCCAAGGTCGTATCTTTAGATGGCGAAAATAAGCTGTCAGAAATAGTTTGGTCTCAATATTCATCTTCCATAAGGCTGATTCTAGATAATGAATTTATTCTCCAGTCATTTTGGAAGTATCACTCTGGTCTTATCACAGAGGAGCAATGGAAGAAAGAACGGTCGCAGGCTAAATCTATAGCCAATAAGGCGCTATCTGGAGGTGACACCGTCACTGTATTGAGTGTAATTTTCTCAAGGCTCTATACCCTTCGCAATCAATTGATGCATGGTGGTGCAACCTATAACAGCTCTGCAAATAGAGATCAAATCCGCGACTGTACTGCGTTACTCGAAAATGTTGTTCCAACAATTATTGAGATTATGATGGATGGGGCTGATGAGCTTTGGGGAGATGCGGTTTATCCTTTGGTATCAATCTAATAGGGTTAACCAACTCTCAATTCAATACACATAGACCATTTACCCTGATACTGAAGTTCAGCGGTGCGCTATTCACCAAACCTTCTACTCGCTAAAAAATTATATGACTCCAATCCCAAAACGAGTTTGTGGTTGATCTGAAGCCAGCCTACCGTGCAGTAAGCAAAGAGGCTGCTGAGATGGAGTTGGATCGATTAAAGTCGACATGGGCAATAAGCAAAGGCGTGTTTTCGTACGAAAATAGCTAGCTCAAACTGCTTTATGCTGGGATATTGAATGCTTCTAAAAAATGGACAATGCCAATCCAGAACTGGAACAAGGCATTTCCTCATCTTGCGATTCACTTCAATGGTCGCTTGGATGATGTCGTAGATCTTTAGCCAAAATTAACTGTCACAGAATTCTGACCGCACTTCGTTTTTTTTAACCAGGCTAGGCAGTTTTGGAAAACTCAAAAACCGTGGGCAATTTTTTTAGTGACCCAAACAATTACATCGAAATTCCTTGATAGCCCAATTGTCTTGTCCGCCTTGCTTTGGCTCCTCTTAATGGAGTTCTAGAGTTAACCGAGGCATCAATATGGAAGTTGTTCCACGACCCAATTACCATTTCCATAAGGTCTTCGCCCCGTTCGGCATCATGCTTCAACGCGACCTTGACATCATGCTCCTTTAAGATTTGATTTAGTTTCGCTTTGTCTTCAAGATTCTCAAGGTTGAGATCTAAACTACCAAAATCACCTGTCCGCTCTCTTTTGGCATCAGCAAGTTCTACCTCTAAGGTTTTGATTTTATTTTCTGCTTCTTCATATTTTTCCATCCAGCCTT
The DNA here is from genome assembly GCF_011806575.1 of Vibrio hepatarius. Taxonomy (GTDB): domain Bacteria; phylum Pseudomonadota; class Gammaproteobacteria; order Enterobacterales; family Vibrionaceae; genus Vibrio; species Vibrio hepatarius_A. The sequence continues at coordinate 179,496 of NZ_JAATOO010000003.1, forward strand.
TATTGTCTGGATACTTCAGCATGAAGTTCATAGCATTTTCTCGATCTGAATAAGACTCGGCTAGACGGTATTCGATTGCACCCAAATCGATTTCACGCTCTTCATCATGGCCTATATGCTTTAGAAGACCATAAACACAGGCTTCGACAGGGAAATATTTAACATTCTTCGCATTACACCTATCTGTAGAACGCTTGTTGTTACACTTCAAATAGGCGCGAACTTTTCCTCGTACTGACACACTTTGCTTATAGCTCATTTTGCGCCCACATTCAGCACAATATACGATGCCACTCAGAATATTCCTTACTACTGATACCCTACCCTTCGACTGTTTCTTGAATTTATGCTGACATGAGTAAAACAGTGATTCATCGATAATCGGAGGATAGTACATTTCACCATCTCGAAGCCCGATCACTGACTCACTCCGAAGATACCTGTTAATAGAACTTTCGGACAGAGGGCGATTTTCTGAAGAAATTATTAGCTCGCCTTTTTCGTCATATTTTTCTCGAACTAAGACAAGACTACCAATCTCATTGATTATCCTTTTGGCTCCTAACCCTTTGTGTTTGAGAGCAAATATTTTTTTAATAACTTCAACATTAACAGGGACTTTTTCATACCCACAACGATCACGAGTACGTCGTAACCAAATCGGTGTTTTTGCAGTAGTTTTCACACCTTTGCCAGCGAGAAGTTTGTTAGTTGCAATTATTCGCTCACTCTTCGTTGCACTCTCTTGGTGTGCTAAGAACAACCCTAACTCTAAGAGCACTCTCGCACTTACACCAGCAACGCCCTTCATTCCTTCTTCAAAAACTATGTTCCATTTAGTTATGGCAACCTTGATTTTCCTGCGTAGGATCTTATCAAAGTAATCTCGAACTACATCAGGTTCTGCTCGGCTAAATCTATCAATAAGCTCTATAACAATTATGTCACCTTCTCTTATAAAGCCCCTATCAATGTCCCTGAGGAGTCGCCCAAGTTCACCTTTTTCAATGTTTGCTTGGGTATAACCAGACCGTCCTTTATCTTCATAAACTTTACCCAAAGAGTATGCTTCATCACCATTTTCCAAAAGTGATTTATTGTGATTATCGATCCACTGCTGTGTAACTTCGTTCTGACGTTCAATCCCCTGTCCATCTATGGACTGCACTTTTTTAGAAACTCTATGATAGAGAAAATACCGACTCATTAGCCACTCCTACCTATTGTTAATTATGACTTTATCACAATCTATTAATAGAGTTCTATTATACAGTTGTCATTCGCAAACTGTGGTCTTCCATACCACATCGGTGGTGATATCCAAGAACGCAGCAAATTACTTCTGCAAACGCCTGAAAGTTTCTTAGCGCGTTTTAACGTCGATGTTCGTGTAATGAATGAAGTGATCTGTATCGACCGCCACAATAAATCGGTAACGGTGAAAAACTTAGTCGATGGTAGTGAGTACAGTGAAAGTTACGACTTTCTGCTACTTAGCCCAGGCGCAGGCCCTGTTGTTCCACCGATTCCGGGAATCGATAACCCACTGACTCATTCATTACGCAACATTCCGGATATGGATCGCATCATCCAAACGATCCAAATGAACAAACCTGAACACGCAACGGTTGTAGGTGGCGGTTTTATCGGACTTGAGATGATGGAAGCTTTCCATCAGCTGGGGATCAAAACCACATTGATTGAAATGGCAGACCAAGTCATGACGCCCGTTGACCGCGAAATGGCAGGTTTTGCTCACGCCGAAATTCGTCAAAAAGGTATCGATTTAAAGCTGGGCGTTGCACTTCAATCAGTCGAATACATCCCTAATGACCATATCGCTAGCGTTGGTTCAGGTGAAAGCGAAGAACACCAACACATTGAAGGTGAACTTAACTTAACGCTAAACAATGGCGAGTCGCTCACCACCGATATTCTGATTATGGCGATAGGCGTTCGACCAGAAACCAAACTCGCAGCAGAAGCTGGATTACAAATCGGCGAACTTGGTGGCATCTACACCAATGAGATGATGCAAACTAGCGACCCTGCTATTTACGCGGTTGGTGATGCAGTTGAAGAGAAAGATTTTGTCACCGGTGCACAAACGTTGGTTCCGTTGGCTGGCCCGGCTAACCGCCAAGGTCGTATGGCCGCAGACAATATGCTGGGACGTAACGAAACCTACCAAGGTACACAAGGCACCGCTATTTGTAAGATATTTGACCTAGCCGTCGCTTCTACTGGTAAAAACGAGAAGCAACTTAAGCGTGATGGCGTTGAGTACGAAAAGGTTTATGTGCATACCGCGAGTCACGCGAGTTACTACCCTGGCGCAGAAATTGTGTCGTTCAAAATGTTGTTTGATCCGAAAACTGGCAAGATTTTCGGCGCGCAAGCGGTTGGTAAAGACGGCGTAGATAAACGTATTGATGTTATGGCAGTTGCCCAACGAGCGGGCATGACGGTTGAACAGTTGCAACACCTCGAGTTGACTTACGCACCACCATACGGCAGCGCAAAAGACGTCATCAACCAAGCGGCATTTGTCGCGAACAACCTAATTAAAGGCGACGCGAAAGCCATTCATTACGATGAAATCTGTGACTTAACCGAAGATCAGATTTTACTAGATGTCCGCAACCCAGGCGAATTAGAAGCGGTCGGTTGTTTAGAGGGAGCTATCAACATCCCCGTTGACCAACTACGCCAACGTATGGACGAGTTACCAAAAGACAAAGAGATCATTATCTACTGTCAGGTCGGCTTACGCGGTAATGTCACTTATCGTCAGTTAGTCAACAACGGTTACAAGGCTCGTAACCTAATTGGTGGCTACCGTACTTACAAGTTTGCTCAAGCTTAAGCAACCAACTGTAAAATAATAAAAAACAATGGGGACGAATCATTTCGTCCCCGTTTACTTTTTTCTACATTTTCTGGTTTAGCACATCAATTTGAAGTGACTCGAAAGAGTCAGTCGAGTCGATGGAGACTCAACATCAAATGCTGGAAAGAATGTGCCACTCTGACAAATCCAAAATCTATTCTCACACTTCAATCAATCTCATCCTGCTAGCTTTGTATCGCTACACCTTCTGATGTAGCCAATTAGCCACAATAAGGATGAATAATGAAATCGAATATAACACTTCCATTGTTGAGTTTAAGCGCTCTAGCGGCACTTAGCTCATTCAATGCCAATGCTCATGGCTGGGTAGAGTTTCCGAATGCACGTCAAAACATCTGTTATCTAGATGGCGGCTTCTGGACAAACGAAATCCCCAACCCAGCATGCCAAGCCGCTTATGACGAGTCAGGCGCACACCCATTTGTTCAGCGCTCTGAAATTTCAGCTAACGTTGCAAACTATCGCGATATTAGCCATGTGCAAGCGGTAGTGCGCGACGGCGAACTGTGTTCTGCTGGCGACGCGTCGAAAAGTGGTTTAAATATCCCATCACCGTACTGGCAACGCACCAATGTCACGTTAGATGCCAACAATCAAATTGAACTGGCATTTTACGGCAAAGCCCCACATAACCCGTCTTACTGGGAGTTCTATTTAACCAAGCCAACTTATGATGCAACGCAGCCTTTAACTTGGAACGACCTAGAACTGATCGATACCGCAGGTGACGTAATCATCGGTGAAGACAAACGCTACCGAATGAAAGTTACCTTCCCTTCCGAGCGTAGCGGTGACGCTATTCTTTACACTCGTTGGCAACGCGTGGACGCCGGAGGTGAAGGATTCTACAACTGCAGTGACATTACGCTTGATGGTACAGGAACGACGCCGACCGATCCTGTCGATCCTGTTGAACCCGGCAACAACTTAACGTCTTTAGGTTACTTTGTTCCTCAAGGCTTTGGCCCTGTTGAATCAGGCGATACAGTCCGCTTTAGAACCTTTAACGCGACAGGTACAGAGGTTGTCGATATTTCGTTGGCGATCACCGCCAATAACACCGAGACTTGGGCAGGTGAAATTGCTGACCAATTTAACTCTCAACAAACTGGTGATTGGTACGTTGGTATTTGGCATCAAGAAATGAGCCATTACATGTTTGACTCAAGCAACGTACACGCAAACCAAGTACTAGCGCCAAACGATACATACAGCTATGCACTTTCGCTTATCAAAGCAGATGTTCCGCCGCCAGTTGAACCGGATAATCTATGGCAACCGGACTCAATCTATAATCAGGGCGATGTTGTGACCCACAACGGACAACAATGGACGGCTCAATGGTGGACTAGAGGCGACGAACCTGGCACGACTGGTCAATGGGGAGTATGGCGTTAACTCTCTAAAAATAATAAAAAAGCCTCTCTCTGTTTTAAAGAGAGGCTTTTAAAATTGCCAAATATCTTTTGTCAGAAAGCACTTAATTTTAATTCAACACTCATTACAAACTCTAAATTATTTCAGTAATTATCTATTTGAAAAATAACATTTCCTATCTATGAATAAGTAAACATTCTGCTCTGTAACTTAAGGATTTCAAATACCACAAATAAACTGTGAGTTTCACTTATTTCTCAAATGATATAAAATTCATCCTATTATTGCTTAGTTTTTACATTTAATTTTTAAACAAACATTTTAATTCAAAGACTTAATTGTAAGTACGATAAAAACTACTTAGTAGCTAGCAACCTAAAAATGCAGCGTTGTGCATAGTGGTCGCTATGAAAATGACTCGTTCATCTCAATCGATGGCACTTAGCCTCATTTCATAGTGTAATGTAGAATAAAATTAAGAAAACCAAACATGAAAGCGTTAACTGTACTGTTATTTGTAACGACGCTAGGTCTGTCGTTACCTTGCTTTTCGCAAACCTCAAAAGAGAAAAACCAAAATAGTTATATTACTCAAACTATTGAAAACACATATAAACAAGCACAACTTGAAGGGATTATTGATTTTCAATTATTCAGCGACGCTTACCTTGCTTATAAAGAGACGCCTGACCGAAGAAAGTCCTTATTAACCATCATCGATTACAGCAAACCTTCAACCGAGAAACGTTTTTACGTTGTTGATCTAGAAAAGAAACAACTAATATTTAACACCTATGTGGCGCACGGCGTTAATAGCGGAGAAAAAGTCGCAAAACGCTTTTCTAATATTATCAACTCGAGAAAAACATCTTTAGGTACGTTTCTCACCGACACAACCTATTACGGCTCGAATGGGTATTCACTTCGCCTTGATGGGCTAACCAGTGGAGTCAACGACAAAGCTCGCGAACGCTACATTGTTATTCACGGCGCGGATTACGCCAATGAGTCATTCATCAAGCAGCACGGTTATTTGGGCCGCAGTTGGGGATGCCCTGCACTGCCGACTAAGTTGTCGCATGAAATCATCGACACCATTAAAGGCGGCAGCGTGATCTACGCCAGCGCGTAAGCATTTTTCTAATCAAATCGAAAACGGCTGATAGGTAACTATCAGCCGTTTTGTTTTACTCTACTTCAGAAAGTGGAATCGCATCTGACGTTGATTTCTCTAGTTTGATCGCAATGAACTTGGATGTCGGAGTAAAGGTTCTTTCACCATAACTATCGAGCGGAACCAATGGGTTGGTCTCTGGATAGTACGCCGCAGCCTGCCCTTTCGGAATATCATAAGCCACAAGTGTGAAGCCTTTCACTTTGCGTTCGACACCATCTTCCCACAAAGAAACCATGTCCACTTTATCACCCGGTTGAAACCCTAGCTTGAGGATATCGGCTTCGTTGATAAAAAGAACTTCGCGCATTCCAAACACACCTCGGTAGCGGTCATTCAAGCCATACAACGTAGTATTGTATTGATCGTGTGAACGCATAGTCTGCAAAATCAAATCAGGCTTGTTACCGCTTTCCAATAGCGCTTCGCTGATTAGCTGCTTTGGCAGTTCACTTGAACTGAACTGAGCCTTGCCACTCACTGTGTTCCATTTTCTCTCTGCCGCCGGATTCACCAAGTGGAAACCTCCGGGTTGTTCGAGTTTCTCATTAAAGCCTTTAAAACCGGGAATCGTTTCGGAAATCAGATTGCGAATACGACGGTAGTCTTCAATCACCCAGTTCCAGTCGATTGGATGATGACCAAGTGTTGCGTTGGCAATGCCCGCAATAATCGCCGGTTCTGAACGTAACTGCTCTGAGCGCGGCTTTAACTGACCATAAGAGATGTGGACCATGCTAAACGTATCTTCCACCGTTACGCCTTGTGGACCGCTAGCTTGCTTATCGATCTCTGTTCGACCAAGACACGGAAGAATCAACGCATCTTTACCTGTCACCAAGTGCGAGCGATTCAGTTTGGTTGAGATATGCACGGTTAAATCGCAATTCTTCATCGCTTGATGCGTACGTTCAGTATCTGGTGTTGCTTGAGCAAAGTTGCCGCCTAAACCGATAAAGACTTTGGATTGTTTCTGCTCCATCGCCATGATCGCTTGAACCGTGTTGTGACCGACTTCGCGTGGTACTTTGAAGTTAAACTGACGCTCGATACTATCAAGTAGCTGAGCAGATGGCTTTTCATCGATACCCATCGTACGGTCACCCTGCACATTGCTGTGACCACGTACCGGAGATAACCCTGCCCCTGGCTTACCAACGTTACCTCGTAACATTTGCACATTCGCCACCTCTTTAATAGTCTGCACGGAATGGCGATGTTGAGTTAATCCCATTGCCCAGCACATAATGACGCGTTCCGAGCGTCGGTACATGCTAGCCACCATTTCGATTTCACTCAGTTCAAGTCCAGATTGCTTGGCGATGTGCTCCCAAGACGTGGCATCAATTTCTGCTAGATAATCATCGATACCTGTGGTGTGTTGGCTAATAAACTCACGGTCAAATACCGCTTTGCCGTTTGATGCCAACGCCTCTCGTTCCCATTGCAACAAGAACTTGGCAATGCCACGAAATACTGCCATATCACCACCCAACGCAGGTCTTAAGTAGGCGGTATTGGTCGGTTTTGAACCATTGCGAAGCATCTCTATTGGCACTTGCGGGTTCTGAAAGCGCTCTAATCCACGTTCTTTAAGCGGGTTCAAGCAGATCACTTGCGCACCACGTTTTACTGCTTCTCGCAATGGTTCCAGCATACGCGGATGGTTAGTTCCTGGATTCTGACCAATCACAAAAATGGCGTCTGCCTTTTCGAAATCATCAAAGATCACCGTACCTTTGCCAACACCGATTGTGTCTTTCATGCCTATGGCACTGGCTTCATGGCACATGTTTGAACAATCAGGGAAATTGTTGGTACCAAACGCACGAACAAATAGCTGGTACAAAAACGCCGCTTCATTACTTGCGCGGCCAGAGGTATAAAACTCGGCTTGATGAGGCGACTCCAGCTGCTTTAAGTGTTTCGCAACGAGTTCAAACGCTTCATTCCATTCGATAGGAACATAGTGGTCACTGGAAGCGTCATACTTCATTGGATGAGTAATGCGGCCTTGGTATTCAAGCCAATAATCGGACTGAGTCAGCAGAGAGCTAACGCTATGGTTGGCGAAAAATTCTGGATCAACAAAGCGGTTCGTTGCTTCCCAGTTCACCGCTTTAGCGCCATTCTCACAGAAATTTACTTTCCCGCTTTCTGGCGACTCCCCCCATGCACATCCAGGGCAATCAAAGCCACCATTTTGGTTAGTCTTAAGCATGGTACGGATGTTCTTGACCGCATTTTCACTGCCCCACCAACTCTTAGTGACGGCTTTTAACGCTCCCCAACCACCAGCTGGGCCTTTGTATTGCTTGATTTGTTCTTTATGGCTCACGACTTTACTCCTCACGAACATGAACAACAGCAAACAGGTGACCGGTGGTAACAGGCGCGTTATTAAATAATGCGGAAGTAGCGGAACGGTTATTTATAATTGAGAATTTTGCCTGTCTACTGTTTTGAATACTTGAGATAGATTGGCGCGAGTTGCGCCTTGATCTAAATCAAGGTTATGTGCATAAACAGTATGCGTCCAATTGATATTGCCGAATGAGTGATAAACAAAATCTATGATGAAAATTCATCACTCGCATTTTAGCGGTCTTCAAATTCTAGTGATAAATAAACACTATTGCCGCATAGCATTCATCGCCTATATCTCGCTCTATTCTGAGATAAAGCTCAGTAAATTCGAGATTAAAAGCAATAGACACCATCTATCACACTATAGATAGTTTATATTTGACCACTCTAACCACTCGGCTTAACCTTGATTTAGATCAATTTTAGTTAACACTTTGCTCTTGACGGAGAAAGTGAAAAATCGTTGTTCTGCATGAATTGGACACGATGAAGCATAGAGTCATCAATTTTATCTATTTAAGTTCAACGTCGGTTTATAGGTGATTGTCAGCGGTCATGGATATCAAACAACTCAAATACCTTATTGCACTCGACCAAACCAAACATTTCGGTCAAGCGGCTGCATTGTGTCATATCACCCAACCGACTCTGTCTATGCGAATTAGACGCTTGGAAGAAGAGTTGGATTTGGAGCTGATTACGCGCAGCCAACGCTTTGAAGGATTTACCGAGGCCGGAGAGCGAATTCTCGCGTGGGCGAAAACCGTACTTGCCGCGCACGACGGTTTACAAGCGGAAGCAGCAAACTGCCGCGGGCAACTCGTTGGTTCGCTGCGTATTGGTATGGTCCCACTGGCAAGTCAAAATCCCATGCAGTTGATTCAGCCGTTGGCAAAGATGTTCCCTGAGCTGCGCTTTCAAGTCTTATCCATGACGTCAGAACAGATCATTGACCAACTGAATCGTAATCAGTTGGATTTAGGCATGTGTTACGTCGACCAAGTTAACACGGCTTACTTTGACGTTATAGAAATGAATTCAACCGATTTAGGTGTGCTCTATGACCGTCGTTTTTTTGATTTTGCCGAGCAAGAAGTGTTGTGGGAATCACTTAATAACATTCCTCTTGGACTTTTATCCAAAGGGATGCACTATCGCCATTCAATTGACTTGAGTTTCGGCAGTAAAGGGCTAGTGCCGCAAACCGTGATTGAAAGCAACTCAACATTCCATTTGATTCAAGCCGTCACTAGCGGTCTGTGCTGCGCCATTATGCCGCTAAATTCAGGGCTTGAAGAACTAAACGAACAACTGAGTATTGTGCCAATTGAAAAGGCGGTTGTGCACTCGCCGCTTGGTCTATTAAAGCGTAAGCAAGAGCCTTACTCAGCAATGACTGATCAATGCTTCGCCGAAGCAAGAAGCATATTTAATCAATAGTTTAACGTCACCATCACCAATCAAGTGCGGTAGACAAATGAGGTAAATTCATGAGATGCACTGTTCAGTTACATGATGATCTAGCGGATTTTAACCAAGCGCCTCCTTTGCCAAACGCGCTACGCTACAAAGAGTTGACTGGCGATTGCCACGTTCAAGACATGCCGTTGGCGAGTGAATCTGCGATTGCCATCAGTTACAACGGAATCAGTCAGGCGGTGATGATGGTGACACCAGGACACATGGAAGACTTTGTGCGTGGATTCAGCCTAAGTACTGGCATCGTCAAAAGCTTTGGGGAAATACGCGATGTTCAAATCGGCGGTGATGGAGAATCACATTACGCTGAAGTTGAAATCAGTAACCGTGCTTTTTGGCAGATGAAGACACAAAGACGCAACCTAGCGGGCACAACTGGGTGTGGAATCTGCGGAGTTGAAGCGCTAGAACAGGCGCTGCCGGAACTAACGCCACTTTCCCCCTATCCAGCGCCTAATCCGCTGGTGTTCGAAGGGCTACGCGACAAGATCGCCATTCATCAACAAGCGGCTAGAACATCCGGAGCATTGCACGCGGCTTTGTTCGCCAATGCGAAAGGTGAAATCATCTTGTGTCGTGAAGATATCGGTCGCCATAACGCTCTGGATAAACTTATCGGCGCGTTGTCAGCCAACGATATTGACACGAAAAGCGGCTTCGTAATCATGACCAGTCGCTGTAGTTTAGAGCTGATCCACAAAGCTGTACGAGCGAAAATCGCTACTTTGGTCTGTTTATCCGCACCAACAGCGTTAACCGTTGAGTGGGCAAGAAGAAATAACCTGAATCTGATTCATTTACCTAACAACGATTCACCTAGGTTGTACAGTCCTGCACCGTAATTTCATTTCCTAACATAGCAAAAGAGAGACTTCATTAAGTCTCTCTTTTAGTTTACTTAGACCACATCATGCTACAGCTTTATTGGAACGATAGGTGTTAACACCAAACATCACAATGATTGCGATAACAAACGGTAAGACATATAAGTTCATTGCTTCCCAACCCACTGTCGATTCTAACCAACCAGAGAGTAGCGCTGTCACCGTGACACAACTGAAGACGAAAAATTCGTTGAAAGCTTGTGCCTTGGCTTTATTGTGCGCAGCATACGATTGGCTAAACAAACCTGTCGCAGCAATAAACATGAAGTTCCAACCAACGCCTAATAATACCAACGCTAAAGAAAAGTGCCAAATTGACTGACCGTGGATGTTGATGCCAATGCAAACCACAAACGATAAGCCACCCAATAGGATTATTTTTCTCGGACCAAAACGTTGGATAAGTTTACCGGTAAAAAACGCCGGAACGAACATACCCAAAACATGCCATTCAATCACGCCAGCGGCTTTCTCGAAATCGAAACCGCAACCTATCATCGCAAGCGGCGTCGCCGTCATCAGAATATTCATCACCGCGTAAGAGACCATTGCCGCGCATACTGACAACATAAAGTTAGGCGCGGAGATAATCTCAGACAACTTGTCTGCTTTTGGCGCGTCTTGATGTTTCACTGGCTTTGGGAAGTTTATGGTTTGAAGCAAAATCAGTGCAATGATGTTTAGCACGATCAACGCCATAAACCCGCCAACGTACAAACCATCTGGTGACCATTGTTGTGAATAAATCGCCAAGTTCGGCCCTAGCATTGCCGCCAATACGCCACCAGCCATGGAGATGGAAATCGCTTGATGGCGCGCATGCTCTTCACACACTTCTATCGCGGCAAAACGGTAGAGCGTACCAAAGCCAATACCGACACCGAGTAACAAGGTTCCAATACAAAACAGACCGAACATTTCGTTCGACAGACTATATGTGGCAACACTTGCCCCGGTAATACCGACAAGGTTGCCGATACTAAAACCTTTGCGCCTGCCTAAACGCCCCATAATTAGGGACGCGGGAATTGTTGCTGCCATTAGACCCAAGAACTGCATCGCGACAGGCAAGGTAATCATGCTTTGGTCAGGCGCTAGCTTTTTCCCGACCAAACCGATCACGGAAATTAATAAAATATTCCCAGTCATCAACAATGCTTGGCATAACGACAGCAACCATACGTTTCGATTCATCGCAGCGCCTCATGCACTGCCGCTTCAACGTGTAGTTTCGTTGTATCAAAGAGCGGGACATTGGTGTCTTCTTGTTTAACCAATAAACCGATTTCCGTGCAACCTAGAATCACGCCTTGCGCGCCATTCTCAGACAACTCTTCGATGATCGATTGATAATCGCACCTAGAACGGCTGCTGATGTGTCCTTTGCACAACTCTTCGTAGATAATGTTGTGCACTAACTTACGCTGCACACCATTGGGCACAATCACTTCGATACCAAACTTGTCGGTTAAGCGCTGCTTATAAAATGCCTGTTCCATGGTAAATGCGGTGCCCAACAAGCCCACTTTGGTAATACCTTGCTTGGCGAGCTGCGCACCCGTTGCGTCTGCAATATGGATGAGTGGTACGCTGACTGCTTCTTCAACCTGATTTGCCACGATGTGCATGGTGTTGGTTGCAATCAAAATAAAATCGGCTCCAGCTCTCTCTAGTGACTGCGCAGCTTCACACAGAATAATCGCCGTTTTATCCCACTCACCGCGGCGTTGCAGTTCTTCAATTTCTGCAAAATCCACACTGTTTAGAATCAGCTTGGCAGAATGGAACCCACCCTTCGCTTGGTTAACAGCCTTGTTTAAGAATTGATAGTAACTCACTGTTGATTCCCAGCTCATCCCACCAATCACGCCGATTGTTTTCATAACGGTCCCTCACCATAAATTGAGTTACCAATTAATCAGATATATGCATAACATTCAAACGATATTACTTAAACTCTTATTCCACACTGGGTAAACGATAGAATTTGCGCGTGGAGTTTTTTATACTGATTCGACAAGCACATGAGCAATAAAGGAAGTACCTCTTTGAGCCTTTCGGAAAATACCCCGCAAAGAAACGTAAAGCGCGGCCGCGGACGTCCAGTCGGCGATCGTGAATCTAGAAAGGCAGACCTACTGTCGGCGGCGATAGCCGTAACCGCAGAAGAAGGATACTCTGGGGTTTCACTGCGCAAAGTAGCCAAGCGTATGGGAGCAACCACAGGTACAGTGACGTACTATTACGCCAACAAAGAAGAGATGATTGCCGCAGTTGCTGAAGAGTTGTTTCGACGTTTCCATGTTTCATTAAATTTAAACGACGAAAACACTGACATCAAGTCGATGTTAGATAAGCTATTAAATTGGCCAGAGTCTGAATACTCAGTATTGTGGCTCGCTTTTGTTCAGTTGCTCGCCCACGCACGCCAAGAGCCCGCATTTGCATCAGTGATTCAGCGTAACTACCTTGTAGTGAAAGATGTACTGACTGCACTGGTTGAAAGAGGGCAAGCAAACCAAACCATCAGAGATGACATTAGCGCAGAGCTTATTGCAGACCAATTGAGCGCACTTGCAGATGGGTGGATGGTGATGATGCCGCTAGATCCAGAGCGATTTAGTCCAGAGAGAACTCAGCTTCTTTCAGAATCGGTGCTTACGCTCATCAAACCGATAAAATAATACCTCTCCCTGAACAGCGTAAAAACTAAAAAGCTGGGCAACAACTGCCCAGCTTTTTAGTATCAGCTAAGACTCTTCTTTTACGTTAAATACCAACGCGTAGAAAACGGGCAACACCACCATAATTAGCAATGTGCCAAACAGTAGCCCACCGATGATCGTCACTGCCATTGATGAGAAGAACACGTCAAAAATTAATGGAATCATGCCTAACGCCGTTGTCAGTGCCGCCATTGCCACTGGGCGAAGACGGCTTGCAGACGCGTCTATGATTGCCGTAATCAAACTTTTGCCTAGCGGTAATTCTAGATTTATTTGCTCCACCAACACTATGGCGTTTTTAATTAGCATTCCAGCCAAGCTCAAAAAACCTAACAGCGCCATAAAACCGAACGACTCACCAGAGGCCAATAAGCCAACCGTTACGCCGATAAGAGCGAGAGGAACGCACAACCAAATTACCAGAGGTTGACGCAGTGAGTTGAACATCATGATAGTAATCAACACCATCGCTACAACAAACATCGGTATTGAGGCAGCCAAACCAGCATTGGCCTTGGCTGAGTCTTCATATTCACCGCCCCACTCTAGTGTATAGCCCTGTGGTAACTCTAACGCTTCGATTTTAGGGCGAATCTTTTCAAACAATACGCTGGCATTACCAACGATAGGATCGGCGAACACTGTAATTGTGCGTTTTCGGTTTCTGCGATGAATGATTTCATCTTCGAACACTGTCTCATAAGATTGAACGACTTGCCCTAAAGGAATCATCCTTTGGGCAGCGTTACTCCAAATCTGTAAGTCGGATAAATTACCAATATCACTGCGACGTTTTTCGTCATCACGAACGACGATAGGCAATATCAGATCGGACTCTCTGTATAGCCCCGCAGTTATACCCTGAAAGCCTTCTTTAATGGCTTGCGCAACCATTTGACGAGTAATGCCGTTGATGTTTGCTTGTTCTTCGGACACGACCGCACGAATCACTTTTACAGGCTGGCGCCAGTCGGTACGCACCGATTTAGTATTCGATTCAGCGCGATAGATCTGCTCAATTTCTGCTGCAATCCGTCTTAGCTCATCAATATCTGGGCCACTGATCCTAGCTTGAATTTTCCCGCTTGAACCCGGCCCCATTAGAAATGGGGAAGCATAGGCCAACGCATCTGGGAACGTTGCAGACAGCTCGGCTTCAATTTTTGGCATCAACTCATCGATCACCAGTTGATCGTGCACTTTTACGATGAACTGCACATAGGAACTATTGGCTTGCTCCGGTTGATACGTTAAAAGAAAACGCAGTGTTCCTTCCCCAATACTACTAGTGACACTCTCCACTTCTTCGTGTTTCAGAAGCAAGTCTTCGATTGCTTTTGCGTCGCGGCGTGTCTCATCAATATGTGTGCCTTGAGGTAACCAATAATCAACCATAAACTGCGGGCGCATCGCACTTGGCAAAAAGTTATGCTCGACGAATGTAAAGCTCCACATCGCTAACGCAAACAACCCCATCACCGATGCAGAACTCAAATACCGATGGCGAATACAGCCAAGTAAGAAGCCCTTGTAACGATTGTAGAAAGGAGTGTTATACGGATCCGATTCTTGATTTGATGCGTTATTGTTCTTAAAGAACAAGGTACACATCAAAGGAGTCACGGTAACGGCGGTTACCCAACTTAACAGTAGTGACACCAACACAACTTGGAATAATGATCGGCAGAACTCACCCGTGTCGTCGTTTGACGTACCAATCGCTGCAAAGGCAAGAATGGCAATCAGTGTTGCACCCAGTAACGGCCATGCGGATTCTTTCACGACATCAATCGAGGCCTCTTTTGCTGAACTGCCTCGTTGCATCCGAATCAATACGCCATCGACTACCACTATTGCGTTGTCGACCAACATGCCAAGTGCAATGATTAGCGCACCTAACGACACTCGCTCAAGCGCTACGCCAATGGGTTGCAAGAACAGAAAAGAGCCGACAATGGTTAAAACCAGTATAAAACCAATCAACAATCCACTGCGCACTCCCATAAACAACAGCAAAACGGCGATAACAATCGCGGTTGCTTCAGCCAAGCTGGCGACAAAGCCAATAATTGCTGTTTGGACTGAATCTGACTGGAGCGAAACGATGTTTACTTCCATCCCAACAGGGCGTTTGCTCTCTAGTTCACTCAAGCGGGCAAACAGCGCCTCGCCCATCGTCACCACGTTCCCACCAGTCACGGTTGACACACCTAAGCCAATCCCCGTTAATCCGTTAAAACGAATTTCGTTGGCTACAGGATCAACGTAGTCGCGCTTAACTTCGGCGACATCGCGCAAGTAGATTTGTCGTTCTTCGCCTGGCAGACTGATTACATGCGACTTAATATCATCCACAGACTCAAATCCGCCTGTCGGTGCAATCGAGACAAAACTACTCCCCAACCGCGCACGTCCAGCGTCGACAGCCACTCCCTTTTTCTGCAGTTGCTGGACAATCAACGCGGGTTGAACCCCGAGCTGAGACATACGGTCGCGGTTGAATTCTATGTACACGGCCTCTTGACGTTCAGCAAACGTTGTCACTTTGCCAACATCGTCAACTAGCAGCAGTTCACGCTTCAATAAGTCCACATAACGTTTTACTTCTGCATAGCTATAACCGTCTCCGGTAACCACGAGAAAAGCACTGTACACATCACCGTAGTCATCCAGTACATACGATTGGCCTGCACCTGGTGGTAAGTTGTTTTGAGCATCCGAGATTTTTCTACGCAGTTCGTCCCACACTTGTGGCAAGGTCGACTTGTCGTAGCTATCTTTCACTTTTACTGTAATGGTCGATAGGCCGCGCTCAGATTTGGAGTTGACTCGCTCGACTTGACCAAGTTGTTGTATTGCTTGCTCGAGTTCATCGCTGACTTCTTGCTCCACTTCAAGCGCTGAAGCACCAGGATAAGCAGTGATAACCAACGCTTCCTTAATCGTAAACTCAGGGTCTTCTAAGCGACTCATATCTAAATAGGCACTGAGTCCTGCAAGTAACATCAAGGCAGTGAACACTAAGGTTACGATTCGGTTTTTGATGGCAATAGCCGCTAAGTTCATTAGTAGTACTCCTTCATAGGATAAACTAAATCACCATCCCTTAGAGCGCGCACACCAGATACAGCGATAACCTCACCAGTTTGTAAGCCATCAAGAATATAGATTCTGTCTTCCCTTGCTTCACCTAGTGTCACCGCTCTCTGACTCACAGCGTGCGTTTCTTGATCAACCACCCACACAATGGGTGTTTTGGAGGCTGTCGATTGCACCGCGTTTGCTGGAATAGAAAGATCGATACTAGACGTAGACTTAGGTGCCTCTCTGTATATTGCACGTCCAGTCATTCCTGGACTGATACTGACGCCTTTTGGCATCGCAAAGCTGAGCGTCACTTCGAATGTGCGCGTAATCGGATCCGCCATGCTCGTGAACGAAGTAATGATCGCGGGCATTTCCATCCCCGGAATTGCGCTCACCTCAACACTGATGTCGCCTTTTAGCTTAATGTCTTCGATAGATTTAGCGGGCTCTTCTTTTGCCCATACGGCTTCCGGCACATAAACCTTCATCTCCAACGCCTCTTCACTTTGCAGGATCAAGATCGTTTGCTTTGCTTGAACATTGGCAAAATCTTCCACCAGTTTTTTTGCCACTCTGCCATCAAACGGTGCCACGAGTTCGGTGTCGTCTAATGCTTTTTGGGCTTGCTTTAACGCAGCCTCTGCGACTCGTAAGTTTCGACGTGCGATATCCAATTGTTGTGTCGTGACAGCGTGGCGTTGATACGCGGACTGATAGCGTTGAAAGTCAATTGCAGCGGCGCTCACCTCTGCTCTCGCTCTATCACGTTGGGCTTGGTAATTGTCAGGTTCCAAGCGAGCCAAAGTGGTGCCTGCATAGACAAACTCCCCTTCGGTCGCAGTAAATTCAACAATACGGCCTGAGACTTCAAAAGCCATGTCTGATTGTTTGACAGCTGCGACTCTACCGGGGTATTTAAACACGCGGTCTACAGGGTCTTCGCCCACTGTCAATAATTTCACTGGCCTGGCTACTGTTGTTTTTTCCTCTACCTCTTGTTGCTTGCATCCACTAACGGCTAAGCCGCATACCAATAGAAGGATCAATACCCCTTGCCGTTCATTTCGCTTAATCATTTATGTACCTGTTGTAAAGTTTCGTTACAGCGACGGCGATCGCTATCATTAAAGTAAACAGTCTTCCAGTTACGCCCCTGTCCCTATGACACCACTTGTTGCTTTGCCTATTTTCGGTTTCGAAAATCGTTAGGTCATAATTAAAATAACAATTGTTATGTTTTAATTCGAAACAATGTGAACAAACATTATGTTTATTTGGTTTAAAATCCGCTGTTATTAAAACCGGCTGGAAGTTCGGTTATTCTTATGGGTTGGTCAGTAGCGGTCTCTATTAGCGAGACAAAGCCACTTGATAAAATACGATCATTTTGGGGCCCTGCCCCCTAGCTACTTCTGGACGTCAGTACAATCGAGCTCAAGCCGATTCCAGATAGTAAGAGTGTTCTCTCGTTAACAAACTGAATTTCCCGGCTTTGTTGAGTCTCCATACGATAGAACTGTTTAATCACTTCAGTTTGCCTCCGAGTCGACGCGTCGTTTGTCGGCTCTCCTGACTGAAAATCAATCGGTGACATCAATAGATACCCACCTTTCACTTTCCATATCCCCGAGTCAGTGATCAATAGGTCGCTCTGTTCTGAAGATAAATGCGATTGAAGCTGCATCCGGGTTAAGCGCTGGTAAGTTCCATCAGCAGAGAAACTAAGCTCGGCATTAATACTAATTTGGTTTACGTCACCAAATGCTCTCTCTTGGTACTTAGGAGGGATAATGGTGACGACTTTCATTTCCCAATCTCGCTCAATCATGATGTTTTCTACACGATGGTTCTTGCTTTCCCAAAAAAAGCCACTCAGCACAAGAGAGCAGACGGCGATAGAAAATACGAATTTATATTTCACCGTCACGTTCCTTGTCTTGGCAAACGGAATCGTCCACGTCATCAACCGAATACAGTGCTAATGTTTGATTTTTCGCAGAGTGAGGTGGTCGATGAATGAGGTTAAGAACAACTTCTTTATCATAGCCACTTGATAGGATGACCTTGTCTAAACTATTCAAATCGGCGTACTTACCAATGAATCCTTCAAAGCAGTGATCCATGTTATTTAACCACCTCGCTAACTTCGGTTCGTCATTTTGCAGCTCGACAGTTAGACCTTGAATGACCTGAATACGAGCTGTGTCATACGCGCTAGTGTCCGAGAATGAATAAGAAAGGATTGGCAAACATAAACTGATCGTCGCAACTAACCAGTGCCTCCAATAGACAAATAGAGAAGAAACATTTTGACGCTTAGCGTGCAGCTCAACTGTTGAAAGTTTTTCTTTCATATCGTGCGCGTCTAACATTGGATCATGTTCGATTTTTTCCAATACTTGCGCTTCGTTTATGTTGTTATCCTCATTGTTAGAGGGTAATACGTCGACGTCGCACACCAAGCGGTAACCTATCTTTGGTACGGTCTTTACGAAGTTTGGCGAGCGAGTGGAGTCACTAAGTACCTTCCTCAACGTATACACCGCTTGAGTAAGACTTGACCCGTCGACCTCTAAGCCTTTGTCACGCCAAGCAAACTCTATTAGTTCATCTCGTGAAGCGGCCCTGTGGCTGTAAATACATAGCGCCAATAAGATCCTTGATTCATTGCTCCGCATGTGAGTAACCGCTTGATCGTTAAGAATGTCAGTCAACGTACCCAGCTTCGCATCGAACTCATAGCGATGCGCCAGTAGAAACTTGAATTCATTCCTTTTATTCAATAGAGATAATGCCATTCTCACCTCACGATTACGCCAATACTGGAACTTTGATTTTGCGAGTATATCAATTTTTTTATTTAACACAACACTTGTTACATTAATTGAAATATACAGATTTATCAGTAAGAAATGACAATATAAACAAAAAGCCCCAAACTAGGTTTGGGGCTCTAAGGTTTCGCTTTGCCGTAAGATCAAGGGTCAATCTTCAACAACAGGTAGTACTTGTTTGACATATTCACCTGGCGCAGCAGCGATAACAGGGAAGTCATCATTACCGATATTGTATGGCTCAACCTGTTCTTGCGGGTTAAAACCAAGCAACCATTGGTTCCAATGTGTCCACCATGAGCCTTCATTGTGTTTCGCATTAGACAACCATTCGTCTGCACTATCATCAAGTGAATCATTCACCCAATAACCGTATTTCCCTTTGGCTGGATGATTAACAATACCTGCGATGTGACCAGATTCACCCAGCACAAAAGTTTTGTTTCCACCGACTTGTAATGCGCCTCGGTATGTACCTTGCCATAACGCAATATGGTCTTCTTTAGTAGAAACAAAATAGCTTGGGACCTTGATCTTATTTAGATCAATCCACACGCCGCCGATCTTCACGCCTTTGTCTTCAACCAGTTTGTTTTCAAGGTATAGCTCGCGCAACATAAAGTTATGACATGCCGCTGATACGTTAGTGCTATCGCTATTCCAGTAGAGTAAATCAAAATCTACCGGACTATTACCCTTGAGGTAGTTGTCGACATAGTAATTCCAGTAAAGACTGTTTTCTCTCAACAGGCTAAATGTGACGCTCAATGAACGCCCGTCCATGTAACCTTTGAGATTATTTTGCAGCTCAATCGCATTAATGATGGTGTCATTGATGTAGGCGCCCACCTCTCCCGGCTGAGAGAAATCAAGCAGAGTAGTAAAGAAGGTAGCGCTCTTGATGCGCTTTTTCATTCGCTTTGCGGCGTAGTAAGCGATGGTGCTCGCTAAGACCGTACCACCAATACAATAACCCGCAGCATTGATCTGTTCTTGACCAGTGATCGACTCAATCGCTGAAACGGCTTTCGCGACGCCCTCAGTGACGTAGTCACCAAACTCAACGTCACGTTGCTTCGCACCAGGGTTGCGCCAAGACATCATAAATACCGGATGACCTTGTTCAAGCAACCAACGAACCATTGAGTTCTTTTCACGCAGATCAAGAATGTAGTACTTGTTGATAAACGGCGGAACAATCAACAGAGGCACCGCGTTAACAGCCTCAGTGAGCGGACGATATTGAATCAGTTCGAATAACTCGTTCTGATACACCACATCACCCGCAGTATTCGCGATATCTTCACCAACACGGAATGCATTGTTGTTCGTCATACGAATCTTAAGAATGTCAGCACTTGACTCCAGATCCGCCTTTAACTGCTCCAATCCAGCTAATAAGTTCTCACCGTTTTGCTCCAACGTTAACTTCAACAACTCCGGGTTCGTTGCGATGAAATTACTTGGAGACAACGCGTTGATCGCCTGACGAGAGAAAAAGCTCAAGCGCTCTTTACTCTTTTCATCCAAGCCTTCAATACTGTCGATGGTCTGCATGTAGGTTTTACTAAACAACAAATAAGATTGTTTAATAAAGTTGTAGAAGACGTCTTGCTGCCATTCTTGATTGGAGAATCGTTTGTCACCAATTTCTGGCTCAACGACAGGTGCAGTATTCCCAACCAGTGCCACGTTTTGCCAGATTTGCATCTGCTGTTGCCACCACTCGGATTGAATTTGCAATAGTGTCGCAGGTTGATTTGCGGCACTTTCGAATAGCTTAGCAGTATCTTCAAAATTGACTTCTTGCATCGCTTTATTCAGCGGTGAATTGACGGCTGCCCTGCTCTTCTCGAGTTCTGCCCACCACTGCTGATTGGTTTCTTGGAGCTTTACAAGGTAGTCCGAAAAGAAGTTTTGATACATAGCATTACTCCTAAAATCGGAAAAAAGCCGCCTTGCGGCGGCGGTAAACACAGTGTTATGCGGGAGTCACTGTCTTAAGGTTTTCCGTAGTGAGTTGCTCTACATCGTCTTTGAATTCTTTCGCAATCGATTGAAGCTTGTTGCTGTCATCCAACATTTGCTGAGACAACTTAGTCAAAACACCCAATTGCTGGCTGTTGAATGCAGTAAGCGTTGTCACATCTTTGATTTCACTCGCTGCTTTCATTTGAGTTAAACCCATTTCGCTGTAAGTACGAATTGCGTTTAGCTGAAGCTCAGTCAAGACTTCAACGTTTTTCGTTACTAGCTTGTTGAACTTTAGGTACGGTTCTAGGTTCTTTTCAGTTTGGTCAGTGAATGTTTTGAAAAAATCGGTATACATGAGTATTACTCCTAAGTTAATTCCATTTAAATTACAATACGTTAGCAACTGCGCTAAGCGATTGATTTAATGACAACAGCTGTGCCCATTCCACCACCCACACAAAGCGATGCTACGCCATACTGGCCATTGCTTCGGTTAAGTTCGTGAATAAGTGAAACTAAGATTCGGTTACCGGATGCACCTAGAGGATGCCCTAACGCAATAGCGCCGCCATTGACGTTGGCTTTATCCAAGATTGAAGAAACCGGTACGTTGTGTTCGTCTGCTAAACAGTGAATAACCCCAAGCGCTTGCGCCGCGAATGCTTCGTTTAGCTCATAAACGTCAATATCACTGGCTGTTAGCTCTGCTTTGTCCAAAGCGCGTGTTACCGCCTCAACAGGCCCTAATCCCATGAGTTTTGGATCCAAACCTGATTGCGCGTAGCTGACAATTTCAGCAATTGGCGTTAAACCGTACTGTTCTACCGCAGACTCGCTCGCCACGACAATTGCACTCGCACCATCATTGATTCCCGAGGCATTGCCCGCTGTAACAGAACCTTCACGGTCAAAAGCCGGACGCAGTTTCTGCAGAGCACTTAAGGTAGCGTTCGCTTTTGGATATTCGTCGGTATCAAAAACAATCGTTTCTTTGCGCTTTTTCACTTCGACAGGAACAATTTCCTGTTCGAATTTACCTGCTTCGATTGCTGCTACCGCTTTCATCTGGCTTGCCAGTGCGTAGTCATCTTGCTGCTCACGAGAAATACCGACTTCACGAGCGACATTTTCCGCCGTCACACCCATGTGATACTGGTTAAACACATCGGTTAGGCCGTCGTTGATCAACAGGTCCGTTAAGTTCATGTTGCCCATTTTGTGACCATCACGAACTGCACTAGAAACAGTAAATGGAATCTGCGACATCACTTCGACACCCGCAGCAACAACCACTGACGCATCACCAGATCGGATGTGACTAACAGCATCCATCACAGTTTTCATACCGCTGCCACACACCATATTTAGCGTGTACGCTGGGACACTTTCTGGTACGCCAGCAAAGATGGCGGCTTGACGACCAATCCCCATTCCTTGAGCTGCTCCCACAACATTACCAACGATCACTTCGTCAATAAGTTCTGGCTTTACCGCACTTTGCTCTAGTGCCGCTTTGATAGCGACTGCACCGAGTTCGCCGGCTGAGATATCTTTTAATGTGCCGCCGAATGCGCCGATTGGAGTGCGTTTAGCTGCAACAATGTATACTTTTTCCATGGTTCAAATCCTTAATGCATGTATAAGCCGCCGTTCACGGACAGCGTTTCACCAGTGATATATGCGCCTGCTTCACTCACCAAAAACGAAACTGACTTAGCAATTTCTTCTGGTGTCGCAAGACGTTTCATTGGGATTTGAGCTTTAATGGATTCGAGAACTTCAGGTTTCATCTGCTCAACCATTGGCGTGCCTGTGTACCCCGGTGCAACAACGTTAACCGTTACACCGCTACGAGCACCTTCCGCTGCTAGAGCTTTTGAAAAGCCAATCATGCCCGCTTTGGCGGCGGAGTAGTTTGTCTGACCAAACTGACCTTTCAATCCGTTAACTGAAGAAATGTTGACGATTCGCCCGCTACCTTTTTCACACATTGCAGCGAAAAGCGGTTGAGTCACATTAAAAAGGCTATTGAGGTTTGTTTCGATGACGTCTTTCCAAGCTTGGGCTGTCATCTTTTTGAATACGCCGTCGCGAGTAATTCCAGCGTTGTTAACCACGACATCAATCGTACCTTCATCCTTCAGCAACTGTTCCAAACGCTGAGCACATTGTTCCGTATCAGTTACATCAAGCTCGAATAGTCTAACTTGTTCTTCCGTAAAGCCTTTTTCGTTAAACCAATCTAAAGCGCATTGAAGGTTGCCAGTATAATAAGTAGCGATAACACGATAGCCATCGGCGACTAATTGAGAAGAGATTGCAGAACCAATTCCGCCTTTTGATCCCGTGATCAAAGCGAGTTTTTTCATTAATAGACTCCATTCTAACAGCAATTATTAATTCAAGTTAAAACATCCGCATCAATATAAAATGCAGACAAATTCATTAATATTTTTTTGCTTGGGGCATCAACCCTTTCCTTACTAAATAAAGCTAAACTCTATTTGTTACAGTTCAAATACTATTTCAACTTAAATACATAATGTTGAGCAAAGTCTCACATGCGATGAAATGTTACCTACTTGTTAAACATGCATAAGCTATTGTATTACCTACAAAACCACAGATAGGCAACTTTACCACCAAACATTAAGATATTGATTTTATTGAATTTCAATCCATTTTCATTGATTTCATGATATTTAACCGGTTTTCATGCGGCAAGTTTTAATAATTATTTAACATTTTATTGCGATGATAAAATGGTATTGTTCTATTAATACTTTTGTATATTTCACCTAAAGAAAGACATTTTCGTCATTTCTTATTTAAAGACAACTCACTTAAGTTTAAACAACTTATTTACCTACATAGATATAGACAAAAGTATAATATCAATAATTTTTAGTTAAATATTTAAACCTAGAATTCCATCTATATACAAAATATTGATTGGTAACTATCACAACAACTATTGAACATTGTGCGGTAACGGCATATTTTGTAGTGTTTACTACTTTTCTTACCCACAACCTAAGATTTATCTGATTTTGTCACTCTTGATCCGTCACTTAACCATCGGGAAATTTATCCCATCAATACTTAATCGCTCGAAAGTCACTGGCCAAAGCGCTAAAATGAGTAATCAGGGTAGAGAAGAGAATCACAAGTGCTCCCTGCTAAATATGTCATACGCTGCGGACATACTTGAATCGATCGACTTCCATAGAAAAGCAGCAACTAATCTGAAACACGTTAATTCCCTACTTTTTGTACTTCTACATCACAAAACTGGTTAAATCATCTGTGACATCAATGTTTATTTACCGAATGTGCAGTAAAAATTTTGGTATGCTAACTCTATTGCCAACGATAAAGATGAAACTTTCGTTTATATCTGGTAGAAATACCGCGGTCGCGAGTAATTGATAGAAAAAATGATAGAAAAGAAACAAGGTCGTCGCAGTGCGAAAAGCGCTGAGCAGACAAAATGCGAGATAATGCGTGTTGCAACCGAGCTCTTTTGTGAGCTTGGCTATGAGCGTGTTTCTCTTCGTAACATCAGTGATAAGGTCGGTGTATCGCATAGCCTACTCAGACACCATTTCGGTAGCAAAGAGAAAATCTGGCACGCCATCAGTGATGGTTTACATAAGTACATGGCAGGATACCTCCTTACTGTTATAGAGCGCATCCCTGCTGATTCTCCTGCAAACGTTAAGTTGTACATATTTGCTGTTCGCCTTCTCGCACACATGCTCACTTATAAACAGCCAATTCAACTTATCGCTGACGCAGTTCGTCAAGAAGATGCCTTATTTGATTATTTCATTGATAATACAGGTGAAATTGAACAGATCATCAATGGCATTGCGGATGAGTACAACACTGCGAACCCGCAAACACCTGTGAATGTGTGGGAAATAAAATGGCAAATGATGATGTTTGCACATGGCGCTGCCAGCCTAACACCATTTATGATTGAAACGTGGAGTGATATCACCACCGACCATGAAGAATGCCTATTGAAGCACTGGAGTATTTTCAACCGTATTATGGTTTTCAGGTTCAACATCCCGCAAGAAGAAATTTTGCAACCAAGCAAAGTCTCTGATCTGGTTTACGCCTATGAGTATGAGCCAGAAATTGATACCGAGCGCAGTGGTAGCGATCACATTTGACCAGATGAAGCCCTAGTTTATACGTGAATAAAAAGCAGTGCTGGGTTACAGCGCTGCTTTTTTAATATGCTCAAAAGTAGGCTTACTCACTAATCGCTCTGGAGTGATGCTATCAAGCACTTGTCTAAATGGTGATTCAACGAGAAACGTCGCTGTGTTTTCTCTAGCGTGCAGCTGAAACGCCTCACTATGCCTAAACACGATATAGTCGAGTGCAGCATGCAGATACAAAGTCGCAAGGGTTGGTTTTGTCGCTATAGACTTGAGCTCATGCTTAAGTTGCTTCTCCAATCGTTGCAAGCATTCACCCACACAATGACGCCCACGTTCAATCAATTCATTATCACCATCTGTAAATCGACCTAACGCAACGGTTCTAAAACCGACGTCCATCAGTGTTTTTGCGATACCTAAGACTTGGACTTCGCGAGTGTGCGCATAGTCTATATCGTTCAGCCCAAGCGGCTTGAAACGGTTGATGAGATGCTGACATATACATAGGCTCTCAAGCAACGGTGTACCGTCTGTCAACTGCAACACCGGGATTATTGAGAAAGGGTTTGCACGTGTTAGGTTTGGTGGGGATTGCCACGGGTCAACCCAAACCAACTCAATAGACAGATCTTCAACTAGGCTGGCGGCAGCAAGTACAACTCGAGAAAATGGTGAAGTATCGTTGAGGTATAGTTTCATTATCAATCCTTTGTTTGTAATGCATCGCCTTCGGGAAACGGTTCTCTAATCGGTGTCGGCGAAATTGCGATAAGGCAAGCTGAGATCATAAGAACACCCGCACTGGTTGAGAACAGCACATTATACGAACTCAACATGGGTGCAAGATAAGCCATTAAATAGCCAGCAATCCCTTGAGACAACGCGAACGCCATGGTCATCATCCCCCACGCTTTGGTGTGTAGCTCATAACCCACTGATTCTAATACATAGATAGAAACTAACGAGACGGTTCCAGGCGTAAAAATTCCAACCAGCAAAGCTGAAATAAACAAAGCGGTTGGATACTGGCTAATCACAGGCAAAGCAACGCCGGCAGATTTACACATAAACGAAACGACCAAAGAGCGTCTTATGCCAAACTTGTCTCCTATTACGCCAGCTAACAACGGACCAATCATTGCACCAAAACCAAAGCTCGCCCATAGGAGACCACCTGTGAAGAGAGGCATTTCTAGTTCTCTGACGACGTAGTCGACCCAAAACATGGTGTGTGGCAGATAGCCAATCGCATCTAGACTGTAGGCAATCAAAATAAGGATGACGGTAATGCGCTGGACGTTAGATAAATTGGCGAAAGAAGCATTAACGACACCCGCCGCTTGTTGCTCAGACTGAGTAGACCACGCATTCCAGGTTAAGAAGGTCGTCACCAGTGCCACGATGCCCATACCCAACCATGCAGAAACGATGCTGTGATAAATCAATAGAGGAACGAGAGTGCCAGACAACAGTGCGCCAAGCCCGATGCCGGAAAAGATAATTCCACTGATACGCGCACGAATCGCGGGGGTATGCATACGAACCACAATAGGCGGCGCCAGAATAATCAGCATCGCACCAGAGATACCCGCTAGCGTTCGCAACATGTAATACCAAGCAATAGGCGCATGCTCTATCGCACAACCCAAATAGGTAAAGCTGCTGACTAGCATCGCCGCTTTGATAAGCACACCATTGGAAAAACGCTTAGTCAGCAGACCAATCACTGGCGCTCCAAATATGTAACCAATCAATGTCGCTGCGCCGAGGTAGGACGCTTGGCTCTCATCAAACCAACCCGCTTGGATTAACGCTGGCATTAACGCAATGTAGGCGAAACGACCAATTCCATTACCGATTAAAGTGGCACCTAATCCGGCCAAACTGTATCGATTTAAAACGTGTTGATTCTGCATTCGAGTCGTCTCAGTCGTGGCTAAGCCAAAGAACTCAAAGACTACCACCGTAAGCAACTGATGGCATTTGAACTTTAGTCTTGAGAATATAAGCAACTAGGTGAGCAAAAGAAGTATGACACCAGTATTGCTCTTGATTACCAACCGTCACTCTTTTCGCATCCACATACCAAAGCGAATCTATACGAACAACGCTACAATCGTCTTCGCAAGATTAACTTGCTCAATTTCCTGTATTTACCTTTCACATCCGTTGGATAACACAAATTCGTTATTTAAGTCGTTCTCAATGAACCCGAATTAACTCAATGTATTACTGCATAGTCCGCTCACATGGTAGCAATTCAATTAATTGCTTATGATCTCTCACCATGTTGTACAACGCCGATTTCGCAAAGTTAATACAAGTTAAAAAAAACCGATAATAGGTCATTTGTACCACTATTGAACACAACGTATTGATTAGTGTCTGGTTTGGTTAGATATCCCCTTCGTACCCGACGTAATAACACTACTTATTATTGACACCTTTGTTACTTGTCTCACTTCTTAGACTCTTTTTTTGCTTTGGCTTGTCTACTTTAAAGAGGTATCCAAGGGAAATGTACAACGAAAGTATGTTGTACAGAGAGCCGACAAACAGGTCTCAGCACAAGGATGAGCAAACGTATGACGTTTTAACACAGTGGTTCATGCGTAGGTCCTCTGCACGCCTAAAAATCGACTTTCACCCCGGAGAAATTCTAGTGAGTTGACACACTGAACGTGTGGGGGTTCTATCATGATGCTACCAGTTATCTTAGCAGGCGGTTCTGGCACTCGACTTTGGCCACTTTCTCGTTCGCATTATCCAAAACAGTTTCTGCGTCTTACCGAAGACCAAACGATGCTGCAAGCGACTGCTGCTCGTTTGAAAGGGATGGAAATTCAAAATCCAATCACTATATGCAATGAAGCCAATCGATTTTTCGTTGCGGAACAGCTGCTTAAAAATGGCCAACTTGGTCCAATTATCCTCGAACCTGTAGCTCGCAATACCGCTCCCGCCATCGCCCTAGCCGCTTTTTCAGCGATGGAAGATGACCAAGATCCATTACTATTGGTTTTAGCCGCAGACCATATCATTCAAGACGTTGCTCAATTCCAGCAAACCTTAATCAGTGCCATTCCAAGTGCTGAAAGTGGGAAAATGGTCACTTTCGGTATTGTGCCTACCTGCCCTCATACAGGTTATGGTTACATCCAACAAGGTGACGAGCTCAATGGTGGCCATGGCTTTGCGGTCAATCAATACGTTGAAAAGCCCGACCTCGAAACCGCTCAAGATTACTTAAAGACCGGTGGTTATCTTTGGAACAGCGGTATGTTCTTGTTCAAGGCCAGTCGCTATCTGCAGGAGCTCGAGCAGCTTCGTCCTGACATTTTTGAAGCGACAAAAGCCGCTTATGACGAGCACACCACAGATCTGGGTTTTACACGGGTCAATGAAGAATTGTTTGCACTTTGCCCGGATGAATCGGTCGATTATGCCGTGATGGAGCATACCAAAGAAGCGGTAGTATTCCCTCTGGATGCTGGTTGGAGCGACATCGGTAGCTGGTCTGCACTATGGGAAGTTCAAAACAAAGACATGCACGGTAACGCCTTTATTGGCGATGCACTGATCCATGACAGCCATAATTGTCTGGTACACAGCCAACACCGCCTTATCGCAACCATTGGGCTAGAAGACATCGTTGTGGTTGATACCAAAGATGCCGTGCTCGTTGCCCATAAAGACAAGGTACAAGACGTCAAAGATATCGTGAGCGAGTTGAAGACCTGCGGTCGCTCCGAATTCGAAGATCACCGTCAAATCTACCGACCGTGGGGGAATTATGACTCAATCGACCAAGGTAACCGCTATCAGGTGAAGCACATTACGGTTAAACCCGGAGAGAAACTCTCAGTTCAAATGCATCACCACCGCGCTGAACACTGGGTCATCGTTTCTGGGACAGCGAAAGTCACTATTGGCGACCAAGAAATGCTGCTTTACGAAAATCAATCGTCTTACATTCCTTTAGGTGTCGTCCATGCACTTGAGAATCCAGGAAAGATCCCACTAGAGCTGATTGAAATTCAGTCAGGGCCTTACCTTGGCGAAGATGACATTGTCCGTTTTGAAGATAGATATGGCCGGAGTTAATTATGTCTGAAAAACTAACCTGCTTTAAGGCTTACGATATCAGGGGCAAACTAGGTACGGAGCTAAACGCCGATATTGCTTATCGAATTGGTCGAGCATACGGTGAGTTTCTCAAACCAAAGAGCGTGGTGGTGGGTGGTGATGTTCGCCTGACTTCTGAAGAGCTTAAACTCGCAGTTGCAGACGGGCTGATGGACGCAGGCGTTGACGTGATCGACATCGGCATGACGGGTACGGAGGAAATTTATTTTGCGACCTCTTACCTTGATGTCGACGGTGGTATTGAAGTCACTGCCAGTCATAATCCGATTGATTACAATGGTATGAAACTCGTCAAAGCTGGTAGCCAACCAATTTCAGGTGATACCGGGTTGAAGATGATTCAACAATTGGCAGAAGCCAACGATTTTCCTCATTCAACACATCGCGGCAAGCTCAAGTGTCAGAACACCTTAGCCGCGTATGTCTGCCATATTTTGAGCGACTACATCAACATTCAAAACCTTAAACCGTTAAAGCTGGTCGTCAATGCGGGAAATGGTGCGGCTGGACATGTCATCGATGCGATAGAAGAACGTTTCAAAGCCAAACATATACCGATCGACTTCGTCAAAATAAACCATGAAGCCGATGGGACGTTTCCTAACGGGATCCCCAACCCACTACTGCCAGAACGACGAGCTGAAACCTCCAACGCGGTACTCGATAGCCACGCCGATATGGGCATTGCTTGGGATGGAGACTTTGACCGCTGCTTCTTATTCGACGAAAAAGGCAGCTTTATTGAAGGCTATTACATCGTCGGACTACTTGGTGAGGCCTTCCTACAAAACAATCCGGGCGGAAAAATCATCCACGACCCACGTTTAACTTGGAACACCATCGATGTCGTCAAAGCAAACGGAGGGCAGCCAATACAAACCAAAACTGGCCACGCCTTTATTAAAGAACGGATGCGCAGTGAAGATGCGGTATATGGCGGCGAAATGAGCGCACACCACTACTTTCGTGACTTCGCTTACTGCGACAGCGGCATGATTCCGTGGCTTCTTGTCGCAGAGTTGCTGTCACTGAGAGGCAAGCCTTTATCCACGCTAGTGGCGGATAGAATCACAGCTTATCCATCTTCAGGTGAGATAAACAGCAAACTGGAAGACCCACAAGCAGCAATACAACGCGTCTTGGACAGATACAAAGAGGAAGCAATAGAAGACGATTACACCGATGGGATTAGTCTGACGTTTGACGGCTGGAGATTTAACCTACGTACATCGAACACTGAACCAGTGGTTCGTTTGAACGTGGAATCCAGAGGTGATCCACTATTAATGCAGGAAAAAACAGCGGAAGTGATGGCACTTTTACTTAATGAGTAATGGGTTCATAAAGACACATCAGCTCATGAAAAACCAGTTACGTATGAGCTGAGCGCAGTGTTTATCAGGCCAACAAAAGCGGAAGACTCAATAGACGGTCAAAGAGTCAAACTGCAGCCTCAGATAACGTGTCGATAGTAATAAGAGTGAACTCGTTTGTTAGTTCGTTCAGGAAAGAACGGCTTAATTCAATTGAGAGATACTTACAATGGGTAGTTCAATTCTACGTAACGCTGCAAAAACGTTATGTTTCCATAAAACAAGGAGCTTACTCAATCTCCTTGTAGGGCTTAGTTTACTTATTTTTGCTTCTTCGTCATGGGCGTGCAGTGATAGCGATATACGGTTTTCTTCTTCGAGTCACCGGATCTATATCGAGAACGGTGCGACGTGTAGCCTCTCGCAAATTGATAGCATCGTGGCCAATAAATACAGTTCAGTCGCACCCGGAGAGCTGTTGGAGCAAACCTCGTCTGGCGTTTGGCTATTAAAGACAGAAATCCGAATTGAAGATGGTTCTCAACTCAACCTCCACGGCACTGCAATTGGTGGCGACGTGAACACCTTCTATATGCTGAGTCGTAACGGGTTTGACGAATACCATGTAAAGATACAAGCAAAGCATGGTACGGTCGACATGAGGTCGGTCAACGTTAGTAGTTGGGACCCTAACTCTAATGGTCCTGACACCAATCTCGACAATGGGCGTGCATTTATCCATGTCAATTCGGTTGAAGTCGGCGGCGTCGCTAAAGAATCGACGATGAACATCATCGATAGCGAGGTGTCTTATCTGGGTTTTTACGATGCTGAGTCTTATGGTTTGGTTTGGAAAGTACGTGGTGGTGACAGTGACCCAACCATCTTTGACCGCGTCGACGTGCATGGCGACATCATTAACAGCTACATCCACCACAATTACATGGGGATGTACTCCTTCGGTGCGTTTGGCATGACCATCCACAATAGCGAGGTTGCCTACAATGAATCCTACGGCCTAGACCCTCACGATGATTCCGATGAAATTGTTATCACCGACAACAATGTTCACGACAATGGCAACCACGGTATTATCTGTTCGCGCCGTTGTAATGACTTAATCATCACTGGCAACCATTCTTATCGCAATCGTCACGGTATCATGCTACACAGAGAGACCAATGACACACTGGTTGAAAACAATACCGTCTACGACAACGCAGACAACGGCATTGCTATTTTTGAGAGTCATCGAAATACTATTCGAAACAACACCATTACAGGCAACAAACACGGCATCAGGTTGTCATTGGGTAGCCACGACAACCTGATTGAATCCAACACCATCGACAACAATATAGAGAATGGTTTGTACCAATATCGCGGCTCAGACACACCAGAAACCACCAATGGTCGTCCAGCGAATAACACTTTCCAAAACAACTTAGTGAGAAACAACGGGCGTTTAATTAAGTTTAGAGACTCTGACGACATCCTAGTGCTCAACAACACCTTTGAAGGACCAACGGACGTCGAGATCTATGACTCAACCAACATTCAAATTCTCTCTAACTCGCACAACTTTTCAACGATGGAAGTTAAAGTAGACAGCGCCGGTTCAATCAGCAGTGATGCAACTGTCGAAGTGGATGAGCCAGTGGACGTTAAACTCACTGATCTCGCAACGCTTGAACTCATCAATAATGATGGCCGTATCTTTAACGCCGAAGAGAACAGCGATGTAACCCGAGTACGCGAAATGCTGCTTGAAGGCGCTTCTGTCTCTTCGTCATCCATGGTTTTAGATTCTGGGATTATCGGCACCACCACCAGCGTAGAAGCGCTACCATTTTGGGTTAACATAGCATCAGGAGAGGTCGAGATTAAAGTCACCAATGCAAGCAAAGCCAGCTACCAATGGACAACCCAATCAATCTCTGGGGAACCTAACGTCGAGTACCGCATTGGGAACCTAACCGAAGATGTTGATTACATACTATTCAAAGATGGTGTGCTGGTCGAGACGTACACTGCGACTAACGGTGAAGTGACGTTCGATGACCTATCGAGTTCAACGGTTGCTGCATTTGAACTTATCAAGTTATCTGTAGGTCAGGCCCTCCCTGTGATTGCAGATACGCATGTCAAAGATGGGTTCCCAAACAGCAATTACGGCACCGGGAACACGCTAGAAGTGAAACTCTCGGGTGATGGCTACAACCGCCAGACCTTGCTTAAGTTCGATATCTCGGCTTACACAGAGCCTGTATCAAGTGCAACACTGACTGTTGAAGCGGCACTGTCTCGCGTGGACAACGCCACAACCAACGTATTTGGCACCGATACAAATTGGGTCGAGTACGCGGTGACTTGGGCAGACAAACCTGTTGAAGGCGATTACTTGGGTAGCTTTACGCTAACGAATAAAATATTCTCTACACAAGAGATCGATATCACCAGTTACCTCAATGCACTGATTACGGCCAACGCATCAGAAGCGGCGTTTATTCTGGTTAACCAAAACAGCAGCACTGCGGTAACGCGTATTAGAGCGCGCGAGCACAGCTCAGATACTGCGGCGACAATACAACTTCAGTTCTAACCTGCGAATTATCAACTCGCAAATAAAAAATAGGTTATGCATTCGATGCATAACCTATTTCTTTGTGGTCGTCCCTATGACTAAAATAGCCTAATTGCTATGACGAACATTTAACTCATGGAAAGCGACTTCAAACATACCACCACCTGCTTTATCAGCTTGTGCATAGTTGCCTGCTTTGAAGTAGTAAACGTGCTTATCCCAATCGGCGCTCATGTTACCCTTACCAAAAGTCAGCGAATGGGTAATGTCGTTAACCGTGATGGTAAGATCATTATTTATAAGGCTAATGGTGTAGGTGAACTTTCCTTGCCCTACGACACCAAAATCCAAGCTAAACGGATTCCCCTTAGACGGGTCTTCGTTGATGATCGCACGGACTTTTTTCGTCGGACCATCCCACTGTAATTTCACCAGGGCTTTGCTCGAATCTTTAGCATGTATTTGCCCAACGACCGTTTGCGGGTCGTCAGGCCAATAGGAAACCACTTCCAGTGTTGCACTTAACACATGCGTACCTTCGTTGTCCCAATTAGCATCACCGCTACTTTTACTTGGGTACCAATTGTACAGCTCCCGCAGCTCAGTCCGAACATAGGACGAATTGACAGTACTGGTACCTCCATAAAGCGGGGTTTTAAACAACATGGTGCCATCCGTTGCGGTATAGAAGAAGTTAGGATCTTCATAGCCCTCATCCAATGGCGGCAGTGTTTTTAAATCGCTAGACGGTGGTTTCAAAGGCAAAATCTCGGCGGCCTTACTACCACCGGAGCCCAAGTATTCATCTTTCGATACTGGCAAAGTCAGCTTCCAAACCGTTAAGTCAAAGTTGCCTGACGGCGGCATGTTTGGATCTAATCCTGTGGTTGGTTCGGTAACGGATCCACCACCTCCGGTTTCACCTGAACCGTCTGAGCCATCTGACCCATCTGACCCATCAGAACCACCAGTTTCACCCGAGCCGTCTGAGCCATCACCGTCTCCGGAACCATCGGTTCCACCGTTATCACCTGGGTCAACAATGTCATCCACCTCACCTTTATCACCAGAGTTAGAGTTACTATTGTTACCCGGTGGATTTGGATCGGTATCGTCGGAGTCATTGATACCCCAGAAGCCATCACAAGCGGTTAACGAAGTAATTAACAGTAAGGGGATCAGCCGTGGCAATGTCGATGAAGTTTTTTTCATATCGAACTCCCGTTAATAAAAAATATACAATAGCCACACAGCCTGACCACCTTACGGCACGCGCAGCAAGGTGGTAGTTTCAGAGAAACTATTTGCATTCAAATAAATAGTAATTCCAGACTTGCTGGATCATACAAAGTATAGTGTATATAACATCGCTGATTAGTGAGTTTCGATTGTCATGTATATTTAAGGGAATTGTAATTTATTGTCTTAAGTTATAAAACCAAATGCAGAGCTTAAACTATAGTTTAATTAACGAGAACTAATATATAACTTGTAAGTTTTAAATTCGTAAAATTCAGTTAAGTTGTTTACATATATACCAATTCTAAATTTCCACCTAAACGACTGGACGACAATGGTCTTGCTTTATCAATGAGTTTTATCATACTTATGTCCTCATTGACCAAAGTACGATAGATGGCTAACCACGCCATTCGCCCAGAAGAAAAAAGATCGTAATCGATTTGCGTATGACCTGTTTTTTCCTTAAAGAGGTTGGACTCTTGAGTGCTTTGAATCACCACCGAGTAAAGCCTTTCCAGTGCACCATCATTGGTTGTTAATGGTTCATCACCATTTGCGCGCATAAACGCTGCCACACCCACTAACGGTGTTAGCGCGTAGTTGTGATACATAGCAGCTCGGGTTTGACGGCGCAGCTCATTGGCCAAAAAGCCCTGTTGATCCACTTGCCCCATCGCAGTGATATAGACAGATTTAGCCCAGAGATAAAAATCGTCTCTATTCAATAAACCCGCTGTCGCCATCACGCTCCACGCAGCCCAATAATCGTGATTATTAACCTTATTTAATGGCCGCCCTGAATAATCAACAATGACTTTTTTAGCCATACTTTCAAGCCAAAGTTTTACTTCTAAATATTTATTATGATGATATTCATTTAAAAAAGTGTTTATTTTCAATAAACTTGATGACATTGCAGACAATGTCCATTTTCGCACTGCGATGCCTGTTTTATTTTCAGTGTCATCTAGTAAGCTGCTGTTATTCTTCCAATCCATTAACGCATTTATAATGCAATCAGTTCCAACTAGAATATTACCTCTAATTAAAATATCATCAGTTTTCTTTGCGATAAATAATTGTAAATCTCGAGTCGCTTTAGTACTTTCTTTATACGCTTTCTCTGCTTGTTTATTTACCGTATCACGCGCTTTATCACTGCCTTGATAACGGCTAGCAAACGCCAATTCTTCGGTATAAGGTTTGGGATACTCGCAAGGCTCTTGTCTTGTTTGGGTATAACTCAAGGAGTCTTGAACCTGTTGGTACCCTTTAGGTATCGCAACATTAGCATGACCAGATAGACACACGCCCAGCAGCAGCACGGCTAAAACAACGCGATACACGCTAACGACCTCTCGAACAAACTTTGATCGACATCTGAGCCTGACGATGCGCGCGCTTAAAACGAGCCGCAGATTGACCATTCACTTGTGTGAGCTCCAATGCAATCAAATGCCCCGAGGGAGAGAGTAAATTTCCAGAAAGTTCGAAGATGAACTGACTGCTACCGTTGAGGCTTTGACTGTGTTGTAGTGATGATCTGCGCACTTGCCCGTCTGAATACCATGCCTTAAACCTGATCTCATCAACCTCGGGGTCAGCAATGCTAAGCTCTAGAATCAAACTTCGCAATGACTTGGATTCCACACTATTACCAAGATATGCCGAGATGCTCCCTGTGTTGTAGTCGTACTGGTTAAATGTAGTGCGCGCAACGGTTCGTTTATTACTGCAACCGCCATCCAGCATGGGCGTTAGCTGAGCAAACGTTTTATCGTCATCGAGTGGATAATAAGGCGGCACTTCCCACACGATCACTTTGGGCGTTGAATCAGTCATTGCTTCGCTTTTTAAATACGCAGACCACCCCCCCAATAATCCGCCACTCACTTGAGTGAAATCTTCGACAGGGGCGTTGAGTTCATTCTTTAGAAAGCCGATAAAGTTCAAATCCGGTAAAGCGGTAAATCCACCGCCAACTAACACCACTTGAGCCGATTTGTCGCCCGTATCATTAGATAGCGCTTCATAGCCATAGCCTTGCACGTATTCCGGTGCGTACTGCTGCTTACAAAGTTGTTTAATCGCCCCCGCAATACTGTTGGTTCCCGAATAACGACCATGCTTGGTAATCACCACTTCAGAATGAAGACTTGGATCTAAGCTAAAAGAGTTTCTAATTGCCTTTGCCACCTCAAATGCGACCGCTCTTGAGCCATCTGGCGTCCAGTGAATGTCGCGTTTGAAATAAAGCGGACGCT
Source organism: Vibrio hepatarius (assembly GCF_011806575.1). Taxonomy (GTDB): domain Bacteria; phylum Pseudomonadota; class Gammaproteobacteria; order Enterobacterales; family Vibrionaceae; genus Vibrio; species Vibrio hepatarius_A. The sequence continues at coordinate 216,033 of NZ_JAATOO010000003.1, forward strand.
CAGCGTTCGACGCGTCCAACAAGTCTTCGAAATGGGGAGTAATCACCCCTACTTCTCGTAGTTTTTTCAACTTCGCCAGATAGGAATATTTGGCGGCTTCAGCGTTGAAATCGCTATCCTTAGCATCGCTCGAATTGATAAGACCTCTAGTTGGATAGTACATCACAACTAGTGTAATACCACGGCGGCTTAACGCATCGTTAAAACGCGCCAAGCCTCGATAGCGTCTGGTATGTCTGAAATCTTCAAGAAAATCCGTCTTGGAGCGATACACCCAACCATGACTGCCCGCGACTAAATATTTGAACGAACTAAGTTCCGAAGTTCGATAATTCGCTGGATCTTTGGCGGCTTTACACAACGTCGCGACAGGTTCAATTTGGTACGGTTGCTCCTCTAAAGCTGACGCGCCAGCAGACATGATAGACAAAGCGAGCGACACTAACATTCCACGCATATCATTGTGCTCCTTGTCTAGCCGTACTGACTTTGCTCAACGACACAGCCAGCTTCTCCACTAACATTGCTTTAACGATTTGATTGTGAAAGTCTTCAATGTCACCACCAAAGCCGAGTCGCAGAGCACTGGCGCCGTTGCCTTCTAATTTTAAGTCAAACAGAGAGATGAACTCGCTACTTTTCGAGTACACGGAGCCAGTGTGGTTGTTAGCAATCACCCCCCCATGCACGTATCCAGAGGACTTGCTTTGGCTTGTAACGTCTAATGAGTCACCATCGCTTGGTAAGCTTGCTAACGGCTCTGTATCAAAAAAAACACCATATTTGTTGTTCGACAGGATGTAATTATCGACCAAAGAGATTTGCTCGCTATTGCGCACTCTAATGCCGTGCGAGTCGTTGCCATACACTTTATTGTTGGCGATCTCATTAGAGTTAGACTCATACACCGTAATGCCGTCACCACCATTTTTGTACACCATATTATTGTAGAGATAATTGTTTTCAGACTGGTTATCTAACGCAATTCCGGAGCGGCTGTTTTCATGGCTGGCGTTATTAAACACAAAGCTTTTGCTGTGTTTATTGGATATAACAATACCGTGCTTTTCTTTGGTTCCCATCACGTCATTATTGGCAACGATCAGACGCTCTGCCACGTTTTGCGGGGCGAGACCATTAACAATATTGTCTTTATAGTGGTTATTTTGTAGCACAACTTGGCTCGCTTTATCACAATAAAAACCGTAGTAGTCATCTTCAAATGTAGAGTCAACAATCCAGCTGCTGCCCAGTTTATTGAAGTCAAAGTCTTTGCGCTGAAATAACTTGTCGTTAGGCTCCACTTTATAGCTGGTTAAAGTGACACCGAAACTTTTGGATTCAGAATAACCTAGGTTGGAGAGTTTGGACTCAGCTATGTATAGCTTGCTTCCCCCCCAACTGATAACAAATGGGCGGTATGCCTTGGCAGATTGGTATGTCGCGGCAGTACCCTGTTGTTCTCTCCATCCTAAGACGTTTGACTGAGTAATGTAGAGCGCACCACCATTTGAAATAAACGCACCTTTTTCTTCTGATAATTTCAGCGTTTTTCCATCAATAATTAACGCTGCACCAATGCTTACCACGATTGGCAACTTAGATAGATATATTGAATCTGTCTGTTTCACCACATGACGCGGAAACGCTGTGTGCAAATCTTCCAACTCCGCAGTGCCGTCCGCGATGGTAATACTTTTAGGGATGCTGTTTTGCATTTGCGCAAACTGCCAAAAATTCTCGCCAGCGTAGAGCCAGCGTACTTCCACTTGACCTAACAAGTTGGCACGAGTGATTTTGGCTTTGGGTTTTGTCCGCGCTAAGACAACTTGTTGATGGATACCTGCCGCGCTGTAAACGGACATATCAGGTAGGCTTAGATCACTACGTTGCTGAGGGGCTTCACGAGTGACCATTTCCAACGTCATGTCACTAGACAACACATAACTTGGAGCAAGTAAGAAGATGAATAACAGCATGCGCAGAGCACTCATGACTCTATGACATACATATCGTCTTGAGTGGACTTGGCTGATTGTGGTTTCTTTATTCATCGCTCACCTCGTCAGCGCTTACATCAGCGCCAAACTCCATCGGACTTCGCGTCTTTCGATTTCTAACAGTCGCTCAGAAATGGCTTTTGCTCGTTGTAGGTCTGATTCGTTTATCCAGCTTTCTATAGTCTCTCGTTGTTGTTGATCCTTAAACTCCGCAAATTCCAATGCCATATTGGAGAAAATCCAAACGTAGCTGTAGTTGGGCGTGATGCCCGCGGTGTCATAAAACGCTTTTGCCAACTCAATGTAACTTTGGCCATCACCACCACGAGCCGACTCTAACAGCAGGTCTATGCCATCTTGCATTTTCTCTTCGCCGAGCTTGGCTGACAGGTAAAGCAGGCCCAAATTGTGCTGTGCGCGCGGGTCTTCGAGCACTAGCTTAAGGTAGCTTTCTGCGCGTTCTGGGTCCTCTGGTACTCGATCGCCCCTCATATACAACAGCCCTAGCATCAAAGTCGCTTCTTGGTTTCCTTCAGCCGCACGCGCGGTTAAACCGGAAATCAGTTCTTGCTCTGACATCAATACTTCTTCTTTCATTTCATAGCGCGCCGCAAACAAAAACAGTTTGTCTGAGCTGACACCAACACCCGCTAGCCGCATCCCTTTCGCCAAATAGCTGCCACCATAGCTATAATCCATCAGTGTACGACTGCACCGGGCAACCCCGTCTTCGGTGATAAAGCCACGTTGGTAATCTGCAGTAATTTGTTCAATACGCTCATCTATCGCATTAATGTTCTGGGCTTGCTTGGCTAACTTGAGATAAAGCTGATGGCAGGTTGCTCGGTCGCTGGTGTCTTCTTGCGAGCCTCGCTTAGCACAGAGCAAATCGATATCTGCTGTGTAAACACTTGGATCAGCGACTAGATTCAGATACATCAGCGCATCTTGCCGCTCTTCTTTCTTCCAACTGGTTTTCCAATCGTCATAAAAGCGTTCTAGCGAACTCATATCGTATTGCTGTGGATGCCATCCATAGAATTTGACCAACTCGTCCGCTACATCCAGATGCAACGTTTGTCGACTCCATAAGGCGCTATAAGCGGACTGGATGTAACTCGGATGCTTACGACTCACGTCGGCAATCCATTTAACGTACTGACGCGCGTAGTCTGCGTTAGACGTGTCTTGGTCAAGTTGTTGATAATACTGGCGTGCAAGCTGCTGTTTTTTTAGGTCTTCACTGTTGGTGTAGAGGCGCGCTAAAAAAGCGGTTGCTTTCAAATACCCAGCATCACTCATCGCTACCAAACTCTGCTCGGCTTGTTCACTACGCTGCTGCTGTTCAAACAGGCGCGCAAACTCAACATCTTGAGTGGATTGGCACCCAACAGCGAGTAACACAAAGAATATGACTCCCAGTCGCTTCATAGCTGGCACCTACTCGATGGTTGTTCCAAACTCTTTAGCGATAGCGCTGAAATCTACATCGCTGTAACTAAAAAACTCACCGATTGAGACATTAACCGGGCGCGCAATGCTACCAATACCGAGTGGCTGCTGCGGCACAATCGTTGCGATGATGGAATCCGGTCGTTTGTCGTTATCAGAGACCACCACGTTGGTTATCAAACCGGTATAGCGACTTTTATCGCCGGGAATAGTAATGTGCACGATCGAGTTTTGAGTGATGTGTTCAGCATCTTTAAAACTGAAATAGGCCGTCACATACGGCTGAGCATCTAGCGCCGCCACTTGAAAAAGTAAATCGCCCTGTTTTGCGAATTCACGGTCACTCTTAAGTGAAGTCACAATACGGCAGTTACACGGGCTTTTGACTAAGCTGTTTAACTCAGGTGGCAAGATATCTTTCAGTTGCTCGCTGGTAAAATCAGCTTTATTGATAGTGCTCATAACCTCATAAACGGATGAGGTAATCACCGCCAAAGGAATCCCCCTTTCGACTGGTTGTGCTACGTCTACTAACAGTTCGTAATATCCATTGGTGGGAGAAAGTACTGGTTCTTTATCGATATCAATCATCGCTGAAACAGATTTGACCACAAAATAGTGTTGGTAAAGGTTCAAAGCGACGTAACTAAATGCCAGCAAACCAATGCAAGCCACACAGGCCGTCAATACCAATGCTTTTAGTTTTTTTAACCCAGACAAAGCACCTGAACCATTCTGCTTGCGCTCTTTGACGAAATTATCGCGACTTAACGTCGCCAATACGTCAGCACTGGTGGTCAAGTCGCCCGCCAAAAACTTACTGATTAACATACGCAGTAGCGACGCTTTCTCTTGGTCTAATGAGCTAAATTCACAACCTGCCTTTTTGCTCTCGTTATTGAAGTATTTAACAATAAACTCAAGCGGCAATCTCAGCTCAATCGAATTGATCTTCACCAACAGCTCGCCTTTGTATACGCGGTCTGTAGCGAGCTGACCGCTGGATGCTTCAATCGAAAACCCGCTCGCTGACACATCGAGCACGCTAAGTAGGAGCTGCGCGCCATCTTGGTTCTTCACCACCAATTTCGCCGGCAGTTTAACCCGCGCATGTCGGCGCTGCGCTTCGGTTTCATGGACTAAATTCACTTTTGCCGTTGACATAACCAACCCCTACTTTTTCACCCTTTCCTAGACGATATGCAATAACACTGCAGTAAATATTGAAACCGCTGAAAAAGTCATAATGTAAGTGGATACCTTGTTGAACTTGACTTGGAACGAGCCGTCATGGGCTTCGAGTTTGGTTTTTTGCCTCGTCCAAGACTGCCTATCCAAGCGGTAAACCACGTATATCTTCAATATAGACCCGACTATCTGATTGAAATACAGCATCAAAGGAAAAGCTGGGCTGATTCTATGCCCTGAGACAAGCAACATAACGGTGACTACCGTTCGCGTTATCGAAATCCACAGAAAATAGATAACCAGATAAATTGGCGAGTACTTCGCAGCCGCAACAATGGATGCAGACAAACCGAGAATACTGGTCCACATCGAGATGCGCTGATCCCACAATACGTAATACGTCATCGGTCCTAAGCGTTTCAAACCCAGCTTGGTTGCCCGAGAGTTTTGTCGCAGTGAGTTACCATACCATCTAAACATTAACTGCCTTGTGGCGCGAAAGAAGCGCTTGTCTGGCGGGTGCTCTACGGTGTTGATCAATGCGTCTGGAACGTAATAGGTATCCCACCCTTGTCTCATCAAAGAAAACCAACTGGATTTATCATCACCAGTTAAAAAGCGAAATTTGCCCAAACGCCAATGGTCTAGATTGTCACTTTCCACATCTTCAATAAACTCTGGTTGGGTGACCACTTCAGCACGAAACATCGACATACGGCCAGTGAGCGTCAACACTCTTTTTGATAACGCCATAGAACACATATTGAGGTGACGTTGAGCAAAACGTACTTTGTGCCACTGGCTCATCCAATAGTTTCCCAGCACTTCGCAAAACTCGTTGGTTGTCAGCGCTCCGATATTTCTATACAGCGAAAAATAGGGAACGCAGTTCTTTACTACGTCCTTTTCAAGTACAGTGTCGCCATCAATGACCGCCACTAACGCCGTGCTGTCAGGCGTGTCTCTCGCGATGGTACGAAAGCCATGCGCCAAGCCATCACGCTTGCCAGTACCTGCAATCCTAACGATACGCAGTTTGATACTTTCATCCGGTTGAAGCTCTTGCCATAGCGCTCTAAAGATCAACTCGTCGCTTTCTTCCACAATCGAGGCAACCACCGTCGTTGGATACCCACAACACATCGCTTCTTCAATAATCGATTTGTAGACTTTAGCGGTGGTAAGCGCATCGATACGAAAGCTGGTCACCATCAGATAAATGTGTGAAGGCGCCTGATACTCAAGCGCCCTAAGAGCTCGCTTCCTGTGGATTGGAAATACCACGTATAGAAACAGCACACCGCGGACAAAGTGAAGGATCACCACCCCGTAACGCCAGATACTCAATCCACCGATCAATAAGATGTAATCCGGATGGTCTAGCTGGAACACGGTTGGCGGCACAAGAAGAGCCAAACCACCAATCGCGGTCAACAAAAAAATCCAACCAGTTACTTCTTTTAGAAACGAGGCAAGCCACCACATAGCGCTACTACCAACAGATACCCTGCTTGTTACCCAGAGATTTTTCTTTCATAAAGCCGGTGATATCTATCAAGACTTGCTCGTCCGAGATCTGGTCTAGCAAAGTGTCAAAGGATTTACAGCCGTTCGCTAGTATGATCAGCTCAGAATCCACCAGCACATCTTCTTTATTCTCCTGTAGTAAGGAAGAAAGATGCGGGATCTTGTGTTCGATGTAATCTTTGTTCGCACCGTGGACTCTTGCATAACTGACGTTCTCATCGTAGATACGCAGTTGATAGCCCTTACCGAGCAACATTTCCGCCAATTTCACTTGAGGTGACTCACGCAAATCGTCGGTATCCGGTTTGAACGACAATCCATACAACGCGACTTTGCGTTTGCCAGTTTGCTCAATGATATTGAACGCATTGTTTACATGGCATTCGTTACTTTCCATGATTGACGTTAGCAACGGGTGTTTCACGTCCAACTGCGATGCTCTGAATGACAACGCGCGCACATCTTTTGGCAAACAAGAACCACCAAAAGCAAAACCTGGCTTCATGTAATAAGGTGAGATGTTGAGTTTCTTGTCCGCGCAGAAGATTTCCATCACTTTACGACCATCCACACCTGATGCTTTAGCAATGCTGCCAATTTCGTTGGCAAACGCTACTTTGACAGCGTGCCACACGTTACAGGTGTATTTGATCATCTCAGCGGTTTCGATAGTTTCGACAAACAGCGGCGCGTCAATATCGCTATATAGCTCGGTAAGTTGCTCCGCAGACGTTTTATCCAGACAACCCATCACCGTCATTGGCGGATGGTCATAATCATAAAGAGCGGTACCTTCGCGCAGAAACTCTGGGTTAACCGCAAGGCCAAACCCAACACCCGCTTCGAGTCCACTGGCTTCTTCCAATATCGCACGAATCTCACCCATCACTGAACCCGGTAATACCGTACTGCGAATGACCACGGTATGATGCGTACCTTTGAGTTTGATCGCCTCAGCGATTTGTTTACAAACAATATTCACGTATTCGAGGTTGAGGTCGCCATTCGGTTTTGAAGGCGTTGGTACTGATATGAACGAGATTTCGGTTTCCATCACCGCTTCAATTGCGCTAGTAGTTGCTGATATTTTGCTATTATTTAATCCCTTAACGAGTAGCTCTTCCAAACCGGGCTCAACAAGTGGAGATTGCCCTTGATTGATCATGTCTACTTTTTCTTGAACGACATCCACACCAATAACTTGGTGCCCACGATTAGCTAAACAGGCCGTACATACAGTACCCACATAGCCCATTCCAAAAATACTAACGCGCATACTCACTCCTTTGATATAATATGAACTTAATTTATTATTTAAATTTTTCTTTTAATAAAACGTCTCGCTCATACCAAGAAATTAGCAAACAAAAATCTTTATGCAAATTAAGGAAAACTTTATAAAAAGTAATTAATTTGCATTTTTTAAAATAGCTGTTATGGCCAATAGAATCATGCCGAACACACATTAATAGTTAAGAGAAAAATACTTATAATTCATAACATTAAAACCAAAACAAGAAATAACAAGAAGTAAAAAAATCGACAAAAATGGATAAGAGGCGTAAAAAAATGATAGGTAAACATGCTGTTTTATAAAGATAAAATTATTATTAATACCAGTCTACAAATTGAGACAAAATATATCCACTATATTAGAATGGTTTTTATAAAAGCTAATACTTAAGTTTAACTCGACAGTTATTATAAAAAATTAAGGAGAGTTTCATAAGTTATTGTTTATTATCAACACAACAAATTCAATTGATAATATATTTATATTAAAGTATTTCCTTATGTGTTATTTTTCCATATTGAGAATCATTTCTTAACAATATGTACACACGAAAAGTATGAACAAAGTCGTAAGCCAAGGAGAAAAAAAAACTTCCCCCATCAGACCGGAGTTATTGCGCTAAGAAGTGACTTAAGGCAGTCGTTATCAAGTAACGGATGTGTTTCTGGTCCTGAAACCAAGACAATATCTACCGAGGGTAACGGAGGCATATTCGCCAGTATTCTCAAATCACTAGTGACACTGAGCTTACCCATCGCCCCAATCGCCATACCACTGCGTACGATTGCTCTTTGCGCCGAAGCAGTATCGCAACACGCGAGCAATTGGTAACTTTGACCATTTTTAATCAGTCCATCCAAAGCGGCAGCATGATACTTACAATCGGTCTGAAACAGTGCCAGTGGTATCGGTTTAGAGAGTTCAACATCAAAGTCTTGATTGGCGATCCATACGCCTTGGTCGCTGGCTAGCCAATGCCCTTCTTCACTGTTGGGCGCTCTAGTGAGAATGGCTGCATCAATTTTTCCCTCATCTAGCCAGTTGCGAAGCATGACGCTAGGTTGGCTGTAGACATGTATTGAACAGGTAGGCTCAGCCTCAGTAAGAACTTGGATGACTTTAGGTAGAATACTCTCGTTATAGTCTTCAGGACACCCAAGTCTAAGCGGGCGCTTGTTTTCATAACGCTTGACCTGCTTTAAGGCTTTGTTGTGTAGATTGATCAACTCTTCTGCATGAGTACGCAATGCGAGTCCTGCTTCGCTCAATACTAAATTGCGCCCTTGCTTCTCAAACAAACTCACACTTAGTTCATCCTCAAGCTTGCGCATCTGTGCACTGAAAGCCGATTGAGTACGACTAATCTGTTTTGCTGCACGCGTAAAACTGCCCGTTTCAACAAAAGCGAGGAAACTCCTTAGCGCATCTATATCCATATTGACTATGCCTATCCATCAATTTTTTCAATGTATTCCATTGAAACTATCCGTTAGTTCGAAAGAAAACAATCCCTTAGTCTAGAATCAATTAAACAACAGACAAGGAAGTAACATGCAACTTTATATCGCAAACCAAAACTACTCCAGTTGGTCATTACGCGCATGGCTGATACTTGCGCAGTACGAACTTGACGCAGAAGTCATCAAACTGACGTTATTCACCAACGAGTTTTACCGCACTCTAGAAAAGATCACGCCGACGGCCAAGGTGCCCGTTTTGGTTGACGGTGACGTTATTGTATGGGAATCATTAGCCATACTCGAATACGTCAACGAAGCGTGTTTAGACGGTAAAGCTTGGCCAACTTCTGCTAGTGAAAGAGCCAAAGCACGCGCTATCGCCTCCGAGATGCACGCCGGATTTTGCCACCTACGCAACGAAATGCCAATGAACTGCCGCGCCAAGCGCAAAGTACATTTAAGCGCAGGCGCTCTCAAAGATGTCGCTCGAATCGATCAGCTTTGGTCACAACAAATGGCTGAATATCCAGAGGGCTTCTTGTTTGGTGATTGGTCGATTGCTGATGCCATGTATGCGCCCGTCGCTTTGCGTTTTGAAACCTATGGCATCAAATTGTCAGATAAGGCGAGAACGTATCAGCAGCGATTACTTCAGAGCCCAGCTATGCAACTTTGGTTAACGCAAGCAAGCACTGAAACCGACATCGTCGAAGAAGACGAAGCGGGAGAAGCTGTCTAACGTCCTATCTCTCGATCAGCAGATAAACCCGTTCCTCATACTGAACTCTGCTGATCGATTGCAATAATCCTCAATAATCAGCTTGGCCAATTGTTCTTCAATCGTGCCAACAAAGTTCTTTCCTTATAAATCTGTATAACCTCACAAAAATTAAGGTTAACGAGTTCTATACTTGGGACGGCTTACTGGCAAAGGAGAATGTCATGAATCGTTATATCGTTTCTGTACTATTAGGTTGCCTGTCCGTTTCCCTTTCTGTCTATGCGGCTGGCAAGGGTAACAACCAAATGGGTATGGGCAAGGGGATGTCTCAAGCACCAGTGTTTGAAGATATTGATACCAACCAAGATAGCTTAATCTCGAAAGAGGAGTTTGAAACTTTTCAAACGCAGAGACAGGAACAACGTAAAGAAGAAGGCCGATTGATGAAAAACTCGGCTTACAGTGAAGGAATGTTTGAACGCATTGACGCAGACCAAGATGGATTTGTCGACGTTGATGAGTTTACCATGCACCGCGGTTCAATGAGAGGCGCTAAACCTCAATAGACGACCGCATGACCTCACATAAAGTAACCAGCAGAGAGGTAATCCAACTTACCTCTCTTTTTGTTTCTGTACTGATCCAGTTCACCAGCCTACCCAATTGCAAACTACTAAATGGTACAAATCATGGTAGCCGCTGGCTTTAGTGAAAACGACATGGTCAAGTGGCACCAAAAATTTGAGGAGCTCGAACCGCAAGAACATCAAAAGTTCCTTGAATCACTAGGTATCACAAGCGACGAGATTCGTCAGATCCGCGCTCTATAACGCAAAATAGCCTCAAGGATGAGGCTATCTCTTTAGCTATAAACACAACGAGTGGCTTACTTAACGTTTTTCTGCCAGTTATATTCCATTTGATGAGCCACTTTCTCGGCAGAAACCTTAGTGGTTAATTGCGAGACCAGATGTAAACTCATGTCGATTCCTGCTGAAATACCACCAGAAGTAATGTACTTACCCGATTGCACCCAGCGCTTGTTGTCTACCACCGTTAAATCTGCAAATCGCGCTTTTAAATCTGCGGTATCTTCCCAATGAGTAGTGACTGATAGTCCTTTTAGGAGGCCAGCGTTAGCCAATAGAAACGCACCAGTACAAACGGAGGCCACAACTTGTGCTCGCTGGTCTACCGACTTTATCCAATCCAACACATCCGGCTTGCTCATTTCGCTAGTATGTACACCACCGACAACAACCAGTATATCGATTTCAGGATGACTCTGAATCGAATAATCAGGCAACAACCTGAATCCGCCACGCGCAATGACTGGTTCTCCGCTTTGTGAAACGAAAAACACATGCCAACTTTCGTCACCTAAACGTTTTGCGGTACTAAAAACTTCGAATGGACCAGAGAAATCGAGCACTTCTGCCTGATCATAAACGTAGATTCCAATGTTCATCTTGCCTCCTTGCAGCCTATTGGATAGCTACACTAACCATATTCTAATTTAGCGTTGCACACCATTCACTACTGCGACAATCAACAAACTAAATAGGATGCTAAATAACCCGACATAGCTAACGTGATGACGCTTAGACTCTACGTAGGCTTTCGATGGTAAACGTCCGAATGAGCCAATTTTAAGCACGGCAAAGCCCAAGTAGTAACATACAGATTCTAGCAAAGTAAGTTGCAGAATCGTTTGAAGCGCAACTCTGAGTGTCTTTAACGATGACGAGAATACCTCTTCCATTTTGGTCTCCTCATATACTCAAATGCCCAATTAAGCCGCTATTAAATCAATGAGTTAGATTTAGTCGTCAAGTGCGACTATCGTTTCTATCTCAATCAACAAGTCAGGATGAATTAACTTAGAGACTTCTACCAATGAGCAAGCAGGTAAAAAGCCTTCATAGTACTCAAACAGTTGCTCACGAATAGTGGTAAGCAAAGTGATGTCTCTTACGAAGATGGTGAGCTTGATGATGTCCTGCTTTCTGCGTTGTTCAAACTCTAGAATCGATGATATTTGCGACAGAATTTGCGCGCATTGCTCTGGTAGTCCTTCCGATTGAGCGGGAGTACCAAACGCAGTTAAACCCGAAACATACAAGATTCTGTCATGCTTAGTTGCGTGAACATAAGGCCCAGCAATTTTCGGTAGAGCATTGTAGTTGATCCTTTCAACCATGGTTTACTTCCTTGCGAATACAATCTGTTGGAAAGAAAGACGCAATAGTTAAGAGCAACCATTGCGCCTATAATAAGGGACGATATTGAGGTTAAGCTTTTTTGACAAATTGAGCCGTAACCATCATTTCACCTGCGCCGTCGACTTTGCAGTCCAGCTGATGGTCTTTGCCTTCAACGATACGTCGAATGACTGCTTTAGTGCCTATCTTGAGCACCAAAGAACTGCCTTTTACTTTTAGGTCTTTAGCTAACGTTACCTTGTCACCTTCAGATAACAGTGTGCCGTTCGCATCTTTCACATTGAATAACTCATTTGCGGCGACTTCTTCTGGATTCCATTCATGAGCGCACTCTGGGCACACTAAGTTGTTTTGATCCTGATAAACAAATTCTGACTGACAATTTGGACATGGAGGAAAAGACATAACTCACTACTTTTTAGACTAAATGTGTTCCGTATGATACTGCGAGTTGCGAGCCGATTCGACCTTAGTCTCTTCATTATTGCTTTCTCATTATCCATTGCCCAACGGGTACTATTACTTGTCTGTTGGAGACTAAAACTTAGCCTTAATTTTTTGTACAAACGCATCCACTTGTGCCTTGCTGGCATTTTCACTTTTGTACATCGATAGCATGTCGAAGTGACAACGTTTCACACATGCACCTAAAATTGCAATTTTCAACACTCGTTTTACTGGTTGCCTAAGCACAAACTTATCAACCCACCAAGGTGAGCCAAGCGTGGTGACAACTTTCACTTCTTTGAGCTTGTCTAAACGGGGCGTAATGGGACCGAGATCCGATGCGTGGTTGTAGGTATGTCCGGGCGCCCAAACTCGGTCAAACCACCCTTTCAAAATCGCAGGAAAGCCAAACCACCATGTTGGGAAAATCAGCACCAACGACTCAGTTTGCTTTAACTGCTCGATCTCTTGAGCGAGTTGAGTAGTATCGAACGTCGATTGGTAGTAACTCTGTCGTTCTTGCTCAGTTAAAGCGGGAGTAAAACCATTCTCGTACAGATCCACTAGCGTGATCTGATAGCCTTTTGACTCAAGGTGTTCGACCGTTTGAGATGCCAGATAATGGCACAAACTGTCCTTTAGTGGATGGGAAACTACAACTAAACACTTCACGCCGTTCTCCTTACGTAGTGACGTTAAACTTCAAGCTTGCTTATATGCTGGGATACAAAATGGTTTAACTCAGAAAGTGAACGAATCACATACACCGTTTTATCGGGCGTCATTGCTTCCAGCTTATTAGTGAAATCTTGATTCCAAAACTTTGGGCATAACCTCAGGGTTTTGTAGCTTTGCCACGTTCCTTTCAAAGCGGAGCTACCATCAGGCCACCCTTGCGGTTTAACTTTTGCCGCTTGCAGTAACCGTTTCGTTACTAGCCAGTAGCTGGTGATATAGGGCAAATCGATGTAGACCAGCGTATCAGCAACCTCTAAGCGCTGATAAAAAGAGCCTATCGGTCCAAAGCCATCAATTATCCAACTCTGTTCCGACAATATGTCGTTATGAGCAGCCTCAAACTCGTCTCGCTCGACCGCCTCGCCATTTGGATGATAGGCAATCGAATCTAACTGGTACAAAGGGATTCCCGACTCAACGGCCAAAGCTTTACTCAAGGTGGATTTGCCACTACCGGGTTTACCGAAAACCGCAACTCTTTTCATTTAAACCTCCATAAACCATCAAAGATCCCAGAGGCAGAAAAAAGAAAACCCACCTCAATTGGGTGGGTTAGAAAATTCAGCGCATCAGCAATCCCACCATTCTTATAGAATGATGATAATTCGAGATTGATGATGTGGATTATTCGCTTTCATGCAATCATCCTCATATATGAATTGAGGCTTGTCAACGGATTTATTGTCTAAGAAATGAGCACGTTTAAATTCAGTTATTTCTCGCTCATCTACTGCTTACTCGGCACACAGATCACTGGTAAACACTGACTTCGATTAAGTTGCTGTCTGGGTCGAGAAAGTAAACAGATTGAATTGCCCCCATCGCACCAGATTTTTGTACTGGCCCTTCAATGATTTGGACATTTTCTGCTTTGAGGTGTTGGACAACATCTGTAAGCGGCCATTGGGTAATTAGACATAAATCGCCTGCCCCAACACACGCTCTGTTACGAGGTTCTTGGTCCAATAGCTGAAGGTTGATCTTCTGATTGCCGAACTTGATTGCCTTTCGGCCATTGGCAAAAGTGACCTCTTGCATGAGAAGTACACGTTTATAAAATCCCACAGACTGCTCAATGTCTGAGACGGTAAGAACAATATGGTCGATATGACTGATCATGACGGTATCCTTTCGGTCATGTTAAGAAAGCGGCTTGATTAAGCCAATTTACCTGAAAACTTACTCGCCAAACGCGTATCGCCTTTCAACTTTCACGACTTCAACCACGTAAGATTGATACCACTTGTCACGCCCTAGCTGCTGTGCTACCGCGTGTTGAGAGTTTTTGTGCCACTGGCGGATATCCTCTTCACTTTCCCAATAGGAAATGGCGATCTCTTGCTCTCCTTCCGTAACCGCGATGAAGTCCTGGCAGTTGTAACGCTCAAACGCTAAGTCTCGCATCACCTTAACCATCTCTGAATACCGAGCATCTTGCTTGCCCGTTTTCGCTTTAAAAATCACTGCGTACATATTTCTTCCTTGTGTCATTCAGTCTTATGCTGGCTAATACTCTCTATGTGCGTTGCGATTCTATGCTACTACGTTGAGCTTAAAGATTGCTAGTTAGTCGGTTTATTCGAGACAGCTCCGTCGTTTGATGGTTTGGATATAACCAAAGCAATAGACGCAAAAAAACCGACGCAACCTCGCGGCTGTGTCGGCATGCAAAGAAACTAACTGGTTGCTAGTCTATCAAACCATTGTTGGATCAGGTTCTAGTCCCATTAATTGTCGGCCTAGAATCTGTGCACAAACATCGTAATCCGTGTAGGCGTGGGCGCCCGTCATGTGCGAATCACGGAACAAGCGTTGGCCTTCATTATCGCTAAACCATGCCATACCGCCCATCGCTTCAAATAAACGGTCTACTGCAGCGATACACATTTTCACAGCGTAAGCTTGGTTAGTACGCCAGTAAGTGAGCGTCTCAGCGTCTGGGTATTCTTTACGTTCACCGTGTTCTTTGTGATCGTTCCATGTTTTCTCAAGCAGTGCGCGTGCTGCCGCAACTTGATGAGTCGATTCAGCCAGACGCATTAGCGCAGGTGTTGCGACACCAACATTGGCACCAGTGTAAGCACGGACGCGGTTTTTCTGCTTCTCGGCAAAAACGACCAACATACGCTCAGCGATACCTAAGCTGATAGCAGCGAAGCCACAAGCGAAGTAAGGACGGTAAGGCGTGTAGAAGATGTCACTGTCTGGGTACAAGTCGAAACCAGCTGAGTGGCCTTCCATCATACCTTTTGCTGTTTCGATTCGGTGCTCAGGGATAAACACATTGTCCAATACGAGCGTTTTCGTACCGCTTGATTTCATGCCCGCGGCATACCAGTCATCAACAATCTTATATTCGTGGCGTGGAACAACACCGAAACAGTAGATTTTGTTACCCGCTTCATCAAAACGGTTGAAGCCTAAAATCGCCCAATCTGCATGATCACAGCCACTACTCCAGCGCATGTCACCGTTGATGATTACACCACCTTCGGTTTCTTCAATCTTACCAAATGGCGCAATGCTTGAACTCGCGGTTGCTTCTGGGTTGCTGCCCCAGAACTCTTCTTGAGCTTGCTTAGAAAACATCGCCATTTGGTGGCTGTGAGTCGCTAACAAACTCGCACCCCATGCTGTACCGCCACACGCACCAGCCAGCGCTGCCACGCAATCAGTAAATTCAGGGAGAGAGATTTCCAAACCACCGTAAGCTTTAGGTTGGAACGCACGGAAAAAGCCGATTTCGCGTAGTAGACGGATGTTTTCTTCCGGTGGAGTGCGGTCCTGTTCAGCCTGTTGTGCGTTCTTCGCAATGGTTGGCAAGATAGCGTTTAACTTTTCAAGTAGAGGATTGTGCTGTTTCATCATCGATTCCTTTTGACGTAAACCCTGTTGTAGTTCTCATTGGGATGTGGGTTCATTATTGCCACACTCGATGTGATGTTAAATGGATGTTACCTATGTTTACTTGTACTTTTCGTAGATATAGATAACATATTAACTATTATTTGGTATGCTTGTATTCAAGGAAGAATAATAAGCAAGGACAGCACACATGGAACAAGTGGCAATACCTAACTTGGATATCGGCAAAGTCTACGATTCGCGCTATGACGATAGTGACTTTCATATTGAACGGCTCGACAGTCTGGCACTGTTTTTTGGTCGTAACATGCCCACCCATTATCACGATCGTTACTATCAACTTCATATCATTCTTGAAGGAACAACGCACGTATTGCTCGACCAAGCGCACTACTCGGAAAGCGGTACGACGCTGTTTTTTACTCCACCGACAGTACCGCACTCTTTTGTCACTGATGACTACGCCAACGGCTATGTGATCACGGCTTGTCAACCATTGGTTTGGCGTTTGCTTGATATTGAAATCGGTCGAAACGACGTCGCTTCAACCGCGTTGCAGCCGTTTTGTACCCGTTTGGACAATCCGTCTAAGCTAGTGTCGTTATTGGAGATGTTATTAAGCGAGCAAGACAACACCGAGTTTATGAGCGATGTTGCCAATCAAGCACTACTGCAGCTGGTACTGATCGATGTGATGCGTCACGCCAACACTCAACCTGTATCCACCGTGTTTCGCAGCGCTGATGTCGCACTCTTTAACCGCTTTAATCAGATGATAGAAATCAATTACAAACAACATCTGACGCTACCAGAGTATGCAGATCAGTTGGGTTTAACCACCGCAAGGCTTAACGACATTTGCCGCAAGATCAGTGGCTTGTCGTCAAAACGTTTGGTTGCTGAGCGTGTGATGCAGGAAGCGAGGCGCTTGCTATTACTTACACCCATGCCTGTTTCCCAAGTGGCTTACGAACTCGGTTACCAAGACCCAGCATACTTTGCGCGTTTTTTTAAAAAGCAGGTTGGAGAAACCGCTTCTGACTTTCGACTCAACAAAAAAAGAGATAGCGACTAGGTCGTTATCTCTTTTTGCATTATCGAGGATGTGGGAAGGATCAGTTATCCAATCCACCCATCAACATGTACTTCATTTCCATGTACTCGTCCATACCATGACGAGAGCCTTCACGCCCAAGCCCAGACTCTTTAATCCCACCAAACGGTGCCGCCGCTGTCGAGATCAAACCTTCGTTGATCCCTACCATACCGACTTCTAGCGCGTCTGCGACACGCCATGCACGACCAAGTGAACGAGTGTAAAAGTATCCCGCCAAGCCAGATTCGGTATCGTTCGCGCGCTCAAGCACTTCCGCTTCATCCTTAAACCTAAACAGCGGCGCAACCGGACCGAAAGTCTCATCATCAGCGACCAGCATGTCGTCACTCATGTCTGTTAACACGTACGGAGCTACAAACAGTTGCTCATCATTAAGCAACCCGCCACACAGCACCTTTGCACCTTTTGCAACCGCATCATCAACATGCTCTTGCACTTTTGCGACCGAACTACTGTTAATTAAAGGACCAATCGCTACGCCATCAGCAAAGCCATCACCGACTTTGAGCTGTTTCACTCTGTTGGCCAGTTTCTCGGCAAACTCGTCGTACACCGCATCTTGAACAAACAAACGGTTCGCACACACACAAGTCTGACCCGCATTGCGGAACTTAGCGATCATCGCACCTTCAACCGCGGCATCAATATCGGCGTCGTCAAACACGATAAATGGCGCGTTGCCGCCCAACTCCAATGCTAGCTTTTTGATGGTTGAAGCGGATTGGTTCATCAGGATTTTTCCGACATTGGTCGAGCCGGTGAAAGAGACTTTACGCACGCGCTTATCGCTGGTAAACACACCGCCGATCGCACGTGAATCACCAGTGATCACGTTGAACAAGCCTTTCGGCAGTCCTGCATCTTCCGCTAGCTTAGCCAATGCCAACGCGGTAAACGGCGTTTCTTGCGCGGGTTTTAACACCATTGAACAACCAGCCGCAAATGCCGGCGCCGCTTTACGAGTGATCATCGCCGCTGGGAAGTTCCACGGTGTAATCGCAGCGACCACGCCAATCGGCTCTTTGGTCACGACAATTTTGCCATTTTCACGGTGGCTTGGGATGATCTCGCCATACGCACGGCGTGCTTCTTCGCTGTACCATTGGACAAAGCTCGCCGCGTAGGTGATTTCACCTTTCGCTTCAGTAAATGGCTTACCCTGCTCCATGGTTAAAATGGCCGCTAAGTCGTCAATATTGACCATCATTAGCTCATACCATCTGCGCAATACGTCCGCTCGGTGATCTGCTGTGGTCTTTTTCCATAGCTCGAACGCGGCTTGCGCGGCTGCGACGGATTGTTCTGCTTGTTGTTCGCCGAACATCGGAATCTCACCAATGACTTCTCCGGTTGACGGATTGGTTACCGTTTGAGTTTGACCGCTTTCAGCCACCCACTGACCGTCGATATAGCAGCGCTGCTGAAACAGCTCTGGGTAATTTAAGTTCATGCCTTACTCCGTAACCTCAAACACAACGTTAACTTGACCAGTACCAGAACTTGGGAAGTACTCAGTGATCACCGTGCTTTCGCCTTGGTATTGGTCCCAACCTAATGCACCAAACAGCATTGCGGTGTCGTGCATGCCACCTTCACCTGAACACAGCGCGGCGTAGTCAGGCAGCATTTCTAGGAAGGTCTTGTAATCGCGATTGCGCCATAGCTCAAGCACACGTAAATCAACTTGGCGGTTGAACTCTTTTGAAATCGTAAATGTTCCGTTGTTCGCTTCGTATTCATCGTTGTCCCAAATTCGATGCGACAATGAACCAGAGGCAAGCAGCATTACTCGGCTATCGCTCTGTTCCACGGCTTCGCGAATCGCCTCACCAAGAATACGAGACGACTCAATGCTGTGAACCGTGCACCAAGCCGCTACAGATACAACATTGAAGTGGTTGTCTTGATTCATAAAGCGCATTGGAACTAACGTGCCGTACTCCAAATCGAGTGAATCCACTTGATGAGAAAGGGTAAACACACCCTTTTCCGTCGCCTTATCTGCAATCAAATCACCGAGCGCGCGATTGCCACGGTATTGATACTCGAGATTCTGAATGAAGTGTGGAAACTCGTGACTGGTGTAGTTGCCCGAAAACGAGTCATTTGAGTTGACGTGGTAGCCAGCATTTACCAACCAGTGCGTGTCCAAGACGATGATAGTGTCTACGTCCATCTCTTTTGCCATTTTGGCAATTTCCTTATGACCATCAATAGCGGCTTGGCGGCAACCGAACAAACGGCCTGGTTGCTCTGACATGATCATGGTTGGGACGTGCGTAATTTTAGCCGCGATACAGAGTTTACCCATTGTTAATTTCCTTTTACCTAGTGCATTGTTTAGTACTTTGCTTGCACAATGCTTCGTTATTGTTTTGATCTTCCAAACTACTGATCTTATTGAAATAGTATCAGTGCGAAGGTGGTCATAACACTCACGGTCACCATCGCTAACAGAGTGGTCGGTAGTAGTACTGCTGCGCACATACCTCCCAAGTTGTACCTTTGTCCGATGACGGCATACACGCCAAACATAGGCATACTGGCCAAAATCACCGCGACTGCACTCATGGTTGGGTCAAGTTCAAACCAACCAATTAAACACAGCATCACAATCAATGGATGCAGTACCAGCTTGGCTAACATCACCAAGCTGATCTCTTGCTTCATGCCTGATAACTTCACACCAACCAAGCCACCACCAATGGTGAACAACGCGACGCCTGTCACCGTGCTCGCCAAGATATCGATAATGCGCGCCGCCGTTTCTGGAGTTTGCCAATTGAGTCCCGAACAGAGCATGCCAAGCACAATCGAAATCACGATTGGATTCTTCGCCAAGTTTTTCGTTGTCTCAAAAACTGTTTTCTTCAGACTGCCTTTCCTCTCTCGGTTCGCCATGTCAGCCAGCGTTAATAACAAAGGCAACATGATGAGATTTTCGACCACCAGCGTCAGCGAAAATGGAATCAACGCTTTAGTGCCAAACAGAAAATAGATAATTGGAAAGCCAATCAATAGACTGTTGGAAAAGCTGCCACCCAGACCCAAAATCACGGCGTGAGATGGGGATTTGTTTAACTTCAGCAGTGCAATCGCCGCTACCAATCCAAACGCCAACAACGAACCCAAGGTATAGGCGATGACGTAATCGGTGTTCCAAATCTGTTCAAGTGGTTTGCTACTTAGCGCACTGAAAATCGCCGCCGGTAAACCGAAATTGAACACAAACGCCGCTAAGCTTTTATGGCCATTGTGGGGAATGATTCCTCGTTTAAAGGCAACATAGCCAACACCGATAACCAAAAACACGGGCAGTATCGTCATCACCACATAGCTAAGCTGATCCATCTGCTCTTTCCTAAACCACTATTGCCTGACAACTACTGAGAAGCCTGCTGCGCCAGCTTTTGGTGTATATTGTTCTTCTTGAAATTCAGTTGCGGATGAAGTTCGACCATCTCAAAACCAATGCTGAGGTAGTGCTTCTCAAACGCTTCTGACAAGAACTCACAATACACATCGAATACTCGCTGGGCGGCATTTTTCAAGGTTTCCATGTCTCGCCCCACACCAACCTTTGCTGTGAGGTGGATAAAGCGGTTTTCCGGATCTTCGTCAGCAACCAAGTAGTAATCGCATTTAATTGCACGCGTACGAATTCCGCCTTTCGGGAACACGCCGGTGTCGATCGCTTCGCGGTGAATCGCCTGCATCAAAGCCGGAATATCGATATCCGTTTCAACGTTTGGCGAATACTCCATAATAAAATGTGGCACTTTGTTCTCCTTTCGGGCTCCGTGTCAGAGCCCGAGATTAGATAGGTCTTCGGTTCTTCTTCGCTTATTTGCCGAGCGTTGGCACGCGGTGTAAGTCGTGAGCGATACAAACGTTCTTGGTTTCCATGTAGAAATCGAAGCTCCAATCACCACCATCGCGACCGATACCAGACATCTTCACACCGCCAAATGGTGATGGCAGATTACGGTTGTTTTCCGAGTTCACCCAAATCATGCCCGCTTCCACTTTGGTTGCCATGCGCATTGCGCGGCCGGTGTTGGACGTCCAAATATAGCCAGATAAGCCATAGTCTGTGTCGTTGGCAATCTCTAGCGCCTCTTCTTCACTATCAAAACCAATACACGTCAGTACTGGACCGAAGATCTCTTCACGCGCAATTCGCATCGTGTTATCGGCGTCAGTAAACAGCGTCGGAGTCAGGTAGTTGCCTGCGCCTTTTTCTGGCAGCTTACGTCCACCCACTGCGATAGTTGCGCCATCTTCTTCGGCGGCTGTCATGTAGCTCATTACCTTGTTGTAATGAGATTGGTGAACGAGTGGACCAACTTCCGTTTCTGGGTCTAACGGATGACCGACTTGCAGCGATTCGACGCGCTGTTTCAGTGCTTCAATAAACTTCGGTTTGATGCCATTTTGGATAAGCAGACGGCTTGAACTCGTACAACGTTGACCGTTGAGGCTGTAGATCATAAATACGACTGCATCGAGCGCGCGTTCAAAGTCCGCATCATCAAATACGATCACTGGGTTTTTGCCACCGAGTTCAAAGTGCACGCGTTTCAATGTTGGTGCGCCTTGCGCTTGGATCATCGAACCTGTCACGGTTTCACCGACAAACGCGACCGCTTTGATCGCTTTGTGTTCTGTCAGTGTTTTACCGGCAACTTCACCACGGCCATTCACCATGTTCCAGACGCCATCAGGTAGCCCAGCTTCTTTTGCGCACTCAGCCAAAATCGCAGCGGTTAATGGGCTGAACTCAGCAGGTTTGTGAACCACGGTACAACCCGCCGCAAGTGCTGGCGCAATCTTCCATGTCGATAGCATGAATGGCGTATTCCAAGGCGTGATCACACCAACAGGGCCAATTGGCGTACGAATGGTGTAGTTCGTGTGCGTATCTTGGTGTAGCGACAAACCGTTTTTTGCTTCAGGTGATTTATCGGCAAAGAAACGGAAGTTCGCCGCGCCGCGAACCGCCGCCTGACGCATAAAGCGCAAAGGCTGGCCACAGTCCATCGATTCAACAAGGGCGATTTCTTCCGCACGTTGTTCAATCTTGTCTGCGAGTTTGTGCAGGATCTTCTTGCGCTCCGCACCAGACATCTCTGCCCACGCAGGGAACGCTTGTTGCGCGGCTTGGCACGCTGCGTCTACGTCTTCGGCCGTTCCTTTTACCACTTTACCCAGCGAAGTATTGTCAGTTGGGGTTAGGTTATCGAAGGTTTCGCCTTTTGAGCCTAACGTCCACTCGCCGTTAATAAAGTGGCCAAGTGTGTTGTCACGAAATCGCGCTAGGTATTGCTGCGCGGTCGCTAAATTTTGTTCAAGCTGTTGAGTCATGTCACTTCCTTACTGTTCTACTGTACGGCGCGCGTAAAAGTCATCTTCCGATAACACTGGGTTTTCAAGGCTGCCAACGCCTTCGATGGTGCAGCGCACAACATCGCCTGGCTGAATGTCCTTAAGACCTTTTGGTGTACCGGTCGCAATCAAATCACCCGGTTTTAAGGTCATAAAGCTGCTGAGGTATTCAATCAAAAACGGCACATCAAAAATCATGTCTGAGGTGTTACCCTGCTGTGTTAATTCGCCGTTTACATGAGTGGTGAGCGCAAGGTTGTTAACGTCTTCAATGTCGTCGCAATCAACAATCCAAGGTCCGATTGGACACAATGAATCACGGCTCTTCACACGTAGATTTGGACGGTAGTAGTTTTCTAGGTAATCGCGAATCGCGTAGTCATTACAGATGGTAAAACCTTGGATGTAGTCCATCGCATCTTCACGTTTAACGTTGCGTGCTTCTTTACCCACAACCGCGACCAATTCACACTCGTAGTGCATGAATTCGATATCGTTCGGGCGGTATGACGGTTGCTGATGCGCGGTCAGCGTATTGGCACCTTTGAGGAACACAAGCGGTTCTTTTGGTGGCTCAAACGCCAGTTCAGAAGCGTGATCCGCGTAGTTCAAACCAAGCGCAAAGATGGTGCCTGGATTTTCAATCGGCGATAGCCAAGTAAATTGACCTGCTGGAATGGTGCGACCATCTGCGGTTATCGCATTGTCACCATCGCCAATTGTAACGGACAGCACATCTCCCAAATATTCAATACGTGCGCGTTTCATGCTGTCTCTCCTTGTACTTGATTCTCCAACTCTACTGACTCACTTAACGCTGAGCGCACTACGTCACCCGGTGCGAGCTTGGTTCTTTCGCCTGCAAAACCAATCGCAATCACATCGCCTTTTTCTAGCGTCATAATGTGTGAAATCAACTCAATCAACTGTTGTGCTGAACGTTCAAGGCGCGACAACGGCAGTGATTGCATTGGTTTGTCATTGATATAAGTGGTTACTGTTTGTTGTGATAAATCACCAATATCAGACACCATAACCGCTTGGCTTAGTGTCGCTGAGTTGTCGAGACACTTGCCCTTAATATCTGGGCGGTAGTAGCTCGTTTCTGGCAGCGAAAAGTCATGCAGTAGAGCGATACCTGCGACGTAATCCAATGCAGACTGAGCGTTCACGCGGCAGCAACGTTCGCCAATAATCAGCGCGACACTTGCACCGACAACCAGTTCGTCCCCTTTCGGATATGCGATCGGCTGTTGAGCGTGATTCCACGTGTTATGGGGTTTAAAGTAGAGTACCGGTTGAGTCGGTAACGCTTTGTATGGCGCTTGTTCAAAGGTGGCCTGCATCGATTGCAGTTGCTCGGCGTCATTAAGCGCCACGCACACCACTTTTCCTTGTAGTTGTGTATTCATTATGTGTTCTCTAGTTTCTGACTCTACGAATTAATAAACGTTGTCGACGAGTTTGTTCGATTCAGATAACGGCTGTTTCAGCGACTGCGCGAGTGATTCTGCGCCAGCTCTAAGCAGCAAGGTATCAACACCTGCGCCAATAAATTTCACCCCACGCTTGGCGTATCGCTGCGCTTGCGCTGGGTCTAAGCTCAGAATACCGACCGCTTTACCGTGGGCTTGAATCACCTCAATCGCGTGGTCAATCGCGGCGACCACTTCAGGGTGCGACGGATTGCCGATATGTCCCATTGAGCCGGATAAGTCAGACGGGCCGATAAAGATGCCGTCGACGCCTTCCACCGCTGCGATCTCTTCGATATTGTCGATCGCTTGCTGCGTTTCGACTTGCAGCAGCACACTGATTTGTTCGTTTGCTTGGTGTAAGTAATTCGGGATTCGATTCCACTGAGACGCGCGAGCCAACGCTGCGCCAATACCACGCTCACCCACTGGCGGGTAATAAGCCGCACGTACCGCCTGCTCTGCCTGTTGCTTGGTATTGATCATCGGCAACAGCAGAGTTTGCGCGCCAATATCTAATAAGCGTTTGATCAACGTTGGGTTGGCTTCTTCAGCACGCACAATCGGAGACGCCGAATGCGGAGCAAGCGCCTGTAAATGCAGTTTGATGCTGGTTAAGTCGAAAGAAGCGTGTTCACCATCAATCAACACCCAGTCAAAACCCGCGCTGCCGCAGATTTCTGCGCAGCTGGTGTCTGGTAGACCGAGCCATAGCCCCCATAGAGTCTGAGACTGATGTAATTGCTGCTTAAATTGGTTAATCGGTAACATAACCACCTCTAGACAAACTTCACTGAAATGCCGCCAAGCGGACCAAAGTCAGCGTGAATCGTATCGCCTGCTTTGACTGCGACTGGTCTTGTAAATGAACCCGCGAGAATCACTTGCCCTGGCTCAAGAGAAACACCATGTGGTGCAAAGCGTTTGCATACCCAGCAAATGCCGTTAGCCGGATGACCCAGTACACCTGCTGCCAAGCCTGTCTCTTCAATTTGACCGTTGAGATAGAGCATCGCGCCTGCCCAACGTAAATCGAACTCCGTTGGTTTGATTGGTCGCCCGCCTAAGATGATCCCACCATTTGCCGCGTTATCTGCGATGGTGTCGTAGACTTTGCGCGTATAACCCGTATTCGGATCGGTACGATGGCAGCGCGCGGCAATGAGCTCTAATGCAGGTACAACGTAATCCGTGGCGTTAAGCACATCAAAAATAGTGACATTGTCACCTTCTAGCTTATCTTTGAGGACAAACGCCAGTTCCACTTCAATACGTGGGTCGAGGAAATCGTCCGCTTTGATTTGCGCGCCATCAGGGAAAAACATATCGTCAAGCAGTACGCCGTAATCAGGCTGATCAATATTGACCGCCATTTGCATAGCGCGAGACGTTAAGCCGATTTTATAGCCTTTGACCTGAGCACCTTCACTAACCTTGCGCCCTACCCATTCACTCTGAATTTGGTAAGCATCATCCATCGTCATTTCTGGGTACTGCAGCGTTAGCGCAGAGATTTGTTCACGTTGTTTCTCAGCGTGGTACAGCCGTTCAGCCGCTTCTTGCAGCTGCTCCTTTGTTAACATTCTGTATTCCTTTTTCTATATCGACCGACATTTGTTGTTGCTACTTGCTCATTCTGGCGTATGCATGCCGTGCTACTAGCCGATGAACTTAATTAACATGTTAAATACTTTATTTAATATATTAACTATTGTCCAATTTCGCACCGATAAAATTTAAATCGTTTTATTTCAATGATTTAAATAACGTTGAGAGTTAACAAATGAAATGGATAGATTCTAATTTCATCATTTAAACGACTTAGATCACTATTTTTTGAGATTTACTAGAGGTTGCAGGTCGATCTAAAGCAAGAAAATGAGCAAATCAGGCAAATTATTTTCCAGAAATTGATCTAATTAACATATTAAGTATATTTTCCACACTTCATTAACATTCCGGTTTGTGTTTACCCCTTTTTAGTTAATATATTAATTAAAAATCATTATGACTCACTCAGTGAGCAACCCACCTAACGTGAACGAAAAAGGACTAGCGTCATGCGAGTAAACAAAATCGCTTCAATAGCGACATCAGCACTTTTGCTAATGAGCTCTATGTCGGCACATGCGGAACTAGAAAAAGTAATCAAAGTCAGCACTTGGGGATCACCAAACCACGGCATCAACAAAGTTGTCTGGCCAACTTGGGGAAAGTGGATTGAAGAAGCCACCGAAGGCCGAGTTACCTTGAAAGTTGAGTACGATCTCGCCCCTCCTCATACACAAATCGATGTCGTCACCGACGGAATTGGTGAAGTCACTTGGATTTTTCACGGCCATAAAGCAGGTCGTTTCAAACTGACTCAACTTCCAGAAATCCCGACTTTTGCTGAAGGAAGCAGCTCTGAGTTAATGTCGATGGCCTACTGGCGCACCTACGAAAAATATCTCAAGAAGGGTCGCGAGCACCGCGGTGTAGAGGTGATGGGTTTGAGCGTTCACGGACCAGGTCAACTTATCACTAAAGAGCCAGTACACGCACTCAGTGACATCGAAGGTAAGAAGATTCGTGTCGGTGGCGGTGTTATCTCAACCATGGCGAAAGACATGAAAGTCACGCCGGTGTTTATTCCAACCAATAAAGTCTACGAATCGCTATCTCAAGGCGTAGTAGAAGGTGCTTATCTTCCTTTTGAAGCGTTGAGTTCGTTCCGTTTAGCGGAAGTAGCCGATAATACGTTGGTTGTTCCCGGCGGTCTTTACCGCGGCAGTTTTGCCATCATTATGAACCGCGACACGTTTGCCGATCTTTCTAAGAAAGACCAAGAAGCGATCCGTTCGGTATCTGGTGAAAAGCTGTCTCGCCTATTTGGTCAAATGTGGGATGACGCTGACCAAAGCGCTTACCAAGAAGCACTTCAAGGTGGCCATACCTTTACACCAGCAACGCCAGAGATGATCACTCAGCTAAAACAAGCCAGTGAACCTCTCGTTGAGGATTGGTACAAAGTGGCAGAAAAACGCAAAGTAAATGGTCCTGAAGCACACCAGTTCTTCAACCAACAGCTAGCGAAAGGAATGTAACGCGATGTCTGGTTTTAGTCTTTCTAAAGCCATTGAGCGAGGGCTTGGTTCCCTCGCTGCTTTGAGCTTGTTCCTGATGATGGTCGTCACGTTTATTGATGTGATGTCTCGAAACTTACTGAATGCTCCCATTCTGGGGTCAACAGAAATGGTTGAAGTCTTGCTCGCGATTATGGTCTTTATGGCGTTCCCTTTGGTTTCTTGGCAGGAAGAGAACATCTGCGTCGATTTGCTGGATAACTACTTCCCAAGCAAATGGATCAGCTTACGTCAGATCATCATCAATCTTATTTGTGCTTGTTCGCTGATTTTGGTCGCGGCAACCAACTGGAAGTTGGCGGGTCGCTCGCTTGAATACGAAGAAGTGACAGAGATCCTGGAGCTACCGCTAGGTTATATCACCTACCTGATTTCAATTACCGGCTTTATCGGCGGTGCATTAACCCTGTTCAACGCGGGTTACTACACCAAGCAAATGCTATTTGGCAAATCCTCTGAGTCAGACGTGAGCATTAAAGGCAAGGAGGCCTAAATGATTGAATCTATTATCGGTTTTTCAGTACTGATTGCGCTGATTTTACTGCGTTTACCTCTCGCGTTTGCGATGGGTGTGATTGGCTTTCTCGGCTTTTGGTACATCAACGATTACAACTGGTCTGCTGCAATGTCGATGGCGGCGCGACGCATTATCGATACTGGCCAAGATTACGGACTGTCCGTGATTCCACTGTTTATTTTGATGGGCAACTTCGTCACCAAAGCAGGTATCTCCAACGAATTATATAAAGCGTGTAATGCGTTTGTCGGTCATCGTCGCGGCGGTCTGTCGATGTCTACTATCCTCGCTTGTGGTGGCTTTTCCGCGATTTGTGGCTCTAGCCTCGCGACCTCGGCAACCATGTCAAAAGTCGCCATGCCACCGATGCGCAAATACGGTTACTCTGACGGATTGGCTTCCGCTTCTATCGCGGCAGGTGGCACGTTAGGGATTCTGATTCCGCCAAGCGTGATGTTGGTGATTTATGGTCTATTGACCGAAACCAGTATCCGCGAGTTGTTTGCCGCTGGCTTCTTACCGGGTTTGCTCGGTATCGTACTTTACCTTCTTGCGGTGCAGTGGGTAGTGTCACGTAAACCAGAAAGCGCACCACCGGGTGAGCGAGTATGCTGGAAAGACCGTATGCTGGCGCTAAAAGGCATCTTCTCTACCCTACTGCTGTTTGTGATCGTGATGGGTGGCATCTACATCGGTGCGTTTACCCCAACCGAAGCCGCTGGTATTGGCGCATGTGGTGCTTTTGCATTGGCAGGTGTGCGTGGCAAGTTAAATTACACTGTACTACGTGAAATCCTCATCGATACGGCAAAAACCTCTGCTTCGCTTTTCGCCGTGGTCATTTCGGCGTTGATCTTATCGAACTTCGTCAACCGCGCAGGTTTACCGACGGCTTTGGTTGAGCTGATCCAAACCGCCAATGTCACCCCGATGATGGCACTCGGGCTTATTCTGGTTATCTACATTATTTTGGGGTGTGTATTTGAAAGTATGTCGATGATGTTGCTGACAGTGCCTATCTTCTATCCAGTCATTGTTGAGCTTGGCTTTGACCCAATTTGGTTTGGCATCATCGTGGTGGTGGTCACCGAAATCAGTTTGATCACTCCGCCAGTTGGGCTAAACGTGTTCGTTCTGTCCGGGCTGATTAAAGACATAAATACCGCAACCATCTTTAGAGGCGTTTTACCATTTTGGGTGGCGGATATGGTTCGATTAGCATTAATTGTGCTGGTGCCGGCTATCGCCCTGTACCTGCCGAATATGCTTTATTGATGTTAGAAAGCTCTTTACTGGTTAAAGGGCTTTTTTTGTTTAACTACTCGGATACAAACGCCATTACTATTAGACCAAGGATATATCTTGTAATAGCATATGCGCAGGGATGAGTCGTATTATCCAACAACGTTGACATAAATGTTGGCTAGAAAGAGTAAAAATAAGGTTAGTTAAGTGACTAAATACGAAAATTCTCTACCACTTCAATTACTTAAAGCGCGAGACATTGCAATGCACTTCTTTCGCCCTGTTTTGGCAGATAATGACTTAACAGAGCAACAATGGCGCATTTTAAGAGTGATAGATACTAAGGGTTCGATCGATTTCTCTACCCTATCTAAAGAGACATGCATTCTCAGTCCGAGCTTAACCGGCATTATTGGCCGTTTAGAAAAGCAGGGACTTGTGACCAAACAAAAGTCGGCATATGACGGTCGTCAGTTCTACATTCATATGACAGACAAAGCCGCAGCTCTCGTTGAACAGCTTCGACCTCAGATTGAAGAGCAATACGTCGCATTAAAAGAAGCGCTTGGCGAAAGCAAATATGAGCAGTTGTCCGACCTACTCAACGAGCTAATTGCGATTCAAACCAAATAAGAAAACACCCACGTAACAGTGGGTGTTTTTATAGTTACTAATGCCAACGTGTCGATATTAAGCGACAGCGGCAACCACTTCTCGAGCATCAACATTCTTAAATTCACGGTCAAAGTAAATCAAACCGTCTTTGTTGTTCGAGTGGATAGTGTGTAACTCAACAAAAAACACGGTGTGTGTGCCGACTTCCTGGCAAGAGGCGATTTTGCCTTCCAGTGTCGCCAGAGCGCCGTGAAGAACTGGAACTTGGTCTGCGTTATTTTGCCAACCTTCAAGGGCAAAACGCTCTTCCATCGCAAGACCCGTCATACCAGCGAAATGCATCGACATTTCTTGGTGTTCGCTTGCACAAACATTGATACACATGTTGCCGTTTTGCTTGAAGATTGCGTTAGAGGCGCTGTTACGGTTAACACAGACCAAGACTGTTGCAGGTGAGTCACTGACTGAACAAACCGCAGTCGCCGTAATACCTACAGTACCAGCTTCGCCGCCTGTAGTGACAATATTCACTGCTGCAGCAAGCTTAGACATTGCGTCGCGAAAATCCTGTTGTAGAGACATAGTAATTCCTTATTCTTGTTGAGTACTGACTTATCGTTTTATTTATCTGTTTGCTTAGTAGCTGGGATAATAATGCAAAAAAGCCGCTCAGGAATGAATAGACACTTGTGGTAATCACTTGCACTTTTCGTAGCAAATTAGAGATAGGAAAATGAGTAAAAAAGAGATTCTAATCCAAGCAATTTTGGGCTCGCTGTTTATGGCATTGATGATGTCTGGGGTGATATCACTGAGTAAAGTCGGGCTAAATCTGCACTGGTTGAGCGCGTGGCGAGATTCGTTCTTTGTCGCTTGGCCTGTAGCGTTCGCTCTTAACCTAACCATAATGCCGAAAATTCGCCGTTTCGCCCACTGGCTGGCTCAGTTAGGTGAAAGCAAACCGACCTCCGATTGAGGTTCACTGATTAAGCTGAGCGCAATTGTAACCCGTATACAACTGATCGGTGGCAAGACTGTTCTTATCGATAAGTTCGCAGATCAAATCCAAGTACACCGACTTGTTACTGACTTTAAGTGCTCTATCGAGAGCCAGTATTGATTTTCTAATATCTAAGGATTCCACCGCGCGGGAATAAACATACCAGTAGTAGTCGTTGCTGTTACTCTTCTCCGCAGCAGCTTTTAAATACAATGCAGCTTTGCTGATTTCTCTATTACGCAATAATGCCAATCCTAAGCTAAATGGGATTGCAGACGAGCGAGGTTGGTTTACCATAGCCTGCTGTAAGGTGGAAATCGCCAGATCATTGCTATCAATAACGCGATACACATCCGCCAGGTTGACATAGCTAGACTCGTAATATGGCTCAACTTCTATTGCTCTCTGGTACTGTTTGATCGATTGTTCCACCTCTCCTTGATAGCGGTACAAATCACCTAAGTTTGCTCTGGCGTAAGCGCGGTCAACGTTGAAGGTTTGAGCCTCGATGTATTCGCTCAACGGCGCTTTCAGTTGATCTCTTTGTTGTGAGCTAAGCAAGCTCCAATCTACTGCCAATGCTCGCGCAGATTCTGTTCTCACCGCCAAAACCTCATCTTCAAGCAGTGTCTTAAGCAGTGGCCAACGTAGGCTTATAGATAAGCGTGATGACGCTTCAGCAACACTCATTCTGACTAGCTCACTATCGCTTTGCGCCGCTCGCTCCAAGACCGGCAACACTTTGGGTGAGCCGTACTTTTTCAGTTTAAGGAGTGAAGAAGCGGTAACAATCTCTGGACGGCCTTCTTGTGCGATAAAGCGAATTAACGCGTCCAACGAGCTTTGCTTATCTTTTGCCAGCAAATAATCGCTGTAAATACGTGTATCAGCGAGAGACGCATTACGGTTTGGATACCAAGTATTGAGCTGCTTAGCCGCCCACAACTCGGGCTTGTCACTGTGGCAACTTCTGCAAGTGCTCGTCCCTCCTGACACATGGTTGATTTCAGGTTTCGGAACGTGCCAATAATGGTCCCGTCGCTCGTCAATCTGCATGTAAGTGCGTTTCGGCATGTGGCAGTTAGAGCACTGGCTTGCCTCACTATTTACCTCATGAAAGGTGTGTTTGGTCGTATTAAACTTTTCCGCGGAGTGGCATTGGTTACACAATGCAGGCTCGGGTAACTTCAATTTGGCCGAATGTGGGTCATGGCAATTGGTACAAGTAACACCTTTTGCTGCCATTTTAGACTGGAGAAACGATCCGTAGACGTAATTCTCATCAAACACCTGACCATCTGGATAATAGAGCTCGTTGGTTATCAGGCTCGGTTGATATTTATCCAGCAATGAATGTTGCGCTGTAAGTGAATTGTCGTTGAGCTGCACTCTGCGACTGTGGCATTGGGCGCAGACTTTTACCTGATCGGTCGGTTGTATTTGGTTTGGCTCCAGCGTCGCTTGACCGTCTTGGCTGATCCACTCGGCAACACGTTGCGCTAGGTTACGCTCAAAGCCTAAGTTATTGGGAGTTGGTTTAGTTGAGATAGCCTGAATATGTTTGCTTGCTGGCCCGTGGCACGACTCACACGCCACGTTGATTTCTGTCCAGGTGGTGTTGTAGCTATTCTCCGTCGCATTGTAGTTCTTCTTGACGTTAGTTGAATGGCAATCCGCGCACATATAGTTCCAGTTCTGCCCCGCGTTGCGCCAATAAAACTCGTCATAAGGTTTCACATCAGGGTGAAGAGCAAACCAACGGCTGTCTCTTTTGCTGACCTCGCGCGAATCCCACGAATACGGAATGAGTTGTACGCGACCATCCTCAAACTCAACCATATACTGCTGCAGCGGTTCCCAGCCAAACGTGTACTTAATCCGATACTTTTCAAACTCGCCTTTTTCATTCTCCATCTTGACCCAGAACTGCTCGTTCTCACGATAAAACAGTGTCGTGCGACCATTCTCACTCAACTGATAGTTATCAAAGTCGCCTAAGACCGTTTCTTCGCTCGCGTGCTTCATCGAAAGTTCATGATGAGAGCCTTTCCAATCATCAACTTGCTTTTGATGGCACTGAGCGCAGATTTGCGAGCCAACATACTGCGCACTTTCTTCACCAGCAAAAGAGAAGTGACTGATTAATAACAGCGTAAAAATGAAAACGTACTTGGTCATAGGTCGCTAGCTAGAGTTAGAGAAAGAAAAAGGGCTTACTCCACAATGAAGTAAGCCCTGACGATTAATAGCCGCTCACCCAATCAGGGATGATGACATTGTTTTCTCGTTGATAACCGAACCACGCAAGTTTTAACTTATTAAGCACTTCAGGATGTTGTTCACTCAAATCTACCGTTGTGGATACGTCACTTTGCACGTTAAACAGTGCCCATTTGCTATCTTTCTCGACAAAGCTTCTCGTCGCCATCCATTGACCGTCATTCACAGAGACTTTGCCAAACAACTCTCTAACAACCAGTTCATCGCTCGCGTTTGAGCGCTCTATATCGACCAGAGAACGTCCAGTATACATATGGTGCGCTTTGCCAATATTGTCTTTATGGGCTTGTGTCAGCTTAGTCACGTCAAGAACGGTTGGAACAAAGTCTTTTACCGTGGTGAGCGTATCCACCATCACGCCTTTCTTATCGACATTCGGGTATTTGATGAACGAGATGACCTGAGTACCACCAAGTTGAGGGTAGCCTTTGAACATATCAAACCCAGGCGATGTCACCCTGCCCCAATTTGGACCAAGTAATGCGTACGAGCTTTTCTTGCCCATGTTTTTATAGCTAAAATCGTGAGTATTGTTGATTGTGGTTCGTATTTTAGGGAACTGGTCCATTGGCCAAATCTCATCGAGTGTGTGACCTTCGGTACCGTTATCCGATAAGAACACGATCATCGTGTTGTCGTATTTTCCAAGTTGCTTAAGTTTTTGGATCACGTTACCGGTGTATAAGTCGATTTGGTCGATCATCGCGGCATAGATTTCCATCGATTTAACTTCGCGCTTTTTCTGCTCGTCGGACAGTTCATCCCACGCTTGACCCTCTGGGTATCTATTGGTGTAGTTTGA
>NZ_JAATOO010000040.1 GCF_011806575.1 Vibrio hepatarius
ACGTACTCGCTCGTCGACGATTATTGGGCCAAAGATCTACCGGTTAATGTGGGCCGCAACAACTTCAAAACCATTCGATACGACTACTACCGAGACGATACGGTAATGCTGGAAGCGTTTAAAGCGGGAGAGTTTGATTTTCGTTTAGAAACCTCAGCAAAATTCTGGGCAAACTCGTATACCGGTGCGAACTTCGATAACGGCTATATCATTAAACAAGAGATCCCTCACCAGAAACCGGAAAGTACCCAAGGTTTTGTTTTTAATATTAAAAGTGATGTATTTAAAGACCCTAAAGTACGAGAAGCGCTAACGTATGCGATGGACTTCGAGTGGATGAACAAGAATATGTTCTACGACCAGTACAAACGCACACGCAGCTTCTTCCAAAATACCGATTATGAAGCGAAAGGTCTGCCATCTGAAGGTGAGTTAGCTATTCTCAACCAGTTTAAAGACAAGCTGCCACCACGATTGTTTACGGAAGAATATCAGCCGCCAGTCACCGATGGCTCAGGTCGTATTCGTTCGCAAATGCGTACCGCGTTTAAACTGCTTAAAGAAGCGGGTTGGGAGCTGAAAAACAAGGTGATGGTCAATAAACAGACTGGAGAGCCACTGAGTTTCGAACTTCTTATTTACAGCCCGACGACTGAGCGTATCGCCATTCCTCTACAGAAAAATATGAGTTTGATGGGGATCGACATGAAGATCCGTACGGTTGATCTAACACAATTTACAAAGCGATTGCGAGATCGAGATTTTGATATGATTTCTTCAACATACCGAGCAAATCCATATCCAAGCCCGAATTTGATGATTGTCTGGAACTCCAACTACTTAGACTCTACCTACAACACCGCTGGGGTAACCGATCCAGTGGTTGACTACCTCACTTCAGAAATTGCTAAAAATCAGCAGGACTCCGCTAAGTTACTTGACCTTGGCCGCGCGTTAGACCGCGTATTGCAATGGGGCTTTTATATTATTCCCCAGTGGCATTCAGGCACTTACCGAGTGGCAATGTGGGACAAGTTTGAACGCCCGGACGTGATGCCGAAATATGACCTTGGCCAAGACACGTGGTGGATTTCAAAAGAAAAGGCGATGAAGCTGCCTGAAAAGCGCCGCTGATTTTATGCATAAGTACTTAACCCGATATACAGGCTAGAGGTTTTAATGGCAGCCTACATTTTTCGACGACTCTTATTGGTGATCCCCACATTGTGGGCGATCATCACTATCAACTTTTTCATCATCCAGATCGCACCCGGTGGCCCTGTCGAGCAAGCTATTGCCCAGATGGAAGGACATACCTCTGGGATTATGGAGCGTTTCGCAGGTGGCGGCAGCGAAGTTGACCTCGGTACTGGCGATGATATCAATCCTTCGGGCTACAAAGGTTCACGCGGTCTAGACCCAGAAGTTGTTGAGGCAATTAAAAAACAATTTGGCTTCGATAAACCCTTACACGAACGCTATTGGGAGATGCTGAAAAACTACGCGACCTTCAACTTTGGTGAAAGCTTGTTTAAAGGTGGCAATGTCATTGACTTGATTGTCGAGCGATTACCCGTCTCTATCTCATTAGGGTTATGGAGTACTTTGATTATCTACCTGATCTCCATTCCTCTAGGGATATTAAAAGCGATTCACCACGGTTCTCGCTTTGATATCTGGTCAAGTGCGATGGTGATTGTCGGGTATGCGATCCCAGGTTTTTTGTTTGCGATTATTTTGATTATCTTGTTTGCCAGCGGTAACTATTTCAGCTGGTTCCCACTGCGTGGCTTGGTTTCGAGCAACTTTGACCAATTGACGTGGTATCAGCAAATCATCGATTACTTTTGGCACTTGGCGTTACCCATTACCGCAATGGTGATAGGTGGCTTTGCGACTTTGAGTATGCTGACCAAGAACTCGTTCCTTGACGAGATCAACAAGCAATATGTCGTCACGGCGAGAGCAAAAGGGTTGGATGAACGCAGTATTCTTTACAAGCATGTTTTCCGTAACGCAATGCTGATCATCATTGCGGGTTTTCCTGCGGCGTTTATCAGTATCTTCTTTACCGGTTCTATGTTGATTGAAGTGATGTTCTCGCTCGAAGGTATCGGTTTGCTGGGCTTTGAATCGACCATCCAACGAGACTATCCGGTGGTATTTAGTTCACTCTACATTATGACGTTACTCGGTTTAATTCTGAGCATCATTTCCGATCTAACTTACACCTGGGTTGACCCAAGAATTGATTTTGAGGCGCGTTAATGTTGACGAAGAAAAGAAGTAATCCGTTAAATGAAGCGCGTTGGCTAAGATTTAAAGCGAACAAACGTGGCTATTGGTCGTTATGGATCTTTGTGGTGTTGTTCGTTATTAGCTTATTTGCCGAGCTGATCGCTAACGATAAACCACTGTTGGTCGAGTATAACTCGCAATGGTATTACCCAATTGCTGAGCAATACGCTGAAACCGAGTTTGGTGGCGAGTTTGAAACAGAAGCAGATTATACCGACCCTTACGTCATCGAACTAATTGAAGAAAACGGCTACATCGTATGGCCGTTGATCCGATTCAGTTACGATACCATCAACTTCAACATCAGCGGCAGTGTGCCATCTGCGCCGGATGAAGTGAATTGGCTAGGCACTGATGATAAAGGACGCGATGTTCTGGCGCGGATCATTTACGGCTTTAGGATCTCGGTACTGTTTGGTTTTGTGCTGACCATAATCTCAAGTGTTATTGGTGTTGCTGTGGGTGCGACACAAGGCTATTACGGCGGTTGGTTAGACTTATTTGGCCAGCGCTTTATCGAAGTTTGGTCGGGTATGCCGACGTTGTTCCTTCTTATTATTTTATCGAGTTTCGTCGAACCTAACTTCTGGTGGCTACTGGGGATTATGGTTGCGTTCAGTTGGATGAGTTTGGTCGGGGTGGTTAGGGCAGAATTTTTGCGTTGCCGTAATTTTGATTATGTCCGAGCCGCGCACGCGATGGGTGTCAGTGACAAGCGAATCATGCTACGCCATATGTTGCCGAATGCGATGGTTGCGTCATTGACCATGATGCCGTTTATCCTCTCTGGTTCAGTAACCACGTTGACATCACTTGATTTCCTTGGCTTTGGTTTACCCGCGGGCTCTCCGTCTTTGGGCGAACTGCTCGCGCAAGGCAAAGCCAACTTGCAAGCGCCGTGGCTTGGATTCTCTGCGTTCTTCGTTTTATCACTGATGCTGACTTTATTGGTTTTTGTCGGTGAAGCGGTTCGTGATGCCTTTGACCCGCACCAACAAGGAAGATAAGCATGAGTAAACCAGTATTAACGATCAACGGATTATCGGTTGGGTTTGGGCGTGGTGATGCGATTGAGCAAGTGACCCACCAAGTTTCTCTATCGGTGAAGAAAGGTGAGACTCTAGCTCTGGTCGGCGAGAGTGGTTCAGGTAAGTCGGTAACGGCGAACTCGATACTAAAGCTATTACCGAAAGGTTCATCGCATTACATGGAAGGCAGTATCGACTTTGACGGGGTCGATATGCTGTCGTGCTCAGAGCGACAACTACGGGGGATTCGCGGCGGGCGCATTGGTATGATTTTCCAAGAGCCGATGGTGTCGCTCAATCCACTGCATAAAATCGGTAAGCAGTTGGTGGAAACATTGTCAATTCACCGCGGAGTAAGACAAAAGAAAGCCGAAAGTATTGCGATTGAATGGCTTGGAAAGGTGGGTATTCGCCATCCTGAAATCAAGGTTAATGCCTATCCTCACGAGTTGTCTGGCGGTGAGCGTCAACGTGTGATGATTGCCATGGCGCTAATAAACGAGCCAGAACTTTTGGTCGCTGATGAACCTACAACAGCGCTGGATGTCTCTGTTCAGGCGCAGATCCTCGACTTGCTAAAAGAGTTACAGCAAGAGCTGGGTATGGCGATGTTGTTTATCACCCATGATTTAAGCATCGTAAGGCGTATCGCCGATCGAGTTGCGGTAATGCAGGACGGCAAACTTGTTGAGGAAGGTGAATGCCATGCATTGTTTAATGCGCCCAAGCACCCGTACACCAAGTTGTTAATTGACTCTGACCCGCGTGGTGAGCCTGTACCTGTTCAATTTGAGTCAGAAGAGATTCTTAAGGTGAATAGTCTTAGAGTGTGGTTCCCAATCACTGGAGGGATCTTCAAACGCGTGGTGTCGCATGTAAAAGCCGTGACCGATATGGGCTTTAAGCTGAAAAAAGGTCAATCGATCGGCTTGGTTGGTGAAAGTGGTTCGGGTAAGTCGACAACCGGCATGGCAATCCTCAAACTGGTGCGTTCAGAAGGTTCAATCAGCTATGAAGGGCAGGAGCTACAAGGGCTAGACCGCAATGCAATGCTCCCTTATCGCAGTAAGATGCAAGTGGTGTTTCAGGACCCGTTCTCAGCGCTCAATCCGCGGATGTCGGTCGCTCAGGTGATTGGTGAAGGTTTGCGTGTTCATCAACAGCTAGATGAGCAGGAAATGGAGAGAATGATCATCGAGGTGATGGAAGAGGTCGACCTTGACCCTGCGTCTCGCCACCGTTATCCCAATGAGTTTTCTGGAGGACAAAGGCAGCGTATCGCGATAGCGCGCGCGTTGATCCTAAAACCAGAGTTTATTCTATTGGATGAGCCGACATCTTCGCTGGATCGCACTGTACAAGCGCAGGTGTTAGATTTGCTGAAATCGCTGCAAAGTAAATACGGTTTGAGTTATCTGTTTATCAGCCATGACCTCAATGTGGTGAAGTCGTTGTGTCACTACACGATAGTGATGAAGCAAGGGCAGATTGTTGAACAAGGTGATACCCATACCTTGTTTACTCAACCTAAGCACGCGTATACGCAAGAACTGGTCTCGCTCTCCTCATTTTAACGCCTCACTCTAATAAGAAAGCCGCCTTAAGGGCGGCTTTTTCATATCTGGATTCGGCGTTTTTATTTTAGTAAATCTATTGCATAACCTTAAGTTATCAGTATTATGGCGGTTTAGATGGCTAAACGTCTATATTCTAATAATAAGGAGTTTATAGTGAAGGGATTGAAAAAAGTCGGTCAATCTTTGGGTATCGCTGCGTTGGTGTTTGGTTTAGCTGCTTGTGGGGAACAGGAAAGTAAAGAGATCAAAGTCGGTGCGACAGTTGGACCTCATGCTCAAGTGGTTGAAGCAGTAGCTAAAGAAGCCGAAAAACACGGTTTGAACGTCAAGGTTGTTGAGTTTTCAGACTACATTACGCCAAACGCGGCTTTAGAAGATGGCAGCATCGACCTGAACAGTTATCAGCATCAACCGTTCCTAGACAACTACAACAGCAGTCAGAATGCGAATCTGGTTTCAGTGGGCAACTCTATCTTGATGCGCATGGGGCTCTACTCTAACAAGTACCGTTCGATTGAAGAGCTCCCTGAGCAAGCGCGTATCGCGATTCCAAACGATCCAACTAACGGTGGCCGTGGTTTACTCTTGTTTGCTGATACCGGTCTTATCCGCTTAAAAGACGGTGTCGGTTTTAAAGCGTCGTTGAACGATATTGTTGAAAACCCAAAACAGTTTGAATTTGTTGAAGT
The DNA here is from genome assembly GCF_011806575.1 of Vibrio hepatarius. GTDB lineage: Bacteria > Pseudomonadota > Gammaproteobacteria > Enterobacterales > Vibrionaceae > Vibrio > Vibrio hepatarius_A. The sequence continues at coordinate 5,593 of NZ_JAATOO010000040.1, forward strand.
CGACGCAGCGCAACTGCCTCGTACACTTGACGATGTTGATGCCGCCGCGATTACGATGAACTATGTGATGTCTGCAGGTTTAGATCCTAAGAAGCAGGGCATTTACCTTGAAGCGAAGGACGCGCCTTTAGCGGTAATGGTGATCGCCAGCCGCACTGAAGATAAAGACAATGCTGAGTACAAGAAGTTTGTCGAAATCTATCAGTCACAACCAATCCGCGATTACCTACAGCAAACCTTTAACGGCACGATTGAAGCGGCGTTCTAATCATTAACATCGATAAAAGAACGGTCCTTAATCGGACCGTTTTTTTTGTTTCTGTCTATATCAGAGTGTAGTGGCTGGCACTTGCTAGCGAGAGCGGCTTGGAGAACCAATAGCCTTGTAGGTATGATGCGCCCATCTCAGTAAACATCCGCTGCATTTTGGCGTCTTCAATGCCTTCAATAACAATGTCGACGTCATAGGTTCGGCATAATTGCGTCACGAAAGACAGATACTCAAACGTGGCTGGATTTGTCATCGAGCGTTGAGCAATTGAACGGTCGACTTTGATCTGTTGTAGCGGCAAGTCAAAAAAGCTGTTCAGAGAGCTGTATCCCGAGCCGAAATCATCAAGCGATAGCTGGAATCCGTATTCTTTCAGTCGGTTGAGTTGGATAACCGCGTTTCTATTGCCATCTAGGATAAGTGTTTCGGTGAGTTCAAGGACGATATTGTGCGGAGAGACTTGGTATTGGTCGGCGATGGTTTTGACGGTGTCAGGGAAGCTATGGTTTAGTAGTTGAATGACCGAGACGTTGACATTAATGCGTACTGGGTTTTCATGTGTGGTGTTGTACTTATGTAAGAATTCACACGCTTTGCTGAACACTAAGTAACCCAAGTCGACTATCAATCCTTTCTTTTCCGCGACGGAGATAAATTCATCGGGGAAAATATCGCCAAACTCTTTGGACTTCCAACGTACCAGTGCTTCAAAACTGGCGACCTTGTTGCGTTTTGCACAAACAATCGGTTGGTATTTGACCGAGAGCGTTTCTTGTTTAATGGTGTTACCGAGTTCTCTCTCGATAAAAAAGTATCGGTCTACTTTTGCTTTGGTTTTGCCGTTGTAGATGCTGACCTGATGAGAATCTTGCTGGCTGGCGAACTGGCTGGTGCGTGAGGCTACTTTTATCGCTTCGTCAGTGCCTTTATGTTTCGGAAAGTTTGGATAAATACCCAAGCTGATTTCTGTGCCGTAAAGAAAATCGTTAGCTTTGACCGAGTCGTAGTAGCGCTGAGATATTCTTTGTCCTAGCTCTAACAACTCGTCTTGGGTGTAATCACCGCTAATTAAAATGGCAAAGTCATCGGAGCGAATGCTATAGAGGTCAAGAGAGTGGAGCGGAAAGTAGTTTAGAGCGTGTTTCAGGTGGTTTAGGACATCGCTAATGATGCCGGTGCCGTATAAAGACAAGTAGGAGCGAATATTGGCAATCTGGATGTAGATTAGACTGTGCTTTGCCGGACCAAGCGAGGCGTTTTCAATGTCCAACTCGAGCTTATGTTCGTTCGCCAACGTGTCACCGCTTTCAACAAATCGAGAGTGTTGGGCAAAGGCTTGTTTTCGTTTGGTGTTATAAACCCCTTTATGACACCCAATGATCACGCGTTTGCCATTGATGATTTTGGTGACAGCCGTGCCTTGTATCCAAATATAATTGCCTTCTTCATTCCTCACTCGATATTGTGTGCAGAGCTTGCGTCCTTCGTGTCGGATGTACTCATCAACTTTGCTTTGGAGTAAATCGCGGTCGAGTGGATGAACACGCTCAAGCCAAGTCTGCAGGGTAGAACAACCCGTCAGGTTGCCAAATTGTTCGTAAAAGGTAGAAGAGTAAAAGCGCACGTGTCCGGTATCGGACATATAGAACAGGCCGTCATTCAACACATCCGCAATATGGCGAACGTTTTTATCCATCAACTCATCTAATTCTGCTTCTGTCAGAGTCAAAGGTTGTAACTCTTGTTCCTCGTCGACAGAAATCGCGTAATCGGCTTGTTCTGTAACCTTGGGAGTGAATGCAATACTACTAAGAGATTGTGACATAAATTATGACGTACCTACCGCAACAAACTTCAGGCTAATGGATTAACCATCGGCTCGATAACACTGATTTGTTGATCATTTGTTTAAAGATATGCTACTGCAATACTATGAAAGCTAAGTATTTTACTTGTTTATATCGCGAGTTGATCAACTAAACGAGATTACACTTTTATATTCAATGGCATTGGAGTTTTATTGTGAACTCTGTCGTTAAAATGGCGTCAATTTGCGTTTGGTTCGTGAGCTGAAAGTTTAGTGTTGTGCAAAAATATGAATAACCGCTTTCATGTACTAGTAACTATGTATTAACCTAAGTATTTTGTGCGCTCGCGTCCTGCATGCACTTCAAATTTGAAGGTCTTAAGCTTAGATGAAATCGCAACTTGATCTGAACTTACTCAAGGGTCTGACCTTATTGGATAAGTATCGACAACTGAAACCCGTAGCCAAGGAGCTGGGGAAGACAGAAAGCGCAGTCAGCAAACACTTGGCAAAACTTCGAGAGCAATTAGGTGATCCGCTTTTCGTTCGCGGCGCACATGAATATGAGCCAACAGAATTTGCTTTGCAGTTATTGCCAGTTGTTCGGCAAGGTTTGGAGTTGATTGATGGTGCAGTGCAAAAAGAAGATTTCAACCCACTAACTTACGACGAGCCGATTTATATTGCACTTCCCGCTGTAGCTCAGTTTCTCATTGGAAGTGAACTACTGATCGATCTCATCACCACATTTCCAAATGCCGAAATTAACATCACTTCCTGGGACGACAATTCGGTTCAAGACATCGTTGAAGGCAATATTGACCTAGGTGTGCAGTATTTTAACTCTGAAGTTAATAAGGTTATCTATCAGTGCCATTTGGGCAAGTGTGAAGGGGCCATCCTGTGCTCGAGTAAGTACGCAGAGAGAACCATCGAAGAAAAGCTTAAAATGCCATTTGTCACCATGGAAATGAAAGGTTGGCAAGAGAAGAAAGCGGCGATTAAGTTAGCACTTGAGAACAACGGTTTTAGGATCAATAAGATTGCGACGGTCGATAATATGACATGTTTGTTTGAGGTGTTGGATAGGCTCGAATGTACAACATTTATGCCGCTCCTTAAGTCGTTTGAGAAGAGGCCAGACATAAATGTGACGGTTTTGCCCCAATGTCTTGAATTGGAGCAGCTACCGTCGGTCGTTGCCTACCTAAAACTCGTTAATCAAAGTAGCCCACTACATCAGCTCTTGATTTCAAAGATTAAGCAACATCTTTTTTGAGTTCGGCCATCTCAACGTACATGTGTTCTTGCAGGTTCATCAGTTCAACAATCGAGCTGACACTGTACTTCTCAAGAATACGTGACTTGTAAGTGCTGATGGTCTTTGAGCTTAACGACAGAAGCTCAGAGATCTTTTTATTGGTGTAACCTTTCACTAGGTAGTTAAAAACGATGGTTTCGCGGTTGGAAAGGGCGACGTTACTGCGCTTACGACAAGGCCCTTGTTTAAACATTGCATAACCCCTCACCACACTGATGATCGCTTCTTTCAGCGCCGGAATAGGTTCGCTTTTCGCAATGTATCCGTTCGCACCCAGTTTTTGTGCGGTGTTGACATACATTGGGTGCGAGTTGCTTGAGATAAATAAGATCTTTCCGCGGTAGCCGTGTGCTCGAGCGCGGCGTACAAACTCAAAACCGTCCGAGTTTTCTAAGCTAACATCCAAAATGACCAAATCAATGTGTTGATTTCGTACCATTTGCGCGCCAAAAATTGCGGAGTTAGTTTGGAAGACTTGCGCCTTTGGCAGACTTTCTAAAACCAATTGCTCCAGTGCGTCACGCATTAGTGGCTGGCTATCGATAACTAATGTTTTGGTTTCTGACATCATGATTTTTTACTCTTGTTATTCATTGTTTAAATCATCCATGTGTTTGTTTTGTAGGATTAATGTAAGTCAAACCTGACGGAAAAGGTGGAAATCAAACCTTTCCAGATAGGAAAGATGGTCATCGGTGTGTCAGTTATGTCAGAGGTTTGTTATGCCATTCGGTAAAGCGTGGCGAACTTTAGTTTATTTCTATTGATAGAGCGATTAGACTCAGCAACAAATGATATTAAGTATTTAAGAGAAGGCTATGAGCGAAGAATTCGATCAAGGCGAAGAGATTGAAATTGAAGCTATCGGTATTGAAGTTTCATCGCAACCTATTGAGCTATATAAAGTATTTAAGATTGCTAACTTAGTTGGCGGTGGTGGTGAAGCCAAACATTTGATTGCCGAAGGTTACGTAGCAGTTAATGGTGAGCTGGAAACGCGTAAACGCCGCAAAATGTACGACGGAGATTTTTTCGAGTTTAACCAAGAATATTATGTCGTGGTTTGCGACGCTCCGGTTAGCGAACCTGAGCCTGAAGCTAAAAAAGTGGCACCATCGCCGAAACCAGCGAAGAAAAACAGCAATAAAAAAGCCGATAAGAGCAAATCTAGCACCATGCCGGAACGCAATAAGAGTGCTGACAAACCTGAAAAGGGCAGCGACAAAAAGCGCAACGGGCGTTCCGAAATCGACTTTTTCTAGCTTTATCTTTCTAACTTTAAGGAGACCTCTGGTCTCCTTTTTTGATCCCGCGAGTTTCTGTTTTCCCTTTTGCTTTATCGACAATTGCCTACTCATTAGCCGCTTGGTAGCAAAAATCGAGATTGGGTAGTGACAATAATGCAAATCTAAATGATAATGCATTGCATTTGATAGGCATAAGGATTTATAGCATGAAACTTAAGGCAGTTGCGCTAGCAATGACCATTGTGACGATGGGCGCCAATGCAAAGGTTGTTGAGATTGAACATACCCAAGGTAAAACCAAAGTCGAGACAAACCCAGAGCGTGTTGTCGTGATTGGTCTTGGTCCTTTAGACACGGTAAAAGCATTTGGTATCGAGCCAGTGGCCGTCTCTACCGTCAGTATGTTCCCAGAGTACCTTGCGCAGTACCGCAACGGTGATTTTGTTTCTGCTGGTAGTCTGTTTGAACCGGACTTTGAGACGATCTACTCGCAAAAGCCTGATCTGATTATTGTTGGTCCTCGCGGCGCAGATAAGTACAAAGAGCTATCTGAGATCGCACCAACTATCGTTTATGCGTTGGATGCCAAGAAAGGCTACTGGGAAAGCACGCAACAAGAGTGGCGCAAACTAGGCGAAGTGTTTGAGAAGCAGCAGTTCGTTGAAGACCGAATCGCTCAACTTGACGGTGCATTCGAAGAAATCCGCGAATACAACCAAGCAAACAAAGTGGATGCACTAACAGTAATGAGCGCAGGTGGCAACATCACGACCTTTGGTTCGCAGTCTCGTTTTGGCTCTATCTATAAAGACTTTGGCTTCATTCAAACCGTTGATGGCGTGAAAAATACACGTCACGGTGATTTGATCTCCTACGAATTCATCCGCGAGAAAAACCCGTCAACACTGCTTATCGTTGATAAAGATATTCTGATCAACAAAGGCAAGGGCAGCAACGTTAAACGCGAGTTCGAAAACGACCTTGTTAAAGCGACCGACGCTTACAAAAACGACAAAATGGCGTACCTAGATATCAATGCTTGGTACTTGTCGATTGGCGGTATGCGCGCGACTGAACAGATGATTGAAGACGTTAAGCTCGCCTCAAGCGTGAACTAATTTTCGTCGGATTCGCAAAAGAGCCTCGAGCCATGCGCTTGAGGCTTTTTATTTCAAGAGGTTTGTTTTGAAGAAGTTATCGTGGGCACTGATTGTTTTAAGTGTCGTGTCTTTGTTTGTCGGTATCGGTAAGCTCAACTTACCATTACTTCTCAGTGGTAACGCTGACAGCTGGGATTTATTGTTCACCAGTCGAATTCCCCGTTTAGCCGCTGTACTGCTTGCTGGCGCAGGTTTGAGTATTGCTGGCTTAATCATGCAGCAAATCAGTCAGAACAGGTTTGCTTCGCCGTCCACATCGGGAACGATTGAATGCGCCATGCTTGGTTACGTGCTGAGTTTGGTCTTTTTTGGCAATGGTAACCAGTTGTGGCTCATTTTCGCGGTATCGATGGGCGGTACGCTGTTGTTTGTGCAGTTTATCAATCGCATCCAGTTTAAGAATGCTGTGTTTGTACCTTTGGTCGGTATCATCTTTGGTAACGTGGTCGATTCATTGGCGACATTTGTTGCATATAAGTACGACGCAGTGCAAAACCTTTCAAGTTGGACGGTCGCGAACTTTGCCAACTTGCTACAAGGTGACTATGAACTGCTGTATGTGGCGATTCCATTTGCGATTTTCAGCTACCTCTACGCGACGCGCATTTCCGCGGTTGGCTTGGGCAAGGACTTTGCGGTTAACCTTGGCTTGAATTACCAACAAGTGCTGATCATCGGCGTGTTACTGGTTTCAGTCATGTCGGCTTCGGTAGTGATGATCGTCGGTATGCTACCGTTTCTGGGTCTAATCGTGCCGAACTTGGTGAGCCGCTTTTACGGCGATAACTTAAGACGTAATATTCCTCTTACCGCGTTACTCGGAGCACTGATTGTCTTATGTTGTGATTTGGCTGGTCGTTTGATCATCTTCCCTTATGAGATCCCAATTTCAACCATCATCAGTATTCTCGGTGGTAGCGTGTTTATCTTCTTTATTCTCAAAGGAGAGCGTCATGCAAGATAGAAGTAAACTTCTGTTACTTGCGCTGATGGCGCTGGTCTTTTCTGCGTTATTTATCGGCGTCGGTCTTAACGCTGATAACTATCAGTATTTCTTGTCTCGCCGCGTTCCTAAGGTGATTGCGATAGTGGTCGCTGGGATAGCGATAGGGCAGTCGGCATTGGCGTTTCAGACGATTACCCATAACCGCATTCTAACGCCGGGCATCATGGGCTTTGACTCGCTCTACATGTTTACCAAAGTGCTGGTGGTTGTAATGTTTGGTGGCCTCAGCGGTATCGCGATGAACAGCTACTTCAACTTCGTACTTTCTGTTATTGCGATGCTGGGCTTCTCGTTCTTGCTGTTTAGTTTCTATTTCCGCGGTGAGAGACAAAACCTGATGGTGCTCTTGTTACTGGGGGTTATATTGGGTCAGTTGTTCGGCAGCATTTCGTCGTTCTTCGTTATGTTGATGGATCCCAATGAGTTTGCCAGCGTGCAAGCCAATATGTTTGCTAGCTTCAACAACATCGACGTGGATCTGGTTTATCTCTGTACGCCTCTGCTCTTGTTTATCTCATGGCGATTGTACCGACTCAACCTCACGTTGGATGTATTTTGGCTGGATAAAGATAACGCAACCAGCTTGGGCGTCGACGTTAAAAAGGTCACCTTGCACGTGCTAATGCTCTCTGCGGTGTTAATTACCATCGCCACGGCGTTGATTGGCCCGTTGATGTTCTTTGGCTTACTGGTAACCAACCTAAGCAGAGAGCTGTTTCGCAGCTACCAACACAAGGTGCTACTTGCGGGCGTGTCGCTATTGTCTGTCGCGACGTTGCTTAGCGGCCAATGGGTAGTAGAAAACTTGTTTGGCTTCGAAACGACAATCAGTGTTGTGATTAACTTTGTCGGCGGGCTGTACTTCTTAAGCATGCTGCTACGCAATAAGATCGTTTAGGGTAGATATGATTACGTTAAAGAACCTCAAAAAAGTATTTGGCCACTCAGCGGTGGTCGACAATGCGAGCGCCGAGTTTGAGAACGGTAAAGTGACCGCGATTATCGGCCCTAATGGCGCAGGTAAAAGTACTTTGCTGTCGATGGCGAGTCGACTCGTTAACAAAGACAGCGGCGAAGTGTATATCGATTGCAAAGAACTCGCAGAGTGGGACAGCAAAGAGTTGGCGAAACGTTTGGCGGTATTGCGACAGGCAAACAACATCACGATGCGCTTTACGGTGCGAGAGATGGTCTCGTTTGGTCGTTTCCCATACTCGCAAGGCAAGCTTACTGCCGAAGACAACAAGATCATCGACCAAGCTATCGAGTATTTGGATTTACATGAGATTCAAGATAAATACTTGGATGAGCTTAGTGGCGGTCAGCGCCAGCTATCGTTTATTGCTATGGTTATGGCGCAAGATACCGATTATGTCTTCTTAGACGAGCCGCTGAACAACTTGGATATTAAACACTCGCTGCAAATCATGCGTAATGTTGGCCGTTTGGCGCACGAAATGAAAAAATCCGTTGTGGTGGTTATCCACGATATCAATTTTGCCGCGTGTTATTCAGATAAAATCATCGCGCTGAAGAACGGTAAAGTGGTCGCGCAAGGTAAGGTTGAAGAGGTAATTCAAGCTGACATTCTGGAAAGCATCTACGAGACGCCATTCAACATTATTGAAGTTGATGGCAAGCGAATGTGTACTTACCACTAAGCGTCTTAGCTAAATTAAAAAAGCCCGAAGCTTATGCTTTGGGCTTTTTATTGTGTTTGTTTTGCTTAGTAACCTAATCGAGTTATTTACTTAACTCGGCGATGATAGGGCACTGGCTACCTTCATCACCCGGACAGGCCGATACCCAACTCTTAAGTTGCTTTTCAATCTCTTTCAGCTCGCGAATTTTCGCTTCGACTTCTTTGAGTTTTTGTTGAGTCTTTTCTTTCACTTCGCGGCTGGTTCGGTTGGGATTGTGTGCCAGCTCGACAAACTCTTTACATTCAACGAGCGAAAAGCCTGCATTTTTAGCGCGCGAAACCATGTTGAGTTCGTGAATATGCAACTCACTGTATTCTCGGTAGCCCGCGTCACTGCGACCCGGCGGGGTGATCAAACCTTTGTCTTCATACAGTCGAATAGATTTGCTGGATAGTCCCGTTAGTTTTGATACTGCACCGATATTCATCATTTACCTCGAAAGCCCAAATGCACTTGAGCGCGTAGCCGTTACTATGTTTGTACTACTTTTACAGGTGGAATGCCAAATGCTTTTTTAAACGCAATGGGTTCCCAATCGGGCAGGCTTACATGACAGTAAACCCTGAGTAAAGCAGCTTAACCATTCGCTGCGTTGCTGAAAGCGAAGACAGGCTCAAAGAGGTGACCGCCATTATTGATTCACACGTTGATATGCCCTCAAGGCGAGAAACCATCAGCTTAACTTGGCAGCCATGCAGTTAACGGCTAAAAATTGAATCAAAGGTAGATCTTTGCCACCATTCAAAAATAGTTGAGTGGTGTTTTTTTATGCGGGCTTTTTGCTGGTTATGCGCTTATTTATCGATGAAACTCCAGTAACATAAAAGGATGAAAGAGCAGTTGCATAAGAAAAATCTGAGAACAAAGTGCTCTATTTGTGAGCGAAATATTAATTTCTAACTTCGAAATAAATTGAGGGTTGTGTTAGATCAACAAAATTTGATTGATTGCTGGAAAAGACATCAAATAAAGTTGAAAGATTCAAAAAATATTGAATAATGGTAAGCATAAGTATCGAAGCATAGTGCTTTCACAACTTGGTCTGAAACAGGATACCCCCAATGTCTAATTCGTATGTACTGGTGATTAACTCTGGTAGCTCTTCACTAAAATTCGCCGTTATCGATTCTAAATCAGGTGACGCGATTGTATCTGGTCTAGGCGAATGCTTTGGATTACCAGAAGCGGTAATCAGCTGGAAGTACAACGGTGAGAAAACCGAAGAAGAAATTACAGCACCGGATAATCATCACCAACATGCGATCAACCGAATTGTTGCTCTAATTGAAACATTAGGCTTCAGCGAAAACCTAGTTGCCGTGGGTCACCGTATCGTACATGGCGGAGAAAAATTCACGTCTACAGTTCGTATCAACGACGAAGTATTAACAGAAATTGAAGCCTTGTCTGACTTAGCACCGCTCCACAACCCGGCAGGCGCAAAAGGCATTAAAGCAGCTATGCTCGCTTTCCCAAGCCTTCCTCAATTTGCTGTTTTTGATACTGCGTTCCACCAAACAATGCCTAAGAAGGCGTTTACTGGCGCGATTTCTAACGAGCTGTACAAAGAATATGGCATCCGTCGATACGGTTTCCACGGCACTAGTCACTACTTTGTTAGCCGTGAAGCGGCAAAAATGCTCAACAAACCAATCGATGAAGCGAGCTTCATTTCTGTTCACCTAGGTAACGGAGCTTCGGTTTGTGCGATCAGCAACGGCCAATCTGTTGATACATCAATGGGCTTTACTCCACTTGCAGGCCTAATGATGGGCACACGCTCTGGTGACCTAGACCCGGGCATCATCGAGTTCCTAATGAAGAAAGGCTGGACGCAAGAGCAAGTATTCGAAACGCTTAACAAGAAGTCTGGTTTCTTGGGTGTGTCAGGTCTAACTTCAGATGCACGTGGCATTCTTGAAGCGATGGAAAACGGTCACGAAGACGCGAAACTGGCGTTTGAAGTGTTTACCTACCGCGTAGCGAAATACATCGGCTCTTACCTGATCCCACTAGACAACCTAGATGCGGTAATCTTCACAGGTGGTATTGGTGAAAACTCACTACCAATTCGTCGTGAAATCCTAAGCAACCTAAAACTGCTTGGTTTTGCGGAAGACGAGAAGGGCAACGAAGACGCACGTTTTGGTAACGCAGGCGTGATTGCAAAATCTGAGTTACTAGACGCAGTCGCGATGGTTGTCCCAACCAATGAAGAATGGGTTATCGCACAACAGTCAGTAGAATTGCTGTAGTTAGAAACTAAAAAATTAAACCAAAAAGCGAGCCTAGATGGCTCGCTTTTTTGTATGTTGGACAAATAGTTATCGATAGGCATGCTGTGTTATAAAAGTCGAATAACACTAACTTTATAAAATCTATTTTATATATGCTGATTTAACGCACTCTAAAGTTAGATATACAAAGTGGGATACGGAGTTATAGAGTTAAGTAACGAGCTTATTTATGCCCCTTTTCTTCTTAGAGTTGTTGCTCGTAACATTTCGAGCCACTGCCATTTGACCCAATTTTTCTAATCTTTCACTGTGTATTTAGTTGATCAATACCCACTGACTTGATAGGTCGTTACCAACGGCTTTTTGCCTTACACTGGCTTCGTTGCTTAAATCGATGGAACGAAATCAAGAGTCTACGTTCTGATCTGGCTACACCCATTAGTCGCCGTAGCTTCATGCCTAAACCTCGTTACAAAACTACCAACTGGAAACAGTACAACAAAGCCGTATTATATCTAGATTTGTAGGAGCGCACCCTACATACACGATTAACGTGATTTCTTGAGTGCGATTAGCCTAGTTGGGTGTCAAACCCACTAAGGCAGATTTGTGGCTTCTCTCGTCCAAAAACTCGTTGGAATTTCTGTATTCGCCTTCATACCTTTTGGTGACGTACTGGCTGCAGAATTTACTATTAAAGGTTTATCCAAACCGCTAGAGAGGAATCTGGAATATTACCTCATGCCGTTAGCTGATACTTCAGCCAATGACATTCCCGTAAGTCTGCTCAGTAAGTTGGTTAAGTCAGCGTTGAACCCTTATGGCTACTACCATTCCAAGCTCAGCGTTCAGAGAGGGGCGAACGAGCTCATCGTACTAGATGTGGAAGTAGGTGAGGTAGTGTTGGTAGCAAAATCTAATATCGTCGTGTCTGGTGAAGCCTCAAACGATGAGGATTTCCTTGAGTTAGTCAATCAAGCCCAACTTAAACAAGGGCAGCCGCTGCTGCATTCTGAGTATGATACCTTAAAACGAAACTTGACTTCATTAGCCCAGCAAAAAGGTTACTTGGATGGGCGTTTTATCGAATCGTCTTTGGAAGTTATCCCGAGTATGAATCAAGCAAATGTGAACCTGCATTTCTCTAGCGGTTCGCGTTACCAGTTTGGTGAGTTATCGGTACCAACATCGGGTGTTGAGCCAGCGCGAATAGAAGCGATGCGAACGTTTGAATGGGGCGACGATTTTGACACCGTAAAACTGAGTCAATATCAGGCCGACCTCTCTGGCACTGATTGGTTTCGCAGTGTGATTGTGAAAGCGGATTTCGAGGAGATATCCGATAGCCAAGAGGTGCCGATAGAAGTGCTTGCAGAGCCGAACTCACGCAATATCGTGCAAGTCGGCGGTGGGTATTCGACAGACTTGGGATTACGTGCTTCGCTGAATTGGACTAAACCTTGGTATAACAAACGTGGACATAGTTTTGAGGCACAAGCGTACGCTTCAAAACCGGAACAGTCACTGCTGCTTGGCTACAAAATTCCGACCCAAAATGTCCTGACGGATTACTACGGGATCCAGTTTGAATCTAAGCATGTCGACTATCGAGATACGTCGAGTTTTTCAAATGATTTGTCGTTTGAGAAGCACTGGCAGTTAGACAGTGATTGGCAAAGCACCCTGCACGTTCGTTATTTGCAAGAGAGTTATCAACAAGCGTCGGAAAATAACGACTCACAGATGCTATTGCCGGGTGTGACGTTTTCATTGCTGGATCGCAAGAATGATCAGTTAGAAGTAAAGCACCGTCACGTTTACTCATTGGAATACTCGGATCCGAACTTTTTCTCGGATTCTCGTTTGCTGCGTATTGAAGGCAACAGTATGCTGTCTTGGGATATCAGCGCAAAACAAAAGTTTCACTTTCGTTCTAATGTCGGTATCAACGTGGCTGACGCATTGAGCGATATCCCATCATCATTACGTTTCTTTGCGGGTGGTGATGGCAACCTTCGCGGATATGGCTATGAGTCTATCTCTCCGAGAGATGAAAATGGCGATTTAACTGGTGCCCGTTACATGTTCACCGCTGGCTTGGAATATCAAACTCAGGTCTACCACCAACTATGGCTTGGTGCATTTTACGATGTTGGTGATGCCTTCAATGATAAGGTGGATTGGAAAAGTGGTACAGGGTTGAGTTTGATATGGAATTCAAAATACGTGCCCGTCAAAGTTGATTTTGCTTACGGGTTAGATGCGCCACGTGGAGACCAATTTCGCATTAATTTCTCACTAGGCACGCAGTTTTAACGGTCATAAAAAAAAGGCTCTCATCAATGCAGATAGAGAGCCTTTTTTATGCGTGATTGTTCAGAGTTCGAACTCGCCATTCAGTTGCTTGAATATCCAGTTGGGCATTTTATGCCATCCACCATAGTTTGGATTCTTCGTATGGGTTTGATCCATTGATTGCCACTGAGTTTGGCCTTGTTCATTTCGAGATACTCGCCAAAACAGTTCATCTTCTTGTCGAGTTAAGTAGTGCATGACATGTTCTGCAAAGGCTTCGTTATGGATCAACACACCAAATTCCACATTGAGGAAATCAGATCTTGGGTCGAAGTTTGATGAGCCTATATAAGTAAGTTGATCGTCGAGTACCACAGTTTTGTTGTGATAATAAGTATCCGCATGGAAGTAGTGGTCGTCATTTTTTGCTTGTTTTTTGTACTCCAGTATATTTACGCCTTTATCCAACAACGTTTGACGATGTTCCTCGTAATAAGCCGGAATAAACCCAGAATCATTAGAAGCAGAGGAGTTCGTTATTAAAGTGATGTCCGTTTTTTGCTCCATTAAGGTATCAATAAAGGTAAACTCATGGTTGCTTGGTACCACGTAAGGGGTTGAGATCACCGCTTTGTTTGCTGCAGTTATCTGTTGCCAAACTTGATGTTCTGCGCGTTTTCTAAAGTATGGCTTGTTGTTTTCTAACTTATTTAATGAATCGAAAACGGGGGTTACATGAGCGGTGATGAAGTTGGGGCTAGTCAGTTTTTTAACTTGTTTTTCAACTTCAGCCAGAATGATATTTTTGTCTTTCTCCCCTTTATTGACCGCTTTAGCAAACGCGGAATAGTTTGGGCTTACTTTAACGATATTTTCTATTGGCGTGACATGTTTGCTGTCCCAAAGCTGTTGGTAGTTTTGATCGAACGCTTGAATGATGCTGCCTTTAAACAACACATCCATATCAAAGAAGTTGGCCTTGTGGCTGTAACCAAAATAGTCGTTGCCGATGTTGCGTCCACCTAAAATCATCCATTGATGATCGACGTTAAAGTACTTTTCGTGTAGACGATGGTCCAAATTTTGTTGATGAGTAGAGAAGTTAACGGCGCGACCAATCCAGCCTGATCTACGTGAATCAAACGGATTGAATAAACGGATTTGAATGTTGTCGTGAACGGTGAGGTCAGCAAGCCATTTCTCGTTAAACACTAATAAATCATCAAGCGTGAGCCGAACTTGCACGCCTCGATCTGCTGCTTGCTTGAGTTCACTTAATAACATCAAACCAAGCGTGTCACTCTCCCAAGAAAAGTATGTCATATCGATGCTTGTCTGAGCGTTTCTTACCAGTTCAATGCGACGAGCAAAGGCCTCTGGAGCAGAGGGTATTAGGTATACATCGGCTTGATGCTGTGTAGATTGCCAATTGGCTTCAAAATCAGGTTCAACTTTAGGGTAAGGCTGGGCACAGCCGACTAATAGCGCGCTGAAGGTAAAGATCAGCAGAGCACGAAGGGAGTTAGGAAACATGAGTAAACCTTCCTAATTAAGTTCAAAGGAATAAAGATGAAAAAAGCCAGCGAACTGGCTTTTAGATATCAAGTTACATGTGGCTGAGAATCAGTCCGAGTTCCTCGAGACCGTTGAGACGGCCTTGACGAAGTTTTGGATCGATGCCTGAGTGATTGGCATTGTCCCAGTCTTGTGTAGATTGAATACCGCCATCGTTATTGATCAGCAATACTCGATCGGTCGCAGTGTTGTATTGAAAGTCCTCAAATAAACGCTCACTAAACCACATGCGAGAGAGTTCGTTCATCATTGCTTTGTCTTTGCTACCTGGTCGAACACTCGAGCCGTCAAGCTTTAATGCTTTATTAAACACAAATGGTAATTCAGAGGCATCGCAGGCACCCACAATACAGCTGATGCTGTTGAGCAAGTCACCCACATCTAAATCGCCGTTTTCACCTGTGGTGTCATAAGTCCAAACATTGAAGCCTGGCTTGTAGTCAAAGTAGTAGAAGCTTGGTGTCGCGCCTGTTGCTTCTTCACGTGAGACCTTATAACGATTTGGACCAGTGAAGAGCAAATCATGCAATGCGGTTTTGAATTGCTGCATGTTTTTGGCTGCACCATCCAGTTCGTTTTCATCGTTAGGGAAGAAGTCAGCCAAAGCGAGTAACTCAGCTGTCGAATCAGAGTTCCCTAAACCAAAGAACAATTTGGTCATCGCTTCATAAGCGCTACTCGGCAGTCGCTCTAACAAGTCAGACAGGTCAAGATCAATCGACGCAGAGTCGTTAAGCAGTGCCCGATATTCCGTGCGCAAGCGGCTCACATTCGTTTCCGACTCTAGCCACTCTCCCATGTATTCGACGATTAAGGTTTCGTCGCCACTTTCGATGATGTCTGACGCTTCTTGGCTCAACATTTCAAGGATAGTTGGGATCAAAAACGTCAGGCTCGGCAGCATGCCCAGCGTGTTGCTTTCTGCGCTGTTTGAGCCAATCACAGTCGGTACTATCCACTCACTCTCAATAGCTTGTTCAGTAAAGTGATGGCCTGGTACTTCTTCCACTAGCAACGCTGGTGGGCGGTGCTCAATGTACGGCGCAAAAGGCATCAACGTGGCTAATGGGCTGTTGTCTCGTGTCGGGCTGATTAACGGAATGTTAGCCGCGGTCAGTACCCAGCTCTTGAGACGCTGAATAGGGTCAAGTATGTCACCTTGAACCTTCATGACTTCGTCAAGCGGTGCTAACGTAAGCTCTTCAAGGTTTTGTTCTGGTCTCTGGCTCTTGGCTACATCGTAACTTTTGTACTCAAAGCCGTAAGCGTTACTCTGCATAATCGCACGTTGAAAGTGCTCACCTGCGATTGCAGCATTACCTTTAGATTGCTGTAAAATACCCACCGACATCGCACCCGCGCCTTGACCCATGAGTGTCACGTTTTGTGGATTGCCGCCAAAGGCTTCTATATTTTGCTGAACCCACTCAAGCGCGTGTTTTTGATCGCCCAAGCCAAAGTTACCGCCTTCTGGGTTTTTCAAACCATCTACCCAAACACTGCCCAGTAAGCCCAAACGATAGTTAAAAGTCACAGCAATAAACGGCTTACCATCGTCGGCGCCTTGTGCAACCACCATATCACCGTGAATCAACGGCTCTGACCCCGCGCCGTATTCAAAGTCTCCGCCGTGAATGAAGACGTAAACCGGTAAATCAGCGTACGCTTCTGTCCCTACTGGTCGCCAAATGTTCAGATTTAGACAATCTTCCGATTGCGACTGCATCGTGGTTTTTAATTGCGGACAAGCATCACCAAATTGAGTGGCATCAATATTACCTTCAAGTGGTGCGACAATACTGTGCTGAAAGCGGTCTGCTTGTGCAAACTGGATACCTTTGAACGCTTCTACTGCTGCCAGTTTTTCACCTGAATCAAGAGGCGTGATGACAAGAGACTCTTTGGTGGCTTGAATGGTCGCATCGCCAATTTCCAAGGAGATTTGCTCTGGTGGTGACGGTTGCAACGGCTGTGGATTGTAAGGAACGCTGGGCTTACTTGAATCATCACCACAGGCAGCTAAGGCAAGAGTGATAGTAATAGCTAAAGTTGAGCGATTGAGTAAAGTCATTGTTATGTCCAAAAAGTCATTTGGTGCGTGCACCGAAAGTGATAAACGGCATCGAACAAGCGACGTCCTGACGCTTTGGTATTAATCCGTGAATGGTTGGATGGCTTGTTGTATTGATGGCTCAAATGGTAGGGCATCGGTGACATATTCAATAATCGCCTTTGTAGGATGCAATCCTACTAACCAATGGCCTACCAATGTATGTGCTTAGTGTCTTTGTGCGCTTAGAAGCGATAACCCAAGTTCAAGGTTAGTGCGTCACGTGTTTCACCTTTGTTGTAAAGCATGGTCAGGTTATAGTTCTTGCCAATTTGCTTATTGAAACCAGTCATGAACGCCCACTGGTTAAGCTCGACACCGATGTCGTAATCGAACTCGATATCACCGCTTTTGACTCGGCCATCCATACGAGAGTCCAAGCCTTGGTATTCAGCACCCACAAAGAACTGAGCACGGTAGTCGACCAACTGATAGCCAAGCATTGGCTGAACCGTGACAATACCGTCACCCCAATCATCTACGCCTTTTAAACGCGTTTGGGAGTAAGTACCTGTGACGGAAGCAAAGAACTCTTTGTAACCAACTGATAGTGATGTACCCACACCGCGCAAATCGTAATCAAGATGGATCGGCACATTGACTCGTCCGCGATTACATAGAGCAGACAACGAATCGCAGAACTTATCCCCCAAGCCTGGTAGGCGGTCATTAAGCTTGTCTTTGAGATATTGGCCTCCTTCACCTGTGTAACCAGCATCCACATGGGCATCAACATTGACTTTTCCGATGTAGCCAAAGACATTCCAAAAAGGAAGAATGTTGACGTCACCACGTATACTTAAACTCTCTGCGTTAACGATACCAACAGTATCTTCCGGATCGAATAGATCGTTCAAACGCACGCCATCAATAATGAAATCGTTAAAAGGGATGTTCATATTTTGGTTACGGTAAGCCATTGACACACCAAACGGCAGAGGTAAGTCGATACCTTGACGGCGCACCATATCGCCCATTAACGGGAAAGTGCGGTCAAGCTTGACACTTGCTTCATGCATGCGTGGGTCTGAAACTTCATTCAAGAGTTTCTCATCCAACACTTGTACGCCAAGCTTATCTTCATAGAACGCTACTGGCTTAACGGTGCTCACCATATTTACAGGCTTGTTTTTGCTTGAACCAACAATCTCGATGTGTTTGCTGGCAATCGCAATTTTACCTGACTCCAACTTCTGGAATTGGATCTCTTGATGGTAAGTGTCTACTTGGTATTTGTTATGTTTAAACGGTTTATTGTTTCGAATGATCATGCGCTTCGGCTCACCATTGACTAACTCAATATCTACACTCAAAAAGCGGAAATACGCGATGTCTTGAGGGAGACCGTATTTCGAGTAATTGAAGCTGATGATGACATTGCCGTTCTGATCTTCCTTCGCTCTTACTGATGAGGGATCAAAACTTTCCGCATAGTTACGAAGGCGGTACTCTGTTCGTGTGAAGGTTTCGATTTCATCAATTACTTTTTCGTTTTCATCCAGTTCTTTAGGGTTGTATTTGATGCGCAGATCAATGTTACCTTTGCTGTCCGTGTTCTTCACAAGGAACACTGAAGAGTCTCGAACCTCGTTGCCGATTTGAACCGTTCGGTGTGCGTGTTCAACCACATGATCTCCTTGTACCAAAGAACTGATGGCCAGTTTTGGTAGAGCATGGCTGATACCGTATTTATCGAATATCTCGCTACCTTGTTCCATGATTTCACGATAAGTTGTCTCTTCTGCGGCGAAGCCAAAAGTGGGGGTAGTAAGCATTAGTGCGCTAGCTAACACAGTAATAAAAGAGGTCTTGCTGGCGCGTATTTCAAATAAACTCATGACGATTTCCACTCTGAATAGCCTCAAACCTTCGAGACTCAGACAGTTAATGTGTCACTGAACTTCTTGTTCAGTTAGATAAATGTGTTTGCTGTGATTGACGTTGTGAATGCGGTGTTTTTAATTGCATTTCGTGAATCAATGAGAAAATTTTATGAGGAGCAGCGAAATTACGTTAATCGCTTTTGATGGATACTATCCTCGCTTTATCGAAGAGGTCGAAATAAAGGTCAGCGAGAGCAATAAAAGCCCCACAGAGCAGAAGCAATGCAGGGCTTTAGTGTCAAAAACAGAGACGAGAGTTAGGCCATAACGCGAACACGGAACAGATCAGTAAATACCTTGGCAATCATCAAAATGATCATAATGTTTACCAGCATCAGCAAGGGTGTTTCGATACGATATACAGGGGTTAAGTTGAGTGCGCCCGATGTCAAAGAAACCAATAAATTAACGCCTAAGATTCTGTGCACCATCAGCTTTGGTGTCGCAAACACTTTCCAAATCACGATGATATTGATGAAGTAGAACAGTCCAAGTTGCCATAGCTCGGTCATCATTGGCATTAAGAAAATATATTGCAGAAGAATCACTGAGCCAGTGCCTATTACACCAAAAAAAGCATCCTTAATAATGCTTGGTGGCATGGTAGGGACGAGTGATGAGAATATGGCAGCCAGCATCGGGAATATGAACCCGCCGGGTACTGGAAGATAAATCCAGATCAATAATGAAGTGACGAACATAGAGATACCTTGCAGTACCTTTCTGCCATCTTCATTCCAATGCTGTATGAAAGTACGGTGATCATGATGCCACATAGAGTCTCTATCTGCCTTTACCACAAAAGGTACTTGACCGATTAAGGACGTACTAGGCGTGGCAATATCAAAGCATAGAAGTTGCTGAGCAAGAGTTGGCCAATCGATCTTACTTCGTTGCTGCTTTTCCACTTGCTCAAGCAGTCTCTCTTG
>NZ_JAATOO010000041.1 GCF_011806575.1 Vibrio hepatarius
TAGTTCAGTTGGTTAGAATACCGGCCTGTCACGCCGGGGGTCGCGGGTTCGAGTCCCGTCCGCTCCGCCACTTATTTCAGACCTCAGCAGAAATGCTGAGGTCTTTTCGTTTCTATCAGGTTATTTTGGTCTTCGACCAACGAGTCCCGGTTGTCCGCAACTCCGGCCGTCCGCCATTTATTCAGACAAAGCCCTAGCAGAGATGCTAGGACTTTTTCGTATATGCAAAGAAATTTGCTCTCCAACCCATGAGTCCAATTGAGACTAAGCCTAGTCACTTGCCACCTCTTTCGAAATCCAGTCGTAGGACTGGCTTTCTTTTGTTTCTAACGATCAGAATTCTCTCCATTTCCTATTGTCGAGAAACAATCTAGTCCTCGAACAAGTCACCTTCTCGCTACTTATTTATAAAACCTAGTCAAATGGCGGGCTTTCTTCTTTTTGCTCATTTCTAATGTCTATTTTAAGAGATGCTCAACCCTTTCGATTTGAGCTTGCTGAGCCAGCCAATCCAATTCCATTCAATGCATTGATCACTGTCTTTCTTACCGCTTAGCAAGGCGTATTTTGTACAAAACGAGTCAATGTAAAGGGAAGTTTGTTTCTGATTTCTTTGGGATAGCGACTTAGAAATGCTCAATGTTCTAATGGGTATTGAGTCTATGCTGGAGTTTCTCTAGCGCTCCTAACCTCAACTCTATTTAGCTGATTAGCTGCGATGGACAATCGATGCTAGCTGGGTACTAGATACAAAAAAGCCCGGTAGAATTTACCGGGCTTGGTGAAAGTACTGGCGAAAAGCTAGTTAGACTGTTCTTGCAATTGTTCTTTCTCTTTCTTGTCGCGGTTCATTTCTCGTTCGGCTAGTTTTGCCTTTTCAATCATTGGTGTAATCGTTGAGCCTTGGACAAGAATCGAGAAAACCACCACGGCATAGGTCATAACTAGAACGATCTCTTTTACATCGATCAGTTTATCTTGAACAACCCAAATACCAGATGGAATGGATAGCGCCATTGCTAACGCGAGACCACCACGTAGTCCGCCCCAAGTGAGGATTCTGACTGACCAAGGGTTGTATTGACGGTAACGCTTAAAACCGATGTAAGAGAAGAACACACTCAAGTAGCGAGATGCTAAAACCAACGGGACAGCGAAAGCCATCAAAATCCAGTCTTCTTGGTGGAATTCGAATAGTAGCATCGACATACCAATCAATAGGAACAGCACGCCATTAAGGAATTCATCAACCAATTCCCAGAAGTGATCCAAGTGGTCTTCACTCTCTTTAGAAAAGCCGATAAAGCGGGTCCAGTTACCAATCATAATCCCCGAGACCACCATTGCTAATGGACCTGATACGTGAATCACTTCCGCAAATGCATAACCTGCGGTTGGTATCCCAATAGTCAGCAATAACTCCATTGAGTGGTCGTCGGTGGCACTGATTAAATAGTGGAATAACAGACCTAAGGCAAAGCCGTAGACGATGCCGCCAATCGCTTCCTGGATAAACAATAGAGTCACACTACCAACAGTAGGAGCTTCGCTGCCAAACGCAATGGTAAATAGAGTAACGAAGATAACCAAGCCGAAACCATCGTTGAACAGTGACTCACCTTCAATCTGAGTAGAGATACGCTTTGGAGCATCTAGCTTTTTGACGATAGCGAGAACGGCAATGGGGTCGGTTGGCGAAATGAGCGCGCCGAAGAGTAGGCAGTAGACGAGGTTAAATGGGATGTTGAGTAACTGACAGAAACCATAGAGAGCAAAACCGATAAAGAAGGTGGAGAAGAGTGTCGCACCTAATGCCAACACGGTAATTTCCCATTTCTGATCTTTTAAGTTTGGCAACTTAATTCCAAGACCACCAGCAAACAACAAGAAACCTAAGATACCTTTTAACAAAAAATCTTCGAAGTTAATGCTCGACATTGTCTTCGAAGCAATTTCTGTAAGGTGGAACCAGTCGTTTTGACCCGCAATAAGGATGAGTAACGACAACACCATTGAGCCAGCGGTAATGGCGATGGTAGTCTGCATTTTTCCTATCTTGCTATTTATAAAAGCAATCATCATTGCTGCAGCGGATAGAAAACAGAGCGTGTAATAGACCGACATAAATATCTCTGTATGTAACAAATTATGAATGAGGATTTTGGTCCTAGCGTGCTTAAATAGCAAACACTTTTTTGTATTGTGTGAGTGATAAATTAAGTTGTTTTAGACGTCTATACTTCTTTTTGTTCTGTGATAGGATGGAGCAATTAGTAAAGGAATGAGGCTGTACAGTGGGAAGTAATGTGAGACAACAAATTGAAGCCCAATTAAAGCAACGTATCTTGTTGATTGATGGTGGTATGGGCACCATGATCCAAGGATACAAATTGGAAGAGCAGGATTACCGAGGTGAGCGCTTTGCTGATTGGCATTGCGATCTAAAGGGTAATAACGACTTGTTGGTTCTGAGTCAGCCTCAGTTAATCAAGGAAACTCATTCAGAATATCTCGAAGCAGGCGCTGACATTCTGGAAACCAATACCTTCAATGCGACAACGATCGCGATGGCTGACTACGATATGGAAAGCCTGAGCGAAGAAATCAACTTTGCTGCGGCTAAACTAGCTCGTGAAGTGGCTGATGAGTGGACGGCGAAAACACCAGATAAGCCACGTTATGTTGCCGGTGTTTTAGGCCCGACCAACCGTACCTGTTCTATCTCGCCGGACGTTAATGACCCTGGCTATCGAAATGTGAGCTTTGACCAGCTCGTCGAAGCGTATTCTGAGTCGACTCGCGCGCTGATCAAAGGTGGCTCAGATCTTATCCTGATTGAAACCATTTTCGATACCTTGAACGCAAAAGCGTGTGCGTTTGCCGTTGATACCGTATTTGAAGAGCTTGGCATCAAGCTTCCTGTGATGATCTCGGGTACCATCACAGATGCGTCGGGTC
This sequence comes from Vibrio hepatarius, assembly GCF_011806575.1. Taxonomy (GTDB): domain Bacteria; phylum Pseudomonadota; class Gammaproteobacteria; order Enterobacterales; family Vibrionaceae; genus Vibrio; species Vibrio hepatarius_A. The sequence goes on from NZ_JAATOO010000041.1 coordinate 2,959, forward strand.
GTACGCTTTCTGGTCAAACGACAGAAGCGTTTTATAACTCATTACGTCACGTTCAACCGCTTTCGTTTGGTTTGAACTGTGCGTTAGGTCCGGATGAGTTGCGTCCATACGTTGAAGAGCTCTCTCGTATCTCTGAGTCTTTTGTTTCAACTCACCCTAATGCAGGCTTACCAAATGCGTTTGGTGAGTACGATCTGTCTCCTGAAGATATGGCTGAGCACGTCAAAGAGTGGGCAGAGAGTGGTTTCTTAAACCTGATAGGTGGCTGCTGTGGTACAACGCCAGAGCACATCCGTCAAATGGCGAGTGCGGTTGAAGGGGTTAAGCCTCGTCAATTACCGGAACTCAATGTCGCTTGTCGTCTATCCGGTCTAGAGCCTCTGACCATCGAAAAGGAAACGCTGTTTATTAACGTTGGTGAGCGAACTAACGTAACTGGTTCTGCACGCTTCAAACGCCTTATCAAAGAAGAGCAGTATGACGAAGCATTGGAAGTCGCTCGTCAGCAAGTTGAAAACGGCGCTCAAATTATCGATATCAACATGGATGAAGGCATGTTGGATGCAGAAGCGTGTATGGTGCGTTTCTTAAACCTGTGTGCGTCTGAGCCAGAGATCTCTCGTGTGCCTATCATGGTCGATTCTTCAAAGTGGGAAGTCATCGAAGCGGGCTTGAAGTGCATTCAAGGCAAGGGCATCGTTAACTCGATCTCGCTGAAAGAAGGCAAAGAGAAGTTTGTAGAACAGGCAAAACTGATCCGTCGCTACGGCGCAGCCGTGATCGTGATGGCGTTTGACGAAGTCGGTCAGGCGGAAACCCGTGCGCGTAAGCTAGAGATCTGTACTAAGGCTTATCGTATCCTCGTCGACGAGGTAGGTTTCCCGCCAGAAGATATCATTTTTGACCCGAACATCTTTGCTGTTGCGACTGGTATTGAAGAGCACAACAACTACGCGGTGGACTTTATTGAAGCAGTGGCGGATATCAAGCGAGACTTGCCACACGCGATGATCTCTGGTGGTGTTTCTAACGTATCGTTCTCATTCCGAGGTAATAACTATGTGCGTGAGGCGATTCACGCGGTATTCCTCTACCACTGTTTTAAAAACGGTATGGATATGGGGATCGTCAATGCTGGTCAGCTGGAAATCTACGACAACGTGCCCGACAAGCTACGTGAAGCGGTAGAAGATGTGGTACTTAACCGCCGTGATGATGGCACAGAGCGTTTACTAGATATTGCGGCAGAGTATGCAGGCAAGGGTGTTGGCAAGGAAGAAGATGCCTCTGCGTTAGAGTGGCGTACTTGGCCAGTAGAAAAGCGTTTGGAACACGCTTTGGTGAAAGGTATTACCGAGTTCATCGTCGCAGACACCGAAGAGGCGCGAATCAATGCATCGAAGCCGCTGGAAGTGATCGAAGGTCCATTGATGGACGGCATGAACGTGGTGGGTGACTTGTTTGGTGAAGGAAAGATGTTCCTACCACAGGTGGTGAAATCAGCCCGCGTGATGAAACAAGCCGTTGCTCATTTGGAGCCTTACATCAATGCCGAGAAACAAGTTGGTAGTACCAACGGTAAGATCCTTCTTGCGACGGTGAAAGGAGACGTTCACGATATCGGTAAGAACATCGTAGGCGTGGTTCTGCAGTGTAATAACTATGAGATCATTGACCTTGGCGTGATGGTGCCGTGTGAGCAAATCCTGAAAGTCGCGAAAGAAGAGAATGTCGACATTATCGGCCTTTCAGGTTTGATTACTCCTTCACTGGATGAAATGGTCCACGTTGCGAAAGAGATGGAACGTCTGGATTTCGATTTGCCGCTTCTGATTGGTGGTGCCACGACATCTAAAGCACATACTGCGGTTAAGATTGAACAGAACTACAAACACCCGGTGGTGTATGTGAACAACGCTTCACGTGCTGTAGGTGTGTGTACGTCATTGCTATCTGACGAGCGTCGTCCTGCGTTTGTCGAGAAGTTAGCCGAAGACTATGAGCGTGTTCGTGATCAGCACAACCGCAAGAAGCCGCGTACCAAGCCAGTGACTTTGGAAGAAGCGCGAGCCAATAAAGTCGCGATTGATTGGAATGCTTACACGCCACCTGTTCCGGCAAAACCGGGTGTACATGTGTTTGATGATTTCGACATTGCTACCTTGCGCAAGTACATCGACTGGACACCATTCTTTATGACTTGGTCACTTGTTGGTAAGTACCCAACGATCTTTAAGCATGAAGAGGTGGGTGAAGAAGCGCAGCGCTTGTTTAAGGATGCAAACGAGCTGCTTGACCGTGTAGAGCGTGAAGGTTTGATGCAAGCCCGCGGTATGTGTGCGCTGTTCCCAGCAGCGAGCGTGGGTGACGATATTGAAGTGTATACCGACGAGTCACGCACCGAAGTGGCGAAAGTATTGTGTAACCTGCGTCAGCAAACTCAGAAACCAAAAGGTTTCAACTACTGTCTGTCAGATTATATTGCGCCAAAAGCGTCTGGTAAGAAAGACTGGATTGGTGCGTTCGCCGTAACGGGTGGTATCAACGAACGTGAGTTGGCGGATGAGTACAAAGCACAAGGTGACGATTACAACGCAATCATGATCCAAGCGGTGGCGGATCGTTTAGCGGAAGCATTTGCCGAATACCTCCATGAGCGTGTTCGTAAAGAAATCTGGGGTTATGCGCCAGATGAGAATCTGTCAAACGAAGAACTGATTCGTGAGAAATACCAAGGTATCCGTCCTGCTCCAGGCTACCCTGCGTGTCCGGAACATACCGAAAAAGGGCCGCTTTGGGAGCTGATGAAGGTGGAAGAAACCATTGGTATGACTTTAACGTCAAGCTATGCGATGTTCCCTGGCGCGTCGGTTTCGGGTTGGTACTTCTCGCATCCTGATTCTCGTTACTTTGCGATCGCTCAGATCCAGCAAGATCAAGTAGAGAGTTACGCCGAGCGTAAAGGTTGGAACATGCTTGAAGCTGAAAAATGGCTAGGGCCAAACATTAACGGCTAACGCCAGAAAGTAAAAAGCGCAGCTCTCGGGCTGCGCTTTTTTGTATCCAGAACTGGCTAAGTTAGATAAGAATTGTCGCCAAACCTAGAAACACCGATAAGCCAATGACGTCAGTCACGGTTGTCAGTGCCATACCGCCTGCCAAAGCTGGGTCGATATTCATCTTTTTCAGTAAGATTGGGATGGTGACCCCGGCGATCCCCGCAACCAGCAGGTTAGTCAGCATTGCGGCGGAAATAATACCACCGAGCATCCAGTTGCCTTTCCAAGCGACAACAATCCCACCGATAATTAACGCCCATAAAATGCCGTTCAATAAGCCGATCGAAGCTTCTTTAAGTAGCAGTTCTCGTTTGTTCGAGTCACCGATATGGCCAAGTGCCAGACCACGGATCACCAGTGCTACGGTTTGGTTACCAGCAACACCACCCATCGATGGAACGATCGTCATTAAGACTGCAATTGCCGCCATTTGGTCGAGCGTGGCTTCGAACATATTCGATACCGAGGCCGCTGCAAGTGCTGCGAGTACGTTTGCCCCTAACCAGATGCTACGCTTTCTTGCTGATTTAACTACAGGCGCGAAGGTATCTTCGTCGTCATCCATACCTGCCATACTCATCATCGAGTGTTCGGCGTCTTCACGGATAACGTCAACAACGTCATCGATAGTAATACGGCCTACAAGGTGCTGGTTCTCGTCGATAACCGGTGCGGATACCCAATTGCGTCGTTCGAACAGACTGGCAACATCAGAGTCACTCATAGTGACTTCGATGGCTTCGTCGGCGTCTTCCATTACCTCTGCGACTTTGATATCAGGCTGAGTCGTGATCAGTGCGATGATTGGTAATTCACCGATTAGGCGATTTTCTTCATCGATCACGTACAATGCATCGGTCGCTTCAGGCAGTTCGCCTTTCATGCGTAAGTATCGTAGAACCACGTCAACATCCACATCGCCACGAATGGTGACGACGTCAGTGTTCATGATACTACCCGCGGTATCCTCTGGATAAGCCAACGCGGTTTCTACGCGTAATCGCTCCGAGGTATCCATTTGCGAGAGAACTTCTCGGGATACGTCATCGGGTAGGCTACGTAAAACGTAAGCGACGTCGTCGGTATCCATGCCTTCCGTTGCTTCTGCAAGCATTTCCGGAGGCATCTTCGATACCAATGCGTCTTTTACGTCTTCGTTTAGTTCATCAAGAATTTCACCGTAATCTTCAGGGTCGGTGAGTTGCCATAGAACGTCACGGCTTTTACGTGGCGAGGCTTCTAATAGATGGGCAATATCTTCTGGCTCCATGTCCTGTAGCTGACGACGGACATGGACAAAACGGCCATTTTCTAGAGCTTCTGTGACTTCTTGGAGGGCTTGGTGAGCTTGGTCGAATTCAATTTGCTCGGCCATTGGTTCCCCCTGACTCTATGTGGTTACAATTGTTGGAATAGTAACTTAAATTTAGATGTAATTTAATAAGTTAATATGACGCTAGATGAATTAGTGACAACTTTACTAATCGTCTTCTTCAAACTTATCTTCAATCAGATGACAAACCGCATCTAGGGCAGGTGACGCATCGCTTCCTTCTGCGCTGATCGTGACGTGTTCACCTTGTGCAGACTCAAGCATCAAAAGCCCCATTACGCTGTCAGCGGTGGCTTCTTTACCTTCATGGTTTTGAATGGTCAGCACAGCGTCAAACGATTGTGCCAGTTCGACCAGCTTTACAGCAGCACGAGCATGAAGCCCTAGGCGGTTTTGGATTAGGACTGTTCTACTCTGTTGCTGCATAGGCTTATTCCTTGTGGGTTTGTTCTAGGGTGTTGTGGCGTACTTGTACTTGGTGCCCTTGTTCAGCGAAATACTCGGCGATTTGCTGAGTTAGATACACCGAGCGGTGCTTACCACCAGTACAGCCAATCGCAACGGTCAAGTAACTGCGATTGTTTTTCTCGAGCATGGGAAGCCAGCGTTCGATAAACTGTTGGATTTCCTTTTTAAGCTCTAATACCTCTGGGTGATTTTCTAAAAAGGCGATAATCGGCGCATCAAGACCAGTTAAAGGTCGCAAAGCAGGTTCCCAGTGAGGGTTAGGTAAAAAGCGTACATCAAACACGTAATCAGCATCATTCGGTAGCCCGTACTTGAAACCAAATGATTGGAATACCATCACGAGGTCTTTTCGGCTGCGTCCTTCAACGCGCATGCGAACGGTTTCACTGAGTTCGTGCAATGACTGTGTAGTACTGTCGATCACCAAGTCAGCGTTTTCTTTGAGCGGCTCAAGGATCTTGAGTTCCTTGTCGATCGCTTGCTCTAGTGAAACTTTTTCTTCGCCCAGAGAAAGTGGGTGAATACGTCGGGTTTCGCTATAGCGTTTTAGCAGTGTGTCTTTCTTCGCACCTAAGAAGAATACGCTGACGTCGAGTTTCGGCGTGTTCTTTAGCTTATCCAGTGCGTTGTTCACTGAATCAGGCTCTTTAGGTAAGTTACGAATATCGATACTTACCGCAACGTTCTGCTTACTGGATTCTACGGATTTAACAAATGCATCCAGTAGGTCAAGCGGGAGGTTATCAACGCAGTAATACCCCAAATCCTCTAGTACTCGAAGCGCGACGCTTTTTCCTGCTCCAGATTGTCCGCTGACGACGATTAAACGCATTATTGGTTAACCATAATGTTGTACAGCTCTTGGTCTGACTGAGCATTGCGCAGCTGTTTCAAGACCTGTTTATCGTTGAGGCGTTCAGCCATGCTAGCGAGCGTTTTTAGGTGCTCCTTGCATTGGGCGTCTGGCACCAAAAGTGCGAATAGCAAATCAACCGGGCGGTTATCGATAGAGTCAAACTCTACCGGTGATTCACATTGGATCAGCACTGCGATTGCTTTGTCGCTCGATTGCATGCGGGCATGGGGTATGGCGATGCCATTACCGATACCGGTACTGCCCATTTTTTCGCGGCTGAGCATACACTCAAACAGTTCAGTGGAACTTTGTCCGGTTCGTTCAGCGACAAGTTCACTGATCATTTCCAGAGCACGCTTTTTACTAGTGCACTGGACTGCACTTTTCGTGCAGTCCAGTGAGAGGATTTCGCTTAATTGCATGGTATTAGTGGGTGTTGTGTAGTTTTTCTTTGTGCTTATTTAGCTGACGAACCAGCTTGTCGACAAGGGAATCAATAGCGGCATACATGCTCTCGTTATCGGCAGAAGCATGGATCTCACCTTGGTTTACGTGAAGGGTAGCTTCAGCGATTTGATTGAGTTTTTCAACTTTTAAGACCACATGAACATTGTTGATGTGATCGAAAAAACGCTCCAGCTTTTGAAACTTTTCGTTTACGTAGTCTTGCATTGAATCGGTTAGATCAACGTGGTGGCCATTAATATTGATTTGCATAGACTTTCCTTCTCGGTTTAAGGCCTTATAGCAGGCGTTTACGCTGACTAGAAGGGGCGATGCCTAATGATTCACGGTATTTAGCTATTGTTCGTCTAGCGACCTGAATCCCTTGGTCAGCGAGTAAAGCTGCAATTTTGCTGTCACTGAGTGGCTTAGCACTGTTTTCAGCAGCCACGAGCTTTTTGATCAGCGCGCGGATTGCAGTTGATGAACATTCTCCACCATTGTCAGTACTGACATGGCTAGAGAAGAAATACTTCAGTTCAAAAATGCCACGAGGGGTGTGCATAAACTTTTGCGTAGTCACCCTAGAGATAGTGGACTCATGCATATCGACATCTAATGCGACATCATTGAGCACCATTGGCTTCATGGCTTCTTCACCATACTCAAAGAAATCTCTTTGATGTTCAACAATACACTTGGCAACTTTGAGCAGCGTCTCGTTTCTACTTTCCAAACTCTTAATCAGCCATTTTGCTTCTTGCAAATTGCTGCGAATGTACTGGCTGTCGGCGCTGTTTCCTTTGCCCAAAGCGGCATATTGTTGGTTTACTTTAAGCTTAGGCACAGAATCTGGGTTGATAGTCACTACCCACTTACCATGATCTTTGTATACCGACACATCAGGAATCACATATTCCGCGTGCTCGGTGGATACACGGCTACCCGGGCGAGGGTCGAGTTGTTGTATCAGCTTCAGTACTTCGCGTAGCTCTGCTTCTTTAAGCTTAGTCTCTTTAATGATCAGTTTGTAATCGCGATTGCCCAATTGGTCGATGTGGTTAGTGAGGACTAACTTTGCTTCTTCCAACCACGGCGTATCTTCAGGATAAGTCACCAGTTGTAGCAACAAGCAGTCTTGAAGATTGATTGAAGCAACACCAAGTGGGTCAAATTGTTGGATGCGTTTACGTACGGCCTCAATTTCGTCGAGTTCGATCTCTTCGTTATCAAAGCTTTCTAGGATGTCTTGGAGAGAAACGGTTAAGTAGCCGTAATCGTCGATTGCGTCGATGAGCGTTAACGCGATGGTACGGTCTGTTTCGCTGAATGGAGTGAGGTCGAGTTGCCAAGCAAGGTAGTCGTGTAATGTTTGCGTTGTTTCACCTTGGTACACAGGAGTGTCGTCATCTAACGCAATGCCTGTACTGCCAGTGTTAGCGCTGTAAACATCTTCCCAAGTGGTATCGATTTCAAGTTCAGAGCTAATCTCAGATTTTTCAATCAGCTCTGAGCTATCTTGGGCGTCGGTTTCACTTGCTTCAAGCGCGGCCTCTTTCTCCTCATTCACAGGCTTGTCTTCCGTGGCGGACAGGTCTTCACCAGCTTCCTCGACATCCAAGAGCGGGTTTGAATCCAACGCTTCCTGAATCTCTTGTTGAAGATCTAGCGTTGACAACTGCAACAAACGAATCGCTTGCTGTAGCTGAGGTGTCATCGCTAACTGCTGTCCTAGCTTGAGTTGTAATGAGGGTTTCATTCAGTATTACGTGCCTTAAATGCTATAGAATCTTACCGTTCTTCACTTTAATCATAGACGGAATTGTTCGCCGAGATAAACTTGTTTTACTTGTTCATTATTGAGTACTTCGTCAGGAGAACCTTCTGCAATCAGGTGTCCTTGACTAACGATATACGCCTTTTCACACACGTCGAGTGTTTCACGTACGTTGTGGTCGGTGATCAGTACACCTAAGCCACGATCACGTAGGTGTTCAATAATCTTTTTGATGTCGATAACCGAAATCGGGTCAACACCGGCAAACGGTTCGTCCAACAAAATGAATTTGGGGTTAGCTGCCAATGCGCGAGCAATCTCTACGCGGCGGCGCTCACCACCTGATAGTGCCATACCTGCACTATGACGAATGTGCTGGATGTGGAATTCTTCAAGTAAATCTTCCAATTTGTCTTGGCGCTCTTCACGCGTCATTTCTTTGCGCGTTTCAAGTACAGACATGATGTTGTGTTCGACCGACAGCTTACGGAAGATAGACGCTTCCTGCGGCAAGTAACCTATCCCCATACGTGAGCGGCTGTGCATCGGAAGAATACTGATGTCTTCATCATCGATGTAAATCGCGCCTTCATCTCGAGCGACAAGGCCAACAATCATGTAGAAAGACGTGGTTTTACCCGCACCGTTAGGTCCAAGCAAACCGACAATCTGACCAGACTTCACTTGAAGGCTGACGTCAGAAACCACTTTTCTGTTTTTATAGCTCTTGGCTAAATGTTCTGCTTTTAATAGCGCCATAGTTATTCTTGGATTGCTTGAGGCTGAAGAATCGTCGTCACGCGATCGCCTTTTGATTTACTGTCGGCGATAAGCTTCTGCTGAGAAATTTTGTAGCGAATCTGGTTGCCTCGAATAGTACTGTCATCCTGAGAAAGCATCGCGTTCTTTTTCATCGTTAGCTGGTCTTGCGCAAGGCTGTATTGCAGCTCAATTGCTTCACCCGCCAGCGTTTTACCATCATCGGTAAGCTGAGAAAATGTCGCTGGGCTACCGTAGCCATCGATATTTTGAATCGCACCAGTTTTAGGGTCACGGGTAACGATAATCTTATCCGCATTGATGTTGATGCTGCCTTGCTTAAGCTTTACGTCACCTTCAAAGGTCACTTTGTTGCTTTGCATATCCAGCTGTTGGCTATCGGAATCAATGTAGACTGGTTGGTCTTGATCCGAAGATAGCGCCAAAGCTTGGCCGGATAGGAGTAAGCAAGAGATAAGGCTAAGGTGTAAGAGTTTCATATCTACCTTGTACGCTCTTGTAAAGGGTTGCGCTGTGATCGGCAAAGTTGCCTTTCATTGCTTGCCCTATGGTTTCAAATTGTGGGCCGTAAATAATCACTTGGTTATCGGCCCAAAAATCTCGGTTGTCTAAGCGGATGCTCATATCAAGAGTATTTAGCGTGTCGAAACCTGACTCTGGTAGTAGGTTTTTCACTACTACGTCTTCGGTCAGGGTGAGAACATGGTCTTTATTCAACACGCCCGTTTTGGCGGTGATTTCCCACTCTTGTATGCTGCCTGCTTTAAAAACTTTTAGTACTGGCTGGTTAAAGACAGTATCTCCGCTTTTAGCGTAATAATCTAAGCTTAGCGAAGTAATAACGTAGCTGCGAACCCCACTTTCGTCGTAAGACGTGTTGTTGAGGTGCTTGCCGCTAAACATTGGTTGTTCTAGGCTCGGACTCACCTGTGATGCTGATTGCTTGTCATTGGTCAGGTAATAGTAAGTTGACCAACATAAAGTAAAAGCAGCAAGCAGGTAGCCGATACGAGATAAACTCATATACTCAGTCCTTTATGGACATCCAATTCATCACGCGCTTGTAGAATCAAATCACACACTTCTCGAACTGCGCCATGACCACCTTTAATCGCGGTCACGTAATTGGCACGTTTCGCCAATAGCGGGTGACCGTCTGCCACGCAGACTTTCAGAGCTACTTTTTCCATCACTGGCCAGTCAATCAGATCATCACCAATGTAGCCCGTTTGTCCTGGAGAGATATTTAGCTTGTTACAAATGTCCTGGTAAGCTTTTACTTTGTCGTCCTGGCCTTGGTAAATCAGTGAGATACCCAATGCCTGCATGCGATTTTCGACGATTTGCGACTTACGACCAGTGATAATGGCGATCTCAATCCCCGCGTTCATCAGTGACTTTACACCGTAACCATCGCGGGTATGAAATGTTTTTAATTCTTCGCCGTTGTTTCCCATGTAAATACGGCCATCAGAAAATACGCCATCGACGTCGCAAATCAGCAGCTTAATACTTTTGGCAACGTCTAGAAGACTTGGTTCCACGGGTTGGTATAAGGTTTCAACCAATTCTGCCATTACATTACTCCCGCTTTAAGTAAGTCGTGCATATTAAGTGCGCCAACGACTTTACCGTCTTCACAAAGAACTAGACCGTTGATGCTCTTATTCTGCATCATGTTTAAGCCTTCTGCGGCTAACATGTTTGGATTAGCTGTGGTTGGGTTAACCGTCATGACATCGCCGATCACCGCCGTGTGGATGTCGATACGTTTATCTAGGATTCGGCGTAAATCACCGTCGGTAAAAATACCGACTAACTGCTGGTGGTCGTCAACTACCGCGGTCATGCCTAGGCCTTTCTGGCTGATTTCTAAGAGTGCATCACGTACCACAGTGGTTGGTGTCACCAAAGGCAGCGCGCTGCCAGTGTGCATAATGTCCGATAGTTTGAGCAGTAGCTTTCTGCCCAGAGCGCCCCCTGGATGCGACATTGCAAAGTCTTCAGCGGTAAATCCGCGCGCTTGGAGCAGAACCACAGCCAATGCGTCGCCCATTACTAAAGTCGCTGTAGTGCTCGAAGTTGGTGCTAAGCCTAGTGGGCAAGCCTCTTTGGGAACAGTGATTTGTAGGTGAACATCAGACCATTTTGCCATGTTTGATTCTGGCTTACCCGTCATGCTGATGATGCTGATGCCCAGACGCTTTAGCACAGGGAATAGGCCAAGAATTTCTGCTGATTCACCTGAGTTTGAGATCGCGAGAACGATATCACCCGGTGCAATCATACCGAGGTCGCCGTGTGACGCTTCGCCCGGATGAACAAAGAATGCTGATGTGCCTGTACTCGCCAATGATGCCGCAATCTTGTTACCGATATGACCTGATTTTCCCATCCCCATAACGACAACCTTGCCGTTTTTGTTTGCAAGGATGAGTTCACAAGCTTTGGCAAAGCTCTCGTCAAAATACTGGTCGAGCTGCTGTAGCGCTTCTATTTCTGTATTTAGGACTTCGAGAGCCGCAGAACGATAATCAAACATGTCAAACTCCAACTAGCGATTACGCTGTCATGTTAAGAATAAGGTAGCTTTGGTATCCGATAAAGCAGAGGAAGAGAACCGCACCTTCAACGCGGTTGATGCTGCGTGATTTACCTAAAGCCATCGCAACTAATAATAAAGAGACGCCTAGCATAACCCAGAAATCACGTCCCATCGCATATTCACTTAAAATTGACGGGTTTAAAATGCCTGGAATACCCATCACGGCGAGAATATTGAATACGTTTGAGCCGATGATATTACCTACCGCCATGTCGTCTTCACCTTTCATTACGCCTGCAAGAGACGCGGCCAGTTCAGGCAAGCTAGTGCCAACGGCGATGATGGTCAGACCGATCACTAGGTCACTCATACCAAAGTACTGAGCAATAATTACGGCGTTGTCGACCAACATATCTGCCGCAAGAGGCAATATGATAAGACCAATAATGACCCAGACCGCCGCTTTCATGTTGCTCACGCCGTCTGGAACTTCAGACTCTTGCTCTTCCAATAGAGGGTCGGGCTTGCCGCCGGACTTTTCTTTTTGGCTAATGCGCAGCATCGCGATGATGAAAGCAGCAAATAGCACAAACAGTAGGATACCTTCATAAAAGCCTAAATGACTGTCCCAAAGTAAGACACCGGCTAAAATAGTCACGCCAACCATTAGGGGAAGTTCACGGCGTAACACAGCAGAGCTAATCGATAGTGGCTTGATTAGCGCAGTAATCCCCAAGATTAACGCAATGTTAGCGATGTTTGAGCCCAGAACGTTACCGACCGCAGTATCGGTTTTACCGTCAAGTGCTGCGGTTGCCGATACCATCATTTCTGGCGCCGAAGAGCCCATTGCGAGGATAGTCATACCGATAACTAATGGTGAAATACCGACATTGCGAGCTAATGCTGCAGCGCCGAAAACCAGCTTGTCTGCACTCCAAACCAAAAATACTAATCCGATAACGAGAAACGCAACGGCTTCAAACATGACACATCCTAATTTAGACAATTGAAAGAATTTAACCGTCAATTTTGACGCTTTGGTCTATAAAAGGGAAGCGGTTGATCGAATAAATTGTTAACCAATGATGCGATTCAAATCTTTGTCTTATGGCTGAGTGAAATGAATTGAGCTTTATTTATATAATCACAATTAATCGAACAGTGCTTTAAATTCAAAATGAATCTGCTTATGATTGCCTATTCATAGAGAACGAATAAGAGTTTGCGATGACATCAGACGACCTAGTAACTGTCGAACAGTTAACGTTCTCCCGCGGGGAGCGCAAGATATTTGATAATATCAGCTTGCAGGTGCCCAAAGGAAAAGTAACCGCAATCATGGGGCCTTCAGGGATAGGCAAGACCACGTTATTGCGTTTAATTGGTGGGCAGATCGCTCCTGAATCGGGCAATATATGGTTTGATGGTAAAAATATCCCGGCACTAACCCGCAAACAACTCTACACTGAACGTAAAAAGATGAGCATGCTGTTCCAGTCGGGTGCGCTTTTTACAGACCTTAACGTTTTTGACAACGTCGCTTTTCCTCTTCGCGAACATACCCAATTAGACGAAACACTGATCCGCACGCTAGTGTTACTTAAATTAGAGGCGGTTGGCCTACGTGGTGCCGCTGAATTAATGCCGAGTGAACTCTCTGGTGGTATGGCACGCCGTGCCGCGCTTGCACGCGCTATCGCTCTCGATCCTGACTTAATCATGTATGACGAGCCGTTTGTAGGCCAAGACCCGATTACTATGGGTGTGCTGGTGGAGTTGATTCGTAACCTCAATCAAGCGCTGGGGGTAACGTCAGTTGTTGTTTCACACGACGTACCAGAAGTGATGAGCATTGCAGATTGGGTCTATATTTTGGCTGACGGTAAAGTGATCGCCTGCGGTTCTCCTGATGAGATTCGAAATAATCCTAACCCTCAGGTTCAACAATTTCTTAAAGGTAAAGCGGATGGTCCCGTTCCATTTAGATATCCAGCGAAGCCACTTGGCGCGGAGTTGTTTCAATGATGGCTGATATTGCAAATTTCGTCGCCGGGACCGGACGCCGCGCGTTGTCTGTGCTCGAATCTTTTGGTCGCGCCAGTCTGATGCTGTTTGGCGCCATCATTACGCGGCCGAAGCCGATACAAAACTTCCCACTGTTGGTTAAACAGCTCTATAGCGTGGGTGTGCAGTCGCTGATTATTATCGTTCTTTCGGGATTATTCATTGGCATGGTGCTCAGCCTGCAAGGCTATGTCATTCTGGTCGACTTTGGTGCGGAAGGCGCGTTGGGTCAAATGGTTGCGTTGTCATTATTGCGCGAACTTGGACCAGTAGTGACCGCATTGTTATTTGCTGGTCGCGCGGGCTCAGCGCTGACCGCAGAAATCGGTTTGATGAAAGCCACAGAACAACTTTCTAGTATGGAAATGATGGCGGTTGATCCACTCAAACGCGTTATTGCACCGCGTTTCTGGGCTGGAGTGATCTCAATGCCGTTGCTAGCAATGATCTTTATGGCCGTCGGCATCTGGGGCGGCCAGTTGGTCGGGGTGGATTGGAAAGGAATCGACCACGGTAGCTTCTGGGCCGCGATGCAGGCGTCTGTCGAATTAGGTCAAGATATCGGTAATAGCATGGTCAAAGCCTTGGTATTCGCTATCACGGTAACTTGGATTGCGTTATTTAATGGATACGATGCGACTCCGACATCGGCTGGTATTAGCCGAGCGACGACTCGCACTGTTGTACACTCTTCACTGGCAGTACTGGGTCTTGACTTTGTACTCACCGCACTGATGTTTGGGAACTAAGCATGCAACAAACAAGAAAAACAGAACTCTGGGTAGGTAGCTTTGTTCTTGCTGGAATTTGCGCAATTCTAGTAATGATTTTTCAAGTCGCTGACGTTAAGGGATTCGGCTCCAACGATACTTATACTCTAAAGGCAGAATTCGACAATATTGGCAGTCTTAAAGTTCGTTCACCGGTTAAGGTCGGTGGTGTTGTGATTGGCCGAGTGACTGAAATCGGTTTAGACACTGAGTCGCTATTGCCTGTTGTGACGATGTCAATCAACAGCAATTACAACCAGTTCCCAGAAACATCGAGCGTGAAGATCCTGACTTCTGGCTTGATAGGTGAACAATACATCGGGCTGACACCGGGTTTCATCTTTGAAGATGAGCAGATGCTGGTGGACGGTGACTTTATCGAAGACACCAAATCAGCAATGGTTTTAGAAGATTTGATCGGTCAAGTGCTGTATAGCGTTGGCGGCGACTCAGCGAGCGAATAGGCGGATAGGATGTTGAAAAAGTTAGTACTTACTCTTGTTTCAGTTATTTTCTCATTTCAGGTCATGGCTGCAGAAATAGATAAAACTCAGCCGTATGAAATGATGAAACAAGTGTCGGAAAAAGCGTTTAGCCGTTTGAAAGCAGAGCAGCCGAAGATTCAGCAAAACCCAGATTATCTGAAGGTTGTGGTTGAAGATGAACTGATGCCTTACGTCAACGATAAGTACGCGGCATTAAAGCTGCTGGGGACGAATCTCAAAGGCGCAAAGCGTGAAGACGTAGCCGAGTTTATCGAAGCGTTTCGTAGCTACTTGATCAGCTCTTATGCTCAAGTTTTGACTAAGTACAGTGACCAAGAAATCTTGTTTGGTCCTGAACCAAAACTGGACCCGTCGAAGTCGATTACAGGGATCAAAGTTGAAATTGTCGATTCACCGCGACCGAACATCAAGTTGGAATTTAAGTTGCGTAAGGATAAACGCTCTGGTGAGTGGGAAGCGTTTGACATGATTGCGGAAGGTGTAAGCCTGCTGTCAAGTAAGCAATCAGAGTGGAGCGGCAAACTGCGCCAAGACGGTATCTCAGCGGTAGCGAAAGACCTTAAAGAGCTAGCAGCGAAGCCAATCCAGTTTGAGAGCCCAGCGCAATGACAGACTCGCAATGGCAAAAGCAGTCAGACGATAGCTACCTGATCACCGGTTCGTTGAATCGCGATTCAGTGCCGCAAATATGGCAGGCAGTGCAACAGTGGCAACCTGAATCTTCACGCATCGAGGTGAATATGGAGCAGGTTAAACGTGTTGATTCTGCGGGTATGGTACTGTTAATTCATTTAATAGAGCATGCAAAAAAGCAAAACTGTCATATAATGCTCAGCTTCGTGCCAAAACAACTGAAAACGCTATTTCAGCTTAGTAATGTCGAAGAGTTTCTTGGCGGGCATTTAAAGAATTAAACAGGGGTGAATTGTGGACAGCGCAAAAGTACAACAGATTTTAGAACAAGAACTAAACCTAGAAGAGCTACACGTGAAAGGCGAAGGTAGCCACTACGAGGTGGTCGCTGTTGATGCTTGTTTCGAAGGAATGAGCCGCGTTAAGAAACAACAAATGATTTACGCTCCTCTGATGGATTACATCAAAAGAAATGACATTCATGCGCTATCAATCAAAGCTTACACTCCTGATGAGTGGGCTCGTGATAAGAAGTTGATGTCACTGTAAGGTTTATTAATGGAAAAGTTTCGAGTTACGGGTTCTTCAACCCCTTTAGTTGGTGAAGTTACCATTTCAGGTGCAAAAAACGCAGCACTACCGATTTTATTTGCGTCTATCTTGGCAGAAGAGCCAGTAGAAGTGGCGAACGTGCCACACCTTCGTGATATTGACACCACTATGGAGCTGCTTAAGCGCCTTGGTGCAAAAGTTGAGCGCAACGGTTCAGTCTATGTGGATGCGGGCAGCATCAACGAATACTGCGCGCCATACGACTTAGTGAAAACGATGCGTGCTTCGATCTGGGCTCTAGGTCCTCTAGTGGCTCGCTTTGGCCAAGGTCAAGTTTCTTTGCCAGGTGGCTGTGCTATCGGTGCTCGTCCAGTTGATTTACATATTCACGGCCTAGAACAGTTGGGTGCGACAATCACGTTGGAAGACGGTTACGTTAAAGCAAACGTCGACGGCCGTTTGAAAGGCGCACACATTGTGATGGACAAAGTGAGCGTAGGCGCAACGATTACGATCATGTGTGCTGCGACGCTTGCTGAAGGCAAAACAGTGCTGGATAACGCGGCGCGTGAACCAGAGATTGTCGATACAGCCGATTTCCTTAACAAGCTTGGCGCTAAGATCTCAGGTGCAGGTACAGATACGATCACGATTGAGGGCGTTGAACGTCTTGGTGGTGGTAAACACGCTGTCGTTGCTGACCGTATTGAAACCGGCACTTTCTTGGTTGCTGCTGCGGTATCAGGTGGTAAAGTGGTATGTCGCAATACCAGCGCACATTTACTGGAAGCGGTACTGGCTAAACTAGAAGAAGCGGGTGCTAAAGTGGAATCGGGTGAAGACTGGATCTCGCTTGATATGACGGATCGTGAGCTTAAGGCCGTGACCGTTCGAACAGCGCCACACCCAGGCTTCCCAACCGATATGCAAGCTCAGTTCACGCTATTGAACCTAATGGCGAAAGGTGGCGGTGTGATTACTGAAACCATCTTTGAGAACCGCTTTATGCACGTTCCTGAGCTGATGCGTATGGGCGCAAAAGCAGAAATCGAAGGCAACACCGTGATTTGTGGCGACTGTGACCACCTAAGCGGCGCACAAGTGATGGCGACAGACTTACGCGCTTCAGCGAGCCTAGTTATCGCTGGTTGTATTGCGCAAGGTGAGACTATTGTTGACCGCATTTACCACATCGACCGTGGTTACGATAAAATTGAAGATAAGCTAAGTACTTTAGGCGCGAAGATCGAACGTTTCCGCGACTAAAACTAGCCTTCAGCTAACATTTGTAAGCCGAAACGCAAGTTTCGGCTTTTTTATAAACATTAGATCAGTTAGAGTCATGACAAATAATTTTTGACTCACCGTGTTCTCGGAGAACAACAATGATTGCACTATTACGTGTACTAGCAGTTGCTGTGTTTGCAATTGTTATGTTTGTGTTTGGCTGTGGCTATTGCCTACTTAGCCCACGTAACCCTAAGCATGTTTTCACCTTTGGTCGCCTATTTGGCAAAATGTCTCGTGTATTTGGCATCAAATTAGAACTGCGTATTCCTGAAGATGCGTACAACCGTGGCCAGTTCGTTTATATCGCCAACCATCAGAACAGCTGGGATTTGTTTACGGTATCTTCTGCCGTTACGCCAAAAGTTGTTACAGTTGGTAAAAAGAGCCTAGCTTGGATGCCTTTGTTTGGGCAGTTGTATTGGCTGACAGGCAACATTCTTATTGACCGTGGTAATCGTTCTAAAGCAAAAGGCACGATTGATCAGGTGGTGGATAACCTAAAGCAAGGCGATGTGTCTGTATGGATGTTTCCTGAGGGAACACGTTCTCGTGGTCGTGGTTTAATGCCATTCAAAACGGGCGCGTTCCACGCAGCGATTGGTGCAGGACTTCCAGTCATTCCTATTGTATGTAGCTCTACTAGTGACGTTAAGCTCAATCGTTGGAACAATGGTCATGTGATAGTTGAAATGTTGCCACCTGTAAGCACAGAAGGCTATCGCAAAGAGCAGGTTCGTGAATTAGCAAACATCTGCCGCGATCAAATGAAAGCTAAGTTAGAAGAGTTGGATGCAGAAGTTAAGCAGCTAAATCAAGCTAAGTAGCGACAAAGCTAACGAATGATTTTTCTTGAAGAAGCGTGCGCAGGTCGCACGCTTTTTTTGTGCCTGTCACACGCGCCATATAAGCTATTTGGGATGCATGAAGGGCATTGCTAGGGGTAATGTGCTTATAAGTAAACTAGTGGCTTATAACGATGACAATAGCGAATGAAAGTAGGGCAGATACGAAAAAGCCTCATCGTGTGATGAGGCTTTCTCTAATATGGCTCCCCTGCGGGACTGAACGCGGGCGGCTGTTTCGGCTGAGGCATTTACTTGGAACAAGTAAGTCGCAGTTAAAACGAAAGAAGCCAAGTCTTTCGACTTGGCTTCTTAAATATGGCTCCCCCTGCGGGACTCGAACCTGCGACATACGGATTAACAGTCCGCCGTTCTACCAACTGAACTAAGGG
>NZ_JAATOO010000042.1 GCF_011806575.1 Vibrio hepatarius
TGTTTTACCGTGGTCAACGTGGCCGATAGTACCAACGTTAACGTGCGGTTTAGTACGTTCAAATTTTTCTTTAGACACGATCGTGTTCCTTCCTAGTTATGATTCGCCGTGATCATTATTGATCGACGACGCGCCAGAAATTGCTATTTTATGCGCCAACGTCCGTCAGCGCAATATTTGGACGTATCGATCTTAAAAAAAGTAGCACTCTTTTCAAGGATCAATGCGTTTTATTAGTAACCACGCTCTGCAATGATTGCTTCTGCAAAGTTTTTCGGCACTTCCGCATACTCATGGAATTCCATAGAGTAAGACGCTCGACCTTGAGTTGCAGAACGTAAGTCAGTTGCGTAACCAAACATCTGAGACAAAGGCACTTGAGCACGGATGATCTTAAGACCAGCCACACCTTCATCCATACCTTCGATAATGCCGCGACGACGGTTTAAGTCACCAACAACATCACCCATCCAATCTTCAGGTGTTGTTACTTCAACATTCATCATTGGTTCTAGAAGCACAGGTTGCGCTTCAAGTGAACCTTTCTTGAATGCCATCGAGCCAGCGATCTTAAACGCCATCTCGCTAGAGTCAACATCGTGGTAAGAACCATCGAACAATGTTGCTTTGATGTCTAACACAGGGTAACCCGCGACAACACCACTGTTCATTTGCTCTTCGATACCTTTCGCTACCGAGCTGATGTATTCCTTAGGAACAGCACCACCCACGATTTCGTCAACAAAGACAAAACCTTCACCAAGTTCAGCTGGCTCAAGTTTGATCCATACATGACCGTATTGACCACGACCGCCAGATTGACGAACAAACTTGCCTTCAACTTCTGCTGTACCACGAATGGTTTCGCGATAAGCAACTTGAGGTTTACCAACATTGCAATCAACGTTGAATTCACGCTTCATACGGTCAACGATAATGTCTAGGTGAAGTTCACCCATACCGGAGATCAGCGTCTGACCTGTTTCGTCGTCCGTTTCCACGCGGAATGATGGGTCTTCCGCAGCCAGTTTACCTAGCGCGATACCCATTTTCTCTTGGTCTGCCTTAGAACGAGGTTCTACTGCAATCTGAATAACTGGCTCAGGGAACTCCATGCGCTCCAGAATCACTTTATGGTTCTGGTCACACAGCGTGTCACCTGTCGTTACGTCTTTCAGACCGATAGCCGCTGCGATATCACCCGCGCGAACTTCTTTAACTTCTTCACGCTTGTTGGCATGCATCTGAACGATACGACCGAAACGTTCTTTCTTGCCTTTTACAGAGTTGTAAACCGCATCACCTGAGTTAACCACACCCGAGTAAACGCGCATGAAAGTCAGCGAACCTACAAATGGGTCAGTCGCAATCTTGAATGCTAGTGCAGAAAACGGTTCGTTGTCGTCTGCATGACGCTCAACTTCATTGTCATTATCGTCAATGCCTTTGATAGAAGGGACATCGACTGGTGATGGCAAGAATTCGATAACAGCGTCTAGTACTGCTTGTACACCTTTGTTTTTGAACGCACTACCACAGGTAGCCAATACAATTTCGTTATTTAGTGTACGAGTACGAAGACCTTGTTTGATCTCTGTCTCTGACAATTCACCTTCTTCAAGGTACTTGTCCATCAGCTCTTCGCTAGCTTCCGCCGCAGATTCAACTAGGTTGTTTCGCCACTCTTCAGCAAGCTCGAGCATGTCAGCTGGAATATCTTCGTAAGTGAAAGACATGCCTTGGTCGGCTTCATTCCAGTTGATCATCTTCATCTTGATAAGGTCGATAACACCTTTGAAGTTCTCTTCTGCACCAACGTTTAGTTGGATTGGAACAGGATTCGCACCAAGACGATTTTTGATTTGGTCCACAACACGTAGGAAGTCCGCACCAGCACGGTCCATCTTGTTAACAAACACCATACGTGGAACATGGTATTTGTCCGCTTGACGCCATACAGTTTCAGACTGAGGTTCAACACCAGATGAGCCACAGAACACTACCACAGCACCATCAAGTACACGAAGGGAACGCTCTACTTCGATAGTAAAGTCAACGTGTCCAGGAGTATCAATGATGTTTACGCGGTGTTCTTGGAATTGTGCTTCCATACCACGCCAGAAGGTAGTCGTCGCAGCAGAAGTGATAGTGATACCACGTTCCTGCTCCTGTTCCATCCAGTCCATGGTTGCAGCGCCATCGTGAACTTCACCGATTTTATGAGACAGACCAGTGTAGAACAGAATACGTTCAGTAGTGGTTGTTTTACCTGCATCTACGTGAGCACAGATACCGATATTACGGTAGCGCTCAATAGGAGTTTTGCGAGCCACGATTGAATCCTCTTAACTTAGAGATAGGGACTATTGCTATAGCTAAAAATGCTATCCCCTAGATATAGCAATAGTTCCTAGCATAGGCATAGGAACTAAAGAAGTGCTGCAAGGAACCTCGCAGCACTAGAAAGGTATTACCAACGGTAATGAGCAAACGCTTTGTTCGCTTCAGCCATACGGTGAACGTCTTCACGTTTCTTAACAGCTGTACCTTTGTTTTCTGACGCATCTAGCATTTCAGCAGCTAGGCGAGCAGCCATAGATTTTTCACCACGCTTACGCGCAGCTTCAACTACCCAACGCATAGCAAGTGCGTTACGGCGAACCGGACGTACTTCTACTGGTACTTGGTAAGTTGAACCACCTACACGGCGAGATTTAACCTCTACCGCTGGGCGAACATTTTCAAGAGCTTCTTCAAATACAGCTAAGTGATCTTTACCAGATTTCTCAGCCATTGTGTCTAGTGCAGTGTAAACGATTTTCTCTGCAGTAGATTTTTTACCGTCAACCATTAGGATGTTAACGAATTTTGCCAGCAGTTCAGATTTGAACTTTGGATCTGGAAGGATCTTACGCTGACCAATAACGCGACGACGTGGCATGGATTTATCTCCGTTGTCTTCTTCAGGTTTTATCCAAAACTTTTCAGTTTTTTCAAAAAATTAAAAATAATTTAGTGTTTGGCCTTACTTAACGGATTCCATTAAGACTTAGGACGTTTCACACCGTACTTAGAACGACCTTGTTTACGGTCATTTACGCCAGCACAGTCTAGTGCGCCGCGAACAGTGTGGTAACGCACACCTGGAAGGTCTTTAACACGACCACCACGGATTAGAACAACTGAGTGCTCTTGAAGGTTGTGACCTTCACCGCCGATGTACGAAGTTACTTCGAAACCGTTTGTCAGACGTACACGACAAACTTTACGAAGTGCTGAGTTAGGTTTTTTAGGTGTAGTAGTGTAAACACGAGTACATACACCACGTTTTTGCGGGCACGCTTCTAGTGCAGGCACGTTGCTTTTAACAACTTGCTTTGCACGAGGCTTACGTACCAACTGGTTAATAGTTGCCATTAACTAGCTCCTGAAATTACTAAAAAGTAAGCTTTGTGAAAAATCTATCCCTAACCGCCATTGCAGTTAGGGACGCAAAATTCTATGCAGCAGTGAGAGGTGTGTCAAGGAATAAACGGATCTTTTTTGTTCAATGGCTTCATTCCTAGGTAAAGAAGAAACCACATGAGGAAAGACCTAGTTCCAAGTGAGAGATGTACTATGTTGCGCGGTCAGTTGAACAAAGCCCGCGTAGTCGACTTGAGTGATGGATGGACTGACACGTTGGGCCATACCACGCGCTTCTATATCGCTAACGAGTGCAGCTACACTCAGCCCTTTCAGCGCAGCGAAACTTTTGTGTAGCGGGTTAACTAAGTAAACCGCGTCTTCGATAAGAATCAGCGCATCTTGTTCAGCGCAAACTAACACTGCTTCTGCTAAGGCTTGCTCTGATTTAATAATGTGTAACATGGCGATATCCTCAGAACGATAACAGCTTATCTGCTTGCTGCAGTTTGGCTTTCAGCTGCTCTCTGTCCAACACTTCGGCATTGATAACCAGATCCGCTTGCGCCAAACCGCGCTCAGCTAACGAAGACTGACAGACATAAACTTGCTCGATGTCGTAAAGGTCAAACAGTTTCAACATTGGAGCGTAATCTTTACTCAATATGCCTGCAGGTTGCTGGCCTTGTAGTAACTGATACACGCCATCACCGATAAAGATAACGCTGATATCTTCACAATACGCCGAAGCCGCAAGCAGCGCATCCACGCCCTCTCGTCCAGCAGCGCTGCCATGTGGCGCACTACGAAATAGGTAAGTTAACTGGCTCAAAACTGTACCACTCTGTCTTGGGTTAGCATGGCTTCCGCTAAGCTGCCTAATCCTGCTTGGGTAAATCCTTCCGCCAAGTTGCTTTGTGCCAGCCCATGCTGGCTAGCTTCGTCCTCACTGACGATACCGCGACGCAAAGCCGCTGCCACACACGTTTCCAAACGAACGTGGTGTTGCAGAGCGAGCTCTTGCCACGCTTTGCTCAGGTCAAACTCATCATTTGCTGGCACACTCAGCGCGGTACCATTCGTCACACCATCTTGATAAAAGAATACACTGACTAAGGTATGCCCTTGTTCAATGACGGCTTTGGCGAACTGATATGCACTGCGCGCCGATTGGCTACCGTAAACCGAGCCATTGACCACTAAGCTATAAGTTAAGTGGCTCAACTCTCTTCATCCTCAGTTTTACGCTGACGAATATAAAGATAAACGGTGTGTTTAGAGATGTTCAAACGGTCAGCGACTCGGTTAATCGCATCTTTGATATCAAAAATACCTTTGTCGTACAGCTCCATAACGATCTGACGGTTCTTGGTATTGTTCGATACGGACTTGTCCGCATTGATCTCTTCAATCGTGCGCTCTACGGTTTGGTCCACCAGCTCTTCAACGTCACTGGCAAAGTTCACCGATGACGCCGCTTGTTTGGCTTCTTCCGTTGGCATGAAAGACTGTAATACCTGAGAGAAAGGCGCGTCTAAGTTGACGTTGACACATAGTAGACCGATGACGCGATTTTCACCATTACGGATAGCAACCGTGATCGACTTCATCAACACGCCACCTTTGGCACGGGTAAAGTACGAACGTGAAAAATTACGCTCAGAACCTTCAATATCTTTCAGCATTCTTAGCGCGATATCAGTGATCGGCGATCCTACCTGACGACCGGTGTTTTCCCCGTTGGCGATTTTGATCGCCGACGTATTCAAATCTTCCAGTGAGTGAAGAACGATTTCACAGAATGGTCCAATCAGGCTAGCAATGCCATCAACTACCGCTTCATACGATCTAAGAATAATTTTATCGTGCTCACTAAATGGCATCACATTAACAGATTCCATTTCGAGCAACATATCCGTGTTTACTGTTTCTGTAGTTGTCACGTTTAAGCCTTCGAGCGAAAAATCAACAAATTGGTGTAAGTTTATCAGAAATTTTGAAGAGAACACCTAGCTATACGGTCATCTAGTGATTTAGAACAAATAATTAAAGCCGCAACTGCGTGCCAGAACAAAAAAAGGTCTGACAATTGTCAGACCTTTCATTCATTTAATTGGAAAAAGCTTACTTAGCAGCTTCTTCGCCTTCACCGTTATCGATTTTCAGTAGCTCAACTTCGAAGACTAGCGTTGAGTTCGCTGGAATCGTTGGTGTGTCTTGCGCGCCATACGCCAGTTCTGGCGGGATAACGAACTTGAACTTAGATCCAACAGGCATCAATTGAACGCCTTCTGTCCAACCAGAGATCACTCGGTTTAGCGGGAATGTTGCTGGTTCACCACGATCGTAAGAACTGTCGAACTGAGTACCGTCTGTCAATGTTCCTTTGTAATGAACTTGTACAGTATCAGTATCTTTCGGCATTTCGCCTTCAGCAGGTGTTAGCACTTGGTAAAGCAGACCAGATTCAGTTTTCTTCACGCCTTCTTGTTTTTCAAACTCTGCGCGGAATTCATCGCCAGCTTTCTTTGCAACTTCTGCTTTTTCAGCCGCTTGTTTCTGCATGGTTTCAGCCACGCGCTTATCCAACGCTTCTAGCGCAGCGCGAGTTTCTTCTTCGTTAAGCTCAGGGTTGCCTGCAAAAACGTGTTCGATACCTTTCAGCACTAGGTCTTTGTTTAGCGTGATGCCGATTTCATTCGGCTTATCAAGGCTAGTGTTTAGGTAGTTAGCAAAAGAGACACCAATTGCGTAAGCCGCTTTGTCATCTTCGGTTTTAAAGTGAACCGCTTTGCCTGTTTCCGCTTGAACGACTTCTGCAGCTGGTGCAGCTTCTGTTTTTGGCTCTTCTTCTTTTTGGCAGCCAACAGCTAATGCAACCGTTGCTGCAAGCAGTGACACTTTAAAAAATGATTTCATTGAACTCTCCAATTTGGACATTTTGTCTTTGTGCACAAATCTTTAAGAAAGACTGGTGTGCATTTGCATGTTGTACCAATATAACCAATATGTGTATGAAATAAACGTAAACCAAGTGGATAATTGGACTTGATGCGAATAATTTATAACTCTCTACTCGTTGCGGTTGTCATCACAGCGTTAAATGGCTGTTTTTTCTCCTCAAATGATCAGCAGCGTTGGAATCTCGAACCACAAGGTTCCACCAGCTTCGCTTTAAGTCGCGATGCTCGTTTCGCCCTTCTCTATTCCAAAGAACACCAATTGGTGCTTTGGGATTTGTACGAAAATCAAAAGCTTGCTTCTTTGGGAGCACAAGACCCACAGGCCAATACGGTCTCACATATCCGCATCTCAGATAACGGGCGCTTTGCCGTCACCGCAACGCAGATGAACTTTGCCGTTTGGGACTTAGCCTGGACTCAAGCCGAAGGATTGTGGTCAATATCTGATGGTTTGATTCGAGACATCGATATCACCAGCAACGGCGAACAAGTCCTACTTGGCTTATCCAACGGTAAAGCCATCTACGTCAATTTAGTCACTGGGCGTCGCTTAGAGTTCCTTGCCCATAACGAAAAAATTAACTCAGTTTCGATTTCACCTAACGGACGCTACGCCCTGTCTGGCGGGAACGACTATGTCGCGTATCTGTGGGACACAGAAACAGGACAAATCCTACAAAAATTTGAACACGAACAACGCATTAACCGCGTGGCACTGCAAAGAGATGGCAAATTAGCTTTTACCTCGGACGGTGGCAATCAAGCCAGAATCTGGAACTTACAAACCGGAGCAATGGTGTCTGAGTTAAAGAGCTTTTCACGCCAACTGATCTTTTCGACCGCACGCTTCTCTGACGACGGGAAATATCTGGTAACGGGTACGCCGTCGAGCCGCATTATGGTTTGGGATGTGGAGAGCGGTAAGCGAGTGGATGGATTTGAAGCCGAGCCGTTAAAAGATACTCGCCCTCCTCGCGCGGTCGTGTATGATGCAGCCTTTGACAATCAAAACCGCGTGATCTCCGCGACATCCGCCGGGATCGCTCAAGCTTGGCAAGTAGATTATTAGAGGCTGTTGACCTGATATGAACGAGAAATACATTGAACAGTTGGAAAACCGCATCAACGACTTAGAGTGTCAACTTGCGTTTCAAGAACAAACGATTGAGTCACTCAATGACGCATTGAGTCAGCAGCAACTGCTGATCACTAAGATGCAAGATCAAATGAAGTACGTAGTTGGAAAAGTGAAGAATATGGATTCGTCTAACTTAGCCGATCCCTCTGAAGAAACACCACCACCGCACTACTAATCTGTCGGCGGTGATTAACTTAACTGAAGCAATAAGCGATCACCGCCCCCGCCACGACTAAGCAACCACCAATTCTTCGCAGTTGATTATCTGGCTGACGACTCAGTTCTGCCACCATATTCCGCCAGCCATTTGGGGCAAGCAGCGGACCCAACCCTTCGACGATCAATACCAAGCCCAACGCTAGCCAAAGTGAATTAGACATTTTCTTATTCTCAAAAAAATAAAGGCTCCATAATGGAGCCTTTATACAATAAAAATACGGTTATTTCGCTTCTGCACCCGCTACGTTATTCATGTATTTGAAGAAATCACTCTTCGGATCTAATACAAGAATATCACTCTTATCACTAAATGATGATTGGTAGGCGCGTAAAGAACGAATGAAGCTATAGAACTCTGGGTCTTTGTTATACGCTTCTGCGTAGATCTTCGCAGCCTTTGCATCAGCACCACCACGAGTGACTCGAGCAGATTTATCAGCTTCGGCCAGAATAGTCGCGACCTCTAGCTCAGCCTGAGCACGGATGATCTCAGCTTGCTCGCGGCCTTGTGAACGGAACTGTCTTGCAACCGACTCACGTTCAGCTCTCATTCGGTCATAGATAGACTTGCTGATACTGTCAGGTAGGTTGATCTTTTTCATTCGAAAATCGAATACATGAATACCCAAATCTTCCATCGCATCTTTACGAGTATCATTAAGAACGTTCTTCATAATGATATCGCGCTCACCATCGACTTCTAGCGCTTGCTTCGCCGCTTCTGTCGTGACCACATCGCTATCAGCACTGTCAGGTAATATGTCATCATTACGTGGACCAGAAACAATCTGTTTGATTTCACGCGAACCGATTTCAGAACGCAATACGTCCGTTACTTTACGACTCAATAGTGTTTGAGCGGTTAGTGCGTTACCACCACCTGTCGCTAAGTAATACTGACCGAAGTCTTCAATACGCCATTTTACGTACGAATCGATGATCACGTCTTTTTTCTCAGACGTTACGAAACGGTCAGAGCGGCCGTCCATGGTCTGGATACGCGCATCAAGCGTTTTGACACGGTCAAACAATGGCATTTTGAAATGCAGACCCGGCTCGTAGATACGAGCGATCTCATTGTTGTCTTTCAATACACGGCCGAATCGAATTACGATGCCACGCTCACCTTCAGGGATAACAAATAGCGACATTAACATCAGTGCCAATGCAACAACTAATACAGGGATCATTAACTTACGCATTCTTAATATCTCCCTTGACGTGATGTAGAACGAGATGTGGAGTCATTACCCTGCTGGTTCAATTTAGGCTCCAATTCAATCTGGTCATAAGTCGACGTTTCTTTGATAGGGCCGCTCTTCGAATTCGCTTGGCCATCTTTCAGCTTATCGATAGGAAGGTAAAGCAAATTACCGCTTGATTCTGAATCAATCAGCACCTTAGATGTATTTGAATACACTTGTTCCATCGCATCTAAGTAGAGACGATTACGCGTCACTTCCGGAGACTGCTGATACTCAGGGAGTAATTTCTCAAATTGAGCGACTTCACCCATTGCACCATTCACGATACGTTCACTGTAACCCAACGCTTCTTTCAACAAACGTTCAGCTCGACCTTTTGCTTTAGGAATGATGTCATTTTGATAGGCTTCCGCTTCACGCTTAAACCTTTGAGCATCTTCTCGAGAAGCAGTCGCATCATCGAATGCATCTTTGACTTCTTCTGGTGGACGAGCGTCTTCAAAGTTAACTGCGACGACTTCGATACCCATGTCGTAGCTGGCAACAATATTTTCAAGCGTGATTTGAGTGTTTTGACGAATAGACAAACGACCAGCCGTCAAAATACTGTCCATCAGAGAATCACCAATCACGGCACGAAGAGCTGAATCTGTTGCCTGGCGCAAGCTGTCATCAGCGTTGGTCACACGGAATAGATATTTGTACGGGTCAGCAACACGGTACTGAACATCCATCGCAACCGTCACGACGTTTTCATCTTTCGTCAACATAAGACCAGATGAACGCAGTGAACGAATCGCTTGAACATTAACTGGAGTCACTTCATCTATAAAGCGAGGGCGCCAGTTAAGGCCAGGGTCGACGATGCGATCATATTTACCCAGACGTAGTACTACACCACGTTCTGCTTCACCGATGGTGTAAAAGCCAGAAAAGACCCAAACTGCTATCGCGATAGCTGCGATGACACCAAGACCTAGTGCACCGCCACCGCCGATAGAAGGGCCTTTGCCACCTTTACCACCAAACTTTCCACCCAGTTTCTGACTCAGTTTATTAAACACTTCGTCCAAGTCTGGCGGTCCTTGATCACGGCCACCTTTGTTACCACGATTATTATTACCCCAAGGGTCATTATCGCGGCCATTGTCGCCGTTGTTATTACCAGGCTCATTCCACGCCATTAGAAAGCTCCATCATTTGATATGACGTTATACTGTAGCAGCCATTTAAGTAACTATAAAGTCACGTAAATCTGCCTCTTCTCTTTTTTCAAGTCTAGACCAATCTACTTGCTGCATGCGAACATTAATCAACAAGTTACCGTCCTGATCATACTCTTCCTGCTGAATACATTTCATCTGGAAGAATATACTGCGAAGCCTGCCTTGATGTTGTGGCGGAATTCGCAATTGATACTGAACCATTTGGCTTGCCAGACGCTCAGTCAGAGCATCAAACAAGAGTTCAATACCCTCGCCTTCCATTGCAGACACCCATACAGTCTGAGGGACACCTTCGTCATCTCTTTCTATACGAGGTCTTTGGCCTTCGAGATTATCGATCTTGTTCATAACGACCAGAGTAGGCACTTCGTGCGCGTCTATCTCTTCAAGTACGTCATGGACAGCTTGAATGTTCTCACGAAAACGCTCATCACTGGCATCAACAACATGTAACAAAATGTCAGCTTCTTGCGTTTCCTGAAGCGTTGCTTTAAACGCAGCGACCAAATCGTGTGGCAAGTGACGAATAAATCCTACGGTATCAGCCAATATAGCCGGACCTACATCCGCTAAATCAATTTTACGTAGGGTAGGGTCTAACGTAGCAAACAATTGGTCTGCCGCGTATACGCCTGCCGCTGTGATTCGGTTAAACAGCGTCGATTTCCCTGCGTTGGTATAACCAACCAGGGAGATTGTTGGGATTTCCGCTCGACTTCTAGCTCGGCGACCTTGTTCACGCTGCTTTGCGACTTTTTCTAGTCGACGCAAAATCGCTTTAATACGATCACGCAATAAACGTCGGTCAGTTTCTAACTGAGTTTCACCTGGACCACGTAAACCGATACCACCTTTTTGTCTTTCAAGGTGGGTCCAACCGCGGATCAATCGAGTTGAAATATGACGAAGCTGAGCAAGCTCAACTTGTAATTTACCTTCATGAGTTCGGGCGCGCTGGGCGAAGATATCAAGGATCAAACCAGTACGGTCAAGTACTCGACACTTACATAGCGCTTCAAGGTTACGTTCTTGGGCAGGAGAGAGGGCGTGATTGAAAATCACAATATCTGCCCCAGCGAGTTGCACTGCTTGGGCAATTTCTTGGGCTTTACCCTCTCCGACATAGTATTTAGGGTGTGGTGACTGGCGGCTTCCGGTTACAACTTGTAACGTAGAAACTCCAGCTGAAGACGCCAGCATTTCAAACTCGCTGAGATCTTCCCACTCCCCTTCTTGCGTGAAGTTGATATGAACAAGTACGGCTCGCTCACCGGCTTCATAACGGTCAAACAAGCAATCAACTCCTTAATTTACTGATGGTGTTATTGTTCAGAGAATTAATCTTCTGATTTTTCTTGCTGACGATCACCACCTTGAGGACGCTCACCACTGTGGTGGCTAACCGGACGTGCAGGCACGACTGTAGAAATCGCGTGCTTGTATACCATCTGGTTTACTGTGTTCTTCAGCAAGATAACAAACTGGTCAAACGATTCGATCTGACCTTGTAGTTTAATTCCGTTTACAAGGTAGATTGACACTGGAATACGTTCACGACGTAATGCATTTAAGAATGGGTCTTGTAGAGATTGCCCCTTAGCCATTTTATTTTCCTTATTTTGTAATTTTGTTTTAGTTATTTAGCTAGTGGTGCTGCATTAAAGGTGCGGCCTTTGCATCTGAGCTAAACGAATAAAAAAACGCCCTGTCCCTACCTGTTATGACGACTTTACATCGAAATTTCAAGTAACAGATCCTTTACAGGGTACATTCACGCAAAAGCGATCACATTATACACAGCTAAAACCTTCCGATGCTATTGCATTTGAAACAGTTTCTAACGCTGCGTCTATATTTTCGCTATCTAACCAAGTTAAATTATCCCAGCTGCGCAACCAGGTAATTTGTCGCTTGGCCAATTGGCGGGTTGCACAGATGCCTTTAAAAATAGCGTCATCTAAAGTGCAATTCCCATCCAAATAGTCCCACATTTGTCGATATCCAACGCAACGGATCGACGGTAAATCTGGATGAAGATCTTTTCTGGCGTACAACGCTTTCATTTCTTCTTCAAATCCAGCTTCCATCATTTTCTCGAAGCGCAATTCGATACGACGGTGGAGTTCAGCCCTTTCCTTGGGAGCTATAGCAAACTGCTTCACTCTAAACGGCAGAGATTCCCCTTTGGTTTGAGTTAGCTCAGTCAGTGTTTTACCTGAAATCCGATAAACTTCCAATGCTCTTGAAAGTCTTTGTGGATCATTCGGGTGAATTCTTTGAGCTGAAACAGGATCGATTTGCTTAAGTTGATCGTGCAGTACCTCCCAACCAAGAGTCAACGCCTCTTGCTCGATTTGCTGACGCACTTCAGGGTTTGCAGCCGGTAAAGGAGATAAACCCTCTAATAACGCCTTGTAATACAGCATGGTTCCACCGACCAACAGTGGGATTTTTCCCTGCTCGACGATCTTGTTCATTTCATTCAACGCATCGCGTCTAAAGTCTGCGGCCGAATAGGCTTCGCTCGGATCGAGAATATCGATCAAACGATGCGGCGCTAACGACTGCTCAATCGCGTCAGGTTTTGCCGTACCAATGTCCATCCCTTTGTAGATCAACGCGGAATCAACCGAAATGATTTCTACAGGGTATTTTTGACGCAAGCGTATCGCCAGTTCAGTTTTGCCTGATGCGGTTGGCCCCATTAAAAACAGTGCCAAAGGTAATTCTTTTTTCATAATTCTAATGCTGCAATCGTCGCAGTGAAGTCGACAGTTCTTACAAAATTCTTATCCTGAAGAGGTAGCCTTCCCTGCCACATCTGCTCTACTTCAGCGATGATTTGAATAGCTTCCGACAAAGTGTAGTCGGTTTTCACCTGAGTGACTTGATTCGCTAACCAGTGAGATAACTGTTGATGCGAAAAGTTCACATCACCTTGTGCTTGTGAAGCCGCGTAAGATAACAGATCTGGAATTAATTGCTGTAGATTTTGCTGCCTGAGTGGTTGTGGCACACCCATTACCATCAATGCGTTGGCACTGCGTGGTTTAAGCTCAATACCCAGTGTCGCGAAGAGCGTTTTTTGCAGCTCAGCGGCTTGCTTTTGCTCTGTCTCCAACTTAAGCGAAAGCGGCACTAACAGAGGTTGAGATTTCAACCCTTCTTCGCTTGGTGACAGTTGACCTAAAGTTCTTAGCCATTCGGCTCTAACAAGCGATACCAATCGCGCCCCTTGTTTATCTGCCATCATCAAATACTGACCAGCAACGATACACACCGCTTTACCTAGACTTTCTATCGGAGCTTCAATAACGTGAGTTTCGGTTACTTCATTCGCTCGAGGTGCAAGATGGGGTGGCTCAAAGTCAGGCGTTTGTAGTAGCTCTTTATACGCTTTTACTTCACGCTGGCTCGGCGCCGGCTCACTATAACGCTCTGGCTTATTTGGCTTACTGGCAGGGCGAGATTCCACCCAATTAGTACCAGAAAACGACTCTCTGATCTGAGTGTCGCTAGCGGAGTCTGTGCGTGGCTCAAACGATCCACCTTGCTTACGAGGATAACTTGGCGTCTGTTCGATCGCTTGGTACACCTGCTCAGGAACGGTTGAAGGCGCAACCTCGTCACTCGCACTTTGAGACTCTTGCGCTGATTGCTGCTCCTGGTGATGAAATGCCGAATGATTGATTTCTGGTTTATCGATATGAGCACTTTGCGCCAAACCGTCACTCAACGCCTGATAAATAAAATCATGCACCAAACGCGCTTGATGGAAGCGCACTTCATGTTTTGCCGGATGAACGTTGACATCCACTTGGTGAGGATCAATCTCAATGAAGAGCACATAGGTGGCAAATTGATCCGGTCTAAGACTGGTTTCGTAGCTCTGACGAATCGCGTGATTGATCAGCTTGTCGCGCATCATGCGGCCATTAACGTAGCAGTACTGTAAATCACTTTGCTGACGCGCACCTTCCGGCGTAGTGATCCAGCCATGCAACTTTAATCCTTGGTGCTCCAGTTCGATCTTCAGCATATGACGTACAAAGCTATTCCCGCATACCGCAGCGATGCGCTTTTCGTACTGAGCTTCGGTTTTCGCTGCGCGGTACTGTTTGACCATTTTGCCGTTGTGTCTGAGGTTGATAGTCACGTCAAAACGGCTAAGTGCAATACGTTTTAGCAGCTCGTCAATGTGCGCGAACTCGGTCTTTTCAGTACGAAGGAATTTTCGGCGAGCTGGAGTATTGAAGAACAAGTCCAAAACTTCCACCGACGTTCCGACTGGATGAGCGGTTGGTTGGAGTTTGACCTCCATTTCTCGTCCTTCAGTAATAGCGGACCAAGCTTGCTCTTGTGTAACCGGACGCGAAGTGATGGTTAAACGCGAGACCGAGCTAATACTTGCTAGTGCTTCGCCGCGAAAACCCAAGCTCATGATAGCTTCTAAATCGTCTAAGGTATGAATCTTCGAGGTTGCATGACGACTTAACGCTAAACCGAGTTCATCTTTATCGATGCCTTTACCATTGTCGCGCACACGGATCAGCTTAGCGCCACCTTTTTCGATATCAATATCGATTCGGTTAGCACCGGAGTCTAGGCTATTTTCGACCAGCTCTTTCACTACTGAAGCGGGTCTTTCTACAACTTCCCCCGCGGCAATTTGGTTGGCCAAGCGGGCTGGCAGAATTTTAATCGTCATGCTTAATCATCAACAATCAGTTGTTTGGGATAATAAGAACCTGACCGACCGCCAAACTATCGCTGCGCAAATTATTGGCCTTACGTAGGCTACTGACGCTGATATTGTATTGGCTGGCAATCTTGCCCAAGAACTCACCTCGTTTCACTTTGTGCTTACGCACCGGTTGGTCTTTCATGCTAACGGTAATCTGTAGCTTTTGCCCCAGTTTCAGCGTGTCAGACTTGAGTTTGTTTTCGCGTTTAATATTCGCTACCGACACTTTGTAGCGCGACGCGATCATACCAAGATATTCGCCACGTTGTACCACGTGAGTGATTCGCCTAGTTTCGACTGGGTTCGAGATTTCAGGTACCGTGATCTGAACTTTACCACCCGGGATCGTCAATACCTGACCAATGCGAATGCTGTTGCTCTTGAGTTTGTTCGCTTGCTTGATCGCACTGGTGCTGGTGCCATATTTCTTAGCGATAACCGATAATGACTCACCTTTCGAGACTTTGTGTTTGATCGCTTTGCCGCGGTTGGCAAATAAAGTGCCTTCTGGTGGGTTGGCTTCAAAGTACTGAACAATAGCCTTCGACAGTGAACGAGCTAGCTTGTCTTGATGACTACGTTGAAACAGTAATCGTTCTTCGGACGGGTTGGAGATGAAACCCGTTTCAACTAGTACCGACGGAATGTCTGGTGATTTTAATACCGCAAGGCTAGCATTCACAGGCTCTTTTTTATGTAGGTAGATGCCCTGACGTTTCATCTCACCAAGGATCTTGGTCGCGACTTTATAACCTTCTTTTTGCGAATGACTGAATTGAAGATCCAAGAGCGTCTGACTGATGTTTTTATCGTTGGTATTCTTTGCTAACACTTCACCCGCACCACCTAACAACTGAGATTGTGCTTCATGGTTTTCAACCCAACGCGCGATTTCAGTATTAGCGCGTCGAGTATTGAGAACAAACACCGAACCACCTCGAGGTTTAGGCGAACGGAACGCATCGGCGTGAATCGAAACCAACAAATGGGCCTTATTCTTACGTGCGATTTCAGAACGCTTGTTGAGGTTGACGAAGTAATCACCGCGTCGAGTCAATACCGCTTTCATTCCAGGTACGGCGTTAAGCTGGTCTGCGACCTTCTTTGACACCGCTAAAGTAGCGTGTTTTTCGTATTTTCTCGATGGACCAATCGAGCCTGGATCTTCACCGCCATGGCCAGCATCGATCGCAACAACAATCTCTGCACTACCCAGCAATTGTGACGCATCACGGCTTACCGAGCTACTGCTCGAACTTGATGCTTGGCTACTTGATGCAGAAGACTGAGTGTTTGCATCGTGCGGAATATCAATGACGAGGCGATGGCCATACTGACCACCAGGAGTCGGAGCTAACTTAAATAGCTGAGGTGACGCCTTCTTCTTTAACTCAAAAACCAAGCGTGAGGTGGTTTTCTCAGGCGGGGAACTTTTGCGGATCTTCTTTATCGCTGGGCTATCCGTTACATTGATCGGTAACTTAGTTGTCAGCGTGGTTTGTTTCAGATCCACAACCAGACGCTCTGGAGAACTCAGAGTAAAATAGCTGTAATCAGCTTCAGATTTCAGGTCGATCACTACACGGGTTTCATCTGGAGACGGCCATACTCGGATTCCCTCCAGAGCATTAGCCATAACCCACGTCGGTAATAGTGAAAGAGCTAAAAGAATAGGAAAAAATGTAGCTCGTAACAGTTTACTGATTAACATAACTCCAACTGCTCAAGTAATTGAGAACCATATTCGTTATTCGCAGTAAGTAACGCTACGCGAGACTCGCCGTTATAACGTAATTCAATATCCAGATCTGCTGAAGGCAGAATCCCTTCACCTTTCTCTGGCCACTCGACCAAACAAATAGCATCCGGTGTAAAGTAATCACGGATTCCCATGAATTCTAACTCTTCTGGATCCGCTAAACGGTAGAGATCGAAATGGTACACCTGCCATTGATCCAATTGGTACGGCTCTACTAACGTGTATGTCGGGCTTTTAACGTTCCCTTGGTGGCCAAGCGCACGAACAAAGCCGCGACTGAACGTCGTCTTCCCTGCACCGAGATCCCCATGTAGGTAAATCGTGGTCTGCTGAGAACATAGGTTTGCCAGCGATGTCCCTAACTGAATGGTGGCTTGCTCATCTTTGAGGGCAAATTGTTTGGTGCTCATGAAGATCGATCTCTAATTTGTGACTATATAAAACTCAAAAGAACAGGAATAGTAAACTGGGTTGGAATTGAGAGACAAGATCTGTTGTGTAAGTAAAAGCCAAAATCGGTGATTTCTTTCAATTAGTGAGACCATACTTGCTAGATCCTAGGTATAAGATCCGTTAAGATCCGCTCCCCATTAGCCAGAGCCACCAGCATGAACTACCAAGAGCTTGCAGACAAGATCAAAGTTTGGGCCCAAGAACTTGGGTTTCAAAAAGTCGGTATCTGCGATGTTGACTTAAGTGAACATGAAGCAGAGCTGCAAAAATGGCTAGACGCTGGCTATCATGGCGAAATGGACTGGATGGCTCGCCACGGTATGATGCGTGCTCGCCCTGCAGAGCTGCTACCGGGAACCGTTCGAGTAATTAGTGCTCGTATGGATTACCTGCCGCCACACGCTCAGTTTGCCGCTAACCTCTCTGATCCAACCCAAGCCTACATCAGTCGCTACGCGCTTGGACGTGACTATCATAAGCTCGTGAGAAACCAGCTAAAGAAGCTTGGACAGAAGATCGAACAAGAAGTCGGCCAACTTGGCTACCGACCCTTTGTGGATTCTGCGCCATTGCTGGAACGTCCACTCGCACAAAAAGCGGGATTGGGCTGGACAGGTAAACACTCACTCATCCTCGATAAAGAGTGTGGCTCATGGTTCTTTCTTGGTGAGCTACTGGTCGATATTCCACTTCCTGTTGATGAAGCTAAGCAAAGCGACTGCGGAAAATGCACTGCTTGTATGACTTCTTGTCCAACTCAGGCGATTGTCGAAGAAGGAATTGTCGACGCACGTCGTTGCATTTCATACTTAACCATCGAGTTTGACGGTGTGATTCCTGAAGAGTTTCGCAAAGCGATGGGAAACCGTATTTACGGCTGCGATGATTGCCAACTGGTGTGCCCATGGAATCGATTTGCCGAACTGACCCAGCAAGAGGACTTCCATCGCAGACCTTCGTTCAACAGCCCTGACTTGGTCAGCCTATTTAACTGGTCAGAAGCAGAATTTCTTAAGAATATGGAAGGTTCACCAATCCGTCGTATAGGGCATTTACAATGGCTAAGAAATCTCTCGGTTGCCATGGGAAACGCACCTTATTCGGAAAGCATTGTTAGTGCGTTGGAATCGAGACGAGGATTGAGTGATGTTCTCGACCAACATATTGATTGGGCATTGGCACAGCAGTTGTTGCAACTACCATATAGCGAGACCAGTAAACACGGGCGATTGATTCGCATCATTCAAAAAGGCTTGCCTAGAGATGCATAAACCCTGCCTGAATAGCCATCCGAAAGTTTGATTCAGATCTAAAATTGTCAATGTGGAAAAAAATCAGAAACGTTACTGGTTTTGTCACGTGTGAAAAAGTTAATCACATTCCTAACAAATGACTAGGATCAAAGAACAACCACTTAATGATCGAACAAAGTGTCATAAAATCATGTTGAAATAATGACATTTAACTTAAAAATCAACAAGTTAAACAGAAGTCACCTATACTAGAAAAACCATAACTAGGTAAAAGATCGTTTGAAATTGCGGTTATACAGAGCGTAAATTCAGGTTACCCACCAAGTTATCCACATACAAGTTTCTGTGGATAAGTCTGTTGACTGATATAGGAACCCCTGACTCACCGAGGCTTGTCATAGACTTGATAGTTGAGCACATCGCGTGCTGGATAGGTTATTAAAGACATAAAAACGCCCACCTGAGTTCAGGAGGACTATTTATGAATTTTTGGGTTGATGCTTCTCAGCATTAGCATAAAGAGCGGTGGTCTAGAGACCGGTCCAAACGATTTATCGTTTGAAGAAGAGAACAACGCTTGATATTGAGTCAGCGTTGTACTTTGTCACCGTTTAGCACGATGAGAGCTATCAATTGGAGCGACACACGAGGTTCCCTATTCATAAACAAAAAGGCGTGACCTCAACCTTTGCTAGGTTGCACTCTGATAAATGAGTGGTTGCACTTGTCATCGTTAAGCACGATGAAGGCTATCAATTGGAGCGACACACGAGGTTCGAACTCGTGACCTCAACCTTGGCAAGGTTGCGCTCTACCAACTGAGCTAGTGTCGCGTTTTGTCACCGTTAAGCACGATGAAGGCTATCAATTGGAGCGACACACGAGGTTCCCTATTCATAAACAAAAAGGCGTGACCTCAACCTTTGCTAGGTTGCACTCTGATAAATGAGTGGTTGCACTTGTCATCGTTAAGCACGATGAAGGCTATCAATTGGAGCGACACACGAGGTTCGAACTCGTGACCTCAACCTTGGCAAGGTTGC
>NZ_JAATOO010000043.1 GCF_011806575.1 Vibrio hepatarius
AACAATCATCACCTCACGGTGGAGGGTGAAAGCCGCAACAAAATCGCCAAAGACCAGACGCTGATGGTCGATGGCAGCGCGCACCATAAAACGGGCAAGTTATATGCGGTAGATGCCGGCAGCGAAGTTCACCTAAAAGGCGGGGCAAAAATCATCATAGAAGCAGGATCTGAACTGACTCTGAAAGCAGGTGGTAGTTTTGTCAAAGTAGATGCCTCTGGCGTCAGCATCGTCGGCCCAGCGATCAACCTAAACTCCGGAGGAAGTCCGGGCAGCGGTAGTGGTTACGGTGGCATAGAAGCAGCACTTCCAATGGGACTTGAGGCACTGGCTGCGCCAGAGGAGCTTTTAATTGCTCCAACAACAGCCTCTATGACAAGTTTATTACCTGCTCTAGCGACTCTGGATGTATCTCTTAGTGAGCTGTGCCAAAAGCGCACTGATGGCAGCTGCTCTAAAACAAATTGTGAGTGTATAAATCATGATAGCTAAAAATCATAGTTACCTCATTCTGGATTCCATTCGAGTACCAGACGCAAAGAAGATATGTGCTGAAAATGAACAAGAGTGGCTTCCGCTGTACTTAGGCACAAACTGGCAACATCAGATCGATTTAAGCCCTATTTGTATTCGAGTAGAGCCTAAAAGCGCGATTTGGCAAAGATGGGAAACAGACTCGGAGTGGGCGACTAGCGGTGTCGTTTTCACTTTTTCACAACAAGTCACCTCAGATCTCGCGATGGCGTCTCTGCAAAAAAACATCACGGTGACGAGTGAAAATGGGCGGTTATACCTACTTAGATTCTACTCCCCCTCCACCTTTGCCAAGATTGCTCAGTATGGAGAACAAAAAGAGATTGATGGCATTTTGGGACTCGCTCACTCTGCCCATTTATCCCCTTTACTGTCGAACATCTACTCAACAGATAATGTAGAAAATCATAACAGCCAAGCTTCAAACACGATTCTTTCTAACAAACTCGTCAAGGAACTACTCGCATGAAAACCCACGTGATACGACGAGGAGAAACCCTCTCTCAGCTAGCCAAATACTACAATACCGATGTCGCTACACTACAAAAGCTAAATGCTGAGCAGATCAAAGATATCGACCTTATCTTCGATGGCAACAAACTCATACTCCCAGAAGAAATCGACAACACATCAGGTGAAAGGGCAGAAAAACAAACCTTTCCAAACAACCAGTTGGTGCTCGCTCAATGCTCGACTCCTAAGTATGTCGATGCTCTGTATGTCCCAGAACATCCACATACAAGAAAACAAATGTTGCTTCTCCTAACCGAAGAGGCAAAACAGTATGTCCTCGAGGATCACCAGCGTTGCCAGCAAGCATTAAGTGGAGACAACAAAACAGTGTTGGCGCAACTCACCAAACTAGGCGTCATGGATCAGTTTAACAGCATTACCCATGAAGTATTCCTCAGTCAGCTTGGCTATAATAAGGTCGCAGCCTACCGTAAAGCACTGCTTGAACGCTCTGCTTTAAAAAAAGCGTATAGCAATAATGAGCTGACGTTCCCAAATGATGATATCGAGATTGCCTTAGTCAACGTTAGCGTAAAAATTGATCGTATCGAACAGACTTACTCTAAAGCCGTTGAGAATATCGAAAACGAAGCAATTGGTAGCCTCGTCCCTATACAGGGGGCATTTGGCGAAGTTATGCTCAAGCAAGATGCGATTGATGGCGCCCAATCACTCAGGGTCAAACAATTACGTAAGTTACAGCAAGAACTCATCGAAGACCTGGATGAAGCGATCAATAAGTTTGAGCAACAAGCAATGGAGCAAGCAGCCAGCACAACTATTGACGAGCAAGGCCATCAGTACAAGTTTTCAAATAAGCACGGATTCTATAGCTCTAATATCGAGCTGAACATCTACGACGCACTGGAAACCATCAATAAAGAGAAAAAATCTATTGGTCTGGACGACTCTCTTGATAGTAAAGACCTAAAAAGCACCAGCAAACTACCTTCGCTAAAGAAGGCTTACGACGTTTACTGTTACTGGGAAGATAAAGCCCATGCTGTCATTACAAAACTAAACAACCAGCAATTTGAATGGGAGCCAATGGCTTTCTTCAATGCCAATAGTGAAAACAGAATTCGTTACCGCAAATTTTTTGCTGCGGTGCATCGTTTGAATCAGACAGGGACCTACATTAAAGAACAGTGCTTAACCAAAGATGAACTCTTTAAAGGCTGGCAAAGCGTTGAGTCTATTCGCGATGGGCTTGAGAATAAAAGCCCAAGTATCGATGCATTAATCGGTGACTTAAATAAGCTTAACAAAGATACGCCTATTGCTAGCGAACTTGGTTATTACAGTGCCTACGTATTGAACCTTGTATTACTACAAGAGATTGCGATCCGAATCCGGGATTTTTCTGAGCGATTTGGTAACAACGACAGCTATAACCAATACGTTAAACAACTGTTCCTTTTCGCTGAAAATGCGCAAGAACGTTGCAAGGCCTTGCGTATGGAGGCTAGCAAACGAGTAGACTCCCCAAACTTTGACTACCAAAGGACATCCATAACCTTCGTCGGTGACATTCCTGTCATAGAAACATCGGAGCGAAGTGTTGTACTCAATGAAGCCCAATGGAAGCCGAAAAACCTAGACAACCATATATTTGCCAACAATGGTGTGAACCAAAGAACCGTTGTTGAATGCGCCCTGTCTTCTGCCCCCCAAAAGCTATTATATATTCTGTCAGACAGCCCAGTACTATCTACCGATATAGCGGAAAACAAAAAGTGCACTTCAATTGTTAACTTAAATTTAGCGACCTCTGGTAATCGACAGAAAGAGCAACTATCTAAGGCATTTAAACAAGCACTGGGTGGCTCTTCTGATGCAGTTCTCTCCTCTTTAAAATTTGAAAAATCGATTAGCTGGGCGAATATCAGCGATGTCATTTTTCCTTGGAGTAGTAAAGAGTACGAAAACGAAACACTTGGCATTACCGCAATGACAGAAACCAGTGGAGGAGCACAATTTGCTCGTTTTACTTACAGTGCCAGTACCGCGATTGACCAGGACACATTCAACAAAGGTACGTTAAAAGCCGAGTTTCAAACCGATTTCTCGCTGGCAAGTACCGAGCAAAAGATAACACTCAGACTGCCAGCGAGCGGGGACATGCAGTTGGACATCCCCTACCGTGTTCGTGACGACGAAAAGCGTCATACTGAAAACATCGGCTCCGCCGTGCTTGAAATAGAAGGAAAGGTCTATGGTGTGCTCGCGGCAAGCTTGAAAGTCTCTACTCAGCTCCACATCGGCAATATGGAAGAGTCTTCAGGAGAACAAGAAGTCCGCCCTCTCGGCATCAAAGGAACAGTACCAAGCAGAAGTGACTATACCAATTACAATGTGTCCGGCTTAGGCCAGCAAGGCAGCCGCCCCAGCACACTTGCGGCTGGAGCAACTGCGGAAGCAAAAGCGTTTGCCGGCCTAGAAGCTGGCGGGGTTCTGAGCTGTAAGTTAGATTGGGCAAAAGATCAAAAAACCGCAAAGCAAAACCTGTTTAAAGTCAGTTCTGGCTTTAAAGTCTCGGCAGGGATTGGGTATGATGGTGTATTCCAGTGTACGTTCAACAATGGCCGTTTTATCTTTATTACCGCTATGGCGGCCACGACAGGTATTGGTTTTGGCGGCAAATTTGCCACTGAGTTAAATCCTAAAGCCGCAGATGATTTCTTTGCTGCACTGCTTGGCGTCATGAACAACAAGGGTTTTCAGCGCTTTGAGTTTTTTGACGAGTCTGGCAAAGTCAACAGTTTTGCCGAATTCAATAAAGTGCTGACGGTCGCCGCTGCATTTGGCTTAACAATCGGGCAAGTGATGATGCTGCCATTTAACATCATTGATGATATGGAGAAGCACGCAACTGACGAAAAAAACGCCTACTTTGTTGCCAACTTTTTGCTTTCTGAACAGCACCAACAAGAAAACCAGAAATGGATTGCCAATATGCCTGCGGAGACATTCGCAAAATTATTGACAGTGTTAATTAATTACAATGATATTCCAAGTATTGGCTGGGGAGAAAGTTTTAATGAGAGCAGAAATATCGCCGCAGCCAGAAACCAAAATCAGCGCAAAGCGATCAATCAAATATTAAACTGGTTAGGGGCAAACCGTGCAAATAAAGGGCAAATTATTCGCTTTGAGAATGCCCTGCAACGAATGGGCTTAAAGCAGCCCACCGAGCTTGATAAGTCGCAGCAATGGCAACGCTACGCTAAAAATGTCCTTAGCATACGGGATTTCTTTACTAAAGCCTTCTCACAACCTTATGAGAATCCAAATGATAAAGACAAAAATAATTATATGAAAACGTTAGATGATGATTACGCAGACTTGCGCAAGAATATCCACTGGTTAACTAGGGGACATAAAATCCTAGAAAAATCATACCCAGCCCGAGCCCGAATGAAAGAAGAATATGC
This sequence comes from Vibrio hepatarius, assembly GCF_011806575.1. Lineage (GTDB taxonomy): Bacteria > Pseudomonadota > Gammaproteobacteria > Enterobacterales > Vibrionaceae > Vibrio > Vibrio hepatarius_A. Next base: position 4,482 of record NZ_JAATOO010000043.1, read on the forward strand.
GGTGCTGCCTGCCAATCATATCGAGCAACTTGAGCAATTTAAACTGCGCGGCTATCAGCTAAGCAACTGGTTACCAGAGAGATAAACCATGAAACAAACGCTATTTATTTTCCTGTTATTGTGCAGTGGCAAGCTGTGGGCGATTTCGCCAGTTGAACAAGGGATCCGACTGTTTAACCAACAAGAGTATCAACAAGCTCAGCAGATTTTTCAGCAACAATCTGAACAAGGTAGCGCTTACGCGACATACTGGCTAGGCGTCACACAGTACAAAAACCGCCAGCAATTTGAAGCTGGGAAAACCTTTTTAAAAGCGGCAGAAATGGGCAGCCCCTGGGCTATGGACGTATTGGCGGGGAATGGCAATAGCCCATGTAAATACCTTGGATGGGCATGCGATACAGCTTGGACTGATAAAGCCATTCCCCTATGGGAAAAACAAGCATCCCAAGGGAATGGTAAAGCAATGTACCAACTCATTCTACGAGGTAAACCTTGGTGGGAAATAGTCCCCATCTATAAATATAAGAAATATAGAGAAATATACTCCAAAGCAATCCCTAATGGTGGATATCGGTTCTTAACTTCTAGCGTGGTTTGGGAATCGACTGAAGAAAAGTTGAAATACCTAAAAATCGCCGCTGAACAAGGCTACGCACCAGCTATGATGTCCTTATACTTCTATTTAGCAGAGCCTGAGACGTTGGACGAAGCCATTGAGTGGAATCTTAAGGCAATCAAGCTAGGTTACGCTGAAGCGGCTAGAGTCTTTTATTTGGTCTATTCACAAGGTGAAAAGGACAGTAATGGCAACATAATCATTCAACGTGATGTTAAAAAAGCCTATTACTACAATCGTCTGTCTGGCGCATTAGGTGGAGAGGAAAAAGAGGCTTACAAAATTACACAAGAGCATATACTTGACGAATATGGATCCCCGTTAGCGGATGAAGATGGTAGACCAGTCATGAAGGATTTAATTACTAAAGAAGAACAAGCCGAACTAGACAAACAGGTTGCTGAGTTTGTCAAAGATATCAAGCCCAATATGTTCTTAGATGAAACGTCGTTAGAACTCTTCTAACCACTCCTATAAAGCCGCTTATTTAAGCGGCTTAGTTACTGACTGCCATAAGCGATAAACCATGAAACAAACGTTATTTATTTTCCTACTCTTGTGCAGTGGCAAGCTGTGGGCGATTTCGCCAGTTGAACAAGGGATCCGACTGTTTAACCAACAAGAGTATCAACAAGCTCAGCAAGTTTTACAGCAGCAATCAGACCAAGGCAGTGCCTACGCGACGTTTTGGCTAGCGATGACACAGTATAAAAACCGCCAACAGTTTGAAGCCGGAGAAACCTTTTTAAAGGCAGCTAATCTGGGTGACCCTTGGGCTATGGGGGTACTTTCCGGCTATGAATATTATGTCAATAACCCATGTGGGTTTCTGGGCTGGCCTTGTGATGAGAAGTGGCGACAATTGGCTATTGAAGGATGGAAAAAAGAAGCAGAAAAAGGCAATGGAAAAGCATTGCTACAACTTCAGTTCTTTACAAATCAATGGCGAAACTATGTACCAGTACTAGGTCGCTACCTTATCGACAAAAAGTATATTGAGGCACTTGAGTCTGGAGGCTTTAATGCGAGCTATTATTTGACTCAATTTAGCGACGTGCCTAAAGATGAGAAAATACAGTATCTCAGAGTTGCCGCCAATCATGGCTACGCACCAGCCATGATGTCCTTGTACTACTATTTGCTGGAGCCTGATACTTTGGATGAGGCGTTAGAATGGAATCTCAAGGCAATTAAATTGGGTTACGCTAAAGCCGCTAGATTGTTTTATTATGTTTATTCTCAAGGTGAAAAAGACAGCGATGGCAACATAATCATTCAACCCGACATTAAAAAAGCCTATTACTACAATAAGATATCGGGAGCTTTAGGCGGCGAGAAAGAGGACGACTTAAGAATTACCGAGAGGATGCGCGTAAAAGATCAGCTCCCTGTAGTTGACGAAAATGGCAGGCCGGTATTTGAAGTACTTATTACTAAAGAAGAACAAGCTGAATTAGACAAACAGGTAGCTGAGTTTGTCAAAGATATCAAGCCCAATATGTTCTTAGATGAAACGTCGTTAGAACTCTTCTAACCACTCCTATAAAGCCGCTTATTTAAGCGGCTTAGTTACTGACTGCCATAAGCGATAAACCATCACAATAAATGGAGTCAGGTCTTGCCTTTTGCTTTTTAGCTGGACCATTTTTATTTAGGGAAGAAAAGTGAGTAGACCACAACAGATAGAATATGCAGGTACGTTGTATCATGTCACCTCTAGAGGCAATGCCCGTCAGCTGATTTATCTTGAAGAATATGAACAAGCAACTGAAAACCGAAATGATGCGATTATTGCCGCATTGGCAAGTGGAGGTTATACACAAAAGCAAATCGGTGAATATTTTGGGTTGCACTATTCACGAGTGAGTCGGATAGTGGCAAAAGGCAAGACCAGACCCCATTAGCACTCAACCTCCGATAGATAGAGTTGAAATTACCAAGCGAAGAATTGAAGAAGGGCTTATTGATATTAACAAACCTAATTTCGGTGATAAGAAAATCAACACAATCAAAGACCTAATCATCAGTATTCCCCATTATTATTGGGCAAACTCTGACGATGCAGCAAGCTCTTAGGAACAAACATTGAACCGTGAATATTACCAAGACACTGCGTTTAACAGTAAGAAACGATATCTTTTATCACCACAAAATAGTGAAAAAAACCTACTAAAGAAAGTTCTAAAATCTGGCTCTAGAAGGCTGCCTTTTAGTAACCCGATAAGTGAAATTAGCATCAGAGTAGATACTGAAAATAAACCAGGGTTAATAGAAAGATTACGTAAAATAAAACCGAGTTTGGAACCATTTTGGGATCACGAAAAACTAATAGTTGAAAGACCAAGTAAATGGTTCCGATTGTACTACTTCTTATCCGCCTTAGGGAAAGGCTTGATAGCTATCGCTTTGCCACTATTCACGTTAGTGTGTTTGCTTTTGGGAGTACTTAATGAAGAAGTATTTACATTAGTTTTCTTTCCAGCCTTACAGTGGATATTTCTTCCAGCCGCACTATTATGGTTACAAGTCAAATTAATGGATCGCGGTTATTGGACACCAACCTGGATTATGACTTCGAAAAAAGTGTTTACGCTTAACCGTAGAACAGGCATGGTCACCCTTTATAAAGGTAACGGTAAAGAACGTTACTCCCATCCGTTGGTTGAATTTGATTGCGTTTTAGTGAGCGCGCCAAGCCAACAAGGGTTGATGAACTATAGTCTAATGTTGGTACATCGATACAATGGCTCTATGCATGGTGTCCCACTGAGCTCATTAACGACACCGAATGAATCAGTTTCAGAATATTATCGCATCTGGAATATGATCTTGTGTTATATGGACGTGTCCCAACCTTTACCAGATTGCCTTATTCTTGAAGAGTCTCGACACCTCGATCCCGTGACTGCTGAGTACGACAAGAAAACTGGCCGAAACCCTCGATACTGGCGCGATATGAGTGAAGAAGAATATAAAGCGACACTCGAAGCAATCAGAAACAAGCAGCAAGGCAAGCCTGAAACAGGCCCTGAATTAGATATATTTGCACAAGTGAGTTAAATATTAAGATGCGCAGCAAATATAATAAAGACACTGCTTTTAACAGTAAGAAACGATATCATTTATCACCAGAAAGTAGTGATAACAATCTACTTAAGAAACTTCTAAAATCTGGCTCTAGAAAGTTACCTTTTAGTAATCCTACAAGTGAAATCAGTACCAGAGTAGATACAGAAAATACCCCTAGTTTGATGGAAAGATTACGCGAAACAAATCCAAAACTTGAACCATTTTGGAGTCATGAAGAATTGGTAATTGAAAGACCAAGTCGCTGGTTTCAAGTGTATTATCTCTTGTCAGTACTAGGAAAAAGCGTCATATGGTTTTTTTTACCCATTTATACGATGGTTTGTATTCTAGGAGGCTTAATACATGACTCTAGTTTTCTAGCTGGATTTAACGCAGGTTTTTTACCGGCTCTACAGTGGATATTTCTTCCAGCAGCTATAGTATGGCTACAAGCCATCTTAATGGATCGCGGTTACTGGACACCAACTTGGATAATGACTTCAAAAAAGGTGTTTACGCTTAACCGAAAAACAGGAATGGTCACCCTATATAAAGGCAATGGCAAAGTACGTTACTCTCACCCTATAGTTGAATTTGATTGCGTCTTAGTGAGTATGCCAAGTCACCAAGGATTGATGAACTACAGCCTAATGCTGGCACAAAGATATAACGGCTCCGTGCATGGTATCCCGCTAAGCACACTTGCAACACCGAATGAATCAGTTTCAGAATATTATCGCATCTGGAATATGATCTTATGTTATATGGACATATCACAACCTTTGCCAGACTGTCTTATTCTTGAAGAGTCTCGACACCTCGACCCTGTTACCGCAGAGTATGATAAGAAAACTGGCCGAAACCCACGATACTGGCGCGATATGAGTGAAGAAGAGTATAAAGCAACACTAGAAGCAATCAGAAACAAACAACAAGGCAAGCCTGAAACAGGCCCTGAATTAGATATATTTGCACAAGTGAGCTAAATATTAAGATGCGCAGCAAATATAATAAAGACACTGCTTTTAACAGTGAAAAACGATATCGAATAATTATTGCAAGCAATAAATAATGACGAACACGGAAATGATAGAGTCACTTAAAGAGCAGCTCTATAACGCTGAGGTCACCTATTCTTGGGAGTATAAAGGAGCGGGTCTAAAACACGAAAACTTAGCAAAGTGGGGAGTTGCGATAACTTCATCTGCTCTTCCTTTTTGGTTTATCTGGTATGTTACAGACATGACTACTAGTTCTTCTATGTTTTGGGTTTTTTTGGTAATAGCAACTTTGATGATTTTTGCAGCAAGGTATCTTTTTTTCTCTGATAAACATCGCTGTCACCACTTAACTTCACTGGGCATTCATTACACCGAACAAGATATGATCTCTGAGGTGGCTTACACGATCGCTCGTGGTTTTGCGTGGATGGGGATTGCGGTGTGTATTATTGCTGTCTTTGTGCTTGGCCCGTTAGCGTTTGTAGGTGCCGGAGCATTTGCGCTGATGGCGTTTAGAATGACCAATTTCCATCCAACCGTTGATAAATCATATGTTTTAATGGACGGAAGAAGTATTCTCTTTAATCTAATCAATGATAACGTGCTCTCTTTTACTGTCCCAGAAAAAGGGCAAATGGAATACAAAGGGTTGGTATTTACTTCGAATCAACAAGAAAAAGAAGAGCTATTAAACCACATACGTTCACTTTTTCACGATATTGAGGTTGTCCAAATCAAAAGACGCAATGACCAATATAAGCACCCCATTTATCAGCGAGATGAAGAGGAGGCGGTAGAGTAATTCAACTGACCAAAATCACTCAAGACGCCAGTACGGTACTCATTAGTATACCCTTTAACTGGCAAGCGTCTGAACATCACCAACTTGGCTATGTGGCGTCAGGCTATAACCAAGGCGACTTAGCCGTGTCGCCAGCACCGAAAGAATTTTCGACCCGTATCATTGAAGTAGGGATCTAACTATGGATAAGACAGATAACATTGAGGTAATCAAAGCAAAGCTTTATAACGCTGAAACTAAGTATTCTTGGGAGCAAAAAGGGTATGGCGGCAAATACGACCATCTAGGGATATGGGGAATGGCGATATTTGTGGGCTGTTTAATATTTAGCTTTTTTTGGTTTGTTCTCGATGAGCTAACTGTGGACTCAATTGATTTTTGGGGGCTGTTTGCTTTCATGACAATGATGGTGTTGATAACAAGGTATTTGTATTTTCCTGATAAACATCGCTGTTACCACTTAACTTCACTGGGCATTCATTACACCGAACAAGATATGATCCCAGAGGTGGCTTACAAAATCGTTCGTGGCTTTGCGTGGATGGGGATTGCGGTATGTATTATTGCTGTCTTTGTACTTGGCCCACTGGCCTTTGTAGGGGCAGGAGCGTTTGCGCTGATGGCATTTGGAATGACTAATTTCCAGTCAACCGTTGATAAGTCTTATGTCTTTATTGATAAGCGCAGCGTCGCTTTTAATCTAGTTAACAACAGCGTGGTGTCATTCGCGATTCCTGAGAAAGGTGCACATGCTTACTCAGCTGATATCTATATATCACTTGAGCAAAAAGAAGCGCTGTTAAATTATTTACGTTCACTCTTTCCTAGTATTGAGGTTGTAAAAATCAAAAGACTTAATGACCAATACAAACATCCTGTTTATCAGCGAGATGAAGAAGAGGCGGTAGAGTAATTCAACCGACCTTACATCACTCAAGACACCGTTACCGTACTCGTTAGTATGCCCCTTAACTGGCAAGCTGATGAACATCAGCAACTTGGATATGTGGCGTCAGGCAACAGCCAAGGCGACTTAGCCGTGGCGCCAGTATCAAAAGAATTTGCGACCCGTATCATTGAAGTAGGGATCTAACTATGGATAAGACAGATAACATTGAGGTACTTAAAGAGCAGCTCTATAACGCTGAGGTCACCTATTCTTGGGAGTATAAAGGAGCGGGTCTAAAACACGAAAACTTAGCAAAGTGGGGAGTTGCGATAACTTCATCTGCTCTTCCTTTTTGGTTTATCTGGTATGTTACAGACATGACTACTAGTTCTTCTATGTTTTGGGTGTTTTTGGTAATAGCAACTTTGATGATTTTTGCAGCAAGGTATCTTTTTTTCTCTGATAAACATCGTTGTTATCACTTAACTTCACTAGGTATTCGTTACACAGAACAAGATATGATCCCTGAGGTGGCTTACAAAATAGCTCGTGGTTTTGCTTGGGTGGGGATTGCGGTGTGTATTATTGCTGTCTTTATACTTGGCCCGTTGGCGTTTGTAGGTGCAGGGGCATTTGCACTGATGGCATTTGGGATGACGAATTTTCAGCCAACGACAATGAAGTCTTACATAATTATGGATGAGCGCAGTGTTGTTTTTAATCTAGTCAATGATGTTGTTGTTTCTTTTACAACCCCAGAGAAAGGAACGCTTGCTTATTCGGGGGATATCTTTATCTCAACATTTGAGCAAAAAGAAGAACTGTTTGCTCATCTAAAGTCTATTTTTCCCAATATTGAAGTTATCGAAATAAAACGATTAAATGACCAATACAAGCACTCCATTTATCAGCAAGATGAAGAAGAGGTGGTGGAGTAATTCAAGCGACCTTGCACCACTCAAGATATTATTGACTGCCTGAGCATAAACTTACTTGGTTATCGATTATCAGTTGATAGCCAAGTTGTGCCAACTGAATTGCAGGTAACGAAAAAGCACGATACAAGCAAGTTGATGAGCTTTGAATGACGGTTAACACAGAAACTATAAGTCCCTTTAAGAGCATCTATAGAACTGGCTTAACTGATATGTTTTGGCACTATAAAAAAGAAGAACCAACCTCAAATAGTGAGATTGGTTTGTATGAGTGTGAACAAAATGGTTCACTAACAACGTCAGTTGGCTAGGTGACCCTTGGTATATCAAGGGTCAAATTAACTAATGCAGCATATGTGCCAAATTTAATAGTGCCTATTTGCGCAAAAACCTAGTCCTTTCGAACTAGGTTTTATTGATTTCATTGCATATTAGAAATGCAAAATGCAAACCTTTGCATTACTAGAATTAGTGCCTAGGGGTTACAACATCACTAGGCTTGCAGTTCCAAGAAAAGCAAAAAAGCCAACCACGTCGGTGACGGTAGTTAGGATCACTGAGCCTGCGAGGGCGGGATCCAACTTGAGTTTATCCAGCACGATAGGAATGAGTACTCCAAAGAGCGCAGCTGCGATGATGTTTACCACGATTGCGAGTGCGATTGTGGCGCCCAAAATACCCGATTGGAACCAAAGCGCGGCTAAACCACCAATGATCACCGCCCACAACAGCCCGTTGATCGAGCCGATACCGATTTCGTTTTTAAGCAGCGCCCAACGGTTGCCTACCGTGATCTGGTTGAGTGCCATTGCACGAATCATCAGAGTCAATGTCTGACTACCGGCGATACCCCCCATCGAAGCAACAATGGGCATCAATACCGCTAACGCGACCACTTGAGCAATAACATCTTCAAACAGCCCGATAGTCACCGAAGCTAGAATGGCAGTCATTAAGTTGATGCCCAGCCAAACCCCACGTTTTTGAGAACTTTTTACTACCGGTGCGAAAAGGTCATCGCCTTCATCCATACCGGTACCTGCCATCAAGCGGGTTTCGTAGATTTCACGTTGCGTGCTGAGGGCGAAATGCCAGTCCACTTCACCAACGAGTGTCTGTCCATCATCGACCACTGGCATAGAGGAAGTAGAAGAATGTTCCAGTGCTTCAATGCTCTCCGCTAGCGTTAATTTGGCGTTTAATGTCACCACATTTTCGCTCGATAGATTCTTTAGTCTTTCTGTCGGTTCTGCTCTCAGCAAATCGATGTAGCTGACGACGCCACGAAACTGCTTACGCTTATTGATTAAGTAGATATGATGAGGCGCGTCGTAACTGTAACGCTCCATGAGCGCTTTCGCTCTTTCAACCGAAATATTGAAAGGAAGTGTCACCACTTTACGCTCAGCCCAGCGGCCGAGTTCATCATCGTCGTACTCGTTTGCTTGGTCATAAAGCTCAAGCTCGTCTTTTTCGATTAGGCTGAGTGCTTCATTGATGATTTCGTCGGGTAACGAATCTGCCCACTCGATCAATGACAAGTTATCGAGTTTTGCTAGCGTTATCTTTAATTCTGTTTCGGAGAGCGCCGTAATGATCGAGTTACGTACATCGGCACGGGCTTCGGTCAACACTTCGATATGCAGTTCTAGCGGTAAACCACGCCATAAGCGTACACGCTCATCGATCGGGAAAGCTTCCAGTATAAGCGCGACGGAACCTGGCTCTAGGCCCTCTTCGATATAATCATTAAGAATGCTGTTTTGCTGCTCTTCATCCGCTCGAGCAATGGTTTGGATGTGATGAGATAGCTCCTGAAATTCGCTCATCGATGTGCTCCGCAGTTTACAGTTTTGTTAGAGTGAAGACATGTTAGCAGAAGCATCATTCAGGGCTAGGATAATTTATGAAAAAGCCCAGAAATTCTGGGCTTAGCGCTAATTTGTATTTGAGTACCAGCGTTCTCCATACGCTTGACTGTAGTCTGGTTCATCGAGGTGTGTTGATGCCTCAACGGGTTCTAACGGGCCAACCACTGTTCGATAAGGAAGAATGCCTGCCCAAACTGGGCGGTCTAGGTCAGACAAATCATCATTGACACCGGAATTACTGATTTTTACCGACGCTTCCGTGAGCGGGATTCTCAATACCATAGTTGCAGCCAGTTCTTTCGCATTGCTTAAACGAACTTGACCGGTTCTTTGAGGTGCAATGTGTTCGATAAAGTGGTTGAGCACCTGGTCTTTTTCGTTTGCATCTTCAACCGTTTCAAATGAGCCAAACACAACCGCAGAGCGGTAATGAGCGCTGTGATGAAATGCAGAGCGTGCTAGCACCCATCCGTCAAACAGCGTGAAAGTCAGGCATGTTGAATGACCTTTCTTGAGTGTTCTCATTAAGCGACTGTTGTTTGCACCATGGATGTAGACATAATCGCCCACCCGCCAAGCAAGCATTGGGATTACAATCGGACCGTTCTCTTCGCTAATTGCGATGTGACCAATTAAGCTTTCATCAATGATCTTATGCAGTTGCTCTTGTTCAAATACCGCTTTGTGCTTCGCTTTCTTTACTTCTGTACGTTTGGTCTGAGATAACATCCTTTCGCCCTCAATTCGTCTACTTTGATTACAATCTAAACGTTAAGTGGTACTTTACTAAGAGCCAGTTTTAGATAATGGATGGATCCAGAATGACGCCGATTGAAATAGGCGACTTAGCACTCAATCAGGGTAAGGCAACTCTCCAAGAACAGCTGTTTCACGCTATTCGCAGCAAAATTGTGGCTCACTTGTGGCCGTTAGGCGGAAAGCTTCCCTCAACTCGAAAAATGGCGGGGGAACTCGCCTTGAGTCGCAATACAGTGATCGCCGCGTATGAACAGTTAGCAGCCGAAGGGTACATAGAGAGCAGACGCAGTTCTGGTTTCTATGTCGCGGTCGAGCTTCCGGATCACTATTTATCAAGTCAAACTGCGGTGACCAAACCAAGTTCATCCGTATCGGCAACGGACATCAACAAACTGTTTGCCCCGGGCGTACCGGACTTAAAACAGTTCCCGCTGAGCAAGTGGCAGCGTATGTTGCAGCGTCACGCCACTCGCGTATCTCTTCTTGGCAACCAAGAGATACAAGGCAGTTTGGCGCTTCGCCAGGCGCTGACTAATTATCTTGCATCGAGTCGTTCGGTTAGTTGTCATCCAAAACGAATTATCATTACTTCTGGTGCGCAGCAAGCGTTGTATATTGCGCTCAATGCAGTGCTAGAACAGGGTGACAATGTACTTATGGAGCAACCGGGTTACGCGCAAATGAGTAAAGTGGTGGCGTTGAACGGCTTTGGTTTCCAAGATCTTCGCGTTGTGGAGCGCGAGGGTTTCGAACTGGATGATGTGCTTCGCTCTGACGCAAAAGCGCTTTATGTTACGCCAAGTAACCAGTACCCCATGGGCACCACGCTCAATACTGAGCAGCGTTTACAACTGGTCGAATGGGCGGCGCAGGAGAAACGTTGGATTATTGAAGATGATTACGACAGCGAGTTTCAGTTTGCCCATCGGCCTTATACCAGCTTGCAAGGACTCGCAAGTGAGATGGGCGGTGATGATCAGGTCATCTATATTGGCTCTTTCAGTAAAGTAATGTTTAACGGATTAAGATTGGGTTACATGGTGGTGCCTGAATCGATTGTTGAAACGTGTTTAGCCGTCAAAGACGCGACCAGTGGGGATACGCCAACTCATACTCAGGAAGCACTGGCCGATTTTATTAACGAAGGGGATTTGTTACGCCATATTCGTAAAATGCGCCGTTTATACAAATTGAAACACCAAACCATGAGCGAAGCGATTCAGCGTCACTTTGCCCATCGTGTTGAGATTATCAGCCAAGCAGCGGGATTACACATTACCCTAAAGTGGACTGGCGGTATCGACGAGGATACTTGGGTTGAACGTGCTAAAGCGGCGGGTATTATTATGCGGCCGATGAACTATTACGAGCTAAAGCCTCATGAAAGGACTTGGTGCGGTGTTATCTTAGGTTTTGGCAATGTGTCGTTGGAAGAGATCGAGCCAAATATTCAGCGCTTGGCTGAGCTATTTGGCCCAAACGAGGTTATTCAGGTTTAGGTTGTCTTATCGGGCGAACCTTTTCCCAAGGGAAAGAGAACAACGCAAAGATCGTTAGCGCATACAACATCGACCAACCTAGGCAGATGAACACTCCCGTACACAAGAGTAGGGCGATCCCTGCCAGCACTTTGCCTATTCCGCTGAGTAATTTGTATGCGGAGAGCATTGCTAATAGGTAAACCAAAACGAAGACACTATTGGCGAGTTTTAGGAAGAACTCTAGATCTAATTCTGACAGTTCACCCACCACACAAGAAACCACCAATATCAAGCCGATCACTAAGGTTGCGTTGGCAGGAACGCCTTTGATGGAGATTCGTGCCATGGCGCTGTCAGGCTTGTATTCGCGCGCTTGTGCCCACACCATGCGAGCAAGGCTCTGTGTGTAAAGGTTCACGCTAGCAAAGCAGGCGGCAAAGCCAAGAATACTGATCAGCACTTTGAATTGGTTGCCAAACAGTTGCTCTGAAATCCAAGGAATCGACGTACTCTCAAAGTCTGGTGAGCCGTAAGCGCCCAGTTTTAGGATCACCACCGAGCACGCCCAGTAAGTGGCGCCAGCGATAAAACTGCCGACCAGAATCGCAATGGGAAAGTCGCGTTGTGGATTCTTAAACTCTTCGCCCATATGAGCAAATGCTTCAATGCCGACGAAGCACCAAAACATGACACCAAGCGCAGCGCCAATGGTCCAAACCGACTCTGAGTTGAGCGCTGGCATAGTGAAATCGTTAGTAGAGACATCGCCTTTCCACCAAAAAGCTGCCACAAGAGCGAAGACACTCAGCGCAATCGCGGTTTGGAGTCTACCTGAAGATTTTGTCCCAGCTAAGTTGACCGCCATAAGCAGTACAACGGTGATCACTTGGGCAACAATGGCGGAGTTAACTGCATCGGGTAATAGCTGTT
>NZ_JAATOO010000044.1 GCF_011806575.1 Vibrio hepatarius
GGCGCCAAAGCGGGCAGCGTGGTCGCAACGTTTACGACGTTCGATGAAGACGGTGATACCGTCAACGTCACCTTAAGCGACACGACCCATTACGCTCTGGACGGTAACGGCAACGTGGTGCTGACCGAGAAAGGTGCGGAGCTGGTCAACCAAGGTCAAGACTTACCGAAGTTCACCTTAACGCCAGACGACGGTGAAGTGAGCGGCGAGGCGCAATCGCACGATCCATCAGTAACCGCTGTAAACGATGCCCCAATCGCTAATGACGACAACTACAGCCATTCCAACGGGTTAACGGGTAAGTTCTTCGCTTACGATCAAAATACTGGTGACTACGGAAACATCGACTCTGTAGCAGATGCTGAGGCGATTATTGGGTCGGGTTCTCCTGATTTAACGTTTGTGTCGACTGACTTAGATTACCGTTTGGGTTCAAGCCTTACAACGGATGCGAATGTGGCTGAGTTCTTGGGCGATGATGCCGCTAGTATTTCCGGACAAATTCCTACGGGTACGACGGATGGTATCTTCCAGATGACTGGTGCTATTTATCTGGAAGCTGGTTCGTTTGCTTTGAGAGTAAATGCAGACGACGGCTACATGATAAAGATTGATGGCAATGTTGTTGCCGTATTCGATGGAAACCAGTCAGCACACGAGCGAGTAGGCGATGTATTTGATATCGATAGTTCAGGTTATCACACCATTGAAATTGTCTACTGGGACCAAGGTGGTGTGGCTGCTCTCGATATCGATATTGGCCAATTCGATTCAAAAGGTGATCTAGTCGGTGACTTTAATCCTCTGCTAGACGCTCCGACGCTAAATGACGAGCTTTGTACAGTCGAAGGGCAATCAACAACGATTTCAGCTCTATCGCTTTTAGCGAATGATACCGATCCAGAAGGCGACGCGTTATCTATCCAATCTGTCAACAGTGTTACTGGCGGAACAGTTACACTCAACGCAGATGGTAGCATCAAATTCATTCCTGAAGAGGGCTTTAGCGGGGATGCAACGTTCGAATACGTTGTAGTGGATGCCCACGGGGCGAGTGATACCGCTACAGTAACGGTTCATGTTGAGCCAATTTCTAACGGATTAGAAGTCACGGCTGAACTTGTTAGTTCAAGCAGCTTTGTTGATGACTACATTGAGACCATCCTAGAACAGAAACCGACTGCACCTACAGGCAACGGTAATGATGGTGACAACATTCTGCTAGGAGACGCCAACTCCTTAAGTGATCACCTGAGTGGTGGTTCGGGTAAGGACATCATTTTCGGTGAAGCTTCTAATAATCAAGAGCTTTTCGGAAACGAAGGTGACGATATACTCGTCGGAGGTACCGCCGCGAGTAATATCGTGCTACACGGTGATCAGCATGGTGATGGGAATGATGTCTTTGTATCGACCTCTATTGAATCGACCACGACTTACTACGGTGGCGGTGGCTCTAACATTGCCTATTTGCCGATAAATTCTGGTGAGATGGAGTTCATTGCAGGAGGCGATAATCCTCTTGCTCCTCAAGCTGATTTCTCGTTTAAGAACAATGAGAATGGTGCATACCATGACTTCTACAACGTAAATACCGTTTACCTCAATGACGGGAAATATGAAATCATTGATGGTTCTTTGACCAAAGTGTCTGATTTCTATGAGCTAAACATCGATGTTGATCTAAATGACAATGATGGCAGTGAAGTTGTTACTGATGTTGTGATTAGCGGCGTTCCAGATGGTACTTCGTTGATAATCGGTGGAGAGCTGGTTGGTACCGATAACGGCGATGGTACATGGACTTTACCTGCAGATTTGTTGGACGCAGATGGCAAATTGTCTCTAACGGTCGAAACTCCAGCAGGCTCAACGTCTGCACCGACGTTTACGGTTACTGTTGGAGCTCAAGAAGTCGATGAATCCGGTAACCCAGTTGATTTGCCGAAATACGCTGAAACTGACACTGGTAATGTTCATTTCCCTCTTGTTAACCCTAATGGTGATAACCAAATTGAAGGTGGTAAAGGTGACGATGTAGTTACGGGCGATATCGGTGGTATTGTTACCGAGACTCAAGCGGCTGCGAACTATAATATTGCATTGGTTGTTGATACTTCAGGCAGTATGGATTGGAAGATCAGTGAAGAATACGGTGCAGCAAAACGAATTGATGCGGTCAAGTCGGCGTTAATTAACATGCTGAAAGATATGGCCGATCACTCTGGTACGGTCAATGTGGCTCTAATTGGATTTAGCGGTACAGCGACATTGAAGTTTGACTTAGATGATCTCGAGCCTTTTGACCTGAATAGTTATTACTATGGGATCGACGATGCAATTAATGCTCTAACAGCGGAAGGTGCAAGCAACTACGAGAGTGCGTTTGATACCACGCAAAACTGGTTCGCAGAGCAGTCAAGTGATGGCTTTGAGAACTTAACCTTCTTCCTAACCGATGGTGTACCAACGGTAAGTAATTCGCATAGCAGCAATGGCTCGACGACTGAGCTTGATGAGTTTGTCGATTCGGTTCGAGCGTTTGAAGAGCTATCTAAAGTGTCGACAGTACGTGCTATTGGTATTGGTGATGGTATTGAAAGCGATGTGCTTAAATTCTTTGATAATACATCTGCAAATAGCGTCGATTTCACCAAGACAGAAACTACGTTAGCTAACTTTAGTACTGGCTACGGCGAAGCATGGAGCTTAAACAACTGGACTTTAAGAACCACGGGTGGAGACGTTGAACGTCACAATGGGCAAATTGTTTTGACCGATGACGGCAACGAAAGTTATGCCACCTACCTAGAAAGCCCGACATTTGAAGTTTCGGATAACACAATGGCATCGCTTAACTTTGATGTATACACTGGCTCTAAGTATGGCGTAGGTGATAGCTATGGATGGATTGTACAGAAACTAGAGGGAAATCAATGGGTCGATGTACAGTCTCATTCTTATCAGTATAGCTATTACTATGGTTCGGGTGGTTCCATTGAAACACAAGCCTTGTCCTCGGGTACGTACCGATTGATGGTATGGGTTCATGAAGATGGCAGTGGTTATGAAGCAGACATCAAACTAGATAACTTCGTATTAGAAACAATCACGGCTCCAACTGGTGTTGTTGAAATCGTTCACGGTGCGGGTGAGTTAGATGCGGCTCTTCAAGAAGCGAGTCAATCGATTAAGTTCGCGCCACTTGGAGATGACGTAGTGTTGGGTAATGACGGCGATGACATCTTATTTGGTGATGCTGTCAACTCGGATAACTTGCCATGGGGTAGTATTAATGGTAACCCTGACCAACCTGCGGACTGGCAAGATGGACAAGGGCTAGAAGGTGTAAAACAGTTCTTAACGCTTAAGAATCATGGTTCTGAACCATCTCAGCTTGAGTTATACGAGTTCATTAAAGCCAACCACGAAACGCTGAATTTATTCGATGAGGCTCGTGGTGGTGATGATAGTCTGTCTGGCGGTCGTGGTGACGACGTGCTTTACGGTCAAGGTGGTGCGGATACCCTAGACGGTGGCGAAGGCAACGATACACTGGTTGGTGGTCTTGGTAACGACATTCTAACGGGTGGCGATGACGCAGATATCTTCAAGTGGTTAGATATGGAGCACGCTACAGACACGGTTACTGACTTTAACGTCACTGAAGGTGATACGTTGGATCTGAGCGAACTATTCGTTGATATGAAGCAAGACGACATCAGTGCGCTACTGACGGATTTGGGTAGCGGAGATCATCAAGGTAGTGCTGCTGGCGTGTCTGTTTCTGTTGTTGATGATACTTCGGGCTCTTCAACGCTGACGATCAATAAAGGCGGCCAAACATTGACGGTCGAATTTGATGGCGCTTCTGCAGCAGATGTTACGACGAGCTTGCTTGATAATCTCAACCAGTTACAACTGAAAGACTAGTTCAATTTGGGAGTCAATGATGACTCCCAATAATTTGAATTACGTAATCGCTATAAGTAAAAAGCCCCGCTAACTGAGCGGGGCTTTTTATGGTTTATAGAACCTTACAAGCGAAACCTTTGAGGTAAAAACCTTCCGGGTAGGCACTGTCTGTTGGGTGATCCGCGGCTTGCTCGAAGCGCTCGATAAACTTCACCTGACGGCCAGAATCTACTGCTGCATCGGCAATGACTTTCTGGAACAGATCGGCACTCATTAGTCCTGAACATGAATAGGTCAGCAACGTGCCACCAGGTTTCAAGATTTGCATCGCGAGCATGTTGATGTCTTTGTAGCCGTTTGCACCCGATGTTAGATTGTTTTTGCTTGAAACAAACTTTGGTGGATCCATGATAACGACATCGAACTTAGTGCCTTGGTCTCGGTATTCACGAAGAAGCTTAAAGACATCAGCATTTAAGAAAACCGCTCGTTTTTTGGAAATATCGAACTCGTTAAGCTCAGCATTGAATTTTGCGGTGTCTAGCGCAGGTTGTGACACATCCGCATTGATGACGCGTTTTGCTCCGCCTTTCAGGGCGTAAAGACCAAATCCGCCTGTGTATGAGAAGCAGTTAAGGACTTCTTTGTCTTTCACGTATTTCATCGCTTGCTGGCGACTATCACGTTGGTCAAGATAAAAACCTGTCTTGTGGCCACCAACGATATCAACACTGATCTTGATGCCGTTTTCTTCGATCACAACGGATTTTGGCGGCTCTTCGCCGTAAAGCACACCAGTGACTTCTTCCAAGCCTTCCTTTTTACGTACCGCAACATCAGAGCGCTCGTAGATATTGCAGTCTGGGAAAACTTCCCGCAACGCTTCAACTAATGTCTGTTTGTGAAACTCTGAGCCAGCACTTAATAATTGGCAAACCAAGTAATTTTGGTATTTATCAATCGTAATACCGGGTAAACCGTCAGATTCAGCGGCTATCAAACGATAACCTGTCAGACCATCGCGCTCGATGATGTCTTCACGAAGAAGCTGCGCGTCTTTGATTCGTTTTACGAAAAACGATTTGTTGATCTCTTGTTTTTCAAAAGACCAAACTCGGGCACGAATCTGTGAATTAGGTGAGTAGGCAGCTTTTGCTAGCCATTTTCCATCATGAGTAAACACATCTACTGTTTCGCCGAGCGAAGGTTCGCCCTCAACTTTGCTAATACCGCGAGAGAATACCCATGGGTGTTTGCGACGAAGGGACTTTTCACGGCCTTTTACAAGATAGATTGCTGGAGTCATTAAGTTACTCAATTGATAGTTTGGAAAGGACGGGTATTGTCGGGGAAGTCGTATGGAAAATCAAATAAAAGAGCCGCTCATAGGCGGCTCTGTATGGGTTAGGCTTTTAATCCTGTTAATAAGGTTTCCATCGAGTCACTCTGTCTTCTAAGTTGCTCAATATTGCTGTTGGTCGCATCAATCATTTCGCAAACCTGATCCGACTGTACGCGGATTTCTTCAACACTTGCGGCAATGTTATCTGCCACTACGCCTTGCTCCTCGGCTGCCGTCGCGATTTGAACACTACTGTCTGAGATAGACTGGTTCTTATCTGCTAAAGAACCAATCTCAGCGTTGACTTCAGACATCAATGTTTGACCTTCATTAGCGTTAACAACCGTTGTTTCCATCAGCTTAGTCAGTGATTGGCTGTTACGTTGTAGCGCTTCGATCATTGACTGAATCTCTACCGTTGCAGTTTGAGTGCGACCAGCTAGAGCACGAACTTCGTCGGCAACGACCGCAAAGCCACGGCCTTGTTCACCAGCACGTGCGGCTTCGATTGCAGCGTTTAACGCGAGTAGATTAGTCTGCTCTGAAATCGCATTAATCGTGGTGACGACCTCATCAATTTGTGCCGCGTTTGTATCAAGCTCTGCCACTGCTTCTGACGCAGATTGAACCTCAAGAGACAGCTGTGAGATAGAGGAGAGAGTGTGTCCGACTTTCTGTTGACCTTGCTGTGCCACAATACGTGCATCTTCGGTCTGTGTGCTTGAATCATGCGCTAAGTTCGCTACTTCTCGAATCGTTGATGCCATCTCTTCAGTTGCGCTGGCAAGTGAGTTCAAATGCTCTTGCTGAGTACCGGATGTGCTCGCAGTAAGCTGATTAGTTTGATTCAAGTCTGAACTGATTTGCTGCATTAGAGCAATCGATTCTTGGATGGATAGAACCAAGTTTTGCTCACGCTCAGCAACACTGTCGATAGTGATCGCAATCTCACTAAACTCATCACGCACTTTAAAAAAGTTCATACGGCTGGTTAAGTCACCAGAAGCAAGGGTGGAAAGTGCTTTATTCATAGTGAACATTGCGCCACCAATGAAGGTCATGATGTAGTAAACGCCTGTCGCGATTAAAAATAGGGTAACTGCTATGATTGTAAAGTGAGTGGTGGACAGTGAAGTCCAGAGATCTTGGTTGTGCACGTCCACCAAGCTGAACTCTCCGTTATTAACAGAGACGGCACCAGCTCCACTGCCTAGGGCGATGGTATCTGAATTAGCAATAATCTCGGCAACTTGTGCTCGCGTTAGGCCACCAGTCTCAATTAAGTTACGCATCAGTACCAGTTCTTCTTGATACAGTTGATTGAGCATTGAATCCGCGGCGTTATCAAGCACGAGTGTTAAGACAATCAAAGTGATAACAGGCAAAAAGAACAGAAGATAGAACTTTTCTTGAATTTTTAGGTGAATGAGATATTTGTCAATCCAGCGAAATGGTATTTCTTTCATAATGATACTTCCAAAGACAGGAGCCCTAGTACTTCTTTAGTTTAGGCCGAGATGAGCAAATATAACATTGAGTGATGAAATGAGGTATTAACTATGGAGCAAAAATGTGTCAAGTTCACAGTGTTTGGCGTAGTGCAGGGGGTAGGCTTTCGTTACCACACTTGTCATCAAGGGTTAAAGCTCGGTTTAACGGGGTACGCGAAGAACCTCATGGACGGCAGCGTCGAAGTGGTGGTATGTGGCAGTGAACAAAAAGTGGCTGAAATGGCAACTTGGCTGGAACAAGGCCCTCAAACCGCAACGGTAGATTCGGTGGTTTCAGAGCCTATGTCTTTTAAACCGTTTAGAGGGTTTAAAATCTTATAGCGATAATCGTTTTACAGGCACTTTGCAGGTTTTGGTAGACCAGCCAGTTTTGTTGCTTGCTTTGCAGGTCCTTGTTTGAACAACTTGAATAAGTACTTGCTGTTTCCTTTCTCTGGGCCGTGCGCTTTTTCCATCGCTTTTACTAACATTCTTACCGCTGGAGAAGTGTTGAATTCTTCATAGAAGTCTCGAACAAAGTGGACGACTTCTAAATGGGCATCAGTGAGCTCGATACCTTCTTGCTCAGCCAGCACAGAGATCATGCCTTCTTCCCACTGTGTATGGTCTAAAAGGTAGCCTTGAGCATCAGTTTCAATTTGTTTGCCGTTATATTCGAACATCGTTATTACCTTAAAATCTCTGATATGGAATAGGGTAGCGCAGCTATAACTCAGATCACAATACGGCAATAAAGAAAAAGCCCGAAAGCAAATGCGTTCGGGCTTTGTTTAGTCAGTTTCTGAACAGATTAGTCGTCGTTCATAATGCCTAGGATGCTTAGTAGGCTCGTGAACAGGTTAAGAATGTTCAGGTACATTGAGATTGTCGCGCTAACGTAGTTTGTCTCTTCACCACGTACGATACGGCTTGTGTCGTATAGGATGAAACCAGAGAACACTAGCGCAGAGATGCTGCTGATCGCTAACTGAGCAACGGTTGAGCCAACAAAGATATTGATGATAGCTGCAACGATAACGATGATCAGACCTGCGATTAGGAAGTTACGCATGAAAGAGAAATCTTTCTTACTGCTGATCGTGTAAGCAGAAAGACCCAAAAATACCATACCCGTCAAGCCTAGTGCTTGCGCGATGATAGAAGGACCGCTTGGGATCGCCGCGTAGTAGTTAAGCATTGGACCTAGCGCACCACCCATAAGTGTGGTGAAAACAAAAGTCCAAACAATACCCATCGAAGAGTTAATGCTTCGTGGTAGAGCGAAAAATAGGATACCGATAGCAGCTACCTGCATTACAAGCGCCATCATCGGAGAAATGCCCATTGCCATAGTAGCCATAGCTGCGATAGCACTGGTTACTAATGTCATCGACAGTAGGAAATAGGTGTTCTTAAGCGTTTTGTTAATCTCAAGTACATTCTGAGCACTTGTAGAGCGGGTAAACATAGGACTATTCATGATCTTCCTCGTAAGGGTTTTATGTTTATAACTACATTTATGAGGTTCAATGATCAAAAGATCAAGCCCTCTAACGTTATGCAGTACTTAAAATAATAATAGAATTAGAATGTTAAGTATTTATATATGTGTAACACAATATAACACGAATAAGAGAGGCGACCTAAGTCGCCTCTCTATCTCAGTGTCATGAGTGTATCAGTGGCTGAGGATTTGAGACAGGAAGTTTTGCGTACGGTATGACTGCGGATTCTCAAAGAAAGCAATAGGGTTGCTCTCTTCCATGATTTCGCCCGCATCCATAAAGATGACTGGGTGAGCAACTTCTTTTGCGAAACCCGTTTCGTGCGTTACACAAAGCCTCGTCATACCTTGCCAATTTGATATGGAAAAGTGGGTTTTTACTAATCCGTTGGCTATGCTGAAGGTAATGTAAAAACAATATCTTCCGACAAGGTTGTTGGCAATTTGTGGCTAAGAAAACAGCGATAGAGTATACATATCAAGAAAAACAAGAAAAAGTTGTTGTCATTGATGACTCCAAAACTTTGTGTAACACGTTTTGTGAATTATTGGCAGATTTAGGTTTTCGCACGGAAGGCTATTATTCGGGGAACACTGCGTTAGAGGCAATGCAAAAAGATATCCCGGATCTGTTGTTACTGGATTTGAACATGCCGGATGTCGATGGCTACGAAGTATGCCGTCGGATGCAATCGAATAAGGCATTGGCAGACATCCCTATCGTAGTGATTAGTAGCTACAGCAATATCGACGAAAAGCTTAAAGCGTTCGAGGCTGGTGCGGTAGATTACGTTACCAAACCGATTCAAATGGCAGAAGTGCAGGCGAGAATAGAAACGCACTTGTCTTTGCGCCGTTACCAACGAGCATTAGAAGAAAAAAATACTCAACTAACACAGACTCTCGATGAGTTAAAAGACGCTCAGCGGCAACTGATACAGACAGCAAAGCTTGCGTCGATTGGTAAATTAGTCGCAGGTGTTGCCCACGAAATTAATAACCCAGTTAGTTTTATTATTGGCAATGCTCATATCATTCAACGAGACCTGACTAAGCTTATCCAGTCGAGCGCTACAAATGTGGGCGAGCGAACTAACATTGAAGGTACGTTGAGCGAGCTCGTACCTGCGGTGGATGATATTCTCGAGGCGTCTCATAGAATTAACAATATAGTTAAAGATTTACAGTCTTTTAGTGCTAAGGGGGCGACAGATAAATCAACGGTCAACTTTTCTACATTAGTTAAAAAGGCAGTGAATTGGACGAGAAAAAGCAATCAGCCTGCGGCTGAGATTTTACTGGTGCTTCCAAGTTATCTACCAGTGTTGGGAGACGAAGGTCAGCTAACACAAGTGATACTGAATCTGCTAGCCAACGCATTAGATGCCTCAAAAGATGAGGACACACCGACGATCACGATGCAAGGCGAGCGCTGTGGTGAGAATGTAGTATTAAGAATCAAAGATAATGGTACAGGTGTAGAAGCACATCATTTAGAGCACTTGTTCGATCCTTTTTTTACCACTAAAAAAGTGGGCGAGGGAACCGGACTGGGTCTGTCGATCAGTTACGGTTTAGTGACGGAACATAATGGTTCACTTGCGGTGGAAAACAATCCTGATAAAGGTGCGTGTTTTACGTTAACGCTACCGTGGCACGAATAAGCGTGTTTCCTCTTTGTATAGAGTGACAAGGTGTCCTCAAACAAAGCTCAGCAACGAAAAATCAATACGCCTTAGGAGTTCACGATGTTGGAAAAGCTAACTTGGGTTGTGGGAGACATATCCTGGACTTGATTCAACAAGAATTTTTGAAAAGCCAGTGCGATCGGCGACAACCTCTTTTCTCGATGGTGGACCAAGTACCAGTGTCTGATTATAGGCATATTTTCTACGTCAAGAACGACCAACTTGTTTGCCTCTAATTCAAGTTGAATGGTGTGTAACGAGACAATGCCCAATGACAATCCAGCCGCCACTGCTTGTTTGATCGCTTCACTGGCGCTCATCTCTGCTGCTACATTCAGTGAAATACCATGCAAATCAAAAAAACGCTCAATCGCACTGCGCGTACCAGAACCTTTTTCTCGTACCACAATGGACTCTTGCGTTAGGGTGGTAAGAGGGATGGATTTTTGCTTGGAAAGAGGATGA
The DNA here is from genome assembly GCF_011806575.1 of Vibrio hepatarius. Taxonomy (GTDB): domain Bacteria; phylum Pseudomonadota; class Gammaproteobacteria; order Enterobacterales; family Vibrionaceae; genus Vibrio; species Vibrio hepatarius_A. The sequence continues at coordinate 10,405 of NZ_JAATOO010000044.1, forward strand.
TTAGGTGGTGCAATGACGACCAGTGGGTTTTCCATCAACACGGTGCTCTCAACGTCCAGTTCTAAAGGCGGTTTCCCCATTATGGCTAAATCACAGTGGTTATTCTTTAGATCTTTCAACAAGTTATCTCGGTTAGTCACATTCAGACTAAGCTGTACGCTTTTGTGTTGGTGAGAAAAGGCAGAAAGCAAACTCGCAGCAAAATAATTGGCGGTACTCGCCACAGTGATTTTTAATTTGCCGCAAGACAGAGATTTCATGCTGTTAAACGTATTCTCCGCGTCGTCAACGATATGATTTATACGTTCACAGTATCCGACTAGCTCTTCACCCGCAGTGGTTAAGAAAAGGGATTTACCCAATTGCTCGAACAGAGGAAGCCCGATGTTTTCCTCAAGTTGCCTCACCTGCATTGAAACAGCAGGTTGTGTAAGGTGAAGAATTTCTGACGCTCTTGTATAACTGAGCTGGCTCGCGACGGCATAAAAAATATTCAGCTGGCGAAGAGTTAAGTGCATATTCATTCCTGAATCACTGTTCGATAACTAACCGTCAATGCATAACCCATACCCACTATTTTGTTTATATCTAACACATTGTTTCTATTCAATATTACATTGCATGCTTGGACGAGGAAAAACCGTAATATATTTGTATCGGAAAGCTTCCATGCATCCACTGGATAGAAACATTCCGCTATCTTTGCTGCTAATTCGTCATTTTAGTCAGACTTGCAAAAAGTTGTGGCAGCAAGGAGGGTAGCCGAGTTACATCGTTCAAAATCGTGTATCGACCGTGGCCAAAAAGTGAACTAATGTAAGTGCCTGCGTCTTTATCGATAGTGAGGCAATACGGAGTAATACCTTGGCAAAGTAGTTCATCAACTGCTTTATGTGTGTCAGATTTCAAGTACTCTGGATCACGCACATCAATATCTGATGGTTCACCGTCACTGAGCAATAGCAGCAGTTTCTTGCTTTGGTGTTGCTGGTTTAGGTAATGTCCGGCATGGCGCATGGCAGCCCCGATGCGAGTTGACAATTTTCCCCTGACTCCGGCCAATTTTGCTTTTACATCATCATCAAAAAGTTGTTCGAAGGATTTTAGGCATTGATATTGGACGTCATGGCGGCCGTTGGACGAAAAACCGTGAATGGCGAAAGGGTCTCCAATTTGTTCAATCGCGCTGGCGAGTAACGTTGTTGCCTCTTTGGCAATCTCAATCACAGTGGTGCCATGATCGTCAACAGATTCATTGGTTGATTCAGATAGGTCTAGCAACAACAGCACAGCGAGATCGCGCTGCTGTCGCTTTAGGCGCTGGTCAATATTTAAATCAGGCAAGCTACCACGTTTGAGTTCTTTATAAGCTTCGACCAAAGCATCCAGATCAAAATCATCTCCGTCGCTCTGTTTTCTGAGCCGTTGTAGCCCTTTAGGTTGGACAGTTTCGACTAAGCGTCGGATCTGCTTAACGAGAGGACGGTGGGTATCAAGTAGTCTATCAATGCTGGCTGAAGCGCCTACCTTACAAGTGTGCTCAGTGACGGTTGTCCAGTTTATTCTGGAACTTGCCGAGCGATAATCCCATTCCGAGTAATAAAATGGTGAAGATACTTGCGCTATTCCTTCGAGTGCATTGATACTGACATCCTCAGGATCACCATCGCGGAAAAACTCTGATTCGAGAACCCATATTTCCTCAGCCGTCTCATCGGCAAGCTCACAATCCAGCTCATTAACCATTTCGATAACACTCACCGTTTTCTTCACTTGCGGTTTGTTGAGCGACAACCAACTACTCAGTTCATCATTATCCGGCCAAAGATACTGATTATCGTCTCGATAAGGGATGGTGTGTTGAGCGTACTGGCTCACTGAAGTGTGGAGGCAATACGATGGTAGAGCACCGGCTAACCATATCCCTAACTGATTGACAGTGTTCGCGTGTGCAGAAATAGGTTGCGCTAACAGTTCAGAAAAACGTTGGCATGTTTTTTTTACCAGTGGATGGGGGTCGCTGCCATCTTGATTCAGTAAGGCGACAATAATACGTTCGACCAAGGTTAAACCTGATTCAGGCAAGCAGACTTGATGGCGGGGAATATTGAGGATGGAATGCCAAAGTGCTTTAAGGCCAGGAAACACTTTGATAGCAAGTGCTTCAACACGCGCATCTTCTATCAGCCCGATAAAAAACTGTTGGAGCGGTGTAAAATCACGGCGTTGACGGGGAGTAGAAAAACGAAGATGAGCGGCGCAGTGTGCTGCGGCTGCCCGATACATCAGCTTAGCTGGAATAGAGGTTTGGTCTGCTTGAGAATTGTTGTTGATAAGAGGACTTGAGTAATCATCGAAAGCGTCTGGCAATAGAATCATCCGATAAGAGATTGAAGGTCGCAGACGATAATCAGCAGCATCTTCTTGATTGAACTCGACACTGATAGGTCGGAGCACGAAGTCCTCTCCCCATATCGCGCATAAAAAGTATTGGATTTGGCGCTGAATGTCGACAAACAAAAGGCCATTTCTCTGCTGTTGAAAAACGGAAAGGCTGTCAGTGGTCTGGAGAGAAAAATAGCTATGTAACGTCTCGTTTTGGTGGGCAAAAGCGCGAACTCCCCACATTGCCCAACGCTCTAAGCCGGATATCGATAGCTGGCGAAGGTATTTATCCAAATAATTAAAATAAGGTGCTAGACAGCGGGGCGCTTGTGTTGCGAGAGATTCTGTTAGCGACAAGTACTGTTTCAGTGCCTCAACGGATTTTAATCGATTTGAGGCGATTAAAAGCGAATCTAAAAACTGTGCAAGGCGCTCGTTGCCGATCAGTTGACTTAGTGCACATAATACTGACTCTGCTCTTTGCACCAACGAGCAAAGCTGTTCAATGTCGTCTGAGTAATGAACATTGCCCTGACAGTTCTTCACTATTTCAGTGATGTTGCGAAACCATAGAAGCTGAAGATTAACGCTCGCATTTTGGTGATAAATCGAGAGGGCGGAGCGAATGCAGGCGGTGACGATGGGGTTAGGTAGCGTTGTTTTCGCCTGAATAATCGCCTCTTCAAGTTGAATAAACTCATCACCATCGGGTTTATTTACCTTGGCTAAAGGTGTCGCTGCCTCGAGCGTTTTTAACCATTGCTTTGTTAGTTGTTCACTCTCATCCATAAGTCTATCCTCGTAATCTTACGCTGGATTTTAAAAGCAGCCTTTTACTGCGGTTTCAATGATCTCGCAGATATCGGGATCATCACTGAGAGGGTGAACCAGCGCCATCTCACACGCGGCAATAGGGGTAATTCCCTTATTAATTAATTGACCCGTGTAGACCAACAAACGAGTGGATATTCCTTCATTTAGGCCATGCCCAACCAGGTTTCTTGCATGGCCTGCAATGCGGACCAGCCGCTCTGCGGTATCACTGTCTACTTTGGCTTCGTGGCAGATAATTGCGGTTTCAACAGCAGGTTCCGGGTAATCAAAAACCAGCGAGGCAAAACGCTGCTTAGTTGATGTTTTTAAGTCTTTCATCAGCGTTTGGTAACCTGGGTTATAAGAGATCACAAGCTGGAAATCAGGATGAGCAGTGACAACTTCTCCTTTTTTTTCCAACGATAAAGTACGGCGATGATCCGTTAACGAGTGGATTGCAACGGTGGTGTCCTGACGGGCTTCAACGATTTCATCGAGATAACAAATGGCGCCAATTCTTGCTGCTGTCGTCAGGGGACCATCTTGCCAGTATGTCCCATCTTGATTGAGAAGATACCGTCCAACCAAATCCGATGCGGTCATGTCCTCATGGCATGATATGGTGATCAACGGTCTACTCAGTTTCCATGCAATATGTTCAACAAAACGGGTTTTCCCGCAACCAGTCGGACCTTTTAGCATCATAGGAATACGCGCGTCATAGGCAGCAAGGTATGCGGCAAGTTCATCTCCTGTCTCTTGGTAATAAGGCTCAGCCCCAATCATGTATTGATCATTCGTAGGTAGCGCCTTTACTGCTCGGTTCATTGTGTCTCCCTCCATTCTTTCAGTGGAGAAAAGCGCCGGATATGGTATAGCTCAACACACGTACCGGCTTAGTTGCTCTGTGTCATCCTTTTGTTTTCACAACATCGTGTTTCTGATTACCATATTGAACGGATATCAGAGTCATTCGAAGCCAGGAGCACGATAGACGACGGTTGCCATTCCTTGAGTCTGTCTGAGGTTGTCATAACCAATGATACGGACATGATGGTTGGGGTTCCCGTTGTGACATAGCTGAGCTTCAGACAATATTTTGTCGACATCCGTTTCTCCAAACATAGGGAGTTTCCACATGTACCAATACGAAGAATTTGCTTCTTCTGGCTCCGTGTGTTCAATCGCAGGGTTCCAGCCCTGTTTGACGATATACTTCACTTGCTTGCGAATTTGTTCTGCGGTCAATCGCGGCAAGTAAGAGAAAGTTTCAAATTTTCGGCTGTGTGGTTCGGTTAACCGTGATGGGTAATCTCTGATTTCACTCATCGTCGCTCTCCTTAAATAGGGTGACAATTATTCTGGTGTCACTTTGGATTAGTTACGCGTGGGCAGTATCGAGCTTGTCTACCGTATCAAACTCGAACTTGATTTCTTTCCATGTTTCCATAGCGGCCTTGAGCTCTGGACTGTGTTTCGCGGCTGCTTTCAAAATATCTTTCCCTTCGCGTTCAAGGTCTTTCCCTTCATTTCGGGCTAGAGTACAAGCCTCAAGCGCGACGCGGTTTGCTGCGGCACCTGCAGCATTTCCCCAAGGATGTCCTAACGTACCGCCACCAAACTGAAATACCGCGTTGTCACCAAAAATAGAAACCAGTGCTGGCATGTGCCAAACGTGTATACCACCGGAGGCGACAGGGAATACGCCAGGCATAGAGCCAAAATCCTGATCAAAGAAAATGCCTCGGGAGCGATCTTTTTTAATCACACGCTCACGCATAAGGTCTATCCAGCCAAGCGTGGCGTTGCGATCCCCTTCCAGTTTGCCTACGACGGTCCCAGAGTGGAGATGGTCCCCCCCAGACAAACGCAGACACTTAGTGAGTACTCGAAAGTGAATACCATGGTGTGGGTTCCGGTCTACCACGGCATGCATAGCGCGGTGAATATGGAGTAGCATGCCATTGTCTCGGCACCAGTTTGCTAACCCCGTATTGGCGGTAAAACCAGCGGTAAAGAAGTCATGCATAATGATCGGCATATCCAGTTCTTTCGCAAACTCCGCACGGCGGTACATTTCTTCTGGCGTTGCTGCAGTGACATTTAAGTAGTGACCTTTACGCTCGCCAGTTTCTTGCTCTGCTCGGTGTATTGCCTCTGCGACATAGCCAAAGCGGTCTCGCCAGCGCAT
>NZ_JAATOO010000045.1 GCF_011806575.1 Vibrio hepatarius
CGCTGCGTTTCGTCGTCTACAAGCCAAAACACAAGTTCACGGCAACAGCTTTGACGACTTTCACCGCACCCGCTTAACTCACTCGCTTGAAGCCGCACAACTCGGTACGGGTATCGTCGCTCAAATCAAAAAGAAACAACCTGAGTTTCGCGACTTATTGCCGAGTGACAGTCTGATTGATTCCATTTGTCTAGCGCACGATATTGGCCATCCGCCATACGGCCACGGCGGTGAAGTTGCGTTGAACTACATGATGCGTGACCACGGTGGATTTGAAGGCAACGCACAGACATTTCGTATTGTGACCAAGCTAGAGCCATACACAGAAAACTTCGGTATGAACTTGGCGCGTCGCACCTTGTTGGGCTTGGTGAAGTACCCTGCCCTTATCAGCGACACTCGCGCCAAAGTCATCCCAAACAGTGTCTCGCACCAGCGCAAGTTACGCGCACGAGAATGGATGCCAGCCAAAGGTTTGTATGACTGCGATAAAGAACTATTTGACTGGTTGCTCGCACCACTAAACGACAATGACAAAACCTTGTTTAGCCTGATGCGTGAAGATACGCTCGCCGATCATCAACACCGAAAAACTCGTTATAAGTCGATCGACTGTTCAATCATGGAGTTGGCGGATGATATCGCTTACGGCGTGCATGATTTAGAAGACGCTTTAGTACTGGGCATGGTCAACCGCCATCAATGGATTGAAGGGGCGGCGAGTAAACTGGCGGAATGTGGCGACCCTTGGTTTGAAAAGCACATCGCATCGATTACCGAAATGCTGTTTTCCGGTACTCATTTCCAGCGTAAAGACGCGATTGGCGGTATGGTCAACGCGCTACTGACGAGTATTTCTATCAAGCCCGTCGACGCGCCATTCGAATGTGAGTTACTGGCATTCAATGCGTATCTTGAACCGACGATGGATAAAGCATTAGAGATATTGAAACACTTCGTCAGTGAGTATGTGATTCAAGTGCCACACGTTCAGGTTGTCGAGTACAAAGGGCAGCAGATCATTATGGATATCTTTGAAGCGTTAAGTGCCGATCCAGAAAGATTACTGCCGATTCAAACGCGTCAGAAATGGCTCGAGCACAAAGATGAAAGCGCGGGATACCGAGTGATTGCCGACTACATTTCGTCAATGACAGACGGACACGCGCAACGACTCCACCAGCAGCTTTTTTCTTCTCATTAAACGCAGCCGTCATTCCAGCTCAACGGAATGACGGTATCTCACAAATATTTTGCGTTACGCGGTCGCGACAAAGCCATCCAGCTTTTCACGCAATACACACTTCTCCGCTTCGCTGATAAAACTGGCGTCAATGGCATTGAGTGTGAATAGCGCCAGCTCTTCTCTGCTTAACGCATGGCTTTCCGCTACCGCGAGGAAGTTATCTGACATGTAACCACCAAAGTACGCTGGGTCATCTGAGTTGATGGTGACGCACAAGCCTCGACGCAGCAGCTCAACAATATTGTGGTCACGCATTTCTTCAAATACTTTCAGCTTAGTATTCGACAGCGGGCATACCGTCAATGGCATTTTGTTTTCGGCTAACAGGGCGACCAGTTGCTCGTCGTCTGCGCAGCGCACTCCGTGGTCAATACGAGACACATTAAGCAGCTCCAGACTGTTGTAAATATTGCTGACTGGCCCTTCTTCGCCAGCGTGTGCCACCGTTAAAAAGCCTTCGTCACGCGCTTTGTTAAATACGCGTTCAAACTTCTCTGGTGGATGGCCTAACTCAGACGAATCCAGCCCCACCCCGATGATCTTGTCTTTATGTGGCAACGCCATCTCTAACACTTCAAACGCGCTCTCTTCATCTAAATGACGTAGAAAGCACATAATGATGCGGCTGGTGATACCCAATTGCTCAAAGCCGTCTTTCATTGCTCTGTCGATGCCTGTAATCACAGTATCAAAATGAATACCACGCGCGGTATGAGTTTGCGGGTCAAAAAAGATTTCCGTGTGGATAACGTTGTCTTGTTGGCACTTGAGTAAGTACGCCCACGTCAGGTCGTAGAAATCCTGCTCTTCAATCAACACATTCGCGCCTTGATAATAGATATCTAAAAACGACTGCAAGTTAGTAAATTCATACGCGGCTTTGACTTCTTGTGGCGAAGCAAAAGGCAGTTCGATTTGGTTACGCTGCGCGAGTTGGAACATCATTTCCGGCTCCAATGTGCCTTCGATGTGCAGATGAAGTTCAACTTTGGGTAGTTGATGAATAAAAGTAGCTTGGTTCACGCTTGTCTCCTCATTAGATGATTATGAACAAACGCTTTTCTCGAGATGAATTTGTGACATACAAAGAGAAAAGCGCAGTGCACTTAACTCTTCGTAATCTGGAGTTTACGGTTCCAGGTAGAGACTCCCACACCGTATCAGTGGGATTATACGAAGCACGTATGGCGGATATCCCAGCCAAACGTTTTCGGCGGCATTATATTCAGACAAGCTGCCCGATGGCAACGGTGCGCTTGAAATTAATTTTAGACGCTATTGCTATCACTGTAGATAATTTTTCTCAAACACACCGGGTGGCATCTGCTTGATTTGAAACTCAATCATCTGATTAAACGATTCGATCAGCGGAGAAAAATCACGCTCAGGTTGCAGCAGTGACAGGATGTGATAGCCCGCCTCTACGGTAGATAAACTGTTGTCACTTGGCGCTTTGCGAATCCGGTAATTCCCTTGCAGATCTTCCGGTAACTTAATTAACGGCAAGGCGTGTAGGTTGCTCGACAACTGCCACATTTTATAAGCTTTCTTCCAGGTTCCATCGAGCAAGATAACACGGACTTTCTCACCGCTATCGAGCTTGTCTGCCACTTGGTTGTGGGTCAACGCCCCTTCTCCAGGATAAAGAATAAAATGGTGGTATTGGTGATCGCTGAGCAATTGATTCAGCGCTTCGTGCGCGCTGAAATCCTCACCGACAAAGTAGTGGCTGTTCGCCAAGGAGAGCTTTAAGATCCGCGCCGTTCCCATGGGTCTGTTTGTTTCACTCGGATGTTGTAAGATGACCAACTCAACATTCGATGTTAGTCTTTGTATCCATTTACAAATACAAGCTTTTTGTGACTTTCCACATTGAGAACAGTATCGGGACATAGTGTGCGCTTATTTGTTTTGTTAATCGCTATCAGCTTGCTGTGCTTAGGACTCCAGTTTGAGCCTATGCTTTCACTTGCTGAATGGCATCGCCAATTAATTTTAGATGGTCAGTGGTGGCGAATCCTATCAGGAAACTTTACCCACACCAACTTTGCACATCTCGGTATGAACCTCGCCGCACTTTGGATCATCAGTTTTATTTTCAAACCGACGGCGAAGTTGTGGCTGTTCAGCTTAATGGTTATCAGCGTATTGGTCGGGTTACTCAACTTCTTAAGCGATATGACCACTTACGTTGGCTTATCTGGCGTATTGCACGGATTGTTTGCCTGCTTCGCACTTAAAGAAGCTCTAGACGGAAGAACAAGCAGTTGGCTGTTGGTGGTTGGTGTCGTCGCCAAAGTGACTTGGGAACTAACCATGGGCGCCTCACAATCTACCAGCGAACTGATCAACGCGCGTATCGCGGTAGAGTCGCATTTGTTTGGTGTAATCAGTGGTTTCTTATTTACATTGATGCTTCGCTATGCGCCTCAACTCAACATCTTGAAAAACTCTCAACGTTAATTTCAGTTGATGTTCCTACCTAAAGGGCGCAGAATGGCGCCCTTTTCTCAGTAAGTAAATTGTCTGAGAATATCCCCCCAATTTATACAGAGATCAATTTATGGGTTTTACCTCTTTAGGCCTTTCTGCCCCAATTCTTAAAGCTATTGAAGAACAGGGTTACGACAAACCGTCTCCGATTCAGGAGCAAGCTATCCCAGCCGTATTAGAAGGCAAAGATGTGATGGCAGCAGCGCAGACAGGTACAGGTAAAACCGCAGGCTTTACACTGCCGATTCTTGAACGCCTCGACAACGGTACTCGTGTCAAAGGCAATCACGTACGTGCTTTGATCCTAACACCGACCCGCGAACTGGCGGCTCAGGTTCAAGAGAACGTGTTCAAATACAGCCGTCACCAACGCCTAACTTCAACCGTGGTTTTTGGTGGGGTGAAGATTAACCCGCAAATGATGAAGCTACGTAAAGGCTGTGATGTACTGGTGGCGACACCGGGTCGCTTATTGGACCTTTACCAACAAAACGCGGTTAAGTTTGAGCAGCTGGAAGTATTGGTTTTAGACGAAGCCGACCGCATGCTCGATATGGGCTTTATCCGCGATATCCGTAAGATTCTGGCGCTGTTACCAGCAAAACGTCAAAACTTGCTGTTCTCTGCGACCTTCTCAGCCGAGATCCGCGAGTTAGCAAAAGGCTTGGTGAATAATCCTGTCGAAGTATCGGTTAACCCAGAAAACTCAACCGCGGTGACAATTGAGCAGTCCATTTATCCAGCAGACAAGCGCAAGAAAGCGCCGATGTTGGTTAAGCTGATCAAAGACGGCGACTGGAAACAGGTATTGGTTTTCTGCCGTACCAAACACGGTGCAAACCGCCTTGCGTTCTTCTTAGAAAAAGAAGGCATTACCGCAGCACCGATTCACGGTAACAAAAGCCAAGGCGCTCGTACGCGCGCATTAGCTGATTTTAAATCGGGCGATGTTCGTGTTCTGGTTGCTACCGATATCGCCGCGCGTGGTATTGATATTCCTCAGCTGCCACAAGTGGTTAACTTCGAACTGCCGCACGTCGCAGAAGATTACGTACACCGCATCGGTCGTACAGGTCGCGCAGGTGAAGTCGGCCGTGCATTCTCTCTTGTTGAAGCAGACGAAGCTGGCGAACTATTTGCGATTGAGCGTTTAATTCAGCAAGTATTGCCTCGTCTAGAAATTGAAGGCTATAAGCCAGTGAACGAGTTGCCAGAATCCAAACTGGATACTCGTCCAATCAAACCGAAAAAACCTAAAAAGCCGAAGAAACCTAAAACCGACCACGCGGACGGTCAACGCTCTGGCGATAATGCTCGTGGTCATAAGCCAGCAAGTAAAAACAAGCGTCACTTTGGTCACAACAAAGCCAACGGCGATGGCTCAAATAAAGGCAACCAAGGTAAACGCGGAGACAGTATGTCTGGCGCAGGTAACACGAAAGGCCCTGCAGCAAACAACGGTCAAAAACGTCGCCGCCCAGCTAACCGCAAGCCGAGCAACACCCAACCGAAAGCCTAGCTTCAATGACAGCTTACGACTGATGCAACCCCACCAACGCGTGGGGTTTGTTTTTGTTTAACAAACTAATTTGAGAATTTCCCCAAGTCTCAAATAAATAGATTCAACTTCGAATCACGTTTGGTTAAAGTTGCCATTACGAATTCTTGAACACCTGACGCCATGCTCTCGACCACTCAACGCAGAAACGAAATCCTGCAGTACATCCAAACCCACCAGAAAGGTGAGGTATCCTATTTCGCTGAGCAATATGGCGTATCAGAAGTCACCATCCGCAGTGATCTAAACCAATTAGAGCGCCAAGGCTGCGTTACTCGTTGCTATGGTGGCGCATTGCTGAACTCTCAGTTCGCGTTCGAAAAACCACTCAACGACAAAAAGCAGCTCAACAGCGATATCAAAGCCAAGTTAGGCCAATACGCGGCGTCTTTGATCCAAGATGGCGATAAGATCATCCTTGATTCTGGCTCAACGACAGAGCAGATTGCCTACCACCTGAAAGGCAAAAGCAACATCACCGTGATGACCAACGGCATCAACATCGCCTATCACCTTGCCAATCAAGCCAATGTGGAGATCATGGTCACGGGCGGTTTAATGAGGCAAAACTCTTATTCGTTGTATGGTGCTGGCGGCGAAGCGTTTCTCTCTGGTTTTCGTTTCAACAAACTGTTTTTAGGCGTCGATGGCTTCGACAAATTGGCTGGAGTAACCACACCGCACCAAGGCGAAGCCGACATTAACCGCCAAATGGTGGAAGCCGCACAAAACATCATTGCGATTACCGATTCATCCAAGTTTGACCGCCAAAGTTTTTGCTTAATCGCTCGTCCAGAGCAGCTCAATATCCTGATTACCGATAACGGAATTCCTCAAGACTATGTGGATGAACTCTCTTCGCTCGGCGTAGAGGTGCATATTGTTGAATAAGTTAGAGTGACAACTTCGTCATCTATCGACTCAAAAATGTTTTTCTAACAACCCATTCAGGCTATCAATAATCCACCCAAATATAAAAACTGTGAAGTCACGCAGTTTGCATTTCGAAACCCCCACTTTTTCCACTATTTGTTTACAACTTTCACTGTGAAAGATCGCCATCCTTTTATTTACGTCGATTTCGGCACAGCGTTTCAACTTTAGAGTGAAAGCTTTACCTTTCACTTTCTTACAAACGAAAGACATTTAACCCCTAAACCGAAAGAAAAGCGAATGTGATCTCGCGTTTAATTTCGTTTTCTGACACCTGCTTTAATACCAATCAAAAGAAATCGAAACATTTCATCCAACAACCGAAATGTAGCGAAAGAGGAATTGGTAATGACAAGTGCAGAACGAAGACAACACATGATGGCGCACATTCGTGCTCATGGATCTGGCAAGGTCGATGAGTTTGCAAGCCAGTACAAGGTATCTGCTGTCACTATCCGCCATGACCTCAACTTACTTGAAAAAGAAGGGTGTGTATTTCGCTGTTACGGCGGTGCAACACTTAATCCAAATTTCGCTTTCGATCAGCCTTTGTATCGTAAAGACCAACTCAATCGAAGCGCTAAACAGAGTATCGCTCAGGCGGCTGCGGCACTGGTTAAAGATGGTGAAGCGATCATCTTAGATTCGGGTACCACTATCGGCCTGATGCCTCAGTACTTAGCCTCAAAGCAGCAATTGGTGGTAATGACCAACGCGCTCAATACCGCCTATCAACTCAACAATATAGACAACATCGACTTGCACGTCGTCGGGGGCAGTTTACGTCGTGCATCTTGTTCTTTGATTGGTCACCACGGCGAGCAACAAATCCGCTCCTATTTGTTCGACAAGTTGTTCCTGGGTGTGGACGGTTTTGACCTTCAATCGGGCATCACCACGCCAGATAACCATGAAGCGCAGGTCAACCGTGCAATGTGCGACGTCGCGAGACAAATCATTGCGGTGACCGACTCCAGTAAGTTCGGCCGCAAAAGCTTTTGCATGATCCGCCCAGCTAGCCAAATCGACGTTCTAGTGACCGATAGCAATATCCCCCATGCAACCCATCAGGCCCTGCTTGATATGGGTGTCAAAGTCATTCTTGCTGACCAAACCATTAACTAGGAATTCCCATGAAATCGTTACTTTCGCTTATCGAACAACACAAACAAGGACACACCAAGGGGATTTACTCCGTTTGCTCTGCGCACCCGCTCGTGCTTGAAGCGGCGATCCAACAAGCAGCAAATGACAACCAGTTGGTGTTGATTGAAGCGACGTCTAATCAGGTCAACCAATTTGGCGGCTACACCGGCATGACGCCGCAAGACTTTGCTAATTATGTTTTCCAGCTCGCGAACAGTCTCAACTTTCCGATCGACAACATCGTGTTAGGTGGTGACCACTTAGGCCCAAACTGCTGGCAACATCTAAACGTGAAACAAGCGATGGAATATTCCGCTCAGATGATTCACGACTACGTATCTGCTGGCTTTAAAAAGATCCACCTTGATTGCTCTATGCCTTGTGCCGATGACCAACTGCCGTTGAGCGAAACCATCATGGCAGAACGCGCAGCGCAGCTTTGTCTAGTAGCAGAAAACGCTTGGCAAAGTACTGGTGGTGAAGCCCCTGTTTATGTCATCGGTACCGAAGTGCCAACACCCGGCGGTGCACTGGAATCGCTAGAAGACGAAACCATTGAAATCACCAAACCAGAAGAAGCGCTTGCGACGTTAAACGCCCATCACCAAGCCTTCAGCGATATCGGTATCGCTAACGTCTGGTCACGCGTGATCGGCTTGGTCGTTCAACCCGGCGTCGAGTTTGACCACCATAACGTGCACCACTACGACAGTGGCAAAGCTCAGGCATTGAGCCAGCTTGTTGAACACCAGCCAAACATTGTATTTGAAGCGCACTCTACCGATTACCAAAATCCGCCAGCTTATCACCAGCTAGTACGTGATCACTTTGCGATCCTAAAAGTTGGCCCAGCTTTAACCTTTGCCTTGCGTGAAGCCCTTTACGGTTTAGACCGCGCCGAAAAAGAGTGGCTCGGCACGCATCACGCCTCTCACCTGCGCGAGACTATCGAACAGGTTATGCATGAACAGCCTAACTACTGGCGCTCACACTACTCCAGTAAAGGACACCAACAATTTTTGGATTGCAGCTACAGCTTAAGCGACCGCATTCGCTACTACTGGACACACCCAGAAGTGAAAGCGGCGCAACAGGCTCTATTTGACAATCTGCTTGCAACACCGCTGCCCGTGACTCTCCTTAGCCAATATTTGCCAAACCAAGCTAAGGCTATCTCTCAACATAAAATTCAAAATCTGCCCGCTGAGATTGTGATGCACAAAATCATGGAAGTCACCGAAGTGTACTCCAACGCGTGTTATTCCAACGCAGTGGCGCAAAAGGAGACTATTCAATGACTGCTTTTTTAGGCTATGAACGCTCTTGGTTAGAGCAGTACAAAGGTATTCACACCGCGCAAGAAATCAGCCACCAACCTCGTTTATGGCGTGCTCTCGCGACGATTCTTGAACAAAGCTACGACCAGTTAAGCGCATTCATTGCCCCATTACTCGCTCGTGAAGATCTGCGCATTATCCTAACTGGCGCAGGTACATCTGCCTTTGTCGGAGACGCCGCTGCTCCCTTTATCCAAGCGGGATTACGTTTCCAAGTAGAGTCGATTCCGACCACCGATTTGGTATCGAACCCAGAGCAATATTTAGACCCGAGCCGCCCAACGCTTTTAGTCTCCTACGCTCGTTCGGGGAACAGCCCAGAGAGTGTTGCCGCTGTCGCGCTGGCCGATCAATTGGTCGAAGATTGCTACCACCTCTTTTTGACCTGTAACGGCGACGGTGAGCTCTCTCGCTACGCAGAAAACACCAAAAATGCGTACTGCCTGCTGATGCCGGAAGGCTCAAACGATAAAAGCTTTGCCATGACCTCAAGCTTCAGTTGCATGTTGATGTCGACGTTGACGCTGCTTGGTGGTGGAACTCCGCAGCAGTGGCAACGCCAAATCAGCGCCACCGCCACATTATGTGAAGCCAAAATTGAACAGTGGCAAGCGAGTATCAAATCTCTTGCGACTCTGCCTTACCAACGTTTGGTGGTTCTAGGCAGCGGCGGTTTTGCCGGACTTGCCCGTGAAGCCTCTCTGAAATCATTAGAGCTGAGCGCAGGCAAAGTGATGACAACCTTCGACTCTTCTTTGGGTTTTCGTCATGGGCCTAAGTTCTCCATCAACGAACAGGCACTCGTGATTCAATTGATTTCCAGTGACAACTACACCCGTCAGTACGATTTGGATCTGTTTCATGAGATTCGTCGTGACAACCAAACGCTCGCACACGTGGCGATCAGCGAATTCGCCATGAGTGAAGACGATGTGTTTGAACTCGGCCAGCTTGGTTTAGGTGACCAATGGCTCTGCTTCCCATTCATTCTGTTCTGCCAAATGTTGGCGTTTGAAAAGTCGCTCCAGTTGGGATTAGGGCCGGATAACCCGTGCCCGACAGGTGAAGTTAACCGTGTGGTGCAAGGTGTCACCATCTACCCATTCAATTACTCATTTTAAAAGGAATAAACCATGCCAAATATCGTTTTAAGCCGCATTGATGAGCGCCTTGTTCACGGACAAGTCGGTGTGCAGTGGGTAGGTTTTGCCAACGCCAACATTATCGTCGTTGTTAACGACGAGGTGGCTGAGGATTCCATTCAGCAAAACCTTATGGAAATGGTACTTGCAGACGGTATCGCAATCCGCTTTTGGACGGTACAGAAAACCATCGACACCATTCATAAAGCTGCTGACCGCCAGCGCATTCTATTGGTATGCCGCACGCCAAAAGACTTCCGCCAATTGGTGGAAGGAGGCGTACCAATTAGCAATATCAACGTAGGTAACATGCACTACGTGGAAGGTAAAAAACAGATCTCCAAAACGGTTTCAGTTGATTCTGAAGACCTGGCGGAATTTGCACAATTAAAAGCGCAAGGTGTGACCTGCACGATCCAAGGAGTGCCCACTGAAAGCGCAACAGACCTCTTTACTCTTATCTAAATATTAAGGACACCAATCATGGAAATAGGACTATTTCAGGCGTTGATGCTCGGCATTTTAGCCTTCTTCGCCGGCCTAGATTTATTTAACGGTCTCACCCACTTCCACCGTCCAGTTGTACTCGGTCCACTTGTCGGCCTAATTTTAGGCGACTTACAAACCGGTATTTTGGTCGGCGGTACTCTAGAGCTGATCTGGATGGGTCTCGCCCCTCTAGCAGGTGCACAGCCGCCAAATGTAATCATCGGTACGATCGTCGGCACAGCCTTCGCTATCACAACCAAAGTAGAGCCAAATGTCGCGGTTGGTGTCGCGGTGCCATTCGCTGTCGCGGTACAGATGGGTATCACCCTACTCTTCTCAGCAATGTCAGCGGTGATGTCTAAGTGTGATGAATATGCGCAAGCCGCCGACACCGACGGTATCGAACGTGTCAACTACATGGCTCTTGCGGTATTGGGGACGTTCTACTTCTTATGCGCATTTTTACCTGTCTACCTTGGTGCAGAGCACGCCGGAAAAATCGTTGAAGTTCTGCCAAAAGACCTCATCGACGGCTTAGGCGTTGCCGGTGGCATCATGCCAGCAATTGGTTTTGCAGTACTAATGAAAATCATGATGAAGAACGCTTACATCCCATACTTCATCCTCGGCTTTGTTGCAGCGGCGTGGCTACAACTACCAATCCTAGCGATTGCTGCCGCAGCGACTGCGATGGCGATTATCGACTTTATGCGTAAATCAGAACCTACCCCAGCAACAACAGCACCAGCAGAGGACTTTGAAGATGGAATCTAATGTAAGTAATGAACTCGACCTACGTCGTCAGATCGCTGATGTGCAACCTGCACCTGGGGTGTCTCCTGACGAGTACGAGAACAAAGAGATTGGTGCTGAGTTAACCAAAGCCGACATCAATCGTATGGCATGGCGCTCACTCCTATTACAAGCGTCTTTCAACTATGAACGTATGCAGGCATCGGGTTGGCTATATGGCCTGATCCCAGCATTGAAAAAGATCCACACCAACAAGGCTGACCTGTCCAAAGCGATGCAAGGCCACATGGGCTTCTTCAACACCCACCCATTCTTGGTGACATTTGTGATGGGCATCGTACTGGCGATGGAGCGTTCAAAACAAAACATCAACAGTATCCAAAGCACCAAGATTGCCGTAGGTGCACCTATGGGTGGTATCGGTGACGCCATGTTCTGGCTAACGCTATTACCAATTTGTGGTGGTATCGGTGCGGACTTAGCGTTGCAAGGCTCCATCATGGGCGCGGTGTTCTTCTTCGTGCTGTTTAACGTGGTGCACTTTGGTTTGCGCTTTGGTCTTGCTCACTATGCCTACCGTATGGGTGTTGCGGCAATTCCGGTCATCAAAGCCAACACCAAGAAAGTCGGACACGCGGCTTCTATGGTCGGTATGACCGTGATTGGCGCACTGGTTGCGACTTACGTGCGCCTGTCAACAACCGCTGAAATCACCGCTGGCGACGCCGTGGTGAAGCTGCAGGGCGATGTTATCGACAAGTTAATGCCAGCATTTTTACCACTGGTGTACACCCTTGCGATGTATGCCCTTGTTAAACGTGGTTGGAGCCCTCTCAAACTTATCGGTATCACGGTTGCTCTTGGTGTTGCTGGTCGCTTTATGGGCTTCCTATAACCCTTATTTTCACACGCAGTATTGGGGCTGTTAAGTCAGCCCCTATTGAGGATAGAAACATGATTGCAGTTATTCTTTCTGGCCACGGTGGGTTTGCATCGGGCATTGAGAAAGCAATTCACCAAGTGATTGGCGAACAGCAACAATTCATAGCGTTAGACTTTCCTGAAGAGTCCACCACGCAGCGACTTGAAGCACAGATGCGCCAAGCGATCCAAGAGATCGATTCCGGCGAAGGGATTGTTTTTCTCACTGATTTGCTTGGCGGCACGCCTTTTCGTACCGCATCGCTGCTCAGCCAAGAGCGTAATGACATTCAAGTCGTAACGGGCACCAATCTGCAAATGGCGGCCGAGATGCTGCTAGAGCGCGACGAGCTCAACCTTATCGAATTTCGTGACCAAGCGATCGAGTGTGGTGATCGCGGTATTACCTCACTCACTGCAGAAATGGCGTTGAAAGACAAAACAACCACAGCGGAAGAACGTGATGGTATCTGATACTCACCGCTACCGAGCCCAAAGAGTATTGCACGGCAAGCATTGGTTAGACAACGCCGTGGTCACCGTTGTTGATGGAATCATTGACGCCATTGAGCCTTTTGACCAACAGCAGCACGACAATTATACCGATTTAGGCCAAATCAGCCTGATGCCGGGTTTGATTGACTCCCATGTACACGGCGCCAAAGGCTGCGACGTGATGGACGCAGAGCACGACAGCTTAGACACCATGTCTCGCTTTTTTGCCAGCCAAGGAGTTACCGCTTTTGTTGCGACGACTGTGACGGCTCCGGTCAGTAAAATTCGCGCAGCCTTACAGCAAGTTGCCAAAAGCAAACAGTGCGGCGTGCAAGGCGCTGAAATTCTTGGAGCGTATTTGGAAGGCCCTTATTTCACCGAGAAAAATCGCGGTGCTCATCCAACCGAATGGTTTAGGGAACTGTCTGTTGAAGAGTTGGAACAGTGGATTTCATACAGCGATAACCAGCTGATCACATTCGCACTCGCACCAGAAAAACAGGGCGCTCTAGACGCGATCCGTTACTTAAAAAAGCAAGGCATCAAAGTCATGTTAGGTCATACCGATGCGAGCTATGACCAAGTTCAACAGGCACTCGATGCGGGCGCTAGCGGCATCGTGCATTGCTATAACGGCATGCGCGGACTCCACCACCGAGATCCGGGCGTGGTTGGCGCTGGCTTGTGTCACCCTAACAGCTACGTCGAAATGATCGCCGACGGCCATCATGTGCACCCTTGCGCGGTTGATATTGCCCATCGCTGCTGTGGCTCGCGCATGACTTTGATTACTGATGCCATGTGCGCCGCAGGTATGCCTGACGGTCAATATAGCCTTGGCGAGTACACCGTAGAGATGAAAGGCGGCGTGGTCACCACCGATACTGGTAGCCTTGCAGGCAGCACTCTGACTTTGCTCAACGCCGTCGCCAATATTCAGAACTGGCTCAATTTACCGCTTGAGCAAGCGTGGTTGATGGCATCTTTGACTCCCGCGCAATCACTCAATTTACAACATCAACTCGGCACTCTGGAAGTGGGCAAACACGCTTCTATGGTGGCGATTCACTCAGATTTCTCAATTGCAAAGACTTGGGTTAACGGACGTCTAGTATTCGACCGCGACGCAGTATCCAGTCAGGAGGCTTTATGTATCTAATTTCTTCTCGTGAAATGCTTAAACGTGCTCAACAGGGCGGCTACGCTGTGCCGGCATTTAATGTTCATAACCTTGAGACCGTGCAAGTCATCGTCGAAACCGCCTCTGAATTAGGTTCACCAGTCATCTTGGCCGGGACGCCGGGAACGTACGACTACGCTGGTATCGACTATCTAGTCAGCATCTGTAAAGAAGCGGCGCACAAACACTCGATCCCATTAGTGCTGCACCTTGACCACCACGAAGACCTGCAAGACATTCGCAATAAAGTCGAACACGGTATCCGCTCGGTGATGATTGATGGCTCTCACCATGCGTTCGAGCAAAACATCGAGATTGTTCGCTCTGTGGTCGAATACTGCAGCCGATACGACGCCAGCGTTGAAGCCGAGCTTGGTCGTCTTGGTGGTCAAGAAGATGATCTGATCGTCGATAGTGCAGACGCGTTGATGACCGACCCAGCCTCTGCGGCGGAGTTCGTTCGCCGCACTGGTATCGATTCGCTAGCAGTCGCAATTGGTACCGCCCACGGCTTGTATAAAGCAGAACCTAGACTGGATTTCGCTCGCCTAGAGCAGATCCGCGCGGTGGTCGATATTCCATTGGTATTGCACGGTGCGTCAGGCGTACCGGATGAGATGGTGCGTCGTTGTATCGAACTAGGAGTATGCAAAGTGAATGTGGCGACAGAGCTGAAAATCGCGTTTTCGAATGCTGTCAAACAACACTTCTCTGAAAACCCAGATGCTAACGATCCACGTAAGTACATCACACCGGGTAAAGCGGCAATGAAACAAGTCGTGATGGATAAGATTTATATGTGTGGAAGTGAAGGAAAGTTATAACGTTTAAATACCATTTCCCCTATAGATGGTATTAAGGAGCCCTAATCAGGCTCCTTTTTTTATAGAAATTAACTAAAGAATATTTGTAGGTTAAACATTCCGTCACTCAGTATTCGTGACTTTACGTCTGGCTAAGGACATGCTCTAAATCAAACACTGGCGGGTTGGCCAACACATCTTCTCGACTAGGCCCTTCTCCTTTCACTAGCCATAGTGGTACATACTTAGAATCAAAACTGATTGTTTGATTTGTACGCTGGTAGTGTACCGCCAAAAATGCAGTAGTGATGGTATGAAACATAGCGTCATTTTCGAGCAGATATGGCGATTTTTCTCCAGTTGGCTCGTGATATTGGAGAGGTTCGACTTCAGCATAGTATTCGTAGTTAGCATCCATAGCGGCGGTCACTGCGTCATCCAAGCTCGTGTCTTCAAATCCCCAACATACAGAAATGATGCTATACAGTGGAAAACGTAACCATTGGTAGAAATCCTGCCAATATTCACCACCATCACACGCTTCTATTAAGATTTCATCAGTCAAAACTGGAATGACCGCTTTCATCAATTGAATTTGACGTTGCCTGTCACTTTCGCCTATCAGAAAAGCGCGGAACAGGTCAAAGAACGCCAACTCAATGTCTCGTATAGGCTGGCCTTCAAAGCTCTGGCACAAGTCTTTGTGCTCTACCTTGAACATTTCGTCGAGTGCAGCTTGGTCGTTACACAGCACCGCCACACTAATGTTCGTTAACCAGGCTGTTAGTCTGTCTTCCGAATTATCAAGATCGCGCCGCACTGCACGAGCCTCAACTTGAAACAGCCTGTCAAATACACTGACATCAAGTGTTTTTCCTTGATGGCGGTGCATAAACCAATGTCCCCTTGCAAGCTCTGATGCTTGTGCGAGCATAAACATACCATGCTCGCGGGGCCAGTGGTTTAGCACAGTGCATTCAATGTATTTTTCAAGCCAATACTCAACTGCTTTGGGGGCATAGTGTTGAAAATATGTTGGTAAATCAGCTTCACATCGGCCTTCTAAATTATGGTTAATACTATCAATAAATACTTTACTAAACTCACGTATTAAGTCGGGAGAGCGATAGTTATCTAAATGGTGATGTCTTTGCTCCACAGACGTGGAGTGTTTATTGCGCATATTATAATTTGCCTTGTTTAAAATCAGCTTTCAGTAATACTCACTAAATCCCAGCCGATATATCTATTTTCT
>NZ_JAATOO010000046.1 GCF_011806575.1 Vibrio hepatarius
GTTTAATTTGGCTTTTGTGTTTACGGTGTAATAATTGGGTGTAGTGGTAGCGTTGCTCACCACTTAAGCGGGCGTTAGGCTGTTATCGATAAATGGAGGCAATCATGGAAGAAACAAAACCGACATCAGCGACGGCAAAAGGCATTCCATCGTTACTTGAAAGTGTTGTTGATATCCGTTTTCTTGTCTTATTGCTGTGTTTCATTTCTTATTTAGATTTATGGTTGGTATCAGCGCAAGTTAACCCTAAAGGGCTTTCACTTTCATCTGCCTACAGCCTTTTACTCACGGTTCCAGTGTTCGATTTAATGTTATTTTTGGGGTCATACTCACTGCTTGTTATTGGTCTTATTCCTACTTTACGTGGTTTATTATCTTTAGCTCGACTTGAAGTGTTCGGTACATTGTCAATTTCAAACATAACAAAGGAAAGTAAGCAGCTTTCAGATTGGGCTGCCGGTTTTGTGTGTTTCTCAAGCTATGGTGCATTAAGTTGCTTCTTCCTCGAAACAGGCAGTTACAAGGGGCTGTTGCATTTTATCGTAACGTTTTCTTCAGCGAACATTTTTGTTGGAGCTGTGTTTAAAATAAGTTTCGCCTTGTTTTGGTTGTATTGTATCTCTTTAGCTCTTCGCGCTGATTTTGAAGAGTCAGATACTTGGTAGGCACCAGCCTAACAAAGCGTTTAAGGCAGATTCCCAACGCTTGGCATTTTTCATTTTATCGTTGGGTTTTGTGTTTATGGTGGTATGGTTAGGTTTCGTGGTGGCGTTGCTCACTACTTAACGCGGCGTTAGTTGCCAACGAAAAAACGCAGCTAAAGCAAAATGTTTAAGGCTAAGGTTCGTTTGGTTTCGCCCAGTCTTGTGCTCCGATTTTTAAGGTTTTGGGTATGAATGAATCGCGCTTCGTTCTTTTGCTGGTTTGCCGTTTCAGAAGCAGCTTTGTTCGTTGAAAGTTAGCTCTGCTGCTTTGTCTTTCCAAAAAGTTTATTGGGTGTTCAAAGCCCGTTTTCTACGGCGTTGTAAGTTCCAAGTGGTTTCAGTGACAGGCGCTTTGAAACTGCGCCTGATTTGAGTTTTTCAAAGCACGTAAAAACAGTGTTGGCAAAGCGGTAATAAACTCCAAATCAAAGCCTTGGGTTTGGCAACTAACAAAGCATTCAAGAGGGATTCACAACGCTTGGCAGTTTTGATTTGAATTAGCTTAAGTGTTTACGGCACAATGGTTTAGTTTGGGTGGAATGCGTTGTTCACCCCTTAATGCGGCGTTAAGCAGATAAGGAAGTTTCGGTGTATAAATTATTAACTGATCCCGTTGATGTTGCAATGTTAGGATCTTGGGAAAAACACCTTTGGCATTATGACAAAGTTATTGGTTATTCGTTTACTGGGACATTGTTCTTATATTCAACGGAGACCGATGAATACCTTGTTTTTTATCCATCTAAAGATGGAAGTAATTGTAAAGGTTATGGTGTGTTTGAGAGTGTATCGGAATTTGAAGATACAATTTTAAAAGATAAGAATTTTATTCAATATGCGCTTTTTCCTATAGATGAACAATTTATTGAAACACTCGTAGAAAAACTTGGAGTTCTTGGTGCTGAAGAGATCTATTTTCCTGTTTTGGAGCCAGCCTTGGGTGGAAGTTTAGAGTTGGATAACTTTGATAAAGGTAATGTTTGGATACGAACCGAGATCCTTGGTCTGAATAGAGGGTTATAGGGAATTAAATCTGCTTAACAAAGCGTTTAAGGCGGATTCACAACGCTTGGCGATTTCAGTTCCAGTTAGGTTAAGTGTTTAAGGTACAATGGCTTAGGTTCGGTGGTAGGCGTTGTTCACCACTTAACGCGGCGTTATGTTTACGGGAGAAAACAGTGATTTTAGGGCTCAATCATATAACCATTGCAGTTAGTGACTTAGAGCGCTCTCTTAAGTTTTATCGGGAGATGTTGGGGTTCACTGCTCACGCTAAGTGGGATAGCGGGGCTTACTTATCAGTAGGTGAACTCTGGTTTTGCCTTTCTCACGATGAACCTTGCCCCAAAACCGACTATACCCACGTAGCTTTTGATATCGAACCAAAGGAATTTGAAACCTTTGCGAAACGCGTAGTTTCATTGGGTGTAGAAGTTTGGAAAGAGAATAAGAGTGAAGGACAGTCACTTTATATCTTAGACCCTGATGGTCACAAACTAGAGATACACTCAGGCTCCCTTAAAAGCAGGTTAGAATCCCTAAGAACTAAGCCGTATAGTGGACTCGTTTGGCTTTAAACATAACAATAAATTTAAGAGTGATTCACAACGCTTGGCGCTTTTACTTCAAGCGAGTTTAGTGTTTATGGCACAATGGTTTAGCTTAGGTGTTAGCGTTGTTCACACCTTAATTTGGCGTTAGCCGTCTTGGTGGATTCGTAGTACCAAAAAGGGAAAATATATGGACTTGAATAACATCTTAACTTTTATAGCGGTAGCTACATTATTAGTTATCTCACCTGGTCCTAATGGGTTCCTAATCGCTAAAACTGTGCCAGTTTCAGGGCGAAAAGCAGGATTTGCTAACATCTGTGGTTTTGTCGTTGCATTTTATGTACATGGGACACTATCAATTTTGGGTATTTCGATGCTCTTAGTTAAGTCATCTCAAGCGTTTTTCATATTTAAGATGCTAGGTGCAGCGTATTTAGTTTGGATTGGTTTGAAAGCGATAATTAGCGCATTTCAACACAATCAAACACAACCTAAAGTTACACGAGAAAATAACAAAATAGTCTCACTCCGTGTCGCCTTCTTGGAAGGGTTAATAACAAACGTACTAAACCCGAAAGTTTCTATGTTTTATTTAGCAGCCTTTCCTCAATTTATGCCTAATACCGAAAGTCCAATAAGTGCATACGCGCTAGTTACGGCACATTCAATGGTCAATTTTGTATGGTTCGCCATTATGGTTATGGTCCTTTCAAAAGTTAAGAAGGTTACCAATAGTGCCAAGTTTAAAACTTGGTTAAACTCAATTACAGGTTTGGTATTTATTGCTTTTGGTTTAAAACTAGCGCTAATGAAAAACGGCTAACAAAGCATTCAAGAGGGATTCACAACGCTTGGCAGTTTGGGTTTGAATCAACTTAAATGTTTACGGCACAATGTTTTAGGTTAGGTGGTGGCGTTGTTCACCCCTTAATGCGGCGTTATGTGAATGGAGGTACAATGCGATTATTTCATTTAACTTTAGCTTGGTTGTTATTGGGTGTATCACTTAATGTAATTGCGCAGTCTAAGGTTGTAAACGAAGTCGAGAGTGAAGCACCCAGTCAAATATCTATTTGGGCGCAACACGTACATGACGCCATTCAAAACAACTTGGTGCTTGAAGATAATTTCAAAGGGCAACAAGTTAGATATCAAGTAAGTATCGATATATTGGGTAATGTTACTAAAACTAAAATATTGAGCAGTACAGGGAATGCTCAGTTAGAAAAGAGTGTTAAAGTGGCGATTTTGTTGGCGGCTCCTTTTGACTTGTCATTTATAGGTGAAGATGAATTTGTTCAAATCCAAACGTTCAACATCACTATTGCCCCTGAATAATTCACATAACAAAGCATTTAAGAGTGATTCACAACGCTTGGCAGTTTTGGTTTGAATTAGTTTAAGTGTTTACGGCACAATGGTTTAGTTTGGGTGGAATCCGTTGTTCACCCCTTAATGCGGCGTTATTCGGCTAGGAGAAAGTAAGGAATGAATGACAAATTATTTGCTTGGGGAAATACAACAAAAATCGGGGCTTTTGACCATACTTGGGTTACAACGTACTCAAAAGGTCAAGGTGTACCGGATAAGAGTTTAGGTGATTACTGGTATTGTTGGGGAGATCCACACTTCAAAGCTACTCTGTTTGGAGAAAGTGAATCAGGAGGGGATTTTGCACGGATTGTTGCAAAACCTAATGATCCTCAAGAGAGCGTAAACATCAAGTATGGATTTGATGGGGTTTGTCATCAAATGGCCAATAGATTGTTGATGTTTACTAAGAGTAAAGCAACGGGTAAACCTATTGTAGTTTCAGACGCATCGGGATATCAGTTATCCAAAGCAATGTATGGCGTATATGGTGGTTCTAAAAAAACTAAAGGTGCAAGAGAGCGTTTGGAAGCATGGGAATCAAAAGTTGATTCATACCTTAAAGCTAAGGGAGTAAAAAATGAGTAAAGAAGAGCGCATTGAAGAACTCATTAGCCTTCATTCGGGTGTTTCCGCTACAGTTGCAGAGAAAATTTACGATCTAGAGCTACAAATGCAACTGAATAATGATCTGGTAATCGAGTTGGTAGAAAAAGATATTATTTTAGAGTCAGAGGTTACTGAGAAAATTAACCGCTGTTTCCAAGTTTTTTTGCAGGGTGTTGTCAATACATGTGGTGAGGATATTTGCAAGAGCATTTATGATTACCTTCCTGGCGAAAAAATTGGTTTTCTTAATGAATATAAACCTAATGAGATTGATGGTGTTCAAGCTATTGAATTAGCATCTATCGAGATTGTTAACGCTATAGATCTGATATCGACTTCAAGGCCTACATTGGATTTGGAAAGTCGTAATAGATTTGCGGCCGCATCAAATCAATTTAAAGCTCTTAGTAGTAGTATCGTAGGAAGAATGAATAGAAGGCGAGCTGTTTTAGCTGAGATTACAAGTGAATTGGATCGAGAAGCCGGTTTAGTAATTGCCGCTGCAAACAATGTTGGTGTTGTTAATATTGAAATTATCAATACTGAGATTGAAGCTATAAACATCGAACTTGAAGAAATCTCGAATCGATTTATCGAGTCAGAAGCCGAATAACAATCTGTTTAAGAGTGATTCGCAACGCTTGGCATTTTTGCTGTGCGTTGCGTTTAGTGTTTAAGGTGGTATGCGGCAGCATCGATATAGCGTTGCTCACACCTTAACAGGGCGTTATGTCATAGGAGAAAAATTTGAGTAATACACCAAAATGGTTTGAAGTTGGTAGCCAGTTAATTGGCGAGGTGTCTGGTGTGGCTATGCAACTGGCAGATCAATTATCAGACTTGTCATTGGACAGTAAAACTTCGGTCCAATGTTCAGTTCTTCATTACGTTCAATGCTTAATGGCAAGTGCAGACGCAAATCGAGAGGGCAAACATGCAATAGCGTTAAGCTTAACTCGGCAAAGTGTCGAAGCGTTAACTTTAATTGAATGCGGCTTCTTAAAAGATCGAAGCCTTTCGTCAGAATTAGTTACGGCATGGGTCCAAGGTTCAAAAAGTTCTGGAGCAATCAGAAAAAGATTAAGTCAGAATGTTTGGCAACTTTATAGTAAATCCTTGTGGTCACAAGGCTGGGGAGAATATTTTGGAGAGTTCTGTTCTTCAATACAACCATATGCCCACTACTCTCGAGAATTGCAAGGATGGCAACTTGAAGTGATCGATAATGCAACATTGGAAGACTGTGGCAGCATTACTCTGAATATGAAGTTCGGTTTTGATACTTATGATTCAAATAAAGCTACCAGAATCACGTTGATTCATATCTTGCTTAGTTGGACTCTGGGTAAAATCATTACAAATAACGTAAGCCAACCTGAACTAGAGCACAAGTTAGACGAATTGCAGCAAGCTTTAGAGGTTTGTCCTGAGTTAGGGAAAGGGCAACTTGATTGGGCTCAGCAGCTTTGGGCTTCTGAATTTACCAAGCCTCAAGAAATGACCTAACAAACTGTTCAAGAGTGATTCGCAACGCGTGGCATTTTTACTATGCGTTGCATTTAGTGTTTTAGGTGGTATGCGGTAGCATCGGTATTACGTTGCTCACACCTTAACAGAGCGTTATGTTTACTTGTATTTCAATGGCTTAAATATTCTTCGATCTCTGTTCTTTGTCCCTTTAGCAGTTCGTTCGAGTTGCCTCAGCAAATCCGCTTTGTCGTCCCAAGTTCGTGAATTTCTCAACCCGTAAAACATGTCAATGTACGCGGGTTGCTTCATTTGCAGGTCGTGGCGGTTGGTTTCAAATTTCACTGGCTCTAAGTCGCTTTGAGCGTATTTGCCAAGTAGCATGTCGGCTTGGCAGTTGCCTCGGCAATTTGCCATTGTTCTGCGCTTTGGTTGGAAAGAGAGGGCGTTTGTTGAAGCTAAGTCGGGTAGCCTCATTGGGCAGGGAAGTGGACTTACGCGTTTTATGTTTCGTGCCTCTGGCGGCCAAGTGAGTTTGGGCGTGTGACTGACTTCTTGAAATGCGGTCAACAGTGCAGTTCTTTGCCAAGTAAATCAGTTATTTGTGGTAAAACATAACAAGCAATTTAAGAGGGATTCTCAACGCTTGGCACTTTTGCTTCTACTTCAAATTTAGTGTTTATGGCACAATGCTTTAGGTTTGGGTGGAGGCGTTGTTCACCCCTTAATTGGGCGTTAACTGGCAACTGGCAGGGTATATGCAAAAAGAAATTGTAGATGGAACAGAAATTACAATTAAAAGTTATGTATATAAAACTAGGTATTGGAGGTTAGTGGTCTTTGCTTTCTTTCTATTGGTCTATGGTCGAGCCATTGGTAATGATGATCCAACAGTAAATTTTATCGGATATCTTGTTGTACTCGTAGTATCTTCTTTTCTACTGAAGGAACTATATCGGTTGGCGTTTAATCCAGCTTTACTGTCTATTAATTTTGATGGTATTTATCATCATAAAATAGGTTTTATTTCTTGGGGTGATGTGGATGACATTAGCTATTATTCTGACCGTACTAAAGGGTTAAGCATTACTACAACCGCGCCTAGGTTGACCTACAAACGTTTTTTACACCTAAAGTTTTTAGAGTCAAAAAGTAAAGTAGTTCGTATGGATATGTCTTTTTCTGAATGCAATGTAAGAAAAGCATGCCGAAGAGCGAGAATTATGTACGCATGGTATAAAGCTAACCAAAAAGCCAGTTAACAAAGCATTTAAGACGGATTCCCAACGCTCGGCATTTTTGGGTTTGCTTCGAGTTAAGTGTTTACGGCACAATACTTTACGTGCGGTGGTCTGCGTTGCTCACCACTTAATGCGGCGTTATGTACTTTGGAGGTCAAATGGATTCATCCTCAAATTTCAGGATGTTGGCGCTGTACAATCAGCGAATGAATAAGCAATTACTTGAGGTGTGCAGTAAGCTCACTCATGAGCAGTTGCATCAGAACACTAGTTCATTTTTCCCGACAATTATGGCTCATTGGAATCATATCTTGTTCGGCGACTTAATTATGCTTCAGCGTCTTGTTGCAAACGAGTTGGTATCAGTTGAACTTACAGTTCTAGACACATTGCCCGTTTCTATGTCAGTTTCTGATACTTTCGCTTCAAATCTGTATGAACTCGCAGAATTACGAGAACTTGTGGACTCAATCTATATTGAAATCACCAATCAGTTTACCGCTAGTAGTTGTAACCAAGTAGTCAAGTATACGACAACAGAGGGGCAGATAATTGAACGAACAGTTGGTGAGTTTTGCCAACATATTTTCAATCATCAAACGCATCACAGAGGTCAGCTAACCTGTTTGTTAAGTCAGTTTGGCTTAGACTTTGGGTGTACAGACCTGCCTATAATCGTGCCAGAGGGAGCACGTACATAACAAACAATTTAAGAGGGATTCTCAACGCTTGGCATTTTTGCTTCTACTTCAATTTTAGTGTTTACGGTAGAATGCTTTAGGTCGGGTGGTAGCGTTGTTCACCCCTTAATTGGGCGTTATACCGTTTTTAGGCTCAGGAGGGTATTTGGATATTTTTAATAATCGAGAGTTAGCTACAGCCACTCTTGTCATTGTTGTCTTCACTTGGGCTTCCATAAAAAGTAGGGAGGTTCTGCCGGCTATAGAGTTAGTCCTAAAATCCTTTTGTCAAAAAGCCATTCTGATAACCACTGGGACTCTGTTTTTATATATTTCAATTATCGTATATTTACTTGATAGCATTAATGTTTGGAATGCGGGGCAACTTAAAAATACGATACTGTGGTTTGTGTTTATTGGTTTTGTTCAGCTTATGAATACGACTAACATCACCGAACCCAAAGAGTACTTGAAAACATCGTTAAATTCTCAGGTTAAGCTGATTGTACTAATCGAGTTTCTCGTAGCATTTCATTCTTACGGCTTTATAACTGAATTATTTTTAGTAACGACAGCTACACTATTCGCGTGTTGTAGTGCTTTTGCCAAAGGTAAACCAGAGTACAAGCAAGCACAAAAATTATCTGACTATATTTTGGCCATAATGGGAACTCTGATTTTCATCGACTCAATCTTAAACATATACAATGAGCCAGGTAAGTTTATCAGTGTTGATACATTCCGGGATTTCTTGGTTCCGATGTTGCTGTCGGTATCTCTACTACCATATGTGTATGTATTTTATTATCTTTTGGCTTACGAGAGAGCGTTTATGAAGACTCATATCTACACTGACTCTAAACAACTTCGACGGTACGCAAAAATTCGCTCATTTGTCGCCTTTAAAGGGAGGCCTAGCCTCATCCATAAGTGGTTGCTCTACTCTTGTATTCCCGAATTTGAGTCAAAAAAAACGATCCGAACTTCAATAGATAAATTTAAAGAGCAGCAGCGCGAATCAACGGTATAACAAAGCATTTAAGAGGGATTCTCAACGCTTGGCGGTTTCAGTTCAAAGTTCAGCTTAAGTGTTTATGGCACAATGGCTTAGTTTTGGGTGGTTTGCGTTGTTCACCCCTTAATGCGGCGTTAGGCAACTGATTGTGTATTTGTGTTTCAATATATTATAATCGATTTTTTCTCTTAGATATTTGATATGACTAAATATATAAAATTCACGTTGGGTACGATTGGAGCAATTGTAATTGGTGCGATTGGCAGTGGGGTCTGGGAGTACATATTACAGCCAGCTCTGAGAAATGGCTCAAATGCTTTTTTAGAATTAGCAACGCTTGGTGTTGAAAGTTATAAAGATGATTTGTACCAAGAAGTTGCAAAAGGTTATCAAGAAAAAGCTAGCTTTTCTTTGCTTTTGTCTTTCAATGCGTTGCTCGTAAGCGCATACCTAGTGGCATGTGGACTTATGGTATCGAAAGGAAAGGAAGTTATTAAAGATGAGAGAAGACTACTAAAGGACATTGAGCGGTTAAAGTGTCCTGAAGAAGAAACTGAACATCACGAACCATTGGCAAGGCTAGAGGAGATCGAAACCTCTATTCGCAATTCAGGTAGTAAAAGATTGCTCAAGTTTAGTTATGTTATGAGTCTTTTCATATTAGTGTTTTGTGCTAGTGAAGTTATAAGCGTAGCTAAAGAGCGATATGTCATTAGGGCTGTAACGCATTATGATCAACTAACCCAAATAGTTAAGCCACATATTGAATATGAAGTTTTAACAAAAATTGAATCAGACTTTGCTCAAGTACAATCTTCAGCTGATTATACTCAAGTTATACAGTCTCTTAGTAAAATAGCTGACGAAAATGAGCTTAAAACCCCAAAGTTTGACATATGGTAATTTGCCTAACAAAGCATTTAAGAGTGATTCGCAACGCTTGGCGGTTTCGCTTCGCTCAAGTATAGCCAAGCGTCGCTCACACCTTAATGCGGCGTTAGCTTTAAAAAGGGTACGTATGTTCCTATTCAAAATTAATGATTCAAAAATGTCATATAGCTTTAAAGCATCGGTATTAAGTGCCTGTATTGCCTTTGTTTTAGCGTGTTTGTATCATTTTTTAGTTGGCTTGCCTGAAGAGGCGCCTAATGAGAACTTATCGTTTTCCCTTTTTGATGCGCTCGGTTTGATTCTATTCGCTCCATTTGTAGAAACGATACTAATAGTCCTACTCATATGGTTAGCTCAGAAGTTCATGCAAAATATACTATTGGTCGCTTGTTTGGTTGCCTTGTCTATTTCAGTTTTGCACTCTTTAAGCCATCCATTGTGGGGCTTGTTCACGTTTGCCCCGTTTGTTGTTTTTTGTCTCGGTTTTCAGGTGTGGCAAAAGGCATCTACATCTGAGGGTGCAAAAGTCGCTTTCTTAACTCACGCCTTTCATAATAGTTATGTGTTAATTCTGGTGGGGCTATCAGCTTAAAGCTAACAAAGCATTCAAGAGGGATTCACAACGCTAGGCAGTTTTGGTTTGAATTAGCTTAAGTGTTTACGGCACAATGGTTTAGGTCGGGTGGTTTGCGTTGTTCACCCCTTAATGCGGCGTTATGTTTATTAGGAGGAAAAGTGAACATTTCAGTACATAAAGACATCGGCTATGACATCATGCAGTGTCTATATGAGTCATTTCCTAACTCAAAATTGGTTGATATTAATGAATATGGCTGCTACCAAAAGCTATTTTTAGCCAATGGTTGCTCAATTCATTATACAAAATGGCGTGATGGCACAATGCCATTTTATATCATCCTGTATAACCAAAAAGGAAAGTACATTTTTGAGCTTGATCTATCAATGTTGTTATATGAAAGTGAATATTTTCAATGGCATCTGAAAAAACCTCAAAATAAAAACACATTGTCAGTGCTTCAAAATGTACTTGGAGAACAACTTGCTTTGCCCGATGATTACGTGAGTTTGATACGGACTCAAAAATCAGTATTAAACTCTGGGGTAAATACGCCTAAAAATGGTTTTCATTTCCTCTTTCAAGTGCGATGGAGTGAATTGGTTAGTAATTTAACCGAGTTGGTAGTCTCGGTATTTAAAGGTCATAATATTCGTACAACTTACGTGACTTCAGAAGATAACGAGGGTGAAAACGATAATGAGGATTTTGAAACACACAGAAAACGTGTTCGTAGGGGACAACGAAAGCTAAGACTAAGACTTTTAGAACTTTATGATTGTAAATGTGCAATTACTGGGTATGCGCCCACTGAAGTCTTAGAAGCAGCGCATATTGTGAGTCACGCGATCTCTGGAGTGAATCATTCAGAAAATGGACTCTTGTTAAGGGCGGATATTCATAGTCTTTTTGATTCAAACTTGTTGCGTATTAACCCTGAAACATTCAAAATTTTTATTGAACCATCTCTAGAGATAACACCATATTGGAAGCTTAATGGTCAGACGCTGCGTAAACGAGTGGATGGAAGCCATCCGTCTAAGGAATTTTTAGAACAACGGTGGTATGGAGAAATGGCGCACAAATAAACATAACAATCTGTTTAAGAGTGATTCGCAACGCGTGGCATTTTTACTAAGCGTTGTGTTTGGTGTTTAAGGTGGTATGCGGAGGCTCTGGTATTGCGTTGCTCACACCTTAACAGGGCGTTAGCTTAAAAGAGGATATATGGAACTTCGGAATGAGATATTAGATGACTATACTCGTTACTGTGAGCGAAAAATTCGTGAAGAGTTTCGGGCGAAAACTCCAAATCAATATGACCCTATTTATTCATATCAAAGATATAAATGCCGAATTATCGAAAGTATACCAAGGGAGGTAAAAGAAGCTAAGTGCCTTTCTGTCCCAAATGAGTATTGCTCTGCGTACGCAAAAATTAAGAAAGATATTGAGACTGGTGAACCCTTAAGGAAGTATCAAAGTCGTAAATTAAAGCAACTGGACTATGACGATGACATGCTATCCCACTGGGGAATTCAGCATTTACACCTAAGCGACGAGCTTCAGGGTGATGGTTTTGTACAAAGAACCGGGGATTTGTTGTTTGTACACTTTGACAATTGTTCTGCTCATATTATTGGTATATTCAATCATAGTTCTTGGTGTGATTTAGACTTAATTGAAATCATGCATAGCAATTGGCCTGATCGAATGTCAGCTTTTCGAATGGAATCAGGTATCCGAAAACTGACCGAAGAAGAGCACAAAGTTTTAAGGGGTAAGCATGCAAATGCCAATATAGTTCTCGATGATGGTACTGAGTATATGAATCCTGGATTTGGAGTTACCTCTAATGGTTCGCCGAACAATGCTGTTTTAAATTCAGACAAAGTCATAGCTATGCTTAATCACCAGTTTGAAACCATAAAAGTGAATATGCCCCAAATACTTGAGGCGGCGAAGTGCCGAGAAACTCTAAATAATGTAACAATAGGCTTGGAAGTCGATAATAGAACTAAACAATTGGTATTCAAAATCAAAGAGATCGACTTCTACTTCACGATTTAAGCTAACAAACAATTTAAGAGTGATTCAGCACGCTTGGCATTTTTGGCTTGGGTTAAGTTCAGTGATTACGGTGGTCAAATTAAGTGTCGTGGTCGCGTGCTTCACACCTTAATTGGGCGTTATGTGCTAGGGACGGAAAAATGAAAATTGAACAAGTAAATAATCAAGATGTTGGTGCATTAGTGGAGCTAATCTCGCGTGTGGCAAGCTCGAATATTCTTCCGAGTTTAAGTGAAGAAGGGCGCAAATCGTTCATTTCTAGCATCCATCCTGATGTTGAAACTGCGCTTGATTTGACTCGTTTTCAAAGCTTTAAAGTTACAGTTGGTAGTGAGATTATTGGCTTTGGTGCAATTCGAGACGGCGATTATATTACGCATCTGTTTGTGGATACCCGTACTCAGAAAAACGGTGTTGGGAAAAGATTGTTGCGTTATCTGTTGTCCCAGTCTTCGGCAGGAGAGGTTGGTCTGAAATCTTCGGTTAATGCAGTTGGCTTCTACGAATCACAAGGTTTTACCGTTACAGACTCAGAGCAAAATGCAAAGGGCATTAGGTACGTCCCGATGTCTTGGCTACGCACATAACAAGCAATTTAAGAGGGATTCACAACGCTTGGCACTTTTTCTTCTACTTCAAATTTAGTGTTTATGACACAATGCTTTAGGTATGGGTGGTGGCGTTGTTCACCCCTTAATTGGGCGTTATGTTTACGAGGAGAAATTGATGAGTTACGTAGAAAATAAAGATAAAAATCAAATTCTTGAAGAGCTTATTGGAACGGCTCAAGCGGGAAGTCAAGTTCATGAACAGCAGAAGTCAGCAATTCTTGTTCGTTGTACGGAAGATATCCAGCAATCTATAGATGAGCTGGGCGACGAAATTGATCAATTGAAAGGTGCATTTGAAGAATCATCAAAGAACTCCGGAAAAGTGGCTTTAGCACTAAATTGGTTAACCGGAGCCTTGGTTCTAGTTGGTGTGGCTCAGGTCGTAGTTGCCGTAATTAAATAAACATAACAAAGCATTTAAGACGGATTCACAACGCTCGGCATTTTTGGTTTGCTTCAAATTTAGTGTTTACGGCACAATACTTTTAGTCCAGAGATCTGCGTTGTTCACCACTTAATGCGGCGTTAGGCTACAAGCAGTTGCTACAGAATGGAGATGGAAATGGAAAACTTGAACACCGTAGAAATAAAGCCTTTTGTTCCATCTAAAGACTTTGAATGCTCTAAGCGCTTTTATCAAATTATTGGCTTTGAAATGGTATCTGAATTTGAAGGTATCGCTTATTTTAAATATGGTTCTTGCTCTTTCTTACTCCAAGATTTCTACGAACCTGTTCACAGCAACAACTTTATGATGCACCTTTTAGTCGAAGATGCTCGAAGCTGGTATAAACATGTCCTAAAGCTAAACCTAAACAAAGAGTTTGGTGTAAAGGTAACGGAACTTATTGAGCAGCCGTGGGGAATGCTCGAATTTTGCGTTACAGATCCAAGTGGTGTGTTGTGGCGCATAGCCGAGAATCAGTAGCCTAACAAAGCGTTCAAGACGGATTCACAACGCTTGGCAGTTTTGGTTTAATTCAACTTAAGTGTTTACGGCACAATGGTTTAGGTTGGGTGGTAGCGTTGCTCACCACTTAACGCGGCGTTAGCCATATTCAGTAGTTCGGAGAAAGTTTTTGTTAAAAAGTTTATATAAATATGCTTCACCACATCCACAGATTTTCGATAATCTGCTGATACGAGCAAGCCAAAGATATTCTTTGAATGATCCATTTGAGTTGCGTCCATCGAGTGGTAATGTTTTGGAGTCTTTATCAAACGTTGAAATCAATATCGGCTCTGGTTATAAGCCATCTTATGATGACTACGGCATTATATCGTTTACAGAGACTTATAATAATTTGTTAATGTGGGCTCATTATGCAAATGAGCACAAAGGGATTGTTATCGAGTTTGATCTCACAAAGCTCAGCTTCAATCGATATCAAAGCTATCCAGTTTTCGATAATAATGAAGAAGACGAAATGTTTGCGAGTGATAACCCAATCATCAAAGAACTAGATGAGGGACAAGTTCAAAGGGTTCTATACAACCACAACCGCCCGAATGAACAAAAATATGAAAACATCCTTGAACATTTCTTAGTTAAAAGTGATGAGTGGATGTATGAAAAAGAGCACAGGGTTATTGTTCCTCTAATTACCGCAGAATGTATCATTATTAGGAAATCCTACCTGGAAGTAATAGATGCTGTGTTAGAGCTAGACTACAACTATGTTGTCAATGATTTTGGAAATGGCATGGTTCTGGTTTCTTTTGATAGTGCATTGCGTGCCGAATCTGCAAAATACTATTATCCATCGGACTCGTTGGTAACGGACGAAGAGTTTTTCCAGTCATTCAAACTGGCATTCTTAGGGGAAATTCTTTCAACTTTATCAAAAGATCCATCAAGTATATTTCTCTATAAATTACCTGCAAGCTCAATCAAAAGAGTGTTTTTTGGTTGTCGAATGTCCGAAGTGGATAAAAAAGTCATAATGCGTAATATCGAGCGCAATGAGTTACTACAAGAAGTTTGTTTTACTGATGTCACAACAAGTCAGTCTCGGTTCGAGTTAGACTTTACAAAAAAATATGGCTAACAAACTGTTTAAGAGTGATTCGCAACGCGTGGCATTTTTACTATGCGTTGGTTTTAGTGATTAAGGTGGTATGCGGGAGCTTCGGCATTGCGTTGCTCACACCTTAACAGGGCGTTAGTTGCCAACGAGGAAAACTCAGCTAATACAGAATATCTAAGGCTAATGTGCATGTGTTGTTAGCTTGTTTTCGTATTTCAACTTTTAGTTATTTGGGTTTGCGAAAATCGAGCTTTGGTTTCTTGTGTGGTTTGGTTTTTC
>NZ_JAATOO010000047.1 GCF_011806575.1 Vibrio hepatarius
AAATTTGGCATTACCACCATCGCACGAGCAAAGGGACTACGTTTCCAAGTCTTCACTGGCGCAGAGAAAATGGTGTTTGACGTCAAAGGTCATCTCGCCGATTAATCTGCATCTTGCATTTAGCAGATACAAAAAGAGCCTCAAATGAGGCTCTTTTTTCTTGGAAAAGGAATTAACCTTCGATGCCACGCGCTTTAAGGAACTCGGCATAAGTGCCTTTAAAGTCGTGGATTTGACCGTCTCGAATCTCAAGGATACGAGTTGCCAGAGAGTCAACGAATACGCGGTCGTGAGATACGAAGAACAAGGTACCCTTGTATTGCTCTAACGCTGAGTTCAACGACTCGATCGATTCCATATCCATGTGGTTAGTTGGTTCATCCATTAGCAGCATGTTTGGTTTGTGCATCATTAGCTTACCAAGCAACATACGACCTTGCTCACCACCAGAAAGCACTTTTACCGACTTTTTGATGTCATCTTGCGAGAACAGCATACGACCCAAGAAGCTACGGATCACTTGCTCATCATCGCCTTCTTGACGCCATTGACCCATCCAGTCCATGAGGTTCATATCTTCAGCGAAATCTTCTGCGTGATCTTGCGCGTAGTAACCGATGTTTGAGTTTTCAGACCATTTGTACTCACCAGTACGCGGTTCTAAAACACCTGCTAACGTATTCAGTAGCGTTGTTTTACCCACACCGTTTTCACCGATGATGGCAACACGCTCACCCACTTCAAAAATCGCGTTGAAGTTAGTAAATAGGTCGTTTTCGAAACCTTGGCTTAGGTTTTCAATCTCAAGTGCATTACGGAACAGCTCTTTTGATTGCTCAAAACGGATGAATGGGTTTTGACGGCTGGACGCTTTTACTTCTTCAAGCTGGATCTTGTCGATTTGCTTCGCACGAGACGTCGCTTGTTTTGCTTTCGATGCGTTTGCCGAGAAACGAGCAACGAACGTTTGTAGCTCAGCAATTTGTGCTTTCTTCTTCGCGTTGTCAGCAAGAAGACGCGCACGCGCTTGAGTGGCCGCTGTCATGTACTCGTCGTAGTTACCTGGGTAAACACGAAGTTCACCGTAATCTAAGTCTGCCATGTGAGTACATACAGAGTTTAGGAAGTGACGGTCGTGCGAGATGATGATCATCGTGCAGTTACGCTGGTTTAGCGTATCTTCCAACCAACGGATCGTGTCGATGTCCAAGTTGTTGGTTGGTTCGTCGAGCAGCATGATGTGTGGGTCAGCAAACAGAACCTGAGCCAATAGAACACGTAGCTTCCAACCCGGAGCGATTTCGCTCATCAGACCGTAATGTTGCTCTTCTGGGATACCTACAGCAAGCAATAACTCACCAGCTTTAGCATCTGCCATGTAGCCGTCCATTTCCGCAAACTGAACTTCAAGATCAGCCACTAACATACCTTCGTCTTCCGACATTTCAGGTAGAGAGTAAATACGGTCACGCTCTTTTTTAACTTCCCACAGCTCTTTGTAACCCATGATTACAGTATCAATTACTGTATATTCTTCGTATGCGAACTGATCCTGGTTTAGCTTTGCAACGCGCTCATTTGGGTCGTAGCTTACGTTACCGCCAGTTGGATCTAGCTCACCACTAAGGATCTTCATAAAGGTAGATTTGCCACATCCATTCGCACCAATTAGGCCGTAGCGGTTACCTTCACCAAACTTTACCGAGATATTTTCAAACAGTGGCTTAGCACCAAATTGCTGCGTGATGTTGTTAGTGGAAATCAAAGTCTTTACCTATAAATTGTGACAAACGGCGCCACACTACTTATAACCGCTCCTAACTTCAAGTTTTGTTTTAACTTTGAGTTCTCTGTAATTAATGACATCTTTATGACACTTGACTCATGCTTA
Source organism: Vibrio hepatarius (assembly GCF_011806575.1). Lineage (GTDB taxonomy): Bacteria > Pseudomonadota > Gammaproteobacteria > Enterobacterales > Vibrionaceae > Vibrio > Vibrio hepatarius_A. The sequence continues at coordinate 1,892 of NZ_JAATOO010000047.1, forward strand.
GGCATATAGTCATGCGCCTTAAAATCGCTGTCGAATTCCTCGCTTTCGACTTTAAACCAACTAAGATAATTCTAACTTGATAAGTTATAAGAGATTTTTATGCGTTTTTTCCTACGCCTTTTATGCGTGGTGAGCCTAATTACGGTCTATCCAGCTGTCGCGAATTGGCAGTATGACTTTAAGGCGACACCGCAAGTCGATGCTGTCAGTGCCGACATCGAACAAGAAATTTCTCAAATCCCAGAACCTTTGTTTATGACAGAGCAAGACAAGCGCAAAGTTGACCACTTGCTTGATGCGGTGATCAATGAGCAACGTAAACAAATCGATCTGTTTAAACAACACCTTGAGGCGTACAGCAAAAACGCAACGAACGAGATTTGGTTTGAAACCGAATCTAGCTATCTCACCTTAACCAGTTTAGGCCACAGTAAAGAACAGTTGCTGGCACTAACTGACCCGGTTACTCACGACAAGCTCACGGGATTTGGGCCTTATGGTGTTACCCAATTCAAACAAGAGTGGCAGCATACCCAGCTCAATCTGGAATATCTGGTGTACTTCCAACTGCGTAGCTTCAAGTCTTTATTAAGTGAAGTGTTGATTTCACCGATTCCAGTGATCTGGGCGGGGTTAAAAGTGCTGTTTATCTACTTTGGCTTAGTTTGGTGGCTAACCAACAGCAAACGACTGATCACTCTGTTTAAACAAACCCAACTCGAGAACAACAGCAAACCAGCACTGTGGATTCGTTTGATTTGGTACGTAAGCCGTGCACATCGCGCGATTGCATGGTTGATTGCCATCACACTCTCGCTTCGCGTATTGTCTGAGATCCCGAGTTTGCAGCACCTTATCTTCCTAGAGATCTTCACTTGGTGGATCTTAGGCGGTTCGATTGCGATTAGTTTTATCCTAGAGTTCGCTTACCGCAACAGCCGCAGCTCGAGCCCTGATGTGGTCGCACTACGGCTGAAAACCATTCGTCGTTACGTATGGAGTGCGATTGTTGCCGGGGTAATATTACAAATCTCAATGCGTACACTGGGTAAAGGAACCATCTACTACTGGATTTACAGCGCGCTCTACGCGTGGTTTGTTTTGGTGACTATCTCAGTATTAAGTTTGTGGCGTAAAAAAGTATTCGACACGGCTGAGCACCTATCTGATCGCCCAGTATGGGTTAACTGGGCAGTACGTCGTAAAGATTCGTTCTTACTCAACATTCCAGCCACCGCGATTGCTATCGTTTGGCTGACTATACACAACTTTAAGCACCGCATCGTTGCCGCGCTATCGAACTACAGCTTCTTTAGTCAGGCGTTAGCATATTTGTTCCGCATTGAAGTCGCTAAGCAAACCGACAGCAACAACGGTCACTCAAATCTGGTGCGAATCAGAGGCAACGACGCTTTCGATTATGTCTCTCCGGGCAGTTATGACAGCGCTTTGATCGACTATGCCAACGACGAAGTGAAGCAACTGTCGAAATACTTGATGACGGACAGCCCAGCAATTTGTGTCGTTTCAGGCGAGCGTGGCGTTGGTACAACAACATTACTTCTTAGCTTGCTGAGTAAAGTGAAAAACGCAGAACCAATTTATCTTAGTTGCCCTTATTCTGGGTACAGCGAGCTACTGGCGCATTTTGCTGCCAGCTTAGGTTTAGAAGAAGACGCCACTGAAATTCAAATCCTTGCTCATCTGCGTAAGAGTGAAACCACCTACTTAATTGCGGTAGACAACGCGCAACGCTTGGTAAAACCTATGGTCGGTGGTCTTGCAGACCTGATCCGCCTAACTAACCTACTTCGCCGTTCGAAGAAAAACCATCGCGTAGTCATCGCCATTGAGAAAGCAAGCTGGCGTTTTGTCGACCGTGCGCGCGGCGAACGCTTGTTGTTTGATTTGGTGACTTTCTTGCCTCGCTGGACAGAGAAACAAATCCACCAACTGTTGGATACTCGCATCAACCAAGCCGACCAAAAACAAGTGTCGTTTGAAGGTCTTGTTGTACCAAAACAATGGGATCAGGAAGACGTCACGGAAGAGGAACGCGCTAAGCAAGGCTTCTATCGTATTTTGTGGCATTACGCTGACGGTAACCCAACAGTCGCACTGCGTTTCTTCCGTTTATCGCTCAATCAGGACAAAGACACTGGGCAAGTATTTATTCGCCTATTCCGCGTACCTGAGTCTCAAGAGTTGGAGAAAATGCCTAAGCCAATGTTGGCGGTGCTGCGTTCTATCGTTCAATTAGAAATCGCCTCTCCAGAAGTGTTATCGGACTGTACCCAACTGAGTATTGCAGAAGTGACCGGTACGCTGCGCTATTTTGAAAGCCGCGGTTACATCGAGTGGCTCGAAGATAAAGCACGAGTGTCCGACCATTGGTTCCGACATATAACCAACGTTCTCGACCGTCAGCATCTATTGGTGAAGTAATATGAAACGCATTCTATTTATTGTTATCGGACTGATTCTTTCTGCACCCGTTTTCGCGACAGAAGAAGTGGCAGGCGTCGAGAACATCAGTCAAATCGCCAGCCTGATTCGTTGGAGCGGCGTGTTTTTCTCATTGATCGTTGTTGCCGCAACTTGGTTATTGCTTAAGTTTATTAACTCGATGGTCGAAAGCGTTGGCGGGCAATTTGCCCAATACCGCATGCTGCTGCAAAAGCTGCAATCCTTTATGCAGTTTTTTATCTACATGAGTGCCGGTATTTTGGTGTTTATGATGAGCTTTCGTATCAACGACCAAATCCTAGCGCTGATCGGCGGTACGCTTGCGGTGTCGGTCGGTTTCGCGCTAAAAGATTTGGCCGCTTCGTTTATCGCGGGTATGACCGTCATGGTTGACCGTCCGTTCCAAGTTGGTGACCGCGTCACGTTCGAAGGGAACTACGGCGACATTATTGCCATTGGTTTACGTTCGGTACGAATGCGCACACTTAACGACGACATCATTACGATCCCAAACAACAAGTTTCTTAATGAAGTCACCGTCAGTGGTAACTATGGCGCACTAGACATGCAGGTAGTGATTCCTTTCTATGTCGGCTTGGATGAGGACATCACCCTAGCCCGCGATTTGATTCAAGAAGCGGCGTCTTCAAGTCGCTACATTCACTTACCCAAACCAGTTACCGTATTAGTCAAACAAACTATCACTGATAACTACTTAGCAATTCAGCTTACCTGTAAGGCGTATGTTGTTGATACTGCGTACGAGAAGCTGTTTGAGACCGACATTACCTTGCGAGTAATGAAGGAATTCAAAAAACATAATATTCGCCCACCGAAGATTGCGGTAAACGCTGGATAAACGAAAAAGCGGAGCTAATAGCTCCGCTTTTTTCGGATTAAAGATTGGTGATTTTCAAATCGCTTTCCGCTCGCTGAGGCAGATAAATACTAAAAGTACTGCCTTTGCCCCATTCCGATTCGACCTTAAGCTCACCGCCTGTTTGGCTAAGAATACTTTGCGAGACTGACAAGCCAAGTCCAGTACCCTCTCGCTTGGTGGTATAGAACGGCGAGAAGATACGTTTGAGGTTTTCAGGCTTAATCCCGCTGCCTTCATCAGTAACATGAATAATGGCACCGACATTCACGCCATTCTCAATCCAATCTTCACTAGAGATGGTCAATTTACCGTGGCCTTGCATCGCGTGGATGCCGTTCATCTGTAAGTTAACGAGGATTTGCAACAGTTGATGTCGATTGACTTCCACTGAGCTCTTAGCCTGCAAGTCGGTGTCAAACTCGACCTCACGTTTCTTGGTGCCGGTTTTGACCAGCGTAATGCTCTCTTCGACAATTGGGTTAACGTGCTGCCAAGTAATTTCATCCTGCACGCCGCCCTGACGACTGTATTGCAGTAAGCTGCGTGTGATATTACGGATACGGTCAATTTGCGCATGAATGGCTTCAATTTCTTCTTTTACCCGCTCAGAGTCTTGGCCAAGTTCAAACTGGATAAGTTCGACGTTACCGAGGATCACAGCGGTTGGGTTATTGATCTCGTGGGCAATGCCAGCGGTTAACTCGCCCAGCGCGGCAAGCTTTTCATTCGTCACCAGCTTATCGCGGGTTTGATTGAGCAATTGGATGTGCAGTTCCAGTTCTTCTGTCTTCTCGCGTAAACTGGCTGTGCGTTCTTCTACTTTGACTTCTAACGCCACAGCAGCTTGTTCCAACTCATTCTTTTGCTGTCTAAGTAGATCAAGCATATTGTCGAACTGCTTAGCTAACTGCGCCAACTCGTGGTCGTCATCGAGCGCAAGTGGCCCAATCCTTGTTTCTTTACCCAACTGGATCATTTTCACCACGCGGTGAATATGCTCAATTGGGTTAAACAAATCCCGTGAGCCACGATAGACCAAAAAGCCAGAGACTAAGAGCAACGCAATCGTGGTAATCGAGATCTCAGCGATATTGGTCATGTACGATTTCAAAAACGGCCACAACAGATACCCGGTGTAAAGCATACCAATGACATTATCGTATTGGTCATGCATCGGCTGATAAGCTGTGATATACCAAGCATCGTAGACAAACGCACGGTTCACCCACTCTCTACCTTCGACCAATACCTTGCGATTAACTTCAGACGACACACGTGTACCGATGGCGCGCCCTACATGACCATCGCTATCCAAAGGTACATTGGTGCTGATACGTAAATCGTCAAGAAATACTGTTAAAGTGCCTACTGGACGTAAACTGTCTTCTTTAGATGGGTAAATCAGGTCTCGAATTTGGTCGACCAAAACCGTGCTGTTGTTGAGTAACAGACCGCCATCAAGGAAACCGATAATATCGTTCCGTTGGTTGTAAATCGTCACGACCGTGCGACTCACCAACCCACGCCCTTCAATCTTTTGGCTATTTAGGATCGGGATTTGTGCGCGTTTCGCCAAGTCCTCACCCAGTTCACTCAACTCTTGTTGACTGAGGACATCAAAGAATGACTCTTTACGTGTGAGGTCGAGATAACGAAACTTGTCAGCGATGGTATCAACACGATGAAAGCGCAAAAAATCAAGGTTGTAGCGCTTTTTCTGCTCAGCAACCCACGTTTCAAAGTCTTTATACTGACTAAGGTGATTAATGCGTTGAACAAAGTCGTACGATTCAGCAAACGCCTTAACATGGTTAGCCTGCTTCTCTTGGATAAGCTCGATACTATTTTCTGCGACACCTAAACGTTCAGAAACATCCAGCAACGCACTTTGCCACGTGTAATGAATCGACCAATAGATGGTAATCCCGATGAGTGCGACTAAGGTGAGAAAGATTGGCGCAGAGGTCAGTATCATCAGACGATAACGCACCATAGTTTTAAACCTATGGTGCCATTTGGACAGTAAAGTGCCGCTATTGGGCATAGTCCGACTCCTCTGCGTCCCATTCCTTATATTTACGCTCTAATGTTTTGCGCGCCACGCCCAACTCTCGCGCTGCGGCAGATTTGTTGCCATCATGGAAATCGACCAACTGCATGATGTGCGCTTTTTCAACGTCTTTCAAAGACCAGGTATTCGGATAGCCTTGTTTACTGTCTCGACCTTCTGGTAAATCCAGAATCTCGCAGCCGCTAGATACCGTGACTGAGACGTTGGGTTGCACTGATTGGCCATTAATTTCGCGCCAATAATGCGCAGGTGGTTTACCCAACAAAATACAGCGCTCAATCAAGTTTTTAAGTTCGCGGATGTTGCCCGGCCAGTCATATTCATTCATTGCAATCACGTCTTCATGCGCCCATTTCGGTTCTGGCATCCCGAGTTCTGACGACAGCATACGCGTAAAGAATGGAATCAACTCGATCAGATCTGTCTTACGCTCTCTCAGCGGTGCGACATCAATCTTGAGCACATTCAGACGATAGAAAAGATCTCGGCGAAAATTACCTTTCTCGACTTCTTGTTGCAAATTACGGTTGGTCGCCGCCACCACTCGGACATCCACACTGACCTCACGCTCACTACCCACTGGGCGGATCGTCCTTTGCTCCAGCACACGCAGTAATGCAGACTGCATCGGCAGTGGCATCTCACCGATTTCATCCAAGAACAAAGTGCCGCCATTGGCCACGCGGAACATACCTTCACGATTTTTCTTTGCACCGGTAAACGCGCCAGAAGTATGACCAAACAACTCACTTTCCAACAATTCTGGCGCGATTGCACCACAGTTGATTGGCACAAAGGGTCCACTGCGTTGACTAGCCTCATGCACGCCGCGCGCTACCAACTCCTTACCAGTGCCCGACTCGCCTTCAATCAACACCGAAGCCCTTGATGGTGCAAACTGAGTAATCAACTGTTTCAACTGTTTGGTACGTTCAGAGCCGCCGACAATCTCGGTTTTGATATGACGCTTAAAATCGTGCTTCAAAGCGTATTGGTGACGGGCGGTAAGTCGCTTGTCCATGCAACGTTCAACCGCTTGTAACATTTGTTCTAGGTTAAACGGCTTAAGAATAAAGTCTGACGCACCAAGCTTAAGCGCTGAGATAGCGGTTTCAAGGTCGGCATAGCCAGTCATAAAAATAACGTCGGCTTTGCGATCTTCGTCAGTAAATGCCTCTTCCCAATCTACACCAGAGCGACCTGGCAGGTTGATATCGAGAATAATTAAGTCATAGTGGTTAGTGACACGAAGTGATTCCGCGTCTTCAATGCACCCCGCGGTATCGACGCGAGAAAACCATTTGCTCAGTGCTTTGTTCAGTATCGTCTGCATACCAATCTCGTCATCCACGACGAGAACTGAAAAAGCTTGATATTGAGATACTTTGTTTGGATCAAACGATGGGGACATGATGACTCATTAAAAATTATTACCAATGAGACAGAGTGTACCAAGGATTATGCAATTGCGTGAAAGAAAGATGCGACATTTTGTCTCACTTCAAGTTTTTAGCGTGTAACTTATTGATATACCGTTTGAAACTAGTCACAGAATATTGGCATTAAGATTGCTATATATGCTCTCGGATTTATACACATTAAAAATAAGTCGGAGTGTTGGAATCGACTTGTTAGAGCAAACCACTCAAGAAATGGAATGATAATTAAATGAAAGCAATAACATTTACACTTGCAACAGCGTCTTTGGCTCTCGTTAGCTACTCAGCATCTTCGGCAGAAGATAACACTCACGTCCGTCTAGCAACCACGACCAGTACTTATCACTCAGGTCTTCTCGATTACTTGCTGCCAGCATTTGAAAAAGACACTGGCTACAAAGTGGATGTTATCGCGGCAGGCACGGGCAAATCGCTAAAAATGGGTGAAAACGGCGATGTAGATTTGGTGATGACGCACGCGCCAAAAGCAGAAGCTAACTTCGTTGAAAAAGGCTACGGCGTCATGCCGCGCAAACTGATGTACAACGACTTTGTTATCGTTGGCCCAGACGCAGACCCTGCGAAAGTGACCGAGTCAAAAGACATCACAGAAGTATTTAAGAAAATAGCCGACATGAACGCGACTTTCGTTTCACGTGGTGATGACTCAGGTACGCACAAGAAAGAGAAAGGCATTTGGCAACAAACTAAAATCGAACCAAACTTCGGTGGTTACCGCAGTGTTGGTCAAGGTATGGGCCCGACTCTTAACATGGCGAACGAAATGCAAGGTTACACCATGACTGACCGTGGTACTTGGTTGGCATATAACAACAAACTTGACCTTAAAATCGTATTCCAAGGTGACAAAAACCTATTTAACCCTTACCAAGTGATTTTGGTCAATCCAGAGCGTTACCCTGCGATCAACTACCAAGGGGCAAAAGTATTCAGTGACTGGTTAGTTAACCCGAAAGGTCAGCAACTGATCAATGACTTTAAACTCAACGGTAAACAGTTATTCGTGGCGAATGCTAACGAGAAATAGTCATTTATGAGCCTTTGGCAAACCACTCTTGAAGCGCTCACTTTATTGGTGAGCCTTGATAAAGAACTATGGGAGATCGTCGCGGTCTCCTTTAGCGTTTCTTTGACCGCGATTTCGTTGGTGCTTTTACCCGCGATTTTGCTGTCGTTTACCCTTGCTCATGCAAGCTTTCGTGGCAAGTGGCTGTTATTGTCTCTGATTAACACCCTGCAAGCGGTTCCGACCGTTGTTATTGGCTTGTTGCTTTACATGTTGCTATCCCGCGCTGGTCCACTTGGCAACTGGGAAATGCTGTTTACCCAAAAAGCGATGATCGTCGGCCAAATGTTAGTGGGGTTCCCGGTGCTGGTTTCGATGATGCATGGCGCGCTGCAATCGAGTGATCGCCGCGCGATTGAAACCGCGGTGACGCTTGGTGTATCTATCCCGCGCATTGCCGCGACGATGATTTGGGAAGCGAGATTTCCTCTTATGGCAGCCACTATCGCAGCGTTTTCACGTATTGTTACCGAAGTCGGCTGTTCAATGATGGTGGGTGGTAACATTATGGGGGTAACACGAAATATCCCCACTGCAATCGCGATGGAAAGCCATAAAGGTGCATTTGCGCAAGGCGTTGCATTAGGGATTGTATTATTATCTCTAGCATTAGTTCTAAACTTTTTACTTACCAGCATGCGTGGTAAGGGCTACTTGAGAACATAGGAGCTGTATGACAATTCAAATCAAAGCACAGCACTTATCTATGCGCTACAAGGAGCGAGTGTTGTTCCACATTCCCCAACTTTCGATTGGTCCTAACGATGCCATTTACCTTAAAGGTGACAACGGTGTCGGCAAAACTACGTTGCTCAAAATTCTGTCTGGTTTGATCAAGCCAACGACAGGCGAAGTATTTGCCCCTGACGACAGTTGGTTAAAACGATTTTTCAATCGCGCCGGTAGAAAAGACGTCATCTATTTACACCAATCGCCTTATTTATTTGACGGTACCGTTTACCAAAACGTCGTGTATGGTATTCGCTATGAAAAAGAGTCGCCGAAAGATAAGCGAGCTCAAGTAATTACTGCTCTACGCATGGTAGGCTTGGAAACTTTGGCAGATGAGCATGTTTCAGTGCTGTCGGGTGGAGAAAAGCAGCGTGTCGCGATGGCGCGAGCGTGGATCTTAAGGCCGTCTATTTTATTGATGGACGAATCGAGCGCCTCACTCGACCAAGAGTCCATAGAGCGTTTGGTTGTTATGGCAAAAGATCTGCTGAGCCGAGGTTCAAGTATTGTCGTCACTAGCCACCAAAAAAATGCACTGACCGAACTGTGCCGTAAACAATGGTGGATAAAAGACACGACTTTGATAGAGTCTCCGCTGCTACAGGTTATTACAGATGCAAAACAAGAGAACAACTATGCTTCTTCCAACGCAAACTAGTTGGGTTATTTTGGCTGGCGGGCAAGCCAGCCGTATGGGCGGAAAAGATAAGGGGCTGATTGAACTCAACAACAAACCGCTCATTCAACATGTTATTGAACGCCTCTCTACACAAACACCCAATATTTTAATCAACGCAAATCGTAACCAGAGTGAATACGCCCAATTCGGACAAGTCTTCTCTGACCAATTCGCTGATTACCCTGGGCCAATGGGTGGTATTCACGCCGGACTTCTTCACGCGACAACCGATTGGGTGGGTTTCGTACCTTGTGACAGTCCACAGATCAACAGCGACCTTGTCGAACGTTTTTGCTCTCAAGCGACAGAATCAACGGACATTTTGGTTGCGCACGACGGTGATCATCAACAGCCTGTTTTCACGCTCTATAACAAGCGCGTGTTACCCAAGCTGACGGCATTTCTTGAGCGCGGTGACA
>NZ_JAATOO010000048.1 GCF_011806575.1 Vibrio hepatarius
TGGTGCCGACTACCGGAATCGAACTGGTGACCTACTGATTACAAGTCAGTTGCTCTACCTACTGAGCTAAGTCGGCATAAGTGGTGCGCATTCTATTGAATGATTTTCTAGCTTGCAATAGCAAAACCAAAAAAAAATACGTTTTTAACCAGTTTCTGTTTGTTTGCTGAAAAATCGCACAATTTAGTTGAGAAAAGCGCCTTAATCTTACGCTTGTCATTTGCAATCTGCGCTTGATATTGTATTTTCGCTGCTCTTATCGCGAAATCTGGTTAGGAAGACTATGACACCATACCTCTCTTTTACTCGTCAGCAATGGGCAGAGCTGCGTAACTCTGTACCGATGACGCTATCCGAAGAGGATTTGACCGAGCTTCAAGGGGTCAATGAAAACCTAACCATGGAAGAAGCAGTGGAGATTTATCTGCCTCTGGCTCGATTGTTGAACCTTTACGTTGCGGCAAGACAAAGTCGCAACTCAGTACTCAACAACTTTCTCGGCAACCAAGAAAGCGCACCACCCTTTATTATTGGTATCGCCGGAAGTGTCGCGGTAGGAAAAAGTACCACGGCGCGTCTGCTTAGAGCCTTACTTGCTCGTTGGGAAAATCACCAGAAAGTTGAACTGGTCACAACCGACGGCTTTCTTTACCCGAAAGAAGTGCTTAACGAACGCGGCATCATGCACCGCAAAGGTTTTCCTGAGTCTTACGACATCAAACGTCTAGTCGAGTTTGTCTCCGATGTAAAAGCCGGCAAGCCCAACTTAAGCGTGCCTATCTACTCACACATTACCTATGACATCACCGAGGAAGTGAAAGTTGTCGACCGCCCTGACGTGTTGATCATCGAAGGACTCAACGTACTGCAAAGTGGTATGGATTACCCGCATGACCCGCATCGCGTGTTCGTTTCTGACTTTTTAGATTTTTCTCTCTACGTTGATGCTAGCAGTGATGTGATCGAAAACTGGTATGTCGAACGATTCTTAAAGTTCCGCCAAGGCGCATTTACTAAGCCCGGTTCTTACTTTAGCCACTACACTAAGCTGACTGAGAACCAAGCCATTGAGAAAGCGCACGATATTTGGCAGACCATCAATGGTATCAACCTGCACCAAAACATCTTGCCAACCAAAGGGCGCGCGCAACTCGTGCTGAAGAAAGGCTCAGACCATAAAGTCGAAGAGATTTTATTGAGAAAGTAAGAGAGTTCGACTAGAGCTGGAAATACTACACTCTAGTCGAGATAGGTAAGGTTTACTTGGGTTCTGGTCCGAACTGGTTATCTCCATCCGTCCCTTTCAGGAATCCACACTCAACCAATATCCACACACCACAAATTAATGCGGTCAACGAACCAATCACCTGTAATGTCGAAGGTTGAGCTGCTTGACTTGGGTCTGCTGCAATCGGCATCGTCATACGGCCAATCACCAAAGGCACGTTGAGTAACAACCACCAACTGGTTTTATTACGATCATGCCAACGTTTGGCGGTAATTGCTAAATCCGGCACCAGAATAACCAACAAGAAGACCGGCAGAAGCAGATGCGCCAGCGCCGGAAACAGTACGTTCATCCCCTGGGCAAAACCTACAATCAGACCGTAATAAATGACATTCCAAATCCAGTAAGTTTTACGCCCTACCCGACCTTGAAATGAAAACAGCAGTTCTTTAATCGACATTTTATTACCTAAAAATTAAAAATATACAGAGATAACTAGTTAATCACCTTTTGAAAGCACTCTCTGTCCATATCTCGTACATTGACCGTCAGGCTACGGATATGGCTCGCCTGCTCTTGCAGCTCGGCCATCAACTGACGCGACAACTCTCTTTTCTGCTCTGAAGTACGACCATCGAGCAATTCAAAGCTGATATGGATAAAGTCTACACTATTTCCTTCATCACCAATCAGCCAGTCATGGCAACGCAATGCTCGTGACTTTACCGAACCGACATCAAATAGCCCGCTTAGCAGCGCGACCTGATGTAAGTCCTCCAATAATCCTTGAACATTAACACGCTCATCGACCGAGCTAGAGTATTCCATTACTAAATTTGGCATCGTTATCCTCAAATGTAAGAGAGTTTCAACATGGATGATTCACTGTTGAGCCACTATTATCAATTTCTACACAGATTTCCGAGTCAGTTACCGCTATTCTGCTTATGAGATCACTGAACTGGTCACGACAAGACGAGATTGGTGTGAGTGACAGATCCAACCAATGGCTGAGATCCGGTTAAGACATGATACTAGTCATGATCTGGCTTATTTAATCTGTTATATTCCTACGAAGATTTTTTACATTAATACACTTTTTACATTAAAGATAAGGGAGATATTCCTATGCGTCGTCCTGTAGTGATGGGTAACTGGAAACTTAATGGCAGCAAAGCAATGGTAAAAGAGCTGCTAACTGGTATTAACGCTGAGCTTGAAGGCGTTGAAGGTGTAGACGTAGCGGTAGCTCCACCAGCGCTATACATCGACCTAGCTGAGCGTGTAATCGCAGAAGGCGGTAACAAGGTAATCCTAGGTGCGCAAAACACTGACCTAAACAACAGCGGTGCGTTCACTGGTGACATGTCTCCTGAGATGTTAAAAGACTTTGGTGCAACTCACATCATCATCGGTCACTCTGAGCGTCGTGAATACCACAACGAATCAGACGAGTTCGTGGCTAAGAAATTCGCTTTCCTAAAAGAGAACGGCCTGAAGCCAGTTTTCTGTATCGGTGAATCTGAAGCACAGAACGAAGCGGGCGAAACTGAAGCAGTTTGTGCACGTCAAATCAACGCAGTTATCGACGCGTACGGTGTTGAAGCGCTAAACGACGCGATCATCGCTTACGAACCAATCTGGGCTATCGGTACTGGTAAAGCAGCAACAGCTGAAGATGCACAACGCATCCACGCTTCTATCCGCGCACTAATCGCAGCGAAGGACGAAGCAGTAGCAGCACAAGTAATCATCCAATACGGCGGCTCTGTTAAGCCAGAAAACGCTGAAGCTTACTTCTCACAACCAGACATCGACGGTGCTCTAGTTGGTGGTGCTTCTCTAGACGCTAAGAGCTTCGTAGCTATCGCAAAAGCAGCGGCAGCAGCTAAAGCTTAATTTTAAGCGAACTTCTCTAAGGCCAGCGGATGCTGGCCTTTTTTGTATCTACTGGGCGAATCAAGTATGCTACGTTTTTCTTTCGCTAGAGTAGCTATTCGCAATGCAGGATAAGCACGGCCTGTTAACGGGCGCCATCCCCCAAGTACTGCGTCAAATGACGGTGCCGATGATCTTCGGCCTAGTTGCGATTTTGATGTTCAACCTAGTGGATACCTTCTTTATCTCTTTGCTTGGCACACAAGCTCTCGCCGCGATCAGTTACACCTTTCCAGTGACCTTTGCCGTCAACTGCATCACCATGGGGATTGGCATTGGCCTATCGACCAACATCGGCCGATTGCTCGGTCAAGGCGAAGCGCAAGACGCCGCCCGTTTCTCAACCCATGGATTGATTCTCGCCGTTGCTCTGGTTGCTGCCGCCTGTGTGATCGGTATTAGCACCATAGAACCCTTATTTCTCTTATTGGGCGCCGAAGAAAACCTTATTCCATTGATTCAGCAGTATATGCAGATTTGGTATCTCACCATTCCACTGCTGGTTATTCCGATGGCAGGAAACAGTGCGATTCGCGCCACAGGTGATACAAAAACACCAGCCAAGATCATGATGCTAGCGGGTTTAATCAACGGCGTACTCGATCCATTACTGATCTTTGGGATCGGACCATTCCCCGAGTTGGGCATTCAAGGTGCCGCGATTGCCAGTGCGTTCAGTTGGTTTGGCGCATTATGTGGTTCGTTTTATGTGTTATTAAAACGCGAAAAGCTGCTCGCATGGCCCTATTTGCCAAGCTTGTTATCCGACTGGCGCTTAATCTTAAAAATCGGTACACCGGCGGCGATGTCAAACGCGATGAACCCGATTTCAGGCGCGATTCTGATGATGATGCTATCGAGTCACGGTACGGCAGCAGTTGCGACTTATGGTGCAGCACAACGTATTGAATCAATACTGATCTTGGTCCTCATGTCGCTAACCTCGGCACTGACACCGTTTATCGCGCAGAACATCGGTGCAAATAACCCTGACCGCAGTTTCGCCGGTCTGTTCTTGAGTATTCGTTTCTCAGTGGTGTTTCAACTCGGTATTTTTATCATGATGGTGCCGCTCAGCATTCCTCTTGCGGCGCTGTTCTCGCAAGAGCAAGAAGTCAAAGACCTGCTTTGGCATTATCTATTGGTCGTGCCGTTTAGCTACGGCTTTCAAGGAATTGTGATGATGCTGATCGCCGGATTGAATGCATTGCATCAACCACTACGTGCGTTCCAATGGAGTTTTATGCGCTTGTTTGTGTTTACCTTGCCGGGCGCTTGGGTAGGCAGCTTAATGTATGACATTGAAGGGTTATTTATTGGCATCGCGGTAGGTAATATTGTCGGTGGCGTACTCGGCTACCTATATGCGTTGAAGCTAAGAAAAGAGTACGTTGCGATCCCCGTTTCTTAATGCACAAAAAAACCGGCATGGCGCCGGCTTTTGTTTATTCGTTAAAACTAGTCATTGACGACTTCATCATCTTCAACTTCCAGCACCACATCAAGTGGTTCTTGGGAAAGAATCACCCCGGTATTATCTGCGTAGAGGTAATCTTCAGGTAGGAAAGTCACACCGCCAAAGTTGACCGGAATGTCCACTTCACCAATACCTTGAGAGCTGGCGCCAACCGGAATAGAAGCTAGTGCCTGAATACCGATGCTCATGTCTTCGAGCTCATCGACTTCACGCACACAACCATAGACCACGATACCTTCCCAGTCGTTTTCTTCCGCTAATGATGCAAGTTCTGCGTCAATCAACGCACGGCGAAGAGAACCCCCACCGTCGATCAGCAGCACTCGGCCCAGACCATCTTGTTCGAGAATCTCGCGGATGACACCGTTGTCTTCGAAACACTTAACCGTTGTAACTTGTCCAGCGAATGAGGCACAGCCACCGAAGTTACTGAACATTGGCTCAACAACATCTACTTGTTCAGAGTAAATATCGCATAAGGCAGACGTATTGTATTCCATCGTGTTCCTTCCCATAACGTTCGTATATCCATCGAGTATATAGGGTCACTAAGTCATTGCAATGACAACTATCATCTAACTAAGCTCGAAACTGCTTTCCGGTGATTTTAGTCACGAAAGCCGCTTAAACCCGTATCAATGTTTGGACGATAACCACACCAGCAAACAACAGGTTAGTCACCAAAGAGCACTTCACTATCACTGGTAACATAGGCGCAATCTGTGCAGGTTGCTCGGCAAGCCACACCGCTTTACCGTGCTTATATGTGACAAAAACGCTCAAGAGAAAAGGCAGGCTGACCCACCACGGTCCCGGTTGCAGCAGCAAGTAAGAAGCAAACACCGCAATCGCAGATACCAGCAGGATTGAGTGGTACTGCTTAGCGCGTTTTTGTCCTAAACGCACCGCGACCGTGCGCTTCCCGCACTCTTCATCGTTCTCAATATCGCGCATGTTGTTGATGTTGAGAACTGCAACAGCCAGTAAACCACAACCTATAGCAGGTAGTGTCAATAAAGGTGCAACCATGCCAGTATGCAAGAAGTAAGTACCCGCAACACCGAGCAGACCAAAGAAGATAAATACCGACACGTCACCTAAACCGACGTAGCCGTATGGCTTGTTACCTACGGTATAAGCAATCGCAGCGATGATCGCCAACACGCCCAGACCGATGAAGGCCAAAATACTATTTAGTGAATCAAGCGCGTAGAACACCAACGTCAAACCCGCGATCATGGTAAAAACCACGTTAATGATGATCGCTTGCTTCATGTTCTCTAAAGAGACACTCCCCGATTGAATCGCGCGCAGAGGTCCAAGGCGTTTTTCGTTATCGGTGCCTTTTACTGCGTCACCATAATCGTTGGCTAAGTTTGAAAGAATTTGCAGCAGCGTTGCAGTCACAAACGCCAACACAGCAACTGACAAAGAGAATTGGTGGGTAGAGTACGCCAACACGCTCCCGGTCAAAATGGACACTAGGGCCAGCGGTAGCGTTTTTGGTCGTGCGGCATCAAGCCAGATTCGTAAAGACTGTTTCATGGGCATCAGTTTAACCACATAGTACAAGACAAGAATTGTGGCACATCAAATGCCAGACTGAAAAACAAAAAAGGTCACCGAAGTGACCTTTTTACAAAAACTTTATCGAAGTAGTGCTTACTTCACACGACCAACGTATTCGCCAGAGCGAGTGTCGACTTTGATAACTTCACCGATTGAGATGAACAGAGGAACACGTACGACTGCGCCAGTCGATAGTGTTGCTGGTTTACCACCCGTACCTTGAGTGTCACCTTTTAGACCTGGGTCTGTGTCTGTTACTTCTAGCTCAACGAAGTTTGGTGGAGTTACAACGATTGGGTTACCGTTCCATAGAGTCAACATGCACTTGTCGTTCTCTACTAACCACTTAGCGTTATCGCCTACCGCTTTAAGGTCTGCAGCGATTTGCTCGAATGTTTCGCTGTTCATGAAGTGGTAGAATTCACCGTCATTGTATAGGTAATCTAGGTCGATATCCATTACGTCCGCCACTTCTACAGTGTCGCCAGACTTGAATGTTTTCTCTAGAACTTTACCTGAAAGCAGTTTACGGATCTTAACGCGGTTGAATGCCTGTCCTTTGCCCGGTTTTACATACTCGTTTTCGAGAATGACACACGGCTCATTATCAAGCATAATTTTAAGACCGCCTTTGAATTCATTCGTGCTAACAGTAGCCATTTTTTCCTCTTACCATTCTTCGAGTTTAAATTAATGCCGCACATCATAACCCGAAATGTCGATTCTGTTGAGCAAAACTGGCTCAAACAGCTAGCGAATGGGATCTCCGATCCTCAAAAACTGCTGGAATACTTGGAGATAGATCCAGAACCTTGGCAAAACGGGTTTGACGCGAGAAAGCTTTTTGCTCAGCGTGTGCCGCAAAGTTTTGTCGAAAGAATGCAAAAAGGCAATCCTTTTGATCCTCTATTGCGTCAGGTTCTTCCTTTATCGGCAGAATTTGAGGTTCATCCGGGTTATTCGAACGATCCTTTGCAAGAACAAAACAACGACATCCCCGGCTTGTTGCACAAATACCGCAACCGAGCACTGATGATCGTAAAAGGTGGCTGCGCGATCAATTGCCGTTACTGCTTCCGCCGCCATTTCCCTTATCAAGAAAACAAGGGCAATAAAACCACTTGGCAACAAAGCCTCGACTACCTCGCTCAGCACGATGAGCTGAATGAAGTGATACTCTCAGGTGGTGACCCGTTGATGGCCAAAGATGATGAACTGCAATGGTTGATTGACCATATTGCTGATATTCCTCACATCAAACGACTGCGTATCCATTCACGTCTGCCGGTAGTGATTCCGGCACGCGTCACCGATGGACTGGTCTCATTGTTGGCGGGAACGCGCTTGCAAGTCATTTTGGTCACCCACATCAATCATGCACAAGAGATCAACCAAGAGCTGAGCGATGCATTATCGAAGCTCAAACAAGTGGGCGTGACACTGCTCAATCAAGGGGTGATGTTGAAAGGGGTTAACGACAACGTCGACGCTCAGGTCCAGTTAAGCGAAGCGCTATTTGATAGCGGCGTGCTGCCGTACTACATCCATGTTTTAGATAAAGTACAAGGCGCGGCACACTTCTTTATTTCTGACCAACAAGCCAAAACGATTATGGCTGGCGTGATTGAGCGGGTATCCGGTTACCTAGTGCCGAAGCTCACACGGGAAATCGGCGGACGCAGCAGTAAAACGCCACTCGACCTTCATTTAGAATAATCCACACGACAAAAAGTTTTTGTTCGATAGCGACTTACATTAACTGCATACTCCACGGTTTGGGGAGGTCAAAATGCAACCATCTATCGAACAAATTCTCGATCTCGGGCCATTTAGCTGGCCCGCGTTACTCTGTTGTGCCGTCAACGGTATTCTCATCGGTGTTGAACGACAAACGCGCGGTAAGCCTGTTGGGATTCGCACCTCAATACTGATAATCTCTGGCACTTATTTCTTTATGTCTATGGCAGTGTCGTTATCACCAAATACCTTGGACCAAGCACGGGTACTCGGCCAGATCATCACTGGTGTCGGCTTCTTAGGTGCCGGCGTGATGATGACTCAGGACGGGAAGATCCACGGCGTAACCTCGGCGGCAGTAATCTGGGTGTTGGCCGCGCTCGGTATGATGATTGGCTTGGGTTATTTGCAGCAATCGGTACTGATCACCGCATTGGCGTTATCTGTATTGTTGGGCGTGGACAAAGCAGAGAACCGAGTCAAAGCACTGCGTCGCGGCGTGCATCAACGCTTTCAAAGCCGTAAGCTACCACCAAGGCGAAGCGCTGAGGTGTACCATCCGGCTGAAAAAGCAGAAACGCCGGTGAGCGAACGACATAAAAGCACCGCTTAAGGCATAAAAAAACCACCTGAAATCAGGTGGTTTTTTGTATCTGCTTATTCAATCGTGCTTAGAATAGTTCTTCAGCCACTTTGAATAGATCGTGACGAACTGGACGCTTCATGTTTTCAATCGCATCGATGATATCGTGGTGAACCAACTGTTCTTTTTGGATACCAACACAACGACCACCGTGACCTTCCATCAATAGGTGAACTGCGTAGTTACCCATGCGAGATGCTAGTACACGGTCAAATGCTGTCGGACGACCACCACGTTGGATGTGACCTAGAACGGTGGCACGAGTTTCACGGCCTGTCGCCGCTTCAATATCTTTCGCCAGCTCGTTGGCATCCATCATTAACTCAGTCAGCGCGATGATTGCGTGCTTCTTACCTTTAGAGATGCCGTCTTTGATGTTGTTGATCAGCTTCTCTTTGTCTAGGCCAGTTTCTGGAGTGATGATGTACTCACAACCACCCGCAATTGCAGACATCAGAGTCAAGTCACCACAGTGACGACCCATGATTTCAACAATAGAAATACGCTGGTGAGAAGAAGAGGTATCACGCAGACGGTCAATCGCGTCGATAACCGTGTTCAATGCTGTTAGGTAACCGATGGTGTAATCTGTACCCGCGATATCGTTATCGATAGTGCCCGGCAGACCGATACATGGG
The DNA here is from genome assembly GCF_011806575.1 of Vibrio hepatarius. GTDB lineage: Bacteria > Pseudomonadota > Gammaproteobacteria > Enterobacterales > Vibrionaceae > Vibrio > Vibrio hepatarius_A. The sequence goes on from NZ_JAATOO010000048.1 coordinate 9,231, forward strand.
TAACCCATTTCAGTCAGCTTCTTCGCACCCATGTACGAACCGTCACCACCGACAACAACCAACGCATCGATGCCGTGTTGTTTTAAATTTTCGATCGCCTTTTCACGAACCGCTACTTCTTTAAACTCTGGGAATCGCGCAGAGCCAAGGAAAGTACCACCTTTGTTAATCACATCAGAGAAGCAAGAACGAGAAAGCGGCGCGAGACGCGTTTCGTAAAGGCACAAGGAGCCGTCTTTAACACCGTATACTTCTAAACCTTCCGTCAGAGCGGTACGAACTACGCCACGTAACGCCGCGTTCATGCCTGGTGCGTCACCGCCACTTGTCAAAACACCGATCTTCTTAATCATGCTCACCCTCGAATTTTTTGGAAATCTTATTTCAATTTTTACGTTAGAGGCTTACAAAAGCCACCTCCCCCATTCTTATAACTGCCCCCTCTTCTCCCCTTCCCGACTATTCCCACTACTTTTATCTTCCCCCCTCCCTGTAACTTTTCTACCTCTGTACGAGCACCCTCTACTTCCC
>NZ_JAATOO010000049.1 GCF_011806575.1 Vibrio hepatarius
AACCAGGTGGCTGAATGGGTCAACGACTGGTATGCCAAAGACTATTACCAACACTCTCCCGAGCGTAACCCCCAAGGTCCGGAGTCCGGTGCTGAAAAAGTTCAACGAGACGGCAGTGGGACCACAATGACTTTTTCTCGTTTGCATGCTTCTGGTTATGACCGTTACCGCGTGGGTGTGAGCTTTCGCTGCGCGGTACAACAGTCCACACCCGTCAGTCCCTCGGTTTAATGCCGCGTCACCGAATTAACGGTGATGCGAAGCGCTTAGACATGACGAGAATGACCTCTTCGGTTGAGTGTGGGATATTCGCCGATGACTTCATTGGGGTAAAAGGCAGTGAATCATAGATCTGATAATACCCAGAGTCTCACAGAGGAACAAAAATAATGTGGTGGTACTGAAGGAGTAATGATTACTAGTTAGGACAAAGGTCTAGCATATCTACACTAGACCTTCTTGGGGGGAGTTGAACAACCTTCACGAAGTCAGTTAAAATAAGTCAATCGATGTTTCATCTAAGAACAGATTTGGCTTTATATCTTTTACAAACTCAGCCACTTGTTTATCCATTTCAGCTTGTTCTTGCTTGGTTACTAGAATTTCAAAAACAGGGTTTCCATTCTCATCCACGACTACTTGGCTATCTTTAATCATTAAAGTTTCAGTGACATTGCCTTGCCTTTCTTCTCCGCCGAGCGCTCCAGATAATCGATTATAGTAGTATGCCTTTTTAGGGTCTGGTTGAATAATGACTTTACCGGTACGGTCTTTTTCGCCTTGTGAATATTTGAAATAGAGAGTTTCTGCTGCTTCCGCATACCCGAGCTCAATAGCTTCATTGATCCATTTCATTGCCTCGTCAAGACCAATTACATCCATTCGATAATAAAGTGTTTCCATGGCGGGCGCGTAGCCTTGTTCTGCAGCGAGTCTCAAATACGGTAACTTTTCATCAGATGAATCCCAGTATGTATTGTAATCTAGGAACTTGTATCCCCCATTTGGTACAGCATTGCTAATGATATCTTTGTATCGACTTTGACGATAAAACGGTATGTACTCCCACCATTCTCTTTTGGTTATGTTTAATGCAAACGCTGCTTTCCCATCACTTTGTTGAGCGAGTTTAGCCCAGCCTTGTTGGGCTTTAGGCTCCCATTTATTATCACAAGGCCAACTTAAATAGTTACATGGTGTATTTGCATAGAGTTTCCCGCCAGCAAGTACACCCATTGCCCAAGGATGGCCCATGTTTGCCGCTTTTAAAAAGGTTTCGCCTGCTTGAAAATGTTTTCGATTTTTGTATTGAACGACACCCAACCAAAATGTGGCATAGGCACTGCCGTCGTTCGACTGCTGTTGTAAGATCTCCTCTGCTTGTTGGTATTCTTTCTGATTAAAGAGGAGGATCCCTTGCTCGGTCGGGCTTTGTGCCCAAACGGTGTTCTGAGCAAAGAGTAATAGGATAAATAGGATTTTTTTCATTGAAGCCTAGGACACTTTTCGTTGACCTACAAAATATGTGTGCAGGTGTATATAATTATCCCTTCATTGTAGAGGGACAAAGATGAATAACAAGTGGTTAAGTATGGTTTGTTTGATGCCAATCATAGCCGGATGTGGCGGTGACCGCATTGACGTATCTAGTGAGCATCTGTCGACGCAACAACTGGAAACCATCATTAGCAATATTAATGCGCAGTATCCTGATGTTGGTATAACACTAAAAAAAGAGATGGCTGATGTGGCAGTCAAAGCGATAGAAAACCTCGTATTTGTAGAGGGAGGGAGCTTTGATATGGGAGACTTTAAAGGGCCGTGTGAGATCCCAAGTAAAACGCGCGAAAGAATGGATTGGTCTCCTAATCATAAATGTTATTCGATCGCTGATTTCTCAGGACAGGGATACCAGCATAAAGTCACCTTAGATGCGTACTCAATTGCCAAATTCGAGACCACGTATGCCGATATGGAAGTGATGCGAAAAGTCAGTGGTTTACCTCTTGCTGACCAAAATCTGGATGGAACCCCAATGGATAGAGATTCAACGGAGTTTAAACGCGATTTAAAACGCTGGGAACAAATGGCAGCTAGTACACGTACTTGGCAAAATGCGAAGGACTACTGTCAATGGTTGGGTAATATTACCGCGTTACCTTTCGATTTACCGACGGAAGCACAATGGGAATACGCGGCTCGCAGTCGCGGTCAAAATCGTTATTTTGCGACGAATACGGGGTATCGTCAGGTGAAAGACGGCAGTTATTACAACCCGAAAACCGGTTATCGAGAATATTATCGAGATGAAGATGTCAATGCGTCATCTCGAATCGCAGAAGTGGATGCATTCCCGCCCAATCCATTAGGGGTGTATGGCATGAGTAATCAGGTGGCTGAATGGGTCAATGATTGGTATGCCAAAGACTATTACCAGCATTCTCCCGAGCACAACCCCCAAGGCCCGGAGTCCGGTACTGAAAAAGTTCAGCGAGACGGCAGTGGAGTGACGATGACTTTTTCACGTTTGCACGCTTCTGATTATGACCGTTACCGCGTGGGTGTGAGCTTTCGCTGCGCGGTGCAACAATCGGTGCCCGTCAATCCCTAGGTTTAACGCCGCGTCACCGAATCAACGGTGACGCGAAGTACCTAGATATAACGCGGATTATCTCTTCGGTTGAGTATGGTGGTTACTGGATAGGCGACACTGATTGCAAATATACTAGGAAGAGGGCGGTTGAATCGCGTCTAATGCCAGTTGCATCGTTTACCGCTCCACTCATGGACTTGTTCCGGCCATTTATGTCTCAGGGGGTTACACCAAAGTGCAAAATCAGCGGGTCGAAAAAGAAATATAATTGGCATAACTAAGATAAAACGAACTAATGCACTGAAGTTGCTGTATCCTTTTTCTCTTGCCAGTTCTGTATTGACTCCTGCAATCCGTGGCTCTTTACTGATTTCGTACCACAGTGGCTGTTCGTCTGCCATATAACGGCGAACATACTCCCAATAGCCATACATAGGGGCATGACTGCCCATATGACGAAGTAGACTGAGATATTGATGGCGTTGACCGGTTAAATCAGCATTGACCGCATGTTTAGGGTTGAGCCAGAGCATTAACTCGTAGCCATCTTTTAATCGGCCATAACCCATATGAGTTTTCGCCACAATGACGGATATTTCGCATTCTTGCCACGGAATACGATAGAGAATTTTATTGTGCCATACGTAGACCTCTTGGTTTTTTTTATGAAAACGTACCGGCATGGCAGTCGGCTTAAATAAACTTAAACCCATACAAATGACGAGTATTACTGTAACTGTTATATCGACGTAATTGAGTGACCATGTATCTCCAGCGGTATAAACCATCGAAGTCTTAACAAGCAGCCAGAACAAGGCAAAGAAAATCACAGCATACAAATTTCCGCCTCTACCATGGACAGACTGAACACGCATATCAAGAAAGTCTTCATGGCCTCCAGCAGAAAACAGCTCAAAAAACTCACCTAAGTCTTCTTTCTCTCCGGGTTCAGTTGTTTCATGCACCAGAGTGATTTTTTTATTGCCGGGATTTAGTGGCTCTTGCTGCATCAAATGGCCATTGGGGTAATGTTCCACACCGTGTTGGGTAATATGAAAGTTGGGGGTAAAACCAAACTCCTCTGGCCCGACCCAATGATTGGGGGCTACTTGTCTAATCTCACTCATGATTTAGTTTTCTCTATTTCAAATGACTCCAACTCACTACTGCTGCGCCAGAACTCAAACCACTGTTTTTCATCACTGATGGTAATTTTCGGGTACTTTAACGAGACAGGATAACCAGCGGGATTATGATAAGCGAGCGCCAGTTGATAAAAACGATAGTCTGTTTCCAGTTCTGCTTCATCGACCTCAAAGCTTAGGGCGGCAGTGTTGTCATTGAGCAGACTTATCTCGCCGTTAAGCTGATTGGTTTGCCAACGATTTTCTCGACTGTGACTGACCAGTAGATCCTTAGTGTCCTTCTCCGCATAGCCCTGAAGATAAACACTGACATCGCTGGTTAATGGCATAAAGCCAGGCAGTAAAATCTGCAGTGTAAAACGGCTCTGACCATCGGTTTGACTGACATTGATTAACTGTGGGATGGGTTTAAATAAAAAATCGCCAAATGCGGTCAACTCTTGTTGCATCACTTTAATCGCATCCTCTAGCTGGGCATCCTGATCAAACAGCTTCAGTCGTTGTTCCAAGGTGTTTAGGTTGGACTTACCGTAAGCATAATCGCCACGGCCCCAGAAAGAGCCCTTTAAAAACAGTTGGGTTTTATCGTCCATTAAGGAGGCTCTGACTATCTCTAGCGTTAATGCCGTCACCCCAAGAACCACCGCTGCGACCGCCATAACTGGCGCCGCCGCAGGTACCAGTGCCACCCAGGCGCAATAAGCGGCCATCCCATTGACCAGCAGTGTGACCCCTGACACCGCCGTGGCCATAGCATTTTGGTTGCTAACCAGATCAGTGCCAAACTGATACCCGCTGGCCAGCGCGGCAACAGTACCACCAACAACAGGTAGCCAACGAAAAGTCACTTCAGTAGCGATGGTGGCCCAATTTCCTATGCGTTTTGCGAATTTCATAGTATTTCTAGAGTCAAGTTTGGCGACCTTTGATAGGGAAGTTAATGATTTGGCAGTTGATTTACCAAGCAATTTAGCGCCATCTTCCTTCATAAACTCAGTAAAGACCGTTTTACCTCCGACTTGACCAAAGCGCGCACCAGCAAACTGATCGAGTACGGCAAAAGAGCTAGTGATCAACCCCAAGTAACCATTTACCTGCTCCAGAGAAACTTTTACAAAGCCATCTTTTTCAACCGTACTGTTCATTTGCGTGGTGTTGTAAACCTGAACTAAAAAAAACAGGCCGACGGCGCTGTTTTGTACATTGGGGGTAAATACCTGCTCTGTTTTGCGATACAGCTTCATCAAGGCGGTTTTTTCACTTAAGAAATCATTGCCGTTAACCTGCTTAAGCCAATATTTAGCGTGCTTTTCGACGGTACTTAGCTTTTTCCCCGGGGCTGACGTCTGGTTGACAGCATACAGGTTGAGCGTTTGAGTACTTGTTTGGTGTTGTGGAGCATTGGTGATATGCCCAGTTGCCGCATAGACCATCACGGCATATGACGCTTCAATATCAAACATCACATCACCCAGATTGCTTGTTACCAAAGGGAATTGATAGTTATAGCGATATGTGAACAGGCTATAGGTTTCCTGCCAAAGCATAACCGCATTGCTTTCATGACTTAATTGAACCAAAGGGGTTGCGATTGACTGTATCAGTCCATCGGTGGCCACGGTTGCAGGCATATTGCCCGATTCAATCAGTCCACTTCTTACACTGGCAATCGCTTCAATACTTGAGTTACTGTTGGTTGTTCCGTTAAGCTCTTTTAGCCATTTAGATCCTTCTAACACCAATGGCTTAGCAAAGCCTAGCGCGGCTAAGAAGTGCGCCCCTGCCCCTTTTTCCTGTTTCGGTTGCTCTGAGACCACTGCAAGCAAGGTTTTACTCCAACGTTGAGCCAGTGCGACGCCTTGATCGGTTGCCTCGAGATTGTTGGTCATCGCGAACAAGACGCTTTCTTTTAGCGCGATTTGTTCTTTGTCACTGTCATCTAACCAGGCGAGCGCGATATCTAGCTGTTCATGATCTAACCAAGTCAACCAATCTTCAGACAGGGTTTCAAGCTGCTGCTTGAGTTTGGGCATGGCATCCTGGTAGTCCTTTAGGTAGCCTTCCATCTCATCAACGTGCAAGCACTCTTCTAACTCTTGCTTCCTTGAAGAACCTGCTGCCGCTTGGAGTTGATCCATTTCTTGATCACTACGCTTACGCATAGATAGTGCCGCAGCGTAATGGCCAGTAGATTCATATTCTGAGACTTTAGACTCCGCCTGTGTCATCTCATTGTCGATGATGTGCTTGGTTAGCTTTGCCATCTGGAGAGGATGTTGCGACGTGCTCAAACTCGACATGGTGAGTTCGTAAGCAATTGAGAACTCCCGGCATAGATCGGTGGCGATACCAATCGCATCAACCAGGCAGACCGCGTAGTTATTTTTAGGCGTTTGTGCTTCGTATGGCACCCGTATCCCATTGATATCAGAGACTGGCTCTAATGCAGGAAACGTCCATTTTAGAAAACTCTCTGCCACTTGCGTATTAGCTAACAAGTTCTCAATATCATAAAGCGGTCTGGTATCTGGCGCATTACCTGCTGCAGCTTGTGCAAAGTCGATACGCTGACCAAGTTTGAGAATGGTATCAGGGTTGGCTTGTAAGTTTGATAATCTTAACTCTGATAGTGGCGTTATACTCAGCCACATGGTGGCTTTTGCCTGTTGTTTTTGTTTTAGAATCGGTAAAGCAGACTCCACTTCCGCAGGCATATCGCCAAACACACAACGAGCATCTTGTGCTATACCCTCTTGATAAAGTACTTCGATAAGGTACTGATCGTCCTCGTTATAAAAGTAGACGGTATGATCGATGAGCTCTCGAGCAATATAATGATGCTCGTGCATATTGGCTAAGTCGACGCCAGCTGATAAGGCCTCAGGGAGTTTTGCTGAGCTATCCTTATCTGCCACCGCATAACGCATCGGTTTTACGGTAAACCATTCATCTCTTAGTGGGCACTCTTCGACGACGTTGTCTATCTGCTTTGAACTGGCGACGATTGCCGCATTGGTTGCGGGATCTGAAGTACCAGAAACAAGTACTGCATCCTCTGGGATATTAATGACATCACCAGCACGAATCTTATTCGGATCAGAAATGTTAGGATTTGCGTTCTGTATAGATTTTAAGGTAATACCGTTTGCGCGCGCGATACCGGCTAAGGTATCTCCTGATTGAATGGTATAATTCATTGATAGCTCTCCACTGAGCCTCGTGGATTTTGGGCAAGTGAGACAGATAATTGATTAGCTTGTTTTAAACGTTGCTCAATGGGAGCTTTAAGGTTGTGCAAGCAAGCAGTGATTTCAGGATAGAGTGAGTTTTTACCTAAGACATTTCCAAGCCTGCAAACTATATTGAGGTAGTATGTCGCTAATTGTTCGTTGACTTGACCAAGTTGTTTTAAGTCAGACAGTTGCTGCAAAACAAAAGTATGCGTATCTTGTTTGGTTGCTTGAAGCTTGTGAGGAAAATATGACTCTATATGTTGGATAAGCCGCCACGCTGTATAGGCTGTACTCGCGTCACTGAGGCTTTGCCATTCTTTATCGTTAAAGCAAGTTTCCTTTAAGAACAGTGGTGTTTCCGAAGACGATTTCGCTTCCCAGTATTGTTGATTGAAAAGGTTTGGTAGCCACAAATTGGTCATTGGTCCCATCCAAGATTCAAAGCGTGTTTGTTCTGTTGCTTTGAGTAAGTAAAGGAAAATAATTGGGTCGTATAAGCGAGCTAGTTGGTTTTCTAACCCACTATGTTGACACAGAATGAGTTTCTTCCAGTGTGTTTCGAGATCACCTATGGAAGCGTCGGATTCGAATATAACGCCATACCGATAAGGCGCAGTGTCGTGAGCCCAATCTTCAATCTCTTTTGACCATGTGACAAGGTATGGGCCAAGGTCAGATACTTTTTCCCAACGAGTTCCTCTTAATAAAGGGTAATACCTGATATTAATATTAAGCTCCACTCCTAACGTTGCGATTTTGTATTCCAGTTTTGGTAGGAGAGCACCATCAAGAATCATCCAACGAGGTAAACTTGATGTAGGTGGGAGCTCGGCGTACAAAAGAAAAGTTCTCATGAATTAGCATCCTCACAAGCTTGGCAAATTGGGCTGCCTTTCATTGCAGCCTCAATGAGAGTATTTCGTTGCTGCTCTATGTTTATTGGTACCAGTTCCTCCGGGGCGGCTTGTTCCTCTAACCCCAAAGGCAGTGTCGCTATTTGGCCCGAAAACCCGCTACCACTGCCGGGACTGCCGCCAGAGTTTAGGTTGATCGCTGGGCCGACGATGCTGACGCCGGAGGCATCCACTTTGACAAAACTGCCGCCTGCTTTGACGGTGAGTTCTGAGCCCGCTTCAATCACGATCTTTTGGCCTGCTTTGATGTGTACTTCTCTACCTGCTTCGTTGACCCAGAGCTTTCCAGCTTTGATATGCACACTGCCATCGACCATCAGCGTCTGGTCTTTGGCGATTTTGTTGCGGCTTTCACCCTCCACCGTGAGGTGATGATTGTT
>NZ_JAATOO010000004.1 GCF_011806575.1 Vibrio hepatarius
TACACAGCACCGCCACACTAATGTTCGTTAACCAGGCTGTTAGTCTGTCTTCCGAATTATCAAGATCGCGCCGCACTATGTACGTATCTAGCTGAAACTGACGATCAAACCAGTTCATATCAAGCGCTTCACCTTGATGACGATGCATAATCCAATGTCCCCTTGCAAGTTCTGCTGCTTGCGCGAGCATAAACATACCATGCTCGCGGGGCCAGTGGTTTAGTACAGTGCATTCAATGTATTTTTCAAGCCAATACTCAACTGTTTTGGGGGCATAATGCTGAAAAAACGTTGGTAAATTAGCTTTAAATCGGTCCTCTAAATTATTGGCAACACTATCAATAAATACTTCACTAAACTCACGTATTAAGTCGGGAGAGCGATAGTTATCTAAATGGTGGGACCTTGTCTCCACCGCCACGGATTGTTTGTTTCGCATATTATAATTTGCCTTGTTTAAAATCAGCTTTCAGTAATACTCACTAAATCCCAGCCGATATATCTATTTTCTGATGAATAACTTTATACATTAGATTTTAACAACACCGGGTACGGTTATTTTTCTCGTTGAACACTCGGACTTTCGAATTACTTCCCTTGTAATTAAATCACAATAAAGTATTTATCGTGTAGCTAGTTCTGCTAATTTACCTTAATTAAAATACGCTAACATCACCTTTACTTTCTGAGCTAATAGCGCCCAAAAACTTGCTCATCAATGACTCTATAGCATCAGCTCTCGATATTTAATCAAGAATTACACAGCTCTAGTTAAATTATTATTTGTTTACTGACACAGTAAAAAGCAATTCTCTTCGATTAATCAAGAAAAAAGAACATGTAATAAAACTTTAGGAAATAAAAAAGCGTACACACTATATATAATGTGTACGCTAATATTTAACTAGAAATAATGTAATAAAGTATGACTATTCACGCACGAATAAACATATCTTTTGCTCTAGCACATTTTTCAGTTGCTGATTAAACAATCGGGCGTTGGCCGCGGTCGATCAGTTTCATCAGCACGTTGTCTGCGGCTTCACCGGCAATGCCTGCCAGTTTAGACGCCAGTTTTTTCTTCTCAACGTAATGAATCGCCAATACAGTTTTGTCTTTACACGCTTCCACGACAATGTCGTCTGAGGTTTTGATCTCATCGACTAAACCTAGCTCGTGTGCTTGAGTGCCAAACCAGTGCTCGCCTGTTGCGACTTTATCCAAGTCCAGTTCTGGGCGGTGGTCACGGATAAAGTTCTTAAACAGGCCATGTGTCTCTTCCAGCTCTTCTTTGAACTTCTCACGCGCTTTATCGGTGTTTTCACCAAACATAGTTAGGGTACGCTTGTACTCGCCAGCGGTCAGCTGTTCAAATTCAATATCATGCTTTTTCAGTAGCTTATTGAAGTTTGGTAGCTGCGCAATCACACCAATTGAGCCAACAATCGCAAACGGTGCAGAGACAATTTTGTCTGCGATACATGCCATCATGTAACCGCCACTTGCCGCGACTTTATCCACTGCAATCGTCAAAGGAAGACCAGCGGCTTTGATGCGGTCTAGCTGAGAAGACGCTAAGCCGTAGCCGTGAACCATACCGCCACCGGACTCAAGACGCAGTAGCACTTCATCGCCTTCACGCGCAACCGCGAGAATCGCCGTCACTTCTTCACGTAGTGAAGCCACTTCTTTCGCATCGATGCTGCCTTTGAAGTCCAGAACAAACAGGTGAGGTTCGCGCTGTGCGTCTAGGTCGCCCTCTTTCGACGCTTTTTTCACTTCTTTCTCACGAGCTTTGGCTTTTTCTTTCTCTTGTTTCTTCTCTGCTTTATCACGCGCTTTTAAAAACGCGTCGTCATGCAGGTGGTGCTCCAACTGATCAACGGTGTTTTTATGTTGCTCAGTTAGGTTAGTAATTTCCAATTCCCCTTTCGCGGCACCACTCTTTCCGCCCACAGCTTTAGCAATCACTAAAATCGCAATCACTGCGACTACAAAAGTCACAATCTTGGCTAAAAACAGCCCATAGTCCAACAAAAATTCCAATGTGATATCCCCTCATATGCGAATTAGTGTATTGTAACCACCTTGTCACGAAGACTTAAAGCAGAACATTACAAAAGGATACACATCGTGGAATATGCTGTTTCTTCAGATGCCCTGAAAGGTAAAGTTATTCTCGTTACCGGTGCTGGTGATGGTATTGGCAAACAAGCCGCAATCTCTTACGCACAGCACGGTGCGACGGTTATTTTGCTCGGCCGCACAGTGAAAAAGCTGGAAGCAACCTACGACGAAATCGAAGCGGCTGGTTACCCACAGCCAGCAATTATCCCTCTGGATATGAAAGGCGCAACTAAGCAGAATTACATCGACATGGTCGATACGATCGAAAGTCAGTTTGGTCGTCTTGATGGTGTGCTTCACAACGCAGGTCTACTTGGTGTGCTTAGCCCATTTGATCAAATCGGCGAAGATACTTACGACGATATCATGCAAGTGAACGTTAAAGCTCAGTTCCTGATGACTCAAGCGGTGCTCCCTCTGCTACATAAGTCGGAAGACGCACGCATTGTCTTTACCTCGTCAACCGTTGGTCACAGTGGGCGCGCTTATTGGGGTACTTACGCGATGTCTAAGTTTGCCACCGAAGGCATGATGCAGATCCTAGCGGATGAACTGAGCGACACTACGATCCGCGTTAACGCGATTAACCCAGGCGGTACGCGCACCAGTATGCGTGCAAAAGCTTACCCTGCAGAAGACGTAGAGCTACTGAAAACACCTCTGGATATCATGCCGCTTTACCTTTACTTGATGGCGCCAGAAGGCAAAGCCGTCAATGGTCAATGCATCGACGCGCAACCAAAATAATCGCCATACAATAAGATCATTTAGAATCAACGCCTTGTGAGCTAACTCTCAGCCACAAGGCGTTTTTTTATCCGTCTGATATACCGATCTCTTGCCGTCGTTCTATAATAATTTATACTGTACATATATACAGGTATTTTGTTATGTATGAATTGATAGAACATCTTAAGCAGAAACAATGGCTTTGGCAGGGTAGCCAAACTCCTGAGTCAGAAGAGCACTACTCAACTGGCTACGATCTTCTCGATCGTAAATTACAGGGCGGCTTTCCAAAACATGGTGTCGTCGAGCTACAAACACCGCAAGCTATTGGCGAGCTGCGCTTATTGACGCCGCACTTAAAGCACACCAGCAACGAACGTTTGTCTGTTTTTATTCAGCCTCCGGGCTATCTCTCTGCTGAACAGTTGTCAGCGGAAGGACTCGACGCGAATAAGATCCTGTTGATCTACCCGAAAACGGCAAAAGAAGCACTTTGGGCTGCCGAGCAATGTTTAAAAAGCGGCGCGTGCAGCAACGTATTGTTGTGGCAAGCCGACTTAGAAGTTCATCAGGCACGGCGCTTACAAGTCGCAAGCGAAACGGGCAATTGCCTCTCTTTTCTTTTCAAAGCAGAGCGAAAGAGCCTGTTTTCTTTACCTGTCAGTTTGAGCATGACGCTACTGCCCCACGCTTTGGGAGTTGAAGTCACCATCACTAAACGCAAAGGCGGCTGGCCGCACGCCAGTTTTGTGCTCGATATGCGTACATTATGGCCATCGTTGACGCTACAGCAGCCCGATCCGGTCGTGATTCCTTTTCCTGCGCGTAAACAAGGTTAAGCATGCAAGTTTGGATCTATCTTCACTTCCCAGCGCTACAGCTCGACGCACTCTATTCCGACGAGTCCGATAAACCTTTGGCTATCGTCGAATCAACACGTTTTAAGGTGGTGCAATGTAATACGCTGGCCGAGGAGCAAGGGATTCAGCACGGCATGGGGTTAGGCAGTGCCAGCGCCCTGTGCCACCAGCTTCAAGTTCACCCATATGATGAGAAAATTGAACAGCAAACGCTGCATGATATTGCCCAGTGGCTGTATATGGTCACGTCCGATATCGCGCTATTTCCACCTCAAGGCATATTGCTTAAAGCGATCGATATGTTGTCGTTATATGGTGGGTTAGAAACGTACTGGCAACGAGTCTCGCAGCACCTGAATCAGTTGGGTTTCCGCTATTTTTATTCGAGCGGTTTTTCCCCTTTTTCGGCCATGTTGCTGGCAAAGTCAGGACGGGCGTTACTCAGCCAAGATAAGACGCAAATCCGTAATACCATTAATCATTTCCCGTTAACCGCCACCGAGCTAGAAGATAAGCAAGTTGAAAAGCTGTCACGCGTCGGAGTCAACACTCTGCAGGACTTACTCAGTCTGCCGATGCAAGACATTGCTCGCCGCTTTAACATTGAACTGGTGAACTATGTGGGCCGTCTATTGGGGCAGTTTAAGCACCCGATTGAGTTTTATCATCCACCGGAAAAATTCCACAGTTACTTAGAGCTGCTGTTTGATATCGAGAATATTCAATGGTTAGAAAAACCGTTGAGCAAACTGCTCGACAAATTGGAGCTGTTTTTAACTCTGCGTAACCAAGTCGCTTATGAGTTAGAACTTACTCTGCACCAACGAGATTATCCAGACGGCAAGATTCGTTTTACTTCCGCTTGTGGCGACTACTACGCCGAGCGCTGGTTGCGCCTATGCCAGTTGACGATGGAGTCACTCAAACTGGATGCGTCAGTACACGGCTTGACGCTGAAGTTGATACGCGGTGGAGAACTGGAATCCACCAGCCAAGATATATTTGCTGGTCACAAAGGTCAGCAAAGTGAGTTGGAGCTGATTGGTTTATTGCAAGCCAAGCTGGGCAAAGACAGCGTACGCAAAGTGGCGTTAACTGGTGACCCAAGACCTGAAAAATCGACCCTACTTTGTCAGCCGGACTCTTGTCAGCTGGGAACGTCTATCCCAACCACGCCACAAGTGAAACGTCTGCGCCCGTTTATGATGCTGCCAACACCAGAGCCTTTGGCCGAGCAAATCTCGATTATCCAAGGCCCAGAACGCTTTGTAACTGGCTGGTGGGACGGCGATGAAATGACACGCGATTACTTTATCGCCCGTAGCCAAACAGGCCGCTGGCTTTGGGTATTCAGAAACCAGCAAAAGCAATGGTTTCTACACGGATTGTTCAGTTAGCGGAGAGTCACGATGACATACGCCGAACTGTTTTGTCAGACCAACTTTTCTTTTCTCAGCGGAGCATCACACGCAGAGGAGTTGATCCTGCAAGCAGACTTTCTCCGCTACCACTCGTTAGCCATTACCGACGAATGCTCGGTCGCGGGTGTGGTTCGTGCCTATACCGCGATGAATCAGCACCAACTGGCGATAAAACTGATCATCGGCAGCATGTTCTGGCTCAATCAGGAGTGTCAGGTCGTGCTGCTTTGCCCAAACCGTGAAGCTTATGCCGAGTTATGCCGAATCATCACCAATGCCCGTAGACGCTCAGAAAAAGGTCAATATCAGCTTTCTGAATGGGATTTGATGTCGGTAAAACATTGTTTGTTACTTTGGCTTCCGAGTGACAAACCCAGCGATAGAAAATGGGGACAATGGCTCGCACAGCATCATAATCACCGCCTTTGGCTTGGCGTACAGCGCCATTTGGATGCCAAAGATAAAGCCTACTTACAGCATTGTGAACGTCTTGCGCAGGAGCTTTCACTGCCTATCACCGCTTGTGGTGGCGTACTGATGCACACTGCCACACGATTGCCTCTGCAGCATGTGCTTACCGCAATCAAACACGGCAACAGGGTAGACCACATGGGAGCAGACTTACTCACCAATACTGAACGCACGTTGCGCAGTAAAGATAAACTCGCCAAGCTGTTTAAGCCGGAGTGGCTTGATGAGAGCGTGCGTATCGCTGAGCGCTGCCAGTTTTGTTTGAGTGAGCTGAAATATGAATACCCAAGCGAGTTGGTCCCAGACGGTGAAACGCCGATGAGTTACCTACGTAAGCTCGTAGAAAAAGGCAAGGCGATTCGCTTTCCCGAAGGAACGACTGCACAAATAGAAGAAACGATTAGTAAAGAGCTTCAACTTATCGAAGAACTGAACTACCCGTTTTACTTTTTGACCATTCACGACATTGTGATGTTCGCCAAACGAAACCGGATTCTCTACCAAGGGCGCGGCTCTGCGGCGAACTCTGTGGTTTGTTATTGTCTTGAGATTACCGCTGTCGACCCACGACAGATCTCGGTGTTGTTTGAACGTTTCATCAGTAGGGAACGCGATGAGCCGCCGGATATTGATGTCGACTTCGAGCACGAACGCCGCGAAGAAGTGATTCAGTACATCTACAAAAAATACGGTCGTGAGCGCGCCGCATTGGCTGCGACCGTGATTTCGTATCGCTTTAAAAGCGCGGTACGCGATGTCGGCAAAGCACTGGGAATAGAAGAAAGCCAACTCGATTACTTTATTAAAAACGTTAATCGCCGTGACCGTTCCCTCGGCTGGCAAGCGCAGATTACCGAGCTTGGCTTAGAGCCATCTTCGATGAAAGGCGAGCAGTTCATTTCACTGGTTAACGAGATACTCGGCTTTCCGCGTCACCTTTCCCAGCATGTCGGTGGCTTTGTCATTGCCGCTGGGCCACTCTATGAACTAGTACCCATCGAGAACGCCGCGATGGCTGACCGAACCGTCATCCAATGGGATAAAGACGATTTAGAGAGCTTAAAACTGCTCAAAGTTGATGTCTTGGCCCTTGGCATGTTGACCGCTATTCGTAAATGCTTTGACTTGGTCAAACGACTGCATCACACCGAACTCTCCATCGCGGAAATTACCCGCAGGCAGGATGACCAAGACGTATACGGTATGATTCAAAAAGCCGATACCATCGGAGTGTTTCAGATAGAATCGCGCGCACAAATGAGCATGCTGCCAAGGTTAAAACCCAAAACGTACTACGACTTAGTGGTGCAAATTGCGATTGTCCGACCCGGCCCAATCCAAGGCGATATGGTGCATCCATTTTTAAAACGCCGTGATGGCATCGAACCTGTCACCTACCCTTCTAAAGAAGTCGAAGAGGTGCTCGAGCGCACCATGGGCGTACCTATCTTTCAAGAACAGGTGATCAAACTGGCGATGGTTGCGGCAGGTTTTAGTGGTGGTGAAGCAGACCAACTGCGCCGTGCCATGGCCTCATGGAAGAAAACCGGTGACTTGGTCAAATTTAAGAACAAACTGATCGATGGCATGCTTAGCCGTGGCTACGAGCAAGAGTTTGCCGAGCGGATTTTTGACCAAATTATGGGCTTCGGGGAATACGGTTTTCCTGAGAGCCATTCCGCTTCTTTTGCGGTTCTGGCTTATTGCTCTGCGTGGTTAAAATATTATTATCCTGAAGCCTTTTACACCTCACTGCTTAACAGCTTACCTATGGGGTTTTATAGCGCTTCACAGTTAGTGCAAGACGCTCGCCGACACCATGTATTAATACTGCCCGTTTGCGTGAACCACTCTTTACACGATCATCAGGTGGTGCGATGCGGGAAACAGCTCGCGATTCGCCTTGGCTTTAGACAAGTGAAAGGCTTTAGCCCCGACAGCAGCCGACAACTGATAAAAGCCCGCGCGAGCAAAGGATTCAGACATCCCTCACAGCTGAAACATATTGGCTTAAGCCGCCACGATATTGAACGGCTCGCCTCCGCCGATGCGATGCAATCTATTGCCAATAACCGTTACCAAACCCGCTGGTCGATGATGGATTCGTTATCCGATTTGCCGTTATTTAGTCAGATAGAAGAGCCCGAACCTTATACGGTGCAAGCGCCGTCAGACGTTCAGACCTTATTGGAAGACTACGCCGCAACAGGGCTCTCTTTGAACCAGCACCCAATCACCTTGCTCGACCAAGCAGGCCAACTCGGCCGTTTTTGCCGTATGAAAGAGCTGGTAGCAAAACCGCACCAATCGTTAGTCACGGTAGTTGGCGTCGTGACAGGTAAACAAGCACCGGGTACCGCAGCAGGCGTGACGTTTTTTACCCTTGAAGATGACACCGGCAATATCAATGTGGTGGTGTGGCAAGCCACCGCCAGAGCGCAAAAGCAAGCCTATTTGACTGCTAAAGTGCTCATGGTGAAAGGCATTTTAGAACGCGAAGGCGAAATCACGCACATTATCGCCGGACGGCTAATTGATATGACAGAGAAGCTGCAAGGACTACAAAGCAAATCGCGGGATTTTCATTGATTTGCGTTGATTCACTTACCGTTCAAACAGTAA
Organism: Vibrio hepatarius; assembly: GCF_011806575.1. GTDB lineage: Bacteria > Pseudomonadota > Gammaproteobacteria > Enterobacterales > Vibrionaceae > Vibrio > Vibrio hepatarius_A. The sequence continues at coordinate 8,231 of NZ_JAATOO010000004.1, forward strand.
CTTCAAAATTGTGTTTGGACAAAACTTTGTCAGTAACTTTGCTAAATAAGGCAACTACGGAAAACTTTTGATAGACCAACTTTTAGTCCAACCAAACATCAAGGCTCTTTAGGAGAAAACACGGACTGTATTAACTGATGTAGATGCTGCGTAAATGGTTCTCGGCTATAACTTTGTTTAAAAAAAGACGAAAGCGAGTAATCAATATTGTCATCTAATTTTATGGCTTTCACTTTTGAACTGTCATAGATAAACTCAGGTAGAAATGAAACCGACGGCACGGTTTGAACAACTTCGTAAGCCGTAGATAATGAATCAACATAGGCAACTTTTTTAGGTTTAAGCTTTAGCTTCTCTAAAAGGCGATAACGATGTTCATTCCAAGAAGGTAATCTAGACACAATCAGTAAATTATCATGCACATCATCTAATTGGGTAATTTGCACTTCGGGATGGCACGCTAAGTAGACATGGTATTTGCAAATATGCCTTTGAGCGATGCTTTTATTGGTTTCAAAGTTGCTAAAGTGCACACCAATATCTATATCCCCCAAATCAATACCATCAAGGGAGTTCTTCCCCCAACGTTGGATATGAACGGTCGCTTGCGGAAAATGTTGAAGCAAAACTTTTGTCAATTTTGCCGCGGCATACTGATAGATATAAGAATTAAGCGCAATCACAATAGGCTGAGTATATTGTGAAAAATCAGTATAAGAAGTCGCCGCTTGCTTCAATACATTCGCTATTTGATTGTAATGTTGCTCCACTTGCGGAGCGAGTTGTTGCACCAAAGGCGTCAGCTCCATACCCTGAGCACTTCGAATGAAAATTGGATCATTCAACCTTTCACGCAGCTTGGTGATATCTCGGCTAACGGCACTTTCAGACTTGTTAAGAATGTCCCCAACTTTCTTAAGATTCGGGTTGTGATAGAGCAGAACCATCGTTTTCATTAGCTCTAATGGCAAATCTACATAACGATTTTGTAATTCCATGCTTTGCTACCTTCTTGCAAAAAACGCAAGTTAATCTTAACTTTAGTTATAGTTTTTACAAGGGCATTATCATATGAAATTGACCACACAAAGGTTATAAATATGAAAGTGAAAACTCTGACTCTAGCGCTAGCCTCTATCATGGCGTTAACAGCAACATCATCATTTGCAGCTAATAATGCTGATTTCAACTCTCCCTACATGGATGCGAAAGATACGCCATTAACCCACCTTCCAGAAAACGGCAATAACGCTAAAGTAAATCTAGAAACAGCCAAATACTGGAATTTAGACGTAAACAGTGAGCAACGTGCCTCTTACGATGATCCAATTACAATAAACGTTGCCGATGGTATTTGGACTTTTGCCACTCGTTCCATTTTGAATGTCAGTGTGGTTGAAGCACCTGAAGGTTTGATTGTTTTTGATACGGGTGACAATGGGCATGATGCAGCAGAGTTCTATGCAATGCTGCGTAAAGAAACAGATAAGCCTATTGCAGCAATCGTATATTCTCACGAGCACTATGTTTTTGGGGCGCGTTACTTCGTTGACCAAGAAGCCGCCCGTGGCAACAACAATATCAAAATCATCGGCCATCCTAATACTAATGCCTCGATCGCTAAAAATGGCGGTGCAGCATCAATCCATCCAGAGACCAGTGGTATAACAATCGGTCGTAGTATTGAACAATTTAATGCGTATGCAACACCAGAAAAAGGTGACAATGCGGCATACAAGAACACCATCATGCCAGACCAAAGTGGTTTCGTACCAGTAAACTTATCGCCAACTTATGATGGTGAAACTATTAATGTTGCAGGCTTAGACATTGTGTTCTACATGGACGGTATCGCTACTGATACTGCGAATCAGCTAATGTCTTATATTCCAAGTAAAAAAGCCGTGGTGAACAACGTTCTTTGGGGATGGTTCCCGAATATCTACAGTGCTCGCGGTGGACGTTATCGTAATCCAAATGAATGGATGAATGCGGTAGAAAAAATCAAAGAACTAAAACCAGAAATCGTAATGTCAACGCATTCAACTTCAGTGGTTGGTAATGACAAAATTAATAAGCGCCTGAAAGATTACCACGATGGTTTGGCGTTTGTTCTTGACCAAACATTAAAAAATATTGCATTGGGCCAAGGTCCGGACGAACTACGTTATAGTGTAAAACTACCTAAATACCTGGAAGAATCGCCAATCCTCGTGCAAAACTATGGTGAAGTATCCATCATGGCGCCACGCATTTACACGGCGTTATTCGGACAATTTGATCGTAATGCAACGCACTTGAATAAGTTGCACCCACAAGACGAAGCGACACGCATGGTCTCAGCAATGGGCGGCGAAGATAAAGTTTACAATCTAGCGAAGACAGCCTTCGATAACGGCGACTATTTATGGTCGGCGCAACTTTCTGATTTTCTGGTCAAGGTCAACCCGACTCAGGAGAACAAAGAGTTAAAAGCTGATGCACTTGAACAGATGGGTTACCGTGCAACATCAACTAATTCTCGTTCTTTCTATATGGCACAAGCGGCGGAACTTCGTGGACAAGTGAATATCATTAAGAACGTTCCAGCATTACCTGCAGCTATCATGAAAAATATCAACGATTACGTTGACTACTACCGTATTCGTATCAACCCTGAGCGTTCAGGTGATACTGAGGCAACCATCAAATTCGATTTTGGTGACAACCACGTTTACGGACTTGAAATCAGCCGAGCGGTAGTAAATTACCTTGATAACGCTGAAATGAGTACAGCTAAATCAGATGTGACCGTACAAATGAAACCAGAAGTTTGGGCTGAAATTTACAACAATATCGCGACTTTTGATGATCTGCTAAAAGCTGGAAAAGTTAAAGTCACTCAAGGTGGCAACGCTAAAGCCTCTCAGCTAATGGGATTGTTTGACCCTATTTATGATTGGAAAAACGATAAAGGCTTACAAGATCTAGCAAAAATGTTTGGTCAGTCAGAACAATAATTCGTTGTCACTTTTTCAGTAGTCGCCACTGGTGACTACTGATTTTAAGAAGGAAAAAATATGAATACAGATATGTCACATCTAGGTCGTGAATTCCAAGTAATAAATGGTGACATTACCATTCAGGCTTATGAAAAAGGTCAAGGTGAACCTATTATTTTCGTTCATGGTTTCCCTGACTCAGCGAATGCTTGGCGTCACCAAGTTGACCCGTTTGTCAGTGCTGGCTACCGTGTCATTACTTTGGACATGCGTGGCTACGGTAAAACATCTAAGCCAATGGAAAAAGAACATTATCACATCACGATGCTTGCTTCGGATGTGAAAGCTGTTCTCGATCACCTTAATATAGAGCAGGCTCATGTTGTGGGTCATGACTGGGGTTCGGTTGTGTCTTGGGCTTTTGCCGGTATTTACCCACAAGCGACAAAATCTCTGACTGCAATTTCGGCTGGTCATCCACTCGGTATACTTACTATGCCTGATATCCAACAACGTGAAATGTCATGGTATTTCTTCTTCTTCCAATTACCGATGGCGCAAGACCTGCTCGCTGCTGAAGATTGGAAACTATTTAAAGAGTGGATCCGAAACCATCCTGAGTGGGAACATTGGAAAGAAGCTTTTAAAGAAGGCAAAGATATCGTCCCAGGCCTTAACTGGTATCGCAATGCGTTAAACCTAGAAAGTCCAATGAAAGCGGAAGACCTTGGTCACGTTCAAGCACCTTGTTTAGGTATTTGGTCGGAACAAGACTACTATCTAGGTGAAAAGCAAATGAAAGATTCAGCCCACTTCATCGGTGAATATGGCAGCTTTGAGTTTACTCGTGTGAATGATGCAACTCACTGGGTGCAGCTTGATAAGCCAGATGAAATTAACGAAATTGTACTCAACTTTACCGAAAAGCATCGTTAATACACTGAATATTTTCGTCTTTTAATTAAGCCAGTAACTTATGTTACTGGCTTTGTCCGTTTATAGAAGTCGCGGGGCCATTTGAATAATTATGATGAAATCCCGAAAGCGTTACTAATGGAAACACTCAGTAAACAAAGAAAGGAGCAATAACAAGTTTCTGAAGTTCCAGCTCTAACATTTCTGTATTACAGTTCTTGAAAAGTCTATGCTCTAAACTAGCAGATTCACCCGAATTACCGGAACTGCTCACGTTGGACAGACTCTCCAGTCCACAACGTCGGTTGACTTACGATAAATACAGATAAGGGATTGCAATGGCTGACCCACATATCGAATCACCAATGGATCAATGGGACCACCTTACGGTCATCATTTACCGTTTAGGCTTTACTCTCGCATTCCCTGTTATCGCACTTCTTCCTTGGGGGCTTGATTACCCAGTTGAGAATTTTGTGTTTTTATCTGCTGTCATGTGTGCATCATCTCTGCATATATACAGTAAGCCAATCCGTTTACTACTCCAGTTTGCCACATGGGCAGGTCTACTATGCTTTGTGTTTGGTTTGCCGACTATAGGCCTGGGCGGTGCTTTTATCACTTTGGGCGGGCTATGCTATAAAGAATATTTCTGCTTCAAAGTTCCAGGGCTGCAATTTCAGCCACTGATTCTGGCAGCATTGTGGTTCTGTATGGTGTTTGATGTGGGTATCGCAGCAAAGATACTTGCTACCATATCTGCTTCTCTTTTTCTTGTTACTAGCTTCTACAAATGGCGAATGCCAAGGCACTTCGATATCGGTGATAAAACGAAATATGACGTCTAGCGAAAACTTATCAGTGAGTTAAGCAAAAACAACAAAGGGAGCCTTAGCTCCCTTTGGTTTATTGGTTTGGGTGTTATTTCTGCAGAATTTCTCGTAAACGATCCTGAGCGACTTCGACCAACAGATCCGGCTGGAACTTAGAGATAAAACGGTCACAGCCAACTTTCTTCACCATAGCTTCGTTGAAGCTGCCGCTTAACGAGGTGTTTAGTGTGATAAACAAATCCTTCATACGCGGATCGTTGCGCACTTCGTGGGTCAGCTTATAGCCATCCATTTCTGGCATTTCGGCGTCGGTGATCATCATCAGTAGCTCTTTAGCAACATCTTTACCGCTATCACACCATTCTTGTAACTGACGAAACGCTTCTAGGCCGTCACGACATTCAATAATGTTCAAACCAAGCTGAGACAAAGTACCTTTAACCTGAGAGCGTGCCGTTGAGGAGTCATCGACGATCAATACATTACGGCCGACCATTTGTGCCGCTAGTTCTTCGTCTAGCACACCGTCAGAGATCGATACATCGTAATCAATGATTTCCGCCAGCACTTTTTCGACATCGATGATCTCAACTATTTGTTGCGAGTCGCCTTCATTCAGGCGTGTAATCGCGGTCAAGTAGTTAGAGCGACCAACGGTTTTTGGTGGCGGCTGAACTTCAGTCCAAGCAGTGTTAATGATGTTACGCACCTGCCCAACCAAAAAGCCCTGCACGGTACGGTTGTACTCGGTGATGATCAGGTTTTGTTCTTGGTTTTCAAGGCGAGACGGCGGGAAGCCAATCGCGGAACGCAAGTCAATGACTGGCACTGAAACTCCGCGGATAGACGCCACACCCGATATATTATGGTGTGAACCCGGCATTTTGGTTAGCGGCGGAACTTTAATAACCTCGCGTACTTTGAACACGTTAATGGCAAAGATTTGTCGGCTGTTAAGACTAAATAACAACAACTCCAAGCGGTTTTCGCCAACCAGGTTAGTTCGTTGATCGACCGTATCTAAAACTCCAAACATACTACTTCTCTACCATTAGGTTATAAACAGAATAGTTAACTAAGAGATTAAAACAAAAACTAATACTAAGACTAGTAAATTTAGCTTAAAACTGCCAACTAAGAGACAATCATCAAGTCAGCCATCATTATTTGTACGAAAAACAGGTATATCGAACGGAGTGTTTCATATCGGCGCATGGAAACGCCAATATGAGTATCATTGATTTGAATAAGAAAGGATGATTAACCTTCAATCACTTTCATCAGCAGTAAACCATCATACAGTGCTTGCTTGATAAGCGCCGCACCTGGCATGGTTGCTTGTTTATAAAAACGAGATTCCACCAGCTCAAGGTCTTGGTGATAAACGGGCAGACTTTGTTCTTCAATACACTTTTGAACCGCAGGATAAAGCACTTCTTTAGCTTGGTTAATCGCACCGCCAATGAGGATTTTTTCCGGGTTAAACAGATTGATTACGATAGAAATCGCCGAGCCTAAATAGCGGCCAAGCTTTTCGACTGCATCTACTGCCAGCGGGTCACCATTCGCTGCTGCTTCACAAATGTCTTCCACTGAGATTTCTTCAATTTCAGACAAAGAAGAGAGTTCACCGTTACGAATACGCTCGGTGACTTCATCACGGATCGCTTGTGAACTGGCCACAGTTTCAAGACAACCGCGATTACCACAATGGCATCGCTTGCCGTTCGGGTCGATTTGGATATGGCCGAGTTCGCCGATGTTACCGTGACGACCTTGAAGCACTCGCCCGTCAAGTACGATACCAGCGCCCAAGCCGTGGTGAATCGAGATAAGGACTGAGTTTTCGTTCTCTTGCGAGTGACCAAACAGCTTCTCTGCCAGTGCCCAAGCGCGGGTATCATTGGCGATAAACACTGGGAGGCCGGTCGCTTTGTAGATTTCAGGGCCAATCGCCAAGTTTTCAACATTGTAGTGCGGCATTTGCAGCACAACGCCCTGCTCTGAGTTCACCAAGCCAGGTAACGTCAGTGCAATACTGGTGACACGGTCAAGTTGGTCAGCGTAAGTTTGGAAGAATTCGTCGATTTCGTGCAGCAGACGCGCCATTACGTCTTCTTGATCAATCTCGTGGATATCAATTTTGGTATCGATCAGTACCTCGCCACCCAGTTCATGCAGTGCGATGGTCAAATAACCGCGTCCTAAACGCATTGAAAGGAATTGCCAGCCTTCATTGTTCACTTGCAACCCCACAGCAGGACGCCCACGACTGGTCGCTTCCTGAACCGTAGTTTCATGAACGAGGTGTGCCTCTATTAGCTCGCGAGTGATTTTGGTAATACTTGCAGGTGCAAGTTCACTCTCTTTCGACAAGTCGATGCGAGAAATAGGACCTTTTTGATCAATGAGTTTATATACACGGCCAGCATTGACCTGCTTGATGTGATCAATATGGCCAGGTTGAGCCATGTACATAGGGTGCTCCGAATATCAACAACGAACCAATTTTTTTACTTTGCGAAGTAATTGTGAAGAGCTTTGATACATCGCCGTGACAAGGGTCACGTATAAACATAATTGTTTGTGTCCCGAGTCAAATCACGGCGGCTACATCACGTTTAATTCCGCATTTTTTTGCATAAATAAATATGTATTTTTGTCATCAGACTACACTAATGTTTTTACCTAAGCGTTGCCAGATCAAGGAGAGCAGAATGGGTTCAACTCAAAGAAGAACAAAAATTGTCTCAACATTAGGTCCATCAACCGACGAACCGGGCGTTTTGGAAGCAATACTTGAAGCAGGCGTTAACGTCGTGCGCATGAACTTTTCTCACGGCACAGCAGACGATCACCGTCAACGGGCAACCAAAGTGCGCAACATTGCGGCAAAACTGGGGACTCACGTCGCGATTTTAGGTGACTTGCAAGGGCCTAAGATTCGTGTCTCTACGTTTGAAAACGATAAGGTTGACCTCAAAGTTGGCGATGTCTTCACGCTAGATAGTACTTTAGAGAAGGGAAAAGGGAATTCTGACGCGGTGGGCTTAGACTATAAGGCGTTACCACAAGACGTCACCAGCGGTGATATTCTGCTGCTTGATGACGGACGCGTTCAGTTGCAAGTGATTGGCGTGACCGACACCACTGTCAGAACCACAGTGACCATCGGTGGGCCGCTATCCAATAATAAAGGCATCAACAAAAAAGGCGGTGGCTTATCGGCTGATGCGCTGACCGAAAAAGATAAAAACGACATCAAACTCGCCGCAGAAATTAACGTCGACTACCTTGCCGTCTCTTTCCCGCGTAACGGCGAAGACATGAAATACGCGAGACGCCTAGCTCGTGATGCCGGACTTGAAGCCAGACTGGTAGCCAAAGTAGAACGCGCCGAAACCGTCGCCAGTGCTGAAAGCATCGACGATATCATCCTCGCCTCTGACGCTGTGATGGTTGCGCGCGGTGATTTAGGGGTAGAAATTGGTGACCCAGAGTTAGTCGGTGTACAAAAGCAACTTATCCGCCGAGCGCGCTCATTAAACCGCACCGTGATTACCGCGACACAAATGATGGAGTCGATGATTTCAAGCCCAATGCCGACCCGAGCGGAAGTTATGGACGTGGCAAATGCGGTGCTCGACGGTACCGATGCGGTCATGCTGTCCGGCGAAACCGCGGCGGGTAAATACCCAGTAGAAACCGTGCGTTCAATGGCAGAAGTTTGTTTAGGCGCCGAGAAGATGGCGGCGATTAACCGCTCTAGCTATCGTATGGAGTCGGTGTTCGAAAGCAGCGAAGAAACCATCGCGATGTCGACCATGTACGCCGCGAACCACATGCGTGGTATCAAAGGTATCATCACACTAACAGAGTCCGGTCGTACCGCTTTGATGACATCACGCTTGAGTTCGGGCCTACCAATCTTTGCTCTATCGCGTAATGAAAGGACGTTAAATATCTCTGCGCTCTACCGTGGCGTGTTTCCAGTTTACTTTGACACCAAGAGCAACACTGGTTTAGAAACCGCTCAGGAAGCCGTAGAAGCGCTTAAACAGCGTGGTTTACTCAATGATGGAGATCTTGTAATCATCACTCAAGGTGACGTTATGGATGTGGTGGGTTCAACCAACTGTATGCGTATCTTACAAGCTTAAGAACACAAGAATAGATACATAAGAGTAAATACATCAGAAAAGATTAAGGGAGCAGAAGCTCCCTTTTTATTTGGCGAGGTTTAATGGTTTCTGCACATTGGTCGCGTACATGTCGATAAATCGATAGCCCGCATCCAACCCAACTTGGTAGTCGTGCAGCAGATCTTCTTTGCTGCTCATCAACGAGCTCGACAGCAATGGCTTGTCCGGCTTGATCTGAACAATGAAGCAATCATCTGGTGGAGAATGTAAGAAATCCTGCGTCAACGCATAGGTTTGATAGTGCACCATCAACATATCCGCCAGTCCTGAGTCGAACTTATCTCCAAGCAAGTGGCTTAAACGATAAATTTCATCCGCACCAAACAGCCAACGCCCACCATTAAGCGATTCAAAATGGCCTTGGTCGGCTTTTTGCAGCCTCGCCTGAGCAACTTTCTCATTCAAAAATGCGCCCCAATCGCTTTTCCACTGCGTCATCTTAAATTGCCACTGTTCTTGCAATGAGTTAAACGAATCCCTAAACCACTCAACGCGCGTTTCTTGTGGAACAATCTCTGGTTCTACGGCTAAGTCATCCCCTTCAGTACGGATCACCACAATACAACGCGCCTCTTTACGCCACGCTTCCTGCACAGGAATCGAGGCAGAAACGCCTCCGTCAACGTAAGTTCCATGATCGAACTCTACCGCTTGATGATAAAGACGTGGGATCGCACAAGTAGCAACCAAGACTTTCTTCCAATCGTCTTTTAGCATAGGTAGGTAAATGTCGATAAGGCGACGTGCATCCGTGACCGCGGCATATGCTTCGCGATTGCCTAACACCTTGCGACCCAAGTCGATATCCAGTTTATATGGGAAGTCACTGATTTGATCCAGTGCCCAATCCAAACCTAGATATTGCCTGCGTCGAATGTAACTGAATAGATTGAAGAACGCTGGGTCAGTGGTTAGTTCGAGTATAAATGATTTACCGATACCACGCTGACGACAAAGGAACGCACTTAGGTTTAGCGCACCCGCTGATGTGCCATAAAAGGCATTGAATGGGTCGAAGTTGGAAAGGATGAATGCATCTAGCACTCCGGCAGTAAAAATCCCTCTTTGTCCCCCACCTTGAGCGACCAACGCATTTTTACCACCAGTGTACTTTTTAAACCTTTGGACATCTAACTGGACAGCAGTATTAGATACGACACCGCTATTAGTCATTTGCAGATTTCCTTAGGCGGAAGTGATTGCAATTAAGCCATACCCAATCAGCACAGTGAAAATGATGCCGGTAACAGTAAGAGCAAATTTTAGATCGCGTTCCATAGATACCTCCTAAAATATGTAACAAAGTAATAACACCACTGTGAAATATGTTCAAACTATGCCTTTTTTTTCTGCGTAATTATGGCGTTACCATCACAATTAGTAGGTTTACTGTTTGTTTAGGGAAATAGACGATGGAATACCTCACCAAAGCTGCTATTGCGCTTACCTTTTCTGGTTTGAGTTTATCGGCATCCGCACAAGTGTTTGTCACACCATGGATTGGTTATACCGTAGGCGGAAGCGTTGAAAATCAAGAGGGGGAAGAGTTCGATTTAGAAGCTGCCGCTAATGTGGCACTAAGTATTGAAACAACCGTAGAGAACGGCCGGGTTGGCTTTTTCTACGCTCGTCAGTCTAGCGATGTGGAAACCATCGATTCAGACTTGGACATCCATTACCTGCACTTTCAAAGCAGCTTAGCATTCCCCTTTAGTGAAAGAGCATCGTCTTATCTTGGTGTCGGTATTGGTGGTTCTTACATAGACGCCGACTGGGTAGATGACGAGTGGGGTTTTTCAGCCTCGATCATGGGCGGTGTCGAATATCGCCTGAGTGATTCTTTGTCACTAAACACTCAGCTACGCTGGCTGGGCACTGCTGTTGATAACGACACACGCGGAGTATGTAACCTGCCGACCACCCACAGCGACGGCTGTATCATTCAATTTAAAACCTCTTGGATGAACCAATTCTCTGCCAACGCAGGCATAACATGGCAATTCTAAAAATTAAGGCAGCGTCACCACGCTGCCTTATTGATATACCTTGCGCCGTACGAGCGTTGACTTAAAACGAATAAGTTACGCCAAGCGCCGCGCCGATTTGCAGTTCTGGCCCCGAGTACAAATCTAGCTCTGGATGAACTTGCCCGTACATATTCCAGCCTGGGCTAAATTCCCAATCCACACCGAGAGGAACACGAGCACCAAATTCATCGTGGTCCCATTCGCTCCAAGCGCCCGCACCTACATACCAAGTAAATGGTGTGTCAGCGTTGAATTGGCCTCTCGCAAAAATGTAGTCAAACGCAGCACCATCGTTACCCGCGGTGAAACGGAACTGATCATCGATCTCAAGCACTGCACTTAATCCTTGGTCCCAAGCCATACCCGCAGACAGTCCTTGTTCAGCAAAAGAGGAAAACGAACTAAGGGCAAACAGGGAACAAACAGCGGTAGGCACGATGATTTTCTTCATCTTAATCTCCTAAGACAATGCATATTTAAAACTCATAAAATTATCGGCACTTGTAAGAATAGGATGTCAGAACAAGGTTAACGTTTGAACAACATAAAATGAAACCACCAGTCCAAGAACACAAAAAGGAGGCACTTGGCCTCCTTTTCTTATCGTGGGGAATGAATGAGATTAGCCGTGGTTACGAATCCACTCATCCATTTCTGTCTTAAGGTTGTCAGACTTAGTACCAAAGATAGCTTGAACACCACCTGATACTACAACTACGCCTGCTGCACCTAATTTCTTAAGCTTGTCTTGGTCAACCACTTCAGTATCTGCTACTGATACACGTAGACGAGTAATACAAGCATCAAGGTTAGTGATGTTAGCTTTGCCACCGAATGCCGCAACTAACTCACCTGCCATTTCAGTGCCTTCTGTAACACCTTCGTCTGCGCTTTCATCTTCACGACCAGGAGTTTTTAGGTCCATAGTGCGGATAACGAAAGTAAACACTACGTAGTAAAGTACAGCGTAAGCGACACCAAGACCAACTAGAAGTAGCATGTTCTCTGCACGTGGTGATTGAACTACAAAGTCAATGAAACCGTTTGAGAAGGTATGGCCGTGTACAACGCCTAGAGCGTTAGTTAGTACGTAAGCTAGACCTGCAAGTACCGCGTGGATTGCGTAAAGTACAGGAGCAACAAACAAGAATGAGAATTCAATTGGCTCTGTAATACCTGTTAGGAATGAAGTCAGAGCTGCTGAAGCCATGATACCCATTACTTTTGCACGGTTTTCAGGTTTAGCACAGTGCGCGATTGCAAACGCTGCTGCTGGTAGACCGAACATCTTGAATAGGTAACCACCTGCAAGCTGACCGAAACCATTACCCGCTGCGCGAGAAGCGTCATCAGCAGTTAGGAAACAAGTCATGATGCCGTGTACAGTTTCACCATTACCGTTCACACAAGTACCCGCTTCGTAGAAGAATGGTACGTTCCAAATGTGGTGTAGACCGAATGGGATCAGTGAACGCTCAACAACACCGTAAATACCAAATGCTGCAACTGGGTTTTGGTGTGCTGCCCAATCAGAGAAAGCACCGATTGCTGAACCAATTGGAGGCCAAATGAAAGAGAGTACAACACCAAGGATGATAGATAAGAAACCAGTGATGATAGGCACCGCACGCTTACCGGCAAAGAAGCCTAGGTAATCCGGCAGTTGAATCTTGTAGAAACGGTTGAATGCCCAAGCAGCCACACCACCCGCTAAGATACCGCCTAGTACACCAGTATCGATTTTGTCTGCACCCATTGCTATCGCCATTACTTTTAGCGTAGCAACCATGATGCCGTAACCAACGATAGCTGATAGACCTGATACACCATCATTGTTAGTAAAACCAAGGGCAACACCTACTGCAAATAGAAGTGCCATTTGGCCGAATACAGAACCACCCGCTTGTTCCATCAGATTCGAGACGATTTCCGGTAGCCAACTGAAGTTAGCGGCACCGACACCAAGCAAGATACCTGCAACAGGTAGGACCGATACTGGAAGCATCAGTGCCTTACCTACTTTCTGCAGGTTAGCAAAAGCGTTCTTAAACATGTTTATGCTCCTGAAAAGTTTATAAGAATTATTGGGTTCTAACGGCACACCCCCGTAGCCTAAATGTTAGCACCCAGCAAAAATGTAACCACATATGTCATTATATTTTCCGGCTCTAAATATATATTGATGCTGAACAGTGTTACTAGAGACTTACGGAATTAAATTTCAAACTAGTAGATAGATCACAATAAGATCCTATTGATGAAATGCTTTACAAGCATATTAACATACTGTTTTTATTGCAAAAATATTTCATTGAGATTAATTTCTAAGAGTAAATAAAATAAGGTCGATTGTTATTTTTCGTAACAAAATTACATTTTGACGATATTGTTCTCCCGTTATCAACATTTTTGGTAAACACGCTAAAGAAATCGTTTACATCCAAAATTGAGACATAAAAAAAGGAGCTTTCGCTCCTTTTCTATCCAATGTTTAGTTTCTATCTCAAAAAAAGATTTCGGAAGTTTTGTGTAGTTTGTGCGCCAACCTCACCCAAAGACACCCCTTTAAGTTGAGCGATATAGGCAGCGACTTCCACCACATACGCAGGTTGGTTCTGTTTGCCACGATGTGGCACTGGCGCCAAATATGGTGAATCAGTTTCGACTAACAATCTTTCTAGCGGCAACGCCTTAACCACTTCTTTTAACTCTGTTGCTTGGCGGAAGGTGACAATCCCAGAGATCGAGATATAGAAACCCAGTTCCATTGCTGCTTCAGCAAATGGTAAGTCTTCAGTAAAGCAGTGGATCACGCCACCACACTTATCTGCCCCACCCTGTTTTAAGATATCTAATGTATCTTGTCTGGCATTGCGAGTATGGATAATCAAAGGTTTGTTTAGATTCACCGCTAAATCAACTTGCTGCTCAAAGCGCAGCTTTTGTAGCTCTGCCGTTTCAGGTTGGTAATGGTAATCAAGGCCAGTCTCGCCGATCGCGACGACTCGAGGGTTAGCCGCGTATTGGTGTAGCTTATCAAGAGAAAAGTCACTCTCAACATCCAGTGGATGAACCCCGCAAGAGGCGTAGATGTTCTCATAAGGCTCAATCATCTCAAGCATGGATGGGAATGAGTCTAAAGTCACACCAACAGACAGCATCTCAGTGACGTTTACCGCTTTTGCTTTTGCGATAACGTCTTCAATCCCATTGTGTAACTCTTGATAATCCAATTTGTCCAAATGACAGTGAGAATCTACAAACATGTTTCCTCGTTAAACTTAAATAACCAATCTAAAATAAGCAGTTCGCTGTTCAATCCGGTGTGCTCACGCAACTGCTCTATCAACGAAGCAAGTGCCTCCGCCTGCTCGTACAACTTGGTATAGCTCAACACAGCCGCTAATTGTGCTGCCCCCGGTGTAAAGAATGGTGCATCAACACCAAAATGTACTTTCTGCGCATCGGTCAACAAATACCACATCCAAGTTAAGCGCTCGGCTGGATTTGCCGACAGCTCTTTGGCGAGCTTCATCACGTCACCTTGACCATTCACGGATTTCAGCAACTGTTGTTCTATCACTTGATAGGTGTCCGCTTCGCCTTCTTTGGCAAAGGTGAGCGTTTTTAGTGGCGAATTGTTGTTGATATGCGCGGCGTAAGGTGGAACAGAAACTGAATCCTGCTGAGCTATCCATTCGCTGATGGTCGCTGAATTAGGTGCAGCCAACGTCCATTGCTGACAACGACTGGTGATGGTTGGCAGTAGCAAACTAGGACGATGAGTCACCAATAAGAACATACAGTTTGCTGACGGTTCTTCGAGTGTTTTTAACAATGCATTGGCGGCAGATTCATTCATCGCTTCCGCTGGTTGAATCACAAATAGACGCACACCAGCCAGCTGTGATGACTCTTGAGCTTGTCGATTACAGTGACGAATTTGTTCTACGGTGATCGATTTGCCTTCTTTCTCCGGTTCGACAACATGGTAATCGGGGTGGCTACCAGAATTCATCAGCTGACAGCTGTGACAAAACCCACACGCTTCACTGGCGTAGTTGCTACACATCACCGCGCGGCTAAAAGCGTCGACCAACTGCTCATGCCCTAAACCATAGTCGGCAGTCAGAATGGCTGAGTTAGAGAAACGTCCAGCGTCTAAGCTGTCTCGCCACTCTTTCCATAACTCGTCTAACCAAGGATAAAGCTGAGCCATAATTACGCTTCCAACCAAGACTCTAAAGCAGTTTTGATATCAGCCGCCACTTGCTCTATCGCTTGTTCAGCATTAATGATAAGCACGCTGTCGTCCTGATTGGCTAATTCTAGATAACGTTCACGGGTACGGTCAAAGAAGCTCATGTTCATCTTCTCGATACGATCCAGCTCGCCGCGACCGCGTGCGCGCTCCAGCCCAACTCTTGGGTCGATATCCAAGTACAGCGTCAAATCCGGTTTGAAATCTCCTAGCGTGGTTTGTTTCAGCGCTTGCATCGTCTCTCTGGCGATCTGACGACCACCACCTTGATAAGCCTGAGAAGACATATCGTGGCGATCCCCTACCACCCAAGTACCGCTGTTTAATGCTGGCTTGATGACATTTTCAACTAATTGAACACGCGCTGCATACATCAACAGCAGCTCTGTCATATCTTGCAGATCTTCGCCTTCGTGTTCTTGTTTCACCAACTCTCGCAGCTTTTCCGCTAACGCTGTACCACCTGGTTCGCGAGTATTACGAATGTTCTCGATACCCGCTTGCTTAAGGGTTTCTAACACAGCGTTGATAGCCGTACTTTTACCGGCCCCTTCCAGACCTTCTATAACGATGAATTTAGCTTGTTTCATTGGTTACTTCTTAATTGTTTTAAATAGGCTCTTACCGCGCGATTGTGCTCATTCAATGTTTTTGAGAACACGTGCCCCCCTTTACCACTCGCCACAAAATACAAGTAGTTGCTCGCTTCTGGGTTTAGGGCTGCTGCAATCGATGCTTCACCCGGCATCGCAATCGGGGTTGGCGGTAAGCCAGAAATCACATAGGTATTGTAAGGCGTTGGGGTGCGTAAGTCTTTCTTACGAATATTGCCATCGTACTTGTCACCCATACCATAAATCACCGTCGGGTCAGTTTGCAGGCGCATACGCTTGTTCAAGCGATTGACAAACACAGATGCAACACGCTCACGTTCTTCTTCAACAGCGGTTTCTTTTTCAATTATCGATGCCAAAATCAACGCTTCGTAAGGTGTCTTTAGTGGTAACTTGTCTTGGCGGGTTTGCCATTGCTGGTCGAGTACCTGTTGAAGCTTTTGCGCGGCGCGTTTGAGGATATCAAGATCCGAAGTACCAAAGGTGTAATGATACGTTTCTGCGAGTAATAGACCTTCCAGTTTTTCACGTTCAATACCGAGCAATTTGGCGATCTCGGCTTCACTCAGTCCGGTAATTTCGTGCTCTAGGTAAGAGGCGTTCACTAACGCTTCGCGCCATTCTTTAAATGTTGAACCTTCAACAAAGGTAATCGAGAATTGGTGTTCTTTACCTTGCTTGAATACTTCTAGGGCTTGGGTCAGGTTCAGGCCCGGTTCTAATAAGTAAGTGCCGGCTTTGAGCTGGGTCAGCTCTGGATGTAAACGTCTAACGAGTTTGGCAACCTCGCTTTGGGCAATGTATTGCTCTTCGGTCAAATCAGCGAGTACGCGAGAGAAACTGGTACCAGGCTTGATAGTAAAGATTTGCTCTTGCTCGATTTGCAAAGGCTGGGTGATGTACTGTTCGACTTGCTTGGTAATGTAGAGGTACCCTGCCGCAGCAATCAGCGCGACCAAGGCTAAGAAAAAGGTGATCTTTTTAATCACGAGAGTACAGTCTCCTGAATTGTTCTTGTTAGTTTTCCTATCGAAAAGCGCTGCTCGCCTATCGCGATAATCGGGGCGACCCCTAATATTGAATTTGAGATGAACACTTCATCCGCATTGAGTAACGATTCGAGCGTAAACTGCCCTTCCACCACTTGCCATGAATGTTCTGCGGCGTAAGACATAATGACGCGGCGCATCACACCGGCCACTCCCGCATGACTCAACTCAGGGGTATACAAAATGCCATCGCGAAGCCAAAAGATATTCGCCATCGTGGTTTCAATCACATGGTCTTGGCAGTCAAGAGCGACACCGTCACTAAAGCCCTGACGTTCAATATCCGCTTTCAGCATTACTTGCTCTAAACGATTGTTGTGCTTATGGCCTGCGAGTAACGGATTCAGACCCAGTCGAGGCTCGCAGATACCGAGTTCAATACCGTCACGACACCATTGTTCATAATGAGACGGAAATTGAAAGGCGCTAATAGTAACATTTGGTGAGGTTACTTGAGTAGGACTATATCCTCTGCCCCCCTCCCCTCGGCTGATATGTAGCTTAACACCCGCTTTGCCTTTCGTGTGTATGGCCAGAGTCAACCAAGTTTCAACGGTATGCCAATTTGGGATCTCGATTCCTAATACATTAAGACAGCTTTCCATGCGCTGAATGTGCATTTCCCAATGTGATATTTTGCCGTCGACGGTCAACATGGTAGTGAAACAGCCATCGCCGTACTGGAACGAGCGGTCGCTCAAAGAGACGGAGTCGGTTAATTGTCCATTTAGCCAATACACTTTTATTTCCACTTTAGATAACAAAACGGCTTAATGCCGAAGCATTAAGCCGTTTTAACATATTTCGTAGCGTGACTCTTTAGATCTTTTTAAATACTAGAGAGCCATTTGTGCCACCAAAGCCGAATGAGTTACAGATTGCGTACTCCATCTCAACTTTCTGAGCTGTGTGCGGTACAAGGTCGATATCATCAAGACCTTCGTCGCGGTTGTCTAGGTTGATCGTCGGTGGAACGATTTGATCAACAAGAGACAGTACAGTGATGATAGCTTCAACAGAACCTGCTGCACCCAGTAGGTGACCGGTCATAGATTTGGTTGAAGATACTTTCACTTGTTTCGCGCCTTCTTCACCTAGAGCACGACGTACGCCTTTAATCTCAGCTACGTCACCTGCTGGTGTAGAAGTACCGTGAGCATTTACGTAACCCACTTGAGTACCAACAATACCTGCATCACGCATCGCCGCTTCCATCGCTAGTGCACCACCTGAACCGTCTTCGCTTGGCGAAGTCATGTGGTAAGCGTCACCAGACATACCGAAGCCAACGAGCTCAGCATAGATCTTAGCGCCACGAGCTTTTGCGTGCTCGTACTCTTCAATAACCATGATGCCAGCACCGTCACCTAACACAAAACCGTCACGGTCTTTGTCCCACGGACGAGATGCTTTTTGTGGCTCATCGTTACGAGTTGAAAGTGCTTTCGCAGCACCGAAGCCAGCCATACCTAGTGGAGTCGATGCTTTTTCAGAACCACCAGCAACCATTGCGTCTGCATCGCCGTATGCAATCATACGTGCCGCGTGACCAATGTTATGAAGACCTGTCGTACACGCCGTCGAGATCGCGATGTTTGGACCGCGAAGACCACGCATAATAGATAAGTTACCTGCAACCATGTTTACGATAGTTGACGGTACGAAGAATGGGCTAACTTTACGAGGGCCTTTTTCAACAAGCGCAGTGTGGCCTGTTTCAATAAGATCTAAACCGCCGATACCTGAGCCAATCGCTACGCCAACACGAGGGGCGTTTTCTTCGGTAATTTGTAAGCCAGAGTCATCTAAAGCTTGAATACCCGCTGCAATGCCGTATTGGATGAATAGATCCATTTTACGAGCATCTTTTTTCGACATGTACTCAGTGCAGTCAAAGTCTTTTACAAGACCTGCGAAACGAGTAGAGAAATTTTCAGTATCGAAATGGTCAATATTTACAATACCACTTTGACCTTCTAGCAGGGCTTTCCAAGATGATTCTACAGTGTTGCCTACCGGTGACAACATACCCATGCCAGTGACAACAACACGACGCTTGGACACGATTTTATTCTCCGGGATTGAAATGATTCTATGAGAGGATAGAAGAGTTTAAAAAACTCAGGCGGCCAGAAGGCCGCCTGGGGGAGATATTACTGAGCGCTGTTCACGTAGTCGATAGCAGCTTGAACAGTAGTGATCTTCTCAGCTTCTTCGTCTGGGATCTCAGTGTCGAATTCTTCTTCTAGAGCCATTACTAGTTCAACAGTGTCTAGAGAATCAGCACCTAGATCATCAACGAATGAAGCTTCGTTTTTAACTTCAGCTTCGTCTACACCTAGCTGTTCAACAATGATTTTCTTTACGCGTTCTTCGATGTTGCTCATTTTTTCTTTTCCTTTACAGATTTCGCCTAATGCGATGATTCCGTAGTTTATTCGAACTATTGAAAGTTGCAAGAGGCTCCTTGCTGGTCAAACCACAATTTTAGCGAATTTAACCGAAATTCAATACATTTTTGACCTATATCATGCACAAATGTTGCGCAAGTTAATGTCATTTATCACCAAATATAGGACATTTCAGTGACAATCCCTAACAAGATTGATGACATTATAAGTGAATTGACCAATTATGCAGATATTTGGGCGCACCTTCACGAAAAATTGCACCAATTCTGCCTAATAAGCCAATTACACCATGTACATACCACCATTTACATGCAAAGTTTCGCCTGTAATGTACGCCGCCTCTGGAGAAGCTAGGAACACAACAGCCGCTGCAATCTCACGTGGGTCACCAAGGCGACCAGATGGAACGTTCGCCAATGTTGCTGCACGTTGGTCATCATTTAGCGCTTTAGTCATATCAGTTTCGATAAAACCTGGTGCTACTGTGTTAACCGTTACGCCACGAGAAGCCACTTCACGCGCCATTGATTTAGTAAAACCAATCACACCTGCTTTTGCTGCTGCGTAGTTAGCTTGACCAGCGTTACCCATAGTACCAACAACTGAACCAACGTTAATGATACGACCTGCACGTTTTTTCATCATGCCACGCAGTACCGCTTTAGACATGCGGTAAATTGGCGTTAGGTTAGTGTTGATGATGTCGTTCCATTCGTCATCTTTCATACGCATTAGAAGGTTATCGCGCGTGATACCTGCGTTGTTCACTAGGATATCAATAGCACCAAACTCATCGTTGATGGTTTTTAGTGTCGCTTCAATTGACTCAACGTCTGTTACGTTCAGTGCTAGACCTTTACCGTTTGCGCCTAGGTACTCACTGATAGCTGCAGCGCCGCCTTCTGATGTTGCAGTACCGATTACAGTCGCGCCACGCTCAACAAGAAGCTCAGCAATAGCACGGCCGATACCGCGGCTTGCGCCAGTTACTAGGGCAATTTTGCCTTCTAGGTTCATCATGATTGTTGTTCCTTAAAGTTTACTTAGCAGCGTCTAGTGAAGCGATGTCGTTCACTGCCGCGCCACTTAGTGTCTTCACAATACGTTTAGTTAGGCCAGTTAGCACTTTACCTGGGCCAAGCTCTAGTAGTTTCTCAACGCCTTGCTCGCTCATTAGCTGAACGCTCTCAGTCCAACGAACTGGGCTGTATAGTTGACGTACTAGTGCATCTTTAATTTTTGCAGGGTCTGTTTCAGCAACAACGTCTACGTTGTTGATAACAGGCAGCTGAGGTGTATTGAATTGAATCTCTTCAAGTGCAACTGCTAGCTTGTCTGCCGCTGGCTTCATTAGCGCACAGTGAGACGGTACAGAAACAGGAAGTGGAAGAGCACGTTTTGCGCCTGCTTCTTTACATAGTGCGCCTGCGCGCTCTACTGCATCTTTGCTACCCGCGATAACCACTTGACCAGGCGAGTTAAAGTTTACTGGTGAAACCACATCACCCTGCGCTGCGTCTTCACATGCTTTTGCGATCGCGTCATCATCAAGACCGATGATTGCGTACATCGCACCAGTACCTGCTGGTACCGCTTCTTGCATTAGACGACCACGCAGTTCTACCAGTTTAATCGCTTCTTTGAAGTCGATAACGCCAGCACAAACGAGTGCTGAGTACTCACCTAGGCTGTGACCTGCTAGGTTTGCTGGTTGTTCTAGACCTAGCTCTTGCCATACACGCCAAATAGCAACAGAAGATGCAAGCAGAGCTGGTTGAGTGCGGAATGTTTGGTTTAGATCTTCAACTGGTCCATCTTGAACCAATGCCCAAAGATCGTAGCCTAATGCGTCAGACGCTTCCGCGAAAGTTTGTTTAACGACTTCATACTGTTCGCCAAGCTCAGCAAGCATACCTACAGCTTGAGAACCTTGACCTGGAAATACGATAGCAAACTTGCTCATATACTTTTCCTTTAACCAAAGTAAGAAAGAAAAGATGCCTCAAAAGGCACCTTAATTTTAAAATTCTGTAGGGTTTAGAACTTAACCAGTGCTGAACCCCAAGTGAAACCACCACCGAATGCTTCCAGCAGAAGTTTCTGACCGCGTTTAATTCGGCCATCACGTACCGCTTCATCAAGTGCTGTCGGAACCGTCGCTGCCGACGTATTGCCGTGCCTATCCAGCGTGATCACCACTTGGTCAAGAGACATCGACAGTTTTTTCGCTGTCGCTGAAATAATGCGGTAGTTTGCTTGGTGCGGGACTAACCAATCTAGCTCAGATTTGTGCATATCGTTTGCCGCTAGCGTATCTTTAACTAGCTTCGACAATTGCGTTACCGCGACCTTGAATACTTCATTACCTGCCATGTGAAGCCATTTATCGGCATCTTTACCACGCACAGGAACTTCTAGGCTTAATAGCTCACCGAAACGACCATCTGAGTAGATGTGAGTCGATAAGATACCAGGCTCTTCGCTTGCGCCTACCACAACCGCACCCGCACCATCTCCAAATAGGATGATAGTCGAGCGATCCGTTGGGTCACATGTTTTTGATAATGCGTCTGCGCCAATCACAAGCACGTTTTTACACATGCCCGATTTAACGTGCTGGTCTGCAACTGAAAGAGCGTAGACAAAGCCAGAACATGCCGCTGCCAAATCAAACGCAGGGCAGCCTTTGATATCAAGCTTAGCTTGCACCTGACACGCAGATGATGGGAACGTATGGCTACCGCTGGTTGTTGCAACAATGATCAGATCGATATCGTTCTTATCAATACCCGCCATTTCAATAGCGTTTTTAGCTGCGATATACCCCATATCTGCAACGGTTTCATTCTCAGCAGCAATGCGACGTTCTTTAATACCTGTGCGAGTTACGATCCACTCATCACTTGTATCTACCATTTTCTCTAAATCTGCGTTAGTACGCACCTGAGATGGCAGGTAGCTGCCAGTACCTAAAATTTTGCTATACATGAAGACTAATAGTGCCTCTCGAGTAAAACCGCTTCCAAACGATCGCTAATACGGCTGGGTACTTGTCGTTTGACCTCGTGCAGAGCTTCACCAATCGCGTTGGTAACCGCTTCTACGTCAGCGCTTCCGTGGCTTTTTATGACAATGCCGCGCAATCCTAGCAAACTTGCACCGTTATACTGGTCGGGGTTCAATGTTTTTAGCTCATTAAATAGCCCAGAAAATAATTTTCTTGCAATCCAACCCTTTATAGATGAGGAGATCATACTCGATTTCAGCTTATCTATGAAAAGCTGGGCTGTACCTTCACAAGCTTTTAAGCACACATTACCCACGAACCCATCACAGACTACAACATCTGCGGCATCGTGTAACAATTGATTACCTTCAATATAGCCAACAAAGTTAACAGATTGGGTGCTAGAAAGCATTTCTGCGCAGCGCTTGACAAGATCGTTGCCTTTTATTTCTTCAGCGCCAATATTGAGAATCGCGACTCTAGGCGGGCGCTGCAAGTACTGTTCTGCGAGCGCGCTCCCCATCACAGCAAACTGAAATAATGAGTCGGCATCACTGGACACATTCGCGCCCAAATCAAGCATCCAAGTCTTATTTCCAGAAATCGTCGGCAGTGCAGATATCAGTGCTGGTCTTTCAATCCCCGGTAGGAGCTTCAGACGAAAACGAGATAGCGCCATCAATGCACCGGTGTTACCGCCACTGACACAAGCGTCTGCTTTGCCTTGTGCTACAGCATCAATCGCTGAGCCCATAGACGTGCCGTTACTGTTTCTTAATGCGAGAGAAGGTTTTTCTGAGTTGGAGATCACTCGGTCACAGTGATCGATACTCAAGCGAGCATCTGGCTTATAACCAAGGATAGATAATTGAGTTGTGATCGCAGTTTGATCACCTAATAGGACCACTTTTAGCTCTGGGAAATGCGACAGTGCCTGCACGGCGGCAGGCACTGTAACGCGAGGACCGAAATCCCCGCCCATTGCATCAAGTGCAACGGTTATATTTTGCAAAGGTCAACCTTACTTGTTGATAACCTTCTTGCCGCGGTAGTAACCTTCAGCAGTCACGTTGTGACGTAGGTGAGTTTCACCTGAAGTTGCGTCAACAGAAAGTGCAGCTGTAGTTAGGGCATCGTGTGAACGACGCATACCACGCTTAGAACGTGTTTTACGGTTTTTCTGTACGGCCATGGACCCTACTCCTGTGTTAATCCTTAAAGAATTACTTCTTTAAGCTTTTTAAAACGTCGAATGGATTCGGTTTCTCTTCCACAACTTCTTCGGGAAGTTCGCCAAACACCATATTATCTGAATTAACGCTACAGTCCGCTTCATCATGCATTGCAATTTGAGGCAAGTTTAGAATGAACTCGTCTTCAACCAACTGTACTAGGTCGATTTCACCGTACTCGTTCGGATCTACCAAATCGTACTCTTCCGGTGCGTCTTCTTCACTTTTTTCGCTGTAATACGGCGTATAAGTGAATTCGACTTCACACTCATGTGTGAAAACCTCGTTACAGCGTTGACACTCTAAATCAACTTCGATGTTAGCTTTACCAGAGATAACAACGAGTCGCTGCTCATCCAACCCAAATGACAATGACACTTGAGCGTCGCGTTTAACGCCTTCGACCGATTCCTCTAAGCGCTTAAAAAGACTAACCTGAATGATACCATCAAAATCAAGTCGCTTTTGAGCCGCTCTTGCCGGATCAACCGTTCGCGGTATTTTTACCTTTTGCATAGGGCGCGAATTCTATCTTCCAAATTGTTTAGAGTCAAAGGAAAAGGACAAAAAGTTGTACTTTTTTTCCTTACCACTGAGAGAGGTAGGCACTCCACCACCAGATCGATTAAGCTAATGCCAATCGACCTTTGATTGTAAATAAAAATGCCAAATTACCAACTAGTTTTAGCGTCTACCTCGCCTTATCGTAAGCAACTGCTCAATAAACTAGCACTTCCCTTTATCACGTTGTCGCCACAATGCGATGAGACACCTTTAGAGCACGAAACACCTCTCGCATTGGTTGAACGCCTAGCGAAAGGCAAAGCAGAGTCTTGTCCAACCGATAAGCCAAGTTTGGTGATCGGTAGTGACCAAGTTTGTGTGATTGACGGTGAAATCATCGGCAAACCGCTGAACAAGCAAAACGCAATCAAACAACTCAGCGCGCAAAGTGGCAAATCGATTCAGTTTTACACCGGGCTAGCGCTGCACAACACAGAGAGCGGCGAAACTGACATCAAAGTGGATACCTTTTCCGTTCACTTCCGCTCGCTCAGCCAACAGCAGATCGAAAGCTATGTCGAGAAAGAAGAGCCCTATTACTGCGCCGGCAGTTTCAAAAGTGAAGGTTTAGGCATTGCGCTGTTTGAGAAACTGGAAGGCAAAGACCCCAACACCTTGGTGGGTTTGCCGCTGATTGACCTTGTCGATATGCTCGAAAAACAAGGGATGCACGTGCTTTAAGGATAAAAAACGCCGCGAATGTCGCGGCGTTTTTACGTCTAATTAACTTAACCTTGCTTTCTTAGCCCAGATAAGGTCTTTTCAAGTTTGGCTTCAATCGGTGCATTAATTTCCATCCACTCGTTTGTCGCAGGGTGAATAAACTTAATGTTAGCCGCATGCAGGAAAAGTCGGTCCAGACCTAACTTGCCGGTGTACGCGTCAAAACGTCTGTCACCGTAACGGTCATCCCAAGCGATCGGGTGACCAGTGTATTGGGTGTGAACGCGAATCTGGTGAGTTCGACCAGTGATCGGGCTCGCCTGAACCAAAGTCGCTTCGGCAAACTTCTCAATAATCTTAAAGCGGGTTTCCGACGGTTTCCCCTGCGGATTCACACGCACAATGCTGTTTACTTCATTTTTCAACAGCGGCGCATTCACCACTTTGCAACTGCTCTTCCACTGCCCCATCACTAATGCGAAGTAAAACTTCTTAACCGTTTTCTCACGAAATTGAGCTTGCAGGTGACGCAGCGCCGAGCGTTTCTTAGCGACGAGCAAGATACCCGATGTATCGCGGTCAATACGGTGCACCAATTCTAGAAAGCGTGCCTGTGGACGCAACGCCCGCAACGCTTCAATCGCACCGAACTTCAAACCACTACCACCGTGTACGGCGGTTCCTGACGGCTTATTCAGGATCAGAACGTGGTCATCTTCGTAGATGATTTTATCTTCCAGTTCGGCCACTTTGTTTAGTTTGGTACTTGGCGCGACTTCTTCTGCTTTCTCCTCGATCGTCACCGGAGGGATACGGACTAAGTCACCAGCCTGAAGCTTGTACTCGGCTTTTACGCGCTTCTTATTTACGCGTACTTCCCCTTTACGCACGATACGATACACCATGCTTTTAGGGATGCTTTTCAATTGGTTACGCAGAAAATTGTCAATTCGCTGGCCAGCCATATCGTCATCGATATCAACAAACTGGACTTTTGTTCTAATTTCGCTCATGTCGCCATTCTAACATTCAACCTTGCGTAGAATCACATTTTCTACGCAACAGGCTGGCAATTTTATCTTTTAGAGTGAGTTTCTGTTCAACTACGAACAAAATTCAATCAACTCATTTACTAATTCGAAATAAAGCTTTTCTAAACACTTAAAATACAGTCACTTAACAAAAATAAAATTGGATTTTTTAGCGTTTTATAATAAAGCAGATTGCTGACTTTATTGGGTACTGCTATAGTTCTCACCTGCAATATTTGATTTGGTTGCATTTTAAACAAAGCCAATCAATTTAGAGCAAATTAATGAGTAGCCCGCTAATTTACCAAAATGCAGCACACGGCGTAAGACATTTTCGAACTTAGCAATCTTGTTGCCCTACTCATGATGCGAATGCCATTGATCTGATGATCAATCAATTGCGCAGTAAAATTATCGACCGCACAGCGTAAATTGCAGCTAACTAGTTACTCTAATTGCATGATTCATTACGCCGCAATCGATAACTTTAACTAGCAAGACTGAACAACTCGTCGATGACATTGGCATTAACTTTCATGTTGAGTATTTTCCGCCATCATTGCGGCTTACAAGCCTAAAACAGCTTGTAAGGCTGACGTGCCCAAAGAGCATCCCTCCAGCCGGGAGGCTGCACCGAAATAAGCCATGGGATCAGGCACCGTGAAAGTAACCAGCGGCAACAAGCAAAAACACAGAATGACAACGAGATTTATCAATGAAAAGAATGTTAATTAACGCAACTCAAAAAGAAGAGTTGCGTGTTGCTTTGGTTGATGGTCAGCGCTTGTACGATTTGGATATCGAAAGCCCTGGTCATGAATCTAAAAAAGCAAATATCTACAAAGGACGTATCACTCGCATCGAACCAAGTCTGGAAGCAGCCTTCGTTGACTACGGTGCAGAAAGACACGGTTTCCTTCCCCTTAAAGAAATTGCCCGCGAATACTTCCCTGAAGGTTACACTTATCAAGGCCGTCCAAGCATTAAAGAAGTGCTAACTGAAGGTCAAGAAGTCATCGTACAAGTAGAGAAAGAAGAACGTGGCAGCAAAGGCGCTGCGTTAACGACTTTTATCTCTCTTGCAGGTAGTTATCTTGTTCTTATGCCTAATAACCCTCGTGCTGGCGGTATTTCTCGTCGAATCGAAGGTGACGAGCGTACTCAACTTAAAGCTGCACTAAGCACTCTAGAACTGCCGCAAGGCATGGGTCTGATTGTTCGTACAGCCGGCGTTGGTAAGAGCGCAGAAGAACTTGAGTGGGATTTAAACGTTCTCCTTAACCACTGGGGTGCTATCAAGCAGGCATCTGATGCCAACCCAGCACCATTCCTAATTCACCAAGAAAGTAACGTGATTGTACGTGCGATTCGTGATTATTTGCGTCGTGATATCGGCGAAATTCTTATCGATAGCAACACAATCTACGAACGCGCTCTTGACCACATTCGCCTCGTACGCCCTGATTTCGTTAACCGAGTGAAGAAGTACGAAGGTGAAGTACCACTATTCAGCCACTACCAGATTGAAAGCCAGATCGAATCTGCGTTCCAACGCGAAGTTCGTCTACCTTCAGGTGGTTCAATCGTTATCGACCCAACTGAGGCGCTAACGTCTATCGATATCAACTCTGCTCGTGCAACAAAGGGCGGCGATATCGAAGAAACAGCACTGAACACCAACCTAGAAGCAGCGGATGAAATTGCACGTCAATTACGTCTGCGTGACCTAGGCGGCCTAGTGGTTATCGACTTTATCGATATGACGCCAGTACGCCACCAGCGTGAAGTTGAAAACCGTCTGCGTGATGCTGTCCGTATGGATCGTGCCCGCGTTCAGATCGGTCGTATCTCGCGCTTTGGTCTACTAGAGATGTCTCGTCAACGCCTAAGCCCTTCATTGGCTGAGGCAAGTCACCATATTTGTCCTCGCTGTACAGGTACTGGTGTAGTCCGCGACAACGAATCTCTTGCGCTTTCTGTACTTCGTCTGATTGAAGAAGAAGCACTGAAAGACAACACTGCACAAGTACTTGCGGTAGTGCCGGTACCAATCGCATCTTACCTTCTGAATGAAAAACGTCGCTCTGTGAACCACATTGAGCGTATTCAAGAAGTGAAGATCACGGTTGTACCTAATTCAGATATGGAAACTCCTCACTTCGACGTTATTCGTGTGCGCGAAGGTGAAGAGTTCGACCTACTCTCTTACTTGCTACCTAAGAAACTGGAAGCAATGAAAGAGGCGGAAGGTCGTGAAGTGCCTGAAGCTGAAGCGAAACCGAAGAAACTGGAAGAACCAGCGCTAAAAGGTTTTGCCGCTCCTGCGCAGTCTGCTCCAACTCCAAAACCAGCACCAAAAGTTGAGAAGAAAGTAGAACCAACTGAACCTCAACCAGGTCTGGTAAGCCGTTTGTTTAAAGCACTAGGTAGCTTCCTATTTGGCTCTAGCTCTGAACCTTCAAAAGAAGAAGAGAAACAGAACAAGCCAGAGAAGAAAGAAGGCCAGCGCAACAACCGCAACCGTCGCAACCGTAACGACCAACGTCGTCGTAACTCTCGCGATAACCGTAACGAGAACCGTGATGAGAAGCGTGATGAGAAGCGCGATAACAAGCGTAAACCTCAGCAACGTGACCGCGACGAAGCTACGACTGACAACAAGCCAGCGAGCGAGCGTAAACAACAAAACCGTAAGCCTAAGCAAGAGCGTCGCAACAAACGTGACGACGCGAAAGCGAGTAAGGTAGCGGAAGAAGGTCTAAAACTAGCCGCTGATGCTCAACAGACGGAGAAACCAAACCGTGCTGAAGAGAAAGCAGCGAAAGTGAAAGAGCGCCGTCAGCGTCGTAAGCTGACTAAGCAAGTTCGCGTTAAAGACCAACAAGCTCAAGCGGAAGCGAAAGAAGTTGCTAAAGAAGCAAAAGCGGAAGCCGTTGCTGAAACGACAGAACAAAACGTAGATACAGAAGCACAAGAAGGTGAACAATCGAAGCAACGTCGTAACCGTCGTTCTCCGCGTCACCTACGTGCAAGTGGTCAACGTCGTCGCCGTGGTCGTGACCGTCGCCCTAACCCATTCCGCCTTCGTAAAGGTGGTGTAGCCTCTCCAGAGATGGCTATGGGTAAAGTGATGCCAAGTTACGGCATTACTAAACCAGCGCCGAAGTCGAAACCTAAAGCAGAAAAAGCAGCTGTTGAACAAGCAGAAACTAAAGTAGCATTTGGTGGTTTCGCTTGCCCAGAGATGGCGATGGGTAAAGTGATCATTCGTCGCGAGCAGCCAGTGGTTGAAGCGGTAGAAACTGAAGTGGCAACGCCTGCAGTTGAAGTAGCACAACAACCTACTGAAACAGTCGAAGCGCCAGTGGTTGCACCTGTTGAAACAGTTGAAACCGCAGAGGTCGTGAACGCTGCTGAAGAGATCGTTACTGAAACAACACCAGTTGAAGAAACAGCAGCGGTTGAAGCGGTTGTTGAACAAGTTGAGGAAACCGTGGTTGAAGCAGCGAAACCTGTATTCAAAGGTCAAGCTTCAGCACCAATGACCAAAGCATCAGGTTCAGCAGAGATGAAAGAAATCACTGTCGTCGCCGCTCCATTCCGCGAAGAGCGTTACCAGCCGAAAGGCGCAGGTAGCCAAGTTGCGAAGAGCCAAGCTGGCGCTGCAATGACAAAGCCGCAAGGTTTCTAATCTAAGCAGAAAATGAAAGCAGCCCCTCTTGTTAGGGGCTGCTTTTTTATTGGCGAAATATTTGTGCTTCATTCATTTATCACAAATATTGGTCAATATTTGGTTCATTCTTGAACTTAATCACACTTTTCGGTAGCATTCGCCGACTCGATCTGAAACAAACGCTTTGTTTTATCCGCTCTTTTATATCGCATTTTTGCTCATGGAATTTCAGGGCCGTTTTTCAGAATACATTTAAATACTTAGCAAAACTGAGCAAGCATGTTTGAATTTCCACAATTTTCTAAGCACTCTGTAAAAAATGATGTGCTGTCAGGTCTAACCGTTGCACTCGCATTGGTTCCTGAAGCGGTAGCATTCGCCTTCGTCGCTGGTGTTGACCCTATGGTTGGCCTTTACGCGGCTTTCATCGTTGGTCTTGTCACTTCTATTTTCGGCGGCCGCCCAGGTATGATCTCTGGTGCAACAGGCGCGATGGCTGTTGTTATGGTATCGCTGGTTGCGAGCCACGGCGTTCAATACCTATTCGCAGCAATCATGCTGGCGGGTATCTTGCAGATTGCAGCAGGTATATTCAAACTGGGTAAATTCATTCGCATCGTGCCACACCCAGTAATGATCGGCTTTGTAAACGGTCTAGCGATCGTTATCTTCCTTGCCCAGCTTGGACAGTTTAAAGCCCCTGACATCAACGGCATGCTTACTTGGCTACCTCAAGACCAAATGATGCTTATGCTAGGGCTTGTTGCACTGACTATGGCAATCATCCACTTCTTACCTAAGTTCACTACCGCAGTACCATCATCGTTGGTTGCGATTGTGACTGTTACAGCACTGGTTGTGGGTTTGGATCTTGAAACACGCACAGTTGTCGACTTCCTGCGTACTATGTCTGGCGATGAAGCGGCAACGCTTGCTGGCTCACTGCCAACCTTCTCTATTCCAGCAGTACCACTATCACTAGAGACACTGCAAATCATTCTGCCTTACGCGATCATTCTTGCGGCGATCGGCTTGATTGAGTCACTACTAACCCTGACGGTTCTAGATGAGATGACCAATACTCGTGGTCAGTCTAACCGTGAATGTATTGGTCAAGGCATGGCAAACATGACTTGTTCAGTATTTGGCGCGATGGGTGGTTGTGCAATGATCGGACAATCAATGATCAACGTAAACTCAGGTGGTCGTGGCCGTCTGTCTGGTATCGTTGCAGCGGTAATGCTACTGATGTTCATCCTGTTTGCTTCAGCGCTAATTGAGATGATTCCACTCGCAGCACTGGTTGGTGTTATGTTTATGGTTGTTATCGGCACGTTCGAATGGGCAACATTCAAACTGGCACGCCGCGTACCAAAACAAGACTTCTTTGTTATCGTATTGGTAACTGTGGTAACGGTTATGACTGACCTTGCTATCGCAGTATTTGTTGGTGTTATCGCATCGGCGCTGATGTTCGCATGGCAACACGCGAAACACATCTACGCAGATACGCGTACCAATGAAGAAGGTTCAAAGGAATACAGAATCCACGGCCCAGTATTCTTTGGCTCAGTAGCAAACTTCCTAGAGATTTTTGATGCTCAAAACGATCCGGTAGACGTTATCGTCGATTTCGCAGACTCACGCGTAACTGACCACTCTGCGATTGAAGCGATCGAAACACTCGCAGAGCGTTACGCCACTCAGGGTAAAACACTGCATTTACGCCACTTGAGCCAAGACTGTCGCGCACTGCTACATAAAGCGGGCAGCTTAGTTGAAATCAACGTCAAAGAAGACCCAAGCTACAAAGTTGCAACTGATGTACTGGCTGGTTAATCTCTGATTGAAGAAAAAGGGCTTCCAAATGGAAGCCCTTTTTTGTTACTGGCTTAATGCGACGATTTCGTCTGGCTTTAGCGCAACACGTATCGTCGAACCGTTTGAATAGTGTTGGGCTCCCCGCAAATGCGGGTCATCCACCATTAACATCTCGCCACCGACATCGATACCGTAGCGCACCAAATGGCCTAAGAACTCTCGGTGCATCACCTTACCTTCTAACTGAATCGTCCCCTCCTCGGCTGCACCATGGCAAATGCCCAGACTTTGCGGACGGAAGATAAGCGATAAGTCTTGCTGTTCTTTCGCTGCATACGGGAAGTGGATGCCATTATCAGAGACAAAGTGACTGCCATACGGCGTTTTTTCAACGTGGCCGTTTAGCACGTTTGCCGTACCTAAGAAATCCGCGACGAACTTGTTCGATGGGTTGTCATACAATTCCATTGGCGCGCCAACTTGCTGGATAACCCCTTGGTCCAATACAGCAATACGGTCAGAGATGGTATTGGCTTCCTCTTGATCGTGGGTAACGAAAATCGTCGTAAGCCCTAGTTGTCGTTGCAGTTCCAGCAAATCACGACGCATCTGTTCTCGCAAGTTCGCATCCAAGTTAGACAGCGGCTCATCGAGAAGCAGAACTCGCGGTTCAACCACCACGGTACGCGCAATCGCGACACGCTGCTGCTGACCACCTGATAACTGTGACGGTCTACGATCAGCGAGATGGTGCAGACCAACCAAATGGAGCGCATCATCAACGCGGCGTTTGATCTCTGGTTTTGCAACCTTGCGCTCTTCTAAACCGTAGGCGACGTTTTGTCTTACTGTCATGTGGGGCCACAAGGCGTAGCTCTGGAACACCATACCGACATTGCGCTTCCAGGGCGGCTGTGAAATAACGTCTTCTTTGCCGAGCAGAATCCTACCCTGTGGTGTGGGGCCAAAACCTGCGATGGCGCGAAGCAGGGTCGATTTACCCGACCCCGAAGGTCCTAGAAAGGCAAAGAACTCACCGGGTTTGATATCGAGATTCACGCCCTTCAAAACTTCAGTATCGCCAAAAGACAGAGTTAAATTCTCAATTGAGATGCCTACTTGCTCTGTATTTACTAAACTCATTTTCAAATCCTTCTGTTATTGACTTTTCAGTCCGTGCGCCTGACGCGTACGTTCAACAATTGTGTGAGAAACGTAAGTCGCGAGTCCGACAATAAGAACCGCGATAACGCCCAATGCGGCACCTGGACCTCGACCCGCTGCACTCTGCATAAACAAGTACAAGCCGTACGCCAATGGCGCGTCTGATTCTTGTGAGACCAGCATGATGGTTGCCGACAGCTCAACCGCTGCGGTGGCAAACGCGGTAACAAAACCCGCGAGAATCCCGGCAGCCATTAATGGCACGACGATTTTTCTAATCGTGGTCGCGCGCGTTGCACCTAAGTTCTCTGACGCTTCCTCAAGTGAAGGGCTCACTTGCTGCAGCGCTGCGACACAAGAGCGTAATGCATAAGGAAGACGTCTTACCGCAAGTGCAATCACGATGATGCCCCACCACGTCGCCATTGAAGAGCCAACGAACGGTAAATCAACGTCGTAGAATGTACGTAAATAACCGATACCCAATACCACCCCAGGCACCGCCAGTGCGGCCATTGCGCCAAAGTCCAGCCATTTGCGACCAACCATTTTGGTTCGCCACACTAGGTAAGCAATCGCAGTACCGAGCACCACATCGATAATGCCAGCAAGACCGGCATACAGCAGCGTATTGGTAATAAAGTCAGACGCTTGAGTAATCGCCGTCGAGTAGTGTTCCAGGGTGTAAGCATCTGGTAATGGGCTGAAAGACCAAATGGTACCAAACGACAACAGTAGCAACGCGAAGTGCGGCGCCAGTACCAGCATTAAGATTAAAGCGATCACCGCGTAGCAACCCACCATTTCAGCCGGACGCAGTTCACGTTTGGATAGACCGCCACCACCTTTCTGCGTCGTTGAGTAATCTTTACCTCGCAGCGCAAGGAATGAGACCCACAATGCGAACACAGAGAATGCGACTAAGATGACCGAAATGACGTAACCCATCGGGTCAGAAATACCGACAGACGAGATACGTAGGTACGCTTGAGGTGCAAGCATGTTGTTAACATTAAGCAGTAGTGGCGTACCCAAATCATCAAACACTTTAACGAACACCAAAGACGCCCCAGCGACATAACCCGGCATCGCCAACGGCAGTACAATCTTGCGGAACAATTTGATGCCCGATGAACCTAACGACTGCGCAGATTCTTCCATTGAGCGGTCAATGTTCTGCAGCGCAGCAGACAAGTTAATCAAGATAAACGGGAAATAGTGAACACTCTGAACGAAGATAACCCCGTTCAACCCTTCCATAATCGGAATAGTGAATCCAAAATATTCATCGAGCAGGAGGTTCATGGTGCCGTTCTCACCAAACAATAGCTGCATCGCGACCGCACCGATAAACGGTGGCATGATCAACGGCACGATACCCAGCGTTTGGATAAGCACCGTCCCTTTGAACTGGAAACGACTCGTGAAGTACGCCAACGGCATAGCGATAATCGACGCAACGATCACCGACATAAACGCCACGTAAAACGAGTTAAAAAATGATTCTTGGAACAGGCTCGAACTAAAGAAGTCTTGAAAGTTAACTAGCGATAAGCTGCCTTCACTATCCTGAAAGGCAACGAAAATCACCTTAATTACAGGAACAAACAAGAAGACCAAAATGAATAAGCCGATAATCACAGCGCTGAGGTAAAGACCCCAGTCCTCTCTGATTTTCTTTAACCAGCCGCTATTTTCCTTGCCTGCGGTTTTACTCGATTGAGGTAGAGAAACGCTACTCATTGGAGTTCTCCATTATTCATGGTTAAAAAGCCCCCAGAGCGCCGCAAATCGCGGCACTCTCTCGTTAAGAAAGGGGGAGTAAGGAGGATTACAAAATATCGAGCGCTTTTTCTGCTAACTCAGTCGCCTGCTTATAATTTGCCACGACTTTGTTGTCCCAATCTTGTTCAACTTCAGCTTGGCGAGCGCCAACACTGTCGGTCTTTTTCTTACGTTTTTTGGTGAAGATCGCCGCGAACTCAGGATCGCTAGCTTGTTCAGCAGTGATTGGCATTTGATTGATTAACGCCTTCGCTTGACTGACTAACTCCAACGCTTCCGAGTTATTCGCTTTCTTCGCTTTTTGCTCAGCTTCAGCAATTGCATCGGTCGCTTCTCTTAGTTCATCCAAACGGTAAGTGATCATCACGTCAAACAAGCTGTTCACGACGTTGTAGCGCGACTTAGACAGTTCAAGGTCAAAGTCCACAGTACCGAGTTTCTGACCCGTAAATGGATTCGGGAAGCCTTCAGGCGTACTTGCGTACACCGCAGGGTTTACGGGAAGACGTTGAATCTTTTTATCAAGCAGCAACTCTTGGCCCTGCTCAGAGAGTAAGAAGTCGATAAACGCGCTCGCGGCTTCGTCATTTGGCGCATTTTTGATTTTGCCGACGTTAGCAGGAACCAGAGCCGTCACAGTTGGGTAATGGAAGTCCACCGGGAAACCTGTTGCCTTGGAAGACAAACCAAAGAAGTCGATAACGATACCCAAGCCAAATGAACCACTGTTTACGCCATCTGGTACACCAAAACTGCGCTCTGTAACGGTCTTGAAGTTACCCGAGATCGATTTCAGCGTCGCCCAACCTTCTTGCCAACCTTTACCTTGCAAAATCGCTTCAACGGTTAGGTGCGTGGTACCTGAGCGCGACGGTGCCGACATACCAATATGTTTGTGGTAAATCGGGTTTTCCAGATCTTCCCACTCTTTTGGTATCGGCAGCTTCTTCGCTTTCATGTAACGCTCATTCCACATGATGCCGTAACCTGACAGCGCAAAACCCTTGTAGTAACCGTCAGGGTCGTTGATTGGGAAAGAGCCAACTTTGTCAGGAATGCCCGCCACTGAAGAGGTATATTGAGCGAGGAGTTGGTTATCTTTTAGTACTTCAAACGCATCCGGTGCTGATGCCCAAAAGATGTCAGATTTGTTGTTCGAAGCCGTTTCTTGTAGGTATTTAATCCCTGCGGTGGTCTTCTTCGACAGGATTTCTACTTTGACTTCAGGGTACTTTTTCTCAAATGCCGTTTTGTAGACATCTGTAACGTCGGTTGGGAATGACGTTACTACAACCAGATTTTTATCAGACATTGCAAACGCAGAGCTAGTGCCTAGCGCGAAACTCACGGCCAGCGTCAGAGAGAGTAGTTTATTTCCTTGTTTCATGTTGCACTCCGTATTGTTGTAGAGGTAAAGAGCTCAGACTCTTCCTCTAGATAAATCAAACGGCATGCCAATGTTATGAAAATGTTAACCCGTTATATTTCAATGCCTTATAAAAACCACTTATTTCAAACTAGGTCAAATACAGACTAAACGCGTCTCACGGTATGTCAAAAACGACCTACTCTTCAGGGTCATCTTCATTGGCATACTCTTCGCGCTTCAAACCGTATTTTTTCATTCTTAAATAGAGGTTTTTGCGTGGGATATCCAAGTGCTCAGCGGTATCACCAATATGGCCTGAAAACCTTGCCAGTGCGTGATGCAGTACTTGCAACTCAAACTGCGCTAACTGGTGAGCTAAGCTGGTACATTCTGGTTTGTTGCTTACATTGATGAGGTCAGAGATCCCAAGCGCAATGCGGTCGGCTTCATTCATTAACTCGCGCACGTTTCCCGGCCAGTCGTGGGCAATTAACTGCTGAAAATGCAGCGGTGATAACGGCGGTGCTTTCTTTCCTAAACGCGATTCTGACTCGTGAATAAAATGGCTCAACAGCAGCGGGATGTCGTCTTTTCGCTCTCTAAGCGGCGGAATATCCAAGCTAGCCACGCTCAAACGGTAATATAAGTCCTGACGAAAACCGCCTTTTTGCGACAACGCCAAAAGGTCTTCTTTCGAGGCAGACAGCACTTTCAGATCCACATGTACCAACTGGTTACTGCCAACACGTTCCAACTCTCCTTCCTGAATCACACGCAGCAGACGAATTTGCGCAGATAGTGGCATGCTCTCTATTTCATCAAGAAACAACGTCCCGCCAGACGCGTACTCAATTTTACCAATGCGCTTTTTACTCGCACCAGTAAAGCTGCCTTGCTCATGTCCAAACAGTTCCGATTCGATTAGGTTTTCAGGCATCGCACCGCAGTTGATCGCAACAAACGGCTTATCTTTACGCTCTGACTGCGCGTGCAGCGTTCGGGCAATCTTCTCTTTACCTGTCCCAGTTTCACCATTGATCACGATGTTAACGTCGGCATTCGCTAGAGTAATCAGACGCTGCTTGAGCTTCACCATCGCTTCAGACTGTCCGAGCAATACTTCATCGAGTGATATCTGTCGACGTGAGCTCTGCTTTAATCGGCGGTTCTCTAACGTCAGTTGGCGGTGCTGGCTTGCCTTAGTGACGAGCCCGATTAAATGTTCCGGCCGCAGTGGCTTTTCAACAAAATCGAACGCGCCGAGCTTAATACACTGCAACGCGGTTTCGATATCTGCATGACCTGAGATCAAGATGACCGGGATTTCCTCATCGATTTGTCGGATATGCTCTAGAAACGTCACTCCGTCCATATTGGGCATACGTATATCCGAGACAATCGTCGCGTCACAACCATAACTGATGCAGGGCAACGCTTTGTCTGCCGAAGGGAAAGCGTTAACGCGAAAACCATTCAGTTCGAGGATTTCACTTAAGCTTTCTCTGAGTTCTTTGTCGTCTTCGACGAGAATGATGGATGCTTGAGACATATCGTCACCTCCGTTCCTTGGTTAACTTGCGATGTGACCTGGATGCTTCCGCCAAAGTCTTGAATAATATTGTGCGTGATAGACATGCCCAGTCCTAACCCTTTCCCCACGTCCTTGGTAGTAAAAAAGGGTTCGAAAATCTGTTTGAGTTGGGAGTTTTCGATGCCGCAGCCGTTATCGATCACTTTGATTTCAACTTCATCATCGTTTTGCTCAGCATTAATACAAATCTTCGGCTCATCTCGTCCGTCAACTCGCTCCAGCGCTTCAATACTGTTGCTGAGCAAGTTGACCATCACTTGCTCCAAGCGAACTTCGTTTGCTAGCACCTGCAAATTAGCATCGACATTAAGTTCAACCCATGAAGGCGGGATGTTTTCAGTAAACAGCTCCAATGCGTTTTCAATCACAGGGCGCAACTTAACGGTTTGATTGTAGTCATCGGCTTTGCGTGCAAACGATTTTAAGTGCTGACACAGCTTGGTCGCACGGTCAGTGATATTGTTGATTTTAATGAGTTTATCACCCGCTTTGGCCACATCGTCGTTAACAATATACTGCTCAGCTAAGTAAGTATTAGAGCGAATCGCCGCCAGAGGCTGACTAAACTCGTGTACGATACCCGTAGTTAACTGCCCAAGCACCGCCAATTTCCCCGCTTGAATCAGCTCATCTTGGGTATCTTTGAGGGTTTGCTCAGCTTGTTTACGCTGCTGAATTTCGACCACCAGCTTTTGGTTGGTAGCTTCTAACGTTTCGGTATAACGACGCAATTCTTGCGACTGATAGTTAAACAAGTTGGTCGCATCCGCCAAAGACGCGACTTCATCTTTACCGGATACATGAATCATACTTTGCGGTTGACCTTCCGCTAGGTGGCGCATGCTTCGAAGTACATAAGCGAGGCGATGCAGGATGTGATATTTCAAGTACCACGCCATCGACACTAATAGCGTTAGTATGCCCAACAGAGCTAACGTCAGTTGAGTTCGACTGTTGTCTAGCGTTTTGGTTAGCTCAGTGGTGGTCTCTCGGTTCGCGGTTTCAGCATCGACAATGGCTTGGTCGATGATCAACTTGATGCGTTGAATAAGCTGGCGGTTATCTTCCAACAATGTCTGGTTTTGCTCATCAAGCACTAATACTCGCAGGCTTCGGTCTAACGCATTATCAGAGCCGCTCACGTGTTCTTCTAGGCTCTGCGCCATTTGCCGCAATGTAATGGTGCTCGGGTTGCTTTTTAGTACAGAGATTTGCGTCTCGATCGCGTGCATGTTCTCATCGATCATACTCTGGGCAGCCAGTACATCGTTGCGTGAGCTGAACAAAGGCACACGTTGCAGTAGATCCAGCACCAAATTCACATCGGCCTCAAACTTGAGTAGCTGAGCCTGAATATTGGCTTCGGCAGCTAACTGATCTAACTCCCTGTCACTGAGCGACTGAGTGCCCTTAAAACCAAACACCAATTGTGCGAGGTTGTATTGGCTCTCTGCGGTAAGCGGCGCTACCTCATCGACAAAATCGATTTGCAGCCAATGCAGCTGTTGGCGCAGTTGATCCTGACGCTCTCGCAGTTTGAGCTTTTCCTGACTGTTGGCAAATAAGTTGGCGACATTGACCTCAAGAGACTCAACCAACGCCTGCAACTCATTACGCCGATTATCGGTTAAACCCGACTGAGCCAACTCGGTTAGGATCGGTAAGCTTTTTTTAAGGTTAACTTGTGCTCGAGTCAGCGCCAGCACCGAATCCGCTGACGCCAGTTTTGACGCATCTGTAGTGATCATACCGCCAATATGGGCAATTTTCGCTGCAGACGTAAGAACGGGCAAGTGCTCATGCACCGTCACTTCAACGCTGTCCGCCACCTGATAGAAGGTGAAAAAGTTAATCAACACAACCCCACCCGCAATACCACCTGACAACGCGAACAGCAAAAAAATCTTGGTCGCGATACTGTGCCGTTTTTTCATCACTGACCATCCTTAGTGACATCCAAACTCAAACGCTCGACACGTTCAATCGCATCATTGAGGCTTTGAGTTAGCTGTTCTTGCCACTGAGAGGTTAATCGCTGATAGAAGTTGCTATAACGATTATTCGGGCTTAATTCTTGGTTTAATTTCGGGTCTCGCGCGACGGATTCATCAATCGGGATTTGAGTCACTTGGCGAAAGATTTGCTGTAACTCATTGCGCTGTTCAGTGTTCAATTCACGTCTGTCTAACTCGTGCCACGCGTGCCAAAAGGTTTGCAAAGAGGTTAAACGTTCGGTGACAAACGCATCGAACAAGCGATTGACCAGATGATAGCGTTCAGCGGAAAGTTGTTGGTCAAAGCGACTCGTTGAGCGCTGACTTTGGTTAGCCGCTTGCTTAAGCGACAGACGACTCAGCGAAGGAGAAGAGAGCAGACGCTGCCCGCTGTCTCCGAGTAAAAAATCAATAAACTGTTGGGCGGTCGTAGCTTGTTGAGTATTGGCGCTTAACGCAATTTGAGCGGGAACCAGTGGCGTGTTAGGCAGCGCCGCATAACCGACGTTCTCGCCTTCGCCCTTAGCGTTTTTGTAGAAGAAGTCCACCACAGGCGCAACGGCAAAACGCTGCTTGATAATGCCTTGACGCACACCAAAACTGCGAGCGGTAATGGTCGCTAAATTGCCACTCAGTTGTGCGATTAGCGCCCACCCCTCTTGCCAGCCGTATTGCTGTAATATCAGCTCGATCACGATGTGGTTAGTCCCCGATCGCGACGGCGCACTGAGCGCGACTTTGCCTTCAAACTGGGGAGAAAGCAGTGTTTCCCAACTATCGGGTTGCGGCAAGTTGTCGCTTGTGAGCGCATCTTGATGCCAAAAAAAACCAAACTCAGACCATGCAAATGTCACCGGTGTTTGGATATAACCCGCCTGCTGCATCAGCGCCATCGCATCGGATGACGAAACCCATACCAAGTCTGGCTCAGGCTGGCGTTTCTGCATGAAATGCGCGATCAGTGCTGGGGTTTTCTTATTAATGAAGCGTATGTCGGAACTAGGATACTCACGTTTAAACTGCTGAGAGACTTGAGAATAAAAGTTTTCCGGGAAAGAGGTGATAACTACCGTTTCAGCCCATGAAGAAAGAGATGCAACCAGCAGCCACAAGCAAATCCATAACCTAATTAACATTGTCAATCTCCTATCCCTTACTGACAACATTAACCAAACTGCAACAAAAATAAAACATATACCAATCACAGTAAGTAAATGATCAGATATAGCGTCGGAAAAACACTTGAGAACAAGGCAAAATTTTTCGATAAGTAGTTATTCTACAATCAAAAATTTCAACGCAGTTATCGAGTGTTTTAACAAGCTAGAATGAGCAGTTATTTACTACGATTGGTATTACTTATCTCGCCATACATAACATTGTGAATCGGCGAGATAAAAAAGGCTCCTGTCGGAGCCTTTCGTTAAATCATTTTATTGAGCTTTTCGCCGAGTAACTCTAAGCGCCAGCCCTGCATCAAATCCGGCAACCTTGAAGGGTCACGGTCTTTTCTCCATACCCAGCTGATGAACTGATTTAATTGCTTCTTCGAGGCTAAAAACTCCGTCGCCAAACCCGATGACTGCGATGCGTGTTTGACTTCATCTTTTAGCTTTTTGAACAGCTGCTTATAACTCGGCATATCCATCAAGCGCTCTATTTTCGCTGGATACTCTTCAGCCGGAATGTTTTTAGCCGCTTTGACGATAGAGATAATTCGCGCTGAGTGGCGACCAACCGAACGTGGGTCGATGCCTTCTTGCTCCATACGTTGGCGATTTTGAATCCCCAAACGCGCAACCATTAACAGGTCGTTTTCTTTAAAAACAAAGTTCAGAGCCAAGTCTCGGCGAATTGCTTCTTTGTAGCGCCAAGTTGCCAAAGGCTTGAGTATTGCTAGCTCACTCGGTTTAAGCTGCCAAGCGCCCTTAATATCAAGGTACGCGTTGTCTGGGTCGACATTTTTCACACGTTTCGCCGCCAGCAAATCACTCTCTTGCTGCGCCGCTTCCCACCAGCCTGCTTCTGTCACTTGTTGTTCTAGCTTCTCAAACAGTGGGTAGAGATAGTAAACGTCAGCCGCGGCGTATTCCAACTGCTTCGTGGTCAGTGGTCTTGCCAACCAATCGGTGCGCGACTCACTCTTGTCCAGTTCAACGCTCAGGTAAGACTCCACCAGTGAAGCGAAGCCGGTTGATAGACCATGCCCCAAAAACGCCGCTATTACTTGCGTGTCTACCATAGGGTAAGGCAAACAACCAAAGCTATTCTGGAACACTTCCAAATCTTCACCGCACGCGTGCAACACTTTAAGGACAGAGGTGTCTTTCAACAGCTGTTCGAAAGCACTCATATCTTCGATGGTTGTCGGGTCAATCAAGGATAATGTCTGGCCGTCATAAAGCTGAATCAAACCGAGCTGAGGATAGAACGTTCGCGTACGAACAAACTCGGTATCCAGCATAACGATGTCGGTATCTCTTGCCTGCAAACAGACCGTTTCTAATTGTTCCGATTGGGTGATGATTTGATAATTCACTAAGTTCTCGCTGTGAAGTTAAATACGCCGGAAAACAAAATGCCGACAAGGGATTGTCGGCATTCTATCATTTCTGTTTTAACTCTGCTCGGCTAGTTAGCTTTGCTGAGTTTTTGCTAGGTTTGCTTCGTTCTCTTCGCGCAATTCACGGCGCAGAATCTTACCTACATTCGTTTTTGGTAAGTCTTCTTTGAACTCAACAAGT
The DNA here is from genome assembly GCF_011806575.1 of Vibrio hepatarius. GTDB lineage: Bacteria > Pseudomonadota > Gammaproteobacteria > Enterobacterales > Vibrionaceae > Vibrio > Vibrio hepatarius_A. The sequence continues at coordinate 50,162 of NZ_JAATOO010000004.1, forward strand.
TTAGGCACTTTGTAGCCAGTCAGATGCTGGCGACAGTGAGTGATCACTTCGTCTTTGGTTAAGCTTGGGTCACGTTTCACAACGTACACCTTCACGACTTCTCCCGAGACTGGATGTTCCTGACCAATCGCCGCCACTTCAAGCACTTTGCCGTGCAACGCGACCACATCTTCAATCTCGTTTGGATAGACGTTGAAGCCAGACACAAGGATCATGTCTTTCTTACGGTCAACGATATGGATAAGGCCTTCGTCGTCAAACTTAACGATATCACCGGTTGATAGCCAACCGTCGGCGTCAATCACTTCTTTGGTTGCTTCCGGACGCTGCCAGTAACCTTGCATCACCTGTGGACCACGAACTTGAAGCTCACCCACTTCGGTAATCGGTAGCTCTTTGCCTTCATCATCGACGATACGAACTTCTGTCGACGGTACTGGTAGACCGATGGCACCCGTGTATTGAGTCAAGTCGTATGGGTTACCCGTGACCAGTGGTGAACATTCGGTTAGACCGTAACCTTCCAGCAAGTGAATACCTGTGGTTTTCTGCCACTGGTCAGCAACCGCACGCTGCACTGCCATACCACCACCAACAGAAAGTTTCAGGTTGCTGAAATCAAGCTCGTGGAAGTCTTCGTTGTTCACTAAAGCATTGAAAAGCGTGTTTACACCAGTAATCGCAGTGAATGGGTATTTCTGTAGCTCTTTGATAAAGCCCGGAATATCACGTGGGTTGGTGATCAACAGGTTACTACCACCCATCTCAATGAACAGCAAGCAGTTCACCGTTAAAGCAAAAACGTGGTAAAGCGGAAGTGCTGTAACCACCAGCTCACGGCCTTCAGACAATACTGGTCCGTAGGCACCTTTGGCTTGCATCACATTGGCAATCATATTGCGGTGAGTCAGGATCGCGCCTTTTGCCACCCCAGTAGTGCCACCTGTGTACTGCAAGAAGGCAATATCTTCGCCGGACATAAATGGTTTCACGTACTGTAGACGACGACCTTTACGCAGTGCTTTACGCATTGAAATCGCACCTGGCAAATCGTACTTAGGTACCATGCCTTTCACGTATTTAACGACGAAATCGACAATCGTACCTTTGGCGCGTGGCAGCATCTGACCAAGACTGGTCAGAACCACGTGTTTAACTGGCGTATTATCAACGATTTGCTCCAGTGTATTGGCAAAGTTCGATACGATAACAATCGCTTTAGCGCCAGCGTCGTTCAGCTGATGCTCCAGCTCACGTGGTGTGTAGAGTGGGTTCACGTTTACCGCGATCAAACCTGCGCGTAAGACACCAAACAGCGCTACTGGATATTGCAGCAGGTTTGGCATCATTAGCGCAACTCGGTCACCTTTCTTAAGCTTGAGGTCGTTTTGCAGATAAGCGGCAAATGCTCGGCTGCGCTCTTCAAGCTTACGGAATGTCATTACCGAACCCATATTCATGAATGCAGGCTGGTCAGCGTATTTTTGGACTGATTGTTCGAACATCTCAACCAGTGATGGATACTGATCTGGGTTGATGTGCTCAGGCACATCGCTTGGATAACGTGATAACCAAGGTTTATCCACGGTAATACTCCTCGAAAATAAGCGGGCAGTTGTCGACGAAACGCCGTGTTTTTTATTGCCGACTATTACACCACAGGCAAAGTGTTGGAGCACGAAACAGCCAAACACTTGTTTAAATTTTGTTAACTAAGCCAAAGATTAGGTCAATTACTCTAACTGGAGATTGTAGGTGGCAATGATGCCCGCCTGCGACCAATTCAATTTGAATCGCTTCAGACGCATCTTGTCGAAAACTCTGCAAATGAGAAAAACCTTGCTCGCCTAATATGACCACCTGAGGACAGGTGATGTGTTGACGAATGGAGTGCGCATGTTGCCACGACATTCGATATAAAGACTGGCTTTGCAGCTTGATATCATGTCGCCAGTACCATTGAGAGTCGCGTTCAACCACCCCTCGAGTCACTATCGGAGCGATCTGTTGTGGCAATAGGTGATTGACCTTCGCCCTTCTCTCAATGGCATCTTGTAGTGATGCAAATGCTCTTGCTGGTTTTCTACGGAGCCTTTGTCGACTGAGCACACCATCCCTTAATCGAGAGACGGTTTGGCTTTCTTCTTCAGCCAAAGGTCCATAACCTTCTATCTGAACTAACCCACTGACTTGTTCAGGAAAGGCGGCACTATAACAACTTGCGACCAAAGCACCAAGCGAATGCCCTACTAACACTATTCTGTTTGGCGAGAAGTTAACCAAAAGCTGGTAAATATCGTCAATATAGTCGTGAAATGGATAGAAATTGCCGTAACTTTTATGACTTGAAAGGCCATGACCAGGTAAATCGATTGCGCAGAGGTGTAGCTTTGGCGCGGCTTGGTGTAATCCCTCTAGAATGGGAAAGAAACTCGCGGCGTTATCCAACCAACCATGCAAAAAAACGACCGATATATCGGCCGTTTTGCTGTTGCCATACTCCACAGCCTCAAGAAACCCCTCATGGAGTGGATAGCGTTTACTCTCAAACATTACCTGACTTCCTGTATCACTTTCGCTCGCCTCGTTCCAAAGCGAAGATCCTGACAATAAAGCGTGCGACAAGGATAGAAATGGCTATCAAAATCGTTAGTGACCACGGTTTCTTCGATGCGCCACAAATGGAAACCTTTCACCTTCATCACAGGGAAATCGTAGCTATAGTCACCGACCTGATTCTCTTCCCGGCCAGCCGATTGGCCTAGCAGAGTAATCAAACGACCTTCCGACAAAGTAACCGGGTCTGCAAATCCGCTGATGTAACCGACAAAGCGCCCCTGGGGCTCCATATCAATGTCTGGCCTGCCGGTTGAATTGATCGGCAAATTGACCACTTCAACACGGGTTTGATTTTCAAGATTGGTCACTTTCGCAATCACGCCACCCAACCTAACTTCACCATTGCTGGCTGTATTTGATTGCCATTGACTGTAATCGGTAATCAGATTGGTGTTATCGGTTTTTAACGACTCAGGAAGAGAGCTACACGCACTCAATAATAGTACGCCAGCAAGAACCATGACCTTGGAGAAAAATCGGCGATAAAACATACTGTTAGTCATAACGACCACCAAGACTAAGAAGTGAAACTAGATATAGATATCGACACCTAGCATGGAGGAGAGTTCATCACGTTTCGTTTGATTCATCACGTTCATGTACTCTTCCATCGCTTTACGACCTTTCCCTTCAGGGAGATCATATTGGATCTGAGCTTTGTGTACTTCTGATTCGCTTACTTGGCGGATAGTATGCGCCACAGCATTCGCCACCTTCGATGGCTGTCCTACTGGGTCTTTCTGCTGTGACTTCTTAACCTCGTTCTTTTTGTTGGTCTTATTGGTTCGATTGGGACCATTGACCGAAGGAGGTAATCCGTTAATTGAAACCATACTATCCGCTTATGTTGTTTATTCGCGACCGGGTAACTTCTTCCAAGCAACCTTGTCACGCAGGTAAGTCGGACTCGCCTCTTCTGCATCCACCGTGTTGCCTTTTAGCCATTCCAGTTTCGCCAGTTGAACAATATCTTCTGCGTCTGGGAAAAGAACTTCGCTGCCAGTACGCTCAAATTTAAGCGCTGATAGCTCTGAATACGCGTCCCAACCCGTCCCTGCAGTATGCCAAACGTGCTCATCCGCTTGACTGTTTTCAGCGAGAAGCGCAGGTGGAATCACACACTCAGGATCCACTTGCAGCCAGCTACCGTCTTCTTGACGAGCAAAGCGTCCCCAATAGACCTCACTCATACGTGCATCAATCGCACACGCGACATGTTGAGCTTCATGCTTACGGAAACAGCCTTGCGCCATCGTTTCAAGGGTAGATACGCCAATCATAGGCAGTTCTGCGCCAAACGCTAAACCTTGCGCAATACCAATACCGATACGAACCCCAGTAAAACTGCCAGGACCACGACCAAACGCCAAGGCATCCAAGTCGTTCAAGGTAAGTCCCGCTTCTTTTAGTACTTCGTCCACCATAGGTAAGATCTTTTTGGTGTGATCCCTCGGTGCAACTTCACTACGAACATACACTTGGTCATCGACTAAAAGCGCTACAGAACAGTTCTCTGTAGCCGTATCTAGGGCAAGAATCTTTGCGCTCATTGAAATCTCTAAATTTTGTTGGTTGTTTCTAATCTGAAATATGGTCAAGAAAGTTGCTCACCACAGCCAAATCACGCGTACGCGGAATAGGCGGTAAGCTGGCGAGAAACACGCCACCATACTCTCGCGTCACTAAGCGGTTGTCACAGATGATCAACGCACCTTTGTCTTTCTTGTCTCGTATTAACCGCCCGACTCCCTGCTTAAGTGTAATCACTGCATCGGGTATTTGAACCTGTGAAAACGGATCGCCGCCTTTTAACTGACAATCTTCGATGCGAGCCTTCAATAATGGGTCATCGGGTGCGGTAAACGGTAATTTGTCGATGATAACACAGCTCAGCGCGTCACCTCTAACATCTATGCCTTCCCAAAATGCGCCTGTTGCCACCAGTAACGCGTTACCGAGCTCCATAAACTCTGCCAGCGTTTTCTGTTTACTGGTTTCACCTTGCAACAGCACTGGGACGGAAAGGGTTTCTCTAAAGCGTTCACCTAAATCTCGCATCATGCTGTGTGAAGTACACAAGAAGAAGCAGCGGCCTTGGTTTTTCTCTATCAGCGGAGCGAGCATACGAACTAACTTGTCAGCCAGCCCCGGACTGTTCGGCTCGGGCAGGTAACGCGGCACACACAGTCTCGCTTGGCTTTGGTAATCAAACGGACTCGGCAAAGAAAACTGCTTGGACGGTTTTAAGCCTAAGCGGGAAGTGAAGTGCCCAAAGTCATCATTAACCGCTAAAGTCGCAGATGTAAAAATCCACGCGCCCTGTTTAAGTTCGATTTGCTCGTGAAACTTATCGGCAACCGACAGCGGTGTAATATGCAGGCTAAAGTGCCTTGGCGTGGTGTCGTACCAATATGAATAGCCAGTAATGGATACATCACACACGCGCTGCAATCGCGCTTGAATCGTGTTTGCCCGCTCAAACGCGGTATCGAGCAGTTGACTACGCCCCAACGCTAGTTTTAGTACTTCTAAGGCAAAATCGAGTGCTTCTTGTAGTCGCTCTAACTCGCGCGCAATAGACGGGGATTTAATCGCTTCACGCCAGTTACCACGAAAACCAGGTTCGCCTAATGTAATGCGTAAATCCATCGCGGCTTGCTGGAGTTTCTCGCCCACTTTCTGCAATTGGCGCATATCTTTGGCTTCGGTGCGATAGCCAATTTCGATATCTTTGGATAGCTCTTGAATTTGACGGCTGGAAAGCGATTGACCGAAATACTGGCTGGCAATGTCCGGAAGCTGGTGCGCTTCATCAAAAATAAACACGTCCGCTTCAGGGATTAACTCACCAAAGCCCGTTTCTTTAATCGCTAAGTCGGCGAGGAACAGATGGTGGTTAACCACCACCACATCAGAATCCATCGCTTTCTTACGCGCTTTGAGCACAAAACAATCCTGATAACTCGGACATTCTTTCCCAAGGCAATTATCGTTGGTCGACGTGATCGTTGGGATGACTAAGCTATCTTCGGCGATCGCGTCACAGTCACCTAAATCACCTGTTTTGGTCTCACTCGCCCACGAACGCACTTTGACCAGTTGGCTAAGCAAGGTTGGATCTGCACTGTTAGTGTGGCTTTCAATCATCTGGCGGCTAAGTCTGTCGAGGCACAGGTAGTTCGCCCGCCCTTTCAACAAAGCCACTTGGCCGTAAAATCCCAACGCACTGACCATTAACGGCAAGTCGCGGTGAAACAACTGTTCTTGCAGGTTTTTAGAACCGGTACTGATGATGATTTTCTTACCACTGAGCAACGCTGGTACTAAATACGCAAAGGTTTTGCCCGTTCCGGTCCCGGCTTCGACCACCAACTGCGAGTCATGCTTGATCGCATCGGTGACCGCTTCGGCCATATCAAGCTGAGCCTGACGAGGCTGAAATCCGGGAATCGCTTTACCAAGAGCGCCATCAGAGGAGAAAGTTTTGCAGATCATCAAAAGTTATCGGTCGAGCTATTTGGGTTTGAGATTATGGCAGTTTTCGCTGCACGGCGCGAACATCGATCACCATCATCACTCGAAAAATCTGCTCACTTATAAGCAGACAAACGATTAACTCACAATATTTGTTGAAACACTTGGGTAATTAGTTTAATTGTTATTGCCATGCCGCGGGTTACTTCACCGTTCGAAGCCCTGTCAAAGATTGAAAATACAACAAAAATTATTTCATGGAAGTACCAATTTAATGGAAAAGAAAACACTACTCACACACTGTGCTGATGCCCCGGGTCTGATCTCGAAAATCACCAATATTTGTTATAAGCACCAACTCAATATCATTCACAACAATGAATACGTTGATAACACCAGTGGCCATTTCTTTATGCGCACCGAACTGGAAGGCTATTTCAACGACGAGACGCTGCTAGCCGATCTTAGCCACGCGTTACCAGATAAAGCCAAGTACAAACTCATCAGCTCACGCCGCAAACGCATCGTAGTCCTTGTGACCAAAGAAGCGCACTGTTTGGGCGATATCCTGATGAAGAATTACGACGGCAGTTTAGACGTAGAGATTGCTGCGGTTGTCGGCAACTACGACTCACTACAAAACCTTACTGAACGCTTTGATATCCCTTATCACTGCGTTTCTCACGAAGGCTTAAACCGCGAAGAACACGAAGCGAAACTACTGGAAGTGATCGACGAGTACAATGCGGACTTCCTAGTTCTAGCGAAATACATGCGTGTACTGACACCATCGTTTGTCGAGAAATACCACCACAAGATCATCAATATTCACCACAGTTTCTTACCTGCGTTTATCGGCGCGAAACCGTATCAACAAGCGTACGAGCGTGGGGTTAAAATCATCGGTGCAACCGCGCATTTCGTCACCAATGACTTAGACGAAGGTCCGATCATCAAACAAGATGTTATTCCTGTCGACCATACCTTCAGCGCACAAGACATGGCGCAAGCGGGTCGTGACGTAGAAAAGAACGTGTTAAGTAAAGCCTTGAACAAAGTGCTGAATGACCACGTTTTTGTTTACGGTAATAAGACCGTTATTTTGTAGTCTCGGTTCAAAACAACAAAAAGGCCTCCACAGCGGAGGCCTTTTTATGACTCATTGTTTAATCGTCTTGCTTAAAGCTTCACTGCCAACTCAACGCCTTGTCGAATTGCTCGAACAGCGTCGAGTTCTCCGGCGTAATCTGCACCACCGATCACGTGGAGTTTACCTTCGAGTTGTGACCACTTATCTTCAAACGGGCGCACCGACTCTTGTCCAGCACAAATGATCACTTTATCGGCTTCCAATAACTGCTCTTTGTCATCAATAGAAATATGCAGGCCTTGGTCATCAATTTTCTCGTAGCTCACACCACCAAGCAGATGAACACCACGCTTTTCTAGAGTGCGCTTGTGAATCCAGCCGGTGGTTTTACCCGGACCTTTACCTACACGCCCTTTCTTACGTTGTAGCACCCAAACTTCTTTGTCACTCAACGAATCAGGGTATGGGTACAAACCACCCGGATGAGAAATCTCTTTATCAATGCCCCACTCATGCAGCCAATCATCAAGGTTATGACCAGTTGGTTCTGTCAACATGGTCGCGACGTCAACACCGATACCGCCAGCACCAATAATGGCAACCTTGTTACCAACATAAGTTTTGTCGCGGATCAGCGTCTGGTAGTCAACGACTTTTTCAGGGTTATCGATGCCATCAATCTTCACTTTACGCGGCTCAACACCCGTCGCCATGACCACTTCATCGTATTCGCTGAGTAAGTCGAAATTTGCTTCGGTTTCTAGGTGCAATTTCACGCCCGTTTCATCAATCAGATTCGCGAAGTAGCGGATAGTTTCGCGGAATTCTTCTTTGCCCGGGATCTGCATCGCCAAGCGGAATTGGCCACCGATTCGGTCGTTGCGTTCAAATAAATCGACATGGTGCCCTCGCTTTGCCAATGTTGTCGCGCACGCCATACCGGCGGGGCCCGCACCGACCACTGCGATGTTCTTTGGTTTATCCGTTGCGGTAACTTTCAACTCATCTTCACGACACGCAAGCGGATTAACCAGACAGCTAGCGCGTTTGCCTTTAAACACATTATCTAGACACGCTTGGTTACAACCGATACAAGTATTAATTAGGTGCGATTGCAGGTTTTCTGCTTTGATAACAAATTCCGGATCAGCCAAGAATGGACGCGCCATCGATACCATGTCTGCGTGACCACTGCTTAGGGTTTTCTCCGCCTCATCCGGCGTATTAATTCGGTTACAGGTGACAATCGGCACATTGACGTGCGGACGAACTTTCTCTGTCACCCAAGTAAACGCACCGCGCGGAACTTGCGTCGCGATGGTCGGAATACGTGCTTCGTGCCAGCCGATACCAGTGTTAATGATGGTTACGCCTGCTTTTTCGAGCTCTTTTGCCAACAGCACCACTTCATCAAAGGTACTGCCCTCTTCGACCAAATCGAGCATCGAAAGGCGGAAGATAATAATAAACTCTTCGCCAACCGCTTTACGGATAGACTTGACGATCTCCAATGGAAAACGAATGCGGTTCTCATAGCTGCCACCCCATTCGTCGTAACGCATGTTGGTGCGTTTACAGATGAACTGGTTGATCAGATACCCTTCTGAGCCCATCACTTCGACACCGTCGTAACCCGCCGTTTTCGCTAAAGACGCGCTGTTGGCAAATGCGTCAATGGTATTTTTGATTTGGCGAGTGCTCATTTCGCTCGGAGCAAAACGAGCAATTGGCGCTTTGATGGCCGACGCACTTTGGGAAAATGGATGCATCGCATAGCGCCCAGCGTGCAAGAGTTGCAACGCAATTTTACCGCCGTGCTGATGTACTGCGTCTGTTACCACTTTGTGAGCGTTTGCATGCTTAGGCTTGCTGAACTCGGCGCTAAACGGGTGTAAACGACCGCGTAAATTCGGCGAGAAACCACCTGTTACTATAAGACCAACACCGCCTTTGGCACGTTCTGCATAAAACGCAGCGAGCTTACCTAGGCCTTCTTTGTGCTCTTCTAGGCCAGTGTGCATCGAGCCCATCAAGACTCGGTTGCGGATTTGTGTGAATCCGAGATCCAACGGCTTTAACAAGTTTGGGTACATGGCAGACATCACTTATATTTTTCTTATTGAGGTCTGACCACGATAAGCATGTCTGTAATAAAAATCAAACAAGCGTTTACATTTTTGTAACACCGATCAATCTACAGTTGTTTGCGTCAACTAGTTTCAGTAGGATGTAACTTTGCTGGTTTTATAAGGTCTTACAGCGATTAAGCCTTGAACTGCGGTCATCGCAGCGGAGATGAAATGAAAAAAATGTTTAAGTTTATAGGGTTGGTGTTTAAAGGGATATGGAAACTGATCTCATTTATCCGACTCGCTCTGACCAATCTGATTTTCTTGGCAAGTATTGCTGTTATTTACTTTATCTATATCGGTGCAGAAACACCTGAACCGACAGTGCCAAAAGAGTCAGCCCTGATCCTAAATCTGACTGGTCCTATCGTCGAACAGCCAAAATACGTCAACCCTATGGACTCTCTGACAGGTTCAATCTTTGGGCAAGATTTACCAAGAGAGAACGTGCTGTTCGATATCGTTGATACGATTCGCTATGCCAAAGATGACCCTAAAGTCAGCGGCTTGGTGCTCGCACTACAAGACATGCCAGAAACCAACCTAACCAAACTGCGTTATATTGCTAAAGCACTCAACGAGTTTAAGGCTGCGGGCAAACCCATTTATGCCGCAGGCGATTTCTACAATCAAAGCCAGTACTACCTAGCCAGCTACGCCGACAAAATTTACATGTCGCCAGACGGGGCGGTGTTACTTAAAGGCTACAGTACCTATTCGCTGTACTACAAAACACTATTGGAAAAACTCAACGTCAATACACACGTATTCCGCGTTGGCACCTACAAGTCGGCAATTGAACCGTTTATTCGTGATGATATGTCTGACGCTGCACGCGAGTCTGCCTCTCGTTGGCTAGGTCAATTATGGGGCGCGTACGTAGATGACATCGCAGCCAATCGCCAAGTCAACGCAGAATCACTCAACCCAGATATGGATGAGTTCCTTGCATTACTGAAAGAGAACAACGGCGACCTTGCCTCCCTTTCTAAGAATATCGGTTTAGTTGACCAACTCGCCACACGCCAACAAGTACGTAAAGACCTCATCGACGTATTTGGTAGCGACGATGACGACAGCTACAACCATATTGGTTACTACAAATACCAGACGACCATTTCACCCGATTTCAACGTCACCCAAGATGATATCGCCGTGGTTGTTGCTAGTGGTGCCATCATGGATGGTTCTCAACCGCGTGGTACCGTTGGTGGTGATACGGTCGCTTCGTTGCTGCGCCAAGCACGCACCGACAACAAGGTGAAGGCGGTTGTATTACGCGTGGACAGCCCGGGCGGCAGCGCGTTTGCCTCAGAAGTAATTCGCAATGAAATTGAAGCACTGAAAGAAGCAGGTAAGCCAGTAGTCGCATCAATGTCGAGTTTGGCAGCATCTGGTGGTTACTGGATCTCAATGAGTGCCGATCGCATTGTCGCGCAGCCTACAACGCTGACGGGTTCAATCGGTATCTTTAGCGTGATCACGACATTTGAGAAAGGTCTCAACGAGCTTGGCGTTTACACCGATGGTGTAGGTACGTCGCCATTCTCTGATGTGGGTTTAACCACTGGCCTATCGGAAGGCGCATCACAAGCGTTCCAAATGGGTATTGAGCACGGCTATCAGCGCTTTACGAATCTTGTCAGCACTAATCGCGATATCCCAATCGACGAGTTGGATAAGATTGCTCAAGGCCGGGTATGGACAGGTCAAGATGCGCTGAACTATGGCTTAGTCGATAGCATCGGTGATTTCGACGATGCGGTGAAAGTGGCGGCTGAACTGGCCGAGCTGAAAGACTACAACCTCTACTGGGTTGAAGAACCACTATCGCCAGCACAGCAGTTTATTCAAGACTTTATGAACCAAGTTAAAGTGTCATTGGGCTTGGATGTATCGGCGCTTGTGCCATCAGCACTTCAACCGGTGGTTAACCAAATGAGCGCCGATGCGGATTTGCTACAGAGCTTCAACGATCCAAAAGGTCAGTACGCGTTCTGTTTGAATTGTCTGGTCGAATAAAGAGCGTGCATATCCGCTAAACCGGACGCTTGTAGCACATTTCACTAGATAGTCACCAATTAGGGGCATTCCGATACCGGATGCCCCTTTTTATTGGTGACGTTTGATATATAATCCACCACTCTGTTCCCCTACAAAAACTGGTCTCTAAGCAATGGCAAGAAAACACATTTATATCGCTTACACCGGTGGCACCATTGGCATGCAGAAATCGCATGACCATGGTTACGTCCCAGTCGCTGGCTTTATGGAAAAGCAATTGGCAAACATGCCGGAATTCCACCGTCCAGAAATGCCAGAATTCACCATCCATGAATACGATCCACTGATCGACTCTTCGGACATGACTCCAAAAGATTGGCAGCAAATTGCTGATGATATCCGTAATAACTACGATAAGTACGACGGTTTTGTCATTCTTCATGGTACGGATACCATGGCGTACACAGCTTCTGCGCTTTCTTTTATGCTGGAGAATCTCGGCAAGCCGGTTATCGTAACAGGTTCACAGATCCCTCTTGCGGAGCTCCGCTCTGACGGCCAAGCCAACCTGTTAAACGCGTTACACATTGCGGCGAACTACCCAATCAACGAAGTCACCTTGTTCTTCAACAACAAATTGATGCGTGGTAACCGCAGTACGAAATCGCACGCTGACGGCTTTAACGCTTTCACCTCGCCAAACCTGCCACCTCTTTTGGAAGCGGGTATCAATATCCAAATCAGTAGTGATGTGCGAGTCGACGAGAAGCCAGAAGGCGAGTTCAAGGTTCACGATATTACGCCACAACCGATTGGCGTCATCACCATGTACCCTGGTATTTCGCATGAAGTTATCCGCAATACTTTACTTCAGCCAGTTAACGCTATGATCTTGCTGACGTTTGGTGTCGGTAATGCGCCGCAAAATCCAGAGCTACTTGGACATCTAAGAGACGCTTCTGAGCGTGGTGTGATCGTGGTGAACTTAACGCAGTGTTTAGCGGGCAAGGTCAACATGGGCGGCTACGCGACAGGTTGTGCTTTGGCAGAAGCAGGCGTAATTAGCGGCTACGATATGACTCCTGAAGCGGCACTAGCAAAACTGCATTACCTACTTAGCCAAGACCTCTCTTATGAGCAAGTGAAAGTGAAAATGCAGCAAGTCCTGCGCGGTGAGATGAGTATTTAACTCCACCATTAAACGACAAAAGCCAGCGTAACCCGCTGGCTTTTTTGTTGTCTGGATGTGTTAATATTTTTGATTGTAGAATAACTACTTATCGAAAAATTTAGCCTTGTTCTCAAGCATTTTACTACGCTATTTCTAACCATTTACTTACCGTGATTGGTATAAGTAGCGACCAAGAATAGAAACAAAAAAGGCGACTCCATTGAGTCGCCTTTTGATACATAGTCTTGTGCTTAGCCGATGTGCGTTGCGCCGCCCATGTACTTCTGTAGCACTGCTGGGATGGCAATACGACCGTCTGCTTCTTGATTGTTTTCAAGAATAGCAACCATAGTACGACCAACCGCTAGACCAGAACCGTTTAGCGTGTGTACTAGCTCAGGTTTCTTCTCGCCTTTACGACGGAAACGAGCTTGCATACGACGCGCTTGGAAGTCCCACATGTTTGAACAAGATGAGATTTCACGGTAAGTCTTCTGTGCTGGGACCCAAACTTCTAGGTCGTAAGTTTTACGAGCGCCGAAGCCCATATCACCCGTACATAGAACCACTTTACGGTAAGGAAGCTCTAGCAACTGCAGAACTTTCTCCGCGTGACCTGTTAGCTCTTCAAGCGCATCCATTGAGTCTTCTGGTTTCGTGATTTGTACCAATTCAACTTTGTCGAACTGATGCATACGGATAAGACCACGAGTATCACGACCGTAAGAGCCGGCTTCTGAGCGGAAACACGGTGTATGCGCCGTCATCTTAAGCGGTAGATCCGCTTCGTCAGAGATCGTGTCACGCACCATGTTGGTTACTGGTACTTCCGCCGTTGGGATAAGCGATAGTCGACGCGGCTCTTCGTCGTTCACTTTCTCTTCAAGCGGTTCTGTATGGAAAAGGTCTTTACCAAATTTAGGTAGCTGACCAGTACCAAATAGGCTGTCAGAGTTCACTAGGTACGGTACGTACATTTCTGTGTAGCCGTGCTCTTCGGTATGAAGATCGAGCATGAACTGAGCGATTGCACGGTGCAGACGAGCAAATTGACCTTTCATTACGATAAAGCGAGCACCGGTAATTTTAGTCGCGCTTGCGAAATCAAGACCGTCACCCATCTCACCTAGGTCAACGTGATCTTTCAGTTCGAAATCGTAAGTTTTTGGTTCGCCCCAACGAGAGATCTCTACGTTGTCTTCTTCATCTTTACCGTCTGGCACATCATCAGCTGGCAAGTTTGGAACAGATAGAGTGATTTCTTCAAGTTGCGCCATTACCGCGTCAAGTTCAACTTTTTTCGCGTCTAGATCGCTACCAAGTGTACCGATTTTTTTCTTGATCTCTTCTGCGCCTTCTTTATCGCCAGCCGCCATTTTTTGGCCGATTTGCTTGGAGATGGAGTTACGCGTGGATTGTAAATTTTCAACTTCTACTTGAATGGACTTACGTTGCTCTTCAAGTTTACGAATAGTCTCTACGTCTAGCTTAAAGCCACGACGTGCCAGTTTAGCAGCTGTTTCATCCAGCTCTGTTCGAAGTAATTTAGAATCCAGCATTGTTAATCCTATGCTTTTGTAGTTGTGAAATCGCGCCCGAACAGCTTGTTCAAGCGTCAAAAAATATTTCCCCAAATAATTGGAGTTGCAGCGCGGCAACAAACCAATTCAGCCCTATGAACATAGATGCTCTATGTGATTAGGGCGGCCGGCGTTCCGGTGAATTGGTGCAGTTCACAAAACTGCGGCTTCAAGTATGAAGGGATAATTGGATAAATGTATCTAAAATGGGCCCTTATTCATAGCGCTTTTGTGGGCTTTTTGCGTCCAAACTAGCCAAGTAATCTAACTTCTCGCCAATTTTCGTTTCTAAACCGCGATTTGTCGGAAAATAGTAGCGTGTATCGCCCATTTCTGATGGTAAATATTTCTCACCCGCAGCGTAAGCCCCCGGTTCATCGTGTGCATAACGGTACTCGGCGCCATAGCCGAGATCTTTCATTAAGTTGGTCGGAGCATTGCGTAAGTGTGGCGGAACTTCGTATTCAGGTTGGTTGTGCGCATCGCTGAGCGCTTGTTTCCAAGCAGAATACACGGCGTTGCTTTTTGGTGCGCACGCCAAATAGACAATCGCTTGGGCGATCGCTCGCTCGCCTTCAGCAGGTCCAACGCGGGTAAAACAGTCCCAAGCGGAAAGTGCGACTTGCATTGCACGAGGGTCGGCGTTGCCGACGTCTTCCGATGCAATCGCTAATAAGCGCCGGGCAATGTAAAGCGGATCGCAACCCGCTGAGATCATTCTCGCCGCCCAATACAATGCCGCATCAGGATTGGAGCCACGAATCGATTTATGAACTGCGGAGATCAAGTCGTACCAAATATCGCCTTTGTTATCGAAGCGCGACACTTTCTCTCCCGCGACTTCGGCTAAAAGTTGCAAGGTAATCTGCTTATCGCCCTGGGCGTTTTCTTCCGCCATATCGTAGAGCAACTCAAGATAGTTGAGCGACATACGCGCGTCACCGTTGACCAGTTCAGCCAACCTATCTAGCACATTATCGACAAACTCCGCTTTGGTTTTGCCGAGACCACGTTCAGGATCCGCAATCGCTTGGTCGAGCGTGTGCCTGATATCTGCGGTAGCGAGCGAGGTGAGTTTATAAACACGCGCTCTGGATAACAGTGCGTTATTGAGCTCGAAGGAAGGGTTTTCTGTAGTCGCACCAATAAAAGTAACGGTACCATCTTCAATGTGCGGCAGAAACGCATCTTGCTGCGATTTGTTGAAGCGATGTACCTCATCCACAAACAAGATGGTGCGTCGACCTGCCATTTTATTTTCACGCGCTTTTTCAATCGCCGCGCGAATCTCTTTCACACCCGAGGTCACCGCTGAGACTCGTTCAACTTCCGCATTCGCATAATTCGCCGCCACTTCTGCAAGGGTGGTTTTACCGGTGCCCGGAGGTCCCCACAGAATCATGGAATGAATATGCCCCGCTTCCAGCGCCCTTCTTAAAGGCTTTCCAGGACCGAGAATGTGCTGCTGCCCAATATACTGTTCCAAAGTTTGAGGACGCATTTTAGCAGCAAGGGGACGAAAATCTTCGTCCCCTGAAAAGTCTAACGAGTAGTTACTCACGGTTAATTCCTTTGGTCGTCAACCTCAACACCCTGCGGAATGGTGAAGGTAAAGCGGTCGGCTTTGGGTTTGCTTAGGTCTAGGCTGTTAAACACAAACGCGCTTTTTTGCCCGTCTTGTTCAATCACACTAAAGCCTTTTACCGCACCTTTTTTATCAATTTCCAACTTAAATTGACCTTGATTGCTGTCTTCTGCGGTTGGAATTAATGTAAACACGTCACCCTGTTGAGAGACTTTATAGTTGTCCCAGTCACTCGCACGATTACGCGTCAGTAGAACAAACGGTGTTTGCTCTGTCGCTTGCTCTTGCCAGTAGATACTTACCTGTTCGATAAACGGGCTGTAGTACCACAAGGTTTTGCCGTCAGAAACCAATACATTTTCATCAGGCATTGTGGTCGTCCAACGGAATAGGCTTGGACGTGAGATCTCAACGTTCCCTTCCCCTTCCATCACAACGTCGCCATCTGGGCTAGTCACTTTCTGAGTAAACTCGGCACTAAAGCCTTCCGTCTGTTGTAAGCGCTGGTTGAGCTCATCTTTCGGCGCAGCAAATACTGAACAACTCATAAAAAGCAATGCGGCTAGTTTCTTCATTTAATCTTTCCTTTTTAGACGCAGATAAAGCGTTTATAGCTTTGATAACGACTAAGTTTGACCGAGCAAAGTTAACTTTGTTCTATTTCCCACAACATTGTTTGTATTTTTTGCCGCTGCCACATAGGCATGGATCATTGCGACCAATGTCCTTAAACGGGTTCACACTCTGCGATTTTGCCCCAATCATGGCTTCGTCTGCCGCTTGCGCGACTTCGGCGATCATCAGGTCAAGTTGGTCAATCAAATCAGCCAACGCAGGCGGTGTCTCGATACCCGCAGCTTTCATTTGCTCGTGGGTTTGTTCTTCGTCAATGGCAAGCATCATCGTCGTCAGCATCGCTTGCAGCATGCGTAACGTGCCGTCACCAACTTGGACTTCTTGCCACTGTTGTTCAACCGTTGGCCATAGAGTCATAAAGCCTTCTGCAACGTCGGCAAGCTGTTCTAACTGATGTTGTGGCTCAAGAAGCGCCATTAGAGAATATTCGTTTCTTTTCAGCAGTTGATATTGATGTGTGATGTGCTCTTCAATCGGCTTACACACTTCTACGGCTTGTTCAGCAAAGACATCCGCTAACCAGCTCTCTGGTGCGAGAGGTTTCGTCGCCATATTTGCGGCTAACGTGAGACCTTCGAAAAAATACCCAGACTCTTCACTAATAGATTCAGGGAGTGCCAATAATTGATACTTCATGTTTTGCTTCTGATGCTTCTTCTAAAACTCGGCGTATTATAGCCTTATGCACGCACTGAGGTCACTGTGCATCGAGAAAACTCCTCGAATTAGCGTTTTCCTTTTCGAATATCACGACCGAATTAGGTATCGAAAGTGACATTTGCTTCGTGACACTCTAAAATCACGCCTCCTTAAACAGAGGTATGTTTGTATGCGAGTAGTGCTGGGCCCGATGGAGGGCGTGTTAGATCATTTGATGCGAGAGATCCTGACAGATATCAATGACTATGATTTATGTGTCACTGAGTTTGTCCGCGTCGTCGATCAACTTCTCCCTGATCACGTATTTCATCGTCTTTGCCCTGAATTACATCAAGGTTCACAAACCAAATCTGGCGTACCTGTGCATATTCAATTACTCGGTCAAGACCCGAACTGGATGGCAGAAAACGCAATTCGCGCAGCAGACTTAGGCGCGCGTGGCATCGACCTTAACTTTGGTTGTCCGGCAAAACTGGTCAATAAAAGCAAAGGCGGCGCGGCACTTTTACAACATCCAGAACTGATTCATAACGTCGTGAAAGCGTGTCGTCAAGCGGTACCTGACTCCATTCCGGTCACAGCCAAGATTCGCCTTGGTTGGGACAATCCAGAAGATTGCTTTGAAATTGTTGACGCGGTTGAACAAGCGGGCGCCAATGAGTTAACTGTGCATGCTCGAACCAAGACAGGCGGCTACAAAGCCAGTGAAATTAAATGGGATTACATTAACCAGATCCGTCAGCGATTTTCTATTCCATTGATTGCCAACGGCGAAATCTGGAACTATCAGGATGGTCAGGCTTGTATTGAAACAACGGGTGTAGACTCATTGATGGTGTGCCGCGGCGCATTTAACGTTCCTAACTTGGGCAACGTGGTCAAGCACAATCACAGTAAAATGCCTTGGGATGAAGTAGTAAAACTGCTACTGGTTTACTCTCAGTACGAAATGAAAGGTGACAAGGGGCTCTACTATCCGAACCGCGTCAAACAATGGTTCTCTTACTTACGTCAAGAGTATTCAGAAGCGGCGGACTTGTTCCGCGAAATCCGCACCTACAACAAAGCGGAGCCGATTGTTGCGCATATTACTGAGTACCAAAAGCGACTGATCGCCGCTTAGCACTCCAACTTATCTTTGCCAGTCGTTTTGGCAATATAAAGTTTTTCGTCTGCGGCTTTGAATAACTTATCAAAGTCGCGGCTCTCTTCATAACTGGTCACAACCACACCGCCAGAAACCGTAAACCCCGCGTCTAGGATACGTTTAGACTCTTGACCAATAATGGTACGCACTCGCTCTAGCGTCGCGATCAATTGTTCTTGGTCACGGCCACGTAAATAGATCACGAACTCTTCACCACCAAATCGGGCAACCGCATCGCTGTCACGGGTACTACTGGCGATCTGGTCTGCGACATAACAAATCACGTTGTCACCCATGTCATGACCGTAGTTGTCGTTAATTGATTTAAAGTTGTCGATATCCAAAACGGCAAGGGCGACATATTGGTTGCTACTCGCGGTAGCAATGTATTCCTCTAGACCACGACGATTCAGCAATCCCGTCATTGGGTCTTTCGCCGCAAGCTCTTTAAAGTGGCGTCGTTCAACTCTCGTATTGATATAGAAAAGGGTCAGCACCGACAAACCGTATAGGATCAGGATCACTGTTAAGTTGTAGCGCTCTTCATAAAAAAAGAACTTGGTTTCCTTAACCAAATCTAGTTCGTAATACAATGAGTGATTACTATGCACGCCTTCAATTTCAATCGGTTTAATGTGGACTGAGTTTTCGGGAATCTCTTGCGCGGACACATCTATCATTCGGATAGAGCCCGTCACCAGATTGCTGTAATTGTTTAGCAAAATGTCAGCAGAGATATCGAGCGAGAGCACCCCTTGATGTTCGCCTTGTACATAAACTGGCATCATCATGTAAAACACGCGTTTGCTGGTACCAATCAACGGGTTTGGGCCGAGCAAAGTAATCACATCGCCGTTTTGCAACGTTTCGCGCCATGCTGAGCGAGCTTTGATGGTCGCCAGTAGTTCCGCATTTACCCCTTTAGCATACGTCACAGGAGCTGACATCAAATAGCCTTCTTTATCGATGTAGTGCACCCCATACAGATAGTCATCGATATCATGCAAAAATGACAACACTGGTGCGATAGACACTTGTTCTGAAGCTCGTTGATAAAGGTAACTCTGCTCGTCACACAGTTCCTTTTCCCCAACAATCAGATATTTGACATCAATCGGAACGTTTTCAGCGTGATTGTCTTCACGCAGCAACGACTTGTCGATTGGCCACATTTGGCAGACGTTGTCGTTGATGTTTTTGCTGTGCTCAGAGAGCAGGTCGGAGTCTGGATATGAGTAGTTACTAAAACTGTAGTCCAAAACCGTAATGATCTTTGTCGCACGGATAAGCGATGTTTCAATCCATCGGTACGCGTCATCGATTTCTCGATTCACGGTATCGATATGGTTTCTCAAGATCAGCGCAACAATCACCAATGACAATAACGCTGGCGCTGAAACTACGAACCCTAGACTGAAGTGTCTCGTAAACTGCATTAAATCGCTTTACCCTGTGCGGAAGAAAATACAAAAGCCCATATCCTGACAGGAAATGGGCCATTATTCTAAACTATGCCACGAAATTTGAGAATTTTCTGACACGATAATGCCATTAAATTCTTAGTTTAGTAGCAGGCTATCGTCGGCCAATTCTTCACCTCTCACCTTCGAGAACATCTCCAGCAAGTCAGCGACCTGCATATTTGCACGTTGCTCGCCCGCTACATCAAGCACAATCTCGCCTTGGTGAAGCATCACGGTTCGGTCTCCACAAGCTAACGCGTCTTTCATCGAGTGAGTCACCATCATGACTGTTAGGTTAAACTCCTTAACAATTTTTTTGGTTAGATCGATGATAAATGCCGCCATTCTTGGATCAAGTGCCGCGGTGTGTTCATCGAGTAGCAACAGTTTACTGTCTGATAGCGTCGCCATCACAAGACTGACTGCTTGTCGCTGACCACCAGACAACAGACCAATACTGTCACCCAATCGGTCTTCCAAACCCAAACCTAAAATACTGATTCGCTCCTGAAACAGTTTTCTGCGCTGAGAAGAGAGCGACAAGTTCCAGCCACGTCTTTTACCACGCATGTAGGCAAGCGCCATGTTTTCTTCAATGGTCAAATCGCCACACGTTCCCGCTAGCGGATCTTGGAACACGCGCGCGCACTGCTTCGCTCGTTGGTCAACACTTTGGCGAGTAACGTCAAGCTCATCGATGATCACTTTACCACCAATCATCGGTGTCTCACCCGTCACCGCACCTAATAAGGTGGACTTACCCGCGCCATTGGAACCAATTACGGTCAGGAACTCGTGCTCAGGCACTTCCAGCGAGACACCTCTAAGCGCTTTGTTTTCCAAAATGGTACCTGGGTTAAAGGTTACTTGGATATCTTCCAGACGAATCATGCCACATCTCCTGATTTCTTACTTGGTTTTACTCCGCTGGCACCTGATTCAGGCGCGAGAGCCTTTTTTGCTTTTAAGTTTCCTTTAAGCTTCGGAGCAATCAGAGCAAACGCTACCAATACCGCCGTAACCAAATTCAAATCAGAAGCTTGTAGACCGAACATGCCTGAACTTAACGCAAATGCGACAGCCAAACGGTACAACACCGAACCAAGAATAACCGCGAGTACAGCCACCCATATCTTACGGCCTGGAATTAGCGTTTGACCAAGAATAACCGCCGCGAGACCAACAACAATCGTACCTACACCAGATGTCACATCGGCAAAACTGTTGGTTTGCGCAAACAAGGCACCAGAAAAACCAACAAAACCGTTCGACAGTGCTAAACCAAAGTAAGTGTAAAACGCGGTACTTGCACCTTGAGCTTTCACCATGCGAGCGTTAACACCCGTCGCGCGCAAGCCTAGACCGAAGTCACTGTTGAGCAAACGAACCACAAACCAAGCGGAAATCAAGACCAGTAAACCGATGACCAACGGACGCATCAGCATAGGGTCACCCATCGACTCAAACGGAGTCAGGATGGTTTCTTCGCCCAGTAGCGCGACGTTTGGACGCCCCATAATACGAATGTTAATCGAAAACGCAGCAATCATCGTCAAAATAGAAGCTAACAGATGCAAAATGCCACAACGTACAGCAAGAAATGCAGTGACCCACCCCGTCATACCACCGGCAATAATCGCCATACCCGTCGCAACCCAAGGATTGATACCGGAAACAATCGCCGTTGCTGCTACTGCCGCCCCCATTGGGAAACTGCCATCAACACTCAAATCGGGGAAATCAAGAACACGGAAGGTAAGGTAAACACCAAGAGCAACTAAGCCGTAAAGTAGCCCAATCTCCAGCGCACCAAAAAATGCAAAAGCAGACATACAAACTCCCTTTTCTGCTAGAGGAAAGGAGAACACGTCTCTGTGTTCTCCTTCTTAGAGGCTTACTTCACGCTGGTTGCGCGGTCTAAAACCGAGTCAGGAATTGTCACACCAAGCATCTTAGCTGCACTAGTATTCACGACTAGGTCTGACCCTTTCGCAACTTTAACATCTAGCGAACCAGGTGCCGCGCCTTCAAGAATCGCCGCTACGTAGTCTGCGGTTTGAACGCCAACTTGGTAATAGTCAAAACCCAAACTCGCAATCGCGCCTTTTTCAACATAAGACGTTGCACCGCCCAAAACCGGCGTTTTTGTTTGATTTGCCGCAACGATCATACCCTCGATCGCGCTGGCTACCGTGTTATCCGTTGGTGCGTAGATCACGTCTGATTTTTCAGCAATCGCTTGAGTTGCCGACTGTACATCTGCACTTTTCAGCGCCGTTGCTTCAATCACTTTCAGGCCTTGAGCTTCAGCGCTTTGTTTTAGTAGTTCCACCAAAGCAACAGCATTCGCTTCGCCCGGGTTAAATACAACACCAATTGATTTTGCGTTTGGCAGGATTTCTTTGATTAGCTCAACGTGCTGAGCAACAGGCGAGAGATCGGATAGACCCGTCACGTTCTTACCTGGTTGTTCCATACTTGAAACCAGTTTAGCGCCCACAGGGTCTGTAACGGCGGTAAATACCACTGGGATAGTACGAGTTGCAGAAACCAATGCTTGTGCGGTTGGTGTCGCGATACCAACTAGCACATCCGGCTGTTCGCCGACAAACTGGCGTGCAATTTGAACCGCAATAGCAGGGTTACCTTGTGCGGTTTTGTAGTCAAAATCGAGGTTTTTACCTTGCTCATATCCTTTTGATTTAAGGCCATCAATCAACCCTTGGCGGGTTGCATCGAGCGCTGGGTGTTCAACAATCTGTGAAACGGCAACTTTGGCAGTTTTTGCCATGATACTTGTCGAAGCCAGTAGGGTTGCGCCGGCTAGAACTGCGGTCGCAATGACTTTTCCTGCTTTCATCTTAACTCCTTGATTTCAGCAATATGATGTTGTGTGCAAATATCGTTATATAGTTTTTTATATGAATTGCGCACTTTATGTACGCATAAATCATTATTACCAATAACTTGCTAGAAAGGGAAGCAGGATTTAACAAGATATAAACAAAATCAGAGATGGGTAGAGTTAGACTTTCACCGCTTGGATCAATATGTTGCGTGGAGTGATTTGCTTGGAGCAGAACTCGTTGACCTCTACCTTATACCCTTGCTCTTCAAGGTAGATAGCTTTATCAAGCACCAACCACAGTTCTAATGCTCGTCGAAAAATCTGCTGCACCAAACTCACGCGCTCCATTTGCCAGTAGCGAGCTTTGCCAAGCCTCAAATAATGTTCTGCGTCAAGCTTAGGAAGCGTTATCCCTTTCTGCTGCGCTGCCCATTGGCAAAAAGCATCAAAGCCTTCAGCTAGTAATGATTTCTTGATACTCGGAACAGGTTCATAATGCTGGAAACCGCATTCCGAACGCAGCAATAAATCAAAGCCGAGCCGATAGCTCATTTCTTGGTAACGATGTCGCTTAACTCGTTCACCGCCCGTGACTGTTTCTTGTAACGGGATGCGCAGTTCATTTTTGGAGAGTGTCAGAGCGGACGCTTTAGCGACAGTCGAAAGAGGTTGATAACTGTCGTTTTGGATAAGGTGATAGCAGCAAGGTGAAATCGTCATCGCTGGTAGTCCTTTTTGACAACCGTGGCGAATCAACGATACGTGCAGATCGCCACACGCGTGCAACGCGACTGCATGCTGATTGGAGTTCATCACGGAGGCAGCATCGTTTGATAACGCATCACCTTGCACAAAGTGCATTGGTAAACCTTGTTTGTCTGCTTCTTTTTGCCCCGATTGGCACAGGGCTGCTTGAAACTCAAAGCTAGTGACAGACTGCAGGCTCTGGCTGGCTAATATCCTGCCAAGAAAACCTTTCCCTGAGCACCATTCAAGCCATTCACTACCTGCGTGATGCGTAATCGAGGCTTCGCTCATTGAAATGATTTGCTCTAGCTTTCTCCCCGGGATCCCTGCATCAACGCCTCGAGGCAGCTTAATACCATTTAAAGCCAATCGTTGAAGCGAAGTGAGTTCAGAAAGGATAAGCATTTCTGGCAACACGCGAGCAAGCTCATGTTCCAGTTCTTCATTGTGCTGTTTATAAAATTCAATTTGCTGATTAGATAGCGAGCTCAGCCACTCGCATAGCTGGGGAAACTGCTCAACCCAAGGTAAATCTAGGCTTAGACTTTGAAAGAATGGTTCAAAACGCCAAAATGATTGATAGCGACTTAAAACAGAATCGAGTTTTTGAAATTGTTGCTGCATGCTTCCCCCTACTGATGGGCTATTCTAGCCAACGCGCGTTAATAAGAAAACGCGCTAACGACTTAAGCATGCAGAAGATACATCTATCTAGCGAAAAGGTAGCTCAATATCTTTGAACATTTCTTCGATTTCCGCATTCGACTTTAGCGATACTGCTTGTTCAACAACAGGTCTGGTTAAATGGGGCGCAAAACGCTCCATAAAGTCGTACATGTAAGAGCGCAAGAACGTGCCACGTCGGAAACCGATACTGGTGGTAGTGCGACCGAAGATATGACTGGCGTCCAGCACAACCAAATCAGAATCGAGCTCTTTATCAATCGCCATGCTGGCAATCACACCCACACCTAATCCCATGCGTACGTATGTTTTAATCACATCGGCATCGGTTGCGGTAAAGACAACGCGTGGTGTTAAACCGTGTTGATGGAATGCGTTATCGAGTTCAGTACCCGCTGAGAAACCAAAAATGTAGGTCACTAGCGGATAAGACGCTAAGTCCTGAACGCTCAGTTTCTGTTTAGTCGCTAAAGGATGATTTTTAGGCACGACAATCGAGCGACTCCAGTGATAACAAGGCAGCATAATCGCGTCTTGGTATAGGTGTAGCGCTTCGGTAGCAATCGCAAAGTTCGCAGTGCCTTTGGCGACAGATTCAGACATCTGTGTAGGCGTCCCTTGATGCATGTGTAACGTGACTTTTGGATAGCGGGCAGTGAAGCCTTTAATAACTTCTGGGAGCGCGTAACGTGCTTGGGTGTGAGTGGTAGAGATATTCAACGTTCCCATGTCTGGATGAGTATGCTCACCGGCAACCGATTTAATGCTCTCGACTCGCGCTAATATCTCTTGCGATATGCGGATGATCTCTTCGCCAGCGGGAGTAACTTGTGTGAGGTGTTTGCCGCTGCGCTCGAATATTTGAATACCCAACTCATCTTCAAGTAAACGTACCTGCTTACTGATCCCAGGCTGCGAGGTGTACAGGCTTTCAGCGGTGGCTGACACATTTAAGTTGTGGTTAACGACCTCAACAATATACTTCAATTGCTGTAACTTCATTCCTAACTCGCACTCCCTTAGCGACTCACCACGATTATGACATCATATTTTATAATATTTAGTTATAACGCCTCCAGCAGAAAATTGATAGTCCTGTCTAGAATCACGTGATAAAGCCGGAAAGATCCGAAAACAATGTTGGGAATTTGCAATCAATTCCTCATTCTCTATAAACTAGGTAGGTTTTTGATTTCGAAATTGCTAGCTCATGAGTAATAATACAAAAATCAGTGTAGAGCGTTGGCAGTATCGTGTATCCTAATTTGCTAGCCACCGGAAACGAAAAGATACGGAATTTATGTATATTGGTTTAATCATAGCTTTAGTCGTCATATTACTAGCTCTAGTTCTTGGCTATAACGTCATGTTGCAGTACAAGGTCAAAGTTGAAACTGCGAAAAAGCAAGAAAGCTCGCGCTATATCCAAATCATCGACGCGACCGAAGAGTTGATCGGTCATGCTAATCATATTCCGTACAGCAAAGAACTGATTCTATGTCTAAACACACGTATTCTTGATGCGCTGCAAAGCATGTTGGACTTGGATCCGAAGAACAAACAACTTGCACAACGCGTCGAGAATGTAAAGCAACAGATTGCACAAGTTAAGGAAAACTACCCGGTTAACGAGGGTATGAGCTTTAAAGTTCCGAGTAACGACAAGCAAGCAATCATGATGCTGAAGCTCGTCAAGCGCCTGCGCGACACTATCCGCAGTGAACACAATAAGGGTCGTTTCGAGACTCAAGCGTATGTGGCAGAAAATTCACGCTTAGAGACGATCCAAATCCGTATCAATATCGAAAATGTTATCAAAAGAGCAAAAGAAGCAACCGTTCGCGGTCAGCCAGGAACTGCACTGCAGCTCCTGCGTAAAGGTTTGGATGCACTTAGCACAAAGAACGATAACTACTCTGTTCAAGCGCGTGAAAAGCTTCAGAGCATGCACGACGAACTAGAACTTTCTCGCCAGAACAAGCAAGCTCAAGAACTGCATATTCGTGAAGATAAAGAACGCCAGGACGACATGAACGTTATCTTTGGTGAAAAGAAAAAATGGTAATATAATTGCCTCAATTTCATCTTTAAAGGTCGCTGATGCGGCCTTTTCTATTTCTACACCTCGATTTGTATTAGTGGCGCAATGATTGACCTAAAAACGTACGACTCACTGCTAGAACCGATAAACAACTTTCTTCAATGCTCGACACCTGACGCTTGGATAGATGAAGCTAAGAAGCCTGAAAATTTAAAAACGGTCCTCATTGACCATTTGCTTTGTGAGCTGAAAGCCGGTCAATCGGCAATGTATTTGATCCGTAAGTATGCCGTCGACAAAAGCAGTGCCCACAACTTGCTCGACTGGTTTAAGCCATACGAAGATTTCGCATATAGAAAAACTGGCAGCCTTGAAACACTGAAGGGGAAAAGCAATATTTCCAAAGCTATCATGGCGAAATCAAACTCACCTTATAGCCAAGATTTGATTGATAAAATGGTGCTATTAATTAAAGAAGAACTGCACCATTTCTACCAAGTATTAGAGATCATGGACAGCCGTGATATCGCTTATGAGCCAGTACAAGCCAGTCGCTACGCCAAGGGGATGTTGTCAGAAATGGCGACGCACGAACCACAAACACTGATAGACAAGTTGATTATCGGTGCATATATAGAAGCACGCTCGTGTGAGCGATTTGCCAAACTGGCGCCGCATATGGACGATGATATCGCGAAGTTTTACGTATCGCTGCTACGCTCAGAAGCTCGTCACTATCAAGATTACCTAACTCTGGCGGAAGAAATTGCCGGAAAAGATATCTCAGAGCGCGTTCAGTTCTTTGGTGAACTAGAGGCCTCGCTTATCTCTTCAACTGATGAAGATTTCAAGTTCCACAGCGGCGTCCCTCAAACCGCAATCTAATGCTTTAAAAATGCAAAAGGCCCGCACATTTAGCGGGCCTTTCAGTTTAAATCTGCAGCGTAAATAATTAACTCAGTGTCGCATTAATTTCTGCCAATACCGCGGCGGGGTCAGCTGCTTGAGTGATTGGTCGACCGATAACCAGATAATCTGAACCCGCTTGAATCGCGTCAACCGGCGTCATAATACGTTTTTGGTCACCAACGGCCGCACCTGCCGGACGAATGCCCGGTGTCACGAGTTTAAACTCTTGACCTAACTGGCTTTTAAGCATCGACGCTTCTTGCGCGGAGCACACCACGCCATCAAGGCCTGAGTTCTTAGTTAACGTAGCAAGACGAATCACTTGCTCTTGAGGCGCAACATCTAAGCCGATGCCTGCCAAGTCGCTCTGTTCCATACTGGTTAACACCGTGACACCGATAAGCAGCGGGCGGTCTTTGCCATAAGGCTCTAGGATTTCACGAGATGCCGTCATCATGCGTTCACCACCACTCGCATGTACATTCACCATCCAAACGCCCATCTCAGCCGCTGCACGAACCGCTTTTGAGCAAGTGTTTGGAATATCATGGAATTTAAGATCAAGAAATACCGAGAAACCACGTTTGTGTAACTCTTTAACGAAATCAGGACCAAATAGTGTAAACATCTCCTTGCCAACTTTCAGGCGGCATGACGCAGGATCAATTCTATCTACAAACGCAAGCGCATCTGCTTGGTTGTCATAATCCAATGCGACAATAACTTTTTGGTCGATCATTTCATCTCCTAACTATTTTGGTTTCTGTAAAACAAAAGGCTAAAAAAATGCAGCGGACAGAAACTCTGTCAGCTGCATAAAAAACTATTCACCATCCAATCCGCGGATTGGTTTGATCGTCCCCCACCCTTTACACGAAGGACAGTGCCAATACATTGAGTGGGTGGAGAAACCACACTTCCTACAACGGTAGTGCGGTTTGACTTTTAACTGTTCGCCAACCAGTTTCTGTAAGGTTGCCAAACTCGCTTTCGCTCGGCCCTCTTCCGCTTCTGCGAGATGGTAATCCATCAAGCGATAGAAACCTTTCATGGTTGGATTCTTAACAAGCTGGCGGGTTAACAACTCTTGTGCAGCACCTGTACCTTCTAGCTGCGCAACCAATTGAGCAAGCATCAATTCTGCAGATACCCCAGCTTTAGCAACAATGCACTGGCGTAGGAAGTCGAGCAGCTCGTCTTCACGCCCTAAATGGTAGTAGCAGTCGGCGAGAGTCGGCAGGACTTCACTCACCATTTCGCTGTCTTGCTCAAGCACCATCTCCATGTACTTGATCGCGTTTTGGTAATCTTCGTTTTCTAGGTAACTCTTACCCAACGCAATACTTGCCCGAACACACTTAGGATCTTCAGACAACGCTTTCTTGAAGTGTTGCAGCGCTTTAGCTTCATTGCCTTCGGCTTTTTCTTGCATCGCCAGTTCGCACCAGAAATGGGCGATACTATTGCGCATGCGTGTACGTCCTAGCTTAACTAAGATGGTGGCGTAGTGGATCGCCTTCGCCCATTCACGCGTTTGCTGGTAGATAAGAACTAACTGGGTCAGTGCGGCTTCTTTGTGATCTGGTTCGTCGACCAACTGCTCGAAAATCTTTTCCGCTCTGTCAAGAAAGCCTGATGCCATATAGTCTTTGGCTAACTGCTGCAGTGCGATATTTTTTTGGTCGATAGTGAGACCAGAACGAGAAATTAAGTTCTGGTGAATGCGAATCGCGCGGTCTACTTCTCCTCGCGAGCGGAACAAGTTACCCAAAGCTAAGTGGGTATCGATCGTTTCGTTGTCGACTTGGAGCAGCTCGATAAAGTGATCAACCGCCTTATCAGACTGATCTGATAGCAGCAGGTTAAGTCCCGTCACGTATTGGCGAGAGATTTGATTCGATTGTTTCTGCTTGTCTTGCTGGGCGCTGCGATTGCCCATGTACCAACCGTATGCGGCTGCGATTGGTAGTAACAAGAACAGTATTTCTAGCATCGAGTGAACAGCCTACCTATAACCTATTTTAAGCTTTAGATTGCTCGGACTCGCTAATCGCGGGAGAAAGCTTTTTCACTTGTTTCTTAAGTTTGCGCACTTGGAGCTGTGATTTTAGATGCAAGCTGCCAAAGATAGTCCATGCCAGTACGAAACCGATGACAAATACACTGCCTAGAAGAGTAGAAAGATGAAATTCACCTTGAGCAACCAAGTAATTAAAATTCACGATTTCTTGGTTTTGAGAACCTAAGGCCAGTGCAATTAAAAATAAAGCCAATACGATAACGATTTTTATAATTTTCATAATCCATCACCTGAGAAAAATTAGCTGTTACGATTATGCAGTAAAAGCACTGAACAAACCATGGTTATCTCGGTAAATCAATAAATAAAAAAACGGCATACCTACAGTATGCCGCTATTTCATATGTACTTTTTCGACATTTAGTCGATGTTTACGCGCTCACGTAACTCTTTACCTGGCTTAAAGTGAGGTACGTATTTACCTTCCAACTCTACCTTATCACCTGTTTTGGGGTTACGCCCTACTCGAGGTTCGCGATAATGGAGAGAGAAACTACCGAAACCACGAATTTCGATTCTGTCTCCACTTTCTAATGTTGAAGCCATATGCTCTAAAATGTCTTTTACAGCATCTTCAATCTCTTTTGCTGAAAGGTGCGTTTGTTCAGCGCAGAGTCGTTCGATTAGCTCAGACTTAGTCATAGTTTCCCTCATAGAGTAATTTATCACTTATTATAGTAAGTAATACCAATTCCAACAAACACTTGCCTTCAATTTTAGACAGAGTTTAACCAATTTGCCCAACAAGAAATACAACTTATATGAATACTTTGCACTGATTGGTATTACCACTGGTGTTTCAACTGAACATAAAAAAGGAGCCTTACGGCTCCTTTTTCTTAAAAGCGATTAAATTATTCGCCTTTAGCTGCTTTGAAAGCGTCAGCCATTGCGTTACCGAATGAAGCATCATCTGCTTTGTTCAGTGAAGCCATTGCTTCTTGCTCTTCAGCTTCATCTTTAGCTTTGATAGATAGGTTGATTACGCGGTTCTTACGGTCTACACCAGTGAACTTCGCTTCAACGCTGTCACCAACGCTTAGGATTAGAGAAGCATCTTCTACGCGGTCGCGAGCAACTTCAGAAGCGCGGATGTAACCTTCTACGCCGTCTTCTAGCTCAACAGTTGCGCCTTTAGCGTCTACTGCAGTAACAGTACCGTTAACTAGAGTGCCTTTCTTGTTGTCAGCTACGTAAGCATTGAATGGGTCGTTTTCCATTTGCTTAACGCCTAGAGAGATACGCTCACGCTCAGCGTCTACTGCAAGAACTACTGCAGAGATTTCGTCGCCTTTCTTGTATTCACGTACTGCTTCTTCACCTGGAACGTTCCAAGAGATGTCAGATAGGTGAACTAGACCGTCGATGCCGCCGTCTAGACCGATGAAGATACCAAAGTCAGTGATAGACTTGATCTTACCAGTAACTTTGTCGCCTTTAGCTTGCGCTTCAGCGAAAGATTGCCATGGGTTAGCTTTACACTGTTTCAGACCTAGAGAGATACGACGACGTTCTTCGTCGATTTCAAGAACCATAACCTCAACTTCGTCGCCAACATTAACAACTTTAGATGGGTGGATGTTCTTGTTAGTCCAATCCATTTCAGAAACGTGTACTAGACCTTCAACGCCTTCTTCGATTTCAACGAAACAGCCGTAGTCAGTTAGGTTAGTAACGCGACCAGATAGTTTGTGACCTTCTGGGTAACGCTTAGCGATTGCTACCCATGGATCTTCGCCTAGCTGCTTAAGACCTAGTGATACGCGAGTACGCTCACGGTCGAACTTAAGAACTTTAACTTGGATCTCGTCACCAACGTTAACGATCTCAGAAGGGTGCTTAACGCGCTTCCAAGCCATGTCAGTGATGTGTAGAAGGCCGTCAACGCCGCCTAGGTCAACGAACGCACCGTAGTCAGTAAGGTTCTTAACGATACCTTTAACTTCAGCACCTTCTTGTAGGCTTTCTAGTAGCTCATCACGCTCAACGCTGTTTTCAGATTCGATAACTGCACGGCGAGAAACAACTACGTTGTTACGCTTCTGGTCAAGTTTGATAACTTTGAACTCTAGCTCTTTGTTTTCTAGGTGAGCAGTGTCACGGATAGGACGTACGTCTACTAGAGAACCAGGAAGGAAAGCACGGATACCGTTTAGTTCAACAGTGAAACCGCCTTTAACTTTACCGTTGATAATACCAACAACAGTTTCAGCTTCTTCGTAAGCTTTCTCAAGAACGATCCAAGCTTCGTGACGCTTAGCTTTCTCACGTGAAAGTTGAGTTTCACCGAAACCATCTTCAACAGCGTCTAGAGCTACGTCTACTTCAGCGCCAACTTCAACTTCAAGTTCGCCAGCAGCGTTCTTGAACTGTTCAGCAGGGATAGCAGATTCAGACTTAAGACCAGCGTCAACAAGAACGAAACCGTTCTCGATAGCTACTACAGTACCTTTAACGATGCTGCCTTGTTGGAATTCTGTTTCGTTTAGAAACTCTTCAAAGAGTTGAGCAAAAGATTCAGTCATTTATTTAATCTTCAATAAATTAAACGTCCACGGGTATCCTACCGCGTGGGGTTATTAAATTCGCCGGTCATCATCCTTGCGACCAACGCTCTATCTAGGCGCCTAAGCGACTAGTTTAGATTCAATATATTGTAGTGCCTGTTCTACCACTTCGTCGATACTCATCGTAGTAGAATCGAGCAACAGCGCATCCTCAGCAGGGCGTAATGGCGCTACTGGGCGGTTACGATCTCGATCGTCACGCTCTTGGATCTCGCGCAAAAGGTCGTCAAATTTAACATCTAAACCCTTGCCTTGCAACTGTTTCAGGCGGCGATTCGCTCGCTCTTCAGCGCTGGCATCAAGGAAGATTTTTGCTTCAGCTTGTGGAAAAACAACCGTACCCATATCACGACCATCTGCAACAAGGCCAATACCTTCTGCAAACGCACGCTGACGACGTAACAAAGCTTCACGAACTCTCGGCAACGCTGCCACTTTAGAAGCAGCCATACCCGTTTCTTCTTTACGGAGCTCACCTGATACGTCTTCACCTTCCAAGATCACCTTTACTAGGTCACCTTCAGCAATAAACTGTACGTCTAAATGGGTTGCTAGAGGGACGAGAGCGTCTTCTGATTCCAAGTCTACACCGTGATGAATCGCTGCAAGAGCAAGGACACGATAAATAGCACCTGAATCTAGTAAATGAAAACCTAGCTTTTTCGAAAGAAGCATACAAAGAGTGCCTTTACCCGCACCACTTGGGCCATCAACGGTCACGACTGGTGTATGAGACGACATGTTTTACTCCACCTTAGTTACTGCTCAGCAAACTTGCTGTTCTTGTTCGGCGAGAAATTATAGTGGTATTCGCCAGAGGGTGCTAGGAAGGATTTGCCTCAAATAGAAAAAAGAGCGCTATGCGCCCTTTTTGATAATTCTACAACTTAATTCGTTCGCGATTACGTTCTAACAACGCCTCCCCTATCCCTTTGACGTTGACTAAAGCATCAACATTTTCGAACTTACCGTGCTGGTTGCGGTACTCTACGATTGCTTCTGCTTTTTTCATCCCGATGCCGACCAATAAGTCAGCCAATTCTTGTGCAGACGCTTGGTTTACATTCACGGTTATCTCAATACCTTGGTATTTGGGGTCTTGCTCGCTACTTTCCGCCAAACTAAACGGGCTTGCCGCCATCAACACCATTACTAGAAGCCATTTCTTAATCATCGTTGTTCACCTTTAGGTCAATATACTTTTGTCAGAATAACGGCCTATTGAAATGAGAAAACTAGCATGATGACAAAGCAAAACGGACTGCAAATGCAGTCCGTTTTTATCGATATATCAGTTACATCAAAATGTGTTTACTGATTCACAACGTAATACTCGATATCAATCGTCTTACGCAGAATGCTAATTAAACCTGACAGGTCTTGCTGAGCATTCATTTGAACAAGCTGGCTTCCAATCTGCTCGCTGAATTGTGGCTCGAGCTTTTCGCTCACTTTATCCAATTCAACGATAACGATGTTGCCTTCCAAGTCTTTAGTTTGCGCGTACTCGACAGCATCAGCTTGAGGCTTTGGCATTGAGAATACGGTTTCTGCTAGCGGAGAGCTGCGGTCAATCGACTGGCTTTCACCAAAGGCTAGATCGTGCTCTTCAAGCAAAGAAGTGTCACCTGCTTTAAGGCCAACAAGCAGTTTATCTGCAAGCTCGATGGCTGTTTGCTCACCTTTCACTTTAGACAGTGAAGCCACTACGTCTTCACGTACATCTGCAAGTGGTAGCAAAGTTTCATCGCGGCTGTCTTCGACACGGACAACAATCACGTGTTCAGGAGCTACTTCGATGACTTCTGAGTTCAAACCGTCTTCTTTCACTTCCGGGCTTAAAATCGCTTGGATAATCGCTGGCGAGTTTAATAGCTCAGGCGCGTCAACTTGAGAGATAAAATCTGTTGTCTGGATTTTCGCATTGATTGCTTTCGCTGCGTCATCCAATGAATCAGGGTATTCAAATGCAACTTTTTCTAGCTCAGTTTGCAGCTCGTAGAACTGATCAACCGCTTGTTGGTCACGCAATTCTGATTTGATTGATGCCGCAACTTCTTCATAAGGCTGAACAACTGGCGGCTTCACTTCATCAAGCTTAATGATGTGGTAACCAAAGTCTGACTTAACCAGACCTGTTACATCACCAACGTTAACAAGCGCAAATGCAGCCTCTTCGAATGCAGGGTCCATCACATCACGTTCGATCCAACCTAATGAACCGCCTTCAGATGCGCTACCAAAGTCATCCGACTTCTCTTCAGCTAACTTAGCGAAGTCAGCACCTGCGTTCAGTTCATCTAAGATGCTTTGCGCTTTCGCTTCATCGTCACCTTCGATAAGGATGTGACTAACACGACGTTGCGCTTGAGACGAGTACTTATCCAAATGTTCTTGGTAGTATTGCTTCGCTTGTTCATCAGAAACGTTGACTGCTTCTTTCAACTGCTGCGCAGATAACTCGATGTAAGCGACTTTTACTTGCTCAGGGCGCGTGTAACGCTCAGCATGGTCTTTGTAGTAACCATTGATGTCTTCTTCTGACAGCTCAACGTTCTTCGCAAAATCAGCGAGTGGTAGAACCACTGTTTTGATATCACGAGTTTGAGTCAGCAGCTTAGATTGAGTTTCTACTTCACCTGGAAGCGAGAAATCACTCGCTTGGATGGCCGTCAGTAGTTGGTTGCGAACCAAATCACGACGTAGGTACTCAGCAAAGCTCTCAGGGTTGAAGCCTGCACGACGCAACGACGCTTGGTAAATTTCTTGGTCGAATTTGCCGTCAACTTGGAATTGAGGCATTTCCAAAATCATTGTACGTACTTGGCTGTCACTAACACGTAGGCCTAAAGACTCTGCGTGCTGCTCAAGCAATACGTCGTTAACCATGCGATCCAGTACCGACTTACGGAACGTTTCTACGTAGCTTGGATCTGCTAATAGGTTTGAGAAATAGTCACCTAGCTGTGCTTGCATGCGGTTGCGCTCATTTTGATACGCTTGCTCAAACTCACCACGGCCGATTTCAACATTGCCAACTTTTGCTGCTGTGTTACCTGTACCACCAATAATGTAGCTACCAACACCAGCAAATACGAATGATAGGATGATAAGTCCTAGGATAATTTTTACCGCGATGCTGTTAACGCCTTCGCGTAATCGATCCATCATACTTAAACTACTCTCCGCTCACATACCAAACCAGTCTAAGTGTACTGACCTGAAAATGCTTAATACTAAAACAAAAAATGAATAGCGCGATAATATCAGAAAAAGAAATGCGCATCAGTATGATGCGCATAATTTAAAAAGGTTCTAAAAAAATCGTTGAGTGTGTCGATTTAATTAGTTGCAAGCGTCTTTAAGAGCTTTACCCGCTTTGAAAGATGGTACTTTCGCTTCAGCGATTTGGATTTCTTCACCAGTCTTAGGGTTACGACCAGTACGTGCCGCACGAGTGCGAACGCTAAATGTACCAAAACCAACTAGAGCAACTTGGTCGCCCGACTGTAGAGTGTCACCCACTGCTTCGATGAATGCGTCAAGAGCACGACCCGCTGATGCTTTAGATAGTTCTGCGTTTTCTGCGATTTTTTCTACTAATTGTGTTTTATTCACTGTGATTCCCCTTTGTGCCGCCTGTTGTTGTTATTACGGCAGTTTATCGTTCCATTTCATTTCAAATTAGCGACAATCCCTTACACAACAAGGGCTGAAGCTATAGTCGCTAACGTTAGCCTCCAAAAAAAACGCTGACAAGCCTTTTTGGGCTTATCAGCGTAATCTTTTACTTATTTTTGCTGCACATCACTCTTTTGTAGTAGCAATTGAGACACCTGTAGGGTCTTGTTCAAGCGCAACTTTTAGTACTTCGTCGATCCATTGCACCGGAATTACCTTAAGATCAGCGATAACATTGTCTGGAATTTCTTCCAAATCACGCTCGTTATCTTTCGGGATAAGTACGGTTTTTATGCCGCCACGATGCGCTGCCAACAGCTTCTCTTTCAGACCACCAATCGGTAAAACTTCCCCGCGAAGCGTAATCTCACCTGTCATAGCAACTTCTGCTTTTACTGGGTTACCCGTTAAGCTAGAAACCAGTGCCGTACACATTGCGATACCAGCACTTGGACCATCTTTTGGTGTTGCACCTTCTGGCACGTGAACGTGAATATCACGTTTTTCGTAGAAGTCAGCGTTGATGCCAAGTTTTTCAGCGCGAGAACGTACAACCGTCATCGCGGCTTGAATCGACTCTTGCATCACATCGCCTAGCGAGCCTGTTTGGGTTAGCTTGCCTTTACCCGGCATTGACTGCGTCTCGATAGTCAGCAAGTCACCACCGACTTCAGTCCAAGCTAGACCTGTCACTTGACCGATACGGTTGCTTTCATCCGCTTTACCGTAGTCAAAACGCTGAACACCTAAGTACTCTTTTAGGTTGTCGATGTTCACTTTGACCGTCTTCAAGCTCTTGTCCAATAAGATGTTTTTCACAGCCTTACGACAAACTTTCGAGATTTCACGCTCTAGGTTACGTACGCCCGCTTCGCGCGTGTAGTAACGGATAATACCGATAATCGCAGAGTCATCGATTTCAATTTCGCCGTCTTTCAAACCGTTACGTTTGATTTGCTTGTCCACTAAGTGACGTTTAGCGATGTTGAGTTTTTCATCTTCGGTATAACCGGATAGACGAATCACTTCCATACGGTCAAGTAATGGACCTGGGATGTTCATTGAGTTTGACGTTGCAACAAACATGACGTCAGACAGATCGTAGTCGACCTCTAAATAATGGTCGTTAAACGAGCTGTTCTGCTCTGGGTCGAGCACTTCAAGTAGTGCTGAAGACGGGTCACCACGCATATCAGATGACATCTTGTCGATTTCATCCAATAGGAACAACGGGTTCTTCACGCCAACTTTTGACATTTTTTGGATCAACTTACCCGGCATAGAACCGATGTAAGTACGACGGTGACCGCGGATTTCCGCTTCGTCACGTACGCCACCCAATGCCATACGAGTGTATTTACGACCAGTCGCTGCCGCAATTGAGCGACCTAGCGAGGTTTTACCTACACCCGGAGGACCAACAAGACAAAGGATCGGACCTTTCAACTTATTGATGCGGTTTTGAACTGCCAAATACTCAAGAATACGTTCTTTCACACGTTCTAGACCATAGTGGTCTTCGTTTAGAATCTCTTCGGCTTTGGCGAGATCTTTCTTCACTTTAGAACGCTTGTTCCAAGGCACACCCACCATCCAGTCGATGTAGCCACGAACTACCGTCGCTTCTGCCGACATTGGCGACATCATTTTCAGCTTTTGTAGTTCTTGTTCGGTTTTCTCGCGCGCTTCTTTAGGCATCTTGGAGTCGATGATTTTCTGCTTCAGAGTCTCAAACTCATCAACACCGTCTTCTGTTTCACCAAGCTCTTTCTGAATCGCTTTCATTTGCTCATTCAGGTAGTACTCGCGCTGAGATTTTTCCATCTGCTTTTTAACACGAGTGCGAATGCGCTTCTCAACTTGCAGCAAGTCGATCTCCGACTCCATCTGACCCATTAAGAATTCAAGACGCTCGGTCACATCCAAAGACTCAAGAACCGTTTGCTTATCAGCTAGCTTGAGTGGCATATGTGCCGCGATAGTGTCAGCAAGACGCGCCGCTTCTTCGATTCCGTTCAATGACGTCAGCACTTCAGGCGGAATCTTTTTGTTTAGCTTAATGAAGCCTTCGAACTGGTTAATCGCACTGCGGACGATCACTTCTTCTTCACGTTCATCAAGCTGTTCGGTAATCAGGTACTCAGCGTCCGCAACGAAGAACTCATCGTCTGTCAGCTGATTAATTTTTGCACGCTGTTGACCTTCGACCAATACTTTCACCGTACCATCCGGTAGCTTAAGTAGCTGCAGAATTGTCGCTACTGTACCGACTTCAAAAAGATCGTCTTTCGATGGTTCGTCAGTTTCGGCTTCTTTTTGGGCAACAAGGAGTACTTGCTTGTTGTGATCCATCGCCGCTTCAAGGCAAGCGATTGATTTTTCACGTCCAACAAACAATGGAATTACCATGTGCGGGTAAACGACTACATCTCTCAGAGGTAGTACGGGGATCTCGATACGTTCGGAACGTTCCAAGTTCATATTCATCTCTCTTCCGCTTAGTCTTATGAGCAGTATATGGGGGCTAATTGCTTGGATTCAATGAAAGAATAAAAAAAAGGAGGTAATTGATTACCTCCTTTATTGATTTAACAGTTTATGTGAATCTGATTAAGATTCTGCGCCTGCTGCTTGATTATCTGCGTTGCTGTAAATCAGCAATGGATCAGACTCACCATTAATCACTGACTCATCAATCACAACTTTACTGACGTCGTCCATTGAAGGCAGTTCATACATAGTTTCAAGTAGCACACTCTCTAGAATTGAACGTAGACCACGAGCACCTGTTTTACGTTCCATCGCTTTCTTCGCGATAGCGCGTAGTGCATCTTCACGGAACTCAAGCTCTGAGTTTTCTAACTCAAATAGCGCTGCGTACTGTTTGGTCAACGCGTTCTTAGGTTCACACAAGATTTGGATCAGTGCTTCTTCGTCCAATTCTGTCAGCGTGGTGGTTACTGGTAGACGACCGATAAACTCAGGGATCAGGCCGTATTTAACCAAATCTTCTGGCTCTACCTGCATAAACAGTTCACCAACGGTCTTAGTTTCGTCTTTAGAGCGCACTTCTGCACCAAAGCCAATACCTGTACCCGTCGCCACACGCTGTTCAATCACTTTATCTAGGCCAGCAAACGCACCACCGCAGATAAACAGAATCTTAGATGTGTCTACTTGCAGGAACTCTTGCTGAGGATGCTTACGACCACCTTGTGGCGGAACTGAAGCAACCGTACCTTCGATAAGTTTTAATAGCGCTTGCTGTACACCTTCACCCGACACATCTCGTGTGATTGAAGGGTTTTCAGCCTTACGTGAAATCTTGTCGATTTCATCAATGTACACAATACCACGTTCTGCTTTCGCTACGTCGTAGTCACATTTCTGCAGAAGTTTTTGGATGATGTTTTCTACATCCTCACCCACGTAACCTGCTTCGGTCAACGTGGTCGCATCTGCCATCGTGAATGGTACATCTAGGAAACGAGCCAGTGTTTCAGCCAATAGCGTTTTACCACTACCCGTAGGACCGATGAGAAGGATGTTACTTTTACCAAGTTCAACACCTTCGCTCGTCGTGTCTCCATTACGTAAACGCTTGTAGTGGTTATAAACGGCTACTGCTAGCACTTTCTTAGCGTAATCTTGACCAATCACATAGTCATCTAGATGCTCTCGAATCGCTTTTGGCGTCGGTAGTGCCTCAGATTGTTTCTTAGGCAGAACATCTTTAATTTCTTCACGAATAATGTCGTTACACAGGTCGACACATTCGTCACAAATATAGACGGATGGACCGGCGATCAGCTTGCGAACTTCGTGCTGGCTTTTGCCGCAGAAAGAGCAGTAAAGAAGCTTACTACTACCGCTCTCTTTGCTTTTGTCTGTCATTCGCTAACCTCTTAGCCTTTACTCAATATGATTTGAGTGTATATCAATTTAAGCCGAATTGCGCGAAACAATTATTGGCCGCGGTGAGTTAATACCGCATCTACCAAACCGTATTCTACAGCTTGTTCAGCTGCCATAAAGTTGTCACGGTCGGTATCTCGCTCGATAACTTCAAGCGGTTGGCCTGTGTGTTCTGCAAGCAGCTTATTCAGTTTCTGTTTGATAGTCAGGATCTCTTGTGCGTGGATCTGAATATCAGACGCTTGGCCTTGGAAACCACCTAGCGGCTGGTGAATCATTACGCGAGAGTTTGGCAACACGTAACGTTTACCCGGAGCACCACCAGCAAGTAGGAATGCGCCCATTGAACACGCTTGACCCATACACACAGTGCTAACGTTTGGTTTGATGAACTGCATGGTGTCGTAGATTGACATACCTGCAGTAACGCTACCACCTGGCGAGTTGATGTATAGGAAGATATCTTTGTCTGGATTTTCTGATTCCAAGAAAAGCAGCTGAGCCACGACAAGGTTTGCCATGTGGTCTTCAACTTGACCGGTCAAGAAAATCACTCGTTCTTTTAGAAGACGAGAGTAGATATCGTAAGAACGTTCACCGCGGGAAGTTTGTTCAACCACCATTGGTACTAGCGCGTCTAAAATTGGCGACATTGCATTTTTTTCTTGGTAGCTCATATTCTTATGTCCCTAAAATAAATGGCCCGGATGATGATAATCATACGGACCATTGTTAGCAGAATAGTTAACGTTAAGTCAACCTTCTACGCGCGAACTTGCTTATTAAGCAGCAGGTTGCTGGTTCATTAGCTCGTTGAAGCTAACTGCTTTTTCAGTAACCTGAGCTTTAGCGATGATTGCGTCGATTGCTTGCTCTTCTAGAGCAACGTTACGCATGTTGTTCATCATTTGCTCGTTCTG
The DNA here is from genome assembly GCF_011806575.1 of Vibrio hepatarius. Taxonomy (GTDB): domain Bacteria; phylum Pseudomonadota; class Gammaproteobacteria; order Enterobacterales; family Vibrionaceae; genus Vibrio; species Vibrio hepatarius_A. Next base: position 90,112 of record NZ_JAATOO010000004.1, read on the forward strand.
CTCGTAGTAAGCAATAACTTCAGATGGATCTTCGTATGCTGTCGCCATTTCTTCGATCAGTGCTTTCACTTTCTCGTCATCAGCTTTTAGCTCTTCAGACTTGATTACTTCACCAAGTAGAAGACCAACAACTACGCGACGCTTAGCTTGCTCTTCGAACAATTCACGTGGAAGTTGTGCAGCTGCTTCTGGGTTACCACCGAAGCGTTGTGCAGCTTGCTGACGTAGAGTACCAATTTCTTGGTCAATAAGTGCAGCTGGTACGTCGATTTCGTTTTCTTTAACTAGACCTTCAAGAGCTTGCTCTTTGATACGGTTCTTGATTGCTTGCTTAAGTTCGCGTTCCATGTTCTTACGAACTTCAGCTTTAAGTGCATCGATACCGCCTTCAGTCACACCGAACTTAGCAACGAACTCGTCGTTTAGTTCTGGAAGCTCACGAGCTTCAACTTTGTTTACTTTGATAGCGAATTTCGCAGCTTTACCTTTTAGGTTCTCTGCGTGGTAATCTTCTGGGAAAGTCACGTCGATGTCGAATTCCATACCAGCAGTCTTACCTGCGATACCGTCTTCGAAACCAGGGATCATGCGACCAGCGCCCATTTCTAGAGGGAAGCCTTCGGCTTTACCGCCTTCGAACTCTTCGCCGTCGATAGAACCAACGAAGTCGATGTTTACACGCTTGCCTTCTTCAGCTGCTTCTTCAACTTCAGCCCAAGTTGCTTGTTGCTTACGTAGAGTTTCGATCATCTCTTCAACGTCTGCATCGTTAACTTCAGTTGCTGGTTTTTCAACAGTGATGTTTTCTAGGCCTTTCAGTTCTACTTCTGGGTATACTTCGAAAGTTGCAGTGAAAACTAGATCTTCACCTTCTTTGCTTTCAACTGGAGCGAAAGTTGGCGCGCCTGCTGGGTTGATTTTTTCTTTAACGATCGCTTCGATGAAGTGACGTTGCATTACTTCGCCCATCACGTCTTGACGTACTGCTTTGCCGTACATCTGTGCAACCATTTTTAGAGGCACTTTGCCTTTACGGAAACCATCGAAACGACGGTTCTTAGCGATGTTGCGTAGTTCAGCTGTTACAGCATCTTCGATGTTTGCAGCAGGAACAGTAATGTTAAGACGGCGCTCTAGGCCCTCTAGCGTTTCAACAGTAACTTGCATTATTCATTAACCTCAAAACTGGCTCAGTCTCACTGAGCTTATGTGCCCTTGCGCTAAGCGAGGACCCATCCTTGTTTGTACTCTGTGAGTACTCTTTGTAAATCGAGTATCGGAAATCGAACAAATCGATTACCGGACTAATTAGCGATATCTTCACGAACAGTATTCGTTAAAGGTATCTCCGATTAGTCTCAAGATAAAAATTAGACGCAGCATTCTACCGACCTAGTCGATAGCTGTCGAGCCAATCCCTAGAATACCGACGGCATTCTCCTAAAAACTCATTTAATTGCTAAAAAAAACAACAATACAGCGGATATTGCTATCAGAAATGGGGACATTAAAGGCTTTTTCAAGAGAAACTAGACTTTTTTTCGAATTAAAGAACAAAACTAGATCTAAGTCCGGTTTTATTCCTCATTTTTGTTACACCAGCAAACACTCTTTTAACAAAAAACATTACTCTAAGCGAGTGTTGTAGTGCCAAACAGGGAATGTCATGTCACCATTTCGCAGAGCCAATCTCTACCTACTGCTTTTTTACTTGTTGTGTCTTATTCTTGGTGCTCAATCTGTCTGGAATTATCACTACCAATCGCTGCTCGATGAACATCAAGCTCAACTCGATCGTTTCGCCAGCAACGTTTCTTCCAAGCTGGATAAGTACGCGCACCTCCCGCAGTTGCTTGCCAAAGACGCCGAATTGATTGCGGCACTTAAACTCCCGGACAACCCCGCACAAATCAACTTGACCAACCGCTACCTTGAAAACGTCAACACGATTATCCAAGCGGCAGATACCTATTTACTCGACCGTTGGGGCAATACCATTTCCGCCAGCAACTGGAACCTGCAGCGCTCATTCGTGGGGATCAACTTTGCTTGGCGCCCTTATTTTTCAGATGCGATTGCGGGCAATGCGAGCCAATACTTCGCACTGGGTTCAACCTCAGGACAACGCGGCTATTACTACTCCTACCCAGTAGTGTATGCAGCGGAAATCATCGGCGTCATCGTGGTGAAAATGGATCTCAGCGCGATTGAAAGTAATTGGAAGAGTAAACAAAACACTTTTGTCGCCACCGACGAGAATAATATCGTGTTCATGTCGAGTAATCCGAGTTGGCTGTTTAAGAGTTTGACACCACTACCCGCTAAGCAACGCGAAGCGATTATAGCCAGCCGCCAATATTTGGATACCGAGATAGAATCACTTGGCTTAGTGGGATCACTTGACGACGTGAACAACGAGTTACGCAACCCTAAAATCGGCTGGATTCAGGGCGATTACATCGTATCTAGTCGCCAACTGGCAAACCTAGATCTGACGATTCGCGTATTGACTGAAAAAGTCACGCTATTCTGGCTGACGGTCAGCTTTGCCATGGTGATGACGCTGGTATTTGTGATTGTTTTTTTGACCTTACAACTCACCTACCAAAGACAGCTCAAAAAGCGCCAGTTCGAACAACTTCAGTCTGAAGCGAAACAAAAGCTCGAGTTTCTTGTGATGGAGCGAACGTCTGAGTTGCACGCCGAAGTACTTGAACGTACGCGCACTGAGCAAGCGCTGCGACACACTCAAGATGAATTGATTCAGGCAGCGAAGCTGGCGGTATTGGGCCAAATGTCCGCCAGTATCAGCCACGAGCTCAACAATCCACTGGCAGCAATCCGAAGCTTTGCCGATAACGGCCGTCGTTTTCTTGCAAAAGAGAAATACGACCGAGTCGATGACAACTTAGAACGAATCTCAAACCTGACAGACCGTATGGCCACCATTAGCAACCAGCTAAAAGCGTTTACACGCAAATCTGACAGCAGCGATGTTAACGTGCTCGATCTGGCGCCAATTATCGTCTCCGCCAGAGAGTTGGTGATGCCACAACTCAAAGCGAGCCGGATTGAGTTAATCGCCGATGTTCCTCATCCACTCGGTAAAGTGGAAGTGAATGCGATTCAGGTAGAACAGGTGTTGATTAACTTAATGACGAATGCTGCTCAGGCGGTGGAAGATTTGGAAGAACGAAAGGTGCAGTTGTCGACGCAAAGCTTCGAAGATTCCATCGAGATCTATATTGACGACAATGGTCCAGGTATCGATGCCACCAAGGCAGAGCACCTGTTTGAGCCTTTCTTTACGACTAAGAAAAACGGGCTCGGACTCGGTCTCTCGATCTCACAACAGATTATAGAAACAATGAAAGGCAAGCTGACCGTAGGCCAATCTCCGCTCGGCGGCGCTCGGTTCACGATTTCACTGCCACTCGTTAGCTCAACGGCTAAGCAGAACACTAAGGACAGTTGATGGACGACGTATTTTTTATCGACGATGAAAGTGACATTCGCCTCGCGATCGAACAAAGCTTCGAGTTAGAGGAAATTTCAGCGCAGTTTTTTGCCAGCGCAGAAGATGCCATGTTGGCAATCAAGCAACATGGCATGCCTAAAGTGGTGATTACCGACATTTGCTTACCAGGGTTGTCGGGCGAAAACTTACTCTCAACGGTGCTACAGCAAGATAAAGACGTACCAGTGATTTTGATTACTGGTCACGGTGATATCTCAATGGCAGTCAACGCGCTGAGAAATGGCGCGTATGATTTTATCGAGAAGCCCTTCGCCATCGACCGATTAATCGATACCACCAAACGAGCGTTGGAAAAAAGAGAGCTGACCTTAGAAAACCAAGAGTTAAAACGTAGCCTCAAAGTCAGTCAGGCACTTGGGCCTCGCATCATCGGTGACACACCAGCCATTGGCGCGCTGCGCGATACCATTTTACATATCGCCGACACTGACGCAGACATTCTATTGTTTGGCGAAACGGGCACGGGTAAAGAGCTGTTTGCTCGTTCGATCCACGAGCAAAGTTCTCGCAGAGAAGCGAACTTTGTCGCCATCAACTGTGGTGCCGTACCAGAGAATCTGATTGAAAGTGAATTGTACGGACACGAGAAAGGCTCGTTTACCGGCGCCGACGCCAAACGCATCGGTAAGTTTGAACACGCGCAAGGCGGCACACTATTTTTAGATGAAATCGAATCCATGCCGATGCAAGCGCAAATCCGCTTACTGAGGGTGTTACAAGAACGAGTGATTGAGCGTGTCGGTTCAAATGAACTGATTCCGGTCGATATTCGCGTTATTGCCGCGACAAAAACGGATCTGAAAAAAGCCGCCGAAGAAGGCACATTCCGCGAGGACCTATACTACCGACTTAACGTAGTGACGTTAGACCTGCCACCACTGCGCCAGCGTAAGGAAGATATCCCTGCGCTGTTCCATCACTTTCTCTTAGTGGCGGCTTCTCGCTACGGTAAAGCGGTGAACGCCCTACCCGATGCTGATTTACAAACGTTGATGAGTCACGACTGGCCGGGCAACGTGCGTGAACTGCGTAATAGCGCCGAGCGGTTTGTCTTACTTGGGAACTTGGGCCATCTTAACCCTTCTGCTCGCTCCCAGGTAACGACGCCGCTGGCTGTCCAAGTGGCCGAATTCGAAAAGACGCTCATTGAGCAAGCGCTATCAAGCAATCATGGCCGTATCAATGAAACTCTAGAGTTACTGCAAGTGGCGAGAAAGACTCTGTATGACAAAATGCAAAAATACGGCCTCGACAAAAATAACTACAAAGCTGATGACTAACTAGTACCTTATGATTAATTTCAACGATTTAATTGGGTGTTCTGCAATCTCCGCCAATACTTAGAACGTGAAAGGGCGGAGAAAAGGCGATGGGCGAAAAAACCAAAGTCAGAGTTATCACAGATACCATTCTACTCGACGGCATTTACCAAACGGAGCAACGTTCAGGTAAAGACAGGCGAAGAAGTCATTGTGGGAAATGGCGGTTTTATGAGAGACGACGAGGTTTCGACCCTCGTTTTATTCCGATGAAAAAAATAGATGAGGAGGTCTAGCGACCTCCTCTTTTTTGTTTACTTGGTGATGATCTCTGGCCCCATCAGTGTGGTTGGCAACCAAGTCGATACCCAAGGAACGTAGGTAACAATGATGAGGAATAGGAACATCACTGCCACCCAAGGCAATGCGGCTTTGACCACCTGCATCATCGACATCTTCGCCACACCCGCGGTCACGAAGAGGTTCAATCCGACCGGCGGCGTGATCATGCCTATCTCCATGTTCACCACCATCATTATACCTAGGTGAATCGGGTCGATACCCAGCGCAATCGCAATTGGGAAAACCAGCGGTGCAACGATGATCAACAGACCCGATGGCTCCATGAACTGACCACCAATCAATAGTAATACGTTGACGACAATCAAGAACGTAATCGGACCTAAACCTGCTGAGAGCATCGATTCAGTGATCATTTGCGGGATGCGTTCTTCCGTCAGTACGTGCTTGAGGATTAGCGCGTTGGCAATGATGAACAACAGCATAATAGTTAGCTTGCCCGCTTCAAACAGCGTGTGCTTGGTATCTTTATGGACAAAGGCTTCTAGAACTTTCACTACCGCTGGTTTGGTGTTTTCTTTGTCCGCAAATGGTCCCATATCTTTGTAGATAAAGTTTGCGATTAAGAATGAGTAAACCGCCGCGACCGCTGCCGCCTCTGTAGGGGTAAATACACCACCGTAAATACCACCAAGAATGATGACAACCAACAGTAGACCCCAGCTCGCATCTTTTGCTGAGGCTAGCATTTCACCCCAACCGACAAACGGCTGCTTTGGTAGGTTCTTCACACGCGCTGCAATGTAGATAGCGACCATCAACATTAAGCCAGCCAATAGACCAGGAATAACACCACCAAGGAACATACGCCCAACGGAAACATCAGTCGCCGCGGCGTACACAACCATTACGATTGATGGCGGGATAAGGATACCCAACGTACCTGCGTTACAAATAACCCCGGCGGCAAAGTCTTTTGAGTAACCGTTTTTGATCATACCCGCGATAACGATACTACCGATCGCCACTACGGTCGCTGGCGAAGACCCAGACAGTGCCGCAAACATCATACACGCAACAACCGATGCCATAGCTAGACCGCCGCGGAACCAGCCAACCATCGCAATCGCGAAACGAATAATACGCTTTGCCACACCACCCGTAGACATAAAGCTAGAGGCAAGAATGAAAAATGGAATCGCTAAAAGTGTGTAGTGGCCTTCAAAAGCGTTAAATAGGGTCTGTGCAACCGACGCTAGAGATGCATCTGAGTGCCACATTAAAAATAGAATACTGGATAAACCAAGTGATACAGCAATTGGCACGCCCACGAGCATGAAGCCAATTACCATCACGAATAACAATAAAATATCCATGGGTTAGCTCTCCTTGCTCTTGTCGTTGTCTTGGCTGTTGTGTTTGTTTTGTTTAGGCTCCATTGCGTCACCCGCGTCTTTGAGCTCTTCTTTTAATGCTTCAAGTTCTTCTTCCGCTTCATGACCTGAAATCATTCGGTCCAGCTTGCCTGTCAAAATCTGATACGCGATCTGAGCAAAACGGAACGTTAGCAGCGCCATACCAATCGGCAGTGCCATGTAGGGAATAAAACGAGGGAGCTTCTCGTAACGCTCACCTTCATTGAGCCAATCCGCCATAAACTGCAACATTTCTGGCATTGGAATGTCGTCGGTTTCGTACCAAGCACGCTCGGTTGCAAACGGGTACCAGTAGTTCCATGAACCAATCAGAAGCAAGATTGAAAATGTCAAACAACACGCTACCGCAATCAGGGCGTAGATCTTTCTCAGACCTTCTGGAGCCATGTTGATCACTACGTCGACCCCAATGTGAAAGTGTTTCTTCACACCGTATGACGCACCAACCAGTACCATCCAAGCAAAGAGGAATACGGTTAGCTCAAGAGCCCAAAGAATGTTGTCGTTGAATAGATAACGCATAACGACGTTGACAAAAGTCAGCATCGTCATCGTGCCGAGGAAGAAAGCGATAAGGGTTTCTTCAACCTTGTCGGTAAACTGTCCGACTTTCGCAAAAAATGACTGTTCCATGTGATACATCGCTCGAATCAGGTGAGTTTGGCTCCCGAATTACGGGAGCCGTTTATACCAATCCAGATAGGTATTCGTTATTTTTGGTTTGCCGCTAGTGCCGCGTTGATCAAGTCTGAACCAATGTCTTTTTCAAACTTGTTCCACACCGGCTTAAGCGCAGTCACCCACTCTTGACGCTGCTCTGGTGTAAGTTCACGAACTACACCACCCGCTTCGATCACGTATTGTTTGTTTTGCTTCTCAACACGGTTAGATTCAGCGTTACGAGTTTCAGTCACTTCTTGAAGGATGGTCGCGAATTGGTCACGAACGTCTGCAGGTAGACTGTCCCACCACTTAGTTGAAGTCACGACTAGGTAATCCAAAATACCGTGGTTGGTTTCAGTGATACCGTCCTGTACTTCGAAGAATTTCTTACCGTAGATGTTTGACCAAGTGTTTTCCTGACCGTCGATAACTTTAGTTTGTAGACCGCCGTATACTTCAGCAAACGACATCTTTTGTGGGTTTGCGCCAAGTTGTTCAAACTGAGCAACCAACACGTCAGACGCTTGTACACGGAACTTCAGACCTTTTGCATCTTCAGGAAGAATCAACGGCTTACTCGCTGAAATTTGCTTCATACCGTTGTGCCAGAACTCCAGACCACGGATACCACGACGGTTCATCGCGTTTTTCAGTTTTTCACCCGCGTCTGAACTTTGGAAACGGTCAACCGCATCTACGTCATCAAAAAGGAAAGGAAGGTCAAAAATGCGGAACTTTTTGGTGAATTTCTCAAACTTAGAGAGAGAGGGTGCAGCAAGTTGTACGTCGCCGTTTAACATCGCTTCAAGTACTTTGTCATCATCGTAAAGCGTAGAGTTAGGGAAAACCTGCATACAAGCTTTGCCATTCATCTCTTCATTAACTCGCTTCTCTAGTAAAGAAGCTGCAATCCCTTTCGGGTGTTTGTCTGTGTTTGTTACGTGGCTGAACTTGATGACTGTTTCACCTGGGTCACAGTTCGCAGCAGCGTTAAAACTTGTGACAGCAAGAATAGAAGCAGATAGTAGGGTTAAAGGCTTTAGCATTATCGTTCTCCTTAGTAAATGAACAACCCCATCACTGGGCGTTGATACATTTATAAGGGCAATAACTAAGCCAAGTTTTCATTTATCCATTTAATTCATTAAAATCATTAGGTTATAATTCACTTTAAAATGGATACATTACTAAGCTCACAGAATTTTCTTCAAAATGGGTAGAATCCCACCCATACGTTTTTCGCAAATGGGTGAGTTTACACATATTTAACATTAACGAAGCATAGATAAAACAAATGGCAGCGGTTTCGCTGCCATTTAACTTTATTAGGTAACACTCTCTGGAGAGCCCTGTTTACTGTTTGAAAATACCCTAGTGAAACTCGATACGTTGCTCTGTCGACGCATCGAAAAACACCGCTTTGGAAAGGTCAAAGTGCAGTGGCGCAACCTGACCGACTTTAACGTCAAACTCTGGCGACAAGCGACACGCGACTTCTTGGTCGTTGACCTTAATCATCGCAATCGTATCAGGTCCCGTTGGCTCAAGGACTTCAAGCTGAAGGTCGAGTTTCGTCGTCGCGGCCGAATCTTGGTTTTCACTGTCGGTAATGTGTTCAGGACGTAGGCCAATCACGATCTCTTTACCGTCTTGTTCCCTCATCGAAGCAGGCAACTTAATGTGGTGCTCTTGCGCGTTACTGCCTCTAACTTTGATCACCGGATTTTGCTGCTCATCAAGATCGACCATGGTCTTAATGAAGTTCATCGAGGGCGAGCCCATAAAGCCAGCAACAAACATATTATTTGGCTTGTTGTAGATTTCTTGAGGCGTACCGAGTTGCTGCAATTCGCCGTCTTTCATTACTGCAATGCGATCCGCCAGTGTCATCGCTTCAATCTGATCATGCGTTACGTACACAATCGTCGTGTTCAGTTGCTGGTGAAGGCGCTTGATTTGATGACGCATTTCAACCCGCAACTTGGCATCTAGATTCGAAAGTGGTTCGTCGAACAGATACAGCTTCGGGCGTCTGGCAAGCGCACGTCCCATCGCAACACGCTGGCGCTGACCACCTGACAATTGCGAAGGTTTACGGTCAAGCAGATGGTCAATCTGTAGCATTTCTGCCACACGCTCCACTTCAGCATTGATCGCCTCTTTCGCCATTTTACGAATCTTGAGACCAAATTCGATATTGCCTCGCACCGTCATATTTGGGTACAACGCATAGGACTGAAACACCATCGCAATATCACGATCTTTCGGTTCGACATTCGACACATTATTGCCATCGATAACAATGTCCCCAGAGCTGATATTTTCCAATCCAGCGATGGTATTCATTAGTGTTGATTTACCGCAGCCCGACGGGCCAACCAAGATAAGAAACTCACCAGAATCAATACTGATATCGATGCCTTTTAAAGTCTCTTGTTCCGCTTTTGGATAGGTTTTACGGATTTGTTTAAGTTCGAGTGTTGCCATGATAATTATCCTTTTACCGATCCAGCCGTGAGGCCGCGAACAAAGTATTTTCCTGCTAATACATAAACGAACAGCGTTGGTAGCGCCGCAATGATCGCCGCAGCCATATCGACGTTGTACTCTTTCACGCCAGTACTGGTGTTGACGAGGTTGTTCAACGCCACCGTAATTGGCTGTGTTTCGGAGCCTGAATACACCACACCGAACAAGAAATCGTTCCAAATCGCGGTAAACTGCCAGATGACTGTCACCATGATGATTGGTGTCGAAATGGGTAATAGAATTTTGAAGAAGATGGTAAAGAAGCCCGCACCATCCAACTTAGCGGCTTTGACCAATTCATCCGGAATACTGATGTAGAAGTTACGGAAAAATAGTGTGGTAAACGCCATGCCGTAAATGACATGAACAATGACTAAGCCAGTAGTGGTATTTGCCAAACCTAGCTTGCCCAGCACCGCTGCCATCGGCAATAAGATCACCTGAAACGGGATAAAGCAACCGAACAGCAGTAAGCTGAAAAACAGATTTGAACCACGGAACTGCCATTTGGTCACAACGTAACCATTAAACGCGCCCAATAAAGTTGAGATTGCCACGGCTGGAATCACCATTTGGAACGAGTTCCAGAAATAGCCTTTCACCCCTTCACACTTCACGCCAGTACAAGCGCTGTCCCACGCTTTATGCCAAGCATCAAATACCCACTCGGTCGGTAAACTCATCAAGTTACCCGCTTTGATGTCAGGCAGTGTTTTGAATGAGGTAATCACCATCACAAACAGTGGCATTAAATAAAATAGACAAAAGAACACCAATACCGAATAAAGAAACAGTCGAGAGAAATTCACATTGCGCATCATGATTTTTTCTCCCTAAGCTCTGAGTACAAATAAGGCACGAGGATGGCCAGAATACCTGCCAACATCATCACCGCACTCGCCGCGCCCAAGCCAATTTGGCCACGCGTGAATGAGTGCGCATACATAAATAGCGCCGGCAAATCCGAGGAGTAACCAGGGCCACCAGCCGTCATCGCAGTGACTAAGTCAAAACTCTTAATGGCGATGTGTGACGTGATGATCACTGAACTAAAGAATACTGGGCGTAAGCAAGGCATGATAATGCGCCAGTAGATGGTTGGCAGGCTCGCGCCGTCGATTTGCGCTGCTTTGATAATGGATGAATCGATACCACGTAACCCAGCGAGGAACATCGCCATAACAAAACCTGATGACTGCCAAACCGCGGCAATCACTAAGGTGTATACCGACATTTCTGAGTTCACCAACCAGTCGAATTTGAAGTCAGTAAATCCCCAGTCTTGCACCAGTTTCTCAACACCGAGGCCCGGATTGAGAATCCACTTCCACGCAGTACCCGTGACGATAAACGAGAGCGCCATCGGATAGAGATAAACGGTTCGAATCGCACCTTCTTGGCGTATATTTTGATCGAGTAATATGGCTAAACCTACGCCTAAACCAATGGCGATAAGCATAAACAGCAAGCCGAAGATGCCGAGGTTAGTAATTGAAGTGATCCAACGATCGTTTTCCATCAACTTCTCATATTGAGCAAAGCCAACAAAGTTGAAGCTTGGTAGAAAGCGCGAGTTGGTCAATGACAGTGCCGCCGTCCAGAAAATATAACCGTAAATACATACCACGGTGACCAAGACAGTCGGGGCAAGGACTATTTTCGGTAACCAATGTTGCAGTCTGTCGGCAAAACTGAGTTTCGCGCGCGACTTATTTGGATACCGATTTACAACGTGCTCCATAACGAATCCTTACGTCTTAAAGGAAAGGGCATACAGGCTCCCCACAAGCCCGTACGCCCTTTGGGGTGTGACCAGTCTTGATGGATTAGATCGCCGCTTTCACTGCTTTCGCAAGTTTTTGCGCCGCTTGTTTCGGATCCGCGTTGTCATCGTTAAAGAAGTTGGTGACGACATCAAAGATTGCACCTTGTGCATAGCTCGTTGTAGACAGGCCGTGCGCCATACTCGGTACTAAGTCGCCCGATTTCGCGCTGGCTTTAAAGGTATCCATAGAGTCCAACGCACACTGGTCAAATTTCGCCATATCCATATCAAGACGGACTGGGATTGAGCCTTTGTTTAGGTTGAACACTTCTTGGAACTCTTTGGTTAGAATAGTGCGCGCCAAGTCTTGCTGCGCTTTTTGGTTTTCCGCATCGTTCAGCTCGAAAAACGCGAAACTGTCGATGTTGAAGGTAAATTGCCCCGCAGTACCCGGCGCTGGCGCGCAGATGTAATCTTTACCCGGCATTTTACCCGCAGCGGTAAATTCACCTTTCGCCCAGTCACCCATGATTTGCATGGCTGCTTCACCGTTGATCACCATAGACGTTGCGACGTTCCAATCGCGTCCTGGAGAGTTGGCATCGATGTAGTCACGTAGCTTCTTGAATTTGGTGAACACTTCAACCATCTTGTCACCAGACAATACATCCATGTCTAAATCAACAAACGCTTTGTTGTAGTCTTCACTACCCAATACATCGAGTGCAACCGCTTCGAATACTGTCGCGTCTTGCCATGGTTGACCACCGTGAGCAAGCGGGATAAAACCAGCCGCTTTGATTTTTTCTGCAGCGGCAAAGAACTCATCCATTGTGGTTGGCAACTCAACGCCTGCTTTTTTCAGTACTTCTGGGTTTGCCCAGATCCAGTTTACGCGGTGAACGTTAACTGGCACTGCAACATACTCACCGTTGTACTTCATTACTTTGGTGACCACGGATGGCAGGATGTCGTCCCACTTCTCTTGCTTGGCGGTGCTATCTAGCGAAGTCAGGAAGCCTAAACTGCCCCACTCCTGAATGTCGTGTCCTTTGATTTGTGCCGCTGAAGGAGGGTTACCTGAAACCGCACGCGTTTTCAGTACCGTCATTGCGGATTCACCGCCGCCACCAGCAACCGCGAAATCTTTCCAAGTGTGATTCTGCTGCTCGAGCATCTCTTTTAGTACCGCAGCTGATTTCGCTTCACCGCCGGCAGTCCACCAGTGCAGCACTTCAACTTCGCCCGCGTTAGCAAAATTCGCTGCAGACAAAAGGGAGAGAGTAAGTAGGGTTTTATTTAGTTTCATTATTATCTTCCGTGTATTGGATTAGACATTCAGGCCTACCGCTTAATGACCCCAAGCGTTCTTGCTTGAACTAAAAATGAGTCTATCCAATAAGAAAATTTAGATTGAAACAAAGCGTAATTGCAATGTAACACAGTTGTTACATTAAACTTCAAGTAGCGAAGAAACAAAGACTTGCGCTCTCAACCCCTTATTTGGCAAGTTGTCAATAATGAGATCTCCGCCGTGTCCGTGGAGAATGTTGCGGCAAATACCCAGTCCTAGACCGTGCCCTTGGTCATCTTCCGCCAGTCGATAGTAAGGCTCAAACACCGCTTCCAGTTGATCTTCAGGAATCCCTGGACCTTGGTCACAGATGACAATCTTCACCCAGTCGGCGTCACAAGTTAGCGTGATCTCTGCTTTTTCACCGTACTTCACTGCATTCTCGACCAAATTGCCGATCACCCGTTTGATCGCGAGTGGTTTGGCAACAATCGGAGCGATGTGACTAGGGGCAAATTTTACCCGTGTTTTCGGCTGGTTGTATGGCTCAATCACACTGGCAATGACTTCGTTGAGGTCAACATAGGCATTATTCTCATGCAGGTCGGTATCTCGTACACATTGCAGAGCTCCTTTGACCATCATTTCCAGATCGTCCAGATCCCGGTTAAATTTTTCGCGCTTAGTATCACTTTCCAGCAACTCAGCCCGCAAGCGAAGCCGCGTGATCGGGGTTTTTAAGTCGTGTGAAATAGCGGAAAATAAATGTTCGCGGTCGGCGACATAATGACGAATACGTTGCTGCATGCGGTTAAAAGCCCGGGTGGCAGTGATAAGCTCAGTCGCCCCCTCTTCTTTAATTGGGGCTTGCTCGATATCCATACTCATTTCATTGGCGGCTTTTGCCAACCGTTTCAGCGGCTTAACCTGCCTTTTCATCAGCAAGTAAGTCAGTATCAACAGAATCGTTGTCGAAAAAATCAAGAATAGAATTTGCTCGCGACCAATCAAGGTGTCATCAAGATCAACATAAGGTGCGGGTAATAAAGCCGCGATATACAGCCACTCATTGGTGGCCAATTCAAGCTGCACCACCAGTACTGGCGGATCAATCGGGCTCAGAGTCAAGGTATGATGAGCCCAGGACTTGGGCAGGTCGCTGAGATAAATGTCGTTTTTTAATAAACGCAGATTTTCCGGCAAAGAGAAGTCGACCAAAATGGTATCCACTTTGGGCAATTTTTTATTGAGCACTTGTTGTATTGCCTCGATCGAGGCCAATTTGAGTGGCGTATCTTCAATCGGCTCGACGATCAACTGCTCTTTGTTAAACGAGACGAAGAAGCGCGTCCCTCCCATATTGCGGATCTGGTCGAGCACAATATGGCGGTATCTCACAGGCAGTGATTGAAAGAAGGTCACGGTCGAAGAGAACATGTTTGCCATGCTTTGTGACGCATCGCGAATACCCGCCAGCTCTTTGTGCTTCGACTCGCTGTACCAGATCGTGGTCGCAACGCCTTGCGCCAAAATCACGGCCAGCAGAGTCAGCCCTAAAGTACGATTAACCAGTGAATTAGGTTTAAATCGTTTCAACCACAACCACCAACGGCTACTCATAACTCACTGGTACCGCTAGTAAATAACCATTCCCTCGCATTGTCTTAATATAATGCGGATATTTAGCACTATCACCCAAACGTTGACGCAAGCGGCTCAACTGAACATCAATGCCACGCTCAAATGGCAGCGACTCCCGCCCACGGGTAGCAAACGAAATCGTATCGCGGTCAAGAATTTGATTCGGACGTTTGAGAAACAGCATCAACAGTGAAAAATCACTGCCTGACAAATCGTGAGATTGTTGGGTTTCTTGGTGGGTAATTCGGTGAGAGAGGGTATCAAGGCACCAATCACCAAAGCGGATCGACTTGGCGGTTAAGCTATTCGCGGGTTCTTCTTTCGCAACATTCACTCGGCGCAGCACCGCTTTGATTCGAGCGTTAAGGTGACGAGGATTAAACGGTTTGGCGAGGTAATCGTCCGCACCAATTTCCAAACCGATGATTTGGTCGGTATCGTCCGAGACCGCCGTTAGCATGATAATTGGCGTTGATGAAGTTCGACGCACAGCTTGGCATAGCGAGAAACCATCTTCGCCGGGCAGCATCACATCGAGCAGAATCAAGTCTGGAAACCCATTCTGCTCAAGGTGAAGTTTCATTTGTTCACCATCATTCACGGATTTGACGACATATCCTTGTTTGGTCAGGTACTCTTCGAGTAACTCACAAATTTCTTGATCGTCATCGACGACGAGAACTCTAGCTGACATTTTTTATCCAAGTATTACTAATTACCTACCGCCAGTGTAATCCGCGCAAATTTGCGCGATCAGTGGATATTTCTAAGAGTTTGAACTTTTTGCGGATCAACATCACATCTTATTAACAAAATGCCTTGAACAATGGTTTATGAAGAGCAACTGATTTCCATTTTCTTGCCCCAGTCAGGCGGTAGATTGGCGTAGGCATTATTTTCAGGTTGCTCAGCAAATGGCTGTTTCAATAGCTTAGCTAAAGCACGAACTTCGCTGAAATCACCCTCTTCCGCTTTGTCGATAGCGATCTGCGCTAAGTAGTTGCGCAAAATGTACTTAGGGTTAACTGCCCGCATCGCTTCGCAGCGCTCCTGGGCGGAAAGTGCCTCACCTTGTCGGTTCACCTCGCAGTCGCAACGAGCAAGATAAAGCTCTAACCAAGCCTTGGCCGCTTGCCTATCGACAAATAAGTCTTCAACAACAGAAGTAGGTTGTTGGTCTAAATTAGAGAGTTCACGCATAAATCGCGTGTAATCGACGCTGTTTTGCTGCAATAACTCGAACATTGATTGAAACAGCTGGCTATCTTGGTCGAGCTTACTATGCAGCCCTAGCTTGTCGCGCATCAGTTTGCTGAACTGCTTTCCGAGCTTACTTTCAAACTGGCCTAAAGAAGACTCTAATGCTTCTCTCTCAATCAACGGTGAAAGCGCGTGCGCCAAGGCAGATAAGTTCCACAACGCGATTCTTGGCTGTTGGTCAAACGCATAGCGCCCCTGATAGTCAGAATGATTACAGATGTAGCTAGGATCATAATCATCTAAAAAGCCAAATGGACCATAATCAAACGTCTGACCTAATATCGACATATTGTCGGTGTTCATCACCCCGTGAGCAAAACCATAAGCTTGCCAGTACGCGATCATTTTTGCCGTTTTGTCGACAACTTTCTCGAACATCGCCGCATAAGGTTGAGATTCTTCATTACACTCAGGCCAGTACCATTCGATAACTTTGTCGACCAAAAGTGCTAATTCAGCCATCTGGTTGGTATAAAAGAAGTGTTCAAAATGACCAAATCGGATGTGGCTTTCCGCGACGCGTAACAACAACGCGCCTTGCTCTGTTTTTTCTCGATATACAGGAGTGTCACTGGTCAACATCCCTAGCGCACGAGTCGTGGGGATACCCAACCCCGTCATCGCTTCACTACACAAGTATTCACGAATGGTAGAACGTAGCACTGCTCGACCATCACCCATGCGCGAATACGGCGTAAGACCAGCGCCTTTTAAGTGTAAATCAAAAACTTGGCCACTTTTGCTTGTCAACTCTCCTAACAACAGCCCTCTACCATCACCCAGATCAGGGTTATAGACACCAAACTGATGACCAGCGTATTTCATCGCGATAGAAGGAGCAGAGTCTAAGACCATTTCTCCGGCCAGAAAACCTTTTAAATCGCCTTGCGGCGATTGCTCTGGCAGTGAAAACTGACTCGCTAAAGCACTGTTCCAAGCAACCCAGCGAGTATTCGTTAACGGTTGTGGAAGTACTGGTGTATAGAATGCACGAGGCAACTCGGTGAAACGGTTAGTCAGGCAAATAGATGGAAGAAACGACATATACAATCTTTTAACATGAATTTGTCGCCGAACGTACCATAGAGGCAGTGAGAAAATCTACTAAGCTGCCTTAATAAATTCATCGAGAAGTAAGTAACCACAAACTTACTAAGGCTTAGCTTAACTATAGTTCCTGTTGACTAGACAAGCGCAAACATCACAACCATACCGACTAGTGCAAAAATACAAGTGCGGCTAATTACGCCAAAATGAGTAGGCCTTATCATTTCTTGGTGTTGCATATCGCCCTCCTTGAGCATCATTTTGTTACATCCTGATTACAATATGATAAAAATTAGCAAATTACTCAACAGCGAAATGCGTGAACTTTTTATTACGCCGATACATAGCTGCTTAATCACACCGCAATGCAAATAAGTTAATATCCCGCACGCAAGATGTTAACCATATCAACTAATGGCTTAATTCCACTTATAATTCACTCTAAATTCGGCAAAGTTACAGTACGCACATGCTAAAGTTTAAACTAAAATGACCGTAGTTTTTGGATGATTTTGCCGGGGGTAACTATGAATCAATGGATGCAGAATATTGCGCTGCACCGTTTAATGTTAATCTTATCAGGGATTCCAATAGTATTGGCGTTGGTCGCCGCTATTGAACTTATCTCCACTCATCAACATACGGTTGATGTAGCTCATAAAGATAGCGAAACCATTAAGCTGGTACTTTTGTATGATGATTTGGCTCATAATTTAGCATTGGAGCGCGGATTAACAGCTGGTGTTCTTGGTAGTAAAGGCAACCCAAAACAAGTCGAAGCATTGCAAAAGCAGCGAGCAAATACCGATGCACGTATTGCCGCACTGCAGCAGTATACCCCTGAATATTTACTACCCGTATTCACCAACTCACTCGCTGAAGATGTATTTAGTCAGCTTTCACAAATCAAACAAGTTCGTACCCAAGTCGACAAGTTAGCTCCTCAAATCTCACCTTTCGTTTATTACTCTAACTTGAACCAGCTCAGTATCGATAATGCGTCTCTGCTCACCTCGAATATTGCAAATGAAAGCATTTCTGAATTAGGCCAAGCGCTAATTGCGATTGTCAAGATGAAAGAACGCGCAGGTCAGGTCCGTGGTGCACTCAATGGCGCATTCTCTCGCCGCAGTTCCGACCTTGGCCAATACGCCGCGATCGAGCAATATTTGGCAGCAGGCAAATATGCAGAGCGACAGGCCAAGCAGACACTCACCCCGGAGTTTTCTGCGCAACTAACACAAGCGGCGCAAAACAATACCTGGAAAGAGGTGGAAAAGGTTCAACAGCTTTACTTAAGTCAGAAAGCTAACCTAGCCTCGCTGCAAGGCCCAGAGCCAACCCAATGGTTTGCAGCAGCGACTGAACGCATCAAACTGATTAACCAAATCCGCAATGGTATCCAGGCAGAAATGTTGGCAATGACAGACCGTGTTGCTTCTTCCGCGACCACTCAATCTATGACAATCATTGGCTTATCCGTCAGCCTCGCAGCGATTTTAATCCTCTGCGTCTTAATGTGCGTGAAGAGCCTAAAGAGTCGAGTTGGCGCTTTAACCTCGATGCTAGCGGATATGTCCAACGACAGAAACCTTGGCATTACGTTGCCTTCATCAGGACGTGACGAAATGTCGCAGGTTGCTCAGAGCATCAACGGCTTAACCAACAGTATTAAACAACTGCTGAGCAATATCATGGAGAGCAACGAACACAGTAGCTCACGTCTCGATCAAATCGTTAAAAGCGCCGATGATCTCGGTTCAAGTAGCCAAGCGACAGCAGATAAATGTGGAAATATTGCCGCCGCGATGACTGAATTGTCACAATCGAGTCTAGAAATTGCCACCTCATCAGAACGCGCTTTGGCGGAAACCGAGCAGATGACGAATCAGGTGCTGAGCTGTCAGAAACAGAGCCAAGCGTCATACGATATTGTCCGTGGTCTTGTTAGCCAAATTGAACAGACCCAAAACTGTATGCATCAGCTCGAGAAAGACGCAGAAAGCGTCAGCAAGATTGTTGATACGATTAATGGCATCTCTGAACAAACCAACCTTTTGGCGCTCAACGCTGCCATCGAGGCGGCCAGAGCAGGCGAACACGGCCGAGGTTTTGCGGTTGTCTCATCAGAAGTGAGAGACCTTGCGCAGCGCAGCAAAGGTGCGACTGAGCATATTTCTCAGTTGTTGGCGAACATTACCACCAACACACAAACTGCAGTAAACAACATGGGTAAAAGCCGTGATGCAACAGACTCAACATTTGAGTCAGTGTCCGTTGTAAATAGCAGTGTCTCTGAATTGGAATCACTGATTGAGACGGTGAACGAGCACATCACTACGATTGCCAACTCGACCATTGAGCAGTCAAAGGCAAGTGAAGCTGTCGATCAGGATGTCGATGTACTAACAGAGATTGCGAGAAACACCGGCGAACTGGCAGAGAATATGGGTGATGTTGTGTCTAGCTATCGCGTCGAAGTGCAAGATGTACAAAACCAACTTCAAGAGTTTAAGTTAGCCTAAACAATGTATTTACAAGTTGTTTTCGTGGAAAAAATGCCAGTCTTAACGACTGGCATTTTTTATCATTTAGTCCACGTGGAACTGAATTGCGTCGACATAAGCACCTGAAGACCAAACCGAGATTGCCTCTAGTTCGTCATCTTCTGAGAGGGTAAATGTCTCTGTTTTTAAGTTGTACGAGTATTTCTTATAGCCAAAAGAAAGAACCGTGCCATTATGGTATGTGAATTTTAACTTCACAATGTGGTTACTCCCCCAGTAATAAGTACCTGATGTCACTTCGATCGAAGCAACTTGGTCTAAATCAACTGGCGAGCGCAAATCTCCACCGTTTCCACCAACCATATTGTAGTAGTTAGC
Source organism: Vibrio hepatarius (assembly GCF_011806575.1). GTDB lineage: Bacteria > Pseudomonadota > Gammaproteobacteria > Enterobacterales > Vibrionaceae > Vibrio > Vibrio hepatarius_A. Next base: position 109,729 of record NZ_JAATOO010000004.1, read on the forward strand.
GCCCATAGCATCGATAATCCAGCCAGAACGAATCAACAAGTCATCGTCCAACTCGACTTTCACTGGATTACCTGAAGGGAAACCAAAAATACCAGAGCTCTTACCTTCGTCTTCGACTAGAGTACTTGAGCGGTAAGTATTGTGCGTCGACCAACTTGGCTCGTATTCTTCAGGAATCGTACCGTCTTGGTTGACATTGCTCTGGTTAAATGCGTGTTGGTTCCAAATGCGAGTTGCGTTCTTCCATGGTTTGTCTGTATTTGCAGAGTTGTACACGTACACACCATGGTTGTATGAGTAACGGGAGTCGTAGTCGTTTGCAACAACGATAAGCTCTGCGTCATCATCACCCGCTAAGTCCACTACCATCGGGATTTCCCACAACGTTCCAGTCGAATGCTTAATCGAGGCTAAAACTAGGCCAGTACGACCGTCAAGGACTCTTACGCGATCGTGATCTTGAACAAGGACTTCTTCGATTCCATCCGCATCAAAGTCGTAAGCAGAAACACCAATCTTACCGCTGGCAATGTCGTCATTCAGTACTGACCAAACCAACTTGCCATCAACGTCATACATATCTACCGCGTTGTAGCCAGCATAAACGATACCTGTGTTGTTGACTGATTGCTGAGATGACAACTCAAATTGAATTGCTTCAACCAACCAACCATTTGACCATACATTAACTGCGCTGATCTTTTTGTCTTGTGGTACAACAAAGTAGTCCGTGCTCTGCCAGTAAGATGAGTCCTTAGAACCGAACATCACTGAAGATCCATCTTTCATAAAGAACTTCATCGCCAGTAGATGCTTACCACCCCAGTAATACGCACCAGAAGTAATCGCAATCTTTTGTACTTTGGTCAGGTCGACAGGAGTATTGGTGTGACCACCATCTCCGCCAAATAGATTTTGAGACGTTGTACCAACAGCATCGATCGCAAGACCAGAGTTCACGTATAGTAGATTGTTATCTTCTACGGTTAGGTTTTCATCTTCACCATATTCGTAACCAAATAGCTTCGATTTCTCTACCGTGACTTTTGTTCTTTCGCCCAAGAAGTTTGCAATAGCTTGAACACCACCACCAGGGTTGCTCACATTGGTGACCGTCCACTTAGTCGTACCATCGTGTTCAAGTACTGAGAAAGAGCTGTTCTGAGCAGTTGCGTAAGTTGCAGGCGTAGAAACCACAAGCTCTGGTTGAGCATCACCGTCTAAGTTCGCCACCGAAGAGAACCAAACACGATCGTTTGACTGGTAGCTCCATAGTGCAGAGCCATCAGTATCAAACATCGTCTTAGCGGCAAAGACTTCTTGCTCACCATCGCTATCAATATCAACCGCAATCGGCGCAGACGCCCATGTGTAGTTGTATACCAGCATCCCTGTGTCGTAGTTATACACGCCGTCTGGTGCAATAATTTCAATTGAACCGTCGTTATTTAAATCAGCAATAGAGAACTGACCGATGGTAGACCAACCTTGAGTAAACTTGTCAATTTTCTTTTTGATATTTCCTTGGTGGTCAAGAATGCTATAAAAATCGTCTTCAAGCTTGCTCGTGACTATTTCGACGATACCATCACCATCTAAATCTGCCGCCGCTACTGAGTAACGAGCATCCGCGATAGTGCCACCATTCGCGTAATTCCAAAGCTCGGAACCATCGACACCACTTAGTGCACGAACCAACGCACCATCTTTATATTTATTGTCTTCAAAAGTAACGACGATAATATCCGCTACGTCTTGGTTGTTAATCTTGCCGTCGTTATTATCGTCGTTCAGTTGCACAACAACTGGCGAAACCATCACTTGGTTAAACTCAGGCATAAAGTCGCTGCCTTGCCATGACCAAGTTAATTTAGGCTCGATCGTTTGTTCTTTCTCTACGACTCGCATCGAACGAGGAGCAGAGAAGTCTAGGAATTGACCGTTATAAGCTTTTACCGACTCGAGATCTTGGTTTGGCGTGTAACCAGTAAAAACAGCTAAACGATTGTAAGATAAGTTATCCCAATCGCTTAACATGACACCAGTACCTGGTGCAGCCACTACATCAACTTCATGTTTATAGATAAAAGATGGCAGAGAGTAACCTGAGCGCTCTCCCACTTTTAAACAGTATTTTTCACCTGTTTCTAGACTGATAATACAACCTTCTCCTTCGGCAACGGATGCCAAAGCAGGCAATACATTCAAAGACATTAACGCTGCGGTTAATGTAATAAGCTTACGCTCCATTAGGATTTCCCTTTCTGTTTATTAGAGCAGCAAATATCAGACTACACGCGAACAAGTTCAACCGTTACTAATAAAATTATTGATGCAATAATGAGACATCTCATTCTTGAAACAGAGTGTTAGCTTTAGGGTTAGATTATTTATTACCGAAGTCACAAATATAGAAAGTCGACGAATTGAATTCAGAGAGAGGAAATAAATATAAAATAGAAACAACCGCCAATTAATTTGGCTAGAAAAATTTAACAAATATATTAGTTAAGGAGAGACACAAGTCGAGCGAATAAACCTAATACTAGTCAAGGTTCAAGGCGTTTAAAGATGCTCTAGCGCAATGACAGCGAGATTCTTACAAAATCACCATCTTCAAACTCAACTTTATGCTCGAAGATTGAAGACGAGTAAACGTTGCGAATAAACGCACTCTTTTCACCATGCGTTCCGCGGAACAACATAGAAATGTCGCTCACAAGACGGTTTCGATTATCGAAGTGTGCGTTCAGATCGTTCGATAACACGCACAGCAAGCAGCCTTTAGGGTTGAAGTTAAGGTCAACCTTCTCCGGACTCGATACTAATACTGTTGTGTTTAGCTCTTTTTCAATCATGTTGATTAACAGTAGGAAGCTATCTAGATGCGGTAGTTCATCACCACGCAGCGGAGTGAGTAAGTTACTCAACATCGCTTCCATATCAAGACGTTGCGAGCGCGCATGAGTGACCAGAGAACGGATCTTCTTTTTAAACGGCTTATACTTCTTACTGTTGGCTGACTTATTCAACCAAGCGGAGAGGATGTCGTTGATCTCGTCGCGAGTTTTATGGCTAATCGACTTGGCACTATGATTGGTACGCAGGTGCAGCAACGCATGGAGCGCGAGGTCCGATAACAAAGGTTCAAATTCAGGTTTTATCTTGGTATGGATACTGCGCATGGTGCCTTAGACGTATAGTGCTCGACGAGAACTGACACGTTCACGGACGGTCAGGGAGCGACATGCTACCGAAAAGCATTGCGTATGTACAGTTCAAACGCTAAGCAAAACCAATACCAAGTTAGAATCACTCATCAAAGAATCACTTTTATTTAGACGAATAGTAACGATTGCAATCACTACTGCTTAGGGCATGTTGACCTTTCGAGATGATTTTTGCAGCAGTTTGTGGGTTATTTATACAAGGCAGAGGCTTTGAAATGTAGTTGTTCTACCTGATAAGCCGATAACGCAGTAGAAAGGGCCCACAAACGCTGCCCAAAGGCTTCGGCTAAAAGCGTTTGACTCTTTGTTGAGAGGTGTTTTGCTTAGAATGACTAGGCGACAAACGACTAGCCGTCCGCCACTCGCCGCGATTAAAACGCTTTTATCTCAAACAAAATTTAACCGCGAAAGGTCAACACGCCCTAAATATGTCCGCGACAAATTCTTTGAAATATTGAATTTTACGCACCGATTTAGCGCCAACCGGATAAAGAAACGAGATAGGTGCATTATCGTTGCACAAACTGCCCGGCATCACTTCCACCAATGAACCATTAGCAAGCTCATCTTCAATCGCCAAATAAGATTTGATCGCCAGGCCACTTCCGTGCAATGCCCCTTCCGTCAACATATCTGAACTCGAAACAATCAGCTTCTTTGCCATTTGAACTGAGTGATTATTCTTATTACCGCACTTCACCGACAATTTAGTTTGCCACGGTAAACACACCCAAGATGCTTGCTGCAGTGTCGCAATTGAGTCAATCACACCTTCACGCGCGATATAATCCGGCGATGCACAAATCACACGTTTGTTCTCCGCAAGCTTATAGCCAACCATCGAGCTGTCTGTCAGTTCACCGACACGAATCGCGCAATCCGTCATCTCTTCGGCCAAAGGTACAAAACGGTCAGTCACATTAAATTCGAGTGTCAGTTCTGGGTGGGCATCTTTAAACTGGTACAGACGCGGCATGATGAACTGCTTCAACACCCAAGGTGACATCGTCACTCGCAGGTGGCCTCTTAGCTGTGTAGAACGTCCGCTGATCGCGCACTCAGCTTCTTGCAGATCTTCGAGGATAGACTCGATTCGCTCCAAAAATCGGGCACCTTCATCACTGAGTTTCAATGAGCGATTGCTACGGTGAAACAACGCTACTTTCAAAGACTGTTCGATTTTGGCTAAGCGATGGCTGGTTGTCGCTACCGAGATTCCGAGCACCCGCGCGGCCGGTGAGATACCACCGTGCTTGGCAACTGCGACAAAAGTTTCTAGATCATTAACACTATACATTTCGAAATTTTAGAAAGCTGCTTTCATTTATTAGCTATATTATCCAATAAATTCTAACAATAGAATGTTTGTTATTCACTAATCAAACTTGGATAACACCTCTAGGAGTTCGAATGGACAAGACTGAGTACCACCCACCCAAAGTATGGACATGGGATGCTGAATCTGGTGGAGAATGGGCAAAGATTAATCGCCCAACGGCCGGAGCACGTTACGAGTCCGCCCTGCCCACTGGTGAACACGCATTGCGCCTGTACTCTTTGGCCACACCCAACGGCCAGAAAGTCACCATCATGTTGGAAGAATTGCTAGAGCTGGGTATTGAAGCAGCAGAATACGATGCGTACATGATTAAGATTGGTGATGGAGAACAGTTTTCTTCAGGCTTTACTGAGCTAAACCCAAACTCAAAAATCCCAGCGCTGTTTGACAATAACAATAACGTTCGCGTGTTTGAGTCGGGCTCCATCCTTTTATATTTAGCCGAGCAGTTCGGTGCATTTCTGCCAAGCGATATCGCCAAACGAACAGAAACACTCAACTGGTTATTCTGGTTGCAAGGTTCTGCACCTTACCTTGGCGGAGGCTTCGGGCACTTTTATTACTACGCACCGGAAAAGTTCCAGTACCCAATTAATCGCTTCACGATGGAAGTAAAAAGACAGCTTGATGTTCTGGATAAAGAGCTCGGCAATAACCGCTACTTAGGTGGCGACGAGTACACCATCGCAGACATCGCAACGTGGCCTTGGTACGGCAACCTGGTACGGGGCTTACAGTATGACGCAGGCGAATTTTTACAAGTCGACCAATACAAAAACGTTCAAAGATGGGCAGATGAAATCGCTAATCGTCCCGCTGTTCAACGAGGCCGACGTGTCAACCGTAACTGGGGGCCTGAAGAAGAGCAGCTTCCAGAACGCCATAGCCGCGCAGACTTTGACTAATCACGACTCAATTTTATTACTGATATATCACAAATAATGAGAAATAACATATGCTTAAGTTTTACTACCACCCAACACCAAACCCAATGAAAGTGGCTTTATTCTTAGCCGAAGCTGATATTCCATTTGAACTGGTACCAGTGGACACGCTGAAAGGCGAGCAACACAGCGCGGAGTTTCGTCAGGTAAACCCGAACGGCAAACTGCCTGCTATTGACGATAACGGCACCACAGTATTTGATTCGACGGCTATCTTACTCTACCTAGCGGAAAAGCATCAAACTTTGCTAGGTAAGCCGCAAGATAAAGCTCAGCTGTTATCTTGGTTGATGTTTATTGGTACAGGGTTAGGTCCATTCTCAGGTCAGTCAGTACACTTTCATTACGCTGCGCCAGAGTCGTTGGACTACGCGAAGAACCGTTACATGCGTGAAACTGAGCGTCATTACTCGGTGCTAGACCAACATTTAGCAGGCAAAAACTACATTGTTGGCGACGAACTGACGATCGCAGACATCTCAGCGTGGGGCTGGATTGATAAAGCCGAGCGCGTACTAGGCGAAGGACGTTTGAACGAATACCCAAACATCAAGGCATGGTTTGAACAAATCAACGCTCGTCCTGCGGTAGAAGTTGCTCGTTCTTTTGGCAGCAAGCATGAGTTTAAGAGCACCATGGATGAGGAAGCGAAAAAAGCATTGTTCCCTTCGAACGCAAATCTAGCGTAAGGTGTAAATCGACTCATCATTATCATCTGGCTGGCGCTGCTGGCCAGATGATTTTTAATCAAGGGCAACCCGGCTTAAAATGCATACGAACATATAAACTCATCTGAATCGAGTCAAAATCTTCAAAAACACCCAGACGTTTAGACGTCCATATTGACTTCTCTTCGACGTGCCATTAGTCTTCTCCCCCTCTTTATTGTCAAAATTGTCGTTTAAATGTCCTGTTCCCAAGATTCAACCAAAGTGACCAACGCATCTGCGGTCGCGCTTATTCCATTGGTAATTTTCCTTGCGCTGTTTATTGGCGTCGGTACTTACCTGTCTTTTCAAGGAGTTGAGTTCGCTTTCTACCAGTTGCCTGCACCGATTGCTGCCTTGCCTGCAATCATCGTAGCAATTTTGCTGAGTAAAGATTCTCTCAATCAATCTATCGAACAGTTCATTCGTGGCGTTGGTCATCAAGACATCATCGCGATGTGTATGATTTATTTGCTGGCGGGTGCCTTTGCCGCCGTTGCCAAAGCCTCTGGTGGCGTTGACGCAACAGTAAACCTAGGATTATCAGCAATTCCTACGAGCATGATTCTGCCGGGCATCTTTTTGATCTCTGCGTTTATTGCCACCGCTATGGGCACCTCAATGGGCACTATCGCTGCGGTTGCTCCTGTTGCTCTTGGCATCGCTGAATCGGCGGGCATGAGCCTACCACTGACTGCGGGTGTTGTGCTGAGCGGCGCAATGTTCGGTGATAACCTTTCTATCATCTCAGATACCACTATCGCAGCGACTCGTTCGCAAGGCTGTGAGATGAAAGATAAGTTTCGCGAGAACGTACGCATCGCTTTGCCTGCCGCGTTCTTTGCGTTGGTCTTGTTTGCATTTAATAGTTCAGCAACCCAAACTCCAGAAACTAGCCCGATTGAATGGCTAAAAGTGCTGCCGTACATCACGATTCTAGTCTTGGCGGTTGCTGGTCTCAACGTGTTCGTTGTACTAACTATCGGCATTATCCTAGCGGGTACGGTCAGCTTGACGTCTATCGATAGCTACACCCTGACTGATTTAGGGAAAGATATTTACGCTGGTTTTGGCAACATGCAGGAAATCTTTTTGCTATCGATGTTGATTGGCGGTTTGAGTGAACTGATGCGCCGCCAAGGTGGTCTAGCATTTTTAACCAACCTCATCAGCCGAACTATCAAAGCGTTTGGTTCAAGCCACTCGTCGAAAGCGAACAGCCGAGCAAGCGAATTAGGCATTGCAAGTCTTGTGGCGATGGTGAACACCTGTACCGCCAACAACACAGTCGCGATCATTGTTTCCGGTAGTGTCGCACGCGAACTGGCAGAAGAGCATAACGTAACACCGCGCCGCTCTGCGAGCTTGTTAGATATCTTCTCGTGTGTAATGCAAGGAATATTGCCATACGGTGCTCAAGTATTGCTACTGGGCTCAGTATTTCAATTGTCACCGTTAGAGATCGTCGCCAATTCGTATTACTGCTTTGCGTTAGCGATTGCTGCGACACTGGCTGTGTTTTTCAAACATCCTCAACGTCGCAACGTCTCTGTCTCTACTCGCTAAGTAGAGAACCGATCAAACCGAAAGCCAGTCTGATACGAGGCTGGCTTTTTTACGTCTATTAATCCGAAAAAACGAAAAAGCCCCGACAACTCGACGAGTTATCGGGGCTTTAGAATAAATGGCACGCCCTATTGGATTCGAACCAATGACCACATCCTTAGAAGGGACGTGCTCTATCCAGCTGAGCTAAGGGCGCGCTACAGGGACAGAATTATACGAGTTCAAACTCGTAACACAAGGGCTTTTCATAACATTCTGATCTGAGTGACTAAAAAAAGGTCACAAAGAGATATTTTGATTAAAAACACCCCGAAGCAAACGTTTGCTTATAGATGTTCATCAAATTATTTGCGACAATGCGCAGCAAATAATTCGCCACTCTATTTTAAGGAAAGTCATGACTGCTCAAAATATCGATGGAACACTTATCTCTCAAACTGTTCGATCAGAAGTGGCTGCGCGAGTCAAAGCTCGTGTCGCAGCTGGTCTACGTGCGCCTGGTCTAGCGGTAGTGCTAGTGGGTGAAGACCCTGCATCTCAAGTGTATGTTGGCAGTAAGCGCCGCGCATGTGAAGAAGTTGGCTTCGTTTCAAAGTCTTTTGACCTTCCAGCAAGCACAACGGAAGAAGAGTTATTGGCACTCATCGATGAGCTTAACGCTGATAATGAAATCGACGGCATTCTTGTCCAGCTACCATTACCTGCGGGTATCGATTCGACGCACGTACTAGAGCGCATTAACCCTGAAAAAGACGTCGATGGCTTCCACCCATACAATGTGGGTCGTCTGGCTCAGCGTATTCCTAAACTGCGTTCATGTACGCCAAAAGGCATTATTACCCTGCTTGACCGTTACAATATCGAACTACGTGGCAAACACGCGGTTGTTGTCGGCGCGTCGAACATCGTTGGTCGCCCAATGACGCTTGAGCTTCTACTGGCAGGCTGCACAACAACGACTTGTCACCGCTTTACGAAAGACCTAGAAAGCCACGTTCGCCAAGCAGACGTTGTCGTGGTTGCGGTTGGTAAAGCGAACTTTATTCCGGGTAACTGGATCAAAGAAGGTGCAGTAGTGGTCGATGTGGGTATCAACCGTCTTGATTCTGGCAAGCTGATCGGTGATGTGGAATACGATAAAGCGCGTGAGCGCGCGAGCTTTATTACACCAGTTCCGGGTGGTGTTGGTCCAATGACAGTGGCGAGCTTAATTGAAAACACCATGCTGGCTTGTGAGCAGTTCCATACTAAGAAGTAAGCGCAAACTGCATGACAGATAAACAAACGGGTAGTCTAATCGACTACCCGTTTTTGCATCCAGCGACGTTTACAAGCTCATAATGACGCCAGCGATTGAAGCGCTCATTAGATTTGCCATTACACCAGCGGTGATCGCACGAAAACCATGTTTCGAGACGAAAGCACGCTTTTCCGGTACCAATGATCCCAAACCACCAATCAGCATCGCCATACTGGAAATGTTCGCAAAACCGCACAAAGCAAAGGTCACGATCGCTTGTGAGTGTTCGCTTAGCTGAGATTTCACTTCCGCAAGTTGAATAAAGGCGACAAATTCATTCACCACGATCTTATTGCCGATCAATGAACCCGCCGTCATCGCCTCGTGCCAAGGAATACCCAACAACCAAGCGACTGGCGCAAACAAATAGCCTAAGATCAATTCAAAGCTCAGCTCAACACCGAGTAAGCCACCAAACCAGCCCAACGTACCGTTGAGTAATGCAATTACACTGATAAACGCAAGCAAGGTACCGCCGACAGATACCGCAATACGCACCCCTGCCATTGCGCCATCAGCCAATGCTTCCACAACGTTAGTCGCACGCGGAATTTCCACTTGGTTGATATCAATATCCGGCGTCGTCACTTCCGCTTCTGGCATCAGGATTTTTGCCATCAATAAACCTGCTGGTGCCGACATAAACGCTGCTGCGATGAGGTAGTTAAGATCAACACCCAAAGACGCGTAACCCACCAGCGTGCCACCAGCAACTGATGCTAAACCGCCCGTCATCACAGCGAAAAACTGCGAATCGCTCATGTGTTTTAGATACGGCTTCACCATCAGTGGCGCTTCGATAGTACCAACAAAAATATTTGCCGTGGCAGAGAGAGATTCTGCGCGCCCGATACCCAGTAGTTTTTGAATCCCGCCGCCGATGAAATTAATCACACGTGGCATAACACCGATATGGTAAAGACCAGAGATCAGCGCAGAGAAAAAGATGATAATACCAAGCACATTGATCGCAAAGGTAAAGCCGCTGGTTGCCAGATTACCAAACAGGAAGCCGATGCCTTCTTGACCGTAATCGATAAGGTTAGAGACAACGCCACTCACTGCTGCTAGTGCTTCTCGACCTGCCGGAATGTAAAGCACCATTAAGGCAAAAGCGACTTGTAGACCAAACGCAAAAACGACTGTTTTTATCTTTATATTTTTTCTATTTGTAGAAAGTAGCCACGCTAGCGCAAAGATGGCTACGATTCCGAGTAGTGAGTTCATGGGAAATCCGACAAAAATGGGGAATAAAAAATTGCGTCGGATAATATGCGGATAAAAATGAGATGCAAATCACAGTTGTTAATAAACTGTACCAGTCACCGCTCAATAAACAACCATTAGAATAACTAGTTGTTTTATAAGAAGATAAACGTTTGCTAACTTTTATTATTTCTATATGGAAAATATGTTTCTAACAAAGGAAACAATCGTTTCGCTCATTATTAGGCTTTTGAACGCTGGAGATACGGTGCTAAACGCTTATCCCAGTAGCACGGCGAGCCGATTTTCTGTTTGATAAACTCAATGACTGCGGCGGTTTTCTTCGGCAAATAACGACGACTCGGGGACACCGCGTAAAACGGCATGTTCTGACTCGGCTGCCAGTCTGGTAGCAGTTGAATCAGTTGCCCGTCTTTAAACTCATCTCGGATTAGATAGGTCGCCAAATACGCTATTCCCCACCCTGCTACCGCAGCATCACGCACCGCTTCGGCCAAATCGACCGAGTAGTTGCCTGAGACTTTGATGTTGAGCTGTTCATCCGGCTTAGAAAACGACCAACTGGTGTAGTCTCGCTCCCAACTGCGATAGATAAGGCAGTTGTGCTCGACCAAATCATTGGGGTGATGAGGGGTATCGTGCTTTACTAGGTATTCCGGTGATGCGGCAACAACAAACTTGCTGTCAGCCAGACGCTGCGCGACGTAGCCTTCTGGTAAGGTTTCGTTGTTGGTGATCCAAAGATCTAGGCCTTCTTGCAACATATCGACTCGATAGTCGAACAAATGCATCTCCACTTGTAAGTTTGGATATTGCACCCTGAGCGCATCTATTGCCGGCAAGATGTGAAGTGAGCCAAACGACTGCGACAGACCAATTTTTATCAATCCTGCCACTTCATCGCGTTGGCTTTCTACTTCTCGCTGCGCTTCTTCCACGGTTTCAACAATACGCTGGCAATGATTGAAGAACTGCTCGCCCGCTTCGGTTGGCGTAAAGCTGCGGGTTGTACGCTGCACCAGCTTCACGCCGAGTGATTCTTCAAGCAAGGCAAGTTGTTTACTCACATGCGATACAGAAACCCCTAAGCTGCGCGCCGCAGCGGTAAAGTTTTTGTGTGTCAATAACGCGGAAAACACCACCATTTGAGAGGCACGATCAGATAACACGAAAGCTCCAGAAATTAAAAGGGGCTCATTTTGAGCCCCCTGAATTGACGATTATAATACGATTCTATCGGCCAGATGGCTGACCGCCAATGCAAAGTAGTAAGAGCGATTCCACTTCATCAACACATTGTAGTTATTGTAGACGAGGTAAACACGACCACTGGCATCATCCGGTGCAATCAACCACGCTTTGATGTCTTCATCGAGTTTCGGCAACGGGCGGCCGTCGTAACGCGTGATGCCCATTTTACTCCACTCTTGAAGATACTTGCCCTTCTCTTCACTACGACCTTGGATGCTGGTATCAAAGCCATGAGGCAGTTTTACTTGGCGTCCCCAAGTGTATATATCTTGCCAACCTGATTGGCTCAGATAGTTGGCAGCCGAGGCAAACACGTCAGCTTCGGTATTCCAGATGTCTTTCTTCCCGTCGCCATTACCATCTGCAGCGAACGACAAGAACGAACTCGGCATAAACTGGCACTGTCCCATCGCCCCCGCCCAAGAGCCTTTCATTTCTTGCGCCGAAATGTGTCCTTGTTCGAGGATGGTCAGCGCCGCCATCGTTTCTTTGCGGAAAAACTCTTCGCGTCGTCCGTCGTAAGCCATCGTCGACAACGCATCAATCACACTGTAGTGGCCCGTAAAGCGACCAAAGTTACTTTCTACACCCCAAAGCGCGACGATAAATCTTGGCTGTACACCGTATTTTTCACCAATTTTCACTAACTCTTCGTAGTGCTTTTCGTACAGCTCTTTGGCTTGTTTTACTTTCCAATCTGGCACCGCGCGCGGAATGTACTCATCCAGCGTGAGCTTTTTCTCAGGCTGGTTGCGATCCGCTTTAATCGCTCTTGGTTTGTAAGTGACATCTTCAAACGCCACAGAAATAACCTGTTCCGAAATCCCTTTGGTTCTTGCTTCCTGTTTTAATCCTTCGACGTACTGAGCAAACTCTGCCTCATTGGCAAACACTGAGCTAGCAATCGTAGTACCTAGTATCACTGACAATAACTTCTTCACATTGCCCTCCTTGAGCAACTTCTTGAAGCGAGTCCGCTGTAATTATTCTTCGGACTGCTGACGAGCTTTCTTTTGCTCTTTGTATTCATCTAACAGATTCTTTGGTGGTGGCGGTAACTGTAGGAAAAACCCGTCCGTTTCCAAAGACTGCTTCACTTTTTCAATATCGACTGAGGCAAATTGACGCCCGTCTAACTTGATCATCATAACCATGGTAGGTTTGCCAAACATCTGCATCAATGTGTCAGGAACTTGTGAAAAATCATCCTTTTTAGGGATGTAGAGGTAAGTGCCTTCTTTTTTAGAACTTTTGTAAATTGCACAAAGCATTGGGAAGCCTTTTGTCCGTTTCTATTCAATGAACGTCAATGTTTCGCTATTTTTTAACGCAAAACACTCAATTGAGCGCAAGATAACTTGCTGAGCTTATTTTGGGAATATAACATGACAACCCTAGTCTCAGGCAACGTCCTTACGAGGTTCTCAGTAAAAGATGTCACATTCACCCGACCTAAAAGGCAGTAGCTTTACATTGTCCGTTTTACACCTTAACGACAATGATATAGAAAAAACGGTCAATTTCCTCAATGAAAAAGTCGAACAAGCGCCGGCGTTTTTTGCATCCGCTCCGGTTGTCATCAATATTTCAAACGTTGATGGTGAGATTGATTTTCATACATTGAAACAAGGTATCGCTGACGCAGGGATGATTCCGGTCGGTGTCACGGGCTGTAAAGATAAGCGCACCCAAAATTTAGCGTCTGAAGCGTCTTTTGCAATTATGTCTGCAAGCAAATCTCCAAGTCAGGCGCCAGCAAAAATGGCGCCGACCAAAGTTGTTCGTGCGCCAGTGCGTTCAGGGCAGCAAATCTACGCTAAAGATTGCGATCTTGTGGTTCTTAACCACGTTAGCGAAGGTGCAGAAGTCATCGCTGATGGGTCTATCCATATTCACGGCACTTTGCGTGGACGTGCGATCGCAGGTGCAAGCGGAAACAAAGACGCGGTGATCATCTGTAACAAGCTCAACGCAGAGCTGATGTCTATCGCAGGTCATTACTGGCTTACGGAACAATTTTCCGAAGAATATTGGCAACAAAAAGTATTGTTTAGCTTGAACGAAGACTCTCTCAAGTTCGAACTGTTAACGATTTAAGATAATAAGGAACAAATAATGGCACGCATTATTGTTGTAACGTCAGGTAAAGGCGGTGTGGGTAAAACCACATCTAGTGCCGCGATCGCGTCAGGTCTAGCGGTAAAAGGAAAGAAAACAGCAGTTATCGATTTTGATATTGGCTTGCGTAACCTCGACCTCATCATGGGTTGTGAGCGCCGCGTAGTCTACGACTTCGTTAACGTTATCAACGGTGAAGCAACGCTAAACCAAGCGCTGATTAAAGATAAGCGCACCGATAACCTATTTATCTTGCCGGCTTCTCAAACGCGCGATAAAGACGCACTGACTATCGACGGTGTGCGCCGCATTCTTGATGAGTTGGACGAGATGGGGTTTGACTTCATCATCTGTGATTCACCGGCGGGCATCGAGCAAGGTGCGCTAATGGCGCTGTACTTCGCAGACGAAGCGGTCATCACAACCAACCCTGAAGTCTCTTCTGTTCGTGACTCGGATCGAATCCTTGGTATTTTGGATTCTAAATCATACCGCGCAGAGCAAGGCTTGGAGCCAGTGAAGCAGCACCTGTTGCTGACTCGCTACAATCCAGCGCGCGTAAATCAAGGTGAAATGCTGAGCGTAGAAGACGTAGAAGAGATCCTACACATTTCTCTTTTAGGCGTTATCCCTGAAAGTCAGGCGGTCCTTAACGCGTCAAACAAAGGTGTTCCGGTTAGCTTCGACGAAGAGTCTGACGCTGGCATGGCCTACAATGATACCGTAGAGCGTCTGCTCGGTGAGCAAGTGGATTTCCGCTTCCTGACTGAACAGAAAAAAGGAATCTTTAAACGACTATTTGGAGGCTAAACCGGCATGTCATTACTTGAATTTTTCCGTCCACAGAAAAAGACAACAGCAAATTTAGCCAAAGAGCGCTTACAGATCATCGTGGCGGAGCGTCGCAGTCAAGACGACCCAGCGCCTTCATACTTACCACAACTTAAAGAAGACATCCTAAAAGTGATCGGTAAGTATGTAGCCATCGACCCTTCTATGGTTGACCTAACGTTTGAACACAAAGACGACGACATTTCGGTGTTGGAGCTTAACGTTAAGCTACCAGAAGACGAGAAGTAATCTGGCATTCCTTTTAATTGTTAGAAGCCAGAATTATTTCTGGCTTCGTCATTCCTACAGAACTTTTTAAGGTGATTGTTTAAACCTTAAACTGGTTCACCAATTCACGTAGTGCTTCCGCCCTTTCGGCTAAGCTATTTGCCGATTGAGCAGCAACATTTGCTTGTTCATTCGCTGACTGTGATGCATGAGAAATATACTCGACGTTTCTAGACACTTCATTACTTGCCGTTGACTGCTGTTCCGTAGCAGTAGCGATACTGTCAATCATTGTCGCTACATTCTGAGCACTGCTGACGATTTCGTCTAAGCTTGCACCCGCTTTCTTGGCTAAATCTAAGCCTTCATTTACAAGTTCAGATCCTACTTCCATACGCTCTACAGCACGTGAGGTTTCATTTTGAATCGCTTCGATCGATTGACCAATTTCTTTGGTCGCACCAGTTGTCCTATCAGCGAGTGCACGCACTTCGTCGGCGACCACTGCAAAACCGCGCCCCGCCTCTCCCGCTCGAGCTGCTTCAATCGCGGCATTGAGTGCGAGCAAGTTGGTTTGCTCGGCAATATCATTAATAACGGTAATAATTGTCCCAATTTCCGTTCCGCGTCTACCGAGTTCTGCAACACTATTTGAAGAAGCAGCAACAGCCTCGCTGATCTGGTTCATTCCCGCTATGGTGTTTCTGACAACCTCACCGCCTGAGTTAGCTGCAACGCCAGCCGCTTGAGCCGTCGAAGTCGCTTCTGACGAATTGGAAGCCACATCTTGAATGCTCACTGCTATTTGTTCAATAGCCGCAGAGACTTGTACAACTTTCCCGTTTTGTTCTTCAAGCTCTTTAGACATGGCACTATTAGCATCGGTGATTGTTCTGGATCCCTCGACAACTTCATCCGTCGTTAAGAGAACTTGAGTAACCGCGTGGTTGGTTTTGTCGACCGCTTGGTTATAGCTGGCCGCCATCATGCCTAGCTCATCTTTAGAATCTATGTTGAGTTTCGACGTCAGATCCCCTTTAGCCAATGCTTCAAGGCCTAGCGCCACCTCCCTGACAGGTTTAATAATCGCTTTTGAGACTATCCATGACACTAGAGAACCCAATATAATCGCCACAACCGTACCAGCCATTATCACTAGCTGAGCGGTTTGAGCGGCTGAGTCGGCTGAGGCCTGTCGTTTAGCCATCAATTCCGATTCAACGGCGACAAACTCCTCAATCTGACTTCTGAACTTATCAAAATAGGCTTTGCCTTTCTCCTTACCAATATCCTCTGCTATATCGTTCATCGTCAGTGAGTCACCAATCGTAAACCTTAGATCGACCATAGGCTGAACCACATTTTTCTGCCATTCATCGATGACTACTTTCATTTCAGCCAACAGTTTTGTTTGCTCGGTGTTATCGCTAACCTTTTCTGTTAGCATGCGAATAGATTGCTCAAATTGCTTGCTGCCCTGGTGATAAGGCGCTAAAAACTGCTCTTCGCCTGCTAATAAGTAACCACGCATCCCGGTTTCCATACTTATAACGGTACTCAAGATTTGTTGTGCCGAGGCAATAACTTGGAATGTATGATCAACCCAAGCGTTCGCTTCGTTCAGTTCATTCAACTGCTGGCCCAAGGTCTCAATTTCTGCGCTAGAAAGAGTACCTAGATTACGCAGCCTATCCATCAATTGCTGACTTCTATTGACGTAAACAGCGTTCTCTGCCTCACGTTCTGCGAGTAGCTTTGACTCCCGTTCAACGAACAACGCCACTTGGTCTCTGAATTTATCTATATATTTTTTGCCTCTTTCTTCACTCACAAAATCTGCGATATCGTCCATGTTTTTTCCGTTTCCAATCGCGCGACGAAGTTCGATTACAGGCTCAGTAACATTGTTCTTCCAGCCTGCGATTGTAAATTCAATCTCTTCTAAACGTGTTACTTGCGCTGGGTTATCACTGACCGTATTTTTTAGCTTAGAGACTTTATCTTGAAATTGTTGAAAACCATTTTTGTAAGGTTCTAGAAACTCTTCTTTCCCCGCCAACAAGTAACCTCGCATACCTGTTTCCATATTGACCGCTGCTGCCTCTATTTCCATGGCTTGCTCGATAACCTTATGGGTATGGCCAACCATGGCATTGGTTGCGACTTGTGAACGTGAACTTGTGATTGCAACATATGCGAGCAAAATCATTAGAAGTAAAGGGACTCCAGAACCCAATGCTATTTTGTAACGCAGCGGGACGTTCTTGAATGTCATAGTCCGTTCCTTATTTTTAGTTTTACAAACAATGAATTTGTTAGATATGCATATAAGTTATGTATGCAACTTTATTAAAGTCTAGTTACTGGTCCAAAAGTTTATATCTAAATTTTCTTTCTGTGATTGCAGAACGGTATTCTCCAAAAAAAAGCCCTAGTCTTTCGACTAGGGCTTTGTTCTTTTCCCGATCAGTAGGTTTCGTGCTAGCGAAAACCTATCTCATAGCGCACGCTTACTTATGCGTTTGCTTTTTCTTTTTTCGCTTTAGGCGCTTCTTTCGCTGATTCTTGGTCTGCTTTCTTCTTGATTACAGTAGTACCTTCGAAAGTTTCACCTTCAACAAAAGCTTTACCGTAGTAAGAAGCTAGTAGAACTTCTTTCAGCTCGGTGATTAGAGGGTAACGTGGGTTCGCACCAGTACATTGGTCATCGAACGCTTCTACCGCTAGCTCGTCTAGTTTCGCTACGAAATCAGACTCAGCAACACCTGCCGCTTGGATAGACATTGGAATGTCTAGGTTAACTTTTAGTTCATCCAACCATGCTAGTAGACGTTCAATCTTCTGAGCAGTGCGGTCACCTTCTTGGCTTAGGCCTAGGTGGTCAGCAACTTCAGCGTAACGACGACGTGCTTGTGGACGGTCGTATTGAGAGAACGCAGTCTGTTTAGTTGGGTTGTCGTTCGCGTTGTAACGTACCACGTTAGAGATAAGTAGTGCGTTAGCTAGGCCGTGTGGCAAGTGGAACTCAGCGCCTAGTTTGTGTGCCATTGAGTGACATACACCTAGGAATGCGTTCGCAAACGCGACACCAGCGATAGTTGCTGCGTTGTGTACTTTCTCACGAGCGATTGGGTCATTTGCACCGTTCGCGTAGCTTGATGGTAGGTACTCTTTTAGCATCTTAAGTGCTTGAAGAGCTTGACCATCTGAATATTCGTTCGCAAGAACAGATACGTAAGCTTCTAGAGCGTGAGTTACTGCATCGTAACCACCAAATGCTGTTAGAGACTTAGGCATGTTCATTACTAGGTTTGCATCAACGATAGCCATGTTTGGCGTGATTTCGTAGTCAGCTAGTGGGTATTTAGCACCAGTCTTGTCGTCAGTAACAACCGCGAATGGAGTCACTTCTGAACCAGTACCTGAAGTTGTAGTGATACATACAAGCTCAGCTTTTTTACCCATTTTAGGGAACTTGTAGATACGTTTACGGATGTCCATAAAGCGCATTGCTAGTTCTTCAAAGTGAGTTTCTGGGTGCTCGTACATTACCCACATGATTTTCGCTGCATCCATTGGTGAACCACCACCTAGCGCTAGGATAACGTCAGGTTGGTAGCTAGCCATTTGAGCTGCACCTTTTTCTACTACAGAGAGTGTTGGGTCAGCTTCAACATCGAAGAATGTTTGAACTTCCATGCCTTGAGCTTTAAGTAGGCTTACTACGTCATCTGCGTAACCGTTGTTGAATAGGAAACGGTCAGTTACTAGGAATGCACGTTTCTTGCCTTCTAGGTCGCCAAGCGCGATAGGAAGGCTACCACGGCGGAAGTAGATTGACTTAGGTAGTTTATGCCACAACATGTTTTCAGCTCGCTTCGCTACAGTTTTCTTGTTGATTAGGTGTTTAGGACCTACGTTCTCAGAGATAGAGTTACCACCCCAAGAACCACAACCTAGCGTTAGAGATGGCGCAACGTTGAAGTTGTACAAGTCACCGATACCACCGTGAGTAGTCGGGATGTTGATTAGGATACGTGCAGTTTTTAGCTTATCACCGAAGTAACGGATGCGATCTGCGTTCACGTCTTGGTTAGTGTAAAGACCAGATGTGTGGCCGATACCACCGATCTCAACCATAGTTACCGCTTGTGCAACCGCGTCTTCGAAGTTGTCAGCGCGGAATAGACCTAGTGTTGGAGATAGTTTCTCGTGAGCGAATGCGTCATCGTAAGACACTTTACCTAGACCTTCACCAACAAGAACTTTCGTGTCTGCTGGAACTTTAACGCCTGCCATTTCAGCGATTTCTGCTGCTGGCTGGCCTACGATTTTCGCGTTTAGCGCACCATCGATAAGAAGAACTTTACGAACTTTTTCCGCTTCTGCTTTGTTTAGTACGTAAGCTTTGTGAGAAGCAAAACGCTCTTTTACTTCGTCGTAAACTTCGTCAACTACGATTGCAGCCTGCTCAGAAGCACATACTACGCCGTTGTCGAAAGTCTTTGACATAAGGATAGAAGCCACTGCGCGTTTGATGTCAGCTGTTTCGTCGATAACAACTGGAACGTTACCTGCACCTACACCGATTGCTGGCTTACCAGAAGAGTATGCTGCTTTAACCATGCCTGGACCACCAGTTGCAAGGATAAGCGCGATGTCATCGTGTTTCATTAGAGCGTTTGAAAGCTCAACAGAAGGCTGGTCGATCCAACCGATGATGTCTTTTGGTGCACCTGCTGCTACCGCTGCATCTAGAACTAGTTTAGCTGCGTCGTTAGTTGAGTTTTTCGCACGTGGGTGTGGTGAGAAGATGATACCGTTACGAGTCTTCAAAGAGATTAGAGATTTGAAGATCGCTGTAGAAGTTGGGTTAGTCGTTGGTACGATACCACAGATGATACCTACAGGTTCTGCGATAGTCATAGTACCTAGGTTGTCATCCTCTTCTAGGATGCCGCAAGTCTTTTCGTCTTTGTATTTGTTGTAGATAAATTCAGATGCAAAGTGGTTCTTGATCACTTTATCTTCAACAATACCCATACCAGATTCTGCAACCGCTTGTTGAGCGAGCGGGATACGAGCTTGGTTAGCTGCAAGAGAAGCAGCGCGGAAGATTGCATCTACTTGCTCTTGAGAGTAAGTAGCGAACTCTTCTTGCGCTTTCTTAACGCGCGCAATCATTGCATCTAGTTCAGCCATATTAGTTACAGGCATAGGGATTCTCCTAAAATTAAAAAATATTAAAAACTTTTTATTAAGCAAACTGCGCGTTATTGACATCGATTCAGGCAGATTATCTTAGTAAATTGCTTTCAGGGCTGAGTATATTATTTCAGGTTGTGAAAAATATTGACTCAGATCAGTTATGAAAAAATAAATACCCAATAAGTGTTAGTAGTATCGCACAAATTCACTTAAATAAATGAATTTAAAGGATTTAAATCACACTATATAGTTGAGCAAAATACCAGCAACTAGATACCTAGCCAGAAAAAACGGCAACAACCTGTAAAAAAGTTTCATTTTTTGACCACAAACTTACATGTGATCCGAAAACTATGTGCCACTGAGAGTATATGCATCACTCCCCTCACTCTACAAAACCTGCTGTTTTTTATCAAAAATGTGCAGATGTTAACGTTTATGTAAACCAGGTTGTTATCTCACCCTAGATTTTACTTAACAAAACGTGCCATTTTTATTTACCAAACTTTCAAAAATTAGATTTTCTCAGTAATGGGATGCCCTACAGGTTAGTTTTTTTCATTCGTTGACGTTCAGATTTTAGACTATATTCCGCGTGTAACTCGTCACTCCTATTACTTATCGTGGATGCACTGACATGCAATCGATCGAAATCGCTATTTTTCTGCAGTTTTTTCTCGGCTTAGTTGCCGCAGTTAACCCTGTGGGAATCATGCCTGTATTCGTCTCCCTTACTGGGCATATGACGTTAGAAGAGAAACACAAAACCGCGACAACCGCGAACATCGCTGTTGCGGTGATCCTGATTGCTTCTTTACTAGCGGGTCAGATGCTGTTGGATATGTTCAGCATCTCGCTGGACTCGTTTCGCGTGGCAGGTGGTTTACTGCTGCTAAGTATCGCCTTTTCGATGATGAGCGGTAAGCTGGGTGAGGATAAGCAGAACAAGCAGGAAAAATCTGAATACGTCAGTCGTGAACAGATTGGTGTTGTACCACTGGCAATGCCTTTAATGGCGGGACCAGGTGCGATCAGTTCGACTATCGTTTACGGTGCACGTTACCCAAGTATGCTCGATACCGTCGGCATTGCTGCCACCGTGGGTGTGTTCTGTTTCTGTTCTTGGTTGTTGTTCCGCTCAGCACCGCTGATCGTGCGCTTCCTCGGTCAAACTGGTATCAACGTCATCACCCGTATTATGGGTCTGATCTTGGGCGCGCTGGGTATCGAGTTTATTGCTAACGGCTTACGTAACCTCTTCCCTGGATTAGCCTGATTTTCTTAATGGCTGTATGATAAAGCGATTCATCCTTGGATCGCTTTTTTATGAACAATCACACGCTTAAAAATACCCTTTACGTCACCATCTTCGGTACGCACACAAAAGCGGGGCGAGCTTTCGATATCGCGTTGATCATCACGATCATCAGTTCTTTGGTCGTGCTTGTGCTCGACTCGATTCCATCAGTACGAGCTGAATGGGCAAAAGAACTCAAGTATTTGGAATACATGTTCACTGGTCTTTTTACCATCGAATACATAGTACGCCTCTACTGTTCACCAAAACCTGCCGCTTACGCGAAAAGCTTTTATGGGGTGGTCGACTTACTCGCGATATTACCGACCTACCTTGTTCTCTTCTTCCCGTCCGCATCATTTATGGGCGTGATTCGAGCGCTACGTGTGATGCGCATTTTCCGTATCTTAAAGCTGGTTCGCTACCTACAAGAATCCAACATTCTGCTGCGTTCACTGTTGATGGCACGTAGAAAGATTTTTATTTTCTTCAGCACGGTTGCGATTTTGGTCACCATATTTGGTGCACTGATCTTTGTGATTGAAGGACCAGAAAACGGCTTCACCAGTATTCCGAAAAGTATTTATTGGGCGATTGTGACCATCACAACGGTGGGTTACGGTGACTTAGTACCACAAACCGATTTGGGTAAGGCATTGGCATCACTGACGATGCTACTGGGTTATTCGATCCTTGCGGTGCCTACGGGTATCTTTACCGCGGAGCTACACCAAGAGATGCAATCACACAAAGTGTTAGTGAAATGCCCAAACTGTTCGCAAAGCGGTCATGATTCGGATGCGATGCATTGCAAACATTGTGGTAGCGAATTGGCTGACCCTGACAATAGAGTTGTATCGGTAGAAAAAAATAAACGCTCATAGCGAGCGTTTATTGGCGGTGTGTTGGGTGATGTAATCTTGGCTAAGATCAACAACCATCAGTGAATACTTCAACTCGGTAATCTGCGCCAGCTTCCATTGCAGCGGTATATTTTACGTAGCACTTGCTATCTTCAATCGCTTTATTGAAATCGCTGATCGTTCCTTCGCTTAGCCATTCTGAGCGGGTGACAATCCAAGCGTCCGGATTCTCCACTGTGCCATTATTGTGTGCTGCCCACACCCATTCTTTACTCGTATCGTGATAACCCGTATCAAGCTGTAGGAAGTTTTCCATACCGCCTTTGATGACCGATGGATAACCATATTGCACGTAGCCATACCCTTCCACCGAGTAACTGGCTAAGTTTTCTTGTCCCTCTACCGACGTCTTACCAAACGCTAATTGAGCCGCGTTGTTGACTGCTCCAGCAAGACCTTGAACCACCGAACTTTTGGCTTCACTTTGCAAATTGAGAAACCTCGGGGCGGCTACGACAGCCAATAAACCAAGAATCACGATCACAACCACTAATTCAATCAGGGTAAAACCCTTCGCTTTTCTCGACATTTTGAACTCCAGTCGTAAATTCGCTAAGAAAGTAGTTGCTTAAGGTCAGAAACGTGTCAGCAAAAAACAAAAAAGCGCCCATGAAGGCGCTTTTGATACTGGTTGTCTCGACTCTAACTTATTGTTTCTCAGCCAGAATGATACGTAGTGTACGACGTAACGGCTCAGCCGCACCCCACAGAAGTTGGTCACCGACAGTGAATGCGTTTAAGAACTCATCACCCATTGCCATCTTACGTAGACGACCGACAGGCACTGACAATGTACCCGTTACTTTCGCCGGTGTAAGCTCAGCCGCTGTAATATCACGGTCGTTAGGAATAACCTTAACCCAATCATTGTGCGTGGCGATCATCTCTTCGATCTCGTCCATCGGCACATTTTGCTTAAGCTTAATGGTCAGCGCTTGTGAGTGACAACGCATTGCACCGATACGTACACATGTGCCGTCGATTGGCACTGGTGCGTCTTGGAAACCTAGAATCTTGTTCGCTTCTACGCCCGCTTTCCACTCTTCTTTACTTTGACCATTATCGCGCTTCACGTCGATCCAAGGGATCAAAGAACCCGCTAGCGGTACACCAAACTTATCCGTTGGGAACGAAGTGCTGCGCATTGTATCGGCAACTTTCTTATCGATATCAAGAATAGAACTTGCTGGGTTTGCGAGTTCAGAACTCACTGAGTCGTTAATCACGCCCATTTGCGAGATAAGTTCACGCATGTTTTGCGCACCCGCACCTGACGCCGCTTGGTAAGTCATCGCACTTGTCCATTCAACAAGGCCTTTTTCAAACAGACCACCAAGTCCCATCAGCATTAAACTTACAGTACAGTTACCACCAACAAAGGTGTTAGTGCCGCCGTGAATGCCTTGCTGGATTTGCGCTAAGTTAACTGGGTCTAGCGTAATAATGGAATCTTCTGCCATGCGCAGCGTTGAAGCAGCATCAATCCAATAGCCTTTCCAACCTGCTTTGCGAAGTTCTGGGTAAACTTTTTCTGTGTAGCTACCACCTTGGCAGGTGATAACAGCATCAAGCTGTTTTAAGCTGTCGATGTCGTATGCATCTTGTAGATTTCCGGCTTCTTTACCAAAGTTTGGCGCTGGAATGCCCACTTGCGAAGTACTGTAAAAGACAGGATCAATAAAATCGAAGTCTCTTTCTTCTACCATACGTTGCATTAGTACTGAACCAACCATGCCGCGCCAGCCAACTAAACCTACTCTCATCATCAACTCTCCATGTAAACCTTACAAAAACGAAGTAATCCATAGTTCAATTTTCGCGGCAAAATCTCAAGAGGTATTTACAAAAAAACACGAAGTTTTATCGCTATTCATCGATTGCTTAGATAAAAGTCTGTTTTTGAGCAGAATTTCACCGGTTGTTATTTTTGAGAACAAAACAAAGTAAGCAGAAAACAAATCCCTAATTTATGTAACACACATATTTCACATTACAAAACATTAATAATCATTAAATTTAACCAAAAATAAAACTTTTAACCAAACAAATAAGCAAAAGCAGATCAAAAACACACAAAGAACACATAAACTCGAAATATTACTCTGAGTCATGTAAGGTTCACTCCGTTCCCTAAAGGCGTTAACACTTCGATGGCTCTCATTCATGACAGCTATTGGTTCATAATTCTTATAAGAGGCTCTGTATGACGCAACTTACCCCACGTCTGCCAAGCTTAATGCAGGTTATTGTTGCCCTTGGCCTATTTTTGCTGATGGCATTTTCATTCACAGCAAAATTAGATCTTCCAATCCAGCTAGCACTTTATATTGGCTGGTTCATTATCATGGTGCTTGGTATCCGTTTAGGCCACCAATATAAAGACTTAGAAAAAGCTGCACTAAAAGGTATTTCAAACGGACTAGGCGCAGTACTTATTTTGCTTGCTGTCGGCGCTCTTGTCGGTACTTGGATTTCTGGCGGTATCGTACCAACGATCATCTATTACGGCCTGAATGCGATCCACCCTTCTATCTTCCTTCTTGCAACGATGATCATCTGTTCCCTGACCGCATTAGCGACTGGCACCTCTTGGGGCGCAGCGGGTACAGCGGGTATTGCGATGATGGGTATTGGCCAAGGTCTTGGCGTTCCAGCCCCTATCACTGCTGGTGCGGTACTGTCTGGCTGTTACTTCGGTGACAAAATGTCTCCACTGTCAGACTCTGTGATCCTAGCGTCTTCAATGTCGAACGTTGAAGTCATGGAGCACATCAAAGGCATGCTGCCGATCGCGCTGATCAGCTACGTCATCACTGGCATCATGTTTACTGCGTTCGGTTTCCACTACGCAGGTAACGTCGATATGTCACAGGTACAGTCTGTTATCGACGCGATGGAACAGCAGTTCTACATCACTCCGTATTCATTTGTTCCAGTAATTATCGTGCTTGGTCTGTTGGCGATGCGTATGCCTTCGTTCCCGGTCATCAGCTTTGGTTCACTGCTGGGTATTATCTGGGCGGTGATGATTCAAGATGTGGATTTCCTACAAGCCTTTAATACCGCTTGGGCTCCGTACCAAATTGAGTCTGGCGTAGCGTTCATCGATTCCATCCTAAACCGTGGTGGTATGTCTTCAATGCTCGGTTCGGTAGCTGTAATTGTCTTTGGTCTTGGCTTTGGTGGCCTGCTGGATAAAGTTGGC
Source organism: Vibrio hepatarius (assembly GCF_011806575.1). Taxonomy (GTDB): domain Bacteria; phylum Pseudomonadota; class Gammaproteobacteria; order Enterobacterales; family Vibrionaceae; genus Vibrio; species Vibrio hepatarius_A. The sequence continues at coordinate 135,103 of NZ_JAATOO010000004.1, forward strand.
GTACTGGAAACCATCGCGAAACTGTTCGAGCGTCGCGTACAAAGTGCAGGTTCACTGGCAAGCAGCACCATCGGTACCGCATTCCTAGGTAACGTTTTTGGCTCAGCAATGTACGTGTCTCTTATCCTGACACCAAAAATCTGTGCGAAGAACTACGACCGATTAGGCTACCAGCGTAAGAACCTATCGCGAAATGCGGAGTTCGGCGGCACACTCACATCAGGTATGGTGCCTTGGAGTGATAACGGTATCTACATGGCGAGTATTCTTGGTGTCGCAACCCTGTCTTACGCACCGTTCATGTGGCTGAGCTTCACTTGTATCATCGTCACCATCTTCACCTCTTACATGGGTTGGTTTGTCGATAAGTGCGAGCCAACGGCAGAGGCGAGTGCAGAAGAAAGCGAAGTCGAGTTCGCTAAGCAAACGGCATAACGCTTCAGATTCGAAACCAAAAAGAGCGCCTACCAAGGCGCTCTTTTTTTGCTTAGTTTTAGTTGGTTATGAGGTAGATTTCGCACGCTTACCCAGCATGTAACCCAAACCGAGTGGCGCGAAGAAAATCACCAAAATAAACAAGATGAAGTAGATAATCGTGCTCTTAATCAGCATGACGACTTTGTCTATCGCTAAGGCAACCAAGTCTTGCGAAAGCGCATCAAGATTGTTGGTGAACTTTTCTCGCTCGGCGCTAATGATTAAAGCAATTTCTGCACGTTCACGGGCAACCATTTTTTCCAATGCTTGACGCTCTTTGCTTAACTGTTCGAGCCGTTTTTCCGTTCTATTGTCGATCTCACTCACCAGTGGCTGCAACTGAATCGACATCTGTTTGGCGAGGTTTTCCATGTATTCTGGGTTGTTTTCGACAAAGTCGCGAAATGCCCGAGACGTCCCTTCGAGACTTTCCAAGGTGGTGGTCAACTGCTGGCCAGAAACGTTGCTGTTCATCGCAATCAATTGCGCTTTCCAGGTCATCAATTTTGGCGTTTGCTCTGAAACGATACTTAGCCTGTCAGACACGTCGCCCAGTGCTTCAGGCATAGTGCCTAAGTTAGCAACCGCTTCTTCGTCTGTGATGCCTTCCGACTTAAGCCAAGCGCGATAAGCCGGTTGACGGATAAATGATAAGTCATTAAACGGATGCTCCTCGGCGTACTGCGTGACAAATTGTTTCGTCGAGGCATAGCTGTCGTCTTTGAGTACAGACTTCGCCAAGTCATTAATTTCGGCTAGCAGTTGCATGGACGCCTGACGCGCGTGGTCACTCTCAAACAACTTAGCACCTGCACCACTTTCAAAGAAGTTAGCCATTTGGTTGGTAAACACCCAGCTGTCAATCAGTGCTGCCATTGGCGATACCTGATACGCTGAACCTTGGATGCCCTCTTCTGCGTTTATCTTCCACAACAGAATGTAAGATTGATTGAGTTTATCTTGCGGGTCGTAAAGCGACGAAGTGGCGTCACCCGCTTGCTCTACTTGAGAAAAGAACTGCTGTGCGTATTCGCGAGTCAGCAGCCTCATGGTCAGCTCTTGTTTAGTCAGCGGTGTGGTTTGCGTATCTATTTTGACTTCAAGCAGAGAGCAACCGCTCAAGCTGAAAAAGATCATCAACACGCTAATGAATTGAAAACGACGAATCCCCATGTAGGTGCTCCGGATTGCATAATGTTGTCCGGAGAATATAGGTATTCGGTCAGGGATCGATTAATTTAAATCAACATTATGTATATTCAGAAAAGTCTGAGCTGCTTTTATAGTTGCATCGAGGTGTTTTTCTAGCTCGACCAGCAATAACGGCACAGTATCACTCTCTTTCGCAATCGCTGTTTCCAGTTCTGCAGCCGCGTCACGAAGTTGAGCCACACCCAAGTTCCCGCCAATTCCTTTCAAGCTATGCGCTTTTCTCTGCGCATCTGCTGGAGATTCTGTGAGTAACGTGCGGAGCGCTTGTATGTCTTGCGCGTGGTCGGAAACAAAAACTTGTAGCAACATGCACACAGATTCAATATCACCGTTCAACGACGTTACCATGTCATCAAAGTTGATCTCATCGTCTACACAGTTCGCTACCGTTTTATCCTGCTGATTCCTTTTAACTGGCGGCACTTGTTCTCTATGTATAGCAGCCGCTTGCGATTGAGCTGGCTGGTAAGTGAGCAAAATGATGCCAAGCAGCGTTCCCATCGCCAACAAGCTCACCAATATTGCCAGCATCAAATGTTGTTCGCGTAACTTTTGGTATTTACCGGCGATGATAGCGAGCTCAGCACTGACGTCGTGTGCGATCAGGTTATCGACAAAATAACTACCCTGCGCATAGCTGCCAAGCACAAGAGAGACCTCGGCGACGACTTGTTGCAGCTCTTTCTTCTCTTTGCCTTCAAGCAGCGTCGAATGCTGATAAATTCGATCGACGTCCCTTGCGGCCTGTATGCTTTGGTTACTGGTGTCGTAGAGCGTTTCGAATACGTTAGCGCTCAATTGAAAATAGTAGTCGGATAAAGGATGCTGGTCAGGATAGTGGGTGCGGATGCGACGGATTTGTCCTGCAAGTTCACTGACGGCGACTTCATTGTCGACGTACGCTTTGGCAAGGTCGATAAACCTATCGATGGTATAAAGAAGTTGGTTTAAATCAGGGCTGAGCCAACTGTCACGATAGTCTGCACCAATCTGTAAACGTAATGCATAGAGGATTTGTAAGTTCAACTCTTGGCTATTAAGTAACTTGGTGCGAAAGCTGTTATCGAAATAAAACGAGCTACGCAACTTTTCGACTTCATAGCCCAGCTCTTCCACTTGAAGTTGACTGTTTTCTACCGAACGGTAGCTACCAACAATTGCGCTTAACGTTATCAGCCAACAGACCGATACCAACACAGCTAATTTAATCCACTTGCGTTCCATGCCTTTAAACTCAAATAAAGTGCTATGAATACAAGAATATATGTAATTTTTTAGGAAGTGCAGGGCTAAGTGCTCATTTATTGCACTCAGCCCCAGATATGGAAGATTACTTGTTGCGCGTTAATTGGTCACGCAGATTAGGTGGTGTGCCTTTGATCGTTAGTGTATCCGTTTCTGGATCGTAGAAGATACGCTCACCAAGCAGCATGCTGTCAAAATTGATATTCACACCACCACCAGCGCCAACGTACTTGGTCAGTTTGCGAACGGCAGTGCGGTCGCCAGGAAAGCTTTCTTCCAGCTCGTAGCCTTGCTCTTGGGTGTAATCGAGGAAACTCGTGCCATCTTGTGCCGCGGGTAATTCACCCGACAATTCTTTGATTTGCACTTCATCACCCGATTTGATCTGCTCACTGCAGTAATCGGCAACTTGCTTTTTGTAGCTTAGGGCTTCGTCTTTTTCTAGTTTAGAGTCAGTACAGAAGTCTTCGACGGCCTGCATCAGCACTTGGTTTTGCTGTTTGGTGTCTAAGCCAACTTCTGCTTGTAGGAAATCTAGGAAAAAGTCTGCGACTTTACGCCCTACTCGCCCCTTGATGTAAGCTAAGTAACGATTTGAATCCTTGTCGGTTTCGTAGCTGGTTAAGTCGATGCGAGCCGCGATATCCATCTTGCTCAAATCCAAGTATTCAGTTGCGCTGATGTCCAGACCTTCGGTCACTTTCAAACTGTGGTTTGACGGAATGATCGCGACAAACAGGTAATCCGTTGCCAGAGACTGGTACTCTGCAAATACTAAGATACCTTCGTCCGCGAATGGGTACTTAGCCAACTCTTCTTTAAGACGGTTTGCACTGCTTTGAGAAAAATCGTAGAAGTTTCTCTCACCTTTGCGCAGCTCTTGCAACCAATGCTGAAATTCGCTGTCCGATTTGAATGAACCAAAGCCTTTACCTGCCTTCGAGTTGAACACTCGATGCAATTCGGCAACTAGGTTTTCGGTGGAAGAATCATTGTTCAGAGAGTCCGCTCTGAAGTTAACAATCAGTTCGTCTGAATCGTTTTTTTGCAGTTGGTGTAAGATAACGTTAGATAGTTGAAGACTCATGGTGAAATTTATCGCTGCATAGGTTTCAGTTGCGTGGCATTGTAGGTTATCATAAGCCGCTTTACTATCAACATTAGAACACTTTTATGCCAATTACTTCTAAATACAGCGACGAGAAAGTTGAACAAATCTTAACTGAGATTGCAGCGGTTCTTGAGAAACATTCAGCTGGCCCAGAGCTTTCTCTGATGATTGCGGGAAATATCGCTACCAATGTCTTAAATCAAGATGTTGCGCCTTCACAACGCAAGGTAATTGCTGAAAAATTTGCACAAGCGCTTGTTTCTTCTATTGAAGACAAATCACACTAATAGCAATAAAAATACATAGAACACATACATGGTAGATAGCGGAAACACATATGGTGAACGTGTATCACGTTTAGTCGGCTGGGGACATTGGTTTGCCTTCTTCAACATTATTGCAGCAATGTTGGTGGGCACGCGTTATATTTCTCAGTCTCCTTGGCCTGAAACCTTACTCGGACAATTTTACTTAGCCGTATCATGGGTCGGTCATTTTGGCTTTTTGGTATTCGCTCTCTACCTGTTAGTCCTCTTTCCGCTGACATTTATTGTCCCGTCTCGGAAACTGTTCCGACTGGTCGCGGTTTGTTTCGCGACGCTTGGACTGACCTTACTGCTGATCGATACTCAGGCTTATCAAACCATCAACCTCCACCTGACGCCTGTCGTGTGGGAAGTGTTGTTCAATGATGAAAGCTCTCGAGTCAGCTCTGATCTTCAGCACCTATTTATCGTCATGCCACTGATCTTCCTACTTCAACTCGGGCTGTCTGAGTGGGTATGGCGCAAACAACGCAAGCTATCGCACAAGCATATTGGTCGTCCGTTTGCGGCGTTGTTCTTTATCAGTTTTATCTCCAGCCACCTTATTTACGTGTGGGCGGATGCGTATTTTTACAATCCGATCACTGCGCAGCGCGCTAACTTCCCGCTGTCTTACCCAATGACCGCGAAGTCGTTCATGGAGAAACACGGCCTACTCGACAAAGAAGAGTACCTCAAACGTCTTGAGGAAAACCAAGAAGAGAACGCTGAGCTCGTTCGCTACCCGCTAGAGCCACTTGAGTTTAACCGCCGTGCTAACCCGCTAAACGTATTAGTCGTGAGCGTGAATAACTTGCGTGCGGATGCGCTGAACAAAGATTGGATGCCTGAAACTTACGCGTTTGCTGAGCAAAACCTCAACTTCACCAACCACTACAGTTCAAGTAACGATACATTTGGTGTGTTTGGCCTGTTCTATGGTTTGCCAAGCGCATATGCACCGAGCATCAAGACACAAGGCACCAAGCCTATCGTCATCCAGACGCTGACCGACAAAAAATACCAGTTTGGTTTGTTCAGCGCGGATAACTTTAGTGATCCGCTTTACGGTGAATCCGTTTTCCGTGGTATGAACTTCACTGGTATTCCGCTCAATGCTGAAGACTCGGCTGATATCCAGACCATTTCTGCGTGGTCAGAATGGGCGAAAGCACAAGGTAAATCACCTTGGTTCAGCTTTATCGAACTTACGACCTTGAATAATTTCAATGCTTACGAGCGCGCGACGAAGAACCAAAGCAACGAAGATACGCTCAAAGCGGGCTACAAAAAATCGGCACAGAAAGCCGATGAAGAACTGGCGGCCTTGTTTACAGAGATTGACGCACTGGGTTTGAAGGACTCAACGATCGTGATTATTACCTCAAATCACGGTACAGAGTTCAACGAAACCAATACGAATAGCTGGGGTGCAAATACCAACTACAGTCGTTACCAGTTACAAGTACCTATGGTTATTCATTGGCCGGGTAAGATCGCTTCTGAGTATCAGCATCGCACCAGTCACCTAGATTTATCGGTCACGCTATTGCAAGACCTGTTAGGTGTGTCATCGAATCCAAATGACTTCAGTAGCGGACGCAACCTATTTGATGAGCGCGCGAGAAAATGGATTCTTGCAGGTGATTCAAGAGAGCTGGCACTTATCACACAGAAAGACACGACGGTGATTGATAAGTTTGGTAACTACAAGTTGTATGACAGCAATTACAAGCGTTTGAAAGACGAAAACCCGACGCTGCCAGTGTTGATGCAAGGCCTGACAGAACTGCAACGTTTTTATGCAAAAGGGAACTAAATCAAATTCTTAGCAATTGACGAAACTGAAACCAATCGCTAAATTATCGACATCGGACTGTAGCGCAGCTTGGTAGCGCACCGTCATGGGGTGTCGGGGGTCGCTGGTTCAAATCCAGTCAGTCCGACCAGACACGAAAAAAGAGAGCTTAGGCTCTCTTTTTTTATTATCTGTATATCGAGCAATACCGAATTATTGTTGAACTCTAAAACGCTTGGGGGTTGTGCCCGTATGCTTTTTAAACGTGAGCGTGAAAGCGCGCTCTGAGTCATAGCCAACTTGCTCAGCTACATCATCAATCGACAATAACGACTCACGCAATAGTTCTTGCGCCCTTGCCATTCTGAGATTGGTTAAGTATTCAAACATCGGCTGTCCAACCAAAGCGGAAAAGCGGCTAGCAAACGCGGCGCGCGACATACCGATCTCGCTTGCAACCAATTCGAGCGTCCAGCTCTTTTCAGGATGGTCATGCAATAGTTGCAAAGCACGGGAAATACGTTTGTCGTTCAGCGCTTCTAAAAACGGGCTTTTTTGCTCTCGACCAAAGTTAATTCGGATCAGTTCGACCAAGATGATTTCGGTCAGCTTATTGACGATAAGCTCCGAACCTGGCCCTTGAGATAAGTACTCTGAACTCAACTGGTCAAAAGTGCTTCTCAGCCAAGGATAGTGCGCTAAGTCTTTATCACGCACTATCGTCACCCGAGGAAAGATCTCCAATAACGGCGTCGTGACTGTGCGCGTATAGCTAAAAGAGCCACAAAGTAACAGCGTTGGTTCTTCTAGGTCTGGCTTGTCTTTATCCGGAGATTGACTCGACAATATATGGTCTTGTCCCGGGCCTAAAAAGATCAAATCTCCCGCTTCCAATCGCTCTACTTGACCGTCAATATTCGCCCAGCAGCCACCACGTCGAATCAAATGAAAACTGGCGTGATCTAAATCGTTAAAGGTTTTACTCCACGGCGCTTCCACCTGACTGCAAAAGTAGACGCTGCCTACCACACGAATCGCGCGCAGCATGTCGCTCATCACTTCCATCTTTAGCCCCACCCTTTATTAGACGATCTGTGTATTAAATCAAGATTATCATGCATAGATAGTATTTTCCGCAATGGTTAAATTAATCCTACAGACACCAAGCGGAGTAACACCATGGCAAAAATCGAGATTTATACCAAACACTACTGTCCTCATTGCAAAGCCGCAAAACACACTTTGAAGCGTTTAGGTTTAGCGTATCGAGAAATTGAAGTCAGTGATAACACAGCACGACTAAACGAAATGAAGAATCGTAGTCAACGACGAACCGTTCCGCAGATCTTTGTCGGCAACCATCACGTTGGTGGAAACGATGATTTGGTTGCCAGCATCAGAAGTGGCGATTTTGAACAGATATTAGAGCGCCAAGGCATCACGCATACAGCTAAATAGCGCATAGAAAAGATAAGGAGAAAGACCATGACAACTATCAATAGCACAACGAGTCACCGAGTAGCAGGCACTCAATCACTGACTAACATTGCTGACCAAGCGGTACGCTTTTCTATCATCATCGTCCTAGCATGGATCGGTGCAATGAAGTTTACCAGTTACGAAGCGAATGCAATTCAAGGCCTTGTAGCATCGAGCCCACTCACCAGCTGGTTATACAGTGTTTTCAGCTTACAAGGTGCTTCTAACCTCATCGGTTTGGTTGAAGTGGCAACTGCGGTGGCTTTGTTGCTCGCACCAGTGCATCGCGTGTTTGCACTCGTCGGTGCTGCTAGTGCAACGGTTATCTTTGCCGTTACAACAAGCTTTCTGTTTACCGCGCCAATCAGCGAAGCAAGTTTAGGTGGCTTCCCAGCAATTTCTGTCGTGCCGGGTCAATTCCTCCTAAAAGACATCGTATTACTAGCAGCAGCGTTATCTCTGCTGGCGAAAGTACTGCGACAAGAAGACTAATGGTAACTGTTAGCGATCTATTACCCCCAGCAGCAAAGAGGGCTCCGGCTCTCTTTTCTCAATCGGCCCGCTATTGGCGATACTGACCGCGATGGTGATGGTACTGCTAAGTTTGGGGGTTATATTGAGTTAAGTACTGGAGTTTATCCCATTGAAGCAATTGGTAAATGTGATAATGTTTAACCAAGTAATGCGAGGCACAACCGCTAGATTTGATGTAAAAACGCGCACTTAATCTGATATTTATCACGAAGTGCCTACAAATAAAGCAAACAATAATTTTAGGGGTTTACAAGTTTTCGCAACCTCTATATTATTCGCCTCACACGGAGAGATGGCTGAGTGGTTGAAAGCACCGGTCTTGAAAACCGGCATACGTTAATAGCGTATCTAGGGTTCAAATCCCTATCTCTCCGCCACATTCGAAAAGCCTGCTGAGAAATCAGCAGGCTTTTTTCGTTTGTCCACATTAACTTACCTCCTCCGCCAATAAGATTAATTTTGATCCTACCGAGAGATTTCCTATCAGACGGTTGAACATCTGCTGTTCGAGGTCTAAAAATGGGGCTTGCACTAATGGAAGGGATAATCGATGAGCGAGCAACTAACTACCACGCCAACCTTTGATGCAATTGCTTTTCGCCAGCAACTGCACCGCTTTCCTGAATTATCGGGGAACGAAATCAACACCTCACAAGTCATTGCTACTCAACTCGCTTCTTTTGACCTAGAGCCAATTATCGGTGTCGGTGGGCATGGTCTGTTTTGCGTTATCGATAGTGGTAAACAAGGTCAAACGACGCTATTTCGCGCCGATTTTGATGCGCTTCCGATTACAGAGAAAGCCAGCCATGACCATGTATCTCACCACGACGGCATCATGCATGCGTGTGGACACGACGGGCATACCGTCTCGCTTTTGAAAGTCGCGAAACACTTAAGTGTAAATCCGCCCCAACATGGCAAAGTTATTCTCTTGTTCCAACCCGCGGAGGAAACGGGCACAGGTGCAAACGCGATGATTCGCGATAAACGCCTTGTCGATCAGGCGATTGATAACGTCTTTGCTTATCACAACTTACCCGGTTTTCCGCTGCATGAGATCATCATCAAGGACAACACCTTTGCCTGTGCGTCAGTCGGCACTCTGGTGCATTTAAAAGGCAAAACCTCTCACGCAGCGAGGCCAGAAAATGGAGTAAGCCCGACCAATGCGATGGTAGAGCTTATTGGCTTTCTGCAATCCCTCGCGGACAACTATCAGGATGCTTTCTGTTTAGTGACCATTGTTCACGCCAGTCTTGGCGAAGAAGCATTTGGCATTGCGCCGGGTGAGGCAAAAGTGATGGCGACAATGCGCAGTGAATGTAATCGCGCGTTCAGTGATATGAAACATCAACTAGCCAGCAAAGTTGAGCAACTTGCCGTCAATCATGGTTTAGAGATGGAAATCACTTGGGATGAGCCGTTCAATGCGGCGGTGAACTCGACTTCTCATGTCGAGCTGATCAAGCAAGTCGCCAAGCAAAACCAGCTCAATGTACATCAACTTGAAGAGCCGATGCGTTGGTCAGAAGACTTTGCCGAGTTCCTAACTCAGTGGAAAGGCGCGCTATTTTGTATTGGCAGTGGAGAAGCGCACCCTGAGCTGCACAACCCTGACTATGACTTCCCCGATGATATTTTAGAAACCGCTGGCACGATGTTTATCGGTTTAGCGCAAAAGTTGCATGGATAACCGCCTGCAACGCCGAGGCGTTATTGGTCTAGATAGTTGATGGTTTCGAACTCACCTTGGACATACGCGCCAAGGTGAGTCGAATACTCCCGCTCTTCAATCATGGTGAGCAAACGAGATTGGAGTTCGACTGGATAAAGCCGTTTGTCGGATAACTCAGTGACGCGAACCCATTCGACCGCTTGAATGTAGTCTTCATCACTTAAGCCCTTTAGGTTTTGAATGTGTATTTGGCCGTGGTATCCCGTCACTTGGTAAAAGAATTCCGCGTTATAACGCCCCTTATTGGTTTCGAGAAACTCACGCACACAAAGCAGCTCGCCAATTTCCACATCTAAACCAGTTTCTTCGAAAAACTCTCGCTTTAAGCACGCTTTAGTGCTGGTGTCCCCCTGCTCCATTCCGCCACCGGGAAGAATCCAATATTCCCCGCTGAAGTCTTTCACTTTCACCAACAACACCGCGCCTTGTTCGATTAAGATCCCTGCTGCACGTATTCTGTGTTCCATCACTTCGTCCTTATTCGCCGTAGATTGCCTTTGCGGCTTCGATGAGCTGCAGGTGAATTGGCACAAGGTCTTGATGCTGGCTACGATAACCACCACCCACGACACACGCGATTGGCAGATCTCGATTGCGTGCTAAGCCAAACATAAAACGGTCACGCTGCCCAATCGCCTGCGTTGAGACGTTAAAATAACCCAGCTCATCATCCTGATGAATATCGACACCCGCGTCATAAATGATCATATCTGGTTGATGTAAATTCACCGCCATTTCCACCACCGAGCAAAACGACTCAAGAAACTCCTTGTCTTGAGTCTCTCTTGGCAACGCGACATCCATATCAGAATCGGGCTTGCGCGCGGGAAAGTTTTTCGCACAGTGGAACGAAAGCGTGACGATATCAGACTCATCGGCGCACAAGGTTGCCGTACCATCGCCCTGATGCACATCGCTATCGACAATCAGAACTTTGTCGATGCCGTCTTGTTTAAGCGCTCGCTTCGCCGCCAACACCAGATCGTTAAACAGGCAAAAGCCGCTACCAAAATCGTAGTGCGCGTGGTGATAACCGCCACTCAAATGAATCGCGATGCCTTGCGCCAACGCTTGCTCGACCGTATCGCAAGTCCCGCCCGCCGAAGTCAGCGTTCGAGTGATCAGGCACTCACTCCACGGGAAACCAATTCGACGCATCTTAGCCGCAGGAAGTGAACCAGATACCAACGCTTCAACATATTCGCTGCAGTGCGTTTCCAACACTTCTTCTACGCTAAGCGCTTTGGGTTCGACAAAGCGAAACGTACGTTGCCAATCCTCATCATTTGAACATTGCTGGGCGATTTGTTGATACAGCAAGCGATACTTGTTGATGGGATAACGATGTCCTTCCGGGAGCGTAAGCTCAGAATAAATCGAGTGGTAAATCAGTGGGATCATAAGATTCATTAGTGAAAAAATACGCTGTCATGTTATCAAGTTGTTTTACTCGTCGCGACCTTTTCTGGTTCACCCGACTGTCATCCATATTCAATGATTTCGGCTCATAATGGGTAAAATGGTTGATTTTATCTTATTGGCTTCGCACAATTTCTTGGTCTGTCATTCAACATTTCAAACGTAAGGAACCCTATGAATACCGTTTTGGTTACAGGAGCGAATCGCGGCATCGGCTTAAGCCTCGTCGAGCAGTTGTTGTCGAAAGGCTGGCAAGTCCACGCGACATACCGCAATGAAGATAGCGCTGATAAGCTGAAAAGTTTGGGGAACAAAGGCGACTTGATTTGTCATCGACTCGATATCACCGACTATGCAGCGGTTTCATGCTTAGTTGACGTTCTGCCGAGCCTCGACTTACTGATCAATAACGCTGGATATTACGGGCCAAAAGGTTACGGATTTGGTCATACCGATGAGGAAGAATGGCGCAAGGTATTCGAAATTAATACCATCGCTCCGCTCAAGTTAGTTGAAGCACTCTATCCAAAACTGCAGCTAGGAACGTTAAAGAAAATTGCCTGCATTTCTTCTAAAGTCGGTAGTATGACGGAAAACACATCCGGTGGTGGTTACATTTATCGTTCTTCAAAAGCGGCGTTGAACTCGGTGGTAAAGAGCTTGAGCAATGATCTGACCAACGACGGCTTTACCGTACTCGCCCTGCATCCGGGATGGGTGCAAACCGAAATGGGTGGGCCAAACGCTTTGATTGATACTGCGACATCTGCACGCGGATTGATTGAAGTGATTGAACACGCCACAACGGCTAATTCCGGTGAGTTCATCAATTACGACGGCACTCACCTGCCTTGGTAAGCGACCTAAGCCAACATTAACTGCTGGCTTTTTTATTGCTGGTGCGTTTGCTTGTTGACCCTTTCGCCGCGGGTTTGCGTTTACGCTTAAACGCTGGTCGCTCTACTTTTGGCAAGTGACGCAAAGACTCTGGGACAGGGCCTGATTTCACTTGCCCCATCAGCCCATTAATTCGCTCAAGTAACGATTGCATAAACGGTTGATACGCTTGATTGCGCTCGGCCATGCCCTGCAATTGATGTTCCCAATGCGCGGTCATATCTGGGTAAGTGGAGTCACTTGGCAGCGCATGAATCAAGCCACGCCCAGCGGGAGAGCTCAAAATCGTTTTGCCTTGACGTTTTAGTAGCTGGCGCTTAAACAAGGTATCTAATATCCCAGCGCGGGTCGCTTCCGTTCCTAAGCCATCGGTTTCTTTGAGGATCTTTTTCAGCTCTTTATCTTCAACAAAGCGCGCAATCCCCGTCATCGCCTGCAGTAATGTAGCTTCAGTAAAGTGTTTTGGCGGCTCGGTTTTGCGGTCTTTGATTTCACCTTCACGACAAGTCAAAACGGTACCTTCCGCTAACGGTGGCACTGCATCCACGCCGCTGTCCTCTTCGTCTGCTTTGCCCATCAACTCTTTCCAACCCGCCGAAACCAATTGTCTACCTTTAGCGATAAAGGTTCCACCAGCAATATCAAACACCAACTTGGCTTCCGCGTAGATTGCAGCGGGATAAAACTGCATTAAATACTGGCGAGCAATCTGCTGATAAATTTTCATTTCGTTGCCGGAAAGCGCGTTCACTGACGCTTTTTTCGGTGTCGGGATGATCGCATGGTGTGCGTCGACTTTTTTATCGTTCCACGCTTTGGATTTCAGCGACAGATTCGCACTTTGTACTGCCTGCCCCAATTCTTTGGCGTTGTTACCAATCGCTTGGCAAACACTCTGCGCTTGAGCGTAATGCTCCAACGGCAAATAACGACAATCCGAGCGTGGGTAGGTGATCAGCTTATGCTTTTCATACAAAGACTGACAGGTATCCAAAACCTGCTGGGCGCTCATGCCAAAACGCTTGGCGGCGTCGATCTGTAGTGCGGACAATGAGTAAGGTAGCGGTGCGGATTGCTTGGTTTGCTTTTGCTCCGACTCAACCACGGTTGCGGGTTGATTTGCAATCCGGTTCGCAACGTTTTCCACAAGCTTACGGTTGAGTATTCGTCCCTCTTCATCTTGCCAAGGTTTACAAGCTTCGCTCGGCTTCCAACGAGCTCGAATATCAAATTGCTGTGCGCCATCTTGATACGGGATCAACGCGTGCAACGTGAAGTAATCTTTCGGTACAAAGTTTTCAATTTCTTCGTCGCGTCGCACCACTAAGCCGAGCACTGGCGTTTGCACTCGACCGACCGACAATACACCTTGATAGCCTGCTTTTTGTCCCAACAAGGTATACGCGCGTGACATGTTCATCCCATATAACCAGTCTGCACGAGAGCGCGCCAATGCAGAAACGGACAACGGAATAAACTCGCGATTACTGCGCATCTGCCCTAAAGCACGTTTGACAGCAGGTAAGTTAAGGTCGCTGATCAACAGGCGCTGCGCGGATTCTTTCTTCGTTTTACTGACTTTGCAGTAATCGAGTACTTCATCGACCAAGAGCTGTCCTTCGCGGTCTGGGTCGCCGGCATGAATGATTTGGTTGGATTCCTTAAGTAGTTTTCGTACGACGCTCAGTTGTTTGCTGGCCGATTTTCGCGGTCGTAGCTGCCACTGTTCAGGAACAATTGGTAAGTCGGCCAAATTCCACTTTTTGTATCTCTCATCATAAGCGTCTGGCTCAACTTGCTCTAGCAGGTGACCAATACACCAAGTCACCACATCGCCGTTACCACAACGGATAAATCCTTGGTCTTTCTTTTGGGGATTGGGCAAAGCCGCAGCGATGGCTCTTGCGAGGCTGGGCTTTTCGGCGATAAACAGACGGGACATAAGATACGTTCAGACAGATACAATAAAGGCCACATTATCGAATGTGGCCTTTATAAATCAAGAAAAACTGTAAATTTACACAGTACTTTCCGACAAAGATTACTCTTCGTTGCTTGCAGCGCGTGTCGCAGCTTCTTTAACTAGTGGCTGAAGTTCACCTTTTTGGAACATTTCGATGATAATGTCACAACCACCAATCAGTTCGCCTTCAATCCAAAGCTGTGGGAATGTAGGCCACTGCGCGTAAGCTGGAAGCTCTGCGCGAATGTCTGGGTTTTGTAGAATGTCTACGTATGCGAATTTTTCGCCACAAGCCATTAGTGCTTGTGCAGCTTGAGAAGAGAAACCACAGCTAGGCAGTTTTGGTGAGCCTTTCATGTAAAGAAGGATCGAGTTCTCTTCGATTTGCTGTTTGATTTTATCGATAGTTTCCATTGCTTCCTCTTAATGGAGTTACTGCAAATTATCTGGACATTCTAAACCATTGGAGCAGAATAAAAAGCCTATAATCTTTGTGGTTTTATAAGATAAATAAATTTCATATAGAAATTGAACATCTATCCTTTTAATAAAGTAAAAACTTGCTAAACTATAGCTCAAGTCAGCAGTATGACCATGGTTGGCTGATTCAGCGGGCCATGAATAACAAATAACACTGGAAGCAATCGAGAGAGTCTAACTCTTTCTTATTAATGGAGAATCGAGCAATGGCATTTGAACTACCAGCTCTTCCTTACGCGAAAGACGCGCTAGAACCACACATCTCAGCTGAAACACTAGATTTCCACCACGGTAAACACCACAACACTTACGTTGTTAAGCTAAATGGTCTTATTCCTGGTACTGAGTTTGAAGGTAAAACTCTGGAAGAGATCATCAAGACTTCTACTGGCGGCATCTTCAACAACGCAGCGCAAATCTGGAACCACACGTTCTACTGGCACTGTCTAGCGCCAAACGCAGGCGGCGAACCAACTGGCGCAGTTGCAGACGCAATCAACGCTGCTTTCGGTTCATTCGAAGAATTCAAAGCGAAATTCACAGACGCAGCAATCAACAACTTCGGTTCTTCATGGACTTGGCTAGTTAAGAAAGCGGACGGTTCTCTAGAAATCGTTAACACTTCTAACGCAGCGACTCCTCTAACAGAAGAAGGTACTACTCCGCTTCTAACTGTTGACCTATGGGAACACGCGTACTACATCGATTACCGTAACGTTCGTCCAGAGTACATGAACGGCTTCTGGGCTCTAGTTAACTGGGACTTCGTTGCAGAGAACCTAGCTAAATAATTCCCTTCCCCTAGGGTTTTAAATTTAGTCGATAAAAAAGCCAGCATTTAGCTGGCTTTTTAATTGCTCGTTTTCCTAGGCTTAGCTGTCATGAACAAGCACGTGCTGGTCCAGCAAAGCCGTCACAATATCTGCCGCGCCACTGCCGACAATCGTTAATTGCGGGGCAAGACTTTCAACCAAAATCGTCTGTTCATCACTGCCTGCACCATTGGCGTAGATCGTCAGTTCAATGTGGTCTCCATCCACTTTGGCATCAATATTTTCGAGTAACGCATCCATATCCAGCACAGGCTGTTTCAATTCTGGCAACACGTCACGCAGGTCGATTTTGTCACCTTCGGAAAGGCTGAAATCGGTGATAGTATCGGTCGCACCATTATCAATTTCGTTCCAAATGAAGATATCCATGCCAGCCCCACCTGTGAGTATGTCGGAGCCCACACCACCAATCAGCACGTCGTCACCATCCCCACCCACAAGCGTATTATCCCCAGCACCTCCAACCAATCGATCATCACCGCTACCACTGGTTAGATCCTGATTCGAACCGCCGATCAGTTGAACATCATCAGTACTTGCCGACAAATCAATCGGGTTGTTCTCGGTCACGACATGGAGGTTAATCTCGACCGGTGCAGACTCCGCGACATCGCCATTGCTCTCTTGTGACGTCGCCACCACGTTAATCGTATGCTGACCAACTCCTGTACCTTGTATTTGCAAGTCGTCAATCGCGGCCTGTGGCACTATCCATTGGTTGTTGGTTGAATCGAATGTGACCGTCTCCGTTCCACTAAATAATGTTGCGTTATCCGGCACACCGCTAATGACGAGATTAAGCGTTTCATTAGCATCGGCTAACTCTGCCACTATTCCCGCCAACATGAACCCGTTTAAAAATCCGGATTCGCTCACCGTGGTGTTTCTCACATACAAAGTCGCTGGGTCAATTTTTAGCGTCGGCGCGTTGGCAACGGGTGTCACCGAAATCGGATAACTCACAGTGCTTGTTTCAATCGCAATTCCAGAAGGATTGCCGTTGTCTTTCGCCACTACGGTTAAATTAATCGTATCGACTGGCGAGTAACTCGCGTCGAGGAAGACGCCGTTTGGAGCAATTGGCGTATCGATTAGCGCATTCACCGCCGCCAACGAACCCGTTAACGTAATAGAGTCGGTGCCGTTTCCCGTAACCGTCACTTCCTCTGGTGCGGTTTGAGAAACCGAAAGCGTACCGTAATCCACGGATAGAGTGACGATCATCAAATCATCGGCATCGCTATCAACGTAGTCGACATCACTGACGTTAATACCGCTGATAAGCTGAGCCGAACTTTCTTCTACTTGTGTGGTGATTGAAGAAGAATCAATGATCGGCGCGTCGTTGACGCCATTGACCGTCAGTGTCGCAGAGCCAGTATCTTGTAAGAAGTCGTTCACCCCATTAGTGGTGCCATTGTCTTCAATCACGTAATTGAAAGTTACTTCACCGTTAAAGTTCGGCTTGGCGTTAAACGTCCACGACACACCATCTAGGTTTGCTATCAACTCACCTTGCTCTGCCGGCACGGTAATGGAAGTCACGCTCAGTGTATCGCCATCAATGTCACTGCTTGCAGCAATCAGTTGCGCAGCGGTGATCTGGATTGAGCCATCTTCGTCGATTTCGCCCAAGTCTAGGTCTCCGGCAACTGGCTGATCATTCACTTCGGTTACATTGATCTCAAAGGTAGTGGTATTGCTGTTCGAGGTTGATGTATCAGTTGGGTCAACCGCACCATTGTTGCCGCCATCATCGACCGTCGCCGTCACCAAAACAGGACCACCCGAGTTGAGATCATTGCTGTTTGAATCTGGGGTAAAAACAACGACGCCATTGGCAAGCGCGGTGTTAATGTCCGCCAGCTTACCGCTTATGACTAAGCTACCGTCTGGTTTTAGTGCAAAGCTCACATCCGGAAAGCTACTCGCTTCAAGAGTGCCTTTATCCACCTGAAGTGTCAGCGTATAAGTCGCGTCTGGGTCATCATAAATGACATCGATGTCGGCGATTTGGAACTGGTCAATCGCAACACCACCGACCACATCTTCTGTCGTCGCTAGATCGCTGACGTTGACGAATGTCGGTTGGTCATTAACAGGGTCAACCGTAAGCTCAACATCAAACTCGCTCTTCGCACCAAGATATTCGTTACCTTGTGCGTCTCTATCCACTGCCTGTAAAGAGATGTGCAGCGGACCATCAATACCCAAGGCATTGCCATTATCGCTGTTACGTTCACCGGAGTTAAACACTATCTTATCGATTTGTTGCGCGAGTACATCCAACGTCCAAACATCATTTACCGCGTTATACGTCGCCAACGTCGTTCCATCTGGATAGAAAATCTGCGCATCTTCCGGCACATTCGACACTTCAATACGAAGCGTTTCTGGCGCGTTTTCGCTGTACGTGCCGTTGCCAGTCGCAGACAAGGTGTTGTCTAAGGTTGACGTATCAATAGCAATGTCGATATTGCTGCCTTCTGTGCCCTCAACAGAATCGGTTGGATCGCTATCGACGGCATCACCAACGGGCGTCACCGTCAGTACAAATTTAGGTAGATTTGTGACTGGCGTTGGCACACCCAGCAAAGATTCCTCGATATACGCGGTGACACCAAACTCTGCCGTACCACTGAAGTTTTTCGGTGGTTGCACGCTAATCGCACTCAGGTCGAGTGTTTCGCCTGCATCTGCTGGTAATTTAACGCTCCAAGTACCGCCGCCGTTATTTTTTACTACGTACCCACTTGCCGAGCCAGCACTGAACAAGAAGCCATCAGGCACGTTGGTAAAGGTAATTGAGACGAACGATTCAGAGCCGTCGGTATCACTGAGTGCGATAGACACTGTTCCTGAATTGCCTAATGAGATGGACTCATCTTCATTACCGCTAATCTCAATCGCTTGGCTTGGGTCTGTTCCCGGACCGGAGACAGTGACACTATCCACAACAGGAACAACGTCAAAGCTCACACTGGTCGAGAAGTTATCTGAGTGCTCCGCGCTGGTACCCAATTCATTAAACGTCGCGGTATCCGTTACGGTTCCCGACACCAGAATGCTTACGGTATTATCGTCGTTGCCAGTTGGATAGTTGTCTGCTGGTTTAAAGAGGATGTTATCTAACGCTCCATTCTCAATCTCACTTTCGCTCAATGATAGGGTTGAACCTAAAGCATTGCCCGATTGGTCATAAAACTCGCCAATCGATGAATCTTCCAGAGTGAGCGTAATACCAGAAAGAACTTCGTGACCACCTTCGACACCCGTTACTTGGTCAACGATCTGATAGCCCAAGTTGAGCTGAATATAACTGTCTTCGTACCCTACTCGGTCGGCGCCAGCTTGACCATCTTGGTCAATCGGATTCATGTTGGCATCTAATGATCCGACAACATTGAAAGTCATTTCCGGTTCCGAATCAATGCCATCTTTGACGTCCGCAATCGGATTCACTTTGATAATTACATCACCGGTTTGAACGTTTTCATCGCCGGAGCTGATATCAGTCGTGATCACCGTGAACGGTAATCTGAAGTCACCTGAATAGTCCTCTGGCAAGTTGAGCAGCAGCCCGTCCAATGCACCAGCAACACCCGTCGATGAAATGCCTGTTTGGAAGACAAATTTGCCATTAACGAAATCCACTTCGCTGCCAGAGATAGAAATCGGATACTCAACGCCGTCGATGGTCACAGTCTTATCGATTACAATCGTGACTTCATCGGCTGAATCATCGGCGGCATTAAAACTGATCGCACTTTCTAAATACGGTCCAAGGTCTAATTGAGTATCTTCGGTGCCTTCAACCACAGTATCAGCCTGAATACTGATTTCCGCTGCAACGTGGTCATTGCCAATAATGACTTCAGGGAACGAGAGGTCAATCGACGTTTCTCTAACCACTTTCGCGGTTTGCTCGTTGGTATCCTCGCCCTCATCCAGTACTCTGGTGTAAATCGTCAGCGAAATATCGTTGACGTTACTTGTGCTGTTGTTGTTTGCGTTGCCATCAAGGTCTAAACCATTCGGTGCGCTGATACTGAATGCCTCTTCGTTGATGATAACCCAACGCCCTTCGCCTTCGTATGCGGCACCAGTCACCACGAGTTGCGTCAGCACCGCATCAGAAAGAGCCGAGCCATCAGTATTGGTCAGTTGAATAACCACATCTTCTACGCGCTCAACAGATGAGGCATCGGTTTCGTTGTATTTGATGACATACTCGCCGTCCCACACTTCGTTCCCTGAGCCGTCAGTTTGGGCGTTATCACTGTTGATAGTGAAGCGGAGCTGGCCGTTGGCATCGGCAACTAGACTACTGTATTCCGTCGTGCCTGCTTCATCCGACACCACTAAGCGATTTTTACTGTCTTCTGGCTCGACAATCGGACGAACCACAACGTGCACATCACCAGTAATAGTCGCGGTGACTCGACCACCTTCGCCAACGATTGTGTCGCTGGTGTACTCGTGGTCACGCTCCTCAATCTCGACGACTGTCGTGAGGTCAAAGTCTGCACTTGAGTCAGCCGGCGGTGTGATCTGAACAAAGTTGTTGCTCAGTGCGATCTGTGTAAACTCTTCAGGTGTTTGACCGTCCAACGGCGCAATGGTGATGGTTCCCGTCGAACTGTCAAAATTCCAATCCACGTTGCCATTGATATTGACTGTTGCACCATCCGGTACACCATTAATCGTGATCGAGGTGAAATGTTCATCGCTATCTGAGTAGTCACTACCTTTCGGGTGCCAACCGATATTGATCGCGGAGTCTTCTTTGCCAACACTACGATTGGTGTATGTCAGTGAGGTATCAATCACCGGTTCCACATTGACGCGAATTTCTTTTTCAAACGTCAGCGTATGCCCGTCATTTTCAGTCACCACGATCGTCCCGATAATCGTGATATTTTCAGTTGATGAGTGCGTTGGTTTAATCACAATGCCGGAATTGGCATTTAAATCGGTGATATCGGCTTCATAGATAGGTTTCGACATATCGGGTTTGCCGTCTGCCCCTTTCTCGTAACCAACAAAGTTCAGATTGATCCCCGAACCGTTGCCATCTTCAATCACCACTCCGTCTGGAATATTGGATAACAACACCGTAATCGATTCAGAGCTGTCGCTTGGTTTATCAAAAACTTCACCGGAAACAATCTTAAAATCGATTTCCGCTTCACCATTTTCCTGAATCGTGGTTTCAATCCCTGAAACGTCACCTTCACTGAACTTTGTCCATTGCGAACCGGTAACATGACCTTGTGGTATATCAGCAACACCTTTTACTTCAACATTGACGGTTTTCGTTCCGAGAACTTTGACGTCAACGTCCAATGTGCCGTCCGATAAGGTCGCGCTGTCTTTCACTACACCCGTCACCTTAAAGCTAAAGTCTTTGTTGCTGTGTAGCTCAGGATTGACTTCGACGTTGCTCAACTGGTCGTATCGAACCTCAAAATACTCAACACCATCAACTGTGATGGCGGTAATTTGATCAGCGCCCGCTCCGACCCAATTTAGCTCTGCATTCTCGGTAATATTTGAAATACGCACGTAGAGTGTTTCAGAACCATCCACATCGACAGACGGGTTCATCGCGATCACTTCATCAAGAGTAAACGGCTCATAATTCGGCTCATCACCGATATAGTTTGGATCTGCGATGTTGTCTTCGTTGATCTTAATGCGACTGACACTAAAGCGGCCAGCATCAGCGGATGGACGCACATCAATCACTATCTCTTTCGCTTCAGATTGCGCGGTAGATTTATCGGTTGTGCCGTCGTTGTAGGCGTTGACGGTTTCTTCAGTAACAGCCGTTGCCTCAAGGCGGATCTGACCCGAGAAGTTATCTATCGGATTGATTTCTACGTTATCAATGTCACTGGAAGAAACGGTATAAACACCGTCTTGTGGGGTAATAAGCGTGTTGCCGATGAACAACTCAAACTTCCCTTCACCCTCGATGATTTCAAGTTGATAACTGATGGTTTCTGGGTTACTGATATCTTGTGTTTCCGCGAGGAGTTTGAGCTCAACATTGCTCTGGTCCTCAGTCACTTGGTATTGATAAGTGCTTTGAGAGTCGTTCCACGTGGCGATGTCTGCGACACTTTCCACTTCAATTCGGAAATTTGAATTGACGTTATGATCAGGAATCCCATTGTTGTCGATTTGCAGTTGATAGTTGATCTTAATGCCGTTCTCACCAGTAGAGTAGTTGCGATCCGGCACAAAATAGAGGTTTTCTATCGTCGCAATGGTGTTGTTACCGCTTAATGAGAAGCTCTGTTCAAGCAGAGACCCATCCATCACTATTTTTCCAGACGTCACCTCTAACTTGTGGAACTCACCATCTTGCTCATAATAGAAAGTTCCGTGGTGTTTATTGGCATTTTTCAGCGTTAGCGCACCGATTGCCTCTCCATTATCTTGGTCATACAAGTTCACTTGTAACGCTACTTTGACTGGCGCGTCTGGCAAATCAGTCTGGTTATCTTGCGCGTTTTCGAACGCGGGTTCATCACCACTTACGTATGTGATGCTCGAATCGCGTCCCGCATCTTCAAATGTCGTCACTTTAAGTGCGATTGGTCGTGACTCTCTATCGGTAATGGTGATATCCAGCGGAGCAACCGAGGTATCTAAGTCTCCGTCGGTTGCGGTGAGTTTGACGGTAAAGTTAATCTCATCACCATCGTGCTCAAGATAGTTGTTGGCTCTGAACTCCACTTCACCATTTGAGTTGATGCGTAAAATACCCAGCTGACGGGTCTCTTGGCCACCATTACCATCGTCGGTTTGTTGATAGACATTAATGGTCTGTATACCATCAGACAGTTCAACCGAATCAGAGTACACGCCGCCAGTACCACCAAACACGATCGATGAGCCATCTGAGGTCGTCCCTTCAATCTGAGTTAACGCCGCATCGTCTGCGCCTTTATCTGTTTCTGCCGCAAACATATCGATTTTAGAGCCGTTATAACCCTGCCCCTCTATTCGGGTGATAGTTTGTGTCGTCAGGGTTGGGACATCATCAACGACCGTGATCGGTAGGTTTATTACCGAGCTTTGGTCACCATCATAGTCATTTGCCTTGATGGTAAAGTTGATCTCTAGTTCGTTCTGTTGATTAGCGTCATCGTGGTCTAGTGGCTTCAATAACGTGAAGGTATAGCTGTTGTCTGACGTATCAAACGTCATGGTGAACACGTCACTACCCGAACTGGTTTGTGCGGTGTAGACAAACGTAGTGCCACTGGTTTCTACCGCCGCCCACTCAAGTGGTTCTCCGCCCGAGGTTAATCCGGATAAGATGGTATCTGCATCGGTCAGTTCATATTCGACCACACCATCCGCGCCCTCAAGCAGAGTAAAGTTGCCCGAGATTTGCGTGGATTGATTCTGGTCCGAACCGATAGCGGAAATGTCATCTTCATCGACGCGCTTATCCCCTGTCGGCTCTCCTATCACCACTGGCTGATCGTCGAGAACTTCAATCGGTAAAGATATAGCGCCCGAAGCATCCATATCGCCATCAATCGCCACCACTTCGAATGGTATTGTCAGGCTGTCTGAGTCTTGTGCATGGTCTAGCGGTTTAAATTGGGTATAGGTGTAATGACCGTCATCGCCCAACTCAAGGGTGAAGATAACCTGATTACCCGCTACGCCCTGATAAGCCGTACTCACAGCATTACCAGCCACTGTAGAAATGGTGACGTCTAGCCCGCCGGATTTGAGACCGCTTTCGGTATTGCTAATGTTAGTCAGTTGATAAGCCACAACCCCATCGGCACCTTGGGTGGTTTCAAACCAACCTTGCGCAATGGAAGTCGAGCCGGCAGATTGCGAACCTCCGCTGATTTCTTTCTCATCAACGCTTAATTCGCTACCGCTGGCGAGGTTATCAATGATGGGAACATCATCTGCAATCGTCACTTTCAGTGGCTTAGTCGCCGACTCGTCACCGTCACTATCGACCGCATAAACAGGTAAATCAAAGCTTAAGGTGTTGTAGCCATTGGCATCGGCGTGGTTTAGCGCCTCAAGTAAGGTGAAGGTGTATTGACCTTTGACACTCGCATCAAAGTCCAACGTAAAGACTGGGTTTTCTGCGCCGGTCGATGGGTTAATAGTAAAGCCGAGGTACTTACCTGAGTCGACAGGCTCTTCACGCAATTGCACGACGAGTCCGTCAGAAGTCAGCGCATCATCGGTGTTGAATTGGCTGGTATCAAGACGGAAATGGTCGATATGGTCGCTGCCTTCGGTAAAGCTAACGGTATTCGTCGATGACACGGGGGTTGCACCGCCGATAGAGCCGTCGGCAAGGAGTGTCTCAGACACGCTCACACTTGGAACCGTATCGATAATCGGGTTCGCACCGTCTGTGATAGTCAGTGTGACCGTCGTCGTTTGCGCATCGTTATCAAAGTCGCTTGAGGTCACTACGATGGTTTTAACGATGTCTCCGCTCGAATGGTCTAAATCGCTGGCTGGCTCAAAACGCATTCTGCCTTCGAGAGTGATGTACAACGTTCCTTCGGTAAAGCCAAAGGCTTGTTCACCTGAGGCATCCAAATCCAGCGTTCTGGTTTCATTGCCAAACATGATTTTCGTGATGATGGCTCCGTCCGCGCTCTGCTCTGAAAAAAGCTCCATTGTCGCGGTGCTTTCAGCCTCTAGGGTGCCAAGGGTCGGTTCGACAATCGTCCAATTGCCACCTTGCATCAGGTGAACGTCATCTTCAATCGTCACTTGCAGCGGCTTCATTACCGAGTCATCACCGTCGCTGTCGACCGCATACACAGGTAAGTCAAAACTTAAGATGTTATTACCGCTGGCATCAGCATGGTCGAGCGCTTCAAGCAAAGTAAAGGTGTATTGGCCTTTGACACTTGCGTTGAAATTCAGTGTAAAAATGTCAGTTTCAGCGCCTGTCGATGGGTCAACGGTAAAGCCTAGGTACTCGCCAGAATCGGCAGGCTCTTCACGCAATTGCACCGTCAAACCGCCTGAAGTCAGCGCTCCGTCCGTGTTAAATTCACTGCTTTCAAGGCGGAAGTGGTTGATATAGTCGCCACCTTCACTGAAAGAGATAGTGTCCGTGACAAACACCGCACCACCACTAGGAGACGAACCTTGCTCAAGCATTGACTCCGAAAGCTCAACACTCGATGTCGCGTCAATTTGAGGATCTGGCCCGTCGCCAATCGTCACTTGAGCGTTGATCGGCGCTTGAATTAAGTTGCCGCCACTGTCTTTACCTTCAATATTAAACTGAATGGAAATCTGGTCGTTTGAGAACGATACTTGGCCTCCACCGACTGACGGCAGATGGTCAATAGGCTGAAATATCGAGGTGGTCAATTCTAAGTTGACGTTTTTGCCGACGTTTTGCGTATCGATATCAATACGCAAAACTTCTTCTCCTTGAGACACACCAACGATCGCGTTTTCCGCCGCATCATAAGTAAACGAAACAGCCTGTCCGTTTGACGTGATATCGCTATTGAGCTCAGTCAGTAGTGAAGAGAGCGAGAGTGTTTGTGGTACAAAAGAGGTGGCATCAAGCGGCAGGTCACCTGCGGAGATAATGACCGAACTAGACACGGATTGCGGATAGGTTTCTAAAGAGATTGAGCCTTCGACAAGAGAGCCACTGATGCTTTCACCACCAGCAGCAAACGCCAATGAACGGCCATCCTCATCACGCTGATTAAACTCATCTCGCGGAATGCCTTGGGTTTCGAAGAAAGTACTCGCAAGCACTTCTGCACCATTGTATTCGATGGTAACAAACCCAGCATTAGCCGAACCTGTTACGGTTCCACCCGCTGCGGTTGCTTCGAGTAATTCGGTCGGGTCGACACCATCGAGAATCGCTTCTTGAATCGCCGCGATATCGATTTCGTCCGTCGCTGCATTCGCAAGTTGCTGTGGATCAACGCTCAACTCACCTGAAACAGGAGTGCTAACCCAACCTCCTTGTTCGTTGCCACAACCTACACAGTTCTGACCCTGTGCGATCAAGTGCTCGGAGGTGTCTACCAGTACACTAGACTGATTAATCGTAATGACAATTTCATTCTTTTGAATCACATCGCCTTCGGTAACTCTGCGCGGACTGCCATCGACTTTGACCACAATAACGTCACCAACGACTTCTACCACTTTTGCGGTTTGGCGAGATACTTCTACGTCCATAAACACTCCTAACTTCGCTTATTACCAGCGGCAATACTTTTAATACTTTGTCACTATCTAGTGGACAAAATAGCAAAACATGCTGTCAAAATCCGTGATTTAGCACGTTTCAAAAACGACCGCACACAAACATAAGCATTTGTTATATAACGAATTTATTCGACGCATAGTTTATTTCCCTGAGTAATTGTGTTGGCATTCTCATATTTAAGATATGAATTACCCAGGTAGAGATAAAAATAGGTTTAGAAAACAACCACTAAACCTAAACACCTTGCTCAAGAAATGAGTGAGAATCTGGATACACGGAGGATGGCGTTAGGCGAGATTGGAACGGCTTGTAACGGGACGCGATGATAGCAATATTCAACTTTAACTAAGCTTTAGGCTGCTTTGCCTATTGATAAACATTTGATGGGCAATCTTTGAGCGATTGAGTCGTTTTAACGATTAATTTCACTAAAGTTTCTTCTCTTTGAGTCGCTATAAAAGCATCAAACGAGGGTGTATATGCAAGTCCATACTTTAGACAAAGCAACGATTATCAACGAACTTCAGTTCGGCAATGGTATCAACCATGCTGTTCATGAAGGACGTCGCGCTGATTTTGCGCTGATCCTGTCGATGTTTTCGGATGACGTACGTGACAACACGCCAGTTGAGCAGATCGAAGCCGTCAATACTACTGATCAACTGCTACGCCAAAGGTTTGAGTTGCAGACACCTCAACCACTGCGCTCTGACCAAAGCTCGTACGAGATTTCTGCCCAGCAAGCCAACTTATTTCATGCGTCGGGTCTGCCGAGCGCAAAGCTCAGCCATTACCTAAAACCAGAAGTTCTCGCCTACTTACCGGAAGATACCCATGATCTGCCAGAAGAGTTGTACCATAACCTTTCGGGACATCAACGCCGAAAGTTAAGCGAAGCCGAACCTAAACAATTACTACCTGCGGATTTGTACAACAAACTGGTTGAAGCGCAACGCACTTTCCAAATTTCTGCTCACACGTAGAGCGTCAAGTGCAGAAGTAAGTTTTCCATTAAGATCACAAACTCACTGCATCATTTTTCGTATCGATACAGTAATTGACCTACGTAGTGTGAAAGACCGCAAAGAAACAACTTTATCATTATGACGTATTGATTAACTTTGATGTTATTCACATCTAAATCCCCATCCATCTACCATGATAGGTGAACAATAAAGTGTGGATTGGTCTTAGGGGAAAGCCAATGAATATTACTAATTCGGTAGTATTAATCACATCTGCCGGCTCTCAGCTCGGGAGCACACTCGCCTACCACTTTGCGACCTTAGGTGCGACGATAGTGCTATGTGATAAAGAGTCTTCCCAGTTCAATGACACCTACAAACTTTGTCATGAAGTCTCCTCTCATATCCATAAATTTCCGATCAATGACCATTCGATAGAGTCTGTTTCCGCTCTGTTTGAATATATTGATCATGAGCTGCACCGTTCACCAGACGTATTAATTAACGCCATCACGGTCGAAGCAATGCCAAACATCTTTGACCACGCCGCCAGTGATGCCTTTACACAGAGTCTTGCATTGATGGCCGCGACACTGTTTACCTTTGGCCAAGCGACCGCAGAACGTATGCGTGAAGAGAAGAAAAACGGTGTGATCGTCAATGTCATTTCACATAACGACTATCAAGATCTTTCCGGATTGGATAACGCGACTTCAATGGTTGCCGGTTTTACCCAAAGCTGGGCAAAACAACTGACACCATTCAACATTCGCGTTGGCGGTGTTGTCCCTGGGGTCGAAAAGAATTCACTCCACTGGGCAGAAATCAGAGACGAGCTAATCCGCAATACAGAGTACATCGTCTCGAATGACTATTTCAGTGGGCGGGTGATGGCTGCGTAGCCTTTCCCAAAGGCTATAAGCTTTTTAGTAATCGCTCGCTGGCATCTTCAATCAGATCCAACACCAGCTCGAATCCTTTGTCCCCACCATAGTAAGGATCGGGCACTTCATCATATTGGCTCTCTGCGTAGCTCAAAAATAACTTAAGTTTATGTTGATGCGCTTCCGGGCAGCGATTATGCAAATCCGCAAGGTTACTTTTGTCAGCCGCCAAAATTAAGTCAAAATCTTCGAAGTCAGCACGGGTGACTTGTCTAGCTCGAATGCCTCTAAACGAGTATCCACGCTTTTCCCCCGCCGCTTTAGAACGAGGATCCGGCGGATTCCCTTCGTGATAGCCTATGGTTCCAGCGGAATCCACTTCTACGTCGACGCCCAACTCATGAGCTTTAGCACGTAACACCGCCTCTCCCGTCGGCGAGCGGCAGATATTACCCATACAGACGACCAAAATTCTTTTCATAATTTCCCTTTAGAACCAATGGTTTTTGCGCTTAGCGGTATACGCTATGATAGGTGCAGTTTTGCTAAATTTAAAAGGATTTGCTATGTCGGCACAAGACAACAAAGAAGCCCGTCACAAAGCTCGCCAACAGAAAGTAAAAGAACAGGTGGATGCGCGTGTCGCGGCCGCTCAAGAAGAGAAAGGCCTGCTACTCATCATCACCGGAAACGGCAAAGGCAAGTCGACATCGGGCTTTGGTACCATCGCGCGTGCGGTAGGACACGGTCTAAAATGTTCAGTCGCGCAGTTTATTAAAGGCACTTGGGACAACGGTGAACGCAATCTACTAGAAAAGCTCGGCGTTGAGTTCCAAGTGATGGCGACTGGCTTTACGTGGGAAACCCAGAACAAAGCTGCCGATACCGAGGCAGCGCAAGGTGTCTGGCAAGAGTGTAAGCGCATGCTGCAAGACGACTCTATTGATGTCATCTTGTTTGACGAGCTAACTTATATGGTGAGCTACGGTTATATCGACTTAGACGAAGTGGTCGAAGCACTGAATAACCGCCCTAAAATGCAGTCCGTGGTGATTACTGGTCGCGGTGCGCACCGAACGCTAATTGAAATGGCCGATACCGTGTCAGAGGTGAAGAACGTTAAGCACGCTTTCGAATCTGGCGTAAAGGCACTCAAAGGTGTTGACTGGTAAACAACGACGAGCACAAGCCAAATAAAAAAGCGGCGTTCTTGGTTAAGAACGCCGCTTTTTCTATCTTAAGAATCTTAGTTGAAAAGACCTTTGATTAAGCTATCTACCGCTTCTTTGGTTTTCTCATCTTTGATTTTTTCGCCAAGCTTCTCGTCCAGTTTTTCTAGGCCGCGCTCAAGCTCTTTTTCCGCTTTCTGCTTCAACACATCATCAAAGACCAGCTTGAACTTAGGATCATCCCAGCTACCCGAGACATTGATTGGAATCGTCACATCGCGTAGCTCATCGATGTCTTTACCACCTTGGCCTTCCAGCGAACCAACCACAGAAGTGCTAACCGTAAAGTCGACATCTTGCTTAATGTAGTTAGCTTTACCTTTACCGCGAATACGCAGTAGTGGCGACTGCATGGTCATATCATTAGTCACGATGTTGCCTTTATCCAGTTTCAGTGTCGCCTTTAGCGCACTAAAGTCTGTCTTCTGAACGCCTTCTTTATCGTCCAGTTTTTGACCTTTGATTTTCGCGTAGTTGGTACGAATCATCTGAGCAACATTAATGCCGTTCACGGCACCATCGGCAAAGTTTACCAACACGGTACCCGCGAGGTTTTCTTGGATTGCACTCGGTTTGAGGCTACGACCAGCAAGGTTCATGTCGATGTTACCCGTCCCTTCCAATTTGTCGTTCTGCGCCACATCGATAAGTAGCGGTTGCACCAACACACCTTGGACACGGTTAACAATGCTGTAGGTCGCTGGCGATTTACGCGCGTCTAGCTTACCGCTTGCACTGATTGAACCTTGGTAAAGGTTTGAAGTGAATGATGTCAACTCCGCCACACCGCGGTTAACGCTGAAGCTGGCTTTCACGTTTTGCATCTTAGCGTTGTTCGCTTTGAACTTATCAATCTTGATATCGCCTTTAACATCCAGCGTTTTCAAAGCAGACAGGTCTGGTTCAACTTCTTCTTTCGCAGGTTGTTCGCCGCCCTTCGCTGTCGAACCTTCACCTGAACCCGACGCTTTTTCACCGCCTTGATTCATACCTAAGAACTCATCCAAATCAATATTTGGGCTATGAAGCGAGAAGCGTACTCTAGGAATATCGCCTAACGTAACGTCCGCTTTGCCGTCAAACTCCAGCGCGTTCGCCGTGAGCTTTTTAAGCACTAAAGCAAGGTGGCTGTTGGTCAGGTCAAAGGTAAGATCAGAGTTAAGTGCCACTTTCATTGGTGATTGCGGTAAAGAGTTACCTTCAAGGTTTGCCTCAAAATTCAGACCACCCATCTCGACTTTAGAGATCTCTTTATCAACCGTCAGTGACGCTGCACCTTTCATGTCGATCGCCAATTCAGCCGCTTGACCTTTTACTGAGTAAGTCAGCGCGTTGACTTTATCAAACTCAAACGTATCTAACGCTAGCTTGATGCTGTCCATTTTTGTCGCTGGGTCGCTAAAGCTGTTATCCAGTTTAATGTTGCGCAGCGCGTAGTCAGCCATGCCTTTGGCTAAACGGAACTCCGCTTCACCTTGTGTAGCAAACTTCTGTTGGTTGTTCTCGCCTTTTGCCGCAAACTCAACGTGAGTCCAACGGTCGAAGGCGAACTCAGATAAACTCAACGACACATCGAAAAGCTTCAGAGACGTACCGGCTTGCTTATCCAGAATTTCTACTGCCGCATTTGAAATGGTGACACCCGCAAGGTTAATACTCCATTCCTCGCCTTTCGCAGAGCTGTCTTCTGTCGTCTGCGCTGGCGCTTCAGAGGCTGCAGGCTGCGGTGTTTCTTCTGTCGTTTGTGCCGATTGTGCTTTGGTCAGGGCGTCGATGTTCTTCGTGCCGTCTTTCAGTGTTTCCATTGAGAATTCAGCACCGTCGAGCACAATATTACCGACCTCAAGTTGCTTACTCAGCAGTGGGGTCACCGACACTTCTACGACGACACTGTCCACTTTGAACATATTCGGTTTGCTAAACCCTTCTGGGTTACGCAATTCTGTTTTACCGATCTCTAGGCCGATCGCAGGGAAAAATTGCCAGCCGATATCACCTTCAATGACTAAATCTAAACCGGTCTGAGCCTTTGCCTGCTCAACAATTAGCGGCTTGAATTGATTTGGGTTTACCAGCAGAACCAGTGCAAGCAGCGCACCGATCACAGCAACAACAGGAATTGCAATAAATAGGAACAGTTTCTTCATCAGCATTATCCTTGCTTGGTGAGTGACGCGTGAGAAATACATCCACTCCAAGTATAAGTGGTCATTAAGAAATGTCTTAAAACCATAAAAAAAGTGGCACCTAAAGTGCCACTTATATTCAAAAAAATAAAGCGTTTAGCTCGAATTATAACTTAAGCTTTCAGAAGTTTTGCAATGTGAGCTTTCAGCACATCGATCGCAATACGGTTTTTGCCGCCACGAGGAACGATGATGTCCGCGTACTGTTTAGAAGGTTCAATAAATTGCATAAACATTGGACGAACCGTTTGTTGGTACTGTTTAAGTACCGATTCCATCGTACGACCACGTTCTTCAACGTCACGTTTGATACGGCGTAGCAGACAGATATCGAGTGGAGTGTCCATGAACACGGTCGCGTGCATGAGGTTACGAAGACGAGGGTCAGTCAGCAATAGAATGCCTTCTAGGATGATCACTTTCTTTGGTGTCATGGTGGTTGTTACTTCAGTACGAGTATGCTCTGAGTAGCTGTACTCTGGTACTTCAACCGCTTCACCTTTTGTCAATTTTTCAAGGTGTTCACAAAGCAGTTCATGGTCCATCGCGTTCGGGTGATCGTAGTTAGTTTTTACACGCTCTTCCATGCTCAAGTGGCTTTGATCGTTATAGTAGGAATCTTCCTTAATTACACCAATTTGATGATCGCCCACTTTTTCGCGTAGTTCATTGTAAATAGTACTAGCGATTAAACTTTTTCCTGAAGCAGACGCGCCAGCAATACCGACGATTACGCATTGATTATTATCAGACATTATTCTTGCACCCGATGAATTGAATTGGTGTCATAAGCTAATACTAGCAGTACGCTACTAAGCGCACATTGTATTAGTGTAAATTAGGTAAACCGCCTGATTATAGGGAGTTCGGGGGGGAGTTACTAGAGAGGATTAACGGTTTTATTCCAATTGGAATAACCAGATTTAAAGCAAACGATTACACTATATAAAAAGCAGAACTCGGTGCATAAGCCGATCGCAAAATCGCTGAAAGTTCCACCACCGTTTTCATCACTTGAGCGACGACATCAGCGGTGGAAATCAATCATAATCAGTGCAACGGCTATTCAACCATAGTAAACATGAT
This sequence comes from Vibrio hepatarius, assembly GCF_011806575.1. Lineage (GTDB taxonomy): Bacteria > Pseudomonadota > Gammaproteobacteria > Enterobacterales > Vibrionaceae > Vibrio > Vibrio hepatarius_A. Next base: position 167,199 of record NZ_JAATOO010000004.1, read on the forward strand.
CGAATCTGGCTTCTCTTTACCTTTCCAATACAGGCGTGCACACACTGACTGGGCAAGTTGCCTATATTGCTGAGCGTGTTCTGAATCTGGACGTGAAACAACGGTTGGTTTGCCGTTATCGATGTCTTCACGCATCGAGATATGCAGTGGGATTTGTGCGAGTAAGTCAAGTCCATATTCTTGAGACATTTTCTCTGCACCACCTGCACCAAAGATGTGCTCTTTCTCCCCGCAGTGACTGCAAATATGGTAGCTCATGTTTTCCACTAACCCGATGACGGGCACTTGGACTTTCTCAAACATCGCCGCGCCTTTACGTGCGTCTGCCAATGCAAGGTCTTGTGGCGTAGTTACAATCACAGCGCCGGTCACTGGGACTTGCTGCGCTAACGATAGCTGAATGTCACCCGTACCCGGTGGCATATCGATGATCAAATAGTCCAGCTCAGGCCATTCGGTTTCATTCAATAGCTGCGCTAATGCTTTAGCTGCCATTGGCCCGCGCCAAATTGCCGCTTCGTCTTTCGATACGAGGTAACCAATCGACTGAGTAAAGATGCCGTGCGCCGCGATTGGCTGCATCCACTTATTGTCTCGCACCTGTGGGCTAGCGTTCATTTCGCCCATCATCATCGGGACAGAAGGACCATAGATATCGGCATCCAACAAGCCGACTTTCGCTCCTGATTGAGCAATCGCAAGAGCCAAGTTAACTGATGTGGTCGATTTGCCGACACCACCTTTGGCAGACGTCACCGCGATGATGTTTTTCACCCCTTTGACTTCAGCCGCGACGTGGGTTTCTAGCGATTTAGGCTTAACCGCAATTTGGCATTCAAACGCGGGGGCAGCGCCTGCTTGTTGCTGGTTCGCAATCCAGTGAGATAACTCTTCGACCAGTGAATTGGCAGCAAATGGAATCGCAATTGCAAATCCTTGCGTTTCAACGCTGACGACATTTGGCTGTGAAGCCCATTGCTCTGTTAGGCATGGGTGTTGAAATTGGTTTAACCAATCACAAAAGTCTTGCTTTGAAGTGAACTGACGCATAGGTCCTCCTTTTGAGCACTATGCTACCACTAGCAAGGTCAGTACTGAACCCTGAAAAAACTAAGGTAATCACCCCTTTGACACCTTGGAGTTAATCAGCTCATGGGGTAGTATTATCCATCAAAAATTTTTATACCTATCAAGAAAAGCGAATATTAAGTATGGCAAACGATCCAAGAAACCTTCCTTCAAGGAAAATGCTGGTAACTTGTGCCCTTCCGTACGCTAACGGTTCGATTCACCTTGGTCATATGCTTGAACACATCCAAGCAGACATCTGGGTTCGTTACCAACGCCTACGTGGCAACACTGTAAACTTCATCTGTGCTGACGATGCTCACGGCACGCCAATCATGCTTAAAGCGCAACAGATGGGTATTACTCCTGAAGAAATGATTGCCGCAGTTAGCGAAGAACACCAGAAAGACTTTGCTGGCTTTGATATCAGCTTTGATAACTACCACAGCACGCACTCAGAAGAGAACCGCGAGCTGGCTTCGCACATCTACCTTGAACTGAAGAAAAACGGCTTTATTTCTAGCCGCACGATTTCTCAATTGTTTGATCCAGAAAAAGAGATGTTCCTGCCGGACCGTTTCGTAAAAGGTACCTGTCCGAAATGTAAGTCTGAAGACCAGTACGGTGACAACTGTGACAACTGTGGTGAGACTTACAGCCCGACAGAACTGATCAATCCGAAATCTGCCGTTTCTGGTGCAACTCCAGTCATGAAGGATTCTGAGCACTTCTTCTTCGACCTACCTCAGTTTGAAAGCATGCTAAAAGAGTGGACTCGCTCTGGCTCGCTACAAGCTGAAACTGCGAACAAGATGCAAGAGTGGTTTGAATCTGGTCTGCAACAGTGGGATATCTCACGTGATGCGCCTTACTTTGGTTTCGAGATCCCAGGTGAGAAGAACAAATTCTTCTACGTATGGCTAGACGCACCTATCGGTTACATGGGCTCTTTTAAAAACCTGTGTGACAAGCGTGACGACCTAGACTTCGATGAGTACTGGAACAAAGACAGCTCAGCAGAGCTTTACCATTTCATCGGTAAAGACATCGTTTACTTCCACAGCCTATTCTGGCCTGCAATGCTAGAGGGTTCTGGTTTCCGCAAGCCGAACAACGTATTCGTCCACGGTTACGTAACGGTGAACGGCGCGAAAATGTCTAAGTCTAAAGGTACCTTCGTCAAAGCGAGCACTTACCTAGAGCACCTAGACCCAGAATGTCTACGTTACTACTACGCAGCGAAGCTAAACAGCCGTATCGACGACCTAGACCTTAACCTTGAAGACTTCACTCAGCGCGTAAACGCTGACGTTGTGAACAAGATCGTTAACCTAGCATCACGTAACGCGGGCTTCATCGCAAAACGTTTTGAAGGCAAGCTGTCTGACAACTTTGCAGAGCCTGAGCTGTACAACGAGTTCGTAGCTGCTGCTGACCGTATTGCTGAGCTTTACGAAACGCGTGAATTTGGCCGTGCAATTCGTGAAATCACCGCACTGGCTGACAAAGCAAACCAATACGTTGACGAAAAAGCACCGTGGGTTGTCGCGAAAGAAGAAGGTAAAGATCAGGAACTACAAGAAATCTGTTCTGTCGGTATCAACCTGTTCCGCGTACTGATGACTTACCTAAAACCAGTGATGCCAGCACTTGCTGCGCGTACTGAAGCGTTCCTAAACCAAGAACTGACATGGGAAAACATCGCTGCACCTCTAACGGCTCACGAGATCACTAAGTTCAAAGCACTGTTCAACCGTATTGATCCTAAGAACATCGAAGCGATGATCGAAGCGTCAAAAGAAGATGCGGCGGCAGAAATGGCAGCGAAAGAAAAAGCCGAAGCGGAAAAGAACAAGGCTAGCCAAACTGAGCTAGACAAAGATCCTATCGCTGAAGAGATTGAGTTCGACGCTTTTGCTGCAGTAGATATGCGTATCGCTCGCATCATCTCTTGTGAAGAAGTGCCAAAAGCAAACAAACTGCTTAAGTTCCAATTGGATATTGGTGGTGAAACTCGTCAAGTGTTCTCTGGCATCAAGTCAGCGTACAAACCTGAAGAGCTAGAAGGCAAGCTCACCGTCATGGTCGCTAACCTAAAACCTCGTAAGATGAAGTTTGGTATGTCTGAAGGCATGATCCTAGCCGCTGGCCCTGGTGGTAGCGAGCTATGGATTCTTGAGCCACACGAAGGCGCTCAGCCTGGTATGCGCGTAATGTAATTCGCCAACCAATCCATAACCTCTCAATCCCTGCCTTATGGCGGGGGTTTTTTTTTTCACTCACCTCTATAGTTCTTTGTTGCACCAATTTTTCTCTCAAAATTAGGACCGTAGAATATAAACTATTGATTTAAAATCAATAAAAACATGGCACTAATACTGCTCTGCTCTTTGTAGCGACTAAATAACAAGGAGTTGGTTATGTTCGTGCTTATTTCAATCAGTATTTCTCTCATCATTTTGGCGGGTCTTTTTCACTTTTCTAAACAGCGCCAATCATCACTGAAGCGCAAGTACGAAATCTTAGTTCTGCTGCGCCAACTGTTGTTACTTAGCCGACAACATCGTTCGATCACCCATCTGATTCTGAGCAAGACCGACAAGTTTGACATGACACCACAGCTAGAGGAAACCTACGATTCGATGATGGCAAAGTCGAGCGAGCTGATCGCTATCGCTCACTTTGAGAACAAACCTATGTACCGGATTTTGCAGCTTAAGCTTAAGTCACTCAATAAAGATTGGCAGAATAATTCGGTTGCCCGTAATCAGGTAGTACACGGCAAAACCATCCGTCACTGTTTATTCTTAATGGATGAAATTGCGATTGCTTGGTTGATCGAGTCGGGTCGAGAAGATTTGAGTGATGAGTACCACCTCAACTGGCAGCAGGTTCTCGACAGTATGGAAGTGCTGACACAGCTACGAATTGCCATTCAGGATTGCCACTATCCGGAAGGCATGCTGAGAGTGAAATACTACTGTGAGAAAATGAAGCGTAAGCTCAACCAGATGTCGATCATCAGCCCGCTAGCGTTAGCGTCTCCAGTCAGCTCAAAGTCGATGCACATGCTGACCGAAATTGGTTCGTGTAATGAGATTACGATGGAGGTGAGAGAGTTGTATTTATTGACTACCGACATCTCTTTGATCATCTCGCAGGTCTATGACCAAATGTTGTCGGATATGACAGAGAGCTTGTATCAACCGTTGCCCAGAGTAGCCTTCAGTGGTTAACCAACATGCATAAAAAAACAGCCACCCAAGGGCGGCTGTTTTCTGTAATCTTTAGAGTAATTAAAGCATTTTACGTGCTGCTTCAACAACCACTTTGATTGAACGAGCTTCTGTCTCTTTTAGCGTTGCGTGGTCAGGGATCTCTTTCTGTGTACGGTTGATGATGACACCAGCAACACAACCCGCTTTAAGACCAGAGCTTGCACACATTGTCAGTAGCGTTGCAGACTCCATTTCGAAGTTCAACACGCCCATGTCTTGCCACTCTTTCATAGAGCCTTGGAAACGCTTAACTACGCGACCAGAGAAGGTATCGTAACGCTCTTGACCTGGGTAGAAAGTATCACTTGAAGCTGTCACACCCATGTGAACTGCTGCGCCTGATTCTTCAACTGCCGCTTTCATTGCTGTCGCAACTTCAAAGTCAGCAACTGCAGGGAATTCCATTGGAGCAAAGTGTAGGCTCGCACCGTCTAAACGAACAGAACCTGTGGTAACGATCATATCGCCAACGTTTACGTCTGGTTGAATCGCGCCAGTCGTACCAACACGCAGGAATGTACGTACACCAAGCTGAGCAAGCTCTTCAACAGCAATCGAGGTTGATGGACCACCAATACCTGTTGAACAAACGACAACTGGTTTACCATCCAATTCAGCGCGGTAAAGCGTGTATTCACGGTGGCTTGCTAAAAATACTGGATTTTCCATTTCTTCAGCGATTTTTTGAACACGCGCTGGGTCACCAGGAATGATTGCTAATGTTGCACCAGCAAGATCCGCTTCAGTAACACCTAGGTGGAAAACAGCTTGAGACATAGGGGGCTCCTTATTTCGGCAAGTCGAACCGTATGTTCTATTCGCTTGCTCTATACATTCATCGGGTACAGAGCTTACTCTAGCCGACTCAGCATTGCCTTATAGTGATCAACCTCACAATGGCAATCGCAAAACACATAACAATTACACGCAAAACAAGCATTGATCACACTTTGTCGTGTTTTATCGAAAAGCGTTGCATAAAAAACAGCCCCAGAATCAAATTCATGGGGCTGATAGTCTTTATGCGTTTGACTGAGACTTAAACTTCAACAAGCGCAACGCGTTCAAAGTGACAATGGCTGTCGCCCCACTATCTGCTAACACCGCGACCCAAAGGCCAGTGATACCAAGCAAACTTGTCACCAAGAACACGCTTTTTAAGCCAAGTGCCAAGGTAATATTTTGACGGATATTCTTCAGCGTAGCGCGGGACAGTTCAATCATACCCGCAAGTTCAACCAATCGGTTGTGAGTAATCGCAGCATCCGCAGTTTCAAGCGCTACGTCAGTGCCGCCTCCCATCGCAATACCAATACTGGATGCTTTCATTGCTGGCGCGTCGTTGATGCCGTCACCCACCATGGCGACATTGGCGTGTTGAGAAAGCTGCTCAACATAGTTCACTTTGTCTTGTGGCAACAGACTCGCTTTGAAATCAATTCCGATCATAGAGCTGATTGCTTGCGCGCTGCGAGGGTTATCGCCAGTCAACATCACGGCGTTGATACCCAAGTTTTTCAGCGCTTCAACAGCCTGTGCCGAATCTTCTCTTAATGTATCTTGCCACGCGACGATACCAATTGGCGTTTGCTCTTCTTCAACAACAACGACGACGGTTTTACCACTGTCTTCCAACTGCTGAACTTGTTGTTCAAGGTCAGCGCTAATTGCAATGCTGAGCTTACTCGGAGCAACCGCATGGTAACGAACACCATCAACCACACCAGTGACACCACTACCCACCAGCGCTTGTTTGTCATCGGCTTCTGGAATATCGATATTCAGTTGCTTCGCTCTATTAACTAGAGATACAGCAAGCGGGTGGCTAGATCCGACTTCAATAGCAGCCACTTTGGCGAGTAGATCTGAACCATCCCAGCCATGTAACGCCACCAAGTCTGTGACTTCCGGCTTGCCCTGCGTGAGCGTGCCGGTTTTATCAAACGCGACTGTTTGCACTTTACCCAACTGCTCTAACGCTGCACCGCCTTTGATCAGCGCGCCGCGACTGGCCGCTGCGGCTAACCCAGAAGTAATTGCCGCTGGCGTAGAGATAACCAACGCGCAAGGACAAGCAATCAGCAGCAATGCTAATCCGCGGTAGACCCATGTTTCCCATGGCTGCGCGAAAAACATTGGCGGTACGACAATCACTAACAGCGAAATCACCATCATTAACGGCGTGTACCAACGACTGAATTTATCCAAGAAACGTTCAAGTGGTGCTTTGCGTGATTCCGCTTCTTCAATCAAATGGAGAATACGATCGATAGCGTTTTCACCTTGTTTAGAGGTAATGGTTAAACGAACTACACGGTCGACCACCACAGCGCCAGCCATTACGCCCTCGCCTTCCGATCTGTCTACCGGTACTGATTCGCCCGTCAACGCACTTTCATCAAAACTGGCAACGCCCTCGTTCAAACGGCCATCTGCCGGCAATCGAGAACCAGGCGAGACTTCAATAATGTCTCCAGGTTGCAACTCACTGGCGCTTACTTCAATGCGCTGGCTATCTACGATTTTGATTGCGTTTTCGGGTACCAATTCCATCAAAGCTTGCACACCACTACGTGCTTTGGAGGCGGCAAATGCTTCAAGCTGCTCACCAATAAGGAACAGCAGTAACACCATCGCAGCTTCGACGGTCTCACCTAAATACAATGCACCGATCGCTGCGACACTCATTAGAGTTTCAATCGCAAACGGTGTGCCCGATTTTGCTAACGCAATCGCTTTTCGTCCAATCGGATACAGACCCGCCAAACAGGTGAAGATAAACATCCATTCACTCACCAAAGGGAAAACTGGCGAAATCATTGCGGCAACAGCCATCGCGGAGGCTATTGCGATAATCTTGGAATTTTGCACCACCACACTCTTCCAACCGGATGGTTTGGGTGCTTTGGGCGTCGATGTTGGGGCTTGGAACGTAAACCCAGTATCTAAAATGGCTTGCTCGACTAAGCTCGCAACACCTGAGTGGCTGGCATTAATGATCAGCTTTTCGGTCGTAAACAGAACTTTGGCTTCCACAACGCCTTCCACTTTGTTGACCGCGGTTTCTATTTTTCGTGCGCAAGATGGACAATCCATCCCGTCGATTTTCCAGCTATGGGTTAAGCCGTTGGTCGAAAGCAGTTTGGGGTCGCTTTCCTCATCGCTATGCTCCCCCCCGCTGCTACAACTGGTCGATGAACAGCAATCCGATGGTACAGCGCTAACGCCCGCTTGTTTGATAGAAGTGATCTTCGGGCTAGAACAAGAACTTGTTTGTGATGGATTTAGCGCGACTTTCTCAGAGCGGCATGCTTGGTGTTTTGTGCACATAGTATACTCTCCATTTGATGTACACCCTTAGCATAAACCTTGGAGTCTACTCTAAGGTCAAACACTTTTTTTAATTTCTACTGAGATTTTGCTCTCGATGCTAGCGATTTAGACTCACGCCCAAAGATAAAAACAAAAAAGGCGCTCTCGGCGCCGTTTTTGTCACAACTCAAGCTCTAAACTGGATGTTTGAAGCACTCGTTGATGTTTTTACCAATCGCGCGCAACACATCTCGTCGGGTAATAATGCCGACCAGCTTCTTGTTATCATCGATTACTGGATACACTTTAGGCTTAGCTTGAGTCATCATTTCTGCCAATGCGATGATTGACGTATCAGGCCCTACTGAGAGCACTCCAGGATGCATACAGTCTCTGACGATATGAGTGTCTTGGCAGTAGTATGACACTTTCAGTAGTTTCTCGAGTAAATCTTGGCCCGATAGAAAACCAATTACTTTCTTGTTTTCATCGATTACCGGCCCACCTAAATATCTTGAATCCAGAACCTTGTGAAGTGCGGCACTTAATGACATATCAGGAGTGAAAGTCACCGCTTGTAGTGTCATATAGTCTTTTACTTTTAATGATTCCATTGCTTTCTCCTTAACGCACCAGTCACACTGGGTATAAGGTAATTGTTGTCTAATTTCTTGATTTTACTAAATGGAAATCGCCAATTTTTACAATCGTTCTAAACTATCAATCAAAAGCAGTAGCCCAATAGTCAAGGTTTCAACAAGGATTGAGCACGTTTCACGTTTGCCAATATCTCAAAAATAAGACGCGGCGAAAAAAATCCAACCCCGAGAGCGACAAGTATCTATATTTATCTCAACATCTAACAATCCATTCGTCACAATAATAAGACTGGAGGCATATAATAATTCACCGTTAGAATCATGACATTATTTTGACGACCTTAACTACTGCTTTATCGAAACTGTCTAAACTATAAGTAGTACTCTCGTTGGCTGTAAGGATATTTGAGTGAGTTCAACCCTATTAGAGGCGATTGCCGACAACCCTGAAATGATTCACATGGTGTTTGACGCGGTTCCAGAACCGACCTATCTCATCGATAAGTCAGGGACCTATATAGATGCATGGGGAGGTAAAAATGCCAAGTGCCACCATAATCCAGAGGTCTTGATTGGACTGACACAACACCAAGTATTACCTTTAGAAACTGCCGAACGGTTTTACCAAATCATTGTCGAAGTCATCGATAGCGGACAAGCTACTGAGCTCGAGTACTCGCTTGATCCAAAAGAAATCTCCTGTTTTGAAGGCATCGATGGACCGACCGAACCACAATACTTTAGTGCGTTTGTTATCCCTTTGCCTAATGCCCCTTTTGTTCTTTGGACCGTACGAAACATTACTGAATATAAGCTCGCGTTGGAGCAATTTGCGCACCAACAGGCTGAACTGGAAAAGCTCACTCATAAAGACCACCTGACCCAACTTTATAATCGATACGCATTAGACTCCTTGTTGCCCGCTGCGTTTGACTCAACCAAAGCACAAGACACGAGTTCCGCAATCTTAATGATAGATATCGACTGTTTTAAGCAATTTAACGACTATTACGGTCACTTACGCGGGGATGATGCGTTGAAAACCGTCGCCAATGCGATTCTCACTTGGGCTACGCCGCAAGATCTTTGCTTTCGTTATGGTGGAGATGAGTTTTTGATTTATATGACAGGGGTGTCTCAAGCCGAGTCCTATTACCGCGCAGAGTGCCTGAGACAAGCAATTCTCGGGTTAAATATTTCTCATAGCGGGTCAAGTGTTGCAAAGCAGTTGACCATTACAATTGGCATGCAGTTTTGCGCCTCGGTGACAAGGGAAAAGAGCGCTGAACAGATCGTCGCAATTGCAGATAAAGCGCTGTTTTTCGCCAAAAATAGGCAACGTGGCAGTATCCATCAGCTCAATGAATAGCGATAAAAAAACGCTCTCAGTATGAGAGCGTTTTGATGTTTTATTTAGACTGCCAGCGCTCGGCCGCTTTGGCATCTGAGTCTCGAGACTCAACCCAACGCGTCGCCTCTGTCGTGCGTTCTTTCTTCCAGAATGGCGCTTTGGTTTTTAGGTAGTCCATGATGAACTCACACGCTTCAAATGCTGCACCTCGGTGCGCACTCGATACGCCGACAAATACGATTTGCTCACCGATATCTAAGTCACCTACGCGGTGGATGACGCGCACTTTAAGCAGTGGCCAACGTTTTTCTGCTTCATCACAGATTTCCATCAGCGCTTTTTCTGTCATCCCTGGGTAGTGTTCCAGCGACAAACCAGTCACGTTATCACCAAGGTTCATGTCACGTACCTTGCCGATGAATGTCACGACTGCGCCAGATGCGGAGCCTTGAGATAAACCTTCGTACTCAGCACCAACCGAAAAATCGTCAAATTGAACCGAAACTCGTGAATCCATCATTAGCCACCTGTTACCGGAGGAAAAAATGCGACTTCATCACCATCAGACAAAGCGTGTTCCAGAGGAACAATAGATTGGTTTACGGCTGCCAGTAGTTTGCCTGATTCAAGCGCGAGGTCCCATTTGCCTTCTTGATTTGCCAAATACGCTCTGAGCGCTTCAACCGTTTCAAACTCGGCTGGCACTTCCATCTCGTCGATGCCAACGAGTTCGCGAGTTTGCGCAAAAAATAGAACTTTAATCATTATTCCGCCTTAAAGTGACCCGACTTGCCGCCTGTCTTCTCCAACAAACGAACCTGACCAATCACCATATCTTTCTGTACCGCTTTACACATGTCATAGATGGTCAATGCGGCGACCGATGCTGCCGTCAACGCTTCCATCTCAACACCGGTTTTACCCGCCAGTTTGCACACCGATTCAATGCGCACTTTGTTTTCTGCTTCAATCGCTTCAAGTTGCACTTCCACTTTTGATAGCAGCAACGGGTGACAAAGCGGGATCAAATCCCACGTTTTCTTCGCCGCTTGGATGCCCGCGATACGCGCTGTAGCGAAAACATCACCCTTATGGTGTTGGCCTGAAACGATCAATTGCAGGGTTTCAGGTGCCATATGAACAAACGCTTCTGCGCGAGCTTCACGCACGGTTTCTGCTTTTGCCGACACGTCCACCATGTTGGCTTCACCAGAGGCATTAATATGAGTAAATTGGCTCATAACAATCCCCGCTTATACCGCTAGGTGAGGCATAAAGTTACAAGGACGATGGCTTGCATCCAACTGCTGCTTGATGATCTTAGTCCAGCCAGTACGACAAGCGCCCGTAGAACCTGGCATAGCAAAAATCACCGTGTGGTTAGCAAAACCAGCAATAGCACGAGACTGAATGGTTGATGTGCCGATTTCTTCGTAAGACACCATGCGGAACAACTCACCGAAACCTTCAACTTCTTTATCGAATAGTGGTTTAAGCGCTTCAGGCGTGCTGTCACGTGAAGTAAATCCAGTACCGCCAGTGATCATGACCGCTTGTACGTTTTCATCGGCAATCCACTGAGAGACAATTGCACGGATCTTGTACATGTCATCGATAACAATTTGTTTATCGACCACGTTGTGACCCGCTTCTTGTGCGTGTTCAACCAAGTAACGACCCGAGGTATCGTTCTCTTCAGTACGAGTATCCGACACGGTGAGTACTGCGATGTTTGCTGGTTGGAATTTACTTTCTGCGTGACCCATTTGTTCACCTACCTACTTCAAATAGTTTGCTTCTGCCGAGCCAGTGCTTGGCGAAATTAATGTGTATGACGTATTTGCTTGGCCGCTACTAACCACCGATTGACGCAAGATGTGGCGTCATACCGGAGTTGCCGTCATGAAGAAAATGACTGACAGATTTGGTTTGTAGTTGACCTTGAATTCTTTGGATTAATGCGGCTTCTTGCGTGTCTTGTTGCAGCAAATCGCGCAACTCTACGCCGTGGTCGCCGAACAGACACAAGTGCAGCTTACCCGTCGCAGAAACGCGCAGGCGATTACAGCTTTCACAGAAGTCTTTCTCGTACGGCATGATCAGACCGATCTCACCTTGATAATCTGGATGGACAAATACCTGCGCCGGACCATCATTGTTGGCTTTCACTTTCAACAGCCAGCCATTAGCAATCAACTGATTACGGATGCCAACACCAGAGACATGGTGCTTTTGGAACAGCTCATCCATCTCACCGGTTTGCATCAGTTCGATAAAACGCAGCTGAATTGGTCGGTCTTTGATCCAGTTAAGAAAGGCTGGCAGTTCGTGAGAGTTTAGATCTTTCATCAAAACCACATTCACTTTGACCTGTTCGTAGCCCACTTCAAACGCGCGGTCGATGCCTGACATGACTTGAGAGAATTTATTCTCACCAGTAATTTGATGGAACATTCTTGGGTCAAGGCTATCCACGCTCACATTGATATGTGTTAAGCCTGCTTGCTTCCAGTCAGCGACTTGCTTTTCCATACGATAGCCGTTGGTTGTCGTCGCCACTTTATTGATGCCGTTGGTTTCAGCCACGGTGTGGATGATATCGGTGAAGTCTTTGCGCAAGCTAGGTTCGCCACCCGTAATACGCACTTTTGACGTGCCACAATCTGCGAATGCGCGGACTACGCGTTTAATTTCTGGAAGCGATAAAAAGGACGAGTTTTTCTGCCCCGAAGGCTTGTAGCCATCAGGCAAGCAGTAAGTACATTTAAAGTTACAAACATCTGTAACGGAAAGACGCAAGTAATAAAACTTGCGATGGAATCTATCTTCGAATTGTTGCGCCACGGAACACCTTTCCAAACACGGGAGGCACAATCATTTCCAACTATGCCCTTGTGACAACTTGTCACTGGCTCAGCAAGCTTATTCATTTGAACTTAGCTGGATGAGCTCGGAGTTATGGCAATCGCCTTAAGTACAAATAACTTTAAAAGACGACAGCTGATACATAAAATACTTAATAATTGTGCGTGCTTCTACCCTAAACGTCAAAAAAACATACTTGAAGCCCAAAATACCCCCTACTGAGTATCAGATATGAATGTAATACTCTAAATTGTGGTTAGTTTTGAAAAAATAAGAAGATATTAATGACTCTGTACTCATCAAAACGGGTCGTCGCGATTGGCGGTGGCCACGGTCTTGGCCGTATGCTTGCGGCACTAAAAGACTTCGGTAACAACGCCACGGGCATTGTCGCCACAACAGATAACGGCGGCTCAACGGGTCGAATTCGTAATTGTCAGGGCGGCATCGCTTGGGGCGATACCCGCAACTGTATTAACCAGCTCATCACCGAACCATCCATCAGCTCGATGATGTTTGAATACCGTTTTAAAGGCTCTGGTGAGCTCGACGGTCATAACCTCGGTAACTTGATGCTAACTGCGCTGGATAACCTATCAGTCCGTCCGTTAGACGCAACCAATCTAATTCGCAACATGTTAAAAGTGGACGTCAATATCATCCCGATGTCTGAGCACCCTTCTGACTTACGTGCTCTAGCGCCTGACGGTAAATGGGTCACGGGCGAAACCAGTGTTGACGAAATGCCAGACAAGTTGGTGCGTTTGGATTTAGAACCTGAAGTGCCAGCGACCAAAGAAGGTGTGATAGCGATTGAACAAGCGGATGCGATTATTTTGGGACCAGGTAGCTTTTTAACCAGTATTATGCCGCCACTGCTTTTGCCGGAAATAGGTCGAGCAATTGCCAATAACCACAAGGCGCAACTGATCTTCGTAGAGAACTTATCTCCGGAATTTGGTCCTGCTGGCAAAATGACACTTCAGGAAAAATTGGAATGGTGCGAGCGTTCGTGCAGAGGCAGAAGAATTGATGTGGTTCTGGGTGACGAGCCTCACCCAGAACTTGCTGAATGGAATTGCGTGACGACGCCACTGGCATCACCAAACCGAGATTGGCGACACGACCGCGCTAAGCTACAACACGCCATCGAGTCACTACTCGGCGACTAAAAACTATCGCAGTAAGCCGTTAAGTTCTTACTGCGATTGGTATATCTGCTGATAACGTTGCTTGGTTTCACCGAGCAACGCTAACATCTTGCTGCGAATCGAATCAGTATCAAACTCTCCACCGGATTTCGCTGCTGCATCGATTTCAATCGCGTAGGCACATAAAGACTCCGCGCCAAAGCTAGCAGCACTGCTTTTCAGTGCGTGGCTGATTTCTTTCAGATAACGGGCAACATCAAAGCTCTTTTCTTGGCTTAGCGTTTCAATGTATTGGGCCAGTTCACCTAAAAAGATTTCAAGTAAAACCGGCACGTTTTCTTGGCCAATTTCACTCGCTAACCTGTCGATTTTACTCTGGTTTAATACTTCCATGATTTACTGGGTTTCCTTCGCATTCCAAGTTTGTAGTTTGCGGTAGATCGTCGAAGGACTGACATCCAAATAGCCAGCGGCTTTTGGAATGTTGCCTTCACACGCTTTGATCGCTTGCTCTATCGCTTTTTTCTCAGTTAACCAAAGTGGAAAAATATCGTGAACTGACGGCTCTTTCGTTTCCGTAAACTCAACACGAATTTGGTTATCTAGGGGCTTATTCAACGGCGGTGGTAACATGTTCAAGGTAATTTCTTTACCATTGTTGAGCACCACAACGTTTCTCAGTACGTTTTGTAACTGACGGACGTTACCCGGCCATTCATAATCGGAAAATCTTTCTACCACCTCTGGTGATAGTCGTACAAAGTCCTTACCCTCTTCTTTCGACATAAAGCCCAATAATGAATAGGCAATTTCTACTATGTCTTCACCGCGCTCTCGTAGCGGCGGCAAATGCAGTGGGATCACATACAGACGATAGTACAAATCTTCCCTAAAGCGCCCTTCTTCAACCTCTTTCCAAGGATCACGGTTGGTTGCACAAACAAATCGTACATCGACGCTCTTCATTTTCGACGAGCCAACTTTTTGGAAGGTACCTGTCTGAATAAAGCGTAGGAGCTTTGTTTGCAAATCTAGGTCCATTTCACACAATTCGTCTAAGAATAGCGTGCCGCCGTCCGCTAGCTCTGCCGCGCCTTGTCTGTCGGTCGCCGCACCAGTAAACGCCCCTTTGACGTGACCAAACAGCTCACTTTCAATTAAATCTTTCGGAATTGCCGCACAGTTAATCGCGATAAAAGGTTTGTCTCCCCGCTTACTGGTAGCGTGAATCGCTTCCGCGCACACCTCTTTACCCGTACCACTTTCGCCAGTGATAAAAATACTCGCTTTACTCGATGCCGCCGAGTCAATGGTACGATACACCGCCTGCATAGTTTGGCTACTGCCGATGAAACCTTGATAACCTTGGTTTGGATTATCCGCTTCGTTCTTGAGTTTATTCGCCTTACGTAGCGCGTTATTGACCGTAACACGCAGCCGGTCCGCTTCACACGGTTTAATCAAAAAGTCTTGCGCGCCGTGACGCATCGCTTCAACCGCGGTATCAATCGAGCCGTGCGCGGTCATAAAGATGACCGGAACATCCGGGTTTTTCTGTTTCACCGCATAAAGCACGTCCATACCTGTCATATCAGGCAGACGCAAATCAAGCAGGATTAAATCAGGTGTACGAAAGTTTAAACTTTCAATAGCGTCACGCCCCGTACCGACGATATTGATGTCGATTTGAAGCGGAGTCAGGTAAGAGCGATACAATGCCGCGACCGACGCCGTATCTTCAACCATAAGCAGATATTTTGCTTTGGGATCATTAGTATTATTTTGCATAGCCTAGCCGTTGATTGCGATTGCAATTTGTATAAATGATTGCATTAGGCTTTGCATTTTGCAAATAAAAACCAATTTAAAGGCGATTTCTGATTATTATTTAAGCAGAAATCCCAAAAATTAATTGGCACGATATCTGCTTTATTTAGATTGACCTTAACGGGTCACCTAGCCAACTGACGTTGTTAGTGAACTTAAGTATTCACAAATGACAGCCAATAGATAAATTTCTATTGGCTATTTTTTTGCCTAAAATTCTGCTTAGCGATCAACTATTTACAATAAACTGTTGACGCAACTTATCAATTTCATCGCGTTTTTCTGCCGCCAGTTCAAACTCAAGATCTTGAGCGTGTTGGTACATCTGAGCTTCAAGTTTACTGATTTCTTTCTCAAGCTGCTGCGGTGTCATCACTTCGTAACTTTGTGAAGGCTCCGCCACTTTAGACAACGGCACTTGTTTGTTACCGCGTTGTCGCTTCGCTTTGGTAATATCGCCAAGTTCCATGATGTCTTTGACGTTGCGTTTCAGCGCTTGAGGCTCAATACCCATTTCCTCGTTGTACGCTTGTTGCTTCTCGCGACGGCGGTTGGTTTCATCCATCGCTTTCTTCATCGACTTGGTAATCGAATCCGCGTAGAGGATCGCTTTACCCTCAACATTTCGCGCCGCACGACCGATTGTCTGAATCAATGAACGTTCAGAACGTAAGAAGCCTTCTTTGTCCGCATCCAGAATCGCCACCAGTGACACTTCCGGCATATCCAAACCTTCTCGGAGTAAGTTGATCCCAACCAATACGTCAAATTCACCCAAACGTAGGTCGCGAATAATTTCGACACGCTCGACAGTATCAATATCCGAGTGGAGATAACGCACTTTCACATCGTGCTCTGTAAGGTACTCAGTGAGATCCTCAGCCATTCGTTTGGTCAATGTCGTGACCAAAACACGCTCATCTTTCGCCGCGCGGATGCGAATTTCTGAAAGTAAGTCGTCGACCTGAGTTCCCACTGGACGCACTTCTAACTCTGGGTCGAGCAGGCCTGTCGGACGTACCACTTGATCGGCAATTTGGTTCGCCGATTTTTCCAATTCGTAGTTACCCGGTGTCGCCGAGACAAAGATGGTTTGTGGTGCCAACGATTCAAACTCTTCAAACTTCAGCGGACGGTTATCCAACGCCGAAGGGAGACGGAAACCGAATTCGACCAAAGTTTCTTTTCTTGAACGGTCACCCTTATACATCGCACCAATTTGCGGAACGGTCACGTGTGACTCATCAATGATCAGCAAACCGTCGTGTGGCAGATAGTCAAATAACGTCGGGGGCGGCTCACCCTCGTTACGACCACTGAGGTAGCGTGAGTAGTTTTCGATCCCTGAACAGAAACCGAGTTCGTTCATCATCTCGATATCAAATTGAGTACGCTGGCTGATGCGTTGCTCTTCCAACAGCTTGTTGTTTTCGAGCAAATAAGCTTTACGTACTTCTAGCTCAGCCTTGATGTGTTCAATGGCATCAAGAATACGCTCACGCGGAGTAACGTAGTGCGTTTTCGGGTAGATGGTATAACGAGGCAAATCACGCTGTTTCACCGCCCCAGTCAATGGGTCAAATACACTGATGCAGTCAATTTCATCGTCGAACATTTCAATCCGCACAGCGTCTTGGTCAGATTCTGCGGGGAAGATATCAATCACTTCTCCACGAACACGGAACTGACCGCGCTCAAACGCAACGTCATTGCGGCTATACTGCAGTTCTGCTAGACGACGCAAAATGTCGCGTTGATCCATGACGTCACCGCGACGAATATGCAGCATCATTTGCAAATACGCTTGTGGGTCACCCAAACCATAAATGGCAGACACCGACGCTACAATGATCGCGTCTTTTCGCTCTAACAACGCTTTGGTTGCGGATAAACGCATCTGCTCGATGTGAGCGTTAATGGACGCGTCTTTCTCGATAAAAGTATCGGTGGTAGGAACGTAGGCTTCTGGCTGGTAATAATCATAGTAAGAGACGAAATACTCAACCGCATTGTTGGGGAAAAATGACTTCATCTCTCCATAAAGCTGCGCTGCCAGAGTTTTATTTGGTGCTAATAAGATTGCCGGACGTTGCGCTTTGGCAATCACGTTGGCAAGTGTAAAGGTTTTACCTGAGCCGGTCACACCAAGTAATGTTTGATGAGCCAAACCTGAATCTAAGCCATCTAGAAGCTGATTAATCGCGGTTGGCTGATCGCCAGACGGTTGGTAATCTGATACTAAGTCATACACTTTGTTCATGCGCAGCCTCAATCCTAGGTGAAATTCGTTTTTGGTATTGTGACTGTATATATATACATACACAATAGCTAAGGGAAAAATAAACGCCTGTTTTGCGAAAATTGATTAACTATAGCTAGATCCTAAAAATCAATCCTGATATTATCTTTCGCCCTACAAGAGATCTACTCTGAAAACCCCATCTTTTTAGCTAACAGCTTATACACAAAATCCCGTATTTTTCAGACTTATCAAAGTTTCCATTCTGAAATCAACACGATTATATCAACAACAATTTTACCAAAAAATCTATACCATACAGCCACTTATAAGTTGTCATCTATTAATAGAATTTAGTGTAAACAATCTAAAATTCGCGCTAAATATCATTACTCAAGTTTAATTAACACACTTATCCACAATTTTAGTGGATAACTATGTACAGGCTATATCCGGTAAGGGATACAAAAAAGTAAAGCAATTTATCTGAAAAAAAATGGCTTTTTTCATTGGCATAAGTATTGACACTCTTTAGCTCCATCGCTAATATTCGCCTCGCTTAAACGCAATTCCCCCTTAGTTCAGTTGGTAGAACGGCGGACTGTTAATCCGTATGTCGCAGGTTCGAGTCCCGCAGGGGGAGCCAGATTTAGAAAAAGCCGTGTCAAAAGACACGGCTTTTTTGTTTTTATCTAGCATTCATAATAACCAAACGCTTCATTCGGCGGATCTACTAGTGATACGAGTAAGCCCCCGACCAATCTTCCCAGCCCCGATGATCCAAACACTCCTACTAACGACTTAGATCACTCAAAATCTCGATCTGATCTCACAAATACAATTTAATGCCTAAGAACCAATAGATATAACCAATACGCATTCTATTATTATATAAATCAATGACTCAAGATTAGCTGAAGTGAATAACACTTTAAAACCTACAACTTGCGCATGAAAGCTCACTTGCTCTAAGAGTTTCATCGCATAGCTAAACTTGTGAATTAGGAAGTCACAATGATGTTCAAACTTTCTTCAGCATTAAGTGCCACTCTACTAATATTGTCTACTCTGATGCTCAATGGATGTGGAGAAACAGGCGATTTGTCTTCTACCAAAAGCGTGTCATTTAACTTGTTATCAATTGAAGTTAGCGATAGCGGCATCGCCACATTTGACTGGGATGATTCAAGCGGTGCCAGTGAGTACATTATCTGTAGAAAAGACAATACACAGAATAACCAATGTGAAGAATTACTTACTGTTACCTCTGGTACAACAGGAACGGTCAATATCGGTAGTATTTTAGAAGCAGCCGTATCTGAGTATTTTATTTTGGCGAAAAACGAAGAGTTAGTCGCCTTATCGAATAAACGATCCATTGAATCTTCTGAGCTAGCTAATCTGATTACCTACGTCAAAGCATCAAATACTGATAGTAGCGACAACTTTGGCAATTCTATTTCTCTATCCACAGATGGGAACACACTTGCTGTTGGTGCACATTATGAAGACAGCAATTCAACGTCACTCAACGGTGATCAAGCCAATAATAGCGCCGCATCTTCTGGGGCCGTTTATTTATTCCGGTACAAGAACAACCAATGGTCACAACAGGCCTATATTAAAGCTCCAAATGCCGAAGCTTCTGATACATTCGGTAGCTCAGTTTCGTTATCTTCCGATGGCAACACTCTCGTGGTAGGCGCACGAGGTGAAGAAGGCGGTGTTCCTGGAATCAACGTAAACTCAGCAGACAACTCTATTCCCAATGCTGGTGCTGCTTACATTTTTACCTTTGATGGTATGGACTGGAATCATCAAGCTTACGTTAAAGCCTCTAATCCGGGTGATGGCGACCATTTTGGTACTGCAGTCGCACTCTCACCAGACGGCAGTACTCTAGCAGTAGGAGCTGACGAGGAAAGTAGCGACCTGAAAGGCACTTACGCTCTTCCTCCTACAGACAACAACCTTCAATCTTATGCGGGGGCAGTTTATTTATTCCGCTACAATGGCAGTAATTGGGTACAAGAAGCTTATATCAAAGCCTCAAATACAGAGAGCGGTGATCGCTTTGGTAGTAGCCTATCGCTTTCTCAGGACGGCAACACCTTAGCCGTGGGGGCAACGGGTGAAAGAAGCAACGCGACTGGCGTAAATGGTGAGCAATCTAATAATGATTTGTTCTCGTCAGGGGCGGTTTACTTGTTCCGCTTCGATGGAAGCAGTTGGGTCCAACAGGCCTATCTAAAGGCTTCAGATACCAGTAGCGCTGGATTTTTTGGGGCATCCGTTTCGCTTTCTTCAAATGGAAATTTATTAGGCGTAGGTGGGTACGGTCAAAATAGTAGTAGTGGTGCTGCCTATGTGTATCAATTTGATGGTAGTGATTGGTCAGAGCAAGCCTACCTTACTGCATCAAATGCCGAGTCATCCGATTATTTCGGTAACTCTGTTGCGCTATCTCCAGAAGGCAACGCACTCTTAGTTGGTGCTTTGTTTGAAAGAAGCAATGCGATTGGGGTGAATGGAGAACAAACTGACAATTCAGCGTTGGCCTCAGGAGCAGCCTATTTGTTTCGTTTTGATGGCTCTCTATGGGAGCAAGAGTTCTATATTAAATCTTCCAATACAGAAGCTACTGATAGGTTTGGGCTTTCTGTTTCATTGTCGTCTAACGGTAGTAGATTGGTGATAAGTACAGTGAGAGAAAGCAGCAGCGCAACAGGCATTAATGGCGATCAAAGTGATAACTCTGCATCAAGATCTGGCGCGGTTTATGTCTACTAGCAATCCGATAAAACTGATTCGCGTAGAAGTAAACCAGTAAACGTATCGAATTATAAAAAACCCAGCGATGTAGCTGGGCTTTTTGTTTCTAACACCAACTTTAATCTACGCGCTGTATCAATAATGCGAGACACAAGATACGTAAGCGTATCGATAGGATCCTCCATCCATCCACCCTGAAAAGTAGTCGAAAGCAATAACTACAGACTCTTCTGGAAGCGTTGCATTACCACTGTATAAGCTAGATGTAGGCCAACCAAAGTAAGTATACATATTTCCTAGATACAAACTTATATTCGTTCGGCTTAGTTGCCAATTGGAGCGACCTGAAAACTCAATTTCACTAAGCTTCTCACACCAATCACGACCCGCATCGACATTCGCAAGACTATAATTCCAAGACATAAATCGTCCTCCAGCAGGACCTCGGCTACCATCTTCAGTTCGAATTTGGTCTGTTGAATAGCGATAACCAACGGCATCCATAAATGCCACACTTGGGGTAGATGTGTAGAGGTAATTAGTCCCTGGGCGTCTTACGACTTTCAAACAAGGCCCTGAAGCATTGGTCATGTTCGTATCATTGTAGAGCCCGCCACAAACCAAGCTCTCTTTTATAAACTGAACATTAGTAGATGCATTCAACGTCATACCATCACTTCTGTTATACTTCGCATCTATCCCCACGGTTTGGCTCACGCTCGGCTCGGTGGCAGCCCAACGGATGGACGCATCCTGCTCCCCTTTGGTATCCGTTTCAGTATCAGCGCTAATCGCTACATCCGTACTCGTCGAACTAAAATTAACGATTCGTTTTTCTATGGGGTTGTTGTTCGCATCCCGTAAAGTTGCGCGAACTTTATTTGGTTCACTACCAAAATCAGAACCATCGACAATGGTGGCAAGAGTTAGTACCGCTGTCTTCTCGTCGCCAATAAAGACAATATGGGTATTTATTTGAAGGTCTACGTAATTAAAAGTGACGTTGATACTTTCCGCTTTGAAATCTGTGAACGAAAATGTCGCGACTCCAGACGCATTCGTTGTTGCAGTACTTGAAAAAGTCACATTTGAGCTATCAGATGACGCTGAGATAACTTTGCCTGAATTGTCAGAGCCACCAAAATCGAGCTTAACACTGACCGTCGCTGTATCCACGCCATTCGCCACCGCTTCAAAGTCTGAATCACTTTCAACAATGCTCATTTGGCCAGGGAAAACGCAACTAAGGTAATACACGTTGGCATCGGCCGCAGTTGAATCCTCTGCCCCGGTTATATCCACCTGTACTCCGGAGCCTGATTGGTCCGCGATATATTTGTATTTGACAGGCCAATTGTAAGTACCACTAACATCAACATTAGACGCTAACCGCTCTAACTGGTCGGCTGTGGCGAGTTTGGCGCCTAAATTGGTACACAGCGTTTTGGCGTCTTGATAGCTATACGCTGTCATATTAATCGCAGGATCATAGCCATCATCGACCAGTATTGCGCTGTATGGGATATCCAAGTAATTGGCGTCAGCGGCGGTTGTCGGCGCGGTAAAACGATTGACACCATACACAATGTTTCCCCACTTTGCTGATTGAGCCGGATCTTGAGTGATAACTTTGATCAATCCCATCTCGTACGCACCATTATGGTCACTCACGGCGAAGCTGACGGTGTGTTCACCCACTAATGAAGACTGGAAAGTAAACACTTTATTGTTGGTGTCTGTTGGATTCTTCGCCGCCACTTCCGCATTAAATGCTCCCACATACACTAATTGGTAATCGTCACCATCTTCTGAGGTAACGTATGGGGAAATATCGATATCAACTTTCTGGTTGATGCTCACTCTCTGCGGGTACACGATATTATCTTGTATCGTCAGACCTTTATTCGCTTCATACGCGACAGCCACATCGAGGACACCCATCAGTACCTGGTCACTACCGTTTGAATAGGTAAAAAGTACCCGGTCAATGCCTTCAAAGTCTGCGGCGGGTGTATAAGTGAGGATATTGTTCACTGGGTTTGTACTTGCCTCGCTACCCGAGTTGAAAGGTAACGTGGTTTCGCTAGACAGCGTAAAGCCATCCAAATCCACGCCAAGCTTGCTCAGCTCTTGTGCTAGATCGACGTCTATCGCCGTATTTAGCAACGTCACAGCGCTTATAGGTGGAAGTTGTGCCTGCTCTGGAGTTTTGCTCACCGCAACACGGAGCAACGCTTGTGATTCGTTCTCCGTCGATAACTTGCTGGCGACTTGGTAGCGATAGTCACACACCTTTAAGCTCTGGGCTGCGATGACAAAGCCAGTATCATTGATACTTTGTACATCACATTCATCACCTGGCGATAACTCTTCAACGTCCGTGACGATGAACTCGCTTCCGTCAGACACCAAGACGCGACTGGTCAAATCGACTTGGTATTGGTCTGAAAAGCCCGTCGAATACATCGCATCTTGGGCAACCACCGTCGCTGTGTTAGCAAGGTCATTGTTCAAATCGGCTTTGTCTTCCGCTTCGTTTCCGCAACCGTATAAGCCAAATAACAGCATTGTGGAAAGTAACACCTTTCCCCAACCCAATTTATTAAAATTACTCATTAATATTCATCTCGACAGGACAGATTAAACAGCAGCTGCGTCATCATTAGCGTCATTCTCAACGTTAATAATTGATGACTTCACCTGGATAAATGATGTTGACATCTCGATCCTCTGACAGAAACGGATTAAGAATTAAAATCTGCTCTAGGGTTTGATTCAGTGAATGTGCAATTCGTACAAGAAAATCCCCCGGCATTACCCGATATTGTTCAACACGTACTTGGCATTTTTTATCAGGAACTTCACGAGGAGGTTGAAGAGGAATTGCGGCTTGTGCCGGTTCGCTGTCCTCGTATAACAACTCATTGATTGGGGGGGCATCAATCACATTAGAAGCCGCATGTGCTCGATGAGTATCAAAGCGATAAGACAGCAAAGCATTCAAGGTGTAGAGATTATCTTCGTCGACACCAAAGGCGGCTTGATAACCTAAATCAGCGAACCAATTGCGGCTCAGTTGATATTGGAATCCCGCATTGAGTAACGGAGCTAACGTATTTTTGTCATACGCTAAACCACCACCGACATACAGTGAGGCGTAATCACTCACAGGCAGGAAGGTTTTAAACCTTGTGAACAACGGATCAAATCGAGGGGGTGTCGCATTTGAAGATTGAGCGTATTTGTATCCCGCTTCAAGCAGAAGATTTTGTTCGCTCAGTTGATAGCCAACGGCCCCTTCATAACCAATTGAACCACCAGATTTAAGCTGATTTTCAAAAGCGTCAAATGTGACGCTAGCGCCAATTTGCCAAGGGGAAGCCCCACTTTCCGAAGCATCGCAGGGTAAAGAGATATAAGCCAGCAATATCATAGCGTAGCAACTCTTCATCTTATATCCCGGGCTCAATAATTAGCACAATGTCATCTGAATAACGCCCGGACATAAGCTCTATTCCCGACACGTCATAACTGAGATCCAAAAGGAAATTGAGTGAGGTGATGGCTCCTGAGTTAGCACCAACCGTACTCACTGGCGTGATTAACCGTCCTTGAGAGTCAACCAAATTGGTGACATTGCACCCTGAGCAGACGACTTGATAAGGAATCGTTACTGAGTTATCTGTTTCATTAACCAGCTCATAAGTTTGATTTGGCATGTTCAACACAATGCCATTGGTAAAATTACCATTGACGGTAATGTCGTATTGGGTATCCGCTGAGATACGGCGGGACATAGTGTCGTATTGAGGCGCCATAAACCCATTCCCATTGACCACGACATGACTGATATCTGCGGGGCTGTAGTTGACCTTCACCATCAGTACTTCGCTGATATTTCGGTAGGTCAGAATACCGTTGCTGTCGTAGTAATAGCGGATGTTAATCGGCGCCACACCGCTGTAGATACCTTCCGGAAGTCCCGCTAAAGCAGAGGTAATACTCGTATCGCTTATGTTGAAAATTGGCCGATAAAATACAAATGGGTTGACGGAGACGTTATTCACTAACTTAGTCGACGAAATACAACTTTCACCTTTTAAACTAATGATCGGTAGTTGAACTTTGTCTCGGCTACAACCGCCTCCCATCGACGACGATAATGGGGTATAGGTAATGCCGACGGTGTTGTATTCCATTCCAGCAATGTCGATCACGATTGGCGCGCTGCTTCCACCGGATCCTAGTAAGACCAACGTTTGTTGAGGTTGAGCGGCAAAGGTCGCGGGTACCCAAGCGGAAGTCGAGCGAAGCATTGGCGGTGTTGCCCACATGCTAGGTACCATATCGCCATCTGCGTACGTCACATTACGCCAAGAAACCCGTTGTGAATCAACATCTGCACGTATATCAAACGCTGCATATGCGGAACCCAGAAAGAGAACCTGGAATAAAAACAAATACTTAATGTGGTGACGCATTAGGGTTCGCTCCTAACCACACTAAGTTCTTTGGCGTAACTTCTATCATGGGAAGTGACGGTGACATTGAGGGTTTCCGCCTGCATGTTCGCAGGTAATTTAAAGTGTTTTTTACGCCCTGCGACGACCGCAAATCTCTGTTTACACTCCAACTGCCCAGATTGAGTACAGCTATCAATGAAAACGTTGATCAGCGTATTACTCTTGTTGTCGATATAAATTTCGTCACCGTTGTTTTTGATAGCGTAATCAAATTTGGGCTTAGGCGTAGGGATGATGTAGACAGGTGCAAATCCATAGTTGATCTCAACACTGGAAGTCGCGTCTTGCTCTGGTTTATAGGTACTTGGCACAAAAGAGAGCATAAACATCAGGTCGCGACTGTCGTCGCAAGTCGTACTCTTACACAAACTGCGCACACCGACGTTCTTCGACTCACCGGGTTTCAATACCAGTTTTGTATGCGTCAGTGATATTTTCCAGTCTTCAATATTGGCGCTTTGGTACTCGGTTTTAACCACATTATTGTCTTTATCGATGGCAATTTCGTTGACAGTGGCTTCAACAAACAGCGTTCTCTCTTCGTCGTTATTAAGCGTAACGACCCCGTTCCCATGTTCGTCAGACACAACAATCATTTTATCGACATTAAACGCGTAGCTGTGTACAGGTAACAACAGCATCAATAAGAGTGAAAAATAGCGTAACGGTTGATTAATATTCATCACTGTTTCCTTTCATTATGGGCTCGTCAGCGTCGTGAGTGCTTGCGCATTAAAATCGGTGAGTTGCATTACTCGCATTGCGTCGACAATACCGTTGCTCGCTTCAAATTCTTTAGCCATGTGGCTCGTTGCGAGATAAATGGCACTGGCTTGGCCAATCGGTTTTTCTATTACGTTGAAACCCGCCTGAGATAAGCGAGCGATCTCTTGCTTGAGTTGAAGTGAGCTCTGATACACACCCAAAAACTTGATCTTTGACTGTGCATCGGAGAAAGCATCGGTTTCGCTTTGTGTGGTTGGTAAGCAGTAATTGACGCCAAAATTGAGCTTATTGGTTGCCGCCAGTTCTTTCGGAATCAAGCACTGGTATTGGTCGGAGGAAAGTTTGAATGCCACACCTTCAAGCACTGACACTCGGTAAACATCATCAACCACTTCTGACACACTCAAACAACCTGCGCCTTCGCACTTTAGTTGGTTGATCGGCGTACCATTGAAGTCCCTAAAGACGCTGATAAACGAGACAACTCGGTTAATCTTCGGATTAATCCGGCTTAGCGTTCCAGGGTAAGAAAAGGCTTGAATGCGATTGTCACCGCTGTTGTAAAAGTCGACGCTTTCCGCGTCAAAATAAGCTTGATAATTGGTGTAGTCTTGCAATGGGATAAGGGTGGAATCCTCATACACCATCAGTTTGCTGTTATCTTGACGTTCTTTCTTTAGCGTAAACGTGCCCTTTTCCAACGAATTATCGATGTTTTGTTCCGATTCAACATCGATAAGTAGATAAGACGGTGCCGCTTGATCGGTAAAGGAAACGCTGTTTGTCGTCACCACTTGGGTGTTGGATACCTTGCCACTGATTCCCATTTCGCCCTTAGTCGAAGAGTAAGCATTCAAGTTGGTATCGACATACTGATTGCGTGTACTGCCATTGAAGGTCAGCTCTTGATACATATCACTTTGCAGGCGGCTAAAGGTATTCGACAGCTCCAAAGAGCTATTGACGGAGTCGGAGTCGAATAGGTTGTTTTTTCTCAGCGACGTAGACACCTGACCCAAAGACGAATTAGTCGTATCGAGGCCAGTAATCACATCGATGGTTTCCGATAGCGGCAGAGTCCACAACAGGCTAAACGAGGTATCCTCTTCTTCTGCGGAATAATCGAAGTTCAGGTTCAACCAAGAATTTAAGACAAAAGGTGTGGCGTAGCCCAATGATAGAATGCGGTCTCGCGGTATCGCGTCTGCATCGTATTCCGATAAGCTCCTGTTTTCATTCAGTGTATAGATAGCGTAGAAGGATTTTCCACCGCCAAATGTTTGGGACAAATTGACGGAGAATCGTGAGTAGTCCGCATAGCCATACATAAAGCTGGCGAGCGGGTCACCTTGCTCGTTATTTAGGAACTCATAAGAGACATTTAAGTTCGGAATCCCAATATTGGCGTTGAAGTGTTCCGCTTGTTCAAACTGGCTATAGACGATTTCTGTGTTTAGATCGCTATCCAGCCAATTAAATCTCGCTCCAGCATTTATTAACGAACTTTCTTTTGTCGCCAATGCGCCAACACCAAGCAACAATGATGCAAAAGGTCGATAACTGACCAGTGCTTTACCGTACGCATCATCTTCAATACTGGCCGCCTGATCTTGGTCGTAATCATAGTAACTGTCGGAAAATACGCCGCCAGAAATGGCGTAATCGACACTACCCACTTCTAGACTGTCTTGTTGGCTGTTGTAAATCTGATAGGTTTGCGAACTAACCAAGTCACCTGAATTAAGAATATCTAACCTAGCTTCGTAGCGCCCTTGAGGTAAGTCGCTGTATCGAATGGTATTCTGGCCAGCATCAATATTATTTTGATAGACCAAGCGACCATCTCGATACAACTCAACGCTGCCACTACGTGGAGAATAGAAGCTGATCACTTGATAGTTACTCTTTCCCCCTACCAGCAATTTGTTGGAGCTTGAAAAGGTTAGCGAGCGCTGAGGCATTTTGGCGGTATTGTTTAAGAAATCGGTTGAGTTGACGTTGGGATCATATTCAAAGTAGCCAGCGTTGTAGGTGTTTCCCTCAACATCCAGATTGTACGACACCTCATACAACTGTGAGCTTCCGTTATACGTCGTCGCGTTAAAGTCCGTTTTGAGGTAACCGTAAGGTAACCCTAACACCGCCTTATCATTTAGCGACAAGATCCCTTCTTGGTCGGAATATTTGCTCACGTAAAGGTCAGAAGAGTTGATCAATGCATTATCGGCACTTCTCGGGTCGTAAAAGGTTTTGTCTTCGTCGTGATCTTGATACGAGAGAATTTTTGAATTTACGAATAGATACAATTCATTGTCATTATAGTTATATACCCACTCGAACTCATCAGGTGTCACTTCGCAGCGACTCAGTTCACCGCGGCACAAATCTTTGTCTTCAACACCCTGAATCAACTGATTGAGGATCGCTCTCTGATAAGCGTTATCAATAGCGTTATTTTGCAAAAACTCCGTGACTTTTTTTATGCTAGCTTGGTTGTTTTTATCAAGGGCGACCTTGTTGTATGTAGCCAATAGGCCGAGCGTATCCGTATATGTTTGGTCAAGATTTCGCAGCTTGATTTGCCGTTCTTTTAAAACGAACAGATCTTCAAAACCCTGAGGAAACTTCGTCGAGGCGTGACCTTCGTTTGCAACCATTGACAAGCAAGTGCATAACGCAAGAGCCGTTGAGTTTATGTGTTGCACTAGATCTCAACCCCAATTTCTGTCGCTATTTTCCCTGAGCACGATTTGATCTCATGCGAAGCTCCGATTTCACTGAACGGCATAAACGACAAAGCAACTCGATGGTTAGAGGATTTGTATATTCCATCGTCTGAGTTGAAGTCCGAAAAAGTGACAGAATAATTTTCACCGATAGACTGACTATCCACCGTTATACCCAAAAACTCATTATCCAAGATGTATTCGTTGTCGAAAAGATCAATGCACTTTGAAGAAATCTCAGTAAAAGATATTGAATACGGAATATCGTATACAACTTTAGGGATATTAGTTTCGATATTTAACATTGATTCAGAGTCATTGAACTTTGAGCCATCGTCAGAAACTTCTAGCTTCAGGCTACTTGGAGAAAAAAATACGTTTGTGATCGAGTTTTCATAAAGCTCATTGATATTAATAATAGTGAAGGGTGTTAACGTAGTAACGGCACCGACAACGTTCAATGAGAATAAAAATAACGATAAGCATAAGATACGGTTCATAAAAACATGAATACAGAATGGGCCTATTATAAATAGGCCCTTTCATTATTTAGATAGTCGTTTAAATAGCATCAGCAATAAACGTTACCGATACTTGAGCTGCAGTCTCTGCAACTAACGATGGTTCAAGCGATGTAGTTTGCTTCACGCTAGTTGTGATAGTTTCTAAACCAGTAGAACCGCCAACACCTTCACCCACCGCTAATGTTGAACCATTGACCACAACGGCTAACGTTGCCGTGTCAACATTAACATTGTCATAAGTCAGTGATGCATTGCTCAAGGTCCAAGAAGCCGCTGCCAAATCACCGATAACTGGCGCTGACGCATCGCCTGTATTCTCGTGCGCTTCCAACACAATCTCATCTGAAATAAACGTTCCGTCTTCTTTTGCAGTGAGAGAGCCTGAATGCGCCGTCAGAGAGCCACCAATACCGGTAATGATCAAGTCGTCACCCGCGGTCGAACCAGGTACTACACCATTCCATACTAGCGTTGCCGTAGACGAAGCATTGGCGAGAGATGCGCTAGCGATTCCAGCAATGAATAACGTTGCTAGTAAACTTTTCTTAGAAGCGAACATAAAGAAATAACCCTTATTTGAATTAATACGAAGTAGTCAGAGCTCTGATGCGCTATTCTGCGTTCAAATAAAGACAAAACAATAACAACTTTAAAATCGAAAGTTTAAAGTGTTTATAGATATAAATAACCTTGAAAGTAGTCAAATGGCATTGTACTCGCTGAATCATGCATACTTTTTGTTTCCACTTTTTCAGCAATAAACTTGCAGGAGCATTTTTCCTTTATCGTATTCATCCAGTTGTGAACATTTTCAAAGTTATTAGTACACGATGTATAGAATAATTGTGGTTCTAGCTTCACGAAGTCATAAATATCAGACTCAATTTCTTTGGCTCTAGGATCATTATAAGAAACATCATCGGCTGAAAACGTAAGTTGATACTTTTCTTTTAACTTTCTCAACTCATCCACTTGCAAAAGGTTATTGACTTCGCTGTAGTGCCGTTCCGTTATTTCGAAACACACCTTGATATCAAATTGACCAATTTGATGAACTAACTGAGACACCTTGTTGACAAAATCTAAATCTCGCAGTTGTTTTCTTTCTAGATTTAAAAAACACGTCAGTTTTTTACGCGCACCTTCAACGCTACACAACTGGACTATTTCCTCTAGTTGTTCAATCAGATTTTGATTGAGCCAAGAGTCATCAACATCCGACCACGGTATTTTTGATGCGTTATGGTGCAATACTTCATAGCCAAAAACATTCAAATGACGATCTAGTACTTTTTCATACTTAAACTTCATATTTACCCACTCTAGTGCTCTATATTTAAAGCCTAGCGCTCGGAATTACTGAACGTCCATTTACAAGATTTTTAACGAAGCGCTTTACTTACCCTTAATCGCCGTCAATTTAACCAACTTATATAGATGACGATATAACACATTTAAAATTTAAGTTAAAAAAAGAAACAACACACAAAAAATTAACATAACTTGCTGATTTTAATAATGAAACATTATTTCATATTAACAACAAGCATAACAACTTGTCTCAAAGTTTAGAAAATAACGTTTACAAATCATCACCTTACAAATCATCATATATAGCAAAAGAACTTGATGTGAAATGGGTTTTATATTTAAACCCAAGTTTAATCCGCATTAGGTTGATAATAAAATCAAATAAAAATAAGAAAAATAGGAAATTGAGTTCCTATGAAAATAAAGTCAGTACAAGTTCAGAAGGGGTACCGTGAAGCTATGCAGTTTAGTAGTTTTCTAAAACAGATAAGGCTCGAAAACAATTTAACTCAAAATGATATGATCAACCGTCTAACCACCGAAGCGTCTATTTTTGAATCTCTTAATTTAATGTCCTATGGGCGCTGGGAGCGAGGAAAGTCGACCCCTTCACTCAATAAGATCCTTACCATAGCAAAGTCTTTTGATGTTGATCTTTCCAATCTTGTTGAAAAGATCGATATATCGTTGTCAAAAACCAAAATTAAACAGTTTGACGAATGGTATAACTATCTCGTTAACTCCGGTGTGAGTAATTCATTATTCGGTTACAATAGTTCTGATTCATTTTCATATAAAAAGAGTCGATTCGATAAAGATTTTCCCCTCTATGAACATTTGAATACTGAAAACATTGAGAAGATACATCGTCATTGTTTAAAGCTGATGGCGTTCCATGGCGATATCTATGGTTGCATTGCGAACGAAATAAACAAGCAACGAGATAACTGGTACTACTTGGTTTATCTAAGCCGCCAGAATCTACATGCACACTTTTCATGGAGTTGCCATAACTTACACGCTTTAACTTCTCTGGTTGAAAAGTACAGACAGAATAGTCTCTGCCTGCTGTCAGAACCTGCTCCTAACAGCCAAAATGAAGATCAGTTGATGTTTGTCAGCGTATTTATGCCTTATGACACAGAATGGACTGCCTATACAGTAGACCAACTGACGTCCTTCCTCTTACAAAATCCTAGAGTTAAAAAGCTGATTTTCAATACACATATAAAAGAAGCAGCCTTGAAAACCTCATCGACGTTTCACGGCACAACGTTAGCAACAGTGACAAACCTGAACTATAAAACCCCGGTCGTTAGCAGATTGATAGAGGTTGATTCCGTCGACTTTTTATCGAATCATGGCATTGTCGACAGAATAAAGCGCAAAAATGCGTTCCATAGATAAAAACAAAACGCCACATCTCACGATGTGGCGCTTTTGTTTTCCCGATCATGCGTTCTAACCTCGGTTTTGACGCACTTTATCTAATGTCGGAATAGCTTTAGGCACACGCAATGCAAACTTACGCTGTCTGTTACGTGGAATCGATCGCCACATGCGCTTAACTAGGCTGACGTCTTGTTCACCAGATTGAACACGTAGACTATCTTGTTGCCACGATGCACTGCTATCCACTTTGGTCATTTCTAACAGTGAAGTATGGGTACGCGTTTGTCGGTACAGCAACGTACGTACCTCGCCCCAACGCCCGGCTCTAACTAGACGACGGAAGGTTAACCAAGCAGGTACAGGCCGTTTTCGGTAGTAACGCTTAACGCTAAGCGTCGTCGAAACCATGAGTGTAAGCACGACACCAGCGGCAATTAGCCACGATGAGTAGGCTTTGAGGAAAGACGCAAGCGTGTGTTTAACGTGATAGCTTTGCCCTTTAACCACCACAGTCTCAAGCTGGTTAGTTTTGCTGTTCCACCACTGAAATTCGATATCCGGTATTGTGATATCCCCGCCTTGTTGAATCACATACACGCTCTGTTCGGTTCGAGCCGATTGATAGTCGCCACGCGTTTGCAAATCCGACAACTGATGTGGTTGCGGGTAGACATGGTATTGCTGAGTAGACTGACCTGAGAGCAGATTTGGCAACAGTACCGAAAGGCTATCTTGCGCACTCACTGTTACTGTTCGTGTAATCGCATCACCGACTTTCAGTTGTTCCTGCGAGGTGTGCCACTGCTGCTCTACTTCAACATTTGACGCAACAAACCACGGGGTTGTATCGCTAACCAACCCGGTGGGTAGAGTCGCCTCAAGCCCGAGCGGTGGCGTGTATAAAGTGCCCGCTACATTAGAACCATCAGGCGCAGAGACTTTTACCCAAACCGGAACAGGTGGAATCACAAAGCTCCCCGACGCTTGTGGGTAAAGCGTCACTTCCCAACGCTGGCGAGCCCAGGTTTTATCACCTTTTGTATCAATAAAGTTAGTGGCCAGTTGGTTACGTTGCTTTGCAATCAGATTGGCGACATCGATTGTGCCGATACGGGTGCCACCAGTAAACCAACGAGACGTCGCAACTTCGATGTTCAAAATCACTTGTTGGTTAACGCTCACTTGCGCTGCACCACTGTCCTCTTGCTGGCCGATCCAAGCCGTGACTTCAACATCATGGTTGCGCTGCAATTGGTCAATATCCAACTCTGCTGCAAAGCCATTAAACGGCATCAACAAAACCAGCACCACCATAAAACCAATATCAATCAACAAGTTAGATTGAGATAACGAGTGATAGTTTTGAATCGACTTACTTTGAGTCAACATAGTTACTCCTCACCTCGCTCGTTGGCACTGCTAGACGCGTCGACTGGATTGTGGAGCTGGATTTGGAATTTGGTGCGTAAGAAATATTTCGGGTCAGCTTCAACCCGTTTGAGCCATTTATCCGCCACCGCTTGGTCATTCAACAACTCTTCAGCACTTATCGACTCTTTGGTCATCAGTTCTTCAGAAGTCTGTTCTTGATAGCCGTCGCCAGTTTTTGGTTGCTCCTCGCCTAGCTCTACGGAAATCTCTTGCTGCCCTTCTGCCGATTTGCCCTGACTTTCACTCATCCGGTTAATCTCATCCACCAAAGCGGTAATCACGGCGAGATTGTGCTCAACGTCTGGACGTAGCTGCTCACTTAGTGTGTCTTGCGCAGCGAGTGTTTGCAGTAAATCTCTGGCAGCGACGTACTCTCGCTGCCGAGCCAATGCGCTGGCGGCGTTGTACAAGCCTAAGTCTCGCTCGTCTTGTGTCGCGGCGTGCCTTAACTGTAAAAATGCGCTATGCGCTAGCTTATATTCACTTGCGTAGTAATAAGCCGTACCTTTGCGTAGTGGGTCTTTAAAATGTTTCGCCGCTTCAAGGTATTGTTTGTCGTTCAGTAAGCGTTGACCTTGCTGATCCGGCGTTAACCACAAGTCCCACCAACTTTGCGCGAGCTTATCCCACAAAGTGACTTTTTGAATCACTTCAACTTGCTCAGCTTTACTCTGCACTGGTTGAGCCATTACCGGTTTAGGCAACAACAAAGAACCAGACACCATCGCAAGTAAACACCACTGCACCAACCAACCTTTACGGAACCAGAGCATCATGATCAGCGCAATAGGATAAAGCAGTACATAGCCCATATCCTTCCAAGGCATCGACGATTCACCGTTGAGCTGCATGTTACGCTCCACCAAGCGGTTCAGCGTTTCGATATCACTACCGTCGACGCTCACTTCAACCAAGCGCCCACCAGTGGCACGAGCTAGCGCACGCAATGAGTCTAAGTCCATCGGATTATCACTGACTCGATCAGGGTTTCCCGCAGCGAGAATCAGCAACTGATAAGGCCTGGCTGAAAAAAACGCGGCAAAACGATCAATCGTATTGGGCGTCACGCCATCGCTGACCAGCAATACGCTCGAGCCCAGTTCGTTGTTTAGCTGTTGATCAATAAGCGCTAAGGCTTGCGAGGCGTCTTTGCCGTCAACAGGCATGATGTCTGGCGAAATAGCCGCAAGAAAAGGGTCAAACACTTTTGCATCTTGCGTCACTGGCATAGCGACATGTGCGCTGCCAGCGTAAACAACCAGTCCAGTTCGGCCGCCTTCTCGCGCTGCGAGTAAATCTCGCACCTTTTGCTTGGCACGCTCTAGACGACTTGGCGGCAAGTCTTTTTGCAGCATAGAATCACTGTTGTCTAGCACCACCAGCATTGACGTTTTATCTTCCCCAAATGGTGAGGCTTCTCGCTGCCAAGTTGGCCCGGCGCAAATGATAATCGCCAACGTCACGTTGACCAGCAGTAACTTAAGCGGCAACTGTTTTCGCCAGCCTTTGTCGCCGATAGTCAGCGCGCTGCGTAGGTGTTCGGGTAACACATCTTTCCAGCTTGGTCGGGAATCTTCCAATGATCGTAGCCAAAGTAGTAACACCATCGGCACAAACGCCAGTAACCACCAAGGTCTGAGAAAGTGAAACTGGCTGAAAAACTGCTCAACAGGCAGAGAATCAAACATGCTTTTCTCCCTGTAGAGAGCCTGAGCTAGAGTTTGCTAATCGTCTTCGTTGCAGCGTAGCTAAACTGAATGCCAGCAGATGCATGACAACCACAATCGCCAGCAAATAATGGTGTAGAGTTTGTTTTGGTCGATAAGTGGTACTTTCGTAGAGTTGAGGTTCAAGTTCACCAATCTCTTGGTAAGCGAGCGCTAACTCATCGCGGTTAAGCGCTTGAAATGCTTTGCCTCCTGATTCACTCGCGATACGTTCAATCGTCTCCATATCTAACGCAGACTCACCTAAGGTTTGCGGGTCTCCCATCGCGATAACATGCACGCGTACACCTTTCGCTTTGGCAACTTTTGCCGCATCAATCGGTTCGACAAAACTGCCGGTATCATTACCATCGGTCAGCACAATTACCACTTTCTCTTTTGGCTGGCCTTGCTGAGGATTGGATTTAGCGCTCTGTTCAAACACTTTGATCGCCAAACCAATCGCATCACCAAGGTGGGTGCTTTGCCCCGCCATCGCGACCTCGGTTTGCTCGAGTAACTCTAGCCAAACTTGTTGGTCAGCGGTAAACGGCGTTTGTACAAATGCCGCATCACCAAACAAGATCAAACCCAATCGGTCACCTTTTCTTGTGGTTACAAACTCACCAAGCACTTCTTTGGCGGCGTCAAGACGAGAAATTTTACTGCCCGACTTGGAGTTAAAATCGATTTCTGCCATCGAACCGGACAAATCCACCACGACCATAACATCACGCCCGAGTCGCTCGCGCACTTGTGGTTGACCCAGCACGTTTGGCTGCGCCAATGCCGTTACGACGCACAACCAAGAAATAATTAGTGTCGCGCGTTGCCACCATTTGGGTGCTAGTTGGCTCGCGCCTTCCGACGGCGTCTCTCCAATCGCATCGACCAGCAATTGAAAGAAAGGTACTTTAATTGCCATTTGTTTGGTGCGATAAGCTGGCACAAGATAAGAGATAAGCAGCGGCAGTGGTAACAGCAAAAACCATAATGGATGCGCGAACTCTAGGCTGCTCAGAGAGAGCAACGTATTCATACTCTACCCTCCTGAGTTTTCACGCTTAGGCGATGTTGTTTAAGCCAAACTTGCGCTCGTTTGATCAGTTCTGCATTTTGTTCAGAACTAAGTTCAATGTTCGGATTGACCAAACTTTGCTGCCACAGCTTTGCGATTTGATCGTTAAAAGCGGGTTGCTCTGGGCAGAGTTCATCGAGCTTATCTAAGAAGGCAGCATCGAACAGGCGGGCGTTACCACTATCGAGATAAACCAGTACGATTTTCAAAATAGAAAACAGTCTTTTACCTGTGTCGTTATCTTGAGGATTGAGTTCATTCAGCGCAGTTAATGCCTCACTTCGGTAGCGATTGTTCCACCAACGACACAGCGCTTTGTAGGTCCAATACACAAGTGCAAGCAATATCGCTAAAGCAAGTAGCTTCCAGCCAATGGTTTGTGGCCACCAACTGACACTTTCAGGCACTGTAACATCGTGCAAGTTGCGTAAAATATAGGTACTTGGCGGGGTATGGAGAGTCGCCATTATCGCCCCCCCACCAACTGTTGAAACTTAGCGATATGCTCTCCGGACGTATCTAGCTCGATATGGGGTAGTTTTTTGATCGACATAAGCTGAGTCAGAGACTGCCTTTGCTGCGCCATTCGTTCGGCCAGATGCAAGCTGGCGGTTTCGACTTTGGCTTTACTGTCTAAGTTGAGTTGATAGCGCCCATCTCCCACTACCCACTTCAGACTAGCTAAGTCTTTTGGTAACGACTGTTCAAACGGGTCACTGACCATCACTGCCAGCACATCGTTGTGCTGTTGAAGTTGTTTCAGATGGTCAAGATGGTGGTCCTCACAGTCATGCCAATCACTGATGAAGATAATCGTCGACTGTTTGAGCTTCATTCTTTTCACTTGTTCCAGCCAGCGCGAAAAGCTGACGTGTTCACTGTTGTGCGCATCAACATTCAAGGCTTGGTTGGACTGAGCAAGGCGCTTTAGCTGGGCTAAGAATTCATTTTGCGAGCGCTGTGCTTTGCTATGAAAAACGCGTTGATACGCGGTAATCACCAACCCAACTCGGTCACCGTCTTTCAATACTCGCCATCCACACATGGCAGCGATTTCCGCTGCAACCACCGATTTCATCACTTCAATCGAGGAGAAAAACATCGCACTGCGCTGATCAACACAAATAATGACGTTACGGTCTTTCTCTTCGGTGTAACTTCTCACGTGCGGTTTGCCGGTGCGCATCGTCACTTTCCAATCGATCTTACGAATATCATCACCGAGCTGGTAATGGCGTAACTCTTCGAAATTCAAACCACGACCACGAAACAGAGAGTTATGACGTCCAGATAGAACACTGCCAGCTTTGAGGTGTGGCAAAAGGCTGAATGATTCGGCCTGATCTTGCAAGCGAACCAAACGGGCGTAATCGCAATATAAACGCGGATCGAATCCTTGAGACTGAGGGGCAAGAGTCGGCTTGGCCATTTCTACCTCCGCGCTTAGCCGATTTCGACGTAATCTAACAGTTCTTCAATCACGCGTTGATGATCAACGCCGTCTGCCAGCGCATCGTAACTCAGTGAAAAACGATGTCCCATGACGGCAGGCACCATAGCGCGAACATCATCAGGCAGGACATGGTCGCGACCTTGTAGCCAAGCATAAGCACGAGCACATTTATCGAGCGCAATAGACGCACGTGGACTTGACCCAACTTCAATCCACTTGTCGAGTTGAGAGTCTGGGTAACGCTGCGGTTTGCGGGTCGCCATCACCAAAGCGACGATGTAATCCTCAACCAACTCAGAGACCGCAATATGCGGCAACTGTTGACGCGCTTCAAGAATCAGCTCGGAAGAAATGTGCTCTGTTGAAATTACCGTTTGTGAAGTTTTGGCGCCAAGCTCTTCACTGCGAACCAAGCGGATAATGTCTCGCTCGGCTTGATCTTCTGGATAATCGACGGTCACCTTCATGATAAAGCGGTCCATCTGCGCTTCAGGCAACGGATAGGTTCCTTCTTGCTCAATTGGGTTTTGTGTCGCTAGTACCATAAACAGTTCAGGTAGCTGGTGCGTTTTATCACCCACGGTAATTGTCCCTTCTGCCATCGCTTCAAGCAACGCTGCCTGCACTTTAGCGGGCGCACGGTTTACTTCATCGGCAAGAACAATGCTGTTAAATATTGGTCCCGGTTGAAAATGCAGTTGTGGCTTACCCGCGACTTCTTGGTACACCTCGGTGCCAGTGACGTCTGACGGCAATAAGTCTGGAGTAAACTGAATACGTCCAAAGCTCGTATTGAGCAAGTTCGCCAAAGATTTTACCGAGCGCGTTTTTGCTGTTCCCGGCAAACCCTCAAGTAGCACATGTCCGTTAGTCAGCAAACCAATAACCAAAGCACGGACCACATGACTTTGACCAATGACACTTTGTTCTGTTTGTTCGATCAATTGCTTGATCGCTTGTTGTGCGTTGTTCATCCCCACCCCTTACTTAGTATTTTGTTGCTGCAAGATCTGCGATAAGCCCACTAACATTGGCAAGGTGTCATCAAAGAAGCGACGGATACCTGAACAAAGGTAGTTAAGCCCTTGTTCACCGTCTGGGGTTTTGATTAAGCGGTTTTTCGGACATTCGCCCCAGCAGTATTTTAGGTAAGGACACTGCTTGCAGTATTCCGGTAGTGAGTCACGCTTTGCCATACCAAAAGTAAACTGACGAGTGGAAAACGCCATCTCATTCAGCGTATGGTCGTGAATGTTCGACAACTTGTATTCGGGATACACATAATGGTCACAGCTGTACACATCGCCGTTATGTTCAATTGCTAAGCCTTTACCACAGAATTCTGCGGTAATACAGAGTTGAGAAGGTTT
Organism: Vibrio hepatarius; assembly: GCF_011806575.1. Taxonomy (GTDB): domain Bacteria; phylum Pseudomonadota; class Gammaproteobacteria; order Enterobacterales; family Vibrionaceae; genus Vibrio; species Vibrio hepatarius_A. The sequence goes on from NZ_JAATOO010000004.1 coordinate 205,901, forward strand.
TCCCATCACTTGAGCAACAGCGGTTTCGAATAGATTGACCAGCACTCGACCCAAGTCATTGTTGACCCATTCGACAAACATAACACTAAGGAACTCACCCCAATCACCTGGGTCGACCGACCAATCGGTAACGACTGACATTGGGTGCCCCGGTTTGGCTAACTCACTGCCCAGCTCTGGGGTCATCTGCTCATTCCAGAACTGCGGCGCGGTCGTGTGGAAGTCATTGGGTTCGACCACTGGCGCGAGCTGGATATAAGTCACACCAAGTTCACGGGTGAGGAATCGGTAGATCGCCAATGGATGTTTCACGTTGTGGCGGTTTACCGTCACCAGAGCGTTGAATCGCACTTGTTGTTGTTGCAGTTTCTCAATCGCTTTCATTACCAAATGGAACGTTGGTTTACCGCTACGGGTTTTGCGATATTTGTCGTGCAGCTCTTGCGGACCATCAATCGATAATCCGACTAAGAAGTTGTTCTCGCGTAAAAACTCACACCATTCGTCATTGAGCAAAATGCCGTTGGTCTGCAAGTCGTTTTCGATGCGAGTACCTTTTGGCTGGTATTTCTTTTGTAGCTCAACCACTTTGCGAAAGTAATCAAGCCCAAGCAGTGTTGGCTCTCCGCCCTGCCAAGAAAATACGATTTGCTCGCCGTCTTGACTCTCAATATAACTCTTAATAAAAGCGTCTAAGGTTTCATCATCCATTTTCGGTTGCTTTGGTTGATGAAGTAGGTTTTCTTTATGTAGATAAAAGCAATATTGGCAGTCAATGTTACATTTTGCACCGCCGGGTTTGGCCATCACGTGAAAGCGACGTGCATTTCCTTGCGCGGATTTAAACGCGGTTTTCATTGGCACGATTGGCATAGCCGTAGAATGACGTGGGGAAGTTTTGCTCATGCATTTCTCTCTTTGAATTGTGGCGCCCCTAGGAGCGCCACTTGTATCTATACGTTACTTAGGAACAAATGAACCGGCTTCCATTCGAGGAGGGAATTCTTTAAACGTCCCCATCACCTCTTTCACTTTTTCCATCGCTGGCATCATTAAGAATGAGCGTTCGTACATCCAACGATCGTAACCCATACCTTTGTCACCACGTTCGAACGGGTCGATACTCAAGTCAAAGATCAGTGGCACACGCAACTTGGTAAATGGTTTACGCCATACATCCATACCCGTTTCGTTTTCTTGGATCATAAAGTGGTACTTGTACTTGCCTTGGCGTAGCGCAACAAGATCACCATCATCACTCCAATAGACAAATTCGTTACGCGCTGACTTGTCTGTTTTGCCTGTTAGATAAGGCAGTTGGTTGTAGCCATCCAAGTAAACTTTATAGTTCCTATCACCCACTTTCTTGCCCTTGAGCAATTCGTCTTTCACATTATCGTTACCTGCGGCTGCAACTAACGTAGGGAAGAAGTCTTCGAGCGACATAATGCCGTTGAAAGTCTTGCCCGCTTCAATCTTACCCGGCCACTTGATCAGCATAGGTACACGGAAGCTACCTTCCCAACCAGTGTTTTTCTCAGAGCGGAATGGTGTCATACCTGCATCTGGCCACAAGTCGACCATCGGGCCATTGTCTGTGGTGTATACGATGATAGTGTTGTCATCGACACCCAATTCTTTGATCTTGTTAAGTAGATGGCCAATTTGGTCATCGTGTTGTTTCACACCATCAGCATAGAAGCCCGCACCGGTTTTACCCTTGTACTCGTCTGGTACGTGAGTGAAGTTATGCATACGAGTGGTGTTGAACCAAGTAAAGAACGGTTTGTCTGCTTTGACTTGTTTTTCAATGAAGCTTTCTGCTGCGTCGAGGAACTCGCCGTCAACGTTTTCCATACGCTTACGCGTTAGAGGACCAGTGTCTTCAATTTTACCGTCAGCGTATGAATGGATAACGCCACGTGGACCAAACTTTTTCTTGAACTCAGGATCAGTTGGATAATCCACGTTCTCTGGTTCTTCTTCTGCATTTAAGTGGTAAAGGTTGCCGAAAAATTCGTCAAAGCCATTGTTAGTTGGAAGATGTTCGTCTCGATCCCCCAAGTGGTTCTTACCAAATTGACCTGTCGCGTAACCTAGCTGTTTTAGCATAGTGGCGATGGTTGGATCTTCTTGAGAGATACCTTCAGCCGCACCAGGCAAACCCACTTTAGATAAGCCCGTACGTTTTGGCATTTGACCAGTGATAAACGCTGAGCGGCCTGCGGTTGAGCTTTGTTGCGCATAGAAGTTGGTAAACTTCGCGCCTTCTTGGGCAATAGTGTCGATGTTTGGCGTGTTGTAAGCCATCATTCCTTGGTTATACGTACTTAGGTTCCAGTAACCCACATCGTCGCCAAATATCACCAAAATATTGGGCTTTTCCGCTGCGTATGCGGTAGCAGATGCCGCACCTAACGCGAGCGCGCAGGTGTTAAGCACCAGCTTTTTGCCTTTTGCTTTGTTCGCATTTTTCATACCATCTCCGTTATTTCACTGAAATTAAAGGAAGTTCACCTTAAGCTCCCTCAAAAGCTAAGATAAACTACGAGCAAGCCACAATAAATGTGGTTACAATTTATTCATTTATAAATTTGATTTATGAGTGCCGTGATGGACTTAAACTTAATTCAAACTTTTCTCGTCGTCGCAGAATTCCAGTCTTACACTAAAGCAGCAGAGCATTTAGGGCTCACTCAGCCCGCAGTGAGTGCCTCAGTAAAACGTCTGGAGCAAGTGGTGAATAAACAACTATTTGTTAAGAAAGGCAGAGGTATCGCGCTCACATCGACGGCGTATCAACTGATTCCCCAGTTTCAGCAAGCAATCAGCCTTATCGACAATGCAGTGTTCGAAGAGAAAGCGTTTGAGGTGTATTGCTCAGAAGCTATCTTGCATAAACTGGACACATTGAATGGCGCGGTATTTCACGAATCACCTCCAGATAAATACCAGTTATTTGAGCAACTTAGACGGCAGAAAATGGACTTGGTCATCGATACGGTGATCACCAAAGACGCCGCGTTTATGGTTGAAGAAGCGTATCAGGAACCAGCGGTTGTCATCTGCAGTGGCAAACACCCGCGAATTCAAGGTTCAATAACCAAACAAGAATACTATAGTGAAACACATTGTTTATTTTCAGGAAGGTGGCAAAACACAACCGGATTTGAGCAATTGGCTAAAGAAGCGATACAAGAGCGTAAAATTGAGATTGTAACCAGTTCTTTGGCAGGGATGGCAATGAACGTTGCTCAGCATGACTGTTTAGGCATTATCTCTAAGTCATTTGCGACCAAATGGAGCAAGATACTCGACCTGCAAGTGCTCGAATGCCCAGTCGAGATTTACGAAATTCCTTATAAGCTTGTCTACCATAAACGCGAAGTACATAACCCTGCACATATGAAATTGCGTGAATCAATCAAGATGCAACTCAACAACTTTAACTCTGTGCCTTTGACGTTGTAAGGCTAAACTCTAATTATTGAGCATCACCCTTTGGTAGTAATTTGACCGAGCAAAATACCGTACAAACTCAACCATAGTGGCATTGTTTCGTATAATTTTTACTCAAAAATATAAAACCTTAGCTTTCCTTGGTTGTTATTGGTCGGGCAAAGCACGATAATGTCGGGATCGGAATTTCTTAACTATATAACTATGACCGAATATCTTTTGTTGTTGGTTGGTACTGTTCTAGTCAACAACTTTGTACTGGTGAAGTTTTTGGGCTTATGTCCATTTATGGGGGTCTCTAAAAAGTTAGAGACTGCTATTGGCATGGGGTTAGCAACCACATTTGTGCTGACCCTCGCTTCTGTGTGTTCGTATCTGGTGGAAAGCTACATCTTAGCGCCGCTTGAGTTGCAATATCTGCGCACCATGAGCTTTATTCTTGTTATCGCCGTAGTGGTTCAGTTCACCGAAATGGTAGTCCACAAAACCAGCCCGACTCTTTACCGCCTGCTCGGCATCTTCCTGCCACTTATCACCACCAACTGTGCGGTATTGGGTGTGGCACTGCTCAACATCAATGAGAATCACAATTTTATCGAGTCGATCATCTACGGTTTTGGTGCCGCACTCGGCTTCTCACTGGTGCTTATCTTGTTCGCCTCAATGCGTGAACGCATCGCCGCAGCCGACGTTCCCGCTCCTTTTAAAGGCGCTTCCATTGCAATGATTACCGCAGGTCTTATGTCTTTGGCCTTTATGGGCTTTACTGGATTGGTGAAGTTGTAATGAGCACGATTTTAATTGCAATTATCGCCATCGCGGCGTTAGCAGCTATTTTTGGTGCGATACTCGGTTTCGCCTCTATTCGCTTTAAGGTCGAATCTGATCCGATCGTTGACCAAATTGATAGTATTCTTCCACAAACCCAATGTGGTCAATGTGGTTATCCAGGTTGCCGTCCGTACGCAGAAGCCATCGCCAACGGGGATGAGATCAACAAGTGTCCTCCGGGTGGTCAAGCAACAATTGAAAAACTCGCGGATCTGATGGGTGTTGAAGCGACAGAATCGGCACACGATCTGGATGACATCAAAAAAGTCGCCTTCATTCACGAAGACATGTGTATCGGGTGTACCAAATGTATTCAAGCTTGTCCGGTTGACGCGATTGTCGGCGGGACAAAAGCACTGCACACCGTCATCAAAGACGAATGTACTGGCTGTGACTTGTGTGTCGCACCGTGTCCAACGGATTGTATTGAAATGATTCCTGTAGAAACCACTACAGCGAACTGGAAGTGGCAACTGGACGCCATTCCTGTTGTTGATATTACCGATTCTGCCAAGACGCAGAATAGCGTGAATTAAGGACTGGTATGTTGTCATTAATCGAACAAATTAAAACTGGCGCACTTTGGGACTTCCCAGGTGGCGTTCATCCGCCGGAAAACAAACAACAATCCGTATCAACTGCCATCGCACGAGCGAGCATCCCTAGTGAAATTGTTTTACCGGTCAAGCAACATATCGGTAAACCGGGTGCAATCATCGTCAACGTTGGCGACCAAGTACTTAAAGGTCAAGCATTAAGCAAATACGACACCAGCTTTATGCTACCTGTGCACGCACCGACTTCAGGCGTAGTGACAGCGATTGAATCTCGCACCACCGCACACCCATCAGGCTTGCCTGAAATGTGTATCGTGATTAAGCCAGATGGTGAAGAACGCTGGATAGAGCGTAAACCGATCAGCGACTTTACTAGCTATACCCCCGATGAACTGATCGAGATGATCCGCCAAGCAGGTGTATCAGGTATGGGTGGTGCTGGCTTCCCGACCGCGAAAAAAATCCAAGCTGGTTTAGCGCGTACTGAGATTTTGATCGTCAATGCGGCAGAGTGTGAGCCTTACATCACCGCCGACGACATGCTGATGCAAGAGTACGCGGACGAAGTGATCAAAGGCATCGAGATCGTTGAGCACATTCTCAAGCCTAAACTGACCATCATCGGCATTGAAGACAACAAACCGAAAGCGGTTGAAGCGCTACAGAAAGCTGCCAAAAGCAAAGACATCGTCATCCGAGTGATCCCAACCAAATACCCGTCGGGCGGTGAAAAACAGCTGATCAAAATCCTAACCAACAAAGAAGTACCGACCAACGCAATTCCAGCGGATATCGGATTACTGGTGCAAAACGTTGGCTCACTACAAGCGATAAAACGGGCGGTTTGTGACGGTGAACCTTTGGTCGAGCGCATTGTAACGCTCACCGGTGATACCTTTAAGCAGCCACGCAACGTTTGGACACTGATCGGCACGCCAGTTCAAGCACTGCTAGACGAGTTCGGCTACTCGGCTGACAAGCGCTTACCCCGCTTAATTATGGGTGGCCCTATGATGGGCTTTACCTTGCCACACGCAAACGTGCCAATCACCAAAACCACCAACTGTATTCTGGCGCCGACTCGCCGTGAGATTGCGCCAAGCCATTACGAAATGGAGTGTATTCGTTGTGGTCAATGCGCGGAGGCCTGCCCTGCTTCACTACTGCCTCAGCAACTTCAATGGCACGCCAAAGCCGAAGAGTATGAAAAGTGTGAAGAGCTCAACCTGAAAGACTGTATTGAATGTGGTGCTTGTGCTTACGTATGCCCGAGCGAGATTCCACTGGTTCAGTACTACCGTCAGGCGAAAGCCGAAATCCGTACGCGCAAAGAAGAAGCCGAAGCAGCAGAACGCGCGAGATTACGCTTTGAAGAGAAAAAAGCGCGTATGGAACGCGATAAAGCGGAACGAGAAAACCGCTTTAAGAAAGCCGCCGACAGCCGTCGCAAAGAGATGAAAGAGTCTGGTAAGGACGACGCAATTGCCGCAGCGATTGCACGCGTAAAAGCGCAAAAATCTGCTTCACAAGAAGAAACATCAGCGGTGAAACCAGCGGTTGCCGCTGCCATTGCCAAGGCAAAAGCCAAACAAGCCGCAGCAATGCAATCTGGCCAAGAAGAGCCAGATAACTCAGAAATGGCCAAATTGCGTGAAGAACGCAAACGTCAGGCTCGCGAACGCAAGGCTGAGAAAGCTCAAGCAAGCGAGTCAGAATCAACGTCTGATGATAAGAAAGACGCTGTCGCAGCCGCCGTAGCGAGAGCTAAAGCGCGCAAAGCGCAGCAGCAATCAGGTTCTGAGGGAACACCCACTGAAGATAAAAAAGCTGCAGTCGCCGCTGCGATCGCTAGAGCAAAAGCGAAGAAGCAACAAGCTGACCGTAGTGATTCGGCAGACTCTGAAGACTCTTCAACGCAGCAAGGCGATAAAAAGGCTGCCGTAGCTGCCGCTATCGCACGTGCTAAAGCTCGTAAATCAGAACAAGAAGTCGCTAAGCAAGAGCCGGGACCTGTGACTTCTACTGAAACCGGCGAAGAAGACGATCCGAAGAAAGCTGCGGTTGCTGCCGCTATCGCGCGTGCTAAAGCTCGTAAAGCAGCACAAGAAGCCGCTAAGCAAGATTCAGAACCTGTGACTTCGGCTGAAACCAGCGAAGAAGACGATCCGAAGAAAGCCGCGGTTGCTGCTGCTATCGCGCGCGCCAAAGCCCGCAAAGCAGAACAAGAAGCCGCTAAGCAAGATTCAGAACCAGAGACTTCTGCTGAAACCAGTCAAGAAGACGATCCGAAGAAAGCCGCGGTTGCTGCCGCTATCGCGCGCGCTAAAGCTCGCAAAGCAGAACAAGAAACCGCTAGGCAAGAGTCGGAACCTGTGACTTCGGCTGAAACCAGCGAAGAAGACGATCCGAAGAAAGCCGCGGTTGCTGCTGCTATCGCGCGCGCCAAAGCCCGCAAGGCGGAGCAAGAAGCCGCTAAGCAAGAGCCGGAACCAGAAACTTCAGCTGAAACCAGTCAAGAAGATGATCCGAAGAAAGCCGCGGTTGCCGCTGCTATCGCGCGCGCTAAAGCTCGTAAAGCGGAAAAAGAACAACAAAAACGTACTGAGGAGAAAGAGTAGTGGCCTTCTTTATTGCCAGCTCACCACACGCGCACAGTCGTCGCAGCACTCCTGATTTAATGAAGTGGGTGGCGCTGTGTGCGCTGCCTGGCTTAGCTGCTCAAACCTATTTCTTTGGCTGGGGAACGTTATTCCAGCTCGCATTCGCGATTGTTTTAGCCCTAAGCCTTGAAGCTTTGGTTATGGTGGCGAGAAAACGCCATCCTATGTCGGCACTGCGTGACAACAGCGCCATAGTTACCGCTTGGTTATTGGCGGTTGCCATTCCACCTCTTTCGCCTTGGTGGGTTTTGGCGATTGGTCTGGTGTTCGCCATCGTGGTGGCGAAACACCTGTACGGTGGCATTGGCCAAAACCTGTTTAACCCTGCAATGGTTGCATATGTAGTGTTACTGATTTCCTTCCCGGTACAGATGACCAGTTGGATTTCACCAAGCGAATTGCAAACCACGCCGATTTCAATGGGTGACGCACTTTCGCTCATGTTCACTGGTTTCAACCTTGATGGTTTATCACTGCAACAAATCAGAACGGGTATTGATGGCGTAACCATGGCAACACCACTGGATGCGTTTAAAACCGCGCTCCACACCGGTAAAACAGCAAGTGAAGCTCTTCAACAACCACAATTCAGCGCACTGGCTGGAATCGGTTGGGAATGGGTCAATCTCGCTTACCTTATCGGCGGTTTAGCTTTGATTAAACTGCGCGTGATCAGTTGGCATATTCCGGTTAGCTTCTTACTCAGCCTAACGGTCGTAAGTGGTCTATTTATGCTTTTGTCTCCAGGGGAAACCGCTTCACCAATCGTTCATCTGTTGTCTGGCGCAACCATGATCGGCGCGTTTTTCATCGCAACCGACCCAGTATCGGCTTCGACAACCGTCAAAGGCAGACTGGTGTTTGGGGCATTTATCGGAGCGATGGTGTTTATTATTCGTAGTTGGGGCGGCTTCCCTGACGGTATCGCCTTTGCGGTTTTACTAGGTAATATGTGCGTGCCGCTGATCGACTACTACACCAAACCACGTACTTACGGGCATTAAGGATTAACATGTTAAACGCTATTCGAAAAAATGGTGTTATTCTTGCTATTTTCGCCTGTGCGTCGACAGGTGTGGTGGCGCTGACACACTACTTAACTAAAGACAGAATCCACCAGCAGGAACAGGCTCAACTACTCTCGGTCCTCAACCAAGTGATCCCTCATGAGATGCATGACAACAGCTTGTACGAATCGTGCACATTAGTCAGCGACCCTGCATTGGGAACCAAAGATGCGATGCCTGTCTATATGGCAACCATTGACGGTGCGCCAACCGCAATGGCGATTGAGACCATCGCACCTGATGGCTATAACGGCACAATCAAGTTAATCATCGGTATTGAGCACGATGGTACTATTTCGGGTACTCGTGTACTGAGTCATAAAGAAACTCCAGGACTAGGCGACAAGATCGACCTGCGCATTACCGACTGGATTCTTGGCTTTGCCGGTAAACAAGTAACGAATGAAAATGAGTCTACTTGGAAAGTTCGTAAAGATGGTGGCCAGTTTGACCAATTTACTGGCGCAACCATTACTCCGCGTGCCGTCGTCAAAGCGGTGAAAAATACCGTGCAGTTCGTCAACGCCAATCGCGACGCCATTTTGAGTCAACCACTGAACTGTGGAGGCAACAATGAGTGAACATAAAAAACTGATTAAAAACGGTATGTGGGACAATAACCCTGCGCTGGTACAGCTGCTAGGTTTGTGTCCCCTACTCGCGGTCTCGTCTACCGTCACCAACGCACTCGGCCTTGGTATCGCAACCTTGCTGGTTCTGGTTGGTTCAAATGTCACGGTTTCATTGGTGCGTGACTACGTACCAAAAGAAGTGCGTATTCCGGTGTTCGTTATGATCATCGCTGCGCTAGTGACTTGCGTGCAGTTGCTGATGAACGCCTACGCCTACGGTTTGTTCCTATCTCTGGGTATTTTTATCCCACTGATCGTGACCAACTGTATCATCATCGGCCGAGCGGAAGCATTCGCCTCAAAAAACGACGTGCTCCCTTCCGCGCAAGACGGTTTTTGGATGGGTGTTGGCATGACCAGCGTATTGGTCGTGCTCGGTGCGATGCGCGAGGTGATCGGCAACGGTACTCTATTTGATGGCGCTGACCTACTGCTTGGTGATTGGGCAACCGTATTGCGTATCGAAATCTTCCACTTTGACAACAGTTTCTTACTCGCGCTGCTACCACCGGGTGCCTTTATTGGTGTCGGCTTACTTATCGCGGTTAAGAACATTATCGACAAACAACTCGAAGCGCGTCAGCCAAAACAAGAAAAACAAACTATTGAACGTGCGCGTGTAACCAACTAATTATTACACTGGAAAGCAGCCTCAACATGAACAAAGAAAAACGCAGACTAATCTTAGAGCGGTTAAGGGAAAACAACCCCAATCCGCAAACTGAGCTAAACTGGAGCACACCGTTTGAATTGCTCATCGCGGTGCTGTTATCCGCACAAGCGACAGATGTCAGCGTCAACAAAGCGACTGATAAACTCTACCCTGTTGCCAACACACCTCAAGGTCTGCTTGACCTCGGCGTGGACGGTGTTAAAGAGTACATTAAAACCATTGGTCTATTTAATTCTAAAGCAGAAAACATCATTAAGACGTGTAAGATCTTGCTTGAGCAGCACGGTGGCGAAGTGCCTGAAGACCGAGCAGCACTTGAAGCCTTGCCCGGCGTTGGACGTAAAACGGCAAACGTGGTTCTCAACACAGCGTTTGGCTGGCCAACGATTGCGGTCGACACGCACATATTCCGCGTAGCAAACCGCACTAAGCTAGCGATGGGCAAAAACGTTGACCAAGTAGAAGAAAAACTACTTAAAGTGGTACCAAAAGAGTTTAAGCTTGATGTACACCACTGGTTGATCCTGCACGGACGTTACACTTGCGTCGCACGCAAACCTCGTTGCGGCAGCTGTATTATTGAAGACCTTTGTGAATTCAAAGAGAAAGTATATCCAGAAAACTAGGAGCACAAGACAATGTCAAACGGAAGAATTCTACACACTATGCTTCGCGTAGGTGATCTAGACAAATCCATCCAGTTCTACACTGATGTTATGGGTATGCAATTACTTCGTAAGAACGAAAACACGGAGTACAAGTACACTTTGGCTTTCCTTGGCTACGGTGATGAGTCACAAGGCGCAGTTATCGAACTGACTTATAACTGGGGCACCACTGAATACGATATGGGCAGCGCATTTGGCCACATCGCGATCGGCGTTGACGACATCTACACGACTTGTGACGCAATCAAAGCGGCTGGCGGCAACGTAACTCGTGAGCCGGGCCCAGTAAAAGGCGGAACCACTCACATTGCGTTCGTCAAAGATCCTGACGGCTACATGATTGAGCTTATCCAAAACAAACAAGCAACCGCGGGTTTGGAAGGTTAATCTCACCTGACAAAAAAAGGGCTGCATTTCACGGCCCTTATTATTTATCTTTACTTGATAATAATTATCATTTAATCTCATTTCAGTCTTTTTAAAGGAGAGTGGATGAGATGGGCATTGCAGAATGGGAGAAACACACACTATTGGCTGACATGGCGATGAGCGAACACGATCACCTACGCAGTATTCTTCATTACCAGCAAGCACTAACGTTGAGTGAGCGTATCAGCGAAGAAACCGAGTTTGACGTTGAAGACAGACTGATGATTTCGGTGATTTCATGCCACAACATGGCAACGTTCTGGCGTAATGTTGGCGAAAGTAAGTACGAGCTCAAATATCTCAAGCTCGCCTCAGAAAAGGTACTGACGTTAGTGCCTCAATGCCCAAACAACCAATGCGACGCGTTTGTCGATTCACTCGGTTGCTGTAAAAAAGCGCTGATTGAGTTTATGAAGCGACATCCGAACCCGAAAATCGCCCGACTGGTGCAAGATATCGATACCGCGACCAACTGCAACCTGATCGCCAAGTTTAGAATCAATTGAGCAACGTGAGCACGCCCTGCTCTGCCGTTTATAAGCACATATCAGAGCGCTCGATTGGTTTATATCTGTGTACGTCCTAACGAGATAACCACGCGGCGGTTCTTATCTTTGCCGATTGGTGAGGCATTATCTGCGATTGGGCGACGTTTTCCGTAACCCTGAACCTGAATACGGTCTTCTGGCAAGCCCAGTGATTCAAAGTAATCCTGCAACACTTCTGCACGTCGCTCAGACAAGCTCTGGCTGGCACTCTTAGAATCTTCAGAATCGGTATAGGTCGAGACCAATACCAAATCGATATCTTGATTGTGTTTGATGTATTCAGCAATTTGCGCCAAGCGCTTCAACGAGCGTTTGTTTAGCTCAACGCTAGAGCGGTCGTAATGAAGAATGGTAAAGGCGATGTCTTCAAAGCTGTACGGCAACAAGTTGGCAATACAGTCACTAAACACATTGTAGCTTGCCTGGAACAACACCGAAGACAGTGCGACTTCCACACGTTGGTCTCTTCGTTGCCACTCTTGGTAACTGAACGTCGGGTAACGCCCTTTTTCCAGCTCGCTTAAAATACTCCACGCGGTTTGTCCGCCCACGTAACCGTCAAACTGTTGGAAAAATTGAATATTGGTAATGCGGTCTGCGCCCTCGCCCGGACGCCACGCAGGTGGCATCGACACTAATGACACATCGCGGGTTTCACCCATTGGACGTTTCATTTTCAGCTCAAAATCGAGATTAATTTTCTTGCTCGCACGCGAAGAAAACACCGCCTCACCGTAATTAGGGATAGGGTGAACTAAGCGACATTCCAACGGCGTGTTGCTGATCATTTGCCACTGCGACTGTTGTGGCGACGCAACATATTGGACGTCCATCGCCTGAACAGAGTTGGCGATAGTCGTCAGTGTGAACGTCAGTCCGGTTGCGAACAGTTTTTTCATGGTGTGTGGCTTCTCTCTACTGCTATTGAGGCGTCAATTTGCCGCTTCTGATTGTTACATTCAGAATAATGCAAAAATCTAGCCAACCCTAAGTAATACCGGGTAGTTCAGGGGGAAAACAAACCCATCAATAAGTGCGTAATATTAATTCAACAATCCGGTTTTTCTTAGTATCAGAATCTGCAATAATGCTGCACTTGTCACACAATTTTAGGCCAACATGACTGTAGAAAACGAAGCATTGACGCTAAAAAAACGATTTCGCGGCTATTTTCCTGTTGTTATTGACGTTGAAACCGCAGGATTTAACTCCAAGACCGATGCACTTTTAGAAATCTGTGCCGTTACTTTAAAGATGGACGAAAACGGCAACCTTCATCCTGCGTCAACCATCCATTTCAATGTTGAGCCCTTTGAAGGCGCGAATCTTGAAAAAGAAGCGCTTGAATTCAACGGCATTCGTGACCCTTTCAGCCCACTTCGCGGCGCGGTCTCTGAATCTGAAGCACTCAAAGAAATTTATAAGCTGGTACGAAAAGAGCAGAAAGCGGCGGATTGTAGCCGTGCCATCATCGTTGCCCACAATGCGACCTTTGACCATAACTTTGTTATGGCAGCAAGTGAACGCAGCCAGCTAAAAAGAGTCCCTTTCCACCCATTTGCGACCTTTGACACCGCAACATTAAGCGGCTTGGCGTATGGCCAAACGGTACTGGCTAAAGCCTGCAAGACCGCAGGGATGGAATTTGACAACAAAGAAGCCCACTCTGCCCTATACGATACGCAAAAAACGGCAGAGCTTTTCTGTGGCATCGTCAATAAGTGGAAGGCCCTTGGTGGCTGGCCGCTGGTTGAAGCCGATGCTGACAAAAATAATTAATATGTAAACACAACAAACGAGAAAACTATGAACCCAGTTGTAATTTCCGTATGTATCATGCTGGTGCTAGCACTGATACGCGTGAATGTCGTGGTTGCTCTGACATTTAGCGCGATTGTAGGTGGCCTAGTCGCGGACATGAGCCTGAAAGATGCGGTCGCAGCTTTCGAAAGCGGCTTAGGTGGCGGTGCCACTATCGCACTGAGCTACGCAATGCTTGGCACGTTTGCCGTCGCGATTTCTAAATCGGGCATCACTGACCTGTTAGCCAACAGCGTAATTAAACGCATTCATGGCAAAGAGAATGGCGCGGCGTCTACAGGTTTGAAATACGCGGTATTGGTAGCGCTAATTCTGGTGACGATGTCTTCGCAGAACGTAATTCCTGTGCATATCGCCTTTATCCCAATTCTTATTCCACCTTTGCTAGGCGTTTTTGCCAAACTGAAACTCGACCGCCGTATGATCGCGTGTGTTCTGACCTTTGGTTTGGTTACACCGTACATGGTTCTTCCGGTAGGTTTCGGTGGCATCTTCCTAAACAACATCCTGCTTAAAAACCTGCATGAGAACGGTTTGGAAACCGTTACCGCTAGTCAAGTACCAATGGCGATGTTGCTGCCAGCAGCAGGGATGATCTTTGGTTTGATTACTGCGATTCTATTTAGCTACCGCAAACCTCGCGAGTACAAAGAGACTGAGATGACGCATGTTGATACCAACATGGCCCATATCAAGAAGAAAAACATTCTGGTTGCCGTCGCAGGTATTGTGGTTGCTCTTTCTGCTCAGTTGACCACAGGTTCTATGATCGTGGGCGGTCTTGCTGGCTTTATGGTATTTACGTTTGGTGGCGTGATTGCGTGGAAAGAGACACATGATGTCTTCACTAAAGGCGTACACATGATGGCGATGATCGGTTTCATCATGATTGCAGCGGCAGGTTTTGCGGCGGTAATGAAGCAAACCGGTGGTGTCGAATCCTTGGTTGAAGCACTATCGACCAGCATTGGCGACAATAAACCGCTAGCGGCGCTACTGATGTTGGTTGTGGGTCTATTGGTGACGATGGGTATCGGTTCTTCATTCTCGACCATTCCAATCATCGCAACCATCTACGTACCGCTTTCTCTTGCGTTTGGCTTCTCACCGATGGCAACCGTAGCACTTGTTGGTACGGCAGCGGCATTAGGTGATGCAGGCTCTCCGGCGTCTGACTCTACCTTAGGTCCAACATCGGGTCTAAACGCGGATGGCCAGCACGAGCACATTTGGGAAACCGTAGTTCCTACCTTTATCCACTACAACATTCCTCTGATCGTTTTCGGCTGGATCGCGGCGATGACGCTGTAATCGAGAAAACAGATACAAAAAAGCTGACCTCATGGTCAGCTTTTTTATTGGTCTTAAAGAGTAAGCGCTTATTCAGCGTTCTTACGCGCAACCGCACTTAGCACAGGTGCTAAATCTTTCAGTAGTTGCTCTTCTACTGGTTTACCAGAGACATCGGTAACGTTAACTGAAGTACGGTTTCCTAAGTCACCAAACAAGAAAGTGTAAGTACCTGGTTTCAAGTTAACCGGATTAACACCAATTTCGTTCCAGAAATCATCGTTTGGCTCTGCGTATTTGGCTTTGACTGTACCTTGAGACTGGTTACGAGATTCAATCGTAAAGCCCATCTCCGGCAACAGTTTTGGTAGTCGTGGCCACAATACGTCGTAAGGCGTACGCGCGATAATAACTGGGAAACCACTGCGATCCGTACCCATGCTAATTGGGATGTGTTTCACCAACTCTTGAGCTTTACGCGCCGCTTCTTCACGAACTTCCATATCGTAGTGTGCTGTCACCATATTGGTCATCAGCGTGTTGTAGCGCTCTTTGTTGGTTACCGTAACTGGTTGCGGCTTGCCGCCTTGTTGCCAGTCGATCAGTGATACTTTAAAACCGTGACGACCCGCAGATTCAATACGGTCGATTTGGTAACGTGCACCGACTTCGCTGTCTTCGTCTTCCGCTTGCCAAACCACCCAATCCGTTTCAACTCTTGAGTCTGTTTTCTCGCGTAGAGAGATATTCTGTTGCTCAAGCATCGTCAGCGCCGACTGCCACACTTTGTCCAGCTCGTCTTCACGAATCAACCATAAAGTGGTTTCGCCGTTGTTGCGCTCTGGGCGCGCGCCCGGAATTAACTCGAGAATCTGTTGCGGTGGACGAATATCGATGTCCTGACCAATACCACCTTGGTAGTCACCTTGCGGGATTTGATAATTGGTGTAGAACTGCGGTGTAGCACCATCAGCTAGTTTCCACTCTTTCATCGCTGGAGTATCTAAATACTCGAAGTCATCTTTTGCTTGACGACGCTGCGTTGGACTGCTGGAACATGCGGATAAAACAAAAACAGCTAGCGAACTGAGAACTAGCTGGCGCGACAATTTCATTGAAACT
The DNA here is from genome assembly GCF_011806575.1 of Vibrio hepatarius. GTDB lineage: Bacteria > Pseudomonadota > Gammaproteobacteria > Enterobacterales > Vibrionaceae > Vibrio > Vibrio hepatarius_A. The sequence goes on from NZ_JAATOO010000004.1 coordinate 221,658, forward strand.
CCTGATAAGTAAATGCCGAAGAGTTCTCTTCGGCAATTCTTCCTAAATTTAGTAGATACAAGCTTCTGACATTGCTTGAGCAACAATCGGGCGAGCACTTTCTGACAACTCAGTCAGAGGCAGTCGCAGATCGCCGTTCGCAATCAAGCCCATCTTATGCGCTGCCCATTTTACTGGGATCGGGCTAGATTCGATGAACAGATTCTTATGCAGAGGCATCAAGCGTTGATTGATGATTTCAGCTTCTTCAAACTTACCTTCTTTCGCCAGTCTGAACATTGTTGCCATATCTTCAGCAGCGATATTATTAGTCACTGAGATCACGCCTTGACCGCCCTGCTTAACGAATTCTAGGCCAGTCGCATCATCACCACTTAGTAAGATAAAATCTTCGCCACAAAGTTCACGGTGAATTGCAATTCTGCTTAAATCACCCGTCGCATCTTTTAATGCAACGATGCTTTCGATTTCTGACAAACGCGCCACAGTCTCAGGCTTAAGGTCAACGGCGGTTCTGCCCGGCACGTTGTATAAGATTTGTGGAACATCGCTTTCTTCAGCAATCGCTTTGTAGTGTTGGAAAAGACCTTCCTGAGTTGGCTTGTTGTAGTAAGGGGTAACGCTTAAGCAGCCAGCAATACCTGAATTGTTAAGCAAACGGCTAAATGTAACAGACTCATGAGTAGCGTTGGCACCAGTACCTGCAATCACAGGGATACGACCTTCTGCAAACTCTACAGTCTTCATTACAACTTTGACATGCTCTTCAATAGTCAGTGTCGAAGACTCACCAGTTGTCCCAACCGCGACAATACCGTCTGAACCTGCGGCTACATGATACTCAACCAGCTTTTTCAAGCTTACATAATCTACTTCGCCATCATGATTAAATGGTGTAATTAACGCTACGATACTTCCTGAAAACATGTCCTTCTCCCTCAATTTGTTCTTTCTGCATGGTACTTTAAGCCGATTGAAAAAGACAAGCGCTTAACACCGCTTAAATCACCTAAATGGATGAATATTTATCAGATGTTAGATATTTGGCAAATTACGCCTTTTATTTGCCCCTGTGTCAGTACTGAGTAAGGATATTTACGGGCTTAGAGCTAATTGAACAAAAATGATTCTAAAGCGCTGTCACGCCATTTTTCTTAAAGTTATCTGTGCTAAGCTAACGTATTAATAATCTTAATAAGAAAATAAGTGATACTATGACTCAACATCTTGTGATTACGGCGGTGGGGACAGATCGCCCAGGTGTATGCAACCAAGTTGTCCACCTAGTCACACAGTCTGGATGCAATATTGTTGACAGTCGCATTGCTCTCTTTGGCAATGAATTCACGCTAATCATGTTGCTGTCAGGCAACAATGCATCGGTCACTCGTGTCGAAACCACCTTGCCACTTCTTGGTCAGGAACATAACCTGATCACCATCATGAAGCGTACTTCTACTCACGCACCGCTAGACACCTCTTACACCTTGGAAGTGTTTATCGAATCTGACGATAAACCCGGGTTAACAGAACATTTTACCCAGTTCTTTGCACAAAAAGACATCGGGCTTTCGTCACTTAGCGCGCAAACCGTCGCAAAAGAAAAAGTGGCTAGAGAATCCAATCAGTTCCATATTGCGATTACCGCAAGCGTCGATTCAGAATGTAACCTGATGCAACTTCAAGAAGAGTTTGATGAACTTTGTCAGCAATTGTCCGTACAAGGCTCACTGAATTTTATAAAAAACAGCAAGTAAGAAAGGAAGAAGAATGAACACGCTAACAGCAGGCACTCCAGCTCCAGCATTTTCTTTGCTAGATCAAGACGGCAACACAGTATCTCTGTCTGATTTCGCTGGCAAAAAAGTACTGTTTTACTTCTACCCAAAAGCAATGACTCCGGGTTGTACTGTACAGGCACAAGGCCTGCGTGACGTAAAAACGGAGCTAGACGCACACAACGTTGTCGTCTTAGGTGTCAGCATCGATCCAGTAAAACGTCTGGGTAAATTTATCGAGCGAGACAACCTCAACTTCACCCTATTGTCAGACGAAGACCACGCCGTTGCAGAGCAGTTTGGTGTGTGGGGCGAGAAGAAGTTTATGGGCAAAGTCTACGACGGCCTGCACCGCATCAGCTTCTTGATCAACGAAGAAGGTGTAATTGAACACGTTTTCAACAAGTTCAAAACCAAAGACCACCACGAAGTGGTTCTAAATTACTTAAACGAAAACAAGTAATTTCCGAACAAAGAAACAAAACGCCAGCTCGATGCTGGCGTTTTTTATTGTCTGCGCAATCTTGGTTACACAATGAATTTGTTGAGTATTTCATCCTGCTCGCGAACATTTTCTGTCTGCACTTGCATTGCGATGTTAGCGCTCTTCTGAGCTTCAGATACTTGTGTCGACAGGTCTTTAATCTTCATCGTATTGGCATTGATTTCTTCAGCTACCAAGCTTTGTTCTTCTGCCGCAGAGGCGATTTGCATGTTCATATCGTTGATACTTTGAATTGCCTCGGCAATACGCTGCAGCGCACTGTCAGCCGCTTGTGAACGCTCGACTGCATCAACGGCGGTGTGTTTACTCTCGCTCATTGCTGCAGACACCGCACTTGCGCCCGCTTGTAGCTGCTCGATCATGCTGCGAATTTCGGTAGTTGACTGTTGAGTACGTTGCGCCAAGGTTCGAACTTCATCAGCCACCACGGCAAAGCCTCGACCAGACTCACCCGCACGCGCTGCTTCAATCGCTGCGTTAAGTGCCAACAAGTTGGTTTGGTCTGCGATATCGTTGATCACCTTCAAGATGGTTTCGATATTCGCCGTTGCTGACTCTAGACCTTGCACCTCTTCTACCGCTTGGTCGATACGCGCTGCTAGGTTGTCAATTGAGACGGTCGTCTCGTTCACCACAGTCGAACCTTCTTGCGTTGCGGTGTCAGCTTCACGCGCAGCGCCTGCCGCGCCTTGGGCGTTATTCGCCACTTCCGTCGCGGTTGCCGCCATTTCGTTCATCGCGGTCGCTAATTGCTCTAGCTCTTGCAACTGACTGTGCATCGCGGTCGCAGACTCGTTAGAGCTCTGTACCGTAATTTCAGTACCACGCAAAATCTCTGCGCCAATCGCTTTGGATTGCTGAATCTGCTTTTGTAGTGTTTCGGTAAAGCGGTTGAAACCTTCTGCAAGCTGAACAAACTCTTTGTCAGTATTGGTATCCAGTCGCTTGGTCAGATCACCTTGCCCTGATGCTACGTCCTGAATGGCATCGTTAAGCGTACCCAGAGGACGCATTAATACTCTGATCAGGAAGGTGAGGATCGCCACGCTCAACACCACGCCAATCACGACGTAAATGATAGAGCTGTTACGCATCTCAGTCACTGCAGCAAAGGCGATACCTTCGTCAACAATTGCGCCGATGTACCAGTTTTCAGAAGGGACCTTGGTAAAGCGAACGCGGAATTCTTTGCCGTCGGCTTCAAATTGGTGAGTGCCCTCTTCGACCGAAACTTGTGGCAGGTACTTAGACATGTTCTCACCGTTATTGGCCGCATCTGGGTGCGCAATCGTAGTACCGTCTTCCGTCACGATGAATAGATACCCTGCATCCAACAGGTTAATGCTGTTAACAAGGTCCGCCAGACCACCCAACTCCAAATCGTAGAACATACCCGCGATGAAGCGGCCATTTTCGTGTACTGGTGTACCAATCGAAATGATCACTTTCTTTGACGAAACATCGACATAAGGGGCGGTGACCACAAGCTGACCTTGCGACTTAGCGTCGATATACCAAGGACGAACTCGAGGGTCATAATCAGGTCCGGCCTCCCAGCCGTCGTCGTTCTCAATCACAAAGCCATCAGCTTCGTAACCAAAACCGACCGCAAGGAAACTGCCTTTTAAGGTTGGATTTTCGAGAATGTTTTTAACCGTTTGGCGGTCTTGTGGTGCGAGTTCAATAACTTCTGTGCTCGACAACGCCAAAGCTCTTTTGCTTTCCATCTCTGACTCAATAGTATTCTTCACACCATTGACCATTTCAGTCAGACTGGTTTCAACAAGCGCTTCGACTTCTTGCTTAACGGTGCTTAGTTGCTGAATAGACAAGAGAACTACCGTAATTAAAAGCAATCCAGATGCTGCAGCAACAATCTTTTGACTAAACTTCATAGAATCCCTCAATAGTCAGTCTTATTAATATAGTTATTATTTATTAGTAATGTTATCGCCCTGACTGACGCTTTCTTGAGTAGAAACTTTTACATTTTCTTACTCATGTTAAATACATTTTAAGTTAACGTTACAATAAACAGCAAAAAAAAAGCTCCAGACGTGACATCCGGAGCTTTTTGACAAAACAAATGAATTTTCTATTTACAGGTTAGACCTGAGCTTCTTCTCCGTCCTGGCTAGGCAGAGCATGCCAAACGGCCTTAACTAAAGTTGCAAGTGGAATCGCAAAGAACACGCCCCAGAAGCCCCACAAACCGCCAAACACGAGAACCGCGACAATGATGGCTACAGGGTGAAGGTTGACCGCTTCAGAGAACAATACCGGGACAAGAACGTTACCATCGAGTGCCTGAATGATGCCGTAAGCCAATAGCAACCAGTAGAATTGTGGTGTTAAGCCCCACTGGAATAAACCCACCATCGCAACGGGTACGGTGACCGCAGCGGCGCCAATGTATGGAATCAACACTGAGAAGCCGACCGCAACCGCCAACAGCACCGAGTAACGTAGGTCTAAAATTGCGAAAGTAATGTAACTCACACCACCGACAATCAGGATCTCCATCACCTTGCCACGGATATAGTTGGAGATCTGCTCGTTCATCTCTAGCCATACCTTGTTCGCCAAGCGGCGGTTACGAGGTAAGATGCCACTCGCCATTCGAATCATCTCTTGCTTATCTTTTAGCAAGAAGAACACCAGCAATGGCACCAAAATCAGGTATACCGCCAATGTCGCTAAGCTCACTAATGACGCTAACGAGCCTTTCAGTACCGTCTCGCCCATACCGATCACCTGATTCTTCGCATTGGTGACAACAGACTCAACGATTTGGAAGTTTTCTAGTTCAGGATAACGTTGTGGCAGTTCAGCAATAAAACCTTGTAGGCCGACATACATGGTTGGAATATCGTTGATTAAGTTCCCCACCTGTTGCCAGATGGTCGGAACCAAGCCAAACACAGCCACCATCATCAAGCTGCTAAAACCAACGATAACAAAGATCACAGCGAGCGTTCTTGGCACACCAAAGCGGGTTAAGTGAACAACCGGCCACTCGAGCAGATACGCAAGAACGATCGCCACCAACAGCGGTGCAATAAGGTCGCCGAAAAAGTAGATGGTAATAAAGCCAAACAAGAGAATCGCCACAAGGCTGACCGCATGTGGGTCTGAGAAACGCCTTTTGTACCAACTGCTTATCATTTCAAACATTTAACATTTTTCCTTCGTTACATGCATACAAACGTAGCCATCCTTCTCTTTGCAAGTAAATGTAAATAATTGCTTTTGAAGAAACTTTTTAATATCAGTCATAGAGCTGGGGTCACAAATCAATATCTGACAACTCTCACCGATTTCCAATCCGGTAGTGTGACGCTTAGCAAGTAACAGCGCCAATGGACATCGCTCTTGGCGTAAATCCAAAATATTCGGTTCCATTCTTTCGCTCGATGCTTATCATGGTGGTATTGTATAGTGTTTTTTTAAACGCGTCAGTGTAAATAAAAGTATGGTTAATCACCTTTAACTTGCTTTTGACTTCTGCGTTTGTCACTAAAGTTTCGATGACTTTCCGCTAGGAAACCATCTGTGTGAATCAGTGTCAAAGGAAGTATCAGTCTTACCTATTTACAATAAGCTAGGACCAGTTTTTAACGGAGTATCATCTAAAGTTTATGTTTAAGCGCACGCGTTCTATGGTCTGCCTTTGTGTCGCAACCGCGTTAGCGACGCCAACGGTCACCGCATCCAATATTGATTTACCCGACATAGGTACCACTGCCAGTGGCACACTGTCGATCGCGCAAGAACTTCAGTATGGCGATGCCTACATGCGCATGTTGCGTAGCAGTCAACCTATCGTCAATGATCCGGTCTTAAACGAATACATCAGCAGTTTAGGCCACAAATTGGTGGCTAACGCAGATGACGTTAAAACGCCCTTTACCTTCTTCATGATTCGCGACCGCAACATCAACGCTTTTGCGTTTTTTGGCGGTTATGTCGCACTGCACTCAGGGTTATTTTTACACGCTCAGAGCGAGAGTGAACTCGCCTCAGTGGTTGCCCACGAAATCGCTCACGTGACTCAACGCCACTTAGCGCGCAGTATGGAAGAGCAAGCCAAACGCACACCAGCAACGATTGCGGCATTGGCCGGTTCATTGTTGCTAGCAATTGCCGCTCCTCAAGCGGGTATTGCGGCGATCACCGCCACTACGGCAGGCAGCATGCAAGGAACGATCAACTACACCCGTAGCAACGAAAAAGAAGCGGATCGCTTTGGTATATCAACGCTGGCAAAAGCCGGATTCGAACCTCAAGCGATGCCGAGATTCTTTGGCAGACTTGCGGACGACTTCCGCTATGCGAGCAAACCACCACCGATGCTACTGACCCACCCGCTGCCAGAAGACCGCATCACCGATAGCCGTGCCAGAGCGCAACGTTATCCAGCACCTCGCATCAGCAGTTCATTGGAATACCACTTAGCGCGAGCTAGAGTGATTGCTCGCTACGCTGGTATTGATGCGAAATCGTCATTAGATTGGTTCGATCGAACCGAGAAAAAAGCGCAAGCTGATCTGCAGCCCGCTTTCCAATACGGACGAGCTTTGGTGTATCTCGACAACAAAGAGCTCGATAAAGCAGCCGCGATATTGCAGCCGATGGCGAAAAAAGATCCGAACAACCATTTTTATCTCGATGCGTTATCTGACCTTTATCTCGCACAAAACCAAATGGCCAAAGCGGAAACCATGTTGGTGAATGCGCTGAAAGCGTCACCGCAAAACCCGGTGATGACGATTAACTATGCCAACGTGTTAATCAAACAAGAGCGCAACCAAGACGCAGTGAGAGTTCTTCAGCGTTATACCCATGATAACCCTAATGATGTGAATGGCTGGCACTTGTTGTCTGAAGCCAACATCCATTTAGGCAACAGCGGTGAAGACCTCGCGGCACGCGCAGAGATTTTGGCGCTAAAAGCCAACTGGAATAAAGCGATTCAGTATTATACTCAAGCGAGCCAACTCGCGGAGTTAGGAAGTTTACAACAAGCAAGATACGACGCTCGCATTGACCAACTGATGGTGCAGCGAGACCGTTTCTTAGCCCTACAATAACAATAGGAGTTATGTTTATGTCAGTCGTGATTTATCACAACCCACGCTGCTCAAAGAGCCGTCAAACTCTAGCGCTACTAGAAGAAAACAACGTCCAGCCAGAGATTGTTAAATATTTAGAAACACCGCTTAACGTGGAACAACTAAAAGCGCTGTACGCTCAACTTGAGCTGGATAACGTTAGAGACATGATGCGTACAAAAGAAGACATCTACAAAGAACTCAACTTAGCCGATGCCTCAGACAATGCCTTGTTCACCGCGATGGCTGAAAACCCGAAGCTGATTGAGCGCCCAGTGGTTGTTCACAATGGCAAAGCACGCCACGGCCGCCCGCCAGAGCAAGTATTAGAGATCCTATGAGTTGTAAGATCGTCGTTCTGTATTACAGCAGACACGGCTCAACCCGCGCGGTCGCAAGACAAATCGCCAGAGGGATAGAAGCGATCCCTCACTGTGAAGCCTTGTTACGAACCGTTGAGGAAATCAGTGGCACCGAGCCATCGACTGACCCTGTTCTTACGCTCAATGAGTTAAAGCAGTGCGATGGCTTAGCGATGGGCAGCCCCGTTTGGTTTGGTAATATGGCCGGGCCGTTAAAACACTTCTGGGATCAAACCACGCCGCTGTGGTTATCTGGTGAGCTGATCGATAAGCCCGCGTGTGTTTTCAGTTCTTCATCGACGCTACACGGTGGTCAGGAAACCACGCTACAAAGTATGATGTTACCCCTGCTGCACCACGGCATGATGATTTTAGGTATCCCATATTCAGAACCTAAGTTGCACTCCACCACCAGTGGTGGCACGCCTTATGGTGCGACCACGGTGTCATCATCACAAGCAGGGCTCACTACCGAAGAAGCTGAACTTGCCCAGCAGTTGGGTAAACGCTTAGCGACTACCGCACTCAAAATGAAGGATTAAGAGACATGCAGGAAATGCAGTCCAAAACGAAACTGTTCCGGCTACTCGCTCTGTTTGGCAACTTAGCCCTGCTGAGCTGGATAGCGTTGTGGCAACTATCACTTTCACCGCACCCGCATATTAGCAGCACCACGCTCGCGATCGCTTGGGCGGTTCCTTTGCTACTACCGCTACCTGGAATTTTAGCTGGCAAGCCATATACCCACGCTTGGGCGAACTTTGTTCTGATGCTTTACTTCTTGCACGGCTTTACCATTCTCTACGTTGACGGTGGAGAGCGTTGGCTAGCCTTGGTTGAACTGGCACTGACCACCATCGCATTTTTGGGCAACATCCTTTATGCGAGAGCACGTGGTCAAGAGTTGGGCATGAAGCTCAAACGTCTTTCTAAAGTTGAAAAAGAAGAGAAAGAGCGTTTCGAATCTGAATAATGCGCTGTATGCGTCACCAGAATCTCAAAAGGGTCTGCACATGCAGACCCTTTTCTTTGTTCATTGTTTTTGAAGTTAACTCGCCGCCGCTGGCGTTTCAAGCTCAACCGTATCTTCGACCGCGCTCACCTCTTCTTCGCTGGTTGGCTGTTCTTCAACCACGGGCGCGATATAAGGCTTGCCTTGCCACTTAAACACGAGGATCGTTTCTGCCGGTTCAGCTTTGATCGCTGGTAGCGTTGTCGCGACGTCTGTAGGTGTTTCTTCTACTGCTGGCGTGGTCGCTGGGTCTTGTACGCTGCCCTCACTTTGTAGAGTCACAACCGGCGCTACTGCTTCAACCTCGGGTTGCTCGACAATGCTCGCCATTTGCGTCACTGGGTTCTTACGTTGAACTTCTTGTTCAAACTCTGCCTGTGATGACAACAAGTGTACGTTAAACGTCACTTCGTCATTCTGAATTTTCACGATATCAATGGATGCCACTGAACTCAGTTTCTTCAGGTTGTTCTCTAGTTTGAAGAAGCCTACCGCATCCGTTAGCTCGGTAAAGCGAACTTTTACCGCTTCTGAAGATTCGCTCGACGCAACCACCGCATTGTGTTTTGCATAGTAATCACTGATTTGGTTGATCAACTTGCTCGCCGCGTCGCCACCAGTATTGGTACCGGAAACTGGCGCTTGGCGAGTCACACCAATTGAGCTAGGTTTTTGATCGTATAGCGTCCAACGCAGGGTATTGCCTTGCGCTTTAACCACCAGCACCGCATCGACCGGATAACGTTGACTTGCCTGACCGACAGGACGCACAAAACCACCCCACAGGTCTGAGACGTTAACGCCCGTAACATCATCAAAATCGCCAACTGGCACGGTAATCGGTAAGCCACGCTTTTCCGCCTCAGACTTCATTGCTGCTAACAGCTCAGAGTCAGAGTGTTCCCAAATAATATTGCGCTCGGCTTGTTCCTCAACCAACCACACTAGGACGTTAGCACGGTCTGATGGCCATACTGGCAACTGCGCTTGACTAAGCAACGAACGGATATGTGGCTCGCTAAACGCCATTTTAATCGTCTGTTCACCGTTGATTTGGCCGTAGCTGATTTGCGTCAGATACTGACTATTTTGCTTTAGCGCCTTACTGACAACTTGGTTGCTCGCTGCACTGGTATCACCCGATGCCCGCACGATCACTTCTTTCATTCCTTCGACACGCGCTTGCGCATCGGCATTCTCTGCTGAGCTATCTAAAAGAACTTCTGTTCGGTACAACTCGATGTTTGTCAGTGCCATGGCAGGCAAACTAACAAGTCCTAAGACTAATAAAGCTAAACGACGCATACGCTTCCTAAGATTAAACTTTTACCACTTTGGTCATGATAATAAGCAACTATTGGCGTCGGAGCAACCAAAGCACTATTTTATCAATACGATAGCCAAGCCTTTTCTCGAAAGACTTCGAGCGTGTTCGAACAATAAAAAAGGAATAATTGATCCAGTTCGGATTGCAATCGATTGCGATGGTGATAAAATCCCGCGAATTTTATTTAATTCAGGGCAAATTTGTACTTTTTGCTCTTTTAGCCAGCTAAAGGAATAAACACATGAAAAATGCCATTCAAGGCGCACAAATGCTATTCGTCGCATTTGGTGCACTCGTTCTGGTGCCGCTGTTGACAGGTTTGGATCCTAGCGTCGCTCTATTTGGTGCAGGTGTCGGTACCCTTCTTTTCCAACTTATTACTCGCCGCTCTGTTCCAATCTTTCTTGCTTCTTCTTTCGCTTTCATCGCTCCTATCCTTTACGGTGTTCAAACTTGGGGTATTCCTGCCACAATGGGTGGTCTGATGGCGGCTGGCTTTGTGTACGTGGCGATGGGCGCACTGATCAAAGTACGCGGCGTGGAAATCATCCACAAATTGCTTCCGCCTGTAGTAGTAGGCCCGGTAATCATGGTGATTGGTCTAGGTCTGGCGCCAGTCGCAGTGAACATGGCACTAGGTAAAGGTGGTGACGGTGCTCAGTTAGTTGATGCCCAAGCGTCAATCATCATCTCTTGCGCATCACTACTGACGACGATTGTGCTTAGCGTATTTGCCAAAGGCTTTCTTAAGCTTACGCCTATCCTTGGCGGTATCGTAGTCGGTTACGCACTAAGCCTTGGCTATGGCATTATTGATTTTACGCCAGTACAAGAAGCGGCGTGGTTTTCACTGCCGAACTTTACTTTCCCTGAATTCAACATCAACGCGATTCTGTTCATGATCCCAGTGGCTATCGCCCCAGCGGTTGAGCACGTGGGTGACATGTTGGCGATTTCAAACGTAACTGGCAAAAACTACCTAAAGAAACCAGGTCTGCACCGCACGATCACGGGTGACGGTGTAGCAACAATTGCCGCTTCAATGGTTGGCGCGCCACCAAACACGACCTACTCAGAAGTGACTGGCGCAGTGATGCTAACCAAAGCATTCAACCCAGTGATCATGACTTGGGCGGCGGTGTCTGCGATTGTTCTGGCTCTTGTCGGCAAACTTGGCGCTGTACTGCAAACCATTCCGATGCCAGTCATGGGCGGCATTATGATCCTGCTGTTTGGTTCTATCGCGACGGTGGGTCTTAATACCCTTATCAAGAACAACGTTGACCTACACAAATCACGTAACCTTGTGATTGTAGCGATCACACTTGTCTTTGGTATCGGCGGCATGGCATTTGGCATTGGCGAGTTCAGCCTACAAGGCGTGAGCCTATGTGGTATCGTAGCAATCTTACTTAACCTGCTACTGCCAAAAGACATCGGTGAGAACCACGTTGTCGATAACGCACAAATGGAAGAAGAGCTAAAATAAGTTTTCTTGCTACTAAATCAAAAAAGGCTGACGTTGATGCGTCAGCCTTTTTGTTATCTGTGATTTATCAGCGATTTAAATGCACAACTCAGCAAACTGCGCTCTGGTTAATGCGGCTAGGTCTTGTGGTGCAAGTTCAATCTCTAGTCCACGTTTGCCCGCACTAACGCAAATGGTCGCTTTGTCTAACGCGCTTTGATGGATGAAAGTCGGCAACGCTTTCTTTTGGCCAAGAGGACTGATGCCACCGACGACATAACCCGTCGTTTTCTGCGCGATATCAGGATCAGCCATATCCGCTTTCTTCGCTTTTGCCGCTTTTGCCGCCAACTTAAGGTTCAGTTTCTGATCAACAGGAATCACGGCGACCGCGAGGCTTTTCGCGTCACCATTCATACAAAACAGCAGCGTTTTAAATACTTGTGATGGGTCTTGTCCCAGCACTTGTGCCGCTTCTAAGCCGTAGCTATCTGCTCTTGGGTCATGCTCGTATTGATGGATGGTATGAGCAATTTTTTTCTTTTTAGCGAGATTAATAGCTGGAGTCATGAGCTCTCCAATAGAAAGGTATGAGGGAAATACAAACAATAAAAAAGCGCTGCAATATTTGCAGCGCTTCTAGTTAAAGAGATTTGTAATTTGATGTCAAATTACTTATAAACAATCTCACCAGACGGAGCGTATTTGTTCACGTCGATTGGGCTGTTCACTTCTAGGTACTCTTTTAGTACTTCTGCATCCACAAAGCCAGTGTTAACAAAACCTGGGTGCGCAGTCAGTTTAGGGTAACCGTCGCCACCAGCCGCGTTGAAGCTTGGTACTGTGAAGCGGTAAGTCGCATCTAGGCGAAGCTGTTTACCAGCAATGAATACGTTCGATACTTCACCATTTGCCACTGTCATTGAGATACCGGCAAACTGAGCGTATGCGCCTGAATCTACAGGTTTAGTCGCAACAACGTTTAGGTAGTCCAGAACTTCTTTACCGCTCATATCGGTGTAAGTTAGGATGTTTGCGAACGGTTGTACTTTCAGTACGTCTTTGTACGTAACATCACCAGATGCAATTGAATCACGCACACCACCAGAGTTCATTACCGCGAAGTCAGCTTTCGCACGTTCCATGTGAGCTGTCGCAATCAGACGACCTAGGTTAGTCTGTTGGAAACGTACAACGTTACGGTCGCCCTCAAGTTTGCCGTTAGTTTCAGCGATCTTAACGTCTAGCTGAGACTTGCCTTTTTCTTGGTAAGGACGTAGGAACTCAAGTAGCTCTTGGTCTTCTTTGATTTCGTCTTCGATCAATACGCGTTGAGATTCACCGTTAACTTTGATTTTCTTCTTCAAGTTAACTGGGATTAGGTCGTAGCTCACCATTTCTAGTTCGCCGTTACGGAATTCGTAATCAGCGCGACCTACGTATTTACCCCATTCGTGTGCTTGAACGATGTAAGTACCGTTTTGCATGTCTGGCTTACACTCGTCAGACGGTGCGAAGTTCTTCTTCACAACGTTTGGTGCTTCCATACATACAGGCTCTTGCGAGTGACCACCAACGATCATGTCAAGAGAACCTTCGTCTAGATAACGAGCTAGCGCCACATCACCCGGCGCGTTCACACCACGTTTACCGTCTTCGTAGTGACCCATGTGAGTAACCGCGAAGATAAGATCTGGTTTTTCAGTTTTCTCTAGTTCAGCGATCAGCTTTTTCGCTTCTTCTTTTGGATCACGGAACTCGATACCACCGATGTATTCTGGGTTACCAATTTTTGCCGTATCTTCGGTTGTCAGACCAATAACCGCAATTTTGATACCTTGCTTATCAAACATCTGGTAAGCCTGGAACATGCGCTCGCCAGTCTCTTTGTCGTAGATGTTTGCAGAAAGCATTGGGAAACCAGCCCACTCTTTTTGCTTGAATAGCACGTCTAGCGAGTTATCAAATTCATGGTTACCTAGCGCCATTGCGTCGTAACCAATTTTGCTCATGCCTTTAAAGTCTGGTTCAGCGTCTTGAAGGTCTGACTCAGGAACACCTGTGTTGATGTCACCGCCAGATAGCAGTAGCACGCTACCACCTTCGGCTTGAATATCTGCACGCAACTCATCGATCAGAGTCTTGCGCGCTGCCATACCATATTCACCGTATTTGTTCTGCCAGAAACGACCGTGGTGGTCATTGGTGTGTAGAACCGTCAGCTTATAAGTTTTATCCGCTTCCCACTCATGCTGAGGCGCAGTTGCACAACCAGCTAGAGTTGCAAGAATTGCAGCGCTCAATGCGCTTTTTACGATCAGGCCTTGCTTCATTGTCATACCTTTTGAACTTTTTTGGGGTTTCCACTGCTTTTTTGTTACTGCTCTAATGAATAGACAAATTCGGAAAGGACGTCCGATGAGAACAGTAAAACTTGAACTAGTTTAAATTAACAATAAATACCTGACATACAGATTTCATATTTATGTAGAGTCGATCACCTAAAAGCCTCAAAAAATGTGTAACAAATCAACGTAGTTGCAATTGACACACCAAATGATCACAAGCAATCGTTTAGCTGTGAAGTAGGTTTAACTGGCTGATTTTGAGAGCGAAATCGCTAATTCAACACGGAATAGCAGCCAATAAAAAAGGCTGGCGTTTAAGCCAACCTTTTGATGCAACTTTCTGTTATTACTGATTACTTGATATCGATGTTATCGAAACCTTTAATCAAGTCATCCAGGGCTTTCATTTGCGCTAGGAACGGCTCTAGTTTGTCCAGAGGCAGTGCCGATGGACCATCACACTTCGCTTGGTCTGGATTTGGGTGCGCTTCGATGAACAGACCTGCAATGCCTGTCGCTAGACCGGCTTTCGCAAGTTCTACTGTTTGCTCACGACGACCGCCAGAAGCCGCGCCTGATGGATCACGCATTTGTAGTGAGTGCGTTACGTCGAAGATGATTGGGCTGCCGTTAGACACTTTCTTCATCACACCGAAACCTAGCATATCAACCACTAAGTTGTCGTAACCGTGGCAAGAACCGCGCTCACACAGGATGATTTTGTCGTTGCCGCACTCAGCGAATTTCTCAACGATGTTACCTACCTGACCTGGACTCATAAACTGAGGCTTCTTCACGTTGATCACAGCGCCGGTTTTCGCCATCGCTTCTACAAGGTCTGTCTGACGCGCTAGGAAAGCAGGAAGCTGAATTACATCCACCACGTCTGCGACAGGTTGAGCTTGCGCTTCTGTATGTACGTCTGTGATGATCTTGACGCCAAAAGTATCTTTCAGTTCTTGGAAGATCTTCATACCTTCTTCCAAACCAGGGCCACGGTATGAATGTACCGAGCTACGGTTTGCTTTGTCGAAAGAAGCCTTAAATACGTAAGGAATACCCAGTTTCTCAGTCACTTTTACGTAGTGCTCACAGATCTGCATTGCCATATCACGTGACTCAAGCACGTTCATGCCAGCGAACAGGGTGAACGGCTTGTCGTTAGCTACTGGGATGTCTCCAACGTGGACGATTTTCTGTTCCATTCTCTTCTCTCTTTTATATCGTGGTTCGCTCTGAGTCAGAGGAACTTAATGTAAAGTTACCTGAGTACCACTCATGGCATTCACTTGATTCTTCAACAGCTCCGACGCAGGGTCGTCAGGGCAGTTTTCAATAAAGTACTGATAATCCGTTAGTGCGACTTGATGACAGTCAAGCTGCTGATAGATATAACCTCGGTCGCGAATTTCATACGGGTCGTCCGGCACAAACGATAACGCCAGATCGGTACATTTGAGCGCCAACGTGTAGCGCTCTTCGCGTAATAACGCGCTTTTTAGCAACGCCAACCAACGACCGATCACCGTCGGATTGTCGGTTTCTTCTAAATGCTTAGGCTTTAATTTGGCGAGTGGGCCTTTGTGACCAATTAACCACGCGCCCAACGTATGTTCAGTTACGTATTCACCGTTGAATGGGTTAATGTACTGCGGCGCTTCATCATACCACTCAACTTTGATTAGGAACTGGCTAGGAAACGTCACGCCTTTCAACGGAAAACCAAGCTTACGGCCGAAATAAAGCAGCAATGCACCTAAGCTCACCGGAATGCCTTTGCGACGCTCAAGCACTGTATCAATGAACGCGTTGGCTGAATCGAAATAAGCCTCACGATCGCCGCTAAAGCCCCATTGGTGGTAGAACAAACGCAGCAAAGCATCGAAACGTTGTTTTTCATCCACTTCGTGAGCCAAGCTTAGTTCAGCTTCTTGTAGTAATCGATGCAGTTCATTTTCCGCCCATTGAACGCGCGTTTCTGGGTTGATCGCTTGGTTTAGCGCCAACGCCCCTTCCGCCAGTTCCATTGCATCAAAGTCTTCATCAAATAACTCAAGCATTATTGGTGACCTACCTAATTAATTAACCAAAAAGAATTGGGGTTTTACTTACCGCGACTTTACCCGCAATAGCTAACCAACCCAGCGCACCAAAGAATGAGAAGGTACGCAGCAGTTTGTTTTTACCCAATTTAAGCGCAAATAGACCCAACGCAATGTAAGCCAACACACACGTTAGCTTTTCTGTCAGCCAAGGCGCCGCGTCGGTAAAAGGAATGAAACCGGTAATAAAGATCAACGCCACGCCTGAAAGCAATAATGCGGTGTCGTTAATGTGTGGGAATACTTTAAGAAACTTCTTATCCAATAGCTTTGAGTTCGCCATCATCAATGCGTAGCGCACCGAAAGCAGTGTCGCACTGATCGCTATGGTAAGAAGATGGAAATGTTTTAATCCTTCGTACATTGTCGATTTCTCTTATTTTTCTGGTTGCCAACAGCCGATGGTTACTCGGTCATTGTCACCATAGTCCTTGAACGTTTCCACTTGGTGATAGCCAAGCGAGCTTAAAATATTTCTAACTGCCGTACCTTGATCGTAGCCATGCTCAAACATCAACCAGCCACCCGCCGATAAATACGCAGGAGCGTGCTTGGCGATGTGTTTGATATCGGCCAAACCATTGTCGTCAGCCACCAGCGCACTGAGCGGCTCAAATCTGACATCACCTTGTGATAGATGCGGATCGGTCTTTTCGATATAAGGTGGATTGGAAACAATCAAAGCAAACTGCGTACCAGTATCGAGCGGTTCAAACCAACTTCCGGCACGAAACTCTGTGTTGTTAAAACCCAAACGTTGTGCGTTGGCACTCGCCAGTTGCTGCGCTTCCGGTTTTAAGTCCACACCCCATACTTTGCGCTGAGGTAGTTCAGAGGCCAGTGCGATCGCGATCGCGCCAGTCCCAGTCCCCAAATCCAAAATATCTCCGGAGGTTTGCCACGCTTTGTCTAAAGCGATTTCAACCAATCTTTCGGTATCCGGACGAGGGATCAAGGTGCTCGGGGAAACATGTAACGGCAGTGACCAAAACTCGCGCTCTCCGATGATGTAAGCCACTGGCTCACCATTCAAGCGACGTTGAAGGTTTTGCTCAAAGTCACTCAACTGTTTCTCTTCAAGAATTTTTTCTGGCCAAGTCAGCAGAAAAGAGCGCGGCTTATCGAGCGCGTGGCAAAGTAGCACCGCGGCATCAAGAGAGGGCGAATCACTGCCGCTCTCTTGAAGTCGTAACACGGCTTGTTTTAGTGTGTTTTCAACACTGTGTTCAGCCGACATTGATTAGTTGTTCTCTGCCAACGCCGCAAGCTGATCCGCTTGGTGCTCTTGAATCACTGGGTCAATCAAGCTAGCCATATCGCCTTCCATCACTTCGTTTAGGCGGTAGATGGTTAGGTTGATACGGTGATCAGATACACGACCTTGTGGATAGTTGTAAGTACGGATACGGTCACTACGGTCACCCGAACCTAGTAGGTTACGACGAGTGTCTGACACTTCCGCTGCACGTTTTGCTTCTTCCGCTTGGATAATGCGCGCCGCCAGTACCGACATCGCTTTCGCTTTGTTCTTGTGCTGTGAACGCTCGTCCTGACATTCAACCACTGTACCGGTTGGTAAGTGGGTAATACGAATTGCAGAATCCGTGGTGTTAACGTGCTGACCACCCGCGCCTGACGCACGGAATGTGTCGATCTTCAGGTCTGCCGCTTTGATTTCTGGGATCTCGGCTTCTGGAATTTCAGGCATGATTGCGACGGTACAAGCCGAAGTATGTACACGACCTTGCGATTCTGTTGCAGGAACACGCTGCACTCGGTGGCCGCCTGATTCAAACTTCAGTACGCCGTAAGCGCCATCGCCACTCACTTTAGCGATCATCTCTTTGTAACCGCCGTGTTCCGCTTCATTCGCTGACATCACTTCGATACGCCAGCCTTTCTTCTCAGCAAACTTGCTGTACATACGGAACAGGTCACCAGCGAAGATACCCGCTTCGTCACCGCCCGCACCAGCACGAATTTCTAAGAAACAGTTGCGATCGTCATTAGGATCTTTTGGCAGAAGCAAGATTTGCAGCTCGTCGTTTAGACGCTCGATTGCCGCTTTTGCTTCTTTGATCTCTTCCTGAGCCATTTCACGCATTTCTTCGTCATCTTCGTTTGCCATTTCTTCAGCGGCGACAAGGTCTTCTTGTGCTTGCTGGTAGGCTTGGAAACACTTAGTGACTTCTTCTAGCTGAGAGTACTCTTTTGATAGTGCGCGGAATTTATCTTGGTCACCAATAACATCTGGGTCACCAAGCAGGTGTTGAACTTCTTCGTAACGCTCAACGAGTGTTTCTAGCTTAGTTAGAATCGAGGCTTTCATAGTTTTCTTAACTCAGGGGGGTTAATTAGGAGTCGTCGACTGACTAGCAGTCTTCCAGACCCAAACTTTGTCTAATAATAGCGAGTTTAGCTGGCTCGCCTTGCTCTGCTGCACTTTGCAATGCACGTGTTGGCGCGTGGATCAGTCTGTTAGTGAGTTTATTACTCAATTCCAACAGCACTTTCTCAGGGTCTGCGCCTGCAGCTAGAGATTGAATACTTTTACTTAGTAGTTCAGCGCGAATCTCGTTCGCACTACTGCGGTAGTCGCGAATGCTGTCGACAGCTTGTAAAGAGCGCAACCATGACATAAAGCTGGCACTCTCTTCACTGACGATCGCTTCCGCTTGAATCGCTTCTATCTTGCGTTGTTCCATGTTGCTTTCAACAATTGATTGAAGGTCATCAACGGTATAAAGGTAGGCGTCATTCAACTCGCCAACTTGCGATTCAATGTCACGCGGTACGGCAATATCGACCAGTAACATAGGTTGAAAACGGCGGGCTTTGAGCGCTGTTTCCACCATACCTTTACCAATAATCGGCAATGGGCTGGCAGTTGAACTGATCACGATATCCGCTTGAGGCAGATACTCAGGAATCTCAGGCAAACCGATAATCTTGGCGCCAAACTCGTCCGCCAGCGGCAAAGCACGCTCACGAGTGCGGTTGGCAACAATCATTTTGCCACAGCCATTTGCCGCGAGGTGTTTCGCCACCAACTCGATGGTTTCACCCGCGCCAACCAGTAAGACACATGACTTTTCGAGAGATTCAAAGATGTGCTTCGCCAGTGTGCACGCGGCATACGCTACCGACACCGCGTTGCCACCAATGTCCGTTTCAGTACGAACGCGTTTGGCCACTGAAAAGGTCTTCTGGAACAGCTTTTCCATCGCCGAGTCGACAGCTTTGTGTTCACGAGCATCGGAATAAGCTTGTTTTACCTGTCCGAGGATTTGTGGCTCACCCAGCACTAACGAGTCCAATCCGCACGCAACGCGCATCAAGTGGCGGATTGCCGCTTGCTCTTCATACACATAAATACTGGGTTTTAAGTCTTCCTGACTCACCTCGTGGAACTGAGACAACCATTCGATGATCTTACTTTTCCCAGCCCCTTTTACATCACAATAGATCTCGGTGCGGTTACAGGTTGAAATGATCACACTGCCGTTGACACCCGGATTCTCACTGAGCTGCTTAAGCGCTTCAGGTAACTTTTCCGGTCCAAAGGCAACTTTTTCACGCAGTTCTACCGAGGCCGTATTATGATTGATACCTATAGCAAGCAAAGACATGTATCGCGAGTTCTCTGAATCAGATGATGGACAAATAAGATCGGAATTTTACTTGATGCCCCAATTTAATTAAAGGGTATTAGGTATATGTTTTCTTTAGTTCGTGATTTCAGTGATATAGTGTCGCCTAAAGCAACAGTAAATTGGATAAATAAACAGCAATGAAGACGAATTTTCGCCCTCTTTGGCTTATTGGACTGATTTCAATCGTTTTGTCAGGTTGTGCCAATATCGAACCGAGTACAACTAACGTTGAGTGGGATACTCACCAACAGCGCTTAGATTCTATTGCTCAATACAAAGCCAACGGCAAACTAGGCTACATCTCTCCAGAGCAGCGCCAGTCACTCAATTTTCAATGGCAACACGCCCCGCGATCCAGCCAGCTCCGCTTGACTACTTTCTTAGGCCAAACCGCACTGAATTTAACCATCACCCCAGCGGGCGCATTTGTCGAAACCTATGACGACCAGTCTTACGCTTCACCGAATGCTGAAACGCTCATTCAACAATTAACTGGATTAACCATACCAGTAGAGCAGCTTTCCGATTGGTTACTGGGAGATCCAACGGGTGCCGACAGTTATCAGCTCAACGACACCAACACGGTGGCGACATTAAACAAGCAAATCAATGGTCAGCGCTGGGAACTCGAATACATCAAGTACACCGACGTTCAGCTATCGGGTGTGAGTATACCACTGCCGCAAAAGCTGAAACTCAAGCAACAAGACATCTCAATCAACATCGTTATTTCAAACTGGGATCTGAACTAATGCTCAGCGAGACTACTCATTGGCCCTCACCTGCCAAACTGAATTTATTCCTCTACATCACTGGACGCCAAACTAACGGTTATCACGAGCTGCAAACTCTGTTTCAATTTCTCGACCACGGCGACGAACTGACCATTACGGCTAACCTAAGCGGCGAAATCACGATTGAACCTGAGATCCCGGGCGTTGCACTGCAAGACAACCTGATTTGGAAAGCGGCAAACGCGCTGCAAGAGAAAAGCGATTGTCACTACGGCGCACACATTCAATTGAACAAAGTATTGCCTATGGGCGGCGGTATCGGTGGTGGTTCATCCAACGCAGCAACCACCCTTGTGGCGCTCAACTACCTGTGGCAAACCGAGTTATCAGAAGATGAACTGGCGGAAATCGGCTTAACACTGGGCGCAGACGTCCCCGTCTTTACCCGTGGCTTTGCCGCCTTTGCCGAAGGTGTGGGAGAAAAACTCACCAAAGCAGAGCCTGAAGAAAAGTGGTATTTAGTCGTCCGACCGAATGTGAGTATTGCGACAGTCGATATCTTCACTCACCCAAATTTGACTAGAAATACGCCTAAACGAGAGCTGGCAACGCTTCTTGACAGTGATTACGGAAACGATTGCGAAAAAATTGTTCGAATGCTCTACCAAGAGGTTGATAAGCAACTTTCATGGCTGCTACAATATGCGCCGTCAAGATTGACGGGGACTGGATCGTGCGTTTTTGCTGAATTTTCGAGCAAAAACGAAGCACAAAATGTCTTTAAACAATTACCTGACAATGTCTCAGCATTTGTTGCACAAGGCAAAAATACTTCGCCTTTGCACGAGACACTCGCTAAGTACCGCTTAGCCCACAAACAATCTATCTAAAAACTGGACGCAACCCTGAGGTTTCCACCGTGCCTGATATGAAGCTATTTGCTGGTAACGCTACACCTGAACTAGCCCAACGTATTGCTGATCGTCTTTACATCTCTCTTGGTGACGCATCTGTTTCTCGTTTCTCTGACGGCGAAGTCGCTGTTCAAATCAACGAAAACGTACGTGGTAGCGATGTTTTCATCATCCAATCTACCTGCGCACCAACTAACGACAACCTAATGGAACTAGTAGTGATGATTGACGCAATGCGCCGCGCTTCAGCGGGCCGTATTACTGCAGTTATCCCTTACTTCGGTTACGCTCGTCAAGACCGTCGTGTTCGCTCTGCTCGTGTTCCAATCACTGCTAAAGTTGTTGCAGATTTCCTTTCTAACGTTGGCGTTGACCGCGTTCTTACTATCGACCTTCACGCTGAACAAATTCAAGGTTTCTTCGATGTACCAGTAGATAACATCTTCGGTACTCCAGTGCTTCTTGAAGACATGCAAGCTCGTGGCCTAGAAAACCCAGTAGTGGTTTCTCCTGACCTTGGCGGTGTTGTTCGTGCTCGTGCAACGGCTAAAGCGCTAGGTGATATCGATATCGCTATTGTTGACAAGCGTCGCCCACGTGCAAACGTATCTGAAGTAATGAACCTAATCGGTGATGTTGAAGGTCGCGACTGCGTGATCGTTGACGACATGATCGACACGGGTGGCACACTATGTAAAGCAGCTGAAGCACTTAAAGAGCGTGGCGCTAAGCGTGTATTCGCATACGCAACACACGCTGTATTCTCAGGCAATGCTGCACAAAACATCGGTAACTCTGTTCTAGACCAAGTAATCGTCACTGACTCAATCACTATGTCTAAAGAGATGGACGCGACAGGTAAAGTAACCACACTAAGCCTTTCTCGCATGCTAGCAGAAGCAATTCGTCGCATCAGCAACGAAGAATCTATCTCTGCGATGTTTAACTAATCTCAGATTAGCTATCCATTTTTAAAACACCCCTCTTGGGGTGTTTTTTATTTTCAGTATCTGCTTTTTTCTCACCTCGCCCGATGTGAGAAATCTATGCTATCATACTGCGCTTTTTGAGATTCCAAGAGAGATCCTAACCTTGAGTCAACAAATTAAACTTCTCGTCGGCCTAGCTAATCCTGGGCCTGAATATGCAAAAACTCGACATAACGCGGGGGCTTGGGTAGTAGAAGAACTAGCACGCGTCCACAACATCACGCTAAAGAATGAAGCAAAATTCTTTGGTATGACCGGACGCATTATGATGAATGGTCAGGATCTACGCCTGCTTATCCCTACCACTTTTATGAATCTTTCTGGTAAAGCAATTGCTGCGATGGCGAAGTTCTATCAAATCAAACCAGAAGAGATCATGGTAGCGCACGATGAGCTGGATTTGCCGCCAGGTGTCGCTAAGTTTAAGAAAGGTGGTGGTCACGGTGGTCACAACGGCCTTCGCGACACAATTAGCAAACTTGGAAACTGCAAAGATTTTTATCGTTTAAGGATTGGTATTGGCCATCCTGGACACAAAGATAAAGTAGCGGGTTTTGTTCTGGGTAAAGCCCCAGCAAAAGAGCAAGAGCTTCTTGATGCAGCAGCAGACGAATCTGTTCGCTGTCTAGACATTCTATTAAAGGATGGCTTATCAAAAGCGCAAAACCGTCTACACACGTTCAAAGCTGAATAAGGTTATCATCATGGGTTTTAAATGTGGCATCGTTGGCCTACCAAACGTTGGTAAATCAACTCTGTTTAACGCACTAACTAAAGCGGGCATCGAAGCAGCGAACTTCCCGTTCTGTACAATCGAACCAAATACCGGTGTTGTACCAGTGCCAGATCTACGTCTGGATGCATTAGCGAAAATCGTTAACCCACAGAGAGTTCTACCTACAACAATGGAATTCGTAGACATCGCAGGTCTAGTGGCAGGCGCATCTCGCGGTGAAGGTCTGGGCAACAAATTCCTAGCAAACATCCGTGAAACTGACGCGATCGGTCATGTTGTACGTTGTTTTGAGAACGAAAACATTGTTCACGTTTCAGGTAAAGTTTCACCTATCGAAGATATCGAAGTGATCAACCTTGAGCTAGCAATGGCTGACCTTGATTCTTGTGAGCGCGCAATTCAGCGTAACGCGAAGAAGGCAAAAGGCGGCGATAAAGACGCGAAATTTGAACTAACAGTACTAGAAAAACTGTTACCTGTTCTAACTGAAGGCGGCATGGCACGCACAGTTGAGCTATCAAAAGAAGAGTTGGCAGCAATCGGCTACCTAAACTTCTTAACTTTGAAGCCAACGATGTACATTGCGAACGTAAACGAAGACGGTTTCGAAAATAACCCGTACCTAGACGCGGTTCGCGAGTTCGCAGAAAAAGAAAACAACGTCGTTGTACCAGTGTGTGCGGCTATCGAGTCTGAACTGTCTGAACTTGAAGACGAAGACCGTGAAGAATTCCTAGCAGATATGGGTATCGAAGAACCGGGGCTTAACCGTGTAATTCGTTCTGGTTACGAACTGCTGACTCTGCACACTTACTTCACGGCAGGTGTAAAAGAAGTTCGCGCTTGGACAATTCCTGTAGGTGCAACAGCACCACAAGCAGCGGGTAAGATCCACACTGACTTCGAAAAAGGCTTCATCCGTGCTGAAGTTGTTGGTTACGACGACTTTATCCAATACAACGGTGAAAGTGGTGCAAAAGACGCAGGTAAATGGCGTCTAGAAGGTAAAGATTACATCGTTAAAGACGGTGACGTTGTTCACTTCCGTTTCAACGTATAACTTTTACCCAAGTTATTGAGTTTAAAAGCCAGCTTCATTGCTGGCTTTTGTTTATCTGTTCGATTGAAAACCATTTTAATTCAAAGTGGAATGTCATTTTGTTATCTGTTTTCGATCATTAACACGCCTCTTTGTTTAAAAAGAAACCGAACGAGTCGTTTTGGCCAATTTATTCAAAAAAACTATTGACGGATCTAACTCAACTTCGCATAATGCGCGCCGTTCCCGACGATAAGGCAACGAATCAACGAGAACAAAAACATGGTTTTGGCTACGTAGCTCAGCTGGTTAGAGCACATCACTCATAATGATGGGGTCACAGGTTCGAATCCCGTCGTAGCCACCATTCCTAACTGTTCTTTTTATTAAGAGCGTTTAGGAATAGATGCGGAAGTGGCGGAATTGGTAGACGCACCAGATTTAGGTTCTGGCGCCGCAAGGTGTGAGAGTTCAAGTCTCTC